>JAKLEA010000020.1 GCA_022711755.1 Planctomycetota bacterium
GAGAGTTCCACACATATCTTCCTTGCAGATCGTCGGCGCTTGACAGCAGCGTAAACGGCAGCTTTTTCAACGGGCTGATAGGGCTTTGCCGGTGCGGATGGATGCCGACTGCCGATGGCGTTCGACCTGATTACAGGTTCCTGACCGAATCCTGACCAAACGCTAATATTCTCCTGTATAATGCCTATTCGAATAATCAGCGAGAAATGGTTTTCGCGGAGGTCAATAATACATATGGCTCCGGTTGAAATTCTTGTGGTTGACGACGAGGAAGACATTCTCGAACTCGTCGCTTACAACTTGAGAAGAAACGGGTACCGTGTCGAATGCGTCAAAACGGGGGAGGCGGCCCTTGCCCACGCGAAGTCCAAGCTTCCGGACCTTATCATTCTTGATCTCATGCTGCCTGAGATTGACGGGCTTCAAGTATGCGGCGAATTGAAGAAGAACACTACCACAGCCTTGATTCCGATCGTCATGCTGACCGCCAAAGGGGAGGAGGCCGACGTTGTCACAGGACTTGAGCTTGGAGCGGACGATTATCTGTCCAAACCTTTCAGCCCCCGAGTTCTGCTTGCCAGGATCAGGGCGGTGCTTCGGCGGCAGAAGCAGCAACCTGCGGATAATGAGGAAATAGTCAGGATTCACAATATCGTCATAAATCCGGGACGTCACGAGGCTCTGGTTGACGGCAGGCTTGTGGACCTGACGTTCACCGAATTCAGGCTACTGCATCTTCTTGCCCGCAGGCCGGGGTGGGTATCCTCAAGGCAACAGATTATAGAAGCCATCCGGGGATTCGATTATCCTGTGACCGAGCGCTCCGTGGACGTTCAGGTGGCGGGACTGCGGAAGAAGCTTCGGTCCGCAGGCTGTTTTATAGAGACGGTCAGGGGCGTGGGATACAGGTTCAAGGAGTCGGAGTGAAACACAGGCGTCTGATCTGGCATATATATCCTTATTTTGCCGGAATCACGTTGTTCTCTCTGATTGCGGTCACGTGGTATACAGTCGGATCGCTCAGGGATTTCTACATGGAACGGCTGGAGGATTCCCTTGAAGCCAGGGCAAGGCTTGTTCAGGATCATCTTGCGGAACTGCTTCGCAAGGGGCGCAACGATGAGATTGACGAGTATTGCAAGCGGATGGGCCGGGAGACGGCGACCAGAATCACGGTCTCCCTTCCGTCTGGAGAGGTCATAGGGGACTCGGATGAGATGCCGTCGCGGATGAAGAGCCACGCCGACCGGCCGGAGATTGTCACGGCGCTGAAATCCGGGCGCGGAGTATCGCAGAGGCGAAGTCCGACGCTTGGGAGAAACATGATGTACCTTGCGATTCCGATGGCGCGCGAGGGGCATGTCTTATGCGTTGTGAGAACATCGGTCGCAACAAGCGCCATTGAGGACGCGCTTCGCCTGGCGTATTGGCGGATTCTCATAGGGGCGGCCGTTGTGACTGCCGTGGCGTTGATTGCCGGCGTGGTCGTCTCGCGGAGGATCAGCCGCCCGCTGCAGGAGATGCGATACGGCGCCATGCAGTACGCCGTCGGCAACCTGGAGCACCGGCTTTACGTGGCCGGCGCGGAGGAGCTTTGCGGCCTGGCGGAGTCCCTCAACATCATGGCTGGCCAGTTGGATGACCGCATTCGCACAATAGTGCGGCAGCGCAATGAACAGGATGCCGTTTTATCCAGCATGGTTGAAGCCGTGGTAGCGGTTGACAGCGACGGGCGCGTCATCGGCATGAACAAGGCGGCGTCGAAAATAACGGGGGCGGAAGCGGAGCAGGCTCATGGTCGGACAATTCAGGAGGTGATTCGCAACGCGGACCTTCAGACATTCGTCGCGCGCGCCTTGTCCGATCAGGAACCTTTTGAGGGAGAGATAGTTCTGCGGGATAAGGGGGACATGATACTTCAGGTTCACGGGACCGTCCTTCGGGACGCGGAGGGGACAAAGATCGGGGCCTTGGTCGTCCTGAATGATGTGACTCGCCTGCGGCGGCTGGAGAGTGTGCGGCGCGACTTCGTGGCCAACGTATCGCACGAGTTGAAGACGCCGATAACATGCATAAAAGGCTTCGTTGAGACGCTTCAGGAAGGGGCGGCGAAGGATCCGGAGAGCGCTGAGCGATTCCTGAAGATCATCGCCAAGCAGGCCAACCGGCTCCAGGCGATCATCGAGGACCTGCTGTGTCTTTCATGGGTAGAAGCCGGCGCGGACAGGGCGAGGATCGAATTTGAGGAGACGTCCATCGCCGACATGCTGGGGGAGGCGGCGGACTTATGCCGCCCAAAGGCTGAAGAGAAAAAAATATCGCTTGAGATAGAATGTTCCTCAGACGTGACGGCGCGGATGAATACCCCGCTGATCGAGCAGGCGGTTGTGAATCTGGTTGACAACGCCACAAAATACAGCAGCTCCGGCGGCAAGGTTCGCATCCTAGCCGAGAAAGACGACAGCGGTGTAATAATATGTGTTATTGATCAGGGATGCGGGATAGAGAAAGAGCATTTGCCGCGCCTGTTCGAGCGATTCTATCGCGTGGATAAGGCAAGAAGCCGCGACATGGGCGGCACGGGGCTTGGGCTTGCGATAGTCAAGCACATCGCGGACGCGCATGGAGGGAGCGTATCCGTGGAGAGCCGCCCCGGGAAGGGCAGCAAATTCAGCATTCATCTGCCCAGGCGGTAATCCATCGTATTGATTTTGTCCGGCGGGAATTAATAGTCATCTAACAAACGCGACATCTTGCCTTAACTCCCCGCTTCTAGACTCCCTTCCAGTCGGATGGAGGAAATTCACACGCGGTGTGTGATGCTTTTTTGCAGGGGTTTTGGGACAAGGAGTCCAGTCAATGACGCAACATCAGAAGTGGAGTCGCGTTTCACGGGCTTTTACGTTGATTGAATTGCTGGTGGTCATCGCCATCATCGCCATCCTGGCGGGATTGCTCATGCCGGCCCTCGGGGCGGCGCGGGCCAAGGCGAGGGCGTCCGCGTGCATGAGCAACATGAAGAACCTCGGGGTCGCCATGCAGATGTACCTGTCCGATTACGATGATTTTTATCCGAACTGCTACGTATACATCAACGGCGACACGAGCGGAGAAGGTTATTACCACTGGACGGCGGCTCTTGACTCCGGCTCCTACAAGGGACCGCAGAGGGATTCTGTTCCGCCGATGGTCCCGCCGTATGTCAACAGTTACCCGCGCTCCAGCGCGGAATTCGTCTGCCCGACGCATGAAGCCAGGGGATGGGCGCCGACAAACTTCACGGCCGCCCGTCTCCCTGATCCGCCCGCCGGACAGGCCACTCAGACCGCAGGCATTGACGATCGGCAGGTTGCGCGCCTGAGCTACGTTGCCAACGAGGCGATCATGCCGCGCAAGAAGTTCGATGCCGCGCACGACCAGGATCCGTTATCAACCAGCAAGACGGACAAACTCCGCCAGGTAACGTCCGGCCAGATCAAGAAGGGCGGTCAGACGATATTGCTGGGCGAGTTCAGCGACAGCGCCAACTGCATCTACGGCAGTTCAGTGGCCGGCGGCGCCGCATACAAGAGCCATCGCCCGACCAGCGCCGTTCAAATTTCGGACGATGATGGTGTGACGTTCTCCGTCTTCGACGGCGAGGCGTGGTCAAACCTTGCCGCCCCGCTGCCGAAGTTCTACAAGCTCACATACGATGAGGCGATGCTGGCAATAGAGACCGTCTTTGCCGACAAGTCCACGGCGAGCGCAAATCACCACATTTCGTACATCAATCCGGAGGCGCACAGGACAGGCAGCAACTACCTGTTCTGCGACGGCCACGTGGAAACCGTCCCGCTGGAGAGAACTCTGGATCCGACAAACTATCTCTGGGGCGACAGGATTTACTCGATTGTTGATTCCCCGGAAGTCTTGAACCATCCGTAGTTCTGAGGCATCAGCCGGGGTGGGTCGCCCGGAAAAGTGGGGCACGCGTCAGGGTGCGCAGTCATCAGGTCATGATTGCGCATCCTGATGCCATTAATAAACATTGCAGGAGAGAATGATGAGTGATGATTTGCGGGAGGCAAAGGTCAAACAAACTGAACAGCAGGAGGATGCGGCAAAGCATCGTTCAACACAGATTCACTCCCCGGCGCCGGTCAGAAATCTGGCTGAAGAATTCCGGCAGAGCAACGTGTCCCTCCAGACGTTGTTGACGGTTGCGCGGGAGACGGCGGAGGAATCCCACCGTATAAGCATGGCTGTGCAGGCTTTGCGGCTTGGCAGCGAAGGGACTGAGGGGATCAGGCAGATCAGGCAGGCCGCGCAGGCGACATTGATAATCATGTCCCTGTCCGGTCTTCTGTCTTTCTGGATGCTCAGGTCAGCCGTAAAAGAGCTTCGCGCCATGAGATTCACGCAACAGACACAACTTGAGGTAATGCAGCGCATGATGGGAGCGTCCGCCGCGAGCGACGATGACGAGGACTACTATTCCCCGCGGCCATCCGCCGCCGCAAAACCCGATGCCTCCAAAGGTTCGGCATCCAAAAGCCCCGCCGCTGATAAGGGGGGGCCGGTTCCGCCCAAGCCGCCGGCGTATGTGCCGGAGGAATGAAGCCGGTCTCCGGCGGCTCTCCGTAATCCATGACGAGCGCGATTGCTCACTCTCGGTCTGCCCCATAGTTCGCGCATCAGACATGTCCGCTTATCGCGCGTTTCAACGCTAATTAAGCAAAGATTCGCTTGCGGCTAACAACGCGCTAACGCCGCCCGTCTATGATGATCAGCAAATCAAGACAATTGAAAGGAGATGCGCATGACGAACTTGCTGATTGTCGGGATGTACTTGTTGGGCGTGGCGGCTGCCCGGATGGCGGCGGGAAGGTTTTCCGAGTCTGAATCCAGGCGTAATGACGAACATCTGCCGTGGGACGACACGCGGCCGGAGGGAATGTGGATTTCGGTATAGATCCATGCCCTGGTGGATGCAACCGAGGCGACTTGCCGACAGTTTTCACGCGGCATCAACACAGTCCTAACGGAAACCTAACATGCGTCCATTCTACTATCACGTTAAGGAGAGACATCATGACACAGAGGAAAAATGGTCTTGCCGCGTTCGGTCTGGCGGCGGCGTTGCTGTGCCTTACAGGATGCAAGGGCGCGAAGAACCGCCCCGTCAACGTGGTCGGCTCTACGTCAGTGCAGCCGTTCGCGGAGGTTCTGGCCCAGGAATACGAGAAACGCAATCCCGCGGAGCGCGTGGAGGTTCAGGGAGGAGGCTCGACCGCCGGCCTGCAGGCCGCTGTCAACGGATTGGCTGACATCGGCATGTGTTCCCGCTCGCTCAACGAAGCGGAAGCGGGACAGTTCACACCGATTACCATTGCGCGGGACGGTCTGGCCATCGTTGTGAATCCCGCTAACACCGTTGATGGATTATCGCTGGAGCAGTTGCGCGGAATTTTCAGCGGGCGGATCGCCAACTGGGAGGCAGTCGGCGGGAAGGGTTCACCTATCCGGTTGATAGCCCGCGAGGAGGGTTCCGGCACGCGGGAGAGTTTCATGCATCTTGTCATGGACAAGGACCGCATCCCCGCCGGAGCGATCGCGCAGGAATCGAACGGCGCGGTCAAGGAACTGGTCAAGGGCGATCCGGCAGCGATCGGATTCATGTCCCTCGGGCTTGTCGGCAAGGAACTCAAGGCCCTTGCCATTGACGGCGCGGAACCTACCCATGAGAACGTATTGAACGGCAAATACAAGCTGGCCCGCCCGTTTCTCTTCGCCGTCAAGGGCGCGCCCGGCGCAGGAGCGCAGAAATTCATTGACTTCGTCCTTTCCGCCGACGCCCAGAAAATGCTTGAAGACGAAGGCCTGATCAGAGCCAAGTGAAGAAGGATAAAATCATAGCGGCCATTCTGACGGTCACAGCGCTTTCAGCCATTTCCGGCCTGGCGCTTATAACCATCTTCATCTTTCGGGAGGGGATGCCGATCATTCTGCGCACCGGCGGCGGAGAGTTCTTCCTCTCCGCGGACTGGCGGCCCAGGGATGGCAGTTTCGGCATTTTCTCCATGATCATCGGTTCCCTGGCAGTGACTGCCGGGGCGATGGTTATAGGGATGATCTTCGGCCTCGGGCTGGCTATTGTGCTTACGCAGTTTGCTCCTCCGTCTCTGGCCGCCGTGCTGAAGCCGGTCGTCGAACTGCTGGCGGGGATTCCATCGGTCGTCTATGGATTCATGGGCGTGGTCACGCTGGTGCCGCTGATACGCAATCGCCTGGGCGGACCCGGACTTTCCGTGCTTGCCGCGTCAATCGTGCTGGGAATCATGGTGCTGCCGACCGTGACCAGCATCTCCGTTGACGCGCTCCAGGCGGTTCCCCGCTCTTTCTGGGAGGGGTCAATCGCGCTGGGGGCCACGCGATGGCAAACCACGCGCATGGTTATGCTCAAAGCGGCCAGGTCCGGCATCGTTGCCGCCGCCATACTGGGCATGGGGCGCGCCGTCGGGGAGACGATGGCCGTAATCATGGTCGCCGGCAATTCTATCGAAATCCCGGGAAGCATCCTGGCCCCAACCCGCACGCTCACAAGCAACATCGCGCTGGAGATGGGTTACGCATCGGGCGCGCATCGGGAGGCCCTTTTCGCCACCGGCGTTACACTCTTCGTGATAATCATGATTCTCAATTGCGTTGCGCTTTCCGTCTCCCGCCGCAGCGCCAGAGAACGGAGCTTCAGATGAGGTTGCATCCGGCGACAACGGAGCGCGCAGTGGTAACCCTCCTCTGGGCGATGGCCGGGATTACAATCTGCGCGCTGGCGTTCATCATCATCTTCATTCTGGCCCACGGTCTGCCGCATATAAGCCGCGAATTCCTGGCCGATTCCCCCAGGAGCATGGGGCGCGAGGGCGGGATTTTCCCCATGATCGTAGGCAGCGCGCTTGTGGCCGGGCTGGCCGTGCTGATCGCGGCCCCGATCGGAGTCGCCACGGCGATCTACCTTACCGAATATACGCGCGAAGGGCGGTTGACGGCTGTCATCAGATTCGGGGCGGACTGCCTTGCCGGCATACCATCAATCATTTTCGGGCTGTTCGGTTTTGTCTTTTTCGCAATCGTTCTGGGCATGGGATTGTCGGTGATCTCAGGGGCGCTTACGCTGACCCTGATGGTACTGCCGACCATAATCCGCACAAGCGAGGAAGCCATACGCGCCGTGCCACAGGCCTACCGGGAGGTGAGCTACGGGGTCGGCAGCACGCGGTGGCAGATGGTCACGCGCGTCGTTTTGCGTTCGGCCCTGCCCGGGATAGGCACCGGCATAATTCTGTCCCTGGGGCGCAGCATAAGCGAGACCGCCGCTGTAATGCTCACGGCCGGCTCGGCGTTGCGCATGCCGCAATCGCTCCTGGACTCCTCAAGGACGCTCGCGCTGCACTTTTACATCCTCTCCCGCGAGGGGATATCCATGACCAACGCCTACGCGACGGCATCTGTTCTGATCATTGCCATACTCGCGCTTAACCTCTTTGCCTACTGGCTGATGAGCAGATTTGTGGCCAGAGTGAGATGAACTGTCCCGCAACCCCGGTCGAACCCAGAATCGAAACCCGCGACCTCTGCGTAAGCTTCGCAGGCAAGCCCGCCCTGAAGGAGGTCAATCTCTGCGTTTATCCCTGCGAGCGGTTGGCTATCATAGGCCCGGCTTCCAGCGGAAAGACCACGTTCCTGCGCTGCCTGAACCGCCTGAACGACCTGACTCATTCGTTCAGCCACGCCGGACAGGTGCTCTTTGACGGACGGGAGATTTATGCGCCCGGCGTTGACGTTTCCGACCTTCGCCGTCGCATCGGCATGGTCTACGCGACTCCGATGCCGCTCCCGTGGTCCATCTATGACAATCTTGCCTACGGCCCAAAGCTGGCCGGGATACGCAATCGCGTCATGCTTGACGAGCGCGTCGAAACATCGCTCAGAAGCGCGGCGCTCTGGGAAGAGGTTAAGGACCGCCTCAGGGAGCCGGCCCATAATCTCTCCGGCGGCCAGCAGCAACGCATGTGCCTGGCGCGCGTGCTGGCGCTCCGGCCAGAGGCGCTGATCCTGGACGAGCCGTGTTCGGGGCTTGACCCGATCTCAACCGGGAAGATCGAAGACGCCCTTGCCGAACTGAAATCCCGGCATTCCATCGTCCTGGTGACCAACAACACGAAGCAGGCGGCTCGCTCGTCCGATCGCACTGCCTTCTTCCTGATGGGCGAACTCATAGAGGTCGGCGCGACGGAGCAGGTCTTTACCAACCCGGTGGATAAACGCACGAATGACTACCTTATCGGGCAATTCGGCTGAGGGCGCGAGTATGGAACTGAAGATGGAAACCCGGCAACTAAATCTCTTCTATGGCGGATTCCAGGCCCTCAGGGACGTGAACCTTCAGATTAAACCCCGCGAAATCACCGCGATCATCGGCCCGTCCGGATGTGGAAAATCAACGCTGCTGCGATGCCTGAATCGCATGAATGAACTCATCAGGAACGTTCGCACCACCGGGCAGATTCTTCTTGACGGCAGGGACATACATGACCAGGCAATGGAACTCACCAGTCTCAGGCGGAGGGTGGGCATGGTCTTCCAGAGACCAAACCCGTTTCCGCTCTCGGTTTTCGACAACGTCGCCTACGGTCCTCGCGTTCATGGAACGACGGACGGCGCGAAGCTGCAGGCCATTGTCGAGAACGCGTTGCGGGCAACCGACCTGTGGAACGAGTTGAAGGACAGGAGAAATTCCCCTGCTCTCGCGCTCTCGCCTGAGCAGCAGCAGCGCCTCTGTATCTCCCGCCTTGTGGCTGTGGAGCCGGAAGTCCTGCTGATGGACGAGCCGTGTTCCGCGCTCGACCCCATCGCCACTGCGCGGGTGGAGGAATTGATGCGGGAACTGGCTCACAGTTATGCAATTGTCATCGTGACGCATAACATGCAGCAGGCGGCCCGCGTTTCCAGCGAAACTGTCTTTATGCTGCTGGGCGATCTGGTGGAGGCCGGGCGGACAGCTCGGATCTTCGAAAATCCACGGGACAAACGAACAGAGGAATACATTTCCGGACGCTACGGATGATCCCCGCGCGCTCCGGCTGACGGAGGACATAATCGCATGTCGGCGCATCTGGCAAGAGAAATTGAAGCCCTGAAGCAACGCATGTTGCATTTATGCGCGATTGTGGAGGAGAACCTTCACAAGGCCGTGAAGGCAATCGAACTGCGCGATGCGGCAATGGCCGAAGAGGTTGTCAGGAAGGATGTTGAAATTGATGATATCGAGGTCGAAACGGAGGAAGAATGCCTGAAGATACTGGCGCTTTATCAGCCGGTGGCCAAGGACTTGAGATTCATCGTGGCCATCCTGAAAATCAACAACGACCTTGAGCGCATAGGCGATCTTTCAGTCAATATCGCGAAACAGGTATGCCATCTTGCGATGGCAACGAAGGTAGCCTTTCCGTCCGAATTATGGGATATGACAGATAAGACAAGAGCAATGCTCAAAGGTAGTCTGGACTCGCTGATCAACCTTGATCCGGAACTTGCCCGACAGGTATGCGTGGCCGACAAGGAAGTGGACGCATTGAACAAACAGGTAATTGAGCAGGCGAAAGAGAAGATGGAGGGGGCGACGCCGGAGCATCTCGACGCACTCATCCGCATGATATCAGTGGCCCGGCATCTGGAGCGCATCGGCGATCACGCGACCAACATTGCTGAAGATATTTTCTATATGATCAACGGAGAGATTGTCAGGCATAAACTTTCGAAGAAATCTTTGCCGCCGGCGGGTTGAACGTGAACCAATTCCGGCTCATGTCTCTATGAGCGCCGATTCTTGTCCAATCCGTCCTGGAAATTTCGATTGCGGCAGAAAAGCCTGCGAAATCTCGCCGGCGATATCCCATCAAAGCGGAATTAAGGTATAGGAGAAATCTGATAAATGGAGCCCAAGGTGGGACTTGAACCCACAACCCCGGCTTTACGAAAGCCGTGCTCTGCCGTTGAGCTACTTGGGCTTCGGAAGGCCAACTTTTTGGCGGGTTCCCGCTACGCTAAGAACCCACCCTACATTCTGCATGGTGCGCAAAACCTCCGGTTTCACGCACCCTACAGGCCGCCTGATCTGAAAATCTTCCAGACAAGCCAGAAACCGGCGATCAGGGCCACAAGAAATCCGCTTATGCCAAGCGCGGAAACATCCGTTCCCGGGATCAGGTATCCGACCTTGGTCGCCAGCACGATTGATGAGCCAATGACAATCGCAGCCAGCATGATGCTCATCGCCAGCCGGTTGCTGGAGCGATCAAGCTCGCGGGCAAGCTCATCAAGCCCCTGATGCTGAATCGTGAATTGAAGTTTACCGCGAAGCAGGCGGCGAATCAAGTCCCTTAAATCGCGCGGTCCGCGGCCCAGGATCGTCCCCAGCGTCCAGGCGTTTGAATGGAGTGAATGGCTCATCCGCGCGGGAGAGAATCGGCGCAGCCACATCTTCTTGGCGTAGGGCGTGAGGGCCTCCGCAATGTCAATTTCCGGATCGAGTTCGAGAACCTCTCCCCCGATCATGCCCGTCACCTTGCCCATAAGGACGAAGTCGCGGGGAAATTGAACCTTGTGCTCGCGAATGACGCCCATAAGTTCCGTGACGGCATCCTGAAGATTTATTTCCCGCAAGGGGATGCTGTAATATTTGTCAAGGATTTCTGTCAGCGCCGAGCGAAGCGCCCGCAGGTCGGTGTCATCCTGGATGATGCCGAGTTCGGCCAGGATTTCGACGACCAGTTCCACGTTCCCAGTGGATACGGCGATGAGGGCGGAGCAGAGATGGTTTTGAAGCTCGTTTGTGACGTGCCCGACCAACCCGAAATCAATCAAGGCCAGCTTGCCGCCTGGCAGGATGCGGATGTTGCCGGGGTGGGGGTCGGCGTGGAAGATCCCCAGGTCAAGGAACTGAATGAGGAAAAGGTCAACGAGAGTGCGGGCAAGCTTTTTCGGGTCAATGCCCCTGGCCTCCAGGTCGCTCACCCCGGCCAGGTCTTCTCCCTCGAGTCTTTCAAGGGTAAGCACCTTGCTGGTCGTGTATTCCCAGAAGACCTTTGGCACGATGACGTCTGAGTTCCCGGCCAGTGCCTCGTGGAAGCGATTCGTATTGGCCGCTTCGGTGACAAGATCGAGTTCGCGCCGGATGCCGTGCGAGAATTCCTCGGCGATAAGAGACAGGTGCAGAGCGCGGAGGTTTTCCACGCGTTCCACCTGGGATGCCAAGTAAAGCAGCAGGCTCATGTCGTCCTCGATGATCCGTTCGATATCGGGACGCCTGACCTTGATGACGACCTTGTGCCCGTCCAGCAGCGTCGCAAGGTGGACCTGCGCGATGCTGCCGCTTGCAATCGGTTCGTTCGTGAAGTCCTGGAAAAGCTCGGAGATGCCTCGGCCCAGTTCCTCCTCGATTGTCCGACGCGCCTGATCGGCGGGGAAAGGTTTTACGTGGTGGAATACGCGTTTGAGCGACTGGATATATTCCGGCGGAAGAAGGTCGGGCCGGGTGCTGAGCATCTGCGCGAATTTGACGAATGTGGGACCTAGCTCCTCTATCGCGTTGGCAATCCGTTCTGGAATGCTTTCGGCAGGCTCCTCGGAAGGGATGTGCGGTTGCAGGCGGGCGCCGGTGGGGAGGTGGCGGTGCAGGCCCATCTGTTCGGCGATGCCGCCCAGCCCGTGCTTGACCATGATGCGGGCGATGTGCGCCATGCGCATGGCGCGCTTCGGAACCTTGGCTATGCTCGAGAAATCAACCACCCGATTCTCCCCGCAGGGTGTGCGAAATCTCAGGTTTTGCACACGCGGGATGTTATCGCGCCGCGCCGCCCTTTATCCAATCCAGCGGGAAGCGGGCGAACGTGATCGTCTCGTAGGGGCTTTCCACACCGGCCTCGTAAAGGCATCCGACTGAGCCATCCGGCAGGCGGGTCAGGCAGGAATAGGCGGTCGGGCCTTCGTGAAGCGCGCGGGAGAATGCCCACGTCTTTCCGCCGTCCTCGCTGATGCGGACCGTCATGCGGATCCGCTTGAGGCCGTCCGCTGCGTTCGAATGCAGGATGACGGAGCGGTCCGGCAGCTCGTAGCGGATCATGCACCCCTGACAAACGGGGTCAATCAATGCCTTGTCAAAGGTCAGCGGCGACCACGTCGCGCCTTCGTCGGCGCTGAGCGATGTCAGACGGTACGGCTCGTTCCAGACCCTTGCGCGGCGCATGTTCAGGAGGAGTGAGCCGTCGTCAAGCTCGACAACGTGGCATTCGTTCGCTCCGCTCTCGGTCGCGCCGCCCAGTTGCCACGTCCTGCCGTGGTCGTCGGAGAAGATCACGTGGGAGTGATGCGTGACCGGGTTGGCCTTCGTGTTGTGGTCGCACGGTATGACGAGACGCCCCTTGCGCTCCCCAAAACGGAGCTGGATGCCGACGCCCGGCCCGGTGGCGTACCACGACCATTCCGGCTTCTTGGTTGTCTCCGTGATCTCGACTGGTTTGGCCCATGTCATGCCGTCGTCATCGCTGCGCGTGATGAAGACGCGTCGCGTGTTCTTGCTGGTACCTTTGACGATCTCGCCCTCGCCGTCAGCGCCCAGGTTCCACGTCATCGGGAGCCAGATGGTTCCCGTGTCGCGGTCAATGACGGGGCACGGATTGCCGCATGTGTTCGGGCCATCATCCCAGATTATGGACTGTTCGCTCCAAGTGGCTCCGCCGTCGGAGGAGCGTTTCATAACCAGATCAATGTCGCCGGTGTCGGAGCGGTTTTTCTTGCGCCCTTCGCAGAAGGCAAGGAGCGTCCCTTTCGGGGTCGTTATGACGGACGGAATCCGGTAGGTGTGATAGCCGTCCTTGCCGCTGACAAAGAGCGGCGCGCGAACTGCGTCGCTTGTGACGGCGGAAACGGAATCCTGGGTTGAAAGCATTAAGAGCGCGGCCGGGAAGATCATCATGAGGCAGTTCATCGAGCGTTCTCCGCATCGGATGCAAGAGAGGGGGGGACGGCGCAACGGCGCTGCAATCCTGACGACTACAGTCATTACTATAAAACGGGACGCTCAAACGGTCAATCGCCGGGATGTATTCAATGCTTCGCGCGGAGCTGTTGATTCGGCCATGTTTGGTATATACTCCCGGCTTGATCTTCCGTTTGAGCGGACGGACGCGGTCCCGGATGATAACGGACTCGCGGCGTGATTGAAGAATGTTGAGAATCCGCGCCGTCATGCGCGGAAATGAATCGCCGGCAGGAAAGGAACATCCATGTTGAAGCATCCTGAGCTTACCGAGCAGAGGATACGGCAGACGATCGAGCATATCGTCAGACCGGCCATTTACAGGACCATTGCGCCGCTGGAGATCGAGGTCTTCCAGTGCGCCGACCCGATTAACTATGAAGAAGCCGTCGGGCAGGAATACAAACCGTGCAAGGTCGGCTTCCGATGGGGGCCGTTCTGGAGCACTGCGTGGTTCCGCATGAAGGGACGCATTCCAACCGATGAGACCGGGAACAACGTCGCGGCGCTCATCAACACAGGCTCCGAAGCGTTGCTCTGGATGGATGGCGCGCCCTGGCGCGGATTGAACCGCGACCACCACACCGAGGCGTTTGTGGCCTCCCCAGCGGCGGGGGGAGAGGAGCTTGTCCTTTACGTCGAGGCCGCCTGCAATGACATGTTCGGAATCAGAAAACCCGGCCCGATGGAGCCGTATCCGGACAAGCCGGCGCAGTTGTCCATGGCCGAACTGGCAGTGCGACGGCAGGACGTATGGGACCTCTACCACGACATGAACACGCTCTACGACCTGATGATCCGCCTGCCGATGGACGGGCGGCGCAGGCCGGGGCTGCGCTTCGGTCTGAACGAAGCCGTGAACCTGCTGAATCCGGACGATGTTCCGGGGACTGCGGCGGCGGCGCGGGAACCGCTGAAGGCTTTGCTGGCAAAGGGCGCGCAATCAACGGCGGGCAGGGCAAGCATCATCGGCAACTCGCACATTGACACTGCGTGGCTCTGGCCGCTGCGTGAGACCATCCGCAAGTGCGGACGCACGTTCAGCACCGTGCTGCACCTGATGGAGCGCCATCCCGACTACCTTTTCATTCAAAGCCAGGCTCAGCTTTATCAATACACGAAGGACCGTTACCCGCGCCTTTACGAGCGAATCGGCAAAGCCGTCAAGGACGGCAAATGGGAGGCCGCCGGGGCGATGTGGGTGGAGGCTGACTGCAACGTGCCCAGCGGCGAAAGCCTCGTGCGGCAGGTTCTGCACGGTCAGCGCTTCTTCCAGAAGGAGTTCGGCGTGCAGGGCGAATATCTCTGGCTTCCGGACGTCTTCGGCTACAGCGCCGCGCTGCCGCAGATTCTCTGCCAGTCCGGGGTACCCTACTTCATCACGCAGAAGATTTCGTGGAACAAGTTCAACAAGTTCCCGAACCACACGTTCTGGTGGGAGGGCATTGACGGAACGAAAATCTTTTCGCATTTCCTTCCTGCGGACACCTATGTCGGGAACATGATGCCGGAGCAGGTCGTCCACGGCGAGAGAAACTTCGCCGAGCGCGACCGCTGCGAGAACTGGCTCTACGTCTTCGGTTGGGGCGACGGCGGCGGCGGACCGACCCCGCAGATGATCGAGACGGCAAGGCGCTGCGAAAATCTGGACGGCATGCCAAAGCTGAAATGGGAATTCGTGGGCGAGTTCCTGAAGCGCGCCGCCAAAGAGGCCAAAGACCTGCCGACCTGGGTGGGCGAGCTATACCTGGAATACCACCGCGGCACATACACGACGCAGGCCCGCAACAAGCGCGGCAACCGCAAGAGCGAACTGCTTCTGCGCGATGTTGAGATCATGTGCGCGCTGAACCCCGGCAAGCTGGACTTCGATCCCATGCCGGGGCTGGACAAAGCATGGAAGCTTGTTCTGCTCAACCAATTCCACGACATACTGCCCGGCTCGTCCATCACGTGGGTCTATGAGGATGCGCTGAAGGATTACGCGACGATCAAGGAGATGGGAAGCGACCTGCTGGCCAGGGCGCAGAAGGCATGGGCGGACGCGATTGACACGACGGGCACGACGCGCCCGGTCGCAGTCTGGAATACGCTTTCATGGGATCGCAGCGACGTTGTCGCGCTGCCCGCCAGTGGACTCCCGGACGCCAACGTCGTGAAGACGCGCCTGGGCATAACCGCGCCGGTCCAGAAGGTCGTTGATAGCGACGGGAGCGAGAAACTGATTTTCGAGGTTGACCGCGTGCCCTCGATGGGCCACACGGTCGTTGACCTTGGAGCGGAGCCGGCCTACGTCCCTCCGATGGGCGTTGCAGTCGGACCGGAGGGCGACACGCTTGAGAACGAGCACCTGCGCGTCAAGGTTAATTTGGAAGGCCAGCTTGTCAGTCTTTACGACAAGGCTGCCGCGCGCGAGGTTCTGGACGCCTCCAACCCAGCCAATCAACTGGTTCTCTACGATGACCGCTCAACGTCTGCGGATGCCTGGGACGTTGACGCTTTCTACCTTGAGAAACCGCTGACGATGGGCGGAACTTGCGAGGTGAAGGTCGTGGAGACCGGCCCGGTCCGCGCATCCATCCTGGTCGAGCGCAAGTTCGGTAAGTCGGTCCTGAAGCAGTGGATCAGGCTTTGCTCCGGCGCGAAACGCGTTGATTTCGACACGGTGGTTGACTGGAAGGAGGACAGAAAGTTTCTGCGCGCGTTGTTCCCCGTGAAGGTGTATTCGCCGCGCGCGACGTTTGAAATACAGTACGGCTCGGTCGAAAGGCCGACGCATTTCAACACGTCGTGGGATATCGCGCGGTTCGAGGTTCCGGCGCAGCAATGGGTTGACCTGTCCGAGGGCGATTACGGCGTGGCCGTCCTCAACGACTGCAAGTATGGCCACAGCGTCCACGGCAACGTGATAGGCATGTCGCTGCTTCGGGCCACAACATCGCCCGACCCTGTTGCGGACCGCGCCACGCACTACTTTTCCTACAGCGTCATGCCTCACAAGGGCGACTGGCGTCAGGGCCGGGTCGTGTGCGAGGCGTATCAGTTCAACATCCCGCTGTTGGCCGCCCCGGTTGAAACGCATCAGGGATATGTTCCGCCGAGGTGGTCGGCCGTGACAATCGAGCCGCAGAACATGGTTGTGACGGCTGTGAAGCCGAGCGAGGAATCGCCGAAGGGCGAAATCATCCTCCGTGCGTATGAGGCGCACGGCACGCGAGGCGAGTTCCATATCCACTGGCACGACGCGCCGGCGGCGGTCGTCGCGGCAGACCCGATAGAGCGCCGCACGCGCAAGTTCAAGATCAGGCACTCCGCGCGCGACACGAGCGGGGAGTTCACTCCGTTCGCGATCCGGACGCTGCTGGTCTCAAAGGAAAAGGGCGCGCCGAAGCCGAAGAAGGCTCCGCGTAAGCCGAAACAGACCGAAGCCCCGGCGACGAGAACCGTCCCGGTTCCAATAATCACGGCGCAATCGCCGGCTGTCGCCGTTGAACGCAGGGAACCTGAACCGGAGAAACCGGAATCAGACGGCGGGAAATAGCTCGCCTTTCGCCGCATGTTCGCAAGGGACGACTCATGAACGGAGTCAGGACTATCGCCGTTCTTCTCTCGATAGTGACGGGCGGACTTTGCGTCGCGGAGGGCGAGGCGATGGAAGTCAAAGCCCTGGGCTGGAAACGCGAGACGATCTATCACTCCCCGCAGACGCCCGGCTACACCTGCTGGACCGGCCTGTGGAAAATGCCCGACGGGAGCGTGATGATCTGCTTCACCCAGGCGACCGGCCCGACATCCGGCTGGAGGCCAGGCGCGCCGCCCGCGATACGGCAACGCCTCTGCTGGCCCCCGCCCGCCCATGACCCAAACTACGACATGACCGGCCTGGTTCTTGAGAATATTCACATGCGTTCGACCGACGGGGGCGAGACATGGGTCCGTGTAAGCGCCGACCCTTTTTCCACCTGCATGAACGGCTGCGCGACGGGCGAGAGGGCCCTGCCCGACGGAACCGTTCTGCGCGCCGTCTGGGGACAGGGTCTGCCCTACTGGGACGTCCCGCAGAGCGGCTACATCCAACGCTCGACCGACGGAACAAAGACTTGGGGACCGCCGGAGCCGCTTTCCGGCAACGCCAATCTACAAACCTGGCCGACCAGGATACGGATGCTTTCAGACGGACGGATCACCGTCACCGGGGCGGCCAATCCTTTTGTGCCGGACAAGTGGACGTGGAGCGAGACTCTGCCAAAGCTCAGGGCATGCGTGTGGGTGAGCAGGGACAAACTCGGCAGGGAATGGTCGGAACCGATCTATGCCGGCCCGCCGAACGCGGGCTACGGCGGAGAGGAATTCGATACCGCCGAATTGGACAATGGCGACCTGCTGGCCGTCTATCGCACGGCAAGCTACGACAAGGACGGCAAGACGTTGAGCCAGGAGCGGCGGCAGAACCTGTTCATCAAGGAGGGCGACTCATGGGAGCCTACGCCAATCGTCCCCGCCCCGTTCCCCCATAGCGGTCACCCGGAACTTCTGGCGACGCGCGAAGGCCCCATACTTCACATCGCGCAGAATGGCATCTGGTGGGCGGCGGGCAGCGGCGCTCAGCCAAGCGGGGCGCGATGGACCAAGCTGGATGTTTCAGGTTCCGCCTACTACCCCCACGCCGTCCAGTTGAACGACGGAACCATCATGGTCGTCAGCCACGTCGGGAGCGACGATCCCTACGGCAAAGTGGATCAGTCAATCGTGATGGATACGTTCAGGCTGGAGGTTCGTCAACCCAAGTAGGATGCGCAGACAACAGGCCCTCAGCATTAGGGGAGTCAGGGGTACGGCCAGCGCTCCAAAAAAGGCAAAAATAATGCTTGCGCGCTTCATGTGACATTGGTTACATTGTTTTCATGGCGCAAAATGGAAACTCCGGAAGAATCGTAGTCAATATCGAGCCCGAGCTTAAGCGGCGGCTGTATGCCACGCTTTCGATGTCGGGAATCACACTCAAGGATTGGTTCATAAAATCGGCAGCGACCTACTGTGCCGAACAAAGACAACCGTCTTTGATTTGTACAGCCGGGTATGAGGCGAAGCAATCAGGACACCCTTCCACTGTGCAGGAGGAGTGCGCGAAATACGGAGAAGGCGCTAGCGTCAATAGGGCTGACCGCCCCACCAAGAAGTACGCTGTAGTATCTATGTTCTCAGGCTGTGGGGGTATGGATTTGGGTTTCATAGGCGGATTCGACGTCTTCGGCAGACGGTACGGATCTCTGTCATTTGAGATCATCTGGGCCAATGACTTGAATGTTGAGGCATGCAAGACTTATCGCCGGAACGTGGGACGCGAAATCGTCACTGGTGACGTCTGGGAACTTCTGGACCGTATGCCAGAAAAAGCCGATGTTCTGATCGGGGGGTTCCCATGTCAGGATATTTCGGTTAACGGCAAACGAGCTGGCGTCAACGGCAAGCGGAGCGGTCTTTACAAGGCGATGGTAGAGGCGATCAGGAGAATTAGGCCAAGAGTATTCGTTGCTGAAAACGTGAAGGCGCTCTTGCGTCACAATGAGTGGCTAAAGCAAGTTGTGGATGATTTTGAAGGTTTGGGATACAGCCTGCACTATCAATTGTACCAGGCTGCGGACTTTGGAGTTCCGCAGACGCGAGAGCGGGTGTTGTTCGTCGGAACGGCGGGGGGCGCCAAGCCGTATGTCCCACCAGCGCCGGAGCGTAATGCTGCGACTTGGATGACTGCGCAGGAGGCAATAGGCGACTTGGAGGACATGCCGCAGAACCTCAAAATTAACCACATATGGAGTCTTGCGAATACAAGTCCCGAGCAAGGGAATCGGAGGTTGGCGCCTGATCGTCCAGGTTACACAATTCGCGCCGAGTGCCATGGAAACATTCAGTACCACTACCGACTGCCCCGACGGATTTCTATGCGTGAGGCGGCGAGGATCCAGTCGTTTCCAGATAAGTTCTTGTTCATGTCAGGCCTGAGAGAAACGGAGCGGCAGATCGGCAATGCCGTGCCACCCGTGCTAGCATGGAATGTGGCAAACTCAGTTTTGACCTCTCTACGAGCGTCGGAGAAAAAGAACGTCTGACGGCTTCCAAGGCGGACTGGCGACTTTCGCGTATACATCCGCCATCTTCAGCCATTCTCGGATTCTATTGTTTGGCGGCACATTTCTTCCCCAGTATTCCTTGAATAGCGGGGCTTCCATATATTCAGCGGCTGCGATCATTCTGGACTCGATCCTCTGAAGCGCTCTCTGAACATAAATCCCACCCCGTTCTGGTCCGGCGGCGCTACCCGCTGAAAAGGCGTCTCGCGTCGCCAGAATGCCATGGTAGGTAAGAAGGAACATTATCGGATCGATGTACTTAGTCCTGTTTCGTCCCGACCCGACAATCTGCGGGCAAAGCAAGGACGCTTCGGCGCGCATTTTGAGCTTATCCGCCGCATTCAAGTTCGAAAACAACTGAACCTGCATCGGTAGAGAATAACCTTCGTCAGGCTTCTCCTCAAGCCACCAAAGCCGCTCGCCGGGTTTGAGACGGTTCCGGGCGTACTTGCGAATATACTTCATGCGCCCTTCTTCTGAGAGGGAAGAAAACTGGTCGTAGGTGATTCCGAACTTCTGGAATAAGGACTCCTTCGCGTCGAGGTCAACCTCAAACCGAGGCACATGAGACGTCCTGACGTGCATCACACACTCTTCGTACCGCCCCCATCGCACCGCCGGCACCCCGCCCATTTTCCCGAAGACAACATAGATGCTCTTAACGTCCTTACTTCTGAAGCTTTCAAGAACGCTGTTCGCAACAGACCGCCACGTGTCGTTAGTAGTGAACTTCACTTCGACGCCGAATTCGCCCAGCACAATGTCGGGAAATCCGTAGGGATGTGGCGCGAAATCGACGGGAATCTCGAACTGGACAAGTAAGGCACCGATCATTTCGCGCACACGGTTCTCAAAAGTCTTCGAGGCTGTGAAGCGACTCCTCTCCGCGCACTCGCAACCGAGGCGGGAACACAATTCGTCGAGAAGTTGCTCAAATTGTTTCGTGTTCAAGATGCTTTTCTTCCTTGTCTTGAGGCATGCCGCAAGGCTAGTTGAAGTTTCGCTATGACAACGATGGGATCCGTAAGCGAGTGCTCCCAGATTCGGTGAACATGCCATCCGGATTGCCGAAGCGCCTTGTTGATCGCTTTGTCTCTGGCTTTATTGCGGCTGATCTTCTGTTGCCAGTAATTTCGCTTGGACTTTGGCATGCGACAATGCCAGCGGCAACCATGCCAAAAGCAACCATCAACAAATACAGCTACCCGTTCCCGGCGAAAAGTGAAATCTGGTTTGCCGGGTAGTGATTGACCTCGGCGCCAACCCGTGATCCCGTGGGCTCGGAATATGGACACGAGACGCAGTTCGGTAGCTCGGTTGCCCTTTGAGCGGATTGCGGCCATGACTTCCGAGCGCTTCTGCTTTGTGATGTTATCAGTCACTGATCATCTCTT
This sequence comes from Planctomycetota bacterium, assembly GCA_022711755.1. GTDB lineage: Bacteria > Planctomycetota > Brocadiia > SM23-32 > JAKLEA01 > JAKLEA01. The sequence continues at coordinate 20,607 of JAKLEA010000020.1, forward strand.
CTGTTCCTTCGAACGCGCGGCATCAGAGGCTGTGCGCAACGGCGACATCTACATACCGTTATTATGCGACATGTGGACTCCCTATGCCGCATGCTCAATCCATCGGTCTTATCTTGACGTTCCTGAACGAAACGCGCGACGCGCCGTGGTTCTGCAGGCCGACAAGCCCCGCGCGGGCCTTGTCCTTGAAGGCCACGGGGAACTTGTTATGCGTCCCGTCCGGGTTCTTGCCCGCCTCGGTCCAGCGATTCAGGTCCGCGTCAACAATCAACTCCCCGTTCAATTCGACGCGCACCATGCTGTCGTCGCACGTCAGTACCATCTTGTTCCATTCGCCGGTTTTCTTCAGCGCGTTCTTTGAGGGAGCCACGCAGTCGTACAGCGCCCCGCAGGAGTTCTTGACCATCTCCTTGAGTTCGTACGTATCATAAATCTGTATCTCGATTCCCCTGCCGACCGGATCGTGCGGGGTCTCAGTCCTGAAGAAAACGCCGCTGTTCCCGCCCGGGGTCAGCCTGAACTCCAGTTCCATCGTGAAGTCGTCGTAACAATCGCGCGACCAGACGTAGTCGCCGGGGCCGACAATGCTCAGCACGCCGTCCTTGAACTCCCAGCCGGCGGGCAGGCCCGTCGTGGCTTTCATGTTGTCGGCCAGCAGGTCAATCAGTGCCGGTTCGTCGGGTTCGGCCAGCCACTTGTCAAGGAATGTGCGATACTCGTCCGAAATCTGCGGCTTGTCGGGGCTGAGGACTTTGACCTCTACGAGGTGGACGCTCGGATTGGCGCTGTTCTTCGTCACGTTGACGCGGACGTAACGCGCCTCGACGGGGTCGAACTCGTGGATGAAACCTTTGTCGTCGGCCGGCTTCGTGTTGCCGCTCATGTCGGCGACCTGTTTCCATTCCTTGCCGTCCGCTGAAATCGCGACTGTGTACTGGTAATACCGCGATCCGTCCCAGTAGGGGAAGACGTTGACTGCGCCGATCTTCGTCGGCTTCTCAAGATCAATCTGGAGCCATTGCGGCGCGGGACCGCCGTCCCAGTGATGCCCGGCATTGTCGCAGTTGCCGTCCGCCGCGCGCTCAGGCCCCATGCCGTTGTCGGTCCGGGACGCCGTCGCGGGTTTTCCTGCCGCGATGCCCCTGTCCAGGAATTTTGCCGCTTCTGCCGTCAATGCCGGATCCTTGGAAACGGAGAGAACCTTCGCAATCGCTGCCTTCGCATGTGTCGGGTAGTCGCGCATGAGGGATTGCGAAAGACGTATGGCTGTCTGCGAAGCCTCGCCGCGCAATGCCTCATCATCCAGGCTGCGGAGAGCGAGTTTGAGCGCGGCGATCTTGTTCACGCCAGACAGTCCGCCGAGAACCTGTTTCTTCTCTTCCGGGCGTTTCGCCGCATTCAGCGCGTTGCGATACATGGCAAGCCTCGCGCTCCGCGTCAGACCCGGCATTCCGGCCATTCGGATACAGCCGCGAAGCGCGACGACGTGGTGCGGCATATTGTCGGTTGCTCCGGCGATTTTCAGCAGTTCTGCGGCGGGGGAACCGTCCGGCCATTCGGACAGGGTTCTGACGGCGGCGTCCTTCACGCCGGCATCCGCGCCCCCGGCGGACTTCAGCGCGGCATCAAGCGCGGGCGCGCCGCCGATGCGATTCATCAGGCTGATGATGACCGCGCGGCCTTGCGCGTCCGCCTTTTCCGATTCCTGCAGGAGCGCTGTGACTCGCGCCTTCTCATCCGGAATCGCCGATGCCACTGCGCAGACGGCGTCGGACGCAGCCTTGATCTCTTCCTTGTCGCGGGCCTTCAGAAGCGCGGATATCAGCGCCGGCAGATGACGTCCGTCGGTCAGTTGCCTGAGTCCCTTCAATGCCGCAATGCGGACGGAGGCGTCTCCGTCGCTCAACTGCCCGGCGAAAAGATCGGCCTTGTTCTTCGCCGCGCGCTGGGTCAGCATTTCGAGCAGCGCCGCCTTTGCGACGGGCGGGGACTTCGGAACTGCCGCCGCGAATGACTCTGTTGTTCCCTTGTCCGGAATGACCATAAGGTTTTCGCGAGCCGATGCCCGGACGCTCGCGTCCGGGTCGCCGAGCAATGTGATCAGATCAGCAACCGCGTCATTTGCCTCAATCTTGCGCAGAGCGGTTGCGGCTTCAATTCTGACGCCGGCGTCCGGATCGGCGATAAGATTTCTCAAAGCCGCCGATGCGGATTTGTCCCCCCGCGCTCCGAAGACGAACGCGATCAGTTTTTTCTGTTCAACCCCGGCGACTTCCAGCGCCGCCGACAGTTTCTTCGCAATATCCCCCACCTGCTGCTTCGCAATGATCTCAGCCGCTGCTGCGCGGACCTGGTAGTCGGCATCCTTCAAGGCCTGAATCAACAGAGGAATCGCCTCCCCGCCCTTCGCCCCGGCGATGCCGTGGAGCGCCTCTATTCTGGCCTGCCGCGTTGTGACAGTCGTCTCGCTTTTCCAAAGCGTCTCAAGGATTCCGGCGCTTTCTGCCCCGTTCTTCCCGCCCTCTGCGAGGCGTTTGGAAAGCAGCAGGCAGGCGCGGATGTGCGCCGCCTGTTCGTATCGCTCCCCGCCGGAGGCAAGTTTCAGAAGGGCGTCCATTACGGAGACATCGCCCATATTCGCAAGGGCGTATGAGGCTGTTGTCCGAATATCAGCTTCGCCGTCTGACAAAAGCGGGCGGATATCTCCGGCGGCTTCCTTCACGCGCATTGCTCCAAGCGCGCGGATTATCGTCAATCTTTGATTGCCCTGAGCCTTCGGAAGCGCCTTTCTGAAGAGGTCCCCCGCCTCCGGTCCTCCGAGCGTCTGCATGGCCAGGGCCGCCGATTCCGATAACTCCGCGTCGAGCAGGCATCCCGCAAGCGCCGGCGCGGCCTTCCTGTCCCCGCCGATCTGAAGCTGCGCGATAATGAACTTTCTTACTTCTGGGGATTTCTGCGCGTTCAGTCCGGCGATCATCGCCTGCGTGAACATCGCCTGATCCGCCGCGCCGTCCGGACGCGCGACGTAAAAGGCGATCCCGCCGAGGGCGTATTCGGCCTTCGCGCGCATCGCAATATCGTTGCCGCCCGCAATCTCGATTAATTGCGCGACGCAATCCGGACCTTTGGCGACCAGGGATTTAACCCTAACCTGGGCGTCCCCGGACGAATCCCCCGGCAACCCCTTGATGGCCTCAACAATCCCCGCGTCCGCGGCGCTCGCGGGCGCGTGTAATGCGGAGAGAAACATCGCGGCGGCAACAGCGAGAATCGTAATACGTCGTGATGCCGATCTGTCTGATGCTGACATTTCTGGTTTCTCGATGATTAACGGAAGAGGGAAGTCCGCGCCGGCGATCTTAACTCAAACTGCCGGGGTTATACGTGCCATGGGGCGCGCATCGGCTGGTTTATAAAACGATTGGCGCCGGGGTCGTTGATGAATTCGCACTTGACCGGATCGTAACGCAGCTTCCTGCCGGTCCGGATGGCGACGTTTGCCAGGTTGACCAGGCTGCACGAGCGGAAGGCGTTCGACTCGTTCAGGGCGAACTTCTTGCGCGTCCTGACGGACTGATGGAAGTCCGTGACCATGGGCTCCGGCTCCGGGAACTGGTCGAGTTTCTCGACGAGGTCCGCCGGATCGGTTCGGAAGCCCTTGAACAGTTTGCCCTGCGGGCCTTCGAGGAACGGCTTGCCCTGCTGCTCGGATTCTCCCCATTCGCCGGATTCCAGGATCAGACGGCAGCCGTCCTCATATTTCAGGTCAACGCGGCCCCACATCCCCGCCGCGTCCGGGTGCGCCGGCCAGGGGGCGTAGGCCTCAATCTCGACCGGGCTGGTGTCATCCTTGCCCAGGATATACTGAACCGGATCGAGGTAGTGCTGCCCCATGTCCGCCAGCCCGCCGCCGTCATAGTCCCAGTATCCGCGGAAACTGCCGTGGACGCGATGCGGGTGATAGGGCTTGACCGGCGCGGGGCCGAGCCACATGTCGTAATCAAGGCAGGCGGGGACAGGCTCCGGAACGAGGTTAGTGCGCCCCATCCACATCGAGACCTTCCAGTTGAAGCCGGCCGCAAGGCTCACGCGGGCCGTCAGCGGCCAGCCCAGCATCCCGCTGAGAACGAGCTTGCGGATATTCCGCGCCATGCCGAACCCGTAATACTCCGACCAGCGGAACCACGTATTGATCCTGAACATGCGTCCGTAGCGCTGGACGGCCTCGATCACACGCAGGCCCTCGCCGATGGTGCGCGTCATGGGCTTCTCGCACCAGACGTCGAATCCGGCCTCAGCCGCGGCGATGGACATGAGCGCGTGCCAGTGCGGGGGCGTGCAGATGTGGATAACGTCGAGGTCCTTGCGTTCCAGCAATCGCCGCCAGTCCGTATACGCCTTGCATGGCTCCCCGGCCTGTTTCATCCGTCCGGCCAGATGGTTGGAGTCCACGTCGCAGATGGCCAGAACCTCCGGCGGCTTGCCGGGCTGGTTGCTGCCGATGTGGCCGCCGCTGATACCGCCGCAGCCGATGACGCCGCGCGTGATGACCTCGCTGGGAGCCGTGAAGCCCGCCCCGCCCAGGACGTGGCGCGGAACGATGCTGAAACCGGCGGCAGAAATCGCCAGCCCCTTCAGGAATTGACGCCGGGTGGTTGTGTGCTTCATGTGTGTCAAGGTCTCCGTAATGTGAACTCGATTCTGGAACAGCCATGCTTCACGGCTTGACGCCGGAGGCGGCCCGACGCCCTCAGGCGTGAACCACATTGCCACATAGCATATATTATGAGCTGGAAGAATAAAAGATGAAGGCACGCAAGGGTTCACCAGTGTGTGCAACTCGTGATATGAGTTGCACACGCGGTCTCTGCACTAGCCGACATCTGTCAGCGTCCGCGTGTGCACGACGTGAGGCGTCGTGCACACCCGAACTGTCTCTCCGCGTCTGCTACTTGCAGAACGAATTGCGCCCCCGGCGAATGCTCAATTAAAGGGGGCAACCTTCAGCTTCATTTCCCGCCTATCTCCACCGCCCAGATATTCCGGTATTGCACCGTATTGCCGTGGTCCTGGAGATAAAGTCCGCCGCGGGGGGAGAGCGCTCCGCCCATGCCCGCCGTGGTTGTGCCGCCGACCTTGATGTTCTCGTGAATCTTCACTCCGTTATGGAAGACGGTGATGCGGGCGTCCTCGGTCCTGTTGCCGCCGGCGTCATAGCGCGGGGCCGTGAACTCGATGTCGTAAGTCTGCCACTGCGTCGGCGGGAAGCACATGTTCACGAGCGGCTCCGCAACTTTATAGATTCCGCCGCATTCGTTGTCGTAACCGTAGAGGCCGTAGCTGTCCAGCACCTGGACCTCGAATTGGCCCTGAAGGTAGACGCCGCTGTTGCCGCGGGCCTGGCCCGCGCAGTCGGGCATGTAGGGGCTGCGGAATTCGACGTGAACCTTCTGGTCGCCGAACTGCTTTTTCGAGATGATCGAACCGGTTCCGGGGACGACCTCCATTGCGCCGTCAACGAGCTTCCACCGCGCGGGCTGCCCGTCCGGTTGCTGCCATTCGTCAAGTGATTTGCCGTCGAAAAGAACGATTGCGCCGGCTGGCGGGGGCATGTTCATGGTGGGGGAGCTGCGTTTGACCGGTTTCAGATCGAAGGAACCCGTCGCCTTTCCGGACAGACTGCCGGAGAATCTTTCCTTCGATATCGTTCCCTTCCATACGATACCGAAGAATCCATCCTTGTCGCCGACGCCGTAGACCGGGACCTTTTCGCCGTCAAACCTGCCTTTGAGAACGACCACCGCTTCGCAGCGCCGGGCGAACTCGTTCAGAACGTTGGCCTGGTACATGCCCGGGGCGTAGGCGATCACCTGGCAGACGACCTTGCGCTCGCTTCCGTCCGCAAATTTGCATTGCCCCTGCCAGTCTCCCATGAACTCTATGGGGGTTGATTCGAGCATCCCCATCGCCATTTTCGTCTCCGGCGGGGGAGCTGTATTGAACTCAAGACCTTCAAGCCTGCCTCCGTCGGGCTTGACGAAGCGCGCACAGAACGACCACCCGCCGCTGCCCTGTGTGACCTTCACAAGCAGGCTGTTCCAGCCCTGCTTCAATCTGACTGGGGCCTTGTCCTGGCCCGGTTCGGGGGAGCGGAGCGTATTGCTGGCGATCACCGGAATCGCGTTGAGCCAGACCGCCGCGCCGTCATCGCTGCCGACCTCCAGAACGGCGTCCTGTTCCGCGGGCGATTTCACCATCGTGCGCAGATATCCCGCGCAGTTGTCCGCATCCTGCAAGACGAGCTTGAGGTCAATGAAACAGGTCCCGACACCCTTCACGGCGGGCTTCCATGCAGCCCCGCTTCCGTCGCCCTCTTCCGGCGGGAAGCTAAAGCGGAAGAGGTCGGTCGGGCCTGCCTGTTCACGCTTGTAGGGACCGGACGCCTCCCAGACGGTCAGGTAATCCGCGTTCTTTTCGATGTCTGCGATGATTTCCGCCGCCTGCTTCTTTACGTCCTCATTTTTGGAAACCTCCATGAGTTTTCGCGCGGCGGCGACGGCCTCAGCCTTGTATCTTCCGGAGAGGGGTTTGGCGACGGCGATGATGGCAAGCTCGGCCTCGGCGCGGTTGGCCTCATCTTTCAGGAGAACGTCGGCTGCGCGAAGGGCCGTGACGCTGGCGGAGTCCTTCATCCCCGCCATGATGAACTTGCGGTCTTCGGGCTTGGCCGCTAGTTGAAGGGCCTCGGCGAACATGGCGTCCGATTTGTCGGGGGATTTTGCGGCGGTCAGCGCGGCCATGCGGGAGAATCCGCGCAGGGCGAGGACGCCCTGAACGGGATTCCCGGGATTGTGCGCGATTTTCAGGAGATCGTCGGACGGGGCCTCGTTCGGCCAGTCGGCGAGGATTCGCACGGCGGCGTCCCTTATTTCGTCACCGGAATCCTTGCCCATCTGCCTCTGGACAACGGCCAACGCCTTTTCATCGGCGACATCGGCGAGTACGCGCAGGAGAGCGCAAATGACCGCCGGGGTGGGGTTTTTCACGTTGGAAATCAGGGCTATTACGGCATCCGAGCGCCCGGCGGCCTCGATCTTGCGGGTGGAGATAAGAAGGGACTTCTCGGCCCGTCTCTGCTCCTCCTTGCTCTTGGCGGCTGTCAGGATGCCCGCCAGGGTCTGGGCGTCTCCGGCCTGAACCAACGGAACAAGAGCGTCCAGCGCGGCAAGTCTGACGGAGCCTTCCTTGTCCTCCGCCGCCAGTCTGAGCAACGCCGGGGTTTCTTCGACTGCCATGCGGGCGGACAATGCGCGGCAGAACAACGCCCGGGCGTCGGCGTCCGCGCCTTCACACGCGGCAACGAGAGCCTTGTTGACGTCTTTGCCGCGAAGGGAGGCGAGCGTCAGTTTCAGCGCGTCGGCCTCATCTCCGGCTGCGGTGACGGCCAACTTGCCCAGCAGCGGGATCACTGAAGCGTCGCCGAGGACGGCAAGCGCCCTGACAGCCGCCGCCCTGACCCCGGCGTTTTTGCTTTGCAGGCAGGCGACCGCGCAGGGACGGGCCGCCGCGTCGCCGCGTTCCGCCAGGGCAGTCAGAAGCATGACCTGCGTTATCGGCTCCGCGCCCGGGACGGCGTCGGCCATTGCTGCGGTTATCTTCCCGCCCTTCAGATTGCGAATCCGTTCAAGAACGACCGACTGTAATTGCGGATCGTTCCCCTTCAACGCCTCCAGTGCCAGCGGCATTCCGTCTTCGCCCCTGCAAGTCAGAATACCCCGTAGCGCGGCGATGCGGACGGTTCGCGGCTCCCAGTCGGCATAGAGTTTCTCGTAAATGGCGGCGGCTTCGTCCTTGCGGCCTTCGGAGAAGGCGATGTCGCCGCATTTCAGGAGGGCGTCCGTCGCCGAATGCCGAAGCAGGACATTGTCTGTTCTACGCGCGACGGCAAGCGCGCCGGGGACGTCCTCCCCGCCGATCAAACCCAGCGACGACGCAGCGGCGTCTGCCGTTGCGGGGTCCTGATCCCGGAGCAACTCGATCAACTGCCCGACGGCTTCCCTGTCCCGCCGGACGCCGAGGGAGTTTATGATGCCGATGCGGGTTGCGCCGTCGGTTTTCGATACGGCTTCCCGGAGGGCCGCAAGACTCTCCGGCCCTGGGATGGCCTCCAGCGCGTAGCGGGCCATGTGCGACATTTTCGCGTCCGGGAGCAACGCTGCAAGCGCGGGGACGGAGTGCGCCGCGCCGATGACGCGCAGTTGCCTGCACACGAATTCCTTGCAGTCGCTCGTCGCTTCGGACTGAAGGACAGCGGCAAGGCGCTTCTCAACCTCCGGACAGAGGGCGGTGTCATTGCCGGCGCGGGTGACGAATTCCTCGACGACGGTCAGGTTCGGTTCCGGCTTCTCCAGCTTGTAGGACGCAAGCTGACTGATGGCCGATTCAAGGCGCGCAATGTCATCGCCCTCCGCCGCCCTAGCGGGCGCGTGAACGCACACGGCCATGAAGGTCGCCATTGACACTGCAATGAACTTCATTCGCATGGTCATTGTTATTCCTCGTTTATCGTTTCGACTGGCTGCTTTGCATCCTTAGTAGTACGCGTGGGTTCGGAGAACCCTACTATATTCTCCACGGTTCCCGCGCCGCGCGGGAGAGAAGGCGGTCCGCTTCCGGATCGCCTACGAAACGTTCTTTCTCAGGATTCCACTTTACTTTTCTGTCGAGCTGCATGGCTATGTTGGCGAGGCTGCACGCCGAGGCCGACCTGTGCGCGACCTCCGGCGGGGCGGACGGCTCCCCGCGCGTTTTAACGCAATCCAGGAAAATCCGGTAATGATCTCCGCTGGGATAGAGATGAATCTCGTCCGGGCCGATGACGCTGGAGGCGAGGGATGGGGGATTCGTCCCACCCTCAAGGTCCACCCATCCGTCGGTTCCCTCGAAGCGGACGCCCCAGAAACCCAGATCGCTGCCGATTATCATCTTCACGCCGTCGGCGTACGTGCAGTTGACGTTGAAGGTCTTCGCTGCGTTCCAGAGCGAGCCGTCCGTCGGGAATTCTCCCTTGCCCTCGATCTCGACCGGGCCGGTAAGGTCCGCGCCCATGCCCCAGTGCGCCATGTCGCAGTAATGCGCGCCCCAGTCGCTGACGTAGCCTATCGCGTAATCCAGAATCCATCTGAAGGTGAAATGACAGCGATGTATGTTGTAAGGGGCCAGTGGCGCAGGGCCGAGCCACATGTCGTAATCCAGACTGGGCGGAACCGGCATCGGGATCGCGGTGGTCGGTTCGGAGTCACGGCGGTTGGCGTATCCCGGGGGGAGGCCGACCTTCACGGTATGCAATTTGCCGATGCGCCCGTTGCGGACCAGTTCGCAGGAGAATCGGCACTTGGCGCTTGAGCGACGCTGGCTGCCGCACTGGAGCACGCGCCCGTAGCGCTTGACGGCCTCGACGGACGCGCGTCCTTCGGCGATTGTGAGAGAGTACGGCTTCTGGCAGAAGATGTCCTTGCTGGACTTGGCGGCTTCGATGGTCATGATCGCATGCCAGTGGTCCGGGGCGGCTATCATCACGGCGTCAATGTCGTCCCGCGCAAGGATTTCGCGGAAATCCTGAGTTCCCTGACAGCCTTTGTACTCCCCGGACGCCTTCTGTTCAGCATAATGTTCCTCGACGGCTACTTTTGCGGGGGCAATGCCGCGGTATTCGGAGTTGCCGTAGTCGCGGCTGCCCGCGTCGGCATCGCAGACGGCCAGAACCTGGACGTCCTCGAATCCCAGGAAGGACATCATGTTGCCGGTTCCCTGGGAGCCGACGCCGATGCAGCCCATAGTGATACGGTTGCCGGGGGCGGGACGGCCCGCCGCGCCAAGCGCGGACGCGGGGATGATGAACGGAAACGCGAAGGCCGCTGCTCCGGCCCCGCTTTTCTTCAGGAAATCGCGTCGAGTCAGTCCATTGTTCGCATTCATACTCGAAACCTCTTCTCCGGAAATGGCGTAACCGGAGATGACAACTGAAGAATGAGACATAGCGCGGATATTCTGATTCACAAAGACGGATTATGCAAGGATGCGCCACTTTTCCCGCGGCAACAGTTCACGGCCGTATTCAAACTTCGTAGTGGGTCACTGACGGGCGGGCGGCCGTAATTTGCATTGCGGCAGTCTTGCTGCCGCCTTGCCGTTAGCCGTTAGCCGCAGCTTGCTGCGGCCTAATGCGGGATTCCCGGCGGGCAAGCCCGCCTTGGTGAAGGCGCAAGCAAGCTTGCGCAATCCAAGAAACTCAGCCCGTCAGTGACCCCATACCAAACTTCCGGTTTTACATGTTTCAATGCGGCGACGCGCTGGTATAATGCCCTCAGCCGGGCCATTTTCCGATCGGAAACAGAAGCAATACCGGCGTCGTTTTTAATCACAGGACATGGAGAATACCGGAAAATGAACAAGGAAAAGCTGATTGAACTGGCTACCACATACGGGCTTCGCGCCGTCGCCGCGTTATTGCTGCTTGCGGCCTCCTGGCTGATTGCGGGGTGGATACAGCGATTGGTCGAGCGGGCATGCCAGAAGGCAAAGATTGACATGACTCTGGGCATGTTCTTCTCCAAGATCGCCCGCTGGATAGTCATTGTCTTTGCAGTCATTACATGCCTTAGCGTATTCGGCGTGCAGACGACGAGCTTTGCCGCGGTGATAGGCGCGGCCGGTCTGGCAGTAGGCTTTGCCTTGCAGGGATCGCTGTCCAACTTCTCCGCCGGCGCCATGCTGCTGGTCTTCCGTCCCATCAAGGTCGGAGATCTGGTCAGGATTAACGATCACACCGGAACCGTGCATGAAATCGGCATGTTCACCACGGTCATTGACACCCCGGACAAGCGTCGGATCACATTCCCGAACGGCAACGTCATAGGCTCCACGCTGATAAACATGACTTTTCATCCAATGCGCCGCGTCGAGGTTGACGTGGGCATATCCTACGGGGCGGACATTGACAAGACTCGCGAGGCGCTGTTGAAGGCCGGCATGGCAACCCCCGGACGGGTTGACGACCCGCCCCCCAGCGCATATTTGATGGGATTCGGCGCGTCATCGGTTGACTGGCAGGTGCGCGTCTGGTGCAAAAGCACGGAATACCTCGCCGTTAAGGAAGCCGCTGTTCGCGCGACAAAATACGCACTGGACGAGGCCGGAATTTCCATCCCGTTCCCGCAGGTGGATGTGCATTTCGACAATCAGAATCCTTTCTCACATCCGCAAGGATAAACGCCCAGATTGTCATTAGAACCCAGAGGACGCCGGAGATGATTCCCGGCGTCCTCTTTCTTTATACATATTCAGGAATCGCCCTGCCGGTCGCCTATTTTCTTTTCACCCCGCAGTTGCCGGCCCATTCGAGATATCGCGCCTTCATCTGCTCCGCTATCTCGGGATGCGTGGCGCAAAGGTCGTTCATCTCCGACCTGTCGGCCTCCATGTCATAAAGTTCCCATTTATCCGGGGCTTTGGCGACGAGTTTCCATTTGCCCCAGCGAACGGCTTCATGCTTCTCATGCTCCCAGAAGATGAACTCGTGACCTTCGCGCTGTTTTCCTTCAAGGATTGGTTTGAGACTCTTTCCTTCCAGCGGAGAGACCGGTTTTCCGTTGCGCTCCTTAGGATACTCCGCCCCGGCGACGTCAAGGCACGTTGCCATAAGATCAATGATGTGCCCCGGCTGATTGGTGATGACGCCATGCTGTTTGATCGCAGCGGGCCAATGCGCGATGAGCGGGGTTGAAATGCCGCCTTCATGCACCCAATGCTTGTAAAGTCTGAAGGGCGTGTTGCTTGCGTTGGCCCAAGCCAGGCCGTAACTCATGTATGAATCAACGCCGCCGGGCGGGAGTCCGTTGTTCCGGTTGTCAAACCCCAGCGGACCGCCCTCGGCGCATCCGCCGTTGTCCGACAGGAAGAGAACAAGGGTGTTCTCCTCCTGCCCGTTCTTTCTGAGCGCGTCCATGATCCTGCCGACGCCCTGATCCATGCGGTCAATCTGCGCCGCGTAGACGGCCATCTTCAGGTCCATGAGTTCCTTGTTGTCCAGGCCGGGCCAGTCCGGCGCTTCTTCATCCAGGGGGGTGAGCGGCCATCTTGCGTCAAGCAGGCCTATCTCGATCTGCCTCTTGTGGCGCGCCTTTCGCAAAACCTCCCAGCCGGACATGTACTTTCCCTTGTATTTCGCGATGTCTTCGGGGAGCGCGTGAAGCGGCCAGTGCGGGGCGGTGTAGGCCGTGTAAAGGAAGAACGGATTCGGCTTCCCGGAATACTCGTTCACCATCCTGACGGCGTAGTCCGTGATGGCGTCGGTCATATAGAAGCCTTCCGAAGGCGGAGAGTACGGTTGGTCTTCCAGCGCCATTTTGCGAACTATGCCCGGAGCCTTGCATTTCCGAATGTCGAAGTAGTTGGCGCCGCCGCTGACCAGCCCGAAGAAGCGGTCAAAGCCTCGATCCGTCGGCCAGTGAGGACGGCATTCTCCGACGTGCCATTTGCCGGACATGAGCGTGTTGTAGCCCGCCGGTTTCAGCGCCTCGGCGATTGTCGCGCAGTTCTCATTCAGGTAGCCCTGATACGGGCCGGCCGGCATGGAATCGTCGCTCTTGACCATGCCGCCGATGCCCGCCTGATGGGGGTAAAGCCCGGTCAGGAGCGATGCCCTTGTGGGGCAGCAGCGCGCGGCATTATAGAACTGGGAGAAGCGAATCCCGCCGCCGGCCAGCGCGTCGAGGTTGGGTGTGCGAATCTCGGAGCCGTAACAACCGAGGTCCGAGAAGCCCATGTCGTCAACCATGATGAGGATGATGTTCGGCCTGGACGGAGGCTGCGTTGATTTTGCCTGATCGCGCGGCGAGTTCTCGGGTTGCGCAGCTTCGCCGGAGACATTGGCCGCGCATCCCGCCCCGCCCGCAAGAGTGAGCGCCCTGATGCCGATGGCTTTCATGAAATCCCTCCGTGTCGCTGTTTGTCCTGCCATCATCGCGCCTCCGCAAATCGCCAGGCTGAAATCGTATTATTACAAGTCGCACGACTGCAAGCCGAATGGCTTTACCGGTTCGTCCGGCGCGAGTAGTATAACTCAAACGTCTCCATGACGCCTCAGCAGTTTGCAAATGGGAGGTAACGCAGGTGCAAAAAGGCTTTCGACGGATTCTGTCAGTAGCTTTCCTGATAATTCTTGGTATCGAGGCGCAAACCTATTGCCAGACTGTGGAAGACGCCTGGGCGCTTGCCAGCGTCCGCGCCGACCGAGCGCAGGAGGCATTCTCCCGTTCCCGCCGCGTCGTACGCGCATGGTATGCGTTCAAAGGGAAGAACAATTTTCTACTTCCGGACAACCACGGGATAAGAATCTGGCGTCCGGAAAACGCGGCCGCCGATCTCTGGTCATTCTTTGTAATTTCAACCCGCTTCACCGACCGCGAGATGTTTGACGGTCCCATCCTGAAGACGCTTGAAGACGAGATCAGGCTGACCTCAAGATTGGGCAACCTGCCGGACAGCTACGACATTGACCGGAACCGTTTCCTCCGGCCTGAGGAGAACGCGCCGGCAATCATCTTCGGCGCAAGCGAGTACGTGAAGGACGGGCTGCTGCCGATTGCGGAGGTCATGGGGCGGACAGTGTGGTTCGAGCGGGGGCGCGGGATTCTCGACGACATTTTCCTCCACGCGCCGGTAAAGACCGAGTTCGGCAACATCCCATCATCCAGCGCGGAAGTGAACGGCGAGATGCTTCAGAACCTCAGCCGCTTCTACTTCGCCACCGGGGACAAGCGTTATCGGGAGTGGGCCGAGAGGATAGGAGACGCATATTTTCTGTCCGCGCTGCCCGCCTGTAACGGTCTGCCGTGCCATGACTGGGACTTCACGGCCGGCAAGCCGATTAATGACCTCCTTTCGATGAGCGATCACGGGAACGAGATCGTCTTCGGACTGGCGGAAATCCTCGCTCTGGAATACAACTGCGGGCCGGATAAGTTCGCGCAATACCTCCCCCCCATGCGCCGGATGATTGACACGCTGCTTGAGAAGTGCGTCAACGAGGACGGACTCTGGCGGCACACGATACAGCCGAGTTCGCTGAAGGTTCTGAATTTCGGAACGCCGGACACCTGGGGATACGCCCTGAATGCCGTATATACGATGTACCTGGTCACCGGCGAGGAAAAGTACCGCGACGCGGTTGTCAGGGCATTGCGAGGAATCAACGCCAAACCGCGTTACCGGGACTGGGGCGGAGCGGACGCCTTTGCGGATTCCATCGAGAGCGGGATTCTGCTCCTGAACCGCATTCCCGAGCCTGCGGGATTCGAGTGGCTGGAGGCGACAGTCCCGGCCTTCCTGAAAAAGCAGCGCGAGGATGGAATCGTCGAAGGTTGGCACGGGGACGGAAACTACATCCGGACGGCGCTGATGTACGCTTTCATGAACACGCGCGGAACGCATGCGGAGCCGTGGCGGGAGGACGTGAAGATCGGCGCGGCGGAATCCGTGGACATGCTCTGCGTTTCGGTCAACTGCGGAGCGGAATGGAGCGGTCGGCTGCATTTCGATTATCCACGGCACAGAATGCACATGGGGCTGCCGATGAATTACCCGCGCCTGAACGAGTTCCCGGAATGGTTCGCAGCGGAGCCGACGCGTCTTTACGCGGTGAGCGTCAACGGCGGAAATCCGGAAACGATGCTGGGGCAGCGGCTGATTGACGGTCTGCCGCTTCAGTGCGGGCCGGGGGAGACGCGCGTCACCGTTCAGGTCATAGAAGGCCCGCCATACGAGGTGGAATTGCTCCGGATAATTGCGCCTCCGGCGTTCGGCGCGGACGGGGAAGCCGCAATCCGATTCTCCGCCGTCAACATGTCAAAAAAGGCGCAGACGGTGAAGTTCAGCGCCTCAATGGGAACGGTTCAGCCCGACGACGTCAGGATGGAGCCTCAGGCTGCCGCGGAATTTGTGCTGAACCTGAAGATCGAAAAACCCGGCGAGGTTACGATCGAGGCCGCGCCCGAGGGCGGGGAGAAGTCGTCCGCCGTCGTGCGGCTGGCGCATCGTGAAAATCTGGTCGGGTTCGCGGCGTTTGCCCATGAGGAGTATAAGGGCCGCGCCTACGCATTCCTCGGCAAAGGCACGATACAGTGCGCCCTGCCCGCCAAGCCGGGCAAGGCTCATACGCTTCACCTGCTCTGGGGATCGAAGAATGATGAGCGGACAGCGATCCTGATCGCAAACGGATTGCGTTTGAACCTGAAGAAGGGCGGCTACGATGGTTTCGAGTGGCTCAGCGTTCCGATCCCGGCGGAGAACGTCGCCGAAAACAGAATCGCGATCAAGATTGAGAAAGACCCCGCCGGCGGCAACGGCGCTTTCATCTCGGAGATCATGGTCACGGCGCCGTAAGGCGGGTTTGATAAGAGAATTGACGCGACTTTCGCGGACAGGAGAAAATCCCGATGAGACAGGCTTCGGAATGGCCGGTATTGACGACGTATGACCAGAACCATCTTCGACGGATCGCTCTTCCGCTCGGGGGGATCGGGACGGGAACCGTATCGCTGGGCGGGCGGGGGGATTTGCGGGATTGGGAGATCATGAATCGTCCGGCCAAGGGATTCACGCCGCACAACACGTTCTTCGCGCTCTACGCCCGCGAACGGGGCGGCAATGCCGTCTGTCGCGCGCTGGAAGGGGCGATTGAGCAGCCGTATGAAGGGCAGATGGGCTGCACTGTCCCCAATCACAGCTTGCCCAGGTTCCGAAAATGCTCGTTCGAAGCGGCTTATCCGTTCGGGCAGGCACTGCTCTCCGATCCGGACGTTCCGGTCGGGGTCAGAATCCAGGCTTTTAATCCCCTGATTCCGTCCGACGCCGAAGCCAGCGGAATTCCCATCGCAGTTTTGCGCTTCGTCCTGACGAATCCCGGGCGCAGAACGGTTGAGGCATCAGTCTGCGGCAATATCGGCAACTTCATCGGCAAGGACGGGGGCGGGCCTAAAGACAATGTTAACGAGTTCAGGCAATCGAAAAGCGCAGGGCTGTCCGGCGCGCTGATGAGTTCGAGGGGCGTTGATCCCAGGGCCGAGCAGTTCGGGACAATCGCGCTGGCTACGACGGCTCATGGCAAAATCACGAGCCGGACAGCGTGGGCGAAGCTCAACTGGGGCGACTCACTGTTGGACTTCTGGGACGATTTCAGCGGGGACGGCGAACTGGAGGACCGAGAGAGGGAAGGCGTGGACGCGCCGACCGCGTCCCTTGCGGTCAAACTCATCATCCCCCCGAAATCGTCGCGATCCGTCACATTCCTGATTGCGTGGCATTTTCCAAACCGTATGACATGGACGCCGGCGAAGGATAAGAAGGATTGCTGCGCCGGCGACAATCCGGACCGTATTGGAAATTATTACGCCACGCTTTACGCGGACGCGTGGGACGTTGCCGAGAAGACTGCTCCGATACTAGGAATACTTGAAAAGAAGACGATGAGCTTCGTCCGGAGCGTTTGCGACAGCGATCTGCCGGACGTCATCAAGGAGGCGGCGCTCTACAACCTGACGGCGCTCAGAAGCCAGACGAGTTTTAGAACAGAGGACGGGCGCTTTTTCGGTTGGGAGGGGTGCTGCGACGGGAACGGGTGCTGCCACGGCTCATGCACGCACGTCTGGAATTACGAGCAGGCGACGGCGTTTCTGTTCGGAGGCCTGTCCTGCTCGATGCGCGACACGGAGTTCGCCCACGCAACCGATGATAACGGGCTTATGAGTTTCAGGGTCCACCTGCCCATCGCGCGCGCGAAGGAGTTCGCCCTTGCCGCCGCGGACGGGCAGATGGGGACGATCATGCGGCTTTATCGCGACTGGCAGCTTTCCGGCGACGACGCGATGCTGCGCAGGCTTTGGCCTCATGCGAAGAGGGCGATGGAGTTCTGTTGGATTCCCGGCGGATGGGACAGCGACCGCGACGGCGTCATGGAAGGATGCCAGCACAACACGATGGACGTCGAGTATTACGGACCGAATCCGCAGATGGGCGGGTGGTATCTCGGCGCGCTGCGGGCGGCTGAGAGAATGGCTGCGCGAGTCGGCGACGCGGAATTCTCCGGGACTTGCCGCGAACTGGGAGACCGGGGCAGCCGATGGATGGACGCCAATCTGTTCAACGGCGATTATTATGAACACATAATAATACCGCCGAAGGGAGTAGATGCGATTGCAAAAGGGCTGCGCCACGAAAGCATGGGCGCGAGAAACCTGGCGGCGCCTGAGCTACAGCTTGGCGCGGGATGCCTGGTTGACCAGTTGGTGGGGCAGTTCATGGCCCATGTGTGCGGACTCGGATATCTCCTAGATCAGAAGAACGCGCGCAGGACGCTCGCGGCGATCATGAAGTTCAATTTCAGAAAAGACCTTCACGGTCACTTCAACCATCTGCGCAGCTTCGCAGTGAACGACGAGTCCGCGCTGCTTATGGCGTCATACCCGAAGGGGCGGCGTCCGAAGCGCCCATTCCCGTATTACAATGAAGTAATGACCGGGTTCGAATACGCCGCGGCCGTTCACATGCTCTACGAAGGGCAGATAAGGGACGGGATGAAGTGCATCGCCGCGATACGAGACAGGTATGACGGCGCGCGGCGCAGTCCTTTCAATGAGGCGGAATGCGGGCACCATTACGCGAGGGCGATGGCAAGTTGGGCGGCGATACTCGCGCTGACCGGATTCCATTACTCAGGCGTTGAGAAGCGGATGGAATTCGCCCCGGTCAGCAAAGGTTCGAGCGTTTTTCCATGGTCCAACGGCTACGCGTGGGGGACGTTCAAACAGACGCGGAAAGGAAATGCGATCCAGGCCGAATTGCGTGTCATGCACGGCGTCCTGGAGCTTTCAGAGATCGCTCTGCGCGACTTCGGCAAGGTTGCGTTCGACGCGCCGCGCAGAATCATGGAAGGCAAGCCCATGCGAGTGAAGATCAAATCCCTGTGAGGGAAGACGCAGGAGATGGGGATAGACATCTATATGTTTTTATGCCACAGCGAGAATCCCCTCACCCGTCGTTTGCCAAGGCAAACGCCACCCTCTCCCGAGGGAGAGGGATGAAAGGGGAATGCGCGCGCGCTTTTAATGAGCGCGCGGCGAAGACAAGGCAATTGTCTTATTCCCGCCCGGCGGGCGCGACGCACCGGAAGCCGATGGTAGCGCAACGATCAAGCCCTGGATACATGAGCAGGAACTTGGCGTGGGTGTTTGCCGGTTGCTCTCCGCCTGGGAAATACCAGACCGATCCCTGGGCGGCGTAGCGGCTTCCGCCCCTGAGCATGGCATAGCGGGTGTGGCCGTCGTCCCGTTCGCTCTCGGTCCACTCCCATACCGCGCCGCGAATGAATTCATCGCCGGCCTCCTCTGCGGCAAACTGCCATTCCCACTCCGTTGGAAGCCTTCGCTTCGCCCATTTCGCGTAAGCGCGAGCGTCTTCCAGATCAACGTAGACGACTGGCGCATCGGCGATATCGCCGGGGCATGATCGGCCCCGCCAATGCTTCAGGAAATTGTCCGCGCATTTGGGACGATAATCCGTTGCCTTCAGGAATTTCGTATAATCCCGATTGGTCACAACCTTCAGATCAATGTGGAAAGGCTCCACGCTCTGCTCAATCCTGTGATTGAGGGTGCAATGAAGCGGCGTTCCGAGCAGAAACTTGCTCCATTGTGATACCGGAGCATCCGGATCGGGATAGCATCCGCATTCGCGTTGCACGTGAGTCACGTTGAAAACGCGATTCCCGCCTGCGAAGAACTTTATGCCGGGGGGAGGGGTATTGCGTCCGACGCGCGCCGATTCGGGAGTTGCCCTCGGCTCGACGACCGACCGGGCGCGGGCATGAGGGTCATCATCTCCCGGCGACCGCGCTGCTAAATCATGCCTGCGGGCATCGAGGAATTTCAGCAAGTCGTCGTCAATCCTTTCGTTTTTGACCGCAAGAATCGCTCCGAAGTCCTCAATCTCTGCGGAAATTCGGAGTCTTCCGCCTTGAATCTGCGTTTCGAGTTTCTCACCGCGCAAGAGATCAAAGAACGATTCGCCTTCCCCTGCTTCGAGGTCCAGGATATCCGTCCGTCCGCGAACGCCCTTCTCATTCGCAATGGTCCACAGCCGCGCGCCGTCCCCCTCCCAGCATGAGGCCAGAACGCCCTTTCGCGCCGCGGGGAAGCACGGCAGCCATCGCCCACCGGCAAGCAGGTTTGCATATCGTCTGAGGATGGGGGCCATGCGCCTGAGCGCGGCCTTGTCCGCCTGACTCCACGGATTCCAGGAGCCGAACACGTTCTCCCAGACGAGCATCCCGCTGCCGTTCAGCCACGCGGCTGCAAGCTCATCCCTGTGAGATGCGTCCCAGCGTTTGATCTGGTGTTGCATGTGGCGAGGCTCAATCCACTTCAATCGCAATACTCCGACGCCGGGGAAGGGCTGGAGCCACTGCGCCCATGACGCGCTGCACTGTTCCGTTTCCTCGACCGATGGGTGGCCCTCCGGCTCGAAGACCGCCCCCATGCGCCGGGAGTCAACGACCTGCCTGAGGCGCGTCGGAGCGGCGATCATGGTGTCAAGGAATATGCCGTCCGCATCAATATCGCCAAGAATACCCGCAAGCCCATCCTCGTCGCCGACCCCTTCACGGCGCGTGCCCGTGTCCCACGGATTGTATGGTATGAAGACTTTAACGCCTCTCCTGTGGAATTCCGCGACCGCCTGTTTTACGCCCTCCAGCCCGCCGGGCATTTCGCGGAAGAAGTCGAATTGGTTGCGATCATCCGCGCCGATCCGGGGGTAAGCCTGCCATAGGACGACCGAATCGTATCCGCCGAATTCGCGCTCGCCCATTTCGCAAAGCTTCCCAACTTCGTAACGTTCTGATTCCGGATTCCAGAAATCCCTGTCATGGATCATGATGAATCCGCAGACAAATCCGCTCTGCATCCACTTCAGGTCCGTCCTGCCGTAAATGGCGTCATCGTATGCCGGCGGCCTCTGATCCTCGTTTGCGAATTCCGCCCATCGGATGTTTCGTTCCGGTTCGGACGGGATGCGCAACCGGAGGTTGCGAAGCTCGATTCTGCCCTTTGCCGCGTCATGGGTCGCGTCCATTCCGAAGATCGGTCTTGCCCAGCATTCCCGGTTGTTGAAATCCGGGACGCGCCCCTTCAGTTCAAACTTATGCCAACCCCCTGACCTTGTAAGGTCAACCTCGGTTCCGACCTCGGACCATCCGCGCCACGCGCCCCCGCTTCCCGTCGCGCGGTCGCAGAAGTCGAACGCGAGGCAGAGGCGATTGTTCCCCTCGATCCAGCTTGCCTCTCCAACCAGCGCAATTTCCTCTCCCGGACGGAGATCGGCGGCGAAGAGTCCGGCCCTGTCGGTTCTGACCCATGCCCGCACTCCCTGAAAAGACATGCGGATCTTCCATGAATCGGCGCTCCAGACGTTGTCCCGCACCCACTTGCGATAGGCTTCGAGTTGGGCCAGCCAGTCCTCGTAACGCGCGCCGTCCGCCGGGGGAGCGATGTAATGCGCGTTCATCTTCAGGAGTTTGAAATCGGGGATATCGCTTTCCCATGAACAGTCCTCGTCTGCGCTGAAGGCGCGTTTCGACCAGCGAATTTCGAGGCATTTTTCAACGTCATCGGCGGAGAGAATCGCCGGGGTCAGACAGGTCAGCAGAATCGCCGAGGCAAAGGAACGCATGGCCGCCCCTTTCCGTGAACATTGAGCGCAAAGGAGATTGCGGAAAGTCACCGACTCACACTGTACCCCGACCCGCCGCGCGTCCGCAAGCGCGCATGCCTTCTCTGATGGAAGCGATGGCGCAATTACATTTCACAAAGTAAAGAGCTAGTTATGAATGCGTGGCCGTAATTTGGATTGCGGTAGTCTTGCTGTCGCCTTGTCGTTTCCCCCCGCTTGCGTAGCAAGCCGCTTGCCGGGGTTGGAAACTGCTTGATCCGGTATCGCACAAGCAAACTTGCGCGCTCAAAGGAAACGCGTCCTCTGCTGACGGGTTATTTCATAAAGAAGATTGCCTTTGCCTCGCTTGCATTCCTGTCCTTATAATCTCTCTTCTGAATTACGAAACGGGCTGGATATGAACTGCCTTCGGGCGACAGGCGGAATTCGCAACGATGAAGATACTGATCGTTGACGACGATCCGGACGTTCGCGGCATCGCGGCCATGAGCCTGAAGGAAATCGGCGGCATGGAGGTCGCGGAGGCCTGCGACGGGGCCGACGGCATCGCCGCCGCGCGGCGGGAGCATCCCGACGCGATCCTGCTGGACGTCACGATGCCGGACATGGACGGCCCGACGGCGCTCAAGGCGTTGCGCGGGGATGAGACGACCGCGCAGATACCGGTCATCTTCCTGACAGCCCGCGCCCCGAAATCGAAGAACATGGACCTGTCCGAGATGGGCGTCGCTGGAATTCTGACGAAACCTTTCAGCCCGGCGGAACTACCGCAGCGCGTGCGTTCCATTCTGAGGATTCAAGAACGTGAATGACTTCGAGAAAAAGGTTGCGGAATTGAGGGAGATATTCCTCCAGGGGCTTGAGAAACGCTTCATGGACATGGAGCGCGCGCTGTCGCTGTTGGAGGAGGATCCCGCGGACGCCTCCGCTCTTGAAGCCCTATGCGCGCAACTGCACAAGCTGGGCGGCGCGGCCGGGCCATACGGTTATCCGGAAGCTTCGGAACTGGCTCTGGACGCGGATGAAATGTGCGTCGGGCTCATCGAGGACGGCAAGTCCCCGACGCCCGGACAGGTCGGCAAACTGGCTGAGACGGTCGCGGCGCTCCGCAAGTCGTTCTCAACCAAGTCCTGAAACCTTCCGCTACAGTCCCCGATTGAAACCCGCCACGGCCTCGGAAATCCTTACCGCCCTTGTGAAAACGCGAACTCGCGTTATTCCGTCCTTCAAGCCGGGCGAACCGATTTTCAGATTGCCGGAACCGCTGACGTCCCCGATTCTGCCGCCGTAACGCCCCCATCCGAATTGCCGCGCCTCCCCCCCATCGCATAGAACGCCGTCCACGACAAAGGCGATGATCCGCGGGCCGTTGTCAACAATCGCGACGACGTTATGCGTCTTTCCCGGAGCAAGCAAACCGGCGTCGCTTGTCCACTCCGCGGAATTTGCCCCGTCATTCAGAACCAGCCTGACGGCTCCCCCTTCTGAAGTCTCAAGCAGCATTCCCCTTCCGGCGTTATCGCGCGAGTCCAGAATCGTCCGAACGCCCTCGGCGCTTTCAGTCGTTATCCAAAGGTCAATCGAAACGCCGCCGCCTTTGCCGGCGTCAAGCTTGAGCGGGAACGAAGCCGACTTTGATATTTCATCCGCGCCGACGTCTATCAGCAGCCCGTCCCGCGTTGCCGGTACCGATCCGTCCTGGCTCCACAAACCGCGCAGAAGCTCCGGCTCGATCTCGTGGACGCGGGCAGTATCCTTGTTCGTTTCGGTCACCCAGAATCTCCCATCCTCTTCGACGAGATCGGGATAGCTCATCCTTGTCGCCGGCTCGGGATCGTAGAGCAGGATTTCCGGTTGGGACCAGCGAATCATGCCGTCCTTCTCGATGCCCCCCGTAATCCACGCCGGATTCCGGTCTTTGAAGTCCTTCCCGCTGTGGTTGTGGAACCAGAAGAGGTACCGTCCGTCGGATGTCTTCCAGAGTTTCGGGCAGGCGCGGGGATTCTTGATGCGTCTTCCGCCCGGCGCATACGTCATGTGTTCCGGCGTCGTCCACGTTCTGCCCCGGTCACGGCTGTAGGAATGGCACGGATGCCCCGTTGTCGTCCGATAAACGCAGTAAAGCGATTTGCCGTCGTTGAGAGGGACGGTGTTGTGCTCCTCCTGCACTGAGCCGAAGACGTCCGCGCGTAGGCCCTTCTCCCCGACCGGCAGCATCTCCCACCGGATTGCGGCGGGATCGCTCTCGCTCAGGATGTTGTCCGACATGAAGAGCCACCCCTCCCCCTGGTCAAGGATGTATCTGCCAAGCTTCGTGAATGAAAGGAAGACGGCATCGCCGAAGACCTTCGGCTTGTCTATCCCCCAGAATATCTGAACCTCCCCCCTCCAGTCGTTGCCGCGGTCGCAGTTCGTTACGCGCATTGGAAGGCGATATCTTTCAGGCGACCACGTCCGGCCGTTGTCGTCGGAGTATTTGAAGCAGTGCCATCCCATCATATCGGCGCGGATTTTCTTGCCGTTCAGCGTCCGCACGTTGTCGCCGTTGTAGGAGTAGAAGGCATAGATCCTTCCCGATGGAGTGACAAGCGGCACGACCCATGACGCTTCAGGCCCGCTCGCCGGTTCGATATCAATAAGGTCCGACCATGTTTTGCCCTTGTCCGGGCTGATCGTCGCCACGACGTGCTGGCCGGTCTGACCCTCAAGCCCCTTTCCCGTCGTGAGCGCGCAGAGCCATGCCCCGTCCCGCGTTCTGACGATGTAGGGTTGGTCGCAGTAACCCTCGTTCGGGATTTCCATGCCCGCGCGGATATTCCGCTGGTCCTGGCGGCCAGGTTCTGTCGGTTCAGGTCGCACGGCGTCCTCCTTTGCTTCGGATTTCGGACCGGCCTTCGATTCCACGGCAAGTCCGGCGGATATAAGCGCGATCACCGCC
Source organism: Planctomycetota bacterium (assembly GCA_022711755.1). Classification (GTDB taxonomy): domain Bacteria; phylum Planctomycetota; class Brocadiia; order SM23-32; family JAKLEA01; genus JAKLEA01. The sequence continues at coordinate 44,329 of JAKLEA010000020.1, forward strand.
GCCGCGCTGAACAGGATGCGGGCAGGATCATTTCTCATTTTATCTCCTTGGATCATGTTGCATTCCGTCATTGTAGTCGCTTTGCGGGTTTCTCGCCCGCCAAATCGGGAAGTGCGCCACGCCATCAGTAACACAGATCAACATGCCCCTGCCGTTGACAGCATGAAGAATGTCGCATCTGTGACGCCTGACGCTTCGTCCGGTTGTCCGGCGACGTTCACGCTGTTACCATGCCCGGCGCAAACATGATTACTCCGCGTCAAGAGGACATGAACATGATCCGCCACTCAATCCATTTTGCACAATCCCTGGCATGCGCGTCCGTCTTCTGCCTAGCGCTTTCCGCCTGCGCCTCTGTGCGCTCAACAGTTTCCGACAATCCCTCCGCCGCGGCGAAACCGGATGAGCCGGACACCCCGCGCATCGAGATCGTGGCGCATCGCGGGGCCAACGAACTCGCCCCGGAGAACACGTTCGCATCCGCAGAGCTTTGCGTGGAAATGGGAGTTGACTACGTAGAGGTGGACGTGCGCACAAGCCGCGACGGCGTCTTCTACGTGCTGCATGACGAGATGGTCAACCGCACGACCAACGGCAGCGGCCCCATCTGCATGCTGAACTCCGCGCAGGTGGACAAACTGGACGCCGGAAGCTGGTTCAATCCGCGATTCTCCGACCAGCGCATCCCTCGTCTGGACGCTTTCCTGCGCTGGATCAAGGGGCGCGCGAAGGTCTACTTCGACGTCAAGACCTGCGACGTGAATGAACTGGCCGCGCTGATCCGCGAAACGGGATTCGACAAGGACGGATTCATCTGGGCGGCAAGCCCCATAACTCAGAAGGCGTTTCAGATAGCGGCCCCGGACCTGGCGCTGAAAGTGAACGTCTCCACGCCGGAAGACGTGCGTGAGGCAAAGCGCGTGTTCGACGCCCGGATCGTGGAGTTCGAGACCGGGTGCATCACGCCGGAGATGATGTCAACCTGCCGCGATGTCGGCGTAAAAACGATGGCATGCCAGAGCGCGAAGGACCCCGCGGCCTATCGGAAGGTAATCGAGACCGGCACGGATTACATTATCCTCGATCACCCGGACGCTTTCATCGAGGTGCGCGAGCGAATGCGGGCGGAAAAGCGGGCAGGGAAGGAAGGATGAATTTCCGCGCAATACCAAGCCGCTGCCGCATTCCATTGGGAACGATATCGTCCTTTTTTACTGCGGCGCGTATTTCTTCAACGCCGCCTCGACCTTCGCACAGACCTTGGGATCGGCCTTCTTGACGGCCTCGCGCGCGGCCCAGCGTTCGTCGTCCGTCTGATCGCCGCGTCCTTCTTCGTTGACGGCGTCCAGAACCTTGCCGGTCTCGACGTCAATGATGCGCACGGCAGCGGTCGCCTTCACGCTGAACATCGTTCCGGTTCCCATTTTGTTGCGTCCGAAGGTTTCAGTGTTCACCTTGCCGAAGACGATGTAATCCGCGCCCTTGCCCAGCGCCTTGATGACGTCGGCATCGCGCTCCACGCCGCGTAACCCGGCCTCCTGCGCCTTGCGCTGAACCTCGGTCTCGTCAACGATCTTGAAGCCGGCCTGCGTCAGCTTCTCGATCAGGACGTTCTGTGTCGTGCTTGGCGATTTCTCGTTCTCGTGCTGATAGACGAGGAAGACGGCGATCTTCGGCGTCGGGAACTGGTAGGTGAAGCTCTCGCCGGGGATGAGCCGCGGATCAACTGTTCCTTCAATGCCCAGCGCCTTCGCGTCAATCGCAACCAGAATCCTGTTGTTCACCTTTCCCGTCGGCTCCAGTTTGCCGACGCGGCATTCGGCCCAGCCATCGGACTTTGTCTGCTTCGCGGTTTCGATGTCGCCCTTGCCGCCGTCAAGCGCGAAGACCAGCGGCAGGCCGGCAACCGGCACGGCCTTTCCCGACTGGTCCAGGACTGCGCGGATTTTCAACGGCTGCTTGAGGGCCTCCCCGGGGCGCGCGCGCTGATCGTCCGTCGCCTTGTCCTTGGTCAGTTGCAGGGCGCTGAGCGTTTTGACGCGCAGCCCGATTATCGCGCTGAGTTCGACGGGCGAGGTTCCGACGTCTTCGCCCTTGCCGAGCGTCTTCAGGATCAGTCGGAGGGCTATTTCCTTTGCGTTCGCCTGCCTGACCTCTTCCTCGGCCTTCTTCAGGTTCGAGAATCCGAGAACCAGATTTCCCTGCGCGACGGCCTGCTCTGCGCCGGGGGCGTTGCCGCCGCCGAGATAATATGATGTCATATTCTTGCGGTGTTCGGCGATCTGCTTGCGATATTCCGGCGCCGCAGCCTCCAGGTCCATGACGACGAGCGCGTAGACGACCTCTCCGTCTGACCACGACGCGCCGACCTTGGTTGCGATCATTGACTGCTGGGCCGTAAGCTCAGCCTCGGACTCATATCGCTCCCAGCTCTGTTTCTCCTTCTCGCTTGCCTGACGCCCCATTTCGTCGCGGATGCGGGACTTGATCTCGACGGCGACCTGCTGGGCGAGTTCCTGTCGCCCGGCAACCTCGGCCTTGGCGACCGTGTTGCCCAGACCTACGGCGGTCCAGAACAGGCCGGGGGGATACTGCGGATGCGTTCGCGTATCAATCCAGCCAGGCTTGGGCGTTCCGCTCGCGACCGGACGGGCGTCTGCGGGCTTTTCAACTGCCGCCGGCGGGGTTTGCGGCTGGGCTGCCGGGGTCTGAGGTTGCGCCTGAGGCGGCTGAGTCGGCGCGGCGGCGACGGCGGGCGGGCCGCCGAAACGCTTCTCCGCCTCGCCGCTCAGGCCGGCGAGAACCTGGTCGGTGTTCCCCTTGAAGGTCCGGCGCTTGTTGGCCTCAGCGGCCTGGCGCATCTGCTCCTGTACCGCCTCACGGGCCTTCTCCGACGGGATCTGAACGAGGGCGTAATATTCTCCCGTCGCCGGATCATCCCAGCCGTCAACCACCTCGCTCATTTCAAGCGTGGCGGAACTGACGGATTTCGAGACTGTCTGGACGAACTCAATGCTCCCCGCGCTGGTGGGGTCTACGTAATCGCGGTGGCTCTGCATGAAATCCTTGCACATGGCCTCGACGTCCGTGCTGATCATGCGGCCGATCTCGGTACGGGCGCGGGACTTGCCGATCGCCTTCTGGGCGGCCTTGTTCGGGTCAGCCGACGCCAGACCGACCGCCTGGAAGTATTTTCCATCGGCGGAACGTCCTGAGGGCTGGTCAACCCATGACGGTTTCGGACTTTGCGGGGCAACCGGCCCGGACTGCTTCGGCGCGCCGCCGCAGCCGAGGATGAGGGACACTGCCAGCGCCGGCAGCGCGAAACGAATAGCGAAGGATTTGCATTCAAACATGTGAGTTCTCCCCATAGCGAAAAGGAATCCTGACGATGAAGGTTATTTTACGATGCTCGGGGGCGATTGACAACCGGGGAATCGGCATCCGAAGGACAGGCCGCGCGCATTGGATCGGGGATTGCGAGATTGTTTATTCCCGCGGCATCGCGCCTTCAGACGAGTTTCTCGCCCAGCGCGGTTTCATAGACCGCCACGATGTTGCGCAGCGGGACGTCCGCCTGGAAGTTGTGCGCGGGGGCCAGGATGTAACCACCGTCGCGCCCGAGGATATCAATCAGGCGGCGCGTTTCGGCGCGGACCTCGTCTTCGGTCGCGTAAGGGAGCAGTTGCTGCGTGTCAATCCCGCCGTTGAAGGTGATGCGGTCGCCGAAGTCGCGCTTCAGCCCTTCCGGCTCCATGCCGTCCGCCACGGTCTGGACGGGGTTGAGCACGTCCACGCCGATTTCGATAAGGTCGTTGATGATGGGGCGGCATCCGCCGCAGCAGTGGAACCTGATCCGGACGCCGTATTCGCGGCACATGGCGATGAACCGGGCCATGCGCGGCTTGATGAACTGCCTCCACATTGCCGGACTCATCAGCAGGCCGTATTGCCCGCCGACGTCGTCGTTGTATTCCATCATGTCAATGAGGCCGTCGCCGGCCTGGAGGATGCGCTCCGTTCGGTCCATGAGGTACGCTTGGACGCGGTCCATGACGGCATTGGCGCGTTCGGGGCGGACGGCCATGTCCTCAAGGAACTCATCGAACCCCCGGATGAACCAGCTTATCTCGAATATGCCACGACTGTGCGCCCAGACCCAGTAGTCGGAGACGCTGCGCGCCTGGTCCGCGATGGTTGAGTAGTCCCACATGTCCGCAGTCGGCCAGGGATGGCTTTCGATTTCGTCCATCGTCTGTATCCCGCGAAGGGGGTAATCGCTGAGGTCCATATAGAAGCCGGTGGCCGTCTGGTTGGGTTTGAAGCCGACGCCCCAGATGTCGCGGTATATGTCGCCCGGATCAACGCGGATCGTAGGATCGGCGTAGGCAAGGTCTGCGGCGGGCTTCTTGAAGGACGGGCCGACGCCGCGTATGTCGCAGCCCAGGCGCTCATCGAGCCTTTGCCCGGGCGGCAGGCGGAGCAGTTTGACAAGAGCCTGCGAAACCTCCGCGCGGGCGAAATAGTCTATCGGCACTCGGTCCGTATCAATGTGCCTGATGGCTGCGTCAACTCTTTCTTTCGGTTTCATGTCTTTCTCCATCCGCCGGCTGCGCCGGGGAGGGTCCGGTCTGCCCGCCGGGGGTTTCGCTTACGCCGTCAACAACGACCCTGTTCCTGCCGCCGTTCTTGGCTCGGTAGAGGCAGGAGTCCGTCCTGGAGACCAGGATTTCACCGTTCCGTATTTCATGGCCGAATTCTGCTACGCCGGAGCTTATAGTCACCTTGATCTCTTCGTCGTTCTCGCCATGAAAGACGTTGGCCTCCACCTTCTGCCTTATCCGCTCGGCCACTTGGGCGGCTGTATCCTTGCCTGTTCCGGGCAGGATGGCGGCCATTTCCTCGCCGCCTATGCGGTAGGAGGTGTCATATTTGCGCAGGCTGCTCCGGATGATCTTCGCCACGCCGACGAGGACGCGGTCGCCGGTGGGGTGGCCGTAGGTGTCGTTGACGCGCTTGAAGTGGTCAATGTCGAACATGATGAACGAGAACGGCTCGCTGCTGCGCGCGGCGCGGTCGGCATGGGCGGCGATCTGCTCCTGGAAATAACGTTTTGTGAAAAGTCCGGTCAGTCCGTCAACGACTGCAATGGTGTGCAGATACTTCGTCTTGGCGGCAAGGCTGAGATGCCTGGCGATTTCCTGGAGCAGGACGCGGTAGCGATTGCTGAAATCCTGCATCCAGACGTCGGAACCGGCTGCCGGCCCGGCGGAGAAGACGAGGAACATCGCGCCGATGACGTCGTCCCCGACGCGCAACGGAAGCACTGCGTGAACTTCCTCCTCGTAGGAATTCAGCACCATGCTCTGGCTCTGGAACATGGCGGGGCGGAAGTTCGGAATCGCGCCGGCCGTGACCTTCGCGCCGAACTCCGTCTTCCCGGCGGCCCACCGCGCGGCGGGTTTCAAACGGTCGGTTTCCTCGTCAACCAGCATGACAAGTATCGTCGTCGGCTCCATGAGGGCCGCGACAAGCTCCAGCACCTTCTCAAGCAGGATGTCGAAGTCCTCCTCGAGGTTGACGACGTAAGCCACTTCGCGCAGGGTTGAAAGCTCGTCAATGCGCCGGCGATAGTCCCGCCCCTCGGCCTCCAGGACGCCGATGCGCTCCCTTGCCAAGTCAAGCTGCACCTTGAAGTCGGCAAGTTTCTCCCGGCTGAAGACAAGGAGAATACCGGCGACAAAGGAGTATGAGGCGGTTATGAGCGCCGTCCATGCGAGGCGCTCTTCCCAGACCCCCAGCCCCCTGCGGGCGATGCAATAGAGCGACACCAGTATCGTCGCGGCTGCGAGAATCCCCCAGACGCGATCCCGCAGGAAGGTGAGAGCGTGGGACTTCAGGCTGCCTTCAAGGGAACGCGGCCCCCCAGTCCTTCCCCTCGCATGCCGGGACCAACGCATTTGCGTGACCGTTGAGCCTTCGCCGGAGCTACCAGTCAAATTTGTGAATCAGGTTTGTGCCACCGTCAAGAACGTAGACCGCACCCAGGTCCCCGACCGCCAGGTCCGTCGGCCTCTGTATGGCCGCCGCGCCGCCGGAGAGCGGGACGGAACTGATGACAGATTCCTCCTTGAGGCTTACGCAGTGAACATTGGCGGCGTCAAGGACATAAATCCTTCCAAGCGTGTCAACGTCCATCTTGATCGGACCGCGGAACGGCCCTTTCAGCGAGACGTTCTTTTCAAAGACCCTCTCCTGATAGACGGCTACCATCTCGCCCTTGGGGTCAAGCACGTAGACGCGCCCGTCCGGACTTGCGGCCACGCTGACCGGCTCCGCCAGTCCGCCCCTGGCCGGAGCGCCGTCTGTCTGTAGGAAGCCAATCGGGTTGCCCTGTCGTTCGCCTTTCTCGTTGAACTCGAAGACCTGCGCGGCGGCCGCGTCAAGAACGTAGATTATACCCGCGCGGTCAGAGCAGACCGACACTGCCCGGCCAAAGTCTTCGCCCGCCGCGCCATCCTTGCCGAAGGCGGACTGCTTGCGTCCGGACGAGTCGAAGATATGAACCTTCTTGCCGTCGCTGACGAAGTAGTTTCCGCTGGGGCTGATCGCCACGTCTAGAGTCATTCCAGAAACGCCCCTCAGAGGCATGTTGAGCTTCTGAATCCCGCGCCGGTCGTAGCCGAGGACGCGGTTTGCGCCTGTATCAAGCACTGCGATGTCATCGCATCCGCAGATGGACAGCGCCTGCCCGCCCTGCACGCGGTTGCCAAGTATCGTGGCCAACTGCCTCCCGTCCGGATCAAGAAGCTCCACTGATCCGGTTCCCGGGCACAGCACGGCCATGTTGCCCATCGGGTCGGCGCAGACAGACGCCCCGGCAAGATTCAGTCCTGCAGGATCAAGGACCTTACCCGGATCCTCGCCCTTTAACTGAATGCGTCCGATCCGCTGGGTCGAGGCGTCCATCATGAAGATGAAATCGCCCGTAGCGGAAACTTCCATGGAACTCACCTGCGCGATGCCGTCGGGATAGCGCTTCGCCGGAACGGCGGTCATGTCCCGCCCGTAGATATTAAGCGCGGATTCTCCACCACCGTCGGCTACGTAGACCGTCCCGTCGGGGCTTACGGCCATGGCTGTCGGTTCGGTCAGCAGGTGACTGTGCCCGCGGCGGCCTTCGCCGCCGAGCCTGATGAACGAACGGGGCGCGCTGGACTGCGCGTAGACGCGGACCTCTTTCTTGCCCTTGCTCCTTGCGTCAACGTAGTAGCAACGCTCGCCTGTTCCGCCCGCAATGTCCGCCGCTTCCTTGCCGATTCCGTCATCCTCGTCAATGAATCGCGCCTTCCACTTCAATTCGCGGTCAAGGCGGTAGACTGCGGAATCCTCCCTGTCCAGGATGTAAAGGCTGTCGTCTCTGCCAACGGCGATCCGCATGGGATTGACCAGTGTGGTCAGCGGATCCTGCATGGCCTTAAGTGTCTTCAGTCTCTGACCGAGGCAGTTGTAGACGAGTATTGACTTCTCGCCTTCGTCCAGGATGTATATCCGGTAAAGCGAATCCATAGCCACATCCGTCGCTTGCTTGGCAGAGAAGAATCCGCCCAGCGTGCCGAGATATTTGTAAGACGGCGTGCGCTCCGCCGCCGCCACTTTGACCGGAATGGAAATGGCGCTGCCGGTATTTCCGCCGGCGTCTGTTCCCCATACCTGTATTGTTACCGTTGATTCGCGTTCCAACGCGGGAGCGATCCAGTAGGAAAACTGCCCTGCAACGCTTGCGCTCTTTTTCGCGTTGCCGAAGGCACCTTCCGTGCATGTCCAGTTCAGTTTGAAGGCGTCGCCTTCCGGGTCCCATGCCTTCATGCAGAAGAGCAGCGCGGCTCGGGCCCTGACGGCGATGTTGGGGACTCCGCGCGTCGCGCCCGTCATCACGCTGACCGGAATTCCGGCCTCGGCGTCTCCGCCCTCCCGGACAATGAAAAGCGATTCCATGGAGACCACCGGCCCGCCGTTTTTCTCCGGATAAAATATATTGCCCGGAGAAATGCCTGGACCGGCGTAGATGAACTGAAGTTCCCCGGTTCCGGAGCGCCCGTCCGCGGCAATCTCGGTTATGCGAATCCGGGCCGTTCGGGAGGCCAGCAGATGGACGATCTCTCCGTTAAACGGGTTGCGCGTCGCGTCAACGCACTCATAGGAAATGACATCCATCGGCAGTCGTAGCGCGGAAGCGTCGCCCGTGATGGTCATGGCAACACGGCGTTTATCAATCCGCCCCACGCGTCCCAGAGGAGGCGCCGCATCGTTCATCCTCACAAAACTGCCCGTGGCTTCGTTGTAACGTATCGCCTCGGTGACCGGCGGGGCGGTTTCCTGCGCCTGCGCGCCGCAGAACATCAGGCACACAGCCAGCGCCAGACCGAACAGCACGGCGGCTTTTCTGAAATCGCTTCGCATGTGACGCATATCCTTTCGAACCTGTTCCGACGATTCTTTCGTTGTCATTTGTCTCAGCCTGGCGCCTCAACGCTGATGTCAACCACCTTCCACTTGCCGCCCTCCTCGCGAAGGCTCATGTAGAAATCAGTCTGACCGTCGTTGCGTTGCGCAAGGGGGTTGCCCGCGTAGTCGGGAAGAATGAGTTTTCCGCTGATTTTCATCCTGAATTCGCCCGTCTTGGCGCGGGAAAGGTCCGCTACCTGACCCTTGAAGCTGAGCTTCGGATAATACATGAACAGCTTCTGCCATGTGCGGATGTGTTCATTACGCCTTTCCTCCGGCATTCCGGCCACCAGGACTTCCAGTCGGTTCAAGTCGCCGTCGGACAGCGCCTTTTCGTAATCGGCCCAACTGTTCATGGCCTCCGAAAGCCCCTGGCATGCGATGATAATGCCGTCGCACTTGAGTTCAAGCCGCTTCTCCACCACTCGCCTGGCAAACTCGGCTCCGTTGCCCTTCTCAAGCCCCTTGGCGCAAGCGACGAGTTGGGCCGCGTCCGCGAAATCGCCGGCTTTCACAAGGGCATCGGTTCCGGTCGGGAAATCCCAGGACATCAGGGCCTGCACGCCGGTGTTGTAATTTATGATCTTGTCGGCGGTGGCGATCAGTTGCGGCGTCTCGACGCCATGGGTTTTCTGAGCAAGCTCTGTCTCGGCTCGCAGCGTGGCGGCCTGCTGCGAGAGCAAGGCCGGATCCATCTTGCCTGCCAGCGTTTCCCTGGTCAGCGTTTCAGAACGCGCCCGCAAGCCGTCAAAGGTGTCCTTGGCGGATTTGACCTTGTTTTCCAGCACGTCAATGCGATTGTTCAGGCTTTGCGTAAGCGTCACGCCGGAGCGCGTTCCGACGGAGCGCGCGTCGTTGACCGAGCGCAGCGCGTCGTCCCACCGGAACTCCCCGGCGTCTTTCTTCGCCTTTTCCAGTTGCTGGAGGACTTCAGGATACGCGCGCGTCCATCGCCGCAGCCAGTCCTCCACGTCGCGCAAGGCCCTGTCCGCCTCTGCTGTGGCCGGCCTTGTCGCCATCGGCTTGGGCAACGCCGCGTCCAGCCCTTCCGTCTTCTCGATTGCCAGCATCTGCATGACGTTTGACGCGGAGGCCAGCCACGTCTTAAGATCGGCCGAAGGAGCCTCATCGGACGCCTTCTGGAGCATGTCGCGCAACTCGACAAACTTGTTTTCCTTGCTGAGTTGCCCAAAGTCGGTCTGCAGCGCCTGCGCCCATTCAACCTCGCGCTTGGTTGAGTTCATCTCCTCCCTGCGCTTCTCGATGGACTTCATCCCCTCGGCGATGCGCTCGCTTTCGCGGGGACTTTTCGCAAGCACCTGCGCCTGTTGCCAGCTTGCCGCCGCCTCGTCGAACTTGTTGCGCCGGAATTCATCCTCCCCCTTGCGGAACCGCAGATCGAACTGGTTCAGGCGCGCGCTCTCCTGGAGCGTTTCGCTGGCTTTCGGATAACTGCGGACAAGCTCGTACAGACGGTCGGCGTCCTCCCATTTGGACGTCCCGCCAAGCTCCGCCGCCTGGCTCAACAGTCCCTGTAGAATCCTGTTGCGAGTCGCCTCAAGCCCCAAGTCCTTGACCTTGTCAGCGACGATTTCTTCGCGCACCTTTGAGAGTTGCTGATCCGCTTCCTTCAGGTTGCCCAGTGCGGTCGGATAATCCGAACCGTCGGCGGCCTGACCCGCCGCTTTGAGTTGTTCCTCGAATACGGAGAAGGCTTGAACCTCCTCGGTGTTCATTTTGGGGGGAGAGGGTCTGGCTGGCGCGCCGCCCGGACCGGTGCTCGGGATGTTGCTGCCCCCGGCTACCCCCCCCGGAACGGTTCCGGGCTCGGGTTTCTGCGTCACCAGCACCAGACCCAATCCTACAACCGCTACTACAAGGACGGCCAGAATCACGTAGACGCCCTTCTTGCCTTTTCTATGTTTGAAGACCGGGGCGGCGGGCAGCCCTTCCTGCTCGCGTATGGCTGAAAGTCCTTCGGCCAGCAGCTCGGGATTGTTGAGCGATCTTTGCACAAGCTGAAGGTCTTCGGACATTTCCTCCGCGGAAGCGTAACGGTCCTCCGGCTTCTTCTGAAGGCAGCGCAGCGCGATGTCCTTCAGTGGGATCAGCCCCGGTTTTTCATTGAAGACTTCCGCCGGAATCTCCGGCGGATCTTCCTTTATGTGCTGCATCATGAGCGACGCGGCGTTGCCCTGGAACGGCGGGTGGCCGGCGATCGTTTCGTAAAGGACGACGCCAAGCGCGTAAAGGTCAAGCCGATGGTCGCCTTCGCCCATCCACTGCTCGGGCGCCATGTAGGGCGGAGTGCCTACTCCGCCCTGAGTGAGCGTGGCCTCCTGTGACTGGAACTTGGCGATGCCGAAGTCCAACACTTTTACCATTTCCGACCTGCCCTCGACGGCCTCGACGAGCATTATGTTGCCGGGCGTCACGTCTCTGTGGACGATGCCCATGCCGTGAGCCGCTGACAGGACGGAACAAACCTGCACCATGATGTTAATAATGCGCTTCGGATTCATATCCGCGTTTTCATCCCTCATGTTCTCCTTGAGGGAGCGACCGAAAATGCGCTCCATTGCGATGTAGATCGTCGTTTCGTCTTCCTGCTCGAAATCGTATATGTGCACGGCGTTCGGGTGCTGCAGGGAGACGATCGTTTTTACTTCATTGTGGAAACGCCGCAGAGTGTCGTCACCCAGCGCAAGGCCGAGGTGAAGAATCTTCACCGCGACGGGCTGCTCGACGTCCAACATCTGGCGGGTGGCGTCATAAACCGTCGCCCATCCGCCCGAAGCGATGCGCTTGTTGATCTTGTATCGCCCGCCCAGCGTTCGCCCTATGTAAGGATCGCCCTGGCGCACAACCCCGCCGATTGTGCGGGTGCGCTCGCTGGAGGTCTCCATCTCCTCTGTGACCGGGCTGCCGACCGTCCTGGTCATCTCAAGCGCGCGGAACGCCGTCACATCGGTCGGTTCAAATTTGGTCCCACACTTGGAGCATGTGATCTCAGGCCCCTCGCCTTCCTTTTGTTGCGACTGGAAGGTGTTGCCACAATTAGGGCACTGGACGACGACATGCTGCGTCAGCGCCTTCGAGGTTGATTGAGGTTCTTTCTTTTCGGGTACTGCCGTCTCCGGTCCGAATTCGCTGGTCTCGTCGTCCGCGCTCCCGGACTCGTTCATTGGGGAACCGCTGTCGGGAGACAGAAATTCACCGGTTTCGTCGTCAGAACCACCCATTTTCTTTCCTCAGAGTGTTCGGGCAACAGCCAATGATCAGACTTCTGCCGATCCACGGACGACTGCCCGGGGCTGGTATGCGCCCCCGGATGAATCGCCCTTTTGAACTGCGCCTGATTAACGCAGGCCAAGCTTACCGTCGCATATTCTACATGCTCTTGAAACGATTTTGAAGCGTCGGGATGACGACTTTTTCATCTGCTTTTTCGTCTTGAGATGGCGGACATGACCGGATCAGCCGACTGTATTCCAGAAATTCCTGCGTCTCCGCCTTTCCAGCAGTATCCCTCCGACAACAAGAATCACGATTGCGCAGGAGATAACCAAAACAGCGACATGGAGACGATTACCGGAATCCGTCCTTCCGGTCCATGCCGTTATTTTCTTAACATCCAAGGCGATTATTAGCGGAGTGGCTAAGTCCGAACCGCCCCGCGTCGGATAACGGATGTTCTTGAAAAAGACGCCCATGGCCTCGACAGTGTCGCCCCCCGGCCTCAATCCGGGATCGCGTTTCAGCGCGTAGAAGTTGTAGTGGCATTGATCGTCGTCGAGTATCGTCCCTTCCCACAATTCGGTAACAACGCAATCCGTATGGCTCCCCAGACTTTTCATTTTCAGCCTGATCAGCCTGCCTTTCACGCGCAACGCCTTGCCGCGGAGACGATCCGGATGGTTTTCGAAATCGTCGTAGTTGTAAGGTATTTCGGCGGCGGTCAGGCCGGTTTGACCAATCGTATGAATCCGGTTGCAGATGGCGCATAGCAGGTCCGGTTCAACAATGGTCACATAGCCGCCCTCAACGCGACGCAGCGGGTGCTGGTCCCTGACGTTTCGGAAGAAATCGGGGGGGAGAATGCCGGAATAATCCTGCGAACCGGTATTGCTGGATTCGCCATATATTGATTCTTCGAGAATCGAGATTTCCGCTTCCGGGTTGACAGGAGTAATCCCCCTTTCGCGTTTCCCGGATTTTATCGCCGCGTCCCATTTCAGCGTAATCATTGCGACAGCGGTCAGGGCCAGCAACGCCGACATCAGTCGCAGAGTTCTGCGCGCGCCATGAATATTCGCGGTTCTGCCCATCGGGCGGCAACTCCAGCCCCGGAGGCGCTACGCTGTCCTCACTTCAAATACCGTATGGCCGATCTTTATCTTCCCGCCCACATCCACAAGCGAGCCGATCTCGATCCTGTTGTCATTGACGTAGGTTCCATTCAGACTGCCGCAATCCCTCACAAGCACGCGCGATCCCATTTTGGTAAGCACGCAATGCCTGCGGCTGACCATGTTGTCATCAATCACCATTTCCGCCTGCGTCGCGTCGCGTCCGATGGCGATTTCCTCGTTCTCTGTCAACGCCAGCTTCTTCGGATTGCTGCTGCCCTGGAAAACCGTTATGAAAAGCCTGTCTCCGACGGGTTTAGCCGCCGCGTTGAATATGTCAGTGATTTCACGGTCGCGTTTTCCCGCATCCAAATCGGATATTGGGGAATGAAGCCCGCTTATTGGCTGAACCGCCGGCATTTCCGCAATGGTAGAGAATGATTTGCCTTTCCCCCCGGCGACTGCGCCTGATGCCCTGACTTCATCCAGTTTCTTCTGCCTGACCCGGTCCGACGGCAGAATAGCCTTCCCGGCCACTGCTCCAGCGCCGGATTTCTCAATAAGCTTGTATCCTCGAATCTGCGCGATTGCCATGGTCAGATCCGAGAGAAGTTCCGAAGGCGCCTGATATCGTTTCTCAGGGTCTTTTGCGGCCATTTTATGCACGATCATTTCCGTCAACTCCGATACCTCGGGCGCGGATTCCCTGACGGAAGGAAGCGGCTTGGTTATGTGCGCCGCCAGCGTTTCCACGGCATTGCCCTTGAAAGGCAGGTTCCCCGTCAGCATCTGGAACATCATGATGCCCAGGGAATACATGTCCGAGCGGGTGTCCAGTTCCTTCCCGCCGCGAACCTGCTCCGGGGACGTGTAAGCTGGGGTCCCGACGGTGAAAAGATGATCGTCAATCGGCGTCGCCTCCTGCATGACGGGTGCGCCGTCAACCTCCGGTTCGACCGACTTGGCAAGCCCCATGTCGGCAAGCTTGGCTACCCCGTCGGATGTGACCAGGATGTTCTCTGGCTTGATATCCCTGTGGATGATGCCCATCGAGTGCGCATGGGAGAGAGCGCGTGCCACCTGTGTCGCCAGCAGTATGACAGTTTCCTCCTTGAGCTTGCTCCTCTTCTCGAGAATCTTGCTCAGTTGCACCCCCTCCACGTATTCCATTACCAGGTAACAGCGCCCCGAGATCACCCCACAGTCTATCCCGCGAACGATATTCGGATGGTTCAACCGGGCCGTCATGCGGGCGGACTGCAGAAAGCGCTTGGCGGCCTTCGGGTCCATCGGGGCCGTCTGATCGAGAATCTTGAGCGCGACGATCCTGTCCACGCTCAATTGCTTCGCTTTATATACTGTCCCGTGCGCGCCCTTTGCGATGACGTTGATAAGCTCGTATCCCCCGATGCGGGGATTCTCTCTGCGGGCGGGTTGTTCCTTCCTTCCTGCCGCGCCCGGGCCGCTCCTGTCGGGATTCCCGCTCGCCATGCTCCCTGTCTTCTCCCTGACGATCCGCCCTTCACAAAATACGCTTCATTCCAGCAGCGCATAATTTAATCCACATGTCCGGAAACGTCAAGTTCCCACCTCACTGATTCGTGTCAAATGTATATAAACATCCTGCGCAGACATTTCGCTGAGCATGTAATCACGGCCCTTGCAATGGCGATGAGCATTATCCCATGACCTTTCTGCAAGCCTGATCATTGCGAAAATGTTCCCGGGTTTCCCGGGGTGGAATTCATAATCATAAAATATTGCAATGTTAAACCGCGTGATGAGAAATCGCCTAATGATGTTGTCCGAAGGCAATTTCCGCTTCCTGCACATGGCCGGGAAGAAGGCAAGGCTTGATAACCGCCCCGGAAGATGTCCTGAAACAGGCGCGGAAAATCAGGGAATAGGGCGCGGCTCTGCTTGACAAGATTCCCGGAGCAATGTATCATATTCGCTTTCGGCTCCGGAGGATGCCACGTACGGCGTCCTCCATATTGAAGGCGCTTCCCGGTCCCTTCCTTGTGAGAACCGAGCGGGGAGCGTCTGCCTTTTGATTTAACATCGTCGCGGAGAGAGAACCGTGGCCAGGAAGAAGGCTGGGAAGCCGGCGTTGCGCAGCAGCGTTGCGACCGGCGGTCCGGAGCGCGCGCCCGCGCGGGCGTTGCTCTACGCGGACGGCCTCTGCCCCGAGGAAGTCGGGCGAAAGCCCCTCGTGGGTCTTGCCTCGAGCTTCAGCGATCTGATCCCCGGGCATACGCAGATGCGCCGGCTTGAGCGCGCAATCGAGAAGGGCGTCCACGCCGGAGGCGGAATAAGCATGACCTTCGGCATCCCGGGCGTCTGCGACGGAATCGCGATGGGCCATCGCGGGATGCACTACTCCCTGGTGACCAGGGAAATCATCGCCGACGCCGTGGAATGCGTGGCCGAGGCGCACCGGCTTGACGCCCTTGTGCTGCTGACCAACTGCGACAAAATAACGCCCGGCATGTTGATGGCCGCGGCGAGGCTGGACATTCCGTGCATAGCCATCACTGCCGGACCGATGATGAGCGGGCGCAGAAGGGGCCGCAGGACAAACCTGGTGGCGGACACCTTCGAGGCCGTCGGAAAGTGGCGCGCCGGGGAGATTGACGAGATCGAACTGGGCTGCCTGGAACTTGAGGCCTGCCCGACCGCCGGCGCATGCCAGGGGCTTTACACGGCAAACACAATGGCATGCGTTACGGAGGCTCTCGGCCTCTCGCTGGCCGGATGCGCGGCCTGCCCGGTGGTGGTAAGCGACAAGGACAGAATCGCCTATCGCAGCGGTCAGAAAATCGTGGAACTTGTCCTGAAAGGCCTGACAGCGCGGCGATTCATGACCGCAGCGGCGTTCGACAACGCCATTTCCGTGGACATGGCGCTGGGCGGCTCAACGAACACCTGCCTGCACATCCCGGCCATTGCGCGGGAGGCCGGAATCGTCATCCCGCTGGAGCGTTTCGACGAAATCAGCCGCAAAGTTCCGAAGATTACCGACCTGCTGCCCTCCGGGCGGCATTATATGGAGGACCTTTATTGGGCCGGCGGCATTCCAGCCGTCTTCAAGCGTCTGAAGAAGGTTCTCAAGGATTGCCCGACCGTGACGGGGCGCAGCGTCCATGCCATAGCCCGGAACGCGGAAGTTCTTGACGAGAACGTGATTCTCCCCATGGAAAAACCGTATTCGCGCGAGGGGGGCATAGCGGTTCTCAAGGGGAACCTTGTTCCGGACGGAGCGGTGATAAAGCAGACGGCCCTGCCGGAGAAGGCGCGGAGCTTCACCGGGCCGGCTCGCTGTTTCGACAGCGAGGAGGAAGCCATGGCGGCGATCATGGCGCGAAAGGTCAAGGCCGGGGATTTTGTCGTCATCCGTTATGAAGGCCCGAAGGGCGGGCCGGGGATGCGGGAGATGCTCAGCCCGACTTCGGCGATCACGGGGATGGGTTTGAGCGAGACCACGGCGCTGGTCACCGACGGGCGGTTCAGCGGCGGGACGCGCGGGCCGTGCATCGGCCACGCTTCCCCGGAAGCCATGTCAGGCGGACCGCTGGCGCTGGTCCGGAACGGCGATGTGATCGAATTTGATCTTGAAAGGCGGAAGCTGGAGCTGCGCGTAAGCGTCGCGGAGCTGAAGCGGCGTCGCGCGAACTGGAAGCCGCCGCAGCCGAAGGTGAAGACAGGATGCCTGGCGCGCTACGCCAGGCTTGTGACAAGCGCAAACACTGGAGCCGTTTTGTCCATTGACTAGCGACGGGGATACCCGGTGGTGTAATTGGTAACACAGAGGATTTTGGTTCCTCTATTCCTGGTTCGAGTCCAGGCCGGGTAGCCAGCGCCAAGCCGGCGCGCCGGTCGCGGCCGATCCGAAGCGAGCGAGAAGAGATGGAAACAATCAAGTTGGCGGCGTCCGTAAGGACGGTTTCTGGGAAGCAGGAAGCAATGCGCGTGCGCCGGGCGGGCAAAGTGCCAGCAGTCATGTACGGCCACGGCGAAACGCCGGTGCATCTTGCCATTGAGGACAAGGACGTTCGCAGGATGATAAGCCACGCCACGCGCGTGGTTGAAATCCAGGGCGAGGGCATCAACCAGCCCGCGCTTGTCAAAGAGGTTCAATATGATTCCATGGGCGATTTCGTGATACACATGGACTTCATGAGGATCTCGATGGACGAGCGCGTGACCGTGACGGTGCCGATCCACCTGGTCGGAACCCCGGAAGGCCTTGCCGCCGGCGGAGTGCTGGACCACGTGATGCACGAGATCGCAGTCGAGGCGGCCGTGATGTCAATACCTGACGAAATCAAGGTGAAGGTCGCAAAGATGGCCATCGGCGATCAGGTGTTTGTCCGGGACCTGACCTTCCCCGAAGGAGTCGTTCCGCAGGTTTCCCCCGAGCACCTGGTTGTCGCCATCCGTCAGCAGATAGCGGAGGAAGAAGCCGCGCCGGCAGAAGGCGCGGAAGCCGGAGCGACCGAACCGGAAGTGATCGGCCGCAAGAAGGAAGACGAAGACGCGGAAGGCGAGGAAGCCGAGAAGCCGGCCAAGGAAGAGAAGAAGGAAAAGAAGGAGAAGTAGTAAGGCCTTCCCTTTTGCGAATCCCCGCTTTACGGCGCGGCTGGGAGCATGACGATGAAGGTGATCGTCGGTCTTGGCAATCCCGGCGCGCAGTACGCCGAGACGCGGCATAACGTGGGTTTCAGGACGATTGACGCGCTCGCCGGAAGGCTCAGGGCTTCAGGACCCAGGGAGCAATCCCGGGGGCTGGTCTACCGCGCAGCCACGGCAAACGGCAAGCTTGTCCTTGCAAAGCCGCTGACTTATGTTAATCTTAGCGGCGAATGTGTGGCCGGGATTCTGGACGAAACCGGTTGTTCGCGGGACGAGCTTCTGGTGATCTGCGATGATCTGGCCCTTCCGCTGGGCGCGATGCGCGTAAGGCCGAAAGGCGGCGCGGGCGGACACAAAGGCCTGTTGTCCATCGAGGGAGCGCTGGGAGCGCAGGATTATCCCCGGCTCAGGCTGGGCATCGGCCCACTGCCGGAAGGCGTGATTGCGAAGGATTTCGTTCTGGATGCCTTCCGTAACGGCGAGCGCGAGGAGATCGAACGCTCGATCGCCCTTGCGGCGGACGCCGCAGAGGCCTGGGCCAGGGAAGGAATAGACGAGTGCATGAACAGATTCAACTGACGTTCTCAACGGCCGCTGCGCGCGGACGGCGCGCGCGGGTTCAGACTGGAGAACGCCGGGCGGACAGGAGGAGAAAGCTTGAGACTTTATGAGGGCATGTTCTTGGCCGACCCGGCCGAGACCAGCACGGACATCAAGTCCGTGTTGAAAAACATCCAGGGAATTCTGAAAGCCAACGGCGCCGAGATAGTGCGCACGGAGAAGTGGGGCGAACGCAAGCTCGCCTACGACATCCGCAGGCACAAGCGCGCGACCTACATCCTGATCCACTTCAACGCTCCGCCGGAGGCGATAGCGACCATGCGCAGGTCCTTCACCCTGTCGGAATCCGTCATCAGGCACATTATCCTTGTTGACGACTTCGTTGACGACCCGATCGGGGAGGTCTACGACGACGAGGGCAACCTCGTATCCAGGCCTGAGCCTCCGCCCGCTGAGGTCGAAGCGCCCGGCGAGATACCCGCCGCGACAGGGGATGCTTCCGAAAATGATTCGGACGAGTCTTCAGAAGAGTCCTCAGACGAGTCCTCAGACGAAAGCTCCGACGAATCAGACGAGGAATCGTCCGACGAAGAATCCTCCGAAGAAAATTAGGCCGGCGGATCGGTTGAGACCGCCGGAACAAGGAGGCGATAAACGATGTCCAACTTCAACAAAGTTCTTCTGATGGGCAACCTGACCCGCGATCCGGAATTGCGCTACACGCCGTCCGGACAGGCCGTGGCTCAGTTCGGGCTGGCGGTGAACCGCCGCTACAAAGGCCAGGACGGGCAGCAGAAGGAAGAAGCCTGCTTCGTGGACTGCGAGGCGTGGGCCCGCAGCGCCGAAGTCCTCTGCCAGTACATGAGCAAGGGACGCCCCCTGTTCGTGGAAGGCCGGCTGAAGTTGGACGCATGGGAGGACCAGAGCGGCCAGAAGCGCAGCAAGCTGAAGGTCGTGGTGGAGAACTTCCAGTTCATCGGCGGACGCGCAGACGCGCCGGACGGCGCGCCGCAGAGCAGGCCGATGAGCAGTCCCGGCGGGCAGCGTCCGCCGCAACGCCCGCAGCAACAGCAGTCTCAGCCGCCGATGGACCAGGAGGCCGACATGCAGCCCCCGCCTCCGGACGACGACGTGCCTGACAACGACATTCCGTTCTAGTTTTAAGGAAAAACGATGCCCAAGCGAGAGAAGAAGAAGCGAATCAGATACGCGGAGCAATTGAAGTGCCGTTTCTGCCGCGCCAATGTGGGCGAGGTGGATTACAAGGACATGAACACCCTGCAGAAACTGCTTACGTCGCAGGGCAGGATGTTCAGCCGCAAGCGCTCCGGCAACTGCAGCAAACACCAGAGAAGCATGAAGAAGGCCATCAAGGTGGCCAGGTTCCTCGGTCTGCTGCCATACACGGCGTAAGCCCCGAATCACGACGACATGCGCCCGGCCCCTCCAACGCCGGCGCGCGCATACAGAGGTCAGAGATGAAAGTTGTTTTGAAGAAGAACGTGGAAGACCTGGGCCGGGTCGGCGAGATTGTCAATGTTGCGACCGGATACGCGCGCAACTACCTTTTCCCCCGCCGGATGGCCAGCGTCGTGACCAAGCAGGCAATGCAGGAGGCCGAAGCGGCCCGCAAGCGGCAGGACGTGCTGGACGCGGCCGAGAGAGCGAAGTACGCAGGGCTGATAGAGCGCCTCACGGACTTTTCCTGCGTCGTTACGGTCAAGGCCAACGATGAAGGACACCTTTTCGGCGCCGTTCGCGAGGCCGACATCGCGGAAGTGGTCAACCTGTTGGGCATCCCGATAGAGGTTGGACAGATAAAACTTGACGAACCGATAAAAATCCTGGGCGAATACACAGTGCCGCTGCGGTTCGGCAGGGAATTGAAAGCCTCAATCAGAGTGGTCGTGGCCACGGAGGAGCAGATAGCGCGGCAGTCCGAACCGGAGGCGTCCGAGGGGGACGCCGCAGATGCGGAATCCGCGGAAGAACCCGCCGGGCAGTAGGCGCGACCCTGGCCGGTCACGGGCGGCTCAATTCGAACACGGCCCTGGATTTCGGCGTTAGGAGCTAACGGAAATGGGCCCTGAAGGCGCCGCGGAACGAGTGCCGCCTTACGACCTTGACGCCGAGATGGGCGTCCTGGGCAGCATGCTCCTGGACAACGACGCCATTGATCTGGCGCTGCGTGTCCTGACGCCGGATTCCTTCTACAAGGACGCCCATCGCCTGATATTCGAGACCATTGTCCACTGTTACCACCAATATAACACGGTGGACCCGGTCATCCTGCGCGATGAGTTGAAGAAAATCCCCCCCGCGTCCAAGGGGGCGGCGGCGGAGGGCAGAACAGCGCTGGATGACGCCGGCGGAGTCGCTTATATACTCGATCTTGAGGAGGCTGTCCCCACCGTTGCAAATGTCGAATATTACGCCGGAATCGTCCGGGAGAAGGCCATCCGCCGGAAGCTTATCGAAACCGCGTCGGAGATTCAGAAAGAGGCCTACATGGAAAGCGCCGACGTGGAGCAACTTCTGGACCGGGCCGAGCGGGAGGTGTTCGAGCTTAAGGACCTGCGCTCCACCCGCCAAGTCCAGAAGGTGTCCGAAACGCTCAAGGAACTCATCCGGATTATTGACAGGCGCGCCGAAAACGACCTGAAGGGCGCGGTCACCGGAATGCCTACCGGCTTCAATGACCTTAACAACATAACCAGCGGATTCCAGAACGGCGAGTTCATCATAGTCGCCGCGCGTCCGAGCGTCGGGAAGACGAGCCTCCTGCTCAACATCCTGCATCATGTAGCCTATGTCGAACGCAAGCCGGTCGTGCTCTACTCGCTTGAAATGAGCGCGCAACAGATCGTTCAGAACATGCTCTCCCTGCATTGCCGGATCGAGGGAACCAGGCTCAGGACGGTGGACCTTGACGACCATCAGTATCAGGACCTTTTCCTTGCGGTCAACCAATTCGCCGAGGTCCCGCTCTACATTGACGACAGCACGGGGCTGAACATACTCGAACTGCGCGCCAAGGCGAGACGCCTCAAGGAGCGCTACGGCATCGCCATGGTAGCCGTGGACTACCTGCAGTTGATGGAGCCGACGGCCTCCAATTCCAAGAGCCGGAGCCGCGAGCAAGAGGTTAGCGAAATCAGCCGCGGGCTGAAGGGGCTGGCCCGGGAACTGAATGTTCCCGTGATCGCCGCCGCCCAGTTGAACCGGGGGGTGGAATCCCGCCTGGATCATCGGCCAAGGCTTGCCGACCTGCGCGAGTCAGGCTCAATCGAGCAGGACGCCGACGTTGTAGCCCTCATCCACCGGGAGGACGTCGCCACCGGGCAGTACACACGGGAGGCGACGGCGATCGAACTCATAATCGCAAAACAGCGAAACGGCCCGCAGGGCATCGTCAACCTCACCTTCTGGCCGAACATGTTTCGCTTTGAACCCGGCTCCGGAGAGATTATATGACACGCATTCTCCCCGTGGCCGGGAGATGGCCGGAGCCGATCCGCGTTGCGTTCCTTGCCGCGTTTGTCGCGCTTGCATGCTCGCCGCTTTCCCTTCCCGCCCAGGAACAACCACCGGAGGAGAGCCAGAAGATCATCCGGGAGATTGCGGTCGAGGGCAACAAGACGGTCAAACTGCCGGCCATCCTGAACCAGATGAAAAGCAAGGTCGGCGACCCCATCTCCCAGGATCGTCTGGACGAAGACCTGACGAAACTCTACACGCTCGGATACTTCGACGATGTCAACATCTATCAGGAGGACGCTCCAGGCGGCGTGAAGCTCAGGATCGTCGTTGCCGAACGCCGCAAGGTGGACGAACTGCATATCTCCGGAAACCACGAGGCAAGCAAGTCCACAATCCGAGAGGTTCTGCTTCAGAAGGAAGGGGAGTATCTCAATCCGGTCAACGTCCGGCTTGACAGGGAGCGGATCAAGGACCTTTACTGGGAGAATGGAATGCCGTTCATCCGCGTCTACGTCGCCACATTCGAGGAGGACGGCAAGTTCATCCTGGAATATCGCTGCGAGGAGGGCGTGGAAGGAGCGGTGCGCAAGTTCGAATTCCACGGGAACGAACATTACGACTACGGCGACCTGGTTGACCTGCTGGAGACCGACCGCCGATGGTGGCCGGCGTTTATATTCCCCGGATTTCTCAATTATCCCGAATTCCAGGAGGACGTCGAGCGTGTCAGGGAATTCTATCGCAATGAGGGCTACCTGGATTCGGTGGTGGCCGGATATCCCTGTTACAGCGACGACAAGCAGCGCATAACCTGCATGTTTGACATCTTCGAAGGCCCCCGCTACTTCACCGAGGAGATCAGGTTCAACGGCAACGTCCTGTTCAAAAGCGACGAGCTTGCCGACGCCATCCCGCTGAAGAAGGGCGAGCATTATTCGCCCAAAAAGCTGAAAGATTCCGAGAGGGGCATCGGCGACCTTTACGCCGGGCAGGGGCATCTGGACGTCGGCTATATGCCAGCCTCGCGTGGACTCTCGTCAAAGGTGTCCTACGACATGGAGAAGCACATCGTCTATGTCGAGTTCACGATCGAAGAGGGCGAGGCCACGATCATCCGCGACGTGCGCATCGAGGGCAACGACAAGACGCAGGACAACGTCATCCGCCGGGAGTTGAAATTTAATCCCGGCGAACGGGTGAATCTGGACAAAGTGGAGGAAAGCAAGAAACGGCTCAGGAAACTCGGCTATTTCGACCAGGAGTCTCCTGACGCAGTGGACGTTGTGTTCGAACCGAGCGAGGGGACCTACCGGGACGCCGTGGTGCGCGTCAAGGAAGGCCGCAGCGGAATGATTCGCTTCAGCGTCGGCTTCAGCACTAACTTCGGCCCCCTGGGGGAAGTCACCTACCAGGACCGGAACTTCGACATTTCCGACACGCCGAAGGACTGGGACGATTTCTGGGACGGGACGGCGTTCCGGGGCGCGGGCCACGTCCTTACAATGAGCCTCAGGCCCGGCAAGGAGCGCACGGACGCCATCATCCAGTTCTTGAATCCATCGGTGAACGACACGCCCTATCGCTTCGGCTTCAACGCCTATGTATATGAGCGTTATTACCAGCTCTACGCGGAAAGACGCTACGGCGGCTCGGTCAGCTTCGGAAGACGACTGACGGAATGGATCGGCGAGGACTGGATCGTGACCCTGACCCCCGGCATCGAGAACATCTACATTCACGACGCCGACGAATTTGTCCCGGACGACGTTACGGACGCCGAGGGCAGCCATATGCGACAGTACGACGAGTTGAAACTTGAGTATGACTCCCGCGACAGCTTCACCTTCCCGACGGAAGGCAACTTGTTCGAGACATCGTATGAGATCAGCACACTGGACGTGGAAGTGATGAAATACCGGATCGGCGACAAGCAATACTGGACGGTGTGGAATCCCAAATGGTGGGGCAGGCACGTGCTCAGCGTCGAAGAGTCCTACTCGATCGTCGGCAATTACGGCCCCGACGTTCCGATCTTCGAGCGCCTGTATGCCGGAGGACAGGGCAGCCTGCGCGGTTTCCGTTATCGCGGCGTAAGCCCCGTGGACGACGACTGGCACAAGCTCATCGGCGGACGCCAGATGGCGCTGGCCAGCGTGGAGCATGAGGTGCCCATCATAAAGGACTACTTCCGGGGCGCGATCTGGACGGACGCCGGCTCGGTAGAAAACAATTTCAGCGATCTTGTGAACAACTACCGCCTGTCGGTCGGCGTGGGCGTCAGGCTGCGGCTTCCGATGTTCGGCTCCGGAATGGCGCTGGATTTTGGATTCCCGCTCCGGAAAGAGAAGTACGACAAGCGCGAGTTAATCAGCTTTGGCGTAACGGGAATGACACAGTTCTGAGTCGCGTCCGCCGGCGCAGGGAAGGTTTTTTTGCGGGCGGCGCAAAATCTTGCAGGAGTCAGACAGATGCGCAGACATGCGATTTTTGCGGTTGTCCTGGGGCTTTTGGGCATGGCGGGCGCTCTTTACGCCCAGGACGCGCCGAAAAGCGACGACGCCAAACCTCCGGAGCCGGCGGCAAAACGCGAGCCGGGACGCCCGATCAAGGTCGGAATAGTACACATCGAGCGCGTGTTCGAGAAGTCCAAGCGTTGGCAGGATTGCGATCAGAAGCTTAGGATCATGCGCCAGGAAGGGGAGCGCAACCTGAAGGAACGCCAGAGAAAGGCGGACCTGCTCAAGGGCCAGTTGGACGCGCTCGACGTCGGGTCTGAGGATTACAGGAAAACCACCGAAGAACTTAAGCGAGCTGTTGCGGAGATGAAGACCGAGCGCGAGGTGCGCATGGAAGCGCTAAACAGGCAGTATGACCAGTATCTGGCCGACTTTTTCTTCTCGCTTTGCACCATTGTCACGGAATACGGCAAGGCCAACGGCTTCGACATGATCCTGCGCGGACAAAGTCAGCCGAAAGAACTCGAGAAGAGGGAGACTTTGCGCGTTCAAATGGAGTGGAACGACGTGTTATACTGGAACGACGCGCTGGACATCACGGACGCGATTGTTGAGAAGATGAACGTCGGTTACGAGGGTCCCATCGAGGAAAAATAGGCGGCGGTGGCCAATCAGAGGACAATACGGCAGGAGGTCGAATTCACCGGAGTCGGCCTTTTCAGCGGCAAGCCCGTCCAGGTCCGCCTTAAACCCGCGGTCGCGGAAACGGGGATTCTCTTCATCCGCGCGGACCTGCCCGACGCCCCCGTAGTCCCGGCCACGGTTGACGCATACGCGGAGGTTTTCCGCAGAAGCGCACTGAGATGGAACGATGTGACGATCGAGACGCCGGAACATTTTCTGGCCGCCTGTTATTCGATGGGAATTGACAACCTGATCGTAGAGATCAACGCGGAGGAAATGCCGGTTCTGGACGGCAGCAGCAGCGAATTCTGCGCGATCCTTCAGAGCGCCGGCGTGGCCGACCTGGGGGCATCCCGCCCTGTTTTCGAGGTTAAGGAGCCGATCACGATCTCCGCGGACGACGCCAGCATCACCGCGCTGCCGTATCCCGCCGGGCTTCAGATCAACTACCTCATGGATTTCGGCGGGAGATACCTCCCGACCCAGACCTTCACCTGCGACTTCCAGCCGGACAGTTTCGTCAGAGAGATAGCCCCCTGCCGGACCTTCGCCCTGAGCAGCTATTACGACGAGTTCAAGCGGCTGGGCGTGGGCGGCGGCGTCACGGACGACAACGCCGTCGTCATCAACACGGACGGCTCGTTCACCAGGCCTATTAGCCGGGAGCCTGCGCAGTTGCGTTTCCCGGACGAATGCGTCAGGCACAAGGTTCTGGACTTCATCGGGGACATGGCGCTGACGGGCCTTGAGGTAAGGGGCAGGTTCATGGCCGTGAAGTCGGGCCACCAGGTGAACGCCCGAATGGCCCGGCGGATACGCGAAGCCTTCAACCGCCCTGAGGAAACGGGCAAGGCGGCGGACAAGCACCTGGGAATACGGGAAATATGGCGCGCCCTGCCGCACAGGTTCCCGTTCCTGATGGTTGACAGGATACTTGAGCTGGTCGAGGACAAGCGGGCCGTCGGCATAAAGAATGTTTCGATAAACGAGCCTTTCTTCACGGGGCATTATCCGGAGATGCCGATAATGCCGGGCGTCCTGCAGGTCGAGGCCATGGCTCAGGTGGCCGGTGTCCTGCTGCTGAGGAGGCTTGAAAACGTCGGCAAGGTGGCAATGCTTGTTTCGATTGACGGCGTCAAGCTTCGCCGTCCGGTCGTGCCGGGAGATCAACTGCGCATAGAGGTTGAAGTCACTCGTTTGAAATCGCGCGCCGCCCAGGTTCAGGCCCGAACAACGGTTGACGGCCAGGCGACCGGGCAGGCGGTGCTGAGGTTCATGCTCGTGGACGCGGAAATGCTTGAATAACCCGTCCGACAGGAGAAAGAAAGCAATGTCTGTTGAGATTCATCCAACGGCGGTTGTTGACCCGAAGGCCCGCATAGGTGACGGTTGCAGGATCGGCCCCTACGCCGTGATCGGTCCGGACGTAGTTCTGGGAGAGCGCAACGAACTCAGGGCGCACAGCATGATTTCCGGCTGGACAACGATCGGCAACGACAATGTTTTTTTCCCGTTCTCCCACATCGGCGGCGAGCCGCAGGATTTGAAGTTCCACGGCGAGGAGACCTATATAGTCATCGGGGACGGAAACGTTTTCAGAGAAAGCTCGACGGTCAACCGCGGAACCGTGACGGGCGGCGGCACAACGAAGCTGGGAAACAGGAACATGCTCATGTCATGCTCCCACGTGGCGCATGACTGCGAGCTTGAGGATGACATCATCATCGCCAACATGGCGGGGCTGGGCGGGCACTGCAAGGTGGAGAAGGGCGCCAAGATCATGGGCCTGACCGGGATAAACACGTTCACCACGGTCGGGCGGTACGCCTTCGTCTGCGGGATGACGCGCATCGCATGGGACGTGCCGCCCTTCATGTTCGTCGAGGGCCACCCATCGAGAGTTCGCAAGCTCAACAGGATCGGCATCGAAAGGTCGGGTTTCAGCCCGGAGCGCGTGAACGCGCTTCAGGAGGCGTTCAACCTGCTCTGGCGCTCGAAGCAGTATTCCAAGCCCGAAGCGATGAAGATACTGGAGGAGCGCGCGGACATCACGGAGGACGTGAAATACCTGCTGGAGTTCCTGCGCAAGATGGACATGGGGATGCACGGAAGATTCAGGGAATCGCTGCGGATGTAATCGCGGACGGAACGGATCATAACGGGGGCTTCACAAGACGCACCTGGAGAATCAACATGGCTGTCAGGGAAGAAGGAAAGCCCCTCAGGGTTGCAGTGATAGGAGTCGGCCACCTGGGCAAGGAACATGCCCGCGTCTACAGCGGGTTGCCCGGCGTGGAACTTGCGGCGGTGTCCGACGTGGACGAGGAGCAGGCGCGAAAGGTCGCCAAAAAATGCTCGACGGAATTCGTCAGGGATTATCGGGAACTTCTCGGACGCGTTGACGCCGTCAGCGTCGTGGTCCCCACTGTTCTTCATCACGAGGTCGCCAAGCCGTTCCTTGAGAGGGGGATTCACGTTCTGGTCGAAAAGCCCATGACGCGCACACTGGACCAGGGGCGCGAGCTTGCCGCCGTCGCCGCCGCAAACAAGGCCGTGCTGCAGGTCGGGCACATCGAGCGATTCAACCCCGTGATGAAGGCCGTTGACAAGCTGAGCATCAAACCGCTCTTCCTGGAATGCCACCGGCTGGCCCCATATACCTTCCGCAGCGGGGACGTGGGCGTCGTGATGGACCTGATGATCCACGACATTGACATCGTGCTGAGTCTCGTGCGGTCGCCGGTGAAATCAATCGAGGCCGTCGGCGTGCCCGTCGTCTCAGAGAAGCGGGAGGACATTGCCAACGCTCGGCTGACGTTCGAGAACGGTTGCGTTGCCAATATCACTGCCAGCCGGGTTTCGATAAAGAAGATGCGCAAGATCCGCGTCTTCGGCCCGGATTCCTACATCAGTCTTGACTACCTTGAGCGCAAGTGCGTCATCTACAAGAAGTCGCCCGAGCTGAACAAACACCTTGAGAACGTCAAGTTCAGCGCCGCCGGACTGCTGCAACTGCGCAACATGGATTTCCAGGACCTGCTCACCGTCGAGCATCTGAAGATTGACGAATACGAGCCGCTGGCCGCCGAACTGGCCGCGTTCGTCGAAAGCGCGCGATCCCATACCAATCCCATCGTCGGCGGGGAGGAGGGGATCAGGGCGATTTCGGTAGCCGAGGAGATTCTTCGAAAGATAAGGTCGAATCTCAACAGCGCCGACGTGCCCTTCGAGGTCGAAATCTAGAACATGGCGGGAAGGGGCGCGGGATGAAGATCGGAGTCGTAAGCGATTCGCATGACAATCTGAACGCCATCGCCGACGCCGTGGCCGCGCTGAACGAGCGCAAGGTCGGGATGGTAATCCACGCCGGAGACTTCGTCGCTCCGTTCGCGCTGAAGGCCTGGATGGGCGTCAACGCCCCCCTCCACGCCGTATACGGCAACAACGACGGCGAGCGCGAGGGGCTGGCCGCAGCCTGTCCCAACATCGCCGGTCCGATCTTGAAACTGGAGGTTGAGGGCGTCAAGATAGTCGTCATACACAACCTGGCGAAACTGCCGGACCGGGAGCGCAAAGCGGCGGACATAATCGTCCACGGCCATACGCATCGCGCTGAGGCGATTCGCAGGGACGGCAAGCTTTACCTCAATCCTGGCGAATCGGGCGGATGGCTTTCCGGCAAATCGCTCATGGCGATCCTTGATGTGCCCTCCGGAAAGACGGAGTTCGTGAATTTCTGATTTCCCGGCGCTTACACACATGCGCCTAGCGCTATGGAGCAAAGCAGATGAAGATCAATGGGCTGATGCGATTCGCCGCGACAGCCTGCCTGAGCGCCGCGCTGTGCGGAGGGTGCGTGATCAGGACGCTGACGGTCCGCTCCGAACCGATCGGCGCGCCGGTCTACATTGACGAGCGCGAGATAGGAACCTCGCCCGCACGGATAACCTTCGACCACTACGGCACGCGCCGCGTCCGTGTCGGGCCGATGCTGGACCGCCAGGGCCGCGTCATGTACGATGAAAAGGTTGAGATGTATAAGTGCCGCATCCCGTGGTACGAGTATTTCCCCCTCGATTTCATTTCAGATAACCTTATTCCATTCAATATCAGGGACGAACACGAGGTTTCCTTGACGCTTCCGAAGGTCGAGCCGAAGACAAAAGCAAGGACCGAGACGGAGGTCAAGGCGGTGATCGAGAAGGCTTCTCAATTCCGCAGCGAGGCCAAAAAGAACGCCGAGGAAGTTCCGTAATCGCAGAGCGGCGGGCGCGATATCGCCTTGACGGATTGGCGGGGGGGCATATAATTCGACGGAGTCGAATGGATTAGTCAACTTGTCATGAGGAGAAGGAAATGACCGATCAGGAACTCAAGGACCGCGTAGTGGAAGCGCTGGCTCCGATAAAGGAACAACTCAAAACCCACGGCGGCGACTGCGAGCTTGTTGACGTCGTCAAGGGGATCGTCAAGGTCAAGCTCACGGGCGCATGCGGGCATTGCCCCGGGGCGCGGATGACCCTCAAGATGGGCGTCGAGGCCCGCCTGAAGAAGGTCATCCCGGAAGTCGAGGCCGTGGAAGCCGTTTCGTGATTCGGCGTGGCGCAGTGTACAGCGCGGGCGCGGAGCGCCCACCTTACATGAGGCAACGGTTTTGGCCGTTGCCTCGTTTTTTCTGAGGCTTTGGCGAATGGCGGAAGCGGACAGGATCATGCTATTCACCGAGCGCGCGAAGGCTGCTTCCGCAGAGGTTCTCGGTCCAGCCCCGAAGTCCGGCCTTGCGGAAGAGATCGGGCGCGCGCTGAGCGCGGGCAGGCATCCCCGCGCAGTCGCCCATCCATCCCTTCTCACAATCCATCCGTGGCTTGAATTCGCGTCTTCGGATTGCGACCTCGTTCGCCATGCCGATCTAGGCATAATCGCGGCCCGCTATGGAATCGCCCGGACGGGGACGTGCGTATACGAGCCGTCCAACTCCGCCGAACGCCTCATCGCGCTGTTGCCGCCGACCTGTCTCATCCTGCTTCGGACAGCGGATATCGTAGCCGATATCGGGGCGCTGGCGGCGGCGTTTGACGATAGGCACGCGGGGGTAGCGCAATCGCTTTTCATCACAGGGCCGTCCCGCACGGGCGACATCGAACACGTGCTGACGCTCGGAATGCAGGGGCCGGGCAGGCTGGTCATAGCGCTCTGGCATGAAGACACGTAAACGGAAACAGGCAGGGGCGGATTTGAAGCGGCGCGTTGACGACGCGCTGGGCAGCCCGGTGTTGCGCCACGCGCTGGCGGACTTCTCAGCCCGCTACGTCAAAATGCGGAAGGCGGCGTTCGGCGGCCTCGATTTCGAAGCCATACGCGACGAAGTCGTCGCCGTCAAGGAGCGGGCGATATCGGAACGCGAAAGGCTTCAGCGCGAATTCGCGGAGAAGCTGGAGGCAAAAGGGGGCCGCGTTCACCGCGCCGACGACTCGGCCGAGGCGAATCAAATCATCCGCGGCATCCTTGAGGAACACGGCGCGCGCAAGGTCGTCAAATCGAAATCAATCACCTCCGAGGAAATCCGGTTGAACAAGGCGCTGGAAGGCGCGGGGCTGGAGGTCACGGAGACTGACCTTGGCGAATGGATCGTCCAGTTGGCCGGCCACTCCCCATCGCACATGGTAATACCGGCGATTCACATGGACCGGAACCAGATCGCGGCGCTGTTCAGCGAAAAACTCGGCGAGGAGGTCCCGCCGGATATCGGCGGGATGGTGAAGCTCGCGCGCAGGCATCTGCGGCGCGCCCTGACTGAAGCGGACGCCGGGATCACCGGCGCCAATATCGCGGTCGCCGCCGCCGGAACACTCATCATCGTCACGAACGAGGGCAACGGCGGGCTGGCGACGTCGCTGCCGAGGATTCACATCGCGCTGGTCGGAACGGACAAACTCCTTCCTGACTGGCCTTCCGCGATGTCAATTTTGCGGGCGTTGCCGCCGTCCGCGACCGGGCAGAGGATGTCAAGCTACGTCAGTTTCCTGACCGGGCCGGCGCTGGAGAAACAGCACGTCATTCTGCTGGACAACGGGCGGCGGCGGATGGCCGAATCGCCGGATTTCCGGCAGGCGTTGCGGTGTCTGAGGTGCGGGGCGTGCCTGAACGTCTGCCCGGTCTACCGCATCATCGGCGGTCAGGCCTTCTCGCACGTCTACATGGGCGGCATTGGAACGATCCTCACCGCATTCATTCATGATCGTGACGCCGCATGCGAACTGGCGAAACTCTGCTCCGGATGCCGGGCGTGCGCCACGGTCTGCCCCGCCGGGATTGACATACCGTTCCTGATCGAAAAGGTCGCCGGGCTGGCCGCGGAAGAAAACGGGCTGGGGCCGATCGAGTGGCTGCTGTTGCGCGGTGTCATGAGCAGGCGGCGCGCGTATCACGCACTGATGACGTCGCTGGGCAAGGCCGGCGGAATCCTGGCCGACAAGGATGGGATGCTGAAGATCGGAGCCGGCGCTCTGCCGTCGGCGGACTTCCGGGCCATTCCGGTTGTAGCGCGGGAATCGTATCGCAGCTCCTTATCCGGACGAGATGCCCGGGAGGAGAAGGGGGAGAGAATCATATTCTTCACAGGATGCCTGGCGGATTTCGTCTATCCTGAAACCGCGCGCGCAGCCGAACGGCTTTTGTCGTCCGTCGGGTTCGAGACAGCGATGCCGACCGGCCAGGGCTGTTGCGGACTGCCGGCGCACCATCTCGGCGACGCCGGAACGGCGCGACGGCAGGCGGCTGAAGCTGTGAAGTCCCTTTCAGCGGAAGGCGCAGAGCCGATTGTCACAGTCTGCCCGACCTGTCTGCACGCGATACGCAGCCTGTGGCCGGAGTTGCTTGCAGGAACGGAACTGGAATCGGAGGCAAGGCGGATTGCCGCGCGCGCAGTTGGGATATCCTCATTCCTGATCGCCAGAGCGGACAAACTCCGTTTCGCTCCAGCGAAGCAGAAGATTACTTATCACGATTCCTGCCACGTCAAGAACATGGGTGAGGGCGAGGAGCTTGCCGCGCGACGCCTGCTGACGATTGCCGGTTATGAACTGGTTGAAACCGGGGAAAATAGCTGCTGTGGTTTCGGCGGAACATTCTCAGTCAACCAGCCGGGCATATCGGAGAAAATGCTGTCCGCCAGACTGGATTCGCTTTCGGGAACCGGGGCGTCATGCGCGGCGACGGATTGTCCGGGATGCGTCCTCCAGATTCGAGGCGGCATGGCGCGGAGGAGCGTCAGGTTCCTGGCCAGGCACACAGTGGAATATCTTGCCGAAGCTCTTGTTGATAGCGATGATTGACGCCGCGAAGACCTATGCCATGCGCGGAAGGTCAACCGTGAAGATTGCGCCCTTTCCCGGCTCGCTCTTGACGCTGACACTGCCGCCGTGAAGTTCCACGATCCGCCGGCATATGCTCAGGCCGAGGCCCGTCCCGCCGGTGACGCGGCTTCTTGACTCCTCCCCCCTGTAGAACCGGTCGAATATTTTCTCCAGATCATCCTGTTTGATGCCGATGCCCGTGTCGCTTACCACGGTCCGGCAAATGCCGTCCTCAGTTGTTAATACCACCGAAACCGAGCCGCCGGACGGGGTATAACGAATGCCGTTCTCAATCAGGTCCGCGAAGCATCTGTGAAGCAAAGTCGGGTTTCCGCTTACAATATTGCCCTCGCCGGTCAGTATTTTCAGTTCGATGCCCTTCTGCTGGGCAAGGACTTCAAAGACTTCCGATAGATCGGCAAGTATCCCGCGCAGATCAACGGATTCAGTCTTCTCAAGGCGTTCGGATGCGTCCAGCCGGGCAAGCAAAAGGAGATTATTGACGATGCCGTTCAGGGACTCGACCTGTTGAAGCAGGTCGCTCATGACCTGTCGGGAGCCTTCAGAAGTCTGGTCGCTCTCAATCGCGACTTCCAGTCTGCACTTGATTGCGGCAAGCGGGGTGCGAAGCTCATGCGCGGCGTCGGCGGAGAAATCCTTGAGCTGCCTGAACGCCTGTTCCAGGCGCGCCAGCATGTTGTTGACGGAGGCGATAATCCGGCCTATTTCGTCCTGCTCCCCGGATGATTCGAGCCTTTTCGACAGGCTTTCCGCCTGGACTTTCTCAAGCGCGGTCGCAATCTCGTCCATGGCGTCGAGGCTTCGCCCGGCCAGCAGCCACCCGCCTGCAACGCTCATGACAAGCCCGGTGAGCAGAACGTAAATCATGTACTGCGCCATCTGCAGGATGCGCTTGTAGACGCGCTTGTAGGCCATGCCCACCTGAAGGATCATAAGTTCCCCATCCGCGCCCGCGAAGCATCCCGTCAGAAGATATACAACGTCCTCACGGTCCTCTCCTATCTGAAGGCGGGAGATGCGCGGTTCATCGCCGACGCCGCCGACGTCCGGGACGGCGGGCATGAAGCTCTCCCAGTATGGCGCCAGCAGCAGAACGTCCTTGTTTTGGGTTGGATCGTAAAGGCGGATGGAAATAGGGAAGATTCTTCGCGCGAGAACCTCAACCGAGATCGCTTGGCGAAAGGCCACCGGGTTGCCCTGATAGGTCTGGATCACGCGCATGTGCTCGCGATATTCGTCCCGAAGATGACTGTAAAAATCGCTCTGCAGTTTGTGCGCAAAAAGCGCGAACACGCTTGCGACGAGAAAGGTTGACGAAATAAAGAAGACCCCTGAATACCACAGCAGCAGTTTCCTTCGCACGGTCATTCCTGCGGCTCCCCGTCGCTGAGCCGGTAGCCGCGGCCGCGGATCGTGCTGAGAAGGCGCTTCTGGAATGGGTAGTCAATCTTATTGCGCAGCCGGTTCATGAAGACCTCGACGACGTTGGTCAGGGAATCGAAATTCATGTCCCATACGTTCTGGACGATGGAGGTTCGCGTGACGATGGTTCCCTGACGCCGCATGAGAAACTCCAGAAGGGTGAACTCCTTCGGAGTAAGCTCGATCCTGGTTCCCTGCCGGGTGACTTCTCCATTGACCGGATCAAGGATAAGGTCGCCGCAGGCAAGTTTCTGCGGAACCATGTCCGGCGATCTGCGCCCGAGGGCGCGTATTCGGGCGACGAGTTCGGCGAAGTCGAATGGTTTGGCGAGATAGTCGTCCGCGCCGAGTTCCAGGCCGGTGACCTTGTCTTCAACCCCGTCCCGCGCCGTCAGGCATATGATGGGGGTCTTCACGCCATCTCCGCGAAGCTTGCGAATGACGTCAAAACCGCTTCTGAGCGGAAGCATGATGTCCAGGACGATGACGTGATAGACGCCGGAGCGGGCCATCTGCGCGGCCGCCTCTCCATCATGAACGACGTCAACGGACATGCCTTTTTCCTGAAGGCCCTGCCTTATGAAGTCCGCCAGGCGCTCGTTATCCTCTGCGATCAGAACAAACATGAGCCATCCCCAGGATTTCAAGCCCGTTTGCCGGATTGAGACAACCCATGCATTATACGCTTTTTCCGGAGCGCCCCAAGCCCCTGCCCGGAACAATACGGCGGCAAGGGGTGAATATATGCGCCGCGGATTGGGCGGGATGACTTGCCGGACAAGGCGCTCATCTACTCGATCAGGACAACGCCGAAATAACTCGGTTTTTCGTCGTGGCTGCTGACAACCTCGATACTCATTCCGTTGGCCCGGACGGTCTCGAACACGTCCACTCCGCAGGCTTCCAGGGCCGGACGCGCCTTATCGGGATGCTTGCATGGCTTGGGCAGCGCGCATTCCTTGCACAGGGAGCACGGCCCGCTTCCCATGGCCCACGCCTTGTAGTAACCGGCCAGGAAAGCGCTGCGCTCCAGCTTTCTGGCTGTCCGGGTGGCTCCCGAATCGCAGCGAATGAGTATGGCCGCCTCATATCCGTCAATTATCCGGCGCGTTTCCTCCGGGGTTGGAGAATGCGGCGGACACGTCCATACGCGCCTGTGGCAACCGCACCCGAAACGGCACTTGGCCCGCACCCATTCCGCTGTTTTGATTGACGCCGCCGCGATGACTTTCGCCTCCTTCGCGCCATCGCTCAGGGCTTCCTTGCATAATTTCTTCAAATCCTTCGCTTGTTCTCCGGACATTTTGTGTTTCCTTCTATGAACGCGGGGACGCCGTCCCACCCCCGCCCAGCAATCTGTCTATCGCCCGCTGGAGGTGGGACATGAGAAACGGCTTCTGCAGATATTCCATGTTATCCCCGCCGGTCAAGTCGTCCGGAATCAGATTTCTTCCGTACCCCGTGCAGAAGATCACCTTCGCGCCGGGATCGGCTTTGCGCATGCGGTTGAACGCCTCCTGTCCGTTGATGCCGGGCATTACGATGTCCATGATGGTCAGGGCAATCTCCCTGGCGCGGGAGGCGTGGATTGCCACGGCCTCCTCGCCGCTGGACGCAAGAATCGCCCGGTAGCCCAGTTTCTCAAGGAGCTTTTTCCCGGTCCGCCGGACGAGTTCCTCGTCGTCCACAAGAAGAATGGTTCTCGTCCCGGTCTTGACAGGCTCCTGCCGCTTTGGAACGGACTTCGGAGCCTGGCCCGCCGCCGGGAAGTAGACGTCGAAGCGAGTTCCGACACCCTCCTGCGAATCAAAAATTATGCAGCCGTCATGATCCCGCACGATGCCGTAGACGACAGCCAACCCCAGCCCCATGCCCTCGCCCTCCTTCTTGGTGGTGAAGAAAGGCTCGAAAATCTTGTCCTGGATTTCCGCCGGGATGCCCGCGCCGGAATCGTGAACGCTCAATCGCAGGAACGGGACTTTGCGCTTTACGGCGGCAAGCTGGGGCAACCCGGGGTTGTCAACCTTCTTTGTTTCGATCATGACGCTCCCGCCGTCGCTGATTGCGTCCCGGGCGTTGATGCAGAGGTTCATTATGACCTGCTGAATCTGCTCCGGATCGCCCGTCATTGCCGGCAGTTCGGGGTCCAGCCGCGTCGTCAGCCGGATGCTCTCCTCGACGGTCCACGACAGGAGTTCGCGAGTCTCTTCCAGCAGCGCGTTCAGGTCAATGGCTTCGCTCTTGCGGCGCTCCCTGTTGCTGAAGACCATGAGCTGCCGCGTAAGGTTCATTGCTCTGAGCGCGGCGGAACGCTCGGCTTGGAAATACCCCAGCAGTTGCGAATCGGAATCGGCCTCCCGGCAGCCAAGCTCGGCAAAGCCCAGGATGCCGCTGAGCAGGTTATTGAACGTGTGCGCCACGCCGCCGGTCAGCCGTCCGATGCTGTCCATCTTGTTCATCTGGTAGACCTGAGCGCGCAGCTTCTCCTGCTCGTTTTCCGCCCGCTTCCTCTCCGTCAGGTCAACGGCGACCACGATCGTCGCCATGCCTTCGGGCAGTTGCAGCCTCTGGAGATAGACGTCCACGGGGAAGATGGTTCCGTCCTTCTTGCGGTGCCGCAATTCCCCGATGTGCAGTGGGCCGGACGGGAAGAAATCGTCCATCCTCCTTTTGAGATCATCCACGTCCTCCGGGGGGCGGATCTGGAAGAGGTCCATTGCTGCAAACTCCTCCCTCGTATACCCGTATCGCTCGATCGTAGTTCTGTTCACGTCAATAAACCGGGAGGTCGCCCTGTCAACCACCCACACAGCCTCCGGCACGTTGTCGAACAACGTCC
Organism: Planctomycetota bacterium; assembly: GCA_022711755.1. GTDB lineage: Bacteria > Planctomycetota > Brocadiia > SM23-32 > JAKLEA01 > JAKLEA01. Next base: position 80,636 of record JAKLEA010000020.1, read on the forward strand.
TGAATCTCAGCATCGCGGCGCGGAGTTTCTCCTCCGTCTCGATCCTGCCTGATATGTCCCTGGCGACGCCGTGATAAACGTTTCCGTCGCGGATGACGTAGACCTCGATGGGAACCTCGCCGCCATCCTTTTTCTTCAAACGCACGCGGAAGATGGCCGTCTGCCCGGAATCCACATGCTCCATCATCTCGCGCAGAAGATGATACTCGCTCTCCGGGTGGCGGTCCCATACGGTTACCGCGTAATCCTCCTGCGCCGTGAAACCTGAGAGGGATTGGCCGGACTCGCTGACGTAGATGTAGCGCCCCGTCACGGCGTCAATGGTGAATATCACGTCCCCTGACGCTTTGAGAAGGAGGGCCATGTCCGGCTTCGGTACCGCGCCGCCACCCGAAGCGCCGTCCGACTGATTCTGATCGTTCATTACCTCACCCGCGCTAAAAAAGACCCCGATCCGGCGATTGCCGCCATGCCGGACACTGAAGCGACCCGGACCACGCGTCCATGCAATCAGGCGCAAGAAACCCCAAAGATGTGTTACGGAATAGATGCCCGACTAAAGAGATTATAGCGTCCGCCCAGTTGTTCGACAATACCGCCGACCGCGATTTCATGCAGCCTGAAATTCAAACTGCCTGACTTATAACCATATCAATCCGGCCGCTCATTTTCCGGGCGTCGCGAAGCAGGAATCACGCTCCCGGAATTCCGCGTCCGCAGCGCTGCCAGTATGAAAATCTGGACCGTCGCGCCGACGGCTATCGCAATCGCGCAAAGAGGATACGCCGTCCGAAGTCCAAACCGGTCGTTGGCAAGCCCGCCAAGCAGTCCGCCGACGCCGAACCCCACGCCGATCAGAAACTCGTGTATCGCCATCCGCCTTCCGCGCCTGGAATCCCCGCTGGCCCCGTAGAAAAGGTTGGATGTGTACGTGAAGCCGATGCAAATGCCGCAGGAAGCCGTGACCACGGCCAGCGCCGCAGCGCCGTCGGCCCTGGATGCGCCAAGCATGGCCAGAACAAGTCCAGCCTGAGCCAGCAGCAGGTATCCGAACCTGAAATGCCACCCCCGCGACCTCCCCAGTAGCCAGAACATCCCGGTCATGAACAGGCTCAGCGTCATCATTACCCAGCCGAATACGCTGGGACGAATGCCGATCGAGGTTGCCAGAACAGGGAACTGATACCGCGCCAGACCCATGACAAGATAGGCGGTGAAATGCGAGACAAGCGCGACCCGGCGGAAGGTATGCCGCTTCCAGTCTGGAACGCCGTCCCCGCCTGTCGCGGGAGCTGTTTCTGATACGGGAGTCTTATCCGTTCCGACCGGCGGTTTTGAACGCCACAAGGCCCCCGCGCCGGCCGCCTGGCACCACGCCGCAGCGGCGAACGGCAACTGCGGCCAGATTTCGTAAAGTTCGCCGCCAAGCGCCGGACCGATAATCAGTCCGGAACACCAACTGAGATTAAAGTAAGACAGCCGACGGTTCAGGGCGCTTCCCTCCCTGCCCGCCGAGAACCACGCCATCAGGGGGGGCCAGAAGGAGGCGGCGGCGACGCCCTTCGCCAGCGCAACGCCATAGAGCATCGGCATCGCACCGGCGGTCATGAAGGCCACCGAGCCGACCGCGAGGTACAACTGCGCCGTCATGCTCATCCGGCGCGGGCAGTGGCGATCCCATACGCGCCCGAAATACATCAGGAGCACGAACAGCAGGCCCGAATAGGTGACCGATCCCACCGCCCCCAGCGCCCCGACCCCCGACGATCTTGCGCCGAAATCCTGCGCCAGAAAGGGCGCCGCCGCGCTCTCGATCCCGAAGGATACGGACGCCAGGAACGCGCTGGCTGTCAGGAAGACAACCTCTCGATCCCTTCCTGTCTCCGCCGATGCGGGCGGAGCGACGCTGTTTTCGATATCCGCCATGCGCAGTCCGCCGCAAACCGGCTGGTCATCTCCCGGCGGCCGCTCGCGCGTCCTTCAGAATGGCGTCAAGGCGTCGCCCGTATTCCAGGTATGCCCTGTATCCCGCCTCCGGATCGTCCGCGTCCTTGGACTCGTGGATTATCGCCTTCAAGTGAGGCTCAATCGAGAAACCGCCGTCATAACCGCTTTTGGCCAGGTCCGTAAGAATCTGCCGCACCTTCCCGTCGCCCTCGCCGCAATAACGATAACGTACCTTTCCGTCCGGGGTCTTCACGGCGTCCTTTATGTGGATGTAGATTGTGTGTTCCTTCGTCTTGCTGTAGAAGTCCCATCCGTCCTGGTCGTGGGAGATCACGTTGCCTGTGTCGTAGAGCAGCTTGAGCGCTGGGGAGTTGACCTCCTCCAGCAGGCGCAGGCTGTTCTCCGGGCTTTCCCCGCCCCAGCCGTCACAGTTTTCGTGAACAAGGACGACGCCGCCGTCCTCGGCGATCCGCGCAAGGAGCTTCAACCGGCGCACGGCCGCCTTGCGCCACTCGTCGTCCGTCAGCGGATTCTCCTTGTTATTGGGATAGCTCATCGTCCTGATCAGTTTGCATCCGAAGCGGTGCATCCGGGGTATGGCGGTCAGGATTTCTTCAACGTCAACCTCGAACGGCGTCGTAATCGGCTTGCTCCAGTTGCACAGCGCGCTGGCGAAGCACGAGACCTTCAACCCGGACTCCGATACCTTCCGGTAGACGTCCTCGAAGGCTTCGTCGGACATGAGGGTCAGACCGACGCCGTCAACCGTCCGAATCTCAATGTGGCTCCAGCCCAGCTCCTTGTGGGCGCGTATCTGAGTTGCGATGTCCTTGCCTGCTTCGTCGCTTATGCCTGATGAGAACATTTTCTCGCTCCTGATCTGGCGGTGTCTTGTTGCTGTTGTGTTTTCTGAAACGACATTAGAAGGATACCCGACGGGCGGTCGGATGTGGACATGTTTTTCCATTCTCCTCGCTGAACGGGCGACGGCCCTCGGATGCGAATCGGACGCGCAGTTTGTCAAATAGCTTGATTTGCCGTGGAGCAATGCAATAATGACTTATAGGAAATTGCGCGCAGGAACCCGGCGAGAATTGCGGGTATGGGCTTCTTTCACGCGCGTCACCACTTCTGGAAACGCTTCCGGGAAGCAACCTTGATGACCGAACAGCAGGAATATCTTGTCACAGTCCGGTTCGGAGCGATGGGGCAGACCAGCAGGCTGCCCGGCCCAATCCCCGATCTCATCCGCGGCGAGGAGGTAATCGCCAGGACCGAGCGAGGAGTGGAGTTCGCATCCGTCCTGACGAAGCCGGAACCGTGCGAGGCCGCCGTTGATCCCGCCCCGGATCGTTGTTGCGTGTTGCGTCGCGCCACAGACTCCGACCGCAAAAAACTCCGGCAGATTGACGAAGAGAAACTCCCGGAGGAGATGACCTACTGCGAGCAGATGATCAAGCAGCACGATCTGCCTATGCGCCTTGTGACCGCCGAGCACATCTTCGGCGGGAACAGGATCATTTACTACTTTCTTGCCGACGGACGGGTGGACTTCCGCAACCTTGTAAAGGACCTTGCCCGGCAGTATCAGACCCGCATCGAACTGCGACAGATCGGCGTCAGGGATGAGGCGCGATTGATGGCGGATTACGAACACTGCGGCAGGGAGTTGTGCTGCCGCACGTTCCTGGACAACCTCGACCCTGTCACCATGCGAATGGCCAAGAACCAGAAGGCCACGCTCGACCCGTCAAAGATCAGCGGACGATGCGGACGGCTCATGTGCTGCCTGCGCTACGAGAACGAAGTCTACGAGGAATTGCGCCGGAGCCTCCCGCAAAGGGGCGCCACCGTGGAAACCCCGCGGGGGCGCGGCGTCGTCAAGGACCGCGAAATCCTGGCTCAGAAGGTCTGGGTTGAAGTTGCAGGACACGGAATGATGCTCCTGCATGTTGACGAACTGTCCGCCGAGCCCGTAAAGAGGCCGCCGCCGCGAAGAGATCAGCGCAGAGAACCGGAGCCAAGACGAGAGCGGGAAGAAAGAAGACCGCGGCGGGCAGAACCGGGCGATGATCTTGCAGAAGGGCCGGCGACGGGACCAGCGGAGGCGCCGGAAGCAGGACCGGCGGAAGCCCCCGCAGAAGTTCCGGGCGAGGAAATGCCGGCGGCGGAAGACGCGCCGGCTCCGGAAGCCATCTCTCCCCCCGACGAAGCGAAGCAACCCCCCGCCCCGGACGGAAGGCCCAGGGACCGCAGAAAACGCCGCAGACGCAAACACAAAAACAGAGGACCGGCTCCGGATAATGCCGCGCGCCCGGAAGTCCCATAGAGGAATACGATGCCAGCCAAGTTCTACCTGACAACGCCTATCTACTACGTGAATGACGTGCCGCACCTCGGACACGCCTACACGACAATTGCCGCGGACGTCCTTGCAAGATACAGACGGCTCAAGGGCAATGACGTCCGCTTCCTGACCGGCGTTGACGAGCACGGCCAGAAGGTCGAGAAGATCGCCAACGCGAAGGGCATGACCCCGCAGGCCTACACCGATGAGATCGTCCAGCGCTGGACCCACGCGTGGACCGTCCTTGAAATCAGCAACGACGACTTCATCCGCACGACCGAGAAGCGCCATGAGACGCAGGTTCAAGCGATCTTCCAGCGCCTTCTGGACAACGGGGACGTCTACGACGGCGAATACTCCGGATGGTACTGCATCCCGTGCGAGACGTTCTGGCTGGAAACCCAGCTTGAGAACAAATGCTGCCCTGACTGCAAGCGCCCGGTTGAGACAGTGAAGGAGCGCAACTATTTCTTCCGCCTGTCCCGGTTCTCGGACATGCTCACGGCCCTGCTTGGCGGCGGGAAGTTTCTGCAACCGGAGCGCAGCATGAACGAGATGCTGCGCGTCATCGAGTCGGGCCTGGCGGATCAGAGCATTTCCCGCCAGACGGTGGCATGGGGGATACAGACGCCGCCGGACCCGAATCAGACGATCTATGTCTGGTTCGACGCGCTGTGCAACTACGTCACCGCGCTTGGAATGTGCGCGCTGGACAAATCGCTCTTTGAACGCTACTGGCCGGCGGACGTCCACCTCGTCGGCAAGGAGATCACGCGTTTTCACACGCTTTTATGGCCCGCGATGCTCAACAGCCTCGGCGTCGAAATACCGGGACGCGTTTTCGCGCACGGCTGGATGACCATCAACGGACAGAAGATGAGCAAGAGCCTCGGCAACGCGATAGACCCCCTGCATCTGGCAGCGACCTACGGCGCCGACCCGCTGCGCTTCTACATGATGCGCGAGGCCACGTTCGGACAGGACTGGGACTTCAGCCACAAGTCGCTTGTCAGCCGCCTGAACAACGAGCTTGGCAACGACTTCGGCAATCTGCTACTGCGGACCTCGACGATGCTGGACAAGTATCGCGGAGGCGTCCTGCCGGAGCCTCCCCCGGCGGATTCCAGCGCGCTGTTCCGCGACGCCGCGCGGAAGGCGCTTGATGACATTGAAACGCAGATGGATCAGTTCCAGTTCAGCCGCGCTCTTGAGGCGATATGGGGCCTCATCACCCTCGCCAATCGCCATATTGACGACACCAAACCCTGGACAATCGCCAAGGACAAGTCGCGCGCCTCTGAGCTTGATGCGGTGCTCTATAATCTCGCTGAAACAAACAGGCTCGCGACGCTGCTGCTGAGTCCATTCATCCCCACTGCCGCCAAGTCGGCGCTGGGCCGCTTCGGGCTGGAGGAGGTGCATCCCGCAAAGACCGCTCTCGAATGGGGCGCAATGCCCGGCGGAACCCGGATCGAAAAAGGCGTCCCGCTCTTCCCAAGAGTGGAAGAAAAAGAATAGGGCGAACCTGCGCTCCCGTATTACCGGGCGACGATATATGCCAGGATTCCCTGTTTATCCGGCTGCAAGGTCAGGAGCGTTGTCGCTCCATCCAAACGCAGCGTCGCCCGGACGGCTTCGCCCCTGCCGTTGCCCTTCGGATCGGGGACGATAAACGCATCATGAGGAACATGGAACGGCAGGCTGACGGTCAGGTCCTTGCCGTTCGGGACAGCGCGGGATGCGACAATCGCCCATGCTTTCTTTACGTCCGGGGCCAGTTGCCCATCCGGAATCGGAGCAAAGGTCAGATTCACCGGATCGTCGGCAAAGCGGAATTCGCCTCCATTGAGCGTTATGCCTTGCGTGTTGACGCCGCTGAATGCGATCAGATTGCCGTCTGCAAAATTGAAAGTCAGAACGCGGTCGCCTTCGTAACTGACACGATATGGTCCGAGTTGAGAACCTTTCAACTGCAATCGCACCGGCGGCAGGAGCGGGTCTTCGTATTTTTCGCCCTCCTTGCGGAAGAAGCCGCCTGTCCACTTCTCGATAACGCGGTAGTAGTGATGGGTTACGCCCACCGAACCATTGGGGAATTCAGCCGCCATGAGATCGCCTGTATTTGAGGCATGCTCCGCCCAGCCGACAGCGTCAGGCGTGTAGACGCCCAGAGCGCGGAGCAGGTGGAAAAGCGTCCGCGGCGCGTCCGAAAGCGATCCGGACTGGTCATCGCGCGGCCTTGCGCCGAGGCAGACCGCCTTCCCGCCCGACGCCGTTTTCTTCATCGTCCCGACGATATCCGCTCCGCATAACGCGACGGATTGAGTGTCCTTTGCCGGCTTCAGGGGATAGATTAAATCCGGCAGTAGATGCGATAGAAGGCGATATGCCGGAACGCTTTCCAGCGTCCCGCAGAAGCGGATTTCGCATCCGGAAACATCCTTGCCGGCATGAGGAGACATGATTTCATCCACGCCAAATACATCCATCCAGGCTCTAAGGGCAGCCTGCCCGTTTTCCTGGAAGATTGCCGGGGCCGGCCCCGTCCAGAGGACCGTCCCGCCCTTGTCCAGAATCGCGCGGATCAGCTCAAGCGTTCTGGTCTGGATCATCGGCTCGAACATGACGACCAGCGCGGAATACTCGCGATCCTTTACGCGGAAACGCCCGTCCGGAAGAACCTCGGCCATCTCGGCGAACTTCTCCTCCGTCAGGTAGTCGCTGTAGCCGTACTGCACATTCCAGCTTCCGTAGCGTTCCTCGACGTAGTTCAGGTCGAGCGGGTAGAGGCTCAGGACGGGGGACTTGCGGTGACGCCAATCCTGGACGTATCCGCACTGCCATGAATGCCCGGCTATGCCCATCGCGGCGGCTACGTCGTGAACGCGCTGTGAAACCTCCGCCGGCGCTCCCCAGTGTCCCCAGTAGGAATACGGGACTTCATTGAAATTCCCGAAGCTGCAAGCCAGCGCCGCGCCGAAGTAATTGCGGTCAATGTAGCCGCCCTCGGGGTGATCGTTGCCCATGCCGGTCAGGAAGTCGCCCCAGCGGAAGTAGTCGTAGCACGCGCTGATATTCTCCCTGATTGACGATGACCAGTGATATGCGGGGGTGAAATCGTATCGGCTGACGGGATCGTCCTTCTTCGCCCAGGGGGCGCGCGCCTGGTCGCAGGTCGGCGCCTCCTGCCAGGTCGCGTGCGCGCGCGTCCAGATGATCTCCCGTCCGTAGAGCTTCTCCCCGTATTTCTTCGCCTGGATGAACAGGTCAACAACGTGGTCGGTAAGCATCCGGTGATAGTCGCGGCGGAACTTCCACGTGTTGTAGATGTCTCGCTCCGTCGGTCCGAAGACATGCTGCGCCATTTCAGGCTCGGATTCATGCGCCGTTCTGGTGGTTCCCGGCGGGATGGGGGCCATTATCTTCGGCCCGGAACCTTCTGAAGCCTTGTTTTCTTTCGCGCCGTCAACGTCTTCCGCCATGTCCGGCAGGAAGTCGTGCTGCGCGAAGGAGAAATAGATCAGGTATTTTTCAAAATCCCGGTATTGCTCTCCGAATCTGCGGCAGAACTCGTCAACAAGGCCGGGGGTGATGTGTCGCGTGTCAATCTCGGTGATGCCGAAGTGCGTACTCAGGTCCCAGTCGAACTGGATGTGCATCTCGTCGGAATAGAAGCTGTCGTAGGAGATGCCCGCCGCCTTGTGCGCGTCCAGAACGCCGGTCAGGAACGGCAGCGCGTCGGGATGGAAGTAATCCATTTCCTCAACGTCGTAGATGACCACTGCCATGACGCGATTGCGGCCCTTGGCGTCGCACTTGCCGCTCACAACGCCGCCGGCGTATCCGTAACCCGCGCCGGACATCTTCGCCGAGGATTCGTCAATCGTAAGCGAGGCTGAAGCGGAAACGTCCAGGATCGTCTCGGGCGGAACGCAGTAATAATGTGTGCCGCCGATGCGCGTTTCGTTGAAGGCAAACGCCCGGATGGTCTTGGGATAGAGCATGACGGGGCCTTTGTTGTGGAACCACTGCTTCTGAATCCGAAGCGGGACGCGATACGAGCCGTCCTGTCCGATCTCGCCCTCCTCGAATTGCGCGCTGCGGCCTCCCCGCCCCTTCTCGCGATAGTAGGCCGGGCCGAGGTCCAGCGGCGAGAGGACGCTTGCCCCGAAGCCGACGCCGCGCCTGCGGGCGACGTCGTGAAGGGCCTTGAATGCGCGTATGCACTGCGGGCTGGTGGGGAAATAGTTTCTGACCTTGCCGCCGAAGAAGAAGTCGTAGGCCACGTTGATGAGCGCGTAATCGTAGCCCTCGAACTGCTCCGCCTGCTTCTCCATGCTTGATCCGAAGGCCTTGACGGTCATGGCCGGATCCTTTTCCAGGCGTTCCATCTCCTCGTCGCTCGTGATGATGATCGCGCCGTGCGGGCGCATCATCTTCTGCGCGTTGGTCATCTTGACTACTTCCATGGCGGTACCTTTCTCGGCCTCGCCGGCCAGCAGACTCGGCAAAATCAGGAGCAGAGCGCTGATGCTCATGGCTTCGGTCTCCGTGAGTCGGAATTACATTTCGGAATCGCTCCGACGCATGGAGCATATCATCACCCAGTCGGCAAATAAATGGCAACCCAAAACCCATTATGCGCTGGAAGTTGCGGAGCGCAATGACACCATCTGCCGAATCCCAACCTAAATATGATTGACTGCCTGTTGCAGCTTGTATAAGATTCCGCCTCAGTGATCGGGTTAGTAGACAATAAGTGATAATGTGATTCATCAAACCGGAGGCATAAAGATGAAAAGACTGGCGGTTGCGGTTCTGTGTGTTGCGATCGTCATTGCGTTTGCTGGCAACGCCTCAGCGGCTGTGGCAATCATCATTCCGGACAGTACGCTGGATGACGGCACTGCCGAGAACGATCTGATGAACGGCAACAATGATTTCACCAACATTGCGACGTCCGACATGCTTGTCCGGCTGCAAACCATCTTCGATTTTGAGCAGCGTCCGCTCATGGAGTTTCCGCTCAGCGCCATCCCGGCAGGTTCGACGATCAACTCCGTTGGTCTTCTTCTCTACGGTCAATCCGCAACGGCGCTCCTTTGTCAACTCTACGGTTATGCCGGGGACGGCGTGCTGACGCTCGGCGATGAGCAGGCCAGCGATCTTCTAGCCAGCTTCAGCCCGATGACGGGTCCAAATCCGCCAATCACTGTCCCGCCTTCTTTCATCCAGGGCCTGATCAATAACGGCGATCCCTACGCCGGATTCGTGATTCGCGCGATCATGCCGGACCCGGTGAACTTCTGGTTCTCGGAGACTTCGGACGGTTTCTCTCCCACGCTGGTTGTTGACTACACGCCGGTTCCGGAGCCGGGTTCAATCGCTTTGATCGGACTGGGCGCAGTCGGCCTTGCCGTCTACCGCAGGAAACGCGGATAACAAATCAAGCCGGACAATCAGACTACTCACACAAGGGCGGGTTCATCCCCGCCCTTGTTTTATTTCGTCAAGATGAGCTTCACCATAAAGCAAATTGGATAGAAGCATTACGGATGGGAAACCGCCTCGCATGGGGAAGCGATTCGTGAATGGACATAACATCCCATATTAGCACGGACGATGCCGTCACACGGACTGCACTGCCCCGCGTATTGCCGACAATTCTTATTTCCGATGGCGATGGAGAATCAGGCTGGCCAGTCCGATCCCCACCAGAGCGAGGGTTCCCGGCTCCGGAACCGGGCCGGGACCATGCATTGGACCAAAGTTGTTGGATCCCATTGTAATGCCTACGGGCGTGGCCCATGTTGAATTCAACACTAGGGCTGTGAAAGCGCCGGCATCCATATCCGCCGGCGCCTCGGGGCTGAAAAAGCCGAAATTATAAGTGCCGGGGAAAACCACGCCGTTCCACTGGACGGCGTCGAGTGTCACATGGTCGGGTCCACCCAAGGGATTGATGCCGCCGATGGGGGTGAAAACGGAACAGCCATTGTATCCGAAACCGGTTAACCCGCCGGTCAATACCGAATTGGTCGTTATATTGGATATGTTTGTTGAGTCGGACGGAATCGTGAACTGAGTAAGAACGACATCAACAGGTTCGACCAGCACCAAGTATTCGTAGTTGCAGGTTCCCGCATATATTGCGCCGGGTTGCGGACCGTCAATAGGATTGTTCACCTCCATTATTATCAGGGCATCAGCGGCGCCGGCCATTGCGATGGTCAGAATAAGCATGAATGCGAGTCTTCGCATCGTTGATCTCCCTCAGACTTCAACAATGAATGGAATCCAAACAAAATTGCCGTTAGGACAACAGGGTACCTGAATCGCTGTTTTCTGTCAAATGACAATCTCCTTTGCAATGATTGCGACGGCGGCATGCTGAAAAAATAACATGGTCAGGATGGTGGCCTTCGCGAAAATCAGATTGACAAAACCCGGCGTGTGGCTACCATTGTTCATAGACACTAACTGGCTTTCGCCCCCATAGCTCAGTTGAACAGAGCGTCTGCCTCCGGAGCAGAAGGCCGCAGGTTTAAGTCCTGCTGGGGGTGCCATATTCCCGAAACGCCGCCCATGTTTCGCATGGGCGGCGTTCGGTTTTGTTGCGTCCTTCTGCCCGCGGAGAGTCTACGTACGCTCCGCGGGTTTTCTTTTTGGGAGATTATATGGCGTCTGAAACGGGTGAAAAAATCAGAGTAGTCGTGCTGTTTTCGGGCGGGCTGGACAGTAGTCTGGCCGTCAGGCTCATGCAGAATCAGGGGCTTGACGTGACGGCGCTGACCTGTATCAACGCCTTTTCTCCGGAGCTTAAGCAAAGGCGCGGCTCCGGGGCCAGGCGAATGGCGCGGCAACTCGGCGTCCCGCTCATCATGCACGAGTTCACGGATCAGCTCATCAAGCTCGTCGAAAATCCGCCGCACGGCTACGGCAGCAACATGAATCCATGTGTTGACTGCCATTGCCACATGCTGAAATATGTGGCGGGCCTGATTGCGGAGGGGAAATACCACTTCGTGGCAACGGGTGAAGTTCTGGGTCAGCGTCCGATGAGCCAGCGCAAGCCCGTGATGATGCACATTGACAAGGAAGCCGGGCTGGGGCGCATGGTACTGCGCCCGCTGAGCGCCAAGTGCATGCCGATCACCATCCCTGAGGAAAAGGGATGGGTGGACAGGGAGAAGCTGAAGGATTTCAACGGGCGCAGCCGCAAGCCGCAGATGCAGCTTGCGAAGGAATTCGGATTCCGGGAATACCAGACGCCGGCGGGCGGCTGCCTACTTACCGATCCACAGTTTGCCTTCCGCGTCAAGGACCTGAAAGAGCATGAGGGCCTGACCGAGGCGGACGTCGAAATCATGAAGGTCGGCAGGTACTTCCGGCTTTCGGACTCGGCGCGGATAATCGTAGGGCGGAATCAGGCGGACAACCAGGCGCTTCAGGTCATGTCGCTGCCCGGCGACGTTCGGTTGCGGGCGGCGTCGGCGCCGGGCCCCACGGCCGTTCTGCGCGTCCCCGCGGATGAAGATTCGCAGACCACCATCGCAGCCATGATGACGGCGCAGCCTTGCCCGGAGCTGCTGACGCTTGCGGCGGAACTGGTGGCCGCGCATTGCCCCAAGCTGGAGTCGGACCCGACTGCCGGCATACGGCTTCAGCGCGGGGATGCCGTGCGGACGGTTGACGTGAAGGTTCGCCAGCGATCGGACTTTGCAGCGATGAGGATCGAACTGGCGGACAAACCCGACCAGAAGAAGGGCGGACGGGCGGAATAGGGAGATGGCGCGATCCTGCGGCGAGGGCATCCGCGTTGCCGGTTGATTCCGGCGGATGAGCGGAAGTATCATTGTCCGGAAGCTTGCGGTTTTACAGCATCAAGACACCCTGAAGAAAGAGCAACGTGAAAGCCTACCTTGGAATCAACACCGGCTTCGCGCTGAACAGGTTCCCGCAGCCGGAAAGCTGGTGTCGCATCATCGGCGAGGAACTTGGCCTGAGGCGCGTCCAGTTGACGGCGGACGTGTTCGGGGCGCACCATTCCGAAGAACTGCAGGAGGAAACCCTCCGGCGCATTCAGACCGAGGCGGAACGATACGGCCTCTGGGTTCACACGACCTTCACCGGCGCGTTCACGCGCGTGAATCACCTGATGCATCCGGACGAGGGCGTCAGGCTCTATTGGTTCGAGTGGTTGAAACGGTTCTTCAGCGCGAGCGCCCGGCTGGGCGCGGTCGGCGCGGGAAGCCACGCGGGGATACTGGCGTCCGACGACGAAGGCGACGAAGAGACGCGGGCGCGCCGCGTGGCGGACGCCGCGCGGCTCTGGCAGGACCTGTGCGACTACGCGTCGGGCCTGGGCATGGAGTTTCTTATGTTCGAGCCGATGTCCATCCCGCGCGAGCTTGGGGAAACGATAGAGAAGGCGCGGGGGTTCCGCTCGCTCGTTCAAAACGGGACTGCGCTGCCGTTCCTATACTGCCTGGACGTTGACCACGGCGACTTGGCAAGCCCCGATCCCCGCGACACCGATCCATACGCATGGCTGGTCGAGCTGGGCGCGGCTTCCCCGGTCGTCCACATCAAGCAAAGCCTGCTGGATAAGGGCGGGCATCACCCCTTCACGTCGGAATACAACCGGCGGGGCAAGATCACGCCCGAGCGCGTTCTTGACGCGCTTGAGCGATCCGGAGCTAAGGAAGTCACGCTGCTGCTGGAAATCTCCCATCGCGAGAGGATGCCATACGACGGAATGGTACTGAAGGACCTGAAGGAATCTGTGGAATACTGGCGTCCGCATGTTTCCGCCGGTTGAGAATTTGAGGGCCAAGAGCGCAGGTGAATACACCGGAAAAGATGAAGGCGCTGGTTCTGCATGGCCTGGGCGACATCCGGCTTGAGGAGCGCGTTGTCCCCCGCCCCGGCTCCGGAGAAGCGCTCGTTAAGGTGGCCGCCGCCGGAGTCTGCGGATCGGACATTCCGAGGGTATTCACGACCGGGGCGCACAGGCATCCGATCATTCCGGGCCACGAGTTCTCCGGAAGCGTCGTCGAGGTCGGGCATGGCGTTGACGCCGCCATTCTGGGGCTTCGCGCAGCCGTTGCGCCGCTGATCCCTTGCCGCAAATGCCGGTACTGCGAGGTTGGCCGCTTCGCGCTGTGCGATGATTACGACTATCTCGGCTCGCGCCGCGACGGCGGTTTTGCGGAATACTGCGCGGCCCCGGCGCAGAATCTTGTCCCGATTCCGGCGGGAGTTTCGATGGAAGCAGCAGCGATGGTCGAGCCTTCGGGGGTGGCGCTGCACGGATTGCGGCTGATTCGCGTTGAGCCGGGCGATTTTGTCGCGATCTTCGGCGCGGGGCCGGTCGGCTGCATGATCGCGCAGTTCGCCGCGAGCATGGGAGCGGACCGGATCGCCGTCATAGACGTTGAGGATGGCAGGCTCTCCAGCGCCGCAGGCATGGCGAAATGCGAAACGATCAACCCGCGCAGGAGCGATCCGATTGCGGCTTTGCGCGGGATGACGGACGGGCAGGGTGTGGACGTGGCAGTTGAGGCGGCCGGCGTTCCGGCGACGCTTGTCGCGTCAATCGAATGCGTCCGGAAACTGGGGCGCGTTCTGCTTCTCGGAAATCCGGCATCGGACGCGACGCTCCCCAAAGCGACGATCAGCCGCATTCTTCGCGGGGAGATCGAAATTCGCGGGACGTGGAACGCCGACTTCAACCGCATCCCGCATCATGACTGGGCGACAGTTCTTGACGCCTTCGTGCGGGGCGCGGTCAACCCCGATCCGGCGATAACGCATCGCGTCGGGATCGAGAACGGGGTTTCAGCGCTGCTGATGATGAGAGACAGAACGGAATTCCACCAGAAGGTCATGATCTGCTTTTCGTGACGCGCATGTGAAACGGGAGACACCGGATGAAAGCCGCCGTGATGGAAGGCATCGGCAAGATGAGCGTTCGGGAGGTTCCGACGCCGGATTTGACCTCCGACCGGGACATTCTGCTACGCGTGAAGGCGTGCGCGGTCTGCGGCTCGGACCTCAGGATTCTGGCGCACGGCAATCCGAGGGTGAAGCCGCCGCAGGTCTGCGGGCATGAGATCGCCGGCGAGGTCGTCGCCGCCGGCGCGGCGATCACAAATTTCAAGGTAGGCGACCGCGTGGCCGTCGGGGCGGACGTTCCGTGCGGCGAGTGCGACTTCTGCCGCAACGGACTGGGCAACAACTGCAAGATAAACTACGCGATCGGCTACCAGTTCCCCGGTGGATTTGCGGAATATATCCTCCTGAACGAGACGACCACGCGCTTCGGCCCCGTCCACGTGATTCCCGAAAGGCTCGAATTCGAGGAGGCCGCGCTGGCCGAGCCGCTTGGTTGCTGCATACACGGCCTGGAAATGTGCGATGTGCGAATCGGCGACACTGTTTTGATTTTCGGCCCCGGCCCAATCGGCTGCATGCTGGTCAAGCTCGCCCGACTGTTTGGCGCGGGCAAAGTGATCCTGGCCGGGCGCGGCAACGCGCGCATAAGCATGGCCAAGGACTTCGGGGCGGACCACATCGTTTCCGTCCTCGAAAAGGACCCCGTCAAAACGATCATGGACCTCACGGGCGGGCGCGGGGCGGATGCCGTGTTGACGGCGTGCTCGTCTCCCGACGCGCAGGAGCAGGCGCTCCAGGTAGCGGCCCAGCGCGGGCGCGTCAACTTCTTCGGCGGCCTTCCGGCGGGAAGCCGGAAGCTGACCGTGGACAGCAATCTGATACACTACCGGGAGTGCAGCGTCTTCGGCTCCCACGGCAGCGTGCCGCGGCATCACAAGGCGGCGCTGGCGCTTCTTGGCTCCGGCACGATCAGCGGGAAAAGCTTCATCAGCCACCGCTTCCCGCTGGACGGCATTGAGGAGGCGTTCCGGACCGTGCGCGAGCGCGAGGGCATGAAGGCGATCATCGTCCCATGAACAATGCGCAGGACAGCAAAGCCGGACTGAGAATCTTTCCGTCGCTGATGTGCTTCGACTGGACGCGCGTCGGAGCGACGCTCCGCGAGGTCGAGAAGGCCGGGGCGGACGGCATCCACTGCGACATCATGGACGGCAGCTTCGTCCCGAATTTCACCCTCGGCACGGACATCGTCAGAACGGTGCGGAAGCATACCGACCTGCCCATTGACTGCCACCTGATGTGCTGGCGTCCGGAACAGCATATTGAATCGTTCAGGAAGGCCGGCGCGGACATCATCTCCATCCACGCGGAGGCGACCGTCCACCTTCAGCGCGTTCTTGACGCGATCCGCAAAATCGGCGCGTCGCCTGCCGTCGCGTTCAATCCGCATACGCCGCTTGACTGCCTGCGTTACGTGGCCGACGACGTTGACATGGTCATGCTCATGATGGTGAATCCCGGTTTCGCCGGGCAGAAGCTGATCCCCGCCGCCCTTCCCAGGATATCGGAGTGCGCGGAAATCCTGCGCGGGGCGGGGCGGGGCGACGTCGCCATTCAGGTTGACGGAAGCGTGAGCTTCGAGAAGGCGCCGGAGATGGTCGGGCTGGGGGCAAGCGTGCTGGTGGCCGGCACGTCGAGTGTTTTAGCGCCTGATATGACACCGCGCAAGGGGATATTGAAATTGCGGAAGCTCTGCGGCGGATAAACGCCTCGGAAATCAACTACAACGGCAGCAGTATCACCCTCTGCGGCTCCTTGCCCAGCCAGAACATGACGGCCGTTGCGAACATCCATATCCCGCCCATAAGACACTCGCCGAGTATCACTCCATAGATAAGCGGTTTGAGCCTGTAGTAGACGGACGATCCTCCGTACCGCATGACGACGAGCTTCAGGAACCATCCCAGGAAGACCGACGGCCACATGACCTTGCCCGGGTATGTCGTGGCCATGATGAAGCCCATCGGGTGAAACGGCCACCACGTCAGGCGCGAGCGCATGAGGCTCAGTAATCCAACGAAGGCGGCCCCTCCCGCGAAATGAAAGGCGTTGCGGGCTACGGGCGGCGACTGCCTGGCGTCGCTGGCGACCGAGCCGATGAACTGATCGAAAGCCATCGCCATGCCCCACGGATCGTGGCGCAGCGGCCCCCAGTAGTAGTCTATGCCCAGATGGACCATCGCTCCCAGGAAGACCGAGACGAGAATGCTTGCGATAATCGCGCCGGCGAAGCGTCCACGCTGTATGCGCCCGGACGCCTCGGCCATCCGGCTGCCGTTGAGGAGATAGGGCAGCAGGCACTCGCGAAGATCATGGCCGACAATGAGCGTAACGAGCGCGATGACCATCGCTGGGGCGACGCCGACGGTCCTGATGCCGATCAGGGACAGCACGCCGTGGATCAGCCACCACCTCGGCTGGATAAACATCATACCCGCCTCGGCCACGGCCCTGCCCAGCACGACGTTCATCACCATCATCAGCCCTATGAGGAAGAGCGACCAGACCGGCCCCATGCGGAAATGCCAGAGCCAGAGCCAGCATATCAGGCAGCAGGCCAACAGGCCCGCGAAGGCGATCCCCTGCTCCCGCGATTCGTCCCCGGAAACGCCCCTTAGAATGCGGATCGCCGAACGCCCCGCGCGCAGGAAGTGATTCCGCCCTACGTACATGAGCATGCCCATGAGCATCACGTATCCGCCCATCTCCTGGGCGACGTGGGCCTCGATCGGGACCTTGACCCCGGCCAGCAGCAGAAGGCCGTCGCTGACAGCCACGGCGACGAAGAAGAACCAGAGGCTGAAGGCGATGTCGGTCGGGATGATCATCGCGATTGCGGCTGCGGAGAGATACAGGCGGCCGTTGTAGAGCGCCCAGTCCATCGCGTTCCAGGGAAACTCCTGAAATATTCCCAGTAGCCACCAGTCGAGCTTCACCGCCGGGACCGATGGATAATAAAGTTTCAGCCCGAACAGAGTGAAAAGGACGACGGGCAGGCTCATGCCCAGCCATGTGAGCCTGTTTCTGAAGAATTCATTGAAGCACAGGCCCGGTTCAGGTTCTTTGACAAGCTCCAGCGTGAACTGCGCCAGGGGGAAGGTCAGGCTTTCGTTATGAATCCACTGGTCCCGCGCGATAGCGCAGACGCACACGAACGCGAGGAAAAGCGGGACGAGGAAAAGCGCCCAGACAGACATGGCCCGCGCCCATGGAAGCCAGTATTCGCTTTGCAGGAAGAAGTTGACCTTCCCGCGCATGAAATCATCAACAAGTTTCGAGTTCGGATCGGTTGTGGGAAACAGACGCGGGTCAAGCCGTGCCATCACTTCCGCCCACGCCGGCTTGGAGGAATCGGCGATGTAGAAGGGCATCGCCAGCGTGTTGGCCCAGTAGCGGTGCAGCCCGGACGACGGGAATGCCGCAGAAGCCAGCATCATCGAGAGGATGACGATCAATTCCGACGGGCTGAAATGCGCCCCTTCCGCCAGGCGCTTCAGCAGGGAGTTCACGAAAAGAACAAGCAGCGTGATGATGAAGATTACGCCGATTGGAAGGTGATTGCCGACGAAGAACGTATTGCCGAGGACGTAGTCGTTATAGGGCGTATATGCCGTCACAAAGATAACACAGAGGATGCCGATGATGAAGGAGCGGAGAGTGACGCCAGAATGTCTGCTTGTTTGCTTTTCGTCAATAGCCTCAAGAGAGTGAGTCTTCATCCCCATGGCCGGATCATCGGTTCAGGTGTCGGCAACCTCCAAAATCGAGAGAACGCAGTATCCCACGACGGGGCCGCCGCGTCAACGTCGGTATAACCGTAACAAATGTTTGATGCCAATTACTTGCGATTGTTCAGCAATGCGGTTGCCTGGTCTGCGCTGCCGGAACCGAACGCATATGCGCTGTTTGGAGTTCCGGAAGCGTCATATGTAACTACCCCAGTCGTTGGGCGCCAATATTCTGTCCAGGCTCCGGTCCCTTGGCCCATGCCCAGCGCATATCGCCTATCACCGTCTCGCACCTCACGCCAACCTCGGCCCGAATCAGAAAGGCAGAAAGAGATATATGGCGCTCCTGGAATTCGGAGAACGGAAACGGACCTTATATCACGTCTTGAGGTCAATTCCCGTTCTTCCGGCAGTCCGTGGCTCAGGCAACGACAATGTCCTCCCATCCCTTGCGGTATTCCTTCGTCAGGAACTGGTTGGCTTCCGGGACGTTGGTTATCTTCATGTTTTCCGCGTCCCATTCAATCTTGCGCTGGACCTTCAGCGCCACGTTGCCCAGCAGGACGGATTCCGTGACCAGCGCCGCGAAATCGAAGTTCGCTCCGGCAGGCTCCCCGCCCTTGCATGCCTCAATGAATTCTTTGAAGTGGCCGATCGAGCGAGGAATCGTCTCCGCAGGCTTCGGGAACTCCCTGTGCTTCGTTTCCGGAATGATGCGGCTGTCGAGAATCTTGCCCCCGTCGCCGACGTAGAGCGTCCCGCCGCTGCCCAGTGAGCGGTCTTTCTCAAGCTCAGGAGGTCTCGGCGGAACCAGCATCCCGTCATACCAGGTCAGCGTCGTCGCCGGGTAATTCTCCGAGCGGGCCGGATACTCGTATCGGATCATCGAAACCAGCGGATATGTCTCCGCATGAAGTTCGGTCGTGAAAGGCTCAACGCTGGTCGGGTGTCCAAGGTTCATGATCTTGAAAATCGGGTGGAAGGTATGGCAGCCGATGTCCCCCAGCGCCCCGGTTCCGAAGTCGTACCATCCGCGCCACCTGAAGGGATGATAGGCCGCGTGGTACGGGCGTTCCGGCGCGACTCCCAGGAAAAGGTCCCACGCCAGCCCGGCCGGCAGCTTCATTTCCTCCTTTGGACGCTCCACCGCCTGCGGCCACGGGCAGCCCCCGCGCGGCCTGTCGCACCAGTTATGAACCTCGCGCACCTTCCCGATCGCCCCCGCTGCGATGTATTCCGTCACGGCGCGGATATACTCCGCCGCCTGCCCCTCGTTGCCCATCTGGGTGGCGACCCCGTTCTCCTTCGCCACTCGCGCCATCAACCGCGCCTCATGCACTGTGTGCGTGAGAGGTTTCTGGCAGTAGCAGTGCTTGCCCATCTTCATGGCCATAATCGCCGCAGGCGCGTGCATGTGGTCCGGAATGGTCACGATCACGGCGTCAATGTCCTTGTCCTCCTTGGTCAGCATATCTCTGAAATCGCGGTAACGATTGGCCTTGGGATGGGCGATGAACATCGGCGCGGCATTCATCCAGTCCACGTCGCAGATGGCCACGATGTTGCATTTTTCGTTGGAAAAGCTTGTGATGTCGCCGGCCGCCTTCCCGCCGCCGCCTATTGACGCCACATTCAGGCGCTCGCTGGGCGGCGTCTTGCCTGCCCCGCCCAGAACGTGCGGCTGAACGACCGTGATGGTCTCCCTGCTTGCGCAGCCTGCCGCAAGACCGGCGGCGGCAACGGCCGTCCTGCCCAGAAATTGGCGACGCGACATGCCGGCCTGCCTGGAGGAATGCCTTCCGCTCTTCATGCTGAACTCCTCTCGATCTGCCTGAGTCTTCCCGCCGTCCGCGTGGCGGCGCAATCGGAACAAATCCGGGAAACGATGCTATCATCCGCCGCGAGGGGATTCAACCGTCGCAATGCGAAGAACTGAACCGCCATTATGCAGTCATGCAGTCGTCCGACTTTCATCCTTCCCATCGCCTCAGCCCGGAGCAATTAAATGCGAGGCGCGTTTGAAAGCATCCGCTCTACAGCAAAAGACGATATCCTGCCGGCCATGTTTATCAATTAACTCCATTCTAGGGGCCTCTTGAAAAGACGAGGGATGGAATCGGGTGGAAAACATGGCGTCCGCCGCGTAGAATAACGCTTATGAAGGTTCAGGATTCCGTCAACAGCGTCCGCCGGACGGTTGCGAGGCTGCGCGGCGAAGGCCGGAAGATAGGCCTCGTGCCGACTATGGGCGCGCTGCACAAGGGCCATGCCTCCCTGATGCGCAGGGCGCGGGAGGAATGCGACGTCGTCTACGCCAGCATCTTCGTGAACCCGGCGCAGTTCGCGCCGACTGAGGACTTCAAGGATTACCCGCGTCCTTTCGACGCCGATTGCAGGCTCTGCGAAGCCGAGGGCGTTGATTACGTCTTCGCCCCGACGCCGCAGGAGATGTACGGAGACGGCTTCCAGACTTACGTCAGCCTGGAACAAGTGACCAAAGGGCTTTGCGGCGCTTCAAGGCCGACGTTTTTCCGCGGCGTGGCGACGGTCTGCGTAAAATTGTTCAACATTTGCAGTCCGCATTACGCCTATTTCGGACAGAAAGACTTTCAGCAATGCCTCGTCATCCTGAGGATGGTGAAGGACCTGAATCTGGACCTGGAAATCCGGGTATGCCCGACCGCGCGGGAGGATGACGGACTGGCGGTAAGTTCCCGCAACATTTACCTTAATCCGGCCGAGCGGCAGCAGGCGACGTGCCTTTACCGCGCGTTGACGGCGGCGCGGGAGGACTTCCAAGCCGGTGAAACAGATCCGGAGAAACTGATTGCCCGCATGCGCGGCATCATCGAGGCAGCAGACGGGACGCGGATTGACTACCTGGAGATTGTTGACCCGGACACCGTGACGCGCGCCGGAACTGCCAGTGAAAGAAGTGTGCTTGCCGTTGCCGTGTGGCTGGGCAGGGCAAGATTGATTGACAATATGCCTTTGACCAAATGGCCCTGAGACAGGCCTCGCCCGAAACGGGCGCATGCGAATTGCAGAAATGGATAACAAAGTCGAGAACATCCAGATTGACGTTCTGAAGTCGAAACTGCACAAAGCGATGGTAACGGATGCCCGCCTTGATTACGTCGGCAGCATAACGATTGACGAGAACTTCATGGACGCGGTCGGACTGATGCCGTATGAGAAGGTGCTTGTCAGTAATATCAACAACGGTTCGCGATGGGAGACCTACACGATTCCCGGCGAGCGCGGCAGCCGCGTGATCTGCATGAACGGCGCGGCGGCCCGGCTGGCGCAGAAGGGGGACTTCGTTATTGTGATGTCGTTTGCGCGGATTCCCCTTCAGGCGGCGAGGGGATGGAAACCGCAGGTGCTGACGCTGGAAGACGAGAATCGCGTCACGCACCAACTATGAGATCCGTCCTTTTCAGATTTACGATACCGCTCATAAATCAGACGCTCACGATCCGGTTTTACGGATTCATGATAATGTGCGGTTTTCTGCTTTCGCTTTACCTTGCCCGGAAGCGCGCGGCAAAGACAGGGGTGAATCCGGACGCCCTGAGCGACATGGCGATAGCGGGGTTGATCTGCGGCATTATCGGCGCGCGACTGTATTACGTGATCATTGAATGGGGATACTTCTCCCGGAATCTTGCGGAGATAATCCGGATTGACAAGGGGGGGCTGGTTTTCTACGGGGGTATCATCGGCGGGGCGCTGGGCGTCATGTGGCACATCCGCAAGAATAAGCTGCCGTTCGGACCGGCGCTGGATGTCTGCGCGAGCGTCGTGCCCCTGGCGCACGCCTTCGGGCGCGCGGGATGCTTCATGAACGGTTGCTGCTACGGCAGGTTGACCGATCTGCCGTGGGGTGTGACATTCCCGCGCGTTACTGACGTCGCCGGCAAGATCATCGGAAGCGATCCTTATCTCGGGCATCTGGAAAAGCATCTGATCACGCCAGACGCGCTCAGGTCGCTGCCGGTGCATCCGGTGCAGCTTTACGACGCGGCTTTCAACATGGTGATTTTCGCTTATCTTTCGTGGTACCTGTCCCGGCGTCCGAGGTCGGGGAACGTGGTATTGGCATACATGGTCACATATGGCGTATGCAGGAGCTTGAACGAGTTTCTGCGTGGGGATGTGACGCCGCATTTCGGAACGCTGAGCCTTGCGCAATACATAAGCTTCACAGTTGCGGGCGCAAGCCTTGCGGCGCTGGTATGGCGCTGGACGCATCCCCTGCCGGAAACCGCCGTCCCGCAAACGGGCGACGCCGGGGCCGGCGCAGCTTCAGATAAGGAAAATGATCACTCAGCCCCGGCTGCCGGCGCGAATCGAGGCCCCGGCAGGCGATCCACAAAGAAAAACAGGAATAAGTAATCACGGAGCATTGTGATGTAAATTCCGGACTGAAGGCATTGCCAGGCGGTCTCGGGGCGCGATATAATATTTTCTATGGTCGCGCCCGGCAGAATCTGCGAGCGCGACGCCCGTCCCGTCTTCTCCCGCATTCTGCTATCCGAAAGCCGAAGGGGAAAATGAGGGTCTGGAGCAGGTCCGCAGGCCGGTTTGCGGGTTGAAGACCAAGCCATGTTTCTCATCTCCGGGAATTCCTTCCGCTGCCCGATGTGGCAAGGGAAGAATGCCTGTGATGTTCAGGCGGCAGCGACAAATTGCCGACAGAAGGAAAAGCAGTGCAGACCGAAGACATTCGCAACGTTGCGATCATCGCGCATGTTGACCACGGAAAAACGACGCTGGTTGACCAGATGCTGTACCAGTCCGGCATGTTCCGAACGGAGGAGCTTGATCAACTTGCCGGGGGGCGACTGGGGCTTATCTTCGATTCCAACCCCATCGAGCGCGAGCGCGGAATCACGATCCTGTCCAAGAACTGCTCCATCTACTACACCCCGCGCAGAATAGCGGAGGAGACTTCTCCGCAGTCACATGAGCAGAGCGCAGCGCCGAGACGGTTCAAAATAAACATCATTGACACGCCCGGCCACGCGGACTTCGGGGGAGAGGTCGAGCGCGTGCTCAAAATGGCCGAAGGAGCGCTCCTTCTGGTTGACGCATTCGAGGGGCCGATGCCGCAGACGCGCTTCGTCCTGCAGAAAGCGCTTGCCTATGGGCTGAAGGCCATCATCGTCATCAACAAGGTGGACCGCCCGGACTCGCGCCCGCGCGAGGTGGCAAACGAGGTTTTCGACCTGCTGATCGAGCTTGGAGCGGACGACGCCGCGCTCGATTTCCCGGTCATCTACGCCTCCGCGCGCGACGGATGGGCCTCGACCGATCCGGATCAGCGCCAAACCCGGAATCTTGAAGCCCTCTTTGACGCAATCGTGGATCATGTCCCCCCGCCGGAAGTTCGTCCGGAGGAACCGCTTCAGATATTGGTGACTAACGTGGACTACTCCGATTACGTCGGGCGCATCGCAATCGGCAAAGTGGAGGCGGGGGAGATCAGCCGCAATCAGCAGGTAGCCGTCATCGCGCGGGACGGCTCGATGGGGGAAAGGCGCGTGCTGCAACTCTTCAACTTCGAAGGCCTGGGCCGCAAGGAGGCCGAGTCGGTCCGCCCCGGGGAAATCTGCGCGGTGGTCGGACTTGACCCGGTGGAGATCGGCGACACGATCACGCACCCGGAGCAGCCCCGCCGCCTGAAACCGATACCCGTGGACGAACCGACGTTGAACATGATGTTCCGCATCAACGACGGCCCATTCGTCGGGCGGGACGGGGATTACGTCACCAGCCGGCAGCTTAAGGAAAGACTGGAACGGGAGTTGCGCTCGAACGTGGCGCTGCGCGCGGAGCCGGGACAGACCTCGGAGGAGTTTCTCGTGTCCGGGCGCGGGCCGATGCACCTGGGGATTCTGCTTGAGAACATGCGGCGGGAGGGGTACGAGGTCTGCGCGGGCAAACCGAAGATCATCCCAAGAACAATTGGCGGACGGACGCACGAGCCGATGGAACTGCTGGTCATCACCTGTCCGACCGAGTGCCAGAGCGCGGTAATGAGCGTTGTTGTCACCCGCCGTGCCGAGGCATTAAAGATGGGGCTGATGGCCGGCGCGATCGGCTTCGTCCACATGGAGTTCAGGATACCCGCGCGGGGACTTATCGGGCTGAACGCGCGCCTGCTGAACGCCACGCAGGGACGGGCGATCATGCACCACACATTTCTGGAATACGCGCCTATGCAGGGCGAGATCCCGCGCAGGCAGAACGGCGTAATGATCGCAAGCGAGACGGGCGCTGTGACGTCGTACGCGCTTGACGCGCTTTATGATCGCGGGGTGTTCTTCGTGAAGACGGGCGACCCGATTTACGAGGGGCAGATTGTCGGCGAGCATTGCAAGTCAGGGGACATCGTTGTGAACGCGGCGAAGGCCAAGCATTTGAGCAACGTGCGATCGTCAACGAAGGAAACCGGGGCGAAGGTCCGCCCGATGCGGGAGATGGTTCTGGAAGCCGCGCTGGAGTACATTGAGGACGATGAGCTTGTTGAAATCACGCCGAAGTGCATCCGGCTTCGCAAAAGACTGTTGCGCAAGGGGGACCGTAAAAAGGCGGATGCGGCGATTCTGGGGATGAAGTAGGAATAAAAAGATAAGTGAATTATGACGCGCTTGCATAACTCATAATCCATGGGCAGGTATCATAAGCGTGGCGGTCGTGGTAAAGTTACAGGCTGCATTACCGGGCGTCAGCGTTTGGTTTGTGATGTTCTGGAAAGACGGCAATTCGATCCCGGTTTCACAATGTCATATGATTGGATAACGCCATGTGTGCATCTGCCCATCAATTCATCATGGTTTCAACAGTCTGTGTTCTTCTTGCGGGCTGCGCCTCGTCCGGCGGACGGGATGACGCCCCAGCCGCGCAGATTCCCTTCCCGGAAGCGCTGACCGACGCCGACATCCGCGTCGAAAGCCTGAACAGCATCCTTGACGACGCGCTCCTGATCGGCAACGGGGACGTCAACGCCCTCGTCTGGACGCAAGGCTCCGACGCGGCGCTGATGCTCACCAAGAACGACGTCTGGGACGCTCGGGTGGACATGTCCAACGAACCGCCGCTTCCCACGCTTGCGCGGGTCACGGAACTGGGCCGTTCCGGGCAGCAGATCGGCAACTACGTCCTGCCGGAAGGCTCCGCGTGGTCAGGCAAGGACAGTTACCATTCCCATCCCTACCCGTGCCCCAGGGCGTGCGCGAAAATAACGCTCGGCGCTGATTCGCCCGTCGCGGAATGGCGGCGCATCCGGGCAGAGGGCGATGTCAACGAGTGGCGCAGGGAGGGCGGCGCCGCTGTGATGACCATCAAGGGCCGTAAGGAAGCGTCCAACGGCTACGCGTTCGCGCCGCTGAAACTCAACACCCGGGACTTTCAGAAACTCCGCGTCAGAATCTCAGGCACGGAAAACGCGCAATTCTTCGTTGACGTCATGGATCAGGACGGGAAGGTCGTTATCGGCAGCAAATGGATCGAAACGCCGACGACGCCCGAAGATCGCGTTTTCGAACTCCCCCCGGACAGGGAAATCGGCAGCGTGATCCTTTATACGTGGACCGAGGACGGCGCGACGGCTCAGAACCGCTTCGAAGCACTGACTTTCGAGGGCGGAAACGCCAATTTCGCGGTTGACATGTCATTGCCGGAGCCGCCGAAGCGACGCGGTCTTCTCGATCTCAGCAAGGCGGTCGCCACAATCGAAGGGCCGCCGAACGGCCCCGGCGGAGCTGAAATCCGGGCGCTGGCCGGGCGCAACGTCCTGCTGATTAAATCCGCGGAAACCTTGCGCATCCATGCGCTACCATCCCCCGATCTTCCGCCCGCCGAGGAAGGCGAAACCGACGGCGCAAGGTGGATTCGCCAGGCGATCCCCGGCGACCTTGACTGGCCGGGCATGGAATTCGCCGTCGCCGCGGCGGAATCGGGAAGCGTAAAGGCCGTCGCGACGGTCACGTCCATTGAGGCGAAGGACATTGTCAGGGAAGCCGTCAGGCTTGCAAAGTCAACCGTCGCCGAGGACGATGCGCGGCTCATCAGGGAGCATGAGGCCGATTGGCGGGACTTCTGGAGCAAAAGCGGGATTGTCATCCCGGACGAGACGCTCCAGCGGACGTGGTACCGCTCGCTCTACTTCCTGAGATGCGTAAGCAGGCCCGGTTGCCTCAGCCCCGGCCTGTTCGCCGGCCTTATCAACGACACTCCGGCATGGCACGGCGATTACCATACGAACTACAACATCCAGCAGACGTTCTGGGCGGCGTTCGCGGCAAATCACCTCGAACTCGTCGAGCCGTATAACCGTCTTATAAAGGAATACCTGCCCCGCGCAAAATGGCTCTCGGAGCAGGTCTTCGCAATGAAGGGAGCTTATTATCCGCACGTGATCTTCGCTTACGAACCGCCCGATCCCGCAGCCTGCAAAAGCGCCGTCGGCAGGCAGTACATCCATCACGTCTGGGGCATGACGCTCGGCGTGACCGGCTTCACGGTCCAGCCCGTATGGTGGCATTACAAGTACGCCCCCGACCGCGATTTCCTGATGAACGTCGCCTATCCCCTCGTGAAGGAGGTCGCGCTCTTCTACGCGGAATTCATTGAGAAATGCGAAGGCGGGGTGGATGCTGTCCGTTTCGGTCCGAGCGTCTCGCCCGAACACTGGGGATGGACGCGCGGGCTGGACAGAAATTATAATTGCGCGTTCGATATCGCCATGGCGCGCTACATCCTCAATGCCGCAATCGAGGGCGCGGGTATCCTGGGCTGCGACGCGAAACTTGTCGAACGCTTCAAGGCCGCCGAAAAACGCCTCCCGCCTTATCCTCTCGGCGAGGCGGACGGCCTGCCCATAATCGTTGACGTCGAGGGCGCACCACCGATCAATTACAACATCGCCGTCCCGGCAACGCCCGTCTTCCCGTGCGACGTCGTGACGTGGCGCTCGCCGGTCGAGGAAATGATCCTCTTCACGAGCACAATCGGCAGGCTCGAATGGAACGGAAACAACTCGACCGTGATGCTCGGCGTGGCGCGGGCGCGGCTGAACATGCACGACGCGCAGGAGTGGATCCGAAACGAGATAAAGGCGCGGCTCAGACCGAACGGAACCCTCACCCTAAACAGGCTGGATCCCCGCCATCACTTTAATGATTTCGGCCATTACACTGAACAGTTCGGCGCGGGCATGGCAGTGACGGAGTTGCTCGTCCAGAGCGTCGGCGACGTGATCCGTGTCCTGCCGGCGCTTGATTCCGGGGGGGAGGCGCGGTTTGCCAACCTGAGGACTCAGGGCGGATTCCTGGTCTCAGGCTCCGGAACCGCGCGTTCAGTCGGTCCATTAACGATTGAAAGCACGGCGGGCGGTCCGCTGCGCCTGCTCAGTCCGTGGGGGGAGGCGGAGATTGTCGCCGCGGACGGCTCAGTTCAGATTGCAAAACCAGATGCAGATGGAATCATTACGATACAGACCCGCGCAGGGGAGAAATTAATACTGCGGGCGGTCGGGGAACAGAATCCCTGACAGACGCTCCGGGCATTCGGATATGCGGTGCTGAAAAACGGGGGTTAGAAACCGAAGCCTCAGAATACTATCGCCGCGCCCAGGAAAAACATGTCGCCGCGGTAGTCGCTTACGCCAAACGTCTTTCGATATCCCACAATCACGCCGACGGCATCGGTTATCTTAACGCCCACCTGGAACGTCAGCAGGTAATGCGATTTCGGGAACCGGGTCGGACCGCGGTCGTCGCTGATGACTTGATCCCTCAGCAGCGAGATCGCCGGCACGACGCGCTTCCCGATGGGAACCGCCACGTCCGGACCGAATAGGATTTCGTGCGACAGCCACGTGTCGCCGCGGTCGGTATATGACGGCATGTAGAGCGCGCTGAACCCGACCTGGCAGAAACTGAACGTGCGGCGAACCGAGCCGAAAGGCCCGCCGAAAATAACATTCTGCCCCCGCCCTTCGGAAGACGAACTCTCTGTCGTCGCCCCGCCCAACCCAAGCGGAACCGAGGGCGACACCACGGTCTCCGTCTCGATTTCGCTTCCTATGTAGACCCATCCCAGCGCGCCGCCGACCGTCACCGTAACGTCGTCCTCATACGCCTCGGACAGCAGATCGTAAGACGCAAATGTCGCCAGACCTATGATGTCGTAGTCGGCTTCGATCTTGGATTTCGTGTCCGCTGCGGGCGTGATATGGGAGCGAACGAGAATCTTGTGATACGGAATTGCCGCGCCCCATCGGAATTTTTCATTGCGCCGGACGAATCCGGCCGGAATTCCGCCGAACCGCTCGCCGTCAATGTCCGGCCAGGGTTTGCCGTCGTTATATGAATTCCCCGGATTGGAATACTTGAAATTCTCGTATTCGAACCTGGGCGGGATGGTCGTCATCGCGCCCCAGAGTCGCCCGTCCGTATCGCCGGGGGGATATTCTCCGGGCAATCCTGAAGGAGCCACGCACAGGTCGAAGAGGTTGCGCCCGACCAGTCGCACGGGGCCGAAGGGCATGACGAGCATTTCCTCGACGATAGGTTCGACGGTTCCGGCCAGCGTATCCCCCGCAAGAGCGCTGGTCGCAGGGGCAACGCAAAGCATGAAGACCATTGCGCTTACAAGTTTGCAGGTTTTTCTCACCGCGCGCGTCCTCCAGAACTGCGTCCGGTCGGCGTCAAAACCGGTCTCCCGATCTTTCCGCCCGGTTCAGGATCAATTCCGGCAAAACCAGCCGGGGAAAGTCTTCTCGAAAGCGAAGATTAGGACTTGTCCGGCGTCAAATCAAGGAAAAACTGAATCGCCATGCACGGCGTCAGTCACGGGCGCGTGGCAGCGTAGGGGCGGGTTTCAAACCCGCCCCTACGAGTGGCTGGCATATTAACGCTCCCTTCACTGACCGGATACATCGCCATCCAACGGCAGGCGTCCCGCGCCGGTTTGACCCGCGCATCACGCGGATTCCGCCTTCGCCTTCTCCGCGTCCATCCGCCGCACGTTCTCCGGGCTGCGATTTCGGGGGTGCGCCTCGCTGTAGACCTCTCGCAGCCTTCCCAATCCCAGATGAGTGTAAATCTGCGTCGTCGCCAATTGCTCGTGCCCCAGCAGTTCCTGCACGCTGCGAAGGTCCGCCCCGTTTTCAAGCATGTGAGTGGCGAAGCTGTGCCGGAGGGAATGCGGCGAGAAATCCGGCGGCAGGCCGGCCAGCGCAAGATGCTTCTGGACGATCCTGTTCACGCTGCGCGCGGTCAGCCTGCCCCCGTCGGTAAGGTTGACAAAAAGCGGCCCCGTTTGGCGGTTCCTGATCGAGCCGTCCCGGACCTGCGCGTAGCGCGACAACGCCTGAAGGCAGAAGCTGCCCAGCGGCGCAAGGCGCTCTTTCTTGCGCTTTCCGCGTATCCTCGCCACCTCGTTGAACAGGTCGAGGTCAGTGTCGTCCATGCCGACCAGTTCGCTCACGCGCGCGCCGGTGCTGTAAAGCGTTTCAAGAATCGCCTTGTCCCGCGCGCCGTCAACGGTAGCCGTGTTCGGGGCGTCCAGCAGACGCCCGATCTCCTCCTGGCTCAGCACGCGCGGGAGTTTTTGCTCCCGCCTCGGCTTGCGCATGGCAAGCACCGGGGCCTTGTCAATCAGGCCGATCTTCAGCATGTATCGGTAGAATGAGCGCACGGCGGCGAGCTTGCGCGTCAGCGTCGCGCGGCTGTATTCGGACTGCTGGATGCGGCTCATGTACCCGCGCAGTTGCAGGTGATTGGCCTCCGCCGCCCCGACACCGCGCTCCTTCAGATACGTGATGAACTGCTCAAGGTCCGCGCGATACGCCCGCAACGTGTGTTCCGAGTAGTTCTTTTCATTCGCCAACGCGGACAAAAATTCCTCGGCAAGCATTTCGCCGTCCATTAATTACGCTCCGATTGAGATTAAGTTAATTTAAGTGTTCCGGACGATGGCGCGGAGACGGACCGGAAGCGATATGGTCGGTGTAAGAGGCTTCAGCCCACCCCGTGCGATACGCGGCAACCTTCTGCCAATCCCCTGCAAAGCGGGCTGAAGTGATTCACATTATGTCAGTATCCAGATTAGCCCAACCGCCGGATGCAGTCAAGCGAAATGCGGATATGAATCGCTCTACAATCCCATTCCTTCACACGTTCCGACCCATTACCGATGGCCCACATTTTCTCATTGAGAATTCTCCCCTTCATGATATTTTCTTTAAATATAGATGCCCGGCTTGAGCTTGATGCCGGAGAAAGGGGTTGAGGATATGAAGACGCGTATTGTCCTGGCGATTGCGGCAGTATTATGCTGGGGAGGCATGAGGGCTGAGGCGCGAACGTATCTCTTCAGCGTGAACTCGACGCGAACCGACGCCATAAAGATATGGGCTGAGTGGACCTATGGAGACGGGTCCGGCACAAGGGGCAGCAGAGCAACAGGCTGGTTCGTCCTGAACGTTGATCCCTACTACTCCGGCCAGAAACGGGTCGAATGGCTCTCTCTGGACGTGCGGAACCTTGACCGGATGACCTTCGAACTTGTCTACTCAGGTTATATTAGCCAGAATTACATTGAACCTTATACCACCCCCGGAACCGGCTTGAAGCTTGACCTCATCGGATGTTCGCTTGACGGAGGCATACCGCTTTCTTCAGCAAGCACATGGAGGCTGATTGACAATCTTGGGCGACAGAACCAACAGGTTCACATATCACGCCAGGTAGGAAACTATAAAGACGGCGGAGTGGCATGGGAACTCGACTACGATGAGTTCTATGCCGGAGATTCCGGAGATATGGGTATACCCACATCGCTTTCATCATGGGACGGTTCTTTTCCCCTGTTCCCATCCCAACAGGGTCAGACAATTCAGGCCAACCTGCTGCAACCGGCACAAGGCTTATCGCCCTTATCTTTCCCATATCTTGTTGTGGCTCATGGTTATAGTTTGTACGGTAGATCGCCCATAGTTCTGTCTTTAAACCTTGAAGGCAACACCTTGACCGCGCAGACCGAACCATCACTCTTCAGCGTCCTTGACTCGGCGCGCACATCATGGGACTCGATCAACGATGTCTG
>JAKLEA010000021.1 GCA_022711755.1 Planctomycetota bacterium
CTCAACAACATGCTCAGAAACAACTCTAAATGGAACCAATTCCTCCCCCAAAACCCTTGACAGCCAAGACAGTAGCTTGCTGAAACATGCCGATGAAAACATCACCGCATGCCTGGGGCAGGCGATGCGGGCAAGGTTGCGTCCCAAATCCGCCGTCGAACATCAGGCGGACTATCTGTAATCCCCGGTTATCGAGAATGGCGCCCAATCCGACGGATGCGGGTAATATCGCTTCACCATCAGGGCGGCGCTACGAAGGCTGTCGGTTTTCGATTCTGTCGCGTAGTTGCGGTAGAAGTGCTTGATGAGTATGGCAGTGCTGACGTCGTTGACGCGCCAGAGCGTGGACAGGATGCTGCGCGTGCCGGCGTACATGAACGCCCGGTTCAACCCGATCACCTCATCGCCCGCCTGTATCTTTCCGAGTCCGCTCTGGCAGGCGCTCAGTGTTATCAGGTCCGCCCGCAGGTCTAGCGCCGTAACCTCGTGCGCTTCCAACCGTCCGTTGTTGGTTTTATCCGGCGCCAGAAGGATGGCGCTGAACAGCGGATTGACGCCGTCGAACTCGCCGTGCGAGGCGAAATGGATGACGTTGAATTTGGAGATGTTCTCCGAAACCCATGACTCCGTCGCCTGCTCACGGCGCATGACGGTGACTCCCGGAATATCCCGTTCCATGCTGTTGACTTCCTTTTCCGCGAACGGGAGGTCGAAGGCTGGATTGCCGAGATCAGGATTGCCGATGGCCAGTATCTTCCTGTCGCCCTTCTTCGGCTCGCCCACGATCGTGTAGCTCAGCACACTCGCGCTTGGCGTGTAGAAGAGCGGGTAGCGATCCAGCAGGTATGACTGCCCGTCGTAGAGGCTTGCGAAAGACAGATAATGCAGAACGCGGTGCGGAACGATGCACAGGTAGCGGCTTCCCGCAATTTTCTCTTCGATGGGACGGATCACGATGTCGTTGATCCTTGCCGATTTGCGCCTGATCTCCTCGATGTCAATGCGCTCCTGGATCTGGACTCGGTAGTCCTGAACGTCGCGGTTGAACGCCTCGCGGTCAAGCTTCGTCCTGACGACTTCCATTCCGCCGCTGCGCAGCAACCAGACTATCAACTCATCTCCGGTCAGGTAGAACTCCAGGAGCGTCACTTCCTGACCCAGAATTTCGTTCAGCTTATCTATTGTGATTACGTCCACGCTGACGAAGCTGGAGAGCTGCGGGCTGGCGGCCCTGATATCGCGCAGCAGGTCCTGATATTGGACGCGGACATCGTCAAGATTCTGCTTGAGGCTTTGAGCCGTTTCAGGGGTTTCCGCGCGACCGAGAGCCTCCTCCAGGCGGCGAATCTGCACGGCGAGTTCCTGCTGACGCTCGAAAAGTTTTTGATCAGTCTCGCCTCGAAGCGTCAGTTTCTGGTTTGCGAAAAGGTCCATGAAGCTTCTCGCGCGCGAACGCTCGCAGTAGCGGAATGCCTCCGCGTTGTCGCCCATGTCCAGCAGGATGACGACAAGCTCCTCGTACAGGTCGAGTTTGTTTTCCAGGAAGCCGTTGCGAAGCTCCTCAAGCCTCAATTCCGCGCGCGTCTCCTCGACAACCTCGACGCCTTCCTTGTACAAAGCAGCGGCATCGGCCAGCGCGCCGGCCTTTCGGCGTATGATCCCCAATCCGCGGAGGGAGCGCCATTGCACGTCCCGGATACAGAGCGAGCGGGAGATATCCAGCGATTTCTTGAAATTCTCCTCAGCCCCTGCGACGTCGCCCCTCTCAAGCAGCAGATCCCCCAGAGCGAAATGCGCCTTGCAGAGATTGATCTTGTCGGAAATGCTTTCCGACAGGCTGATGGCCCTCAGTATCGCCGCCGATGCTTCGTCGTAGCGGGCCAGGCGGTGATACGTTATGCCCATGTTTCTTTCGTCATAGGCCATGCCCCACTTGCTTTTCAGCGCGGCGTCAATACGGTAGGCCTGTCTGAAGGCTTCAAGCGCCTGATCGTATTTCTTCTGCCGCCGGTAGAGTATGCCGAGGTTGTTGTAGATGCTGGCGACGTCCAGCCGACTGCGGGCGTCCTGAGCCATCTGCAGCGCGTCGCGCAGATTTATATCGGCGCGGAGATAATCGTTCAGCTCCCAGTAGATCAGTCCAAGCAGGTTGCGGCCAAGAATTCTGAAGTGAGAGAGCTTCAACTCGTCGGCGATTTTCCCTGATTCATCCTGAAGGTCCAGCGCCATCTGAAACTCGCTTCGGTACCAGTGCGTCTCGCCCGTGTGCAGCAGTGCCTGGCAGACGCCCTCGCGGTCGTTGCGCTCTTCGGCTCGCTTGCGCGCCTGTTCGAATCTGTCGAATGCCGCCGGAAAGTCCGCGCTCTCCCTTCGGCAGAGGCCGATCTCGATGATGCTGAGCGTAATGTCCTTCTCATCAGCGGCAACTGCGGCCTCAAGCCGGGCCACTTCGCTCCTTGCGTGATCGCTCACTTTTCGCGCGTTCTCTGCCGTCTTTCGATCGGCTTCGGTAGCGTCGGCCATGCCGGCCCGGGCCTCCGCCTTCAGCGCGGTCTCCTCCTCGTTGATTGCGCTAACGCGGGCCTTCATCAGCGCCTGGAGGTTGCTTTTGCGTTGTTCCTCGAAGGCCTCATTAGCCTTGGCGAATGATTCCTCCGCGAGGAGATAATTATTGAGGCGTTTCAGGTAGATTCGGCCTATGTTCCTGTATTGGACTGCAACCCCGCCCAACTCACCCATTTCATTGTACATTTCAAGACTGCGCTGAAAATTCGTCAGCGCTTCGCGGTATTCCGAAGCTTGTTCCTGCGCGCTGGCAAGCTGTGAGACTGCGACCGGCAGTTTGTCTCCCCGTCCGGCGCCGCGATATATCTCCACGCCTTCCTGAGTGGTCGCCACCGCTTCGCTGAAACGTTCTGCGTTTGTCAGAAGTATTCCCAACTGCTGTTTCTCGCGGGCGATGACGGCGTCGTCAATGCGCCATTTGGCCAGCGCCTTCGCATCGGCGTCGGGCTTGGCGATCATGGCTTCGTATTCGGCCTTTGCTTTGAGCAGAATCGCAATGCGGTTTTCCTGGTGGTCAACTGCCTGATCAAAGTCGCCGATCTTGAGCCAGCAACCGACCTGGTAGGCCTCCGCCCCGGCCATGCGAAGCAGGTGATCAACCCTGTTCTGCGAACCTGGGAACGTGACCACCTCCGCAAAATCAACGAGTTCCGCCAAGCCAACGGCCGCCTTCCTCGCATACGCGACCGGTTCCTCCCCGTTCAGAGATGGAGAACCGGCAGGCAACTGGCTCTGCTTGTAATTGCCAATTGAAGTGTTGGCAAGGTCATTGATCTTGGCTTTGGCGTACTGCTCACGCTCCTTCGGCTCAAGGCCGAGGAATCCCCACAGCCGGTAGTTGTAGAGGTCGCTCCCCTGATGAGCTAATGCTTCTGCAAAGGCCTCGCCCGCCTCCTTGCTCTTCATTTCCGGGTAGAAGGCGGACATGAACGCCGTCTCGGAATCCGTCGTAACCGGTCCGTCCGCCATGACAACCGTGGGGACTCCCGCCAGGAAAAGCAGGCGGGTGGTCAGGCTGTGCGCACAGTAGGTTTTAGGGGACAGAGGCGCTGAAGTCCTGCAAATTGTCAGTGTATTGCCGCGCAAATTCCAACCGGTCAGACGATAAGCCTCAATGGAACTAAGCGAGGATAGTTGGCCGGGGAAGACAATGGCGCTGCGGGCTGGATCGCCGGGATTCAACCGAAGAGGATTCTGAAAATGAATGAGACTATAGTAGAACGCCCGCTCAGCCATCCCGGCGCTGCCGTCATTTGCCGAATCAACCTTCTTCCAACCGCCGCTCCAGAGCTTTCCGACCTGCTCGCCGTAAGCGCCGGACTGCGAGTCCCCGTAGGCGCAAAAGAGCAGATTGCGTTTGTTGAAGCTTTTGACGAGGGTCGCCTGAAGGAACAGGCTTGATCCGTTGACGAGTCCAAGCTGGAATTTCGCTCCAATCGTTGTCCCGTCATAGGGCAGCGCCGCCCAGGGGACGCCGGAGAGTTCCTTGCCGAAGCAGATATACAATCGCTTTGTGCCTTCCGGGATCATTCCCTTTATCGGAGTAATTATTGAGTCGGATATCGCGGTCCTGTCGGCCTCCGATAACTTCCGGGAATCGTCGCAGCTCATTAATCTGTCGGCAACATCGGGCGAAGTCCAGGGCTTTCGGGACATCTGGAAGTCATCCGGTGTAACAAGCCAGACGATCACGTCCCCGCCGCTTGAGAAGCATCTCAGATAAACGGAGTTGCCTCCCACGAATTCCGGCAACGCTGAAAGATCAGTCCGTGTCGGCTGAAGAAGGGCGATATAGCTGGTCTTATCAATGCGTTTGGCGATGTGTTTGCGGTAGGTTTCAAGCGCCTGCATCAGCGCGCCGCGCGTCTCTGAGAAGTCGTCGCGCTCGCCGGGCGTCTTCGACTGCGCTGCCGGGGGATTCAGGTTGCAGAGCGTGGACTGAAGCGCGATGAGCCGCCCGCGAAGCTTCTGCGCGGATTCGTAGTGCTGGTTCAACTCCGGTTCGCCGAACTTCAATTCTGATTTGATAAGGAAATAGGGAACCCGCACGTCCTCAAGCGCCTCGGCGTATCCCAGCGCGTCGGCTTCCCCGCCCTCGGTTGCCGCCAGACTTGCCACAATCTGCCCGTAAAGCTGCTCGGTTATGTCAAGAGCCTGGGGATCATGCTCGACGGGGTGAAGGACGGGCGCTTCTTCAAGCGACTTTGCCGCCTCCATCATGGCTTTCAGCCCCTCGTGGCCCGGTATCAGCAGGGCGGCGGCGTATTGAAGTTTCCACCTGTAATGCCACAGGCAATAGCGTTCCGCCACAGCAAGGCCCTCATCGTAAGCGGATTTGGCCTCGGGGGCGGAACCGAGCAATCGGTTCATGGTTCCGATGTTGAGGAGCAGCGCGCATTCCCATTCCCTGAGCCTGAGGGCGGAAAGACCGGTTTCGGAGTTGATGGGCGTCTGCGGCTTTCTCAGTTCTTCCAAAGCCTCCTTTGCGCGGGCAAGCGCGGCCTCCATGACCTGCCTGGCTTCCGGCGTCTCAGGCGGCCGGACGGTCGGCGGCAACAGGCGTGGAGCCTTGCCAAGCTCAACCCTCTGCCCAAGGGCCTCCTGTTCAAGGGCGCTGCGCTCATCCGTGATAGTGACTTCGATGCCCAGCACGCTCTTCCCGACGCAGCCGGACTGGACCGTGAAAGTCCATGCCGCCGCAATCAACATGGCGAGCCGCTTGTAAGTCATTGTCCTTGTTCCTCTATGGTCTGGAGGCTTCGTCCGTCGCCTCCTGCGGATAGTAGATGAGTCTGTCATGGACCAGGATGACTATGTCGTCCCTGCCGTCGCCCGTCACGTCCGCCGCCAGAATCTCTCGTGGCTCTCTCGGCGAGGGCTGCCCGGCCTGGAAGCTCTTTTCCTCAAACACCATGAAATTGCAGGCCTGCCTCAGCCCTGACGATGGCTGGTAATCAAGTATCGCCAGATGCCGCTTCTCATATTCTATGAGCAAGGCGTCCTTTCTTCCATCAGCATTAAGATCACCGACCTCGATGGCGCTGTATCGCCCGCCCTCGATGTCCGTCTCGTGCATCGCCAGTTCCTCAAATCTCAGCTCCGGTGCGCTAAGGTAGACGACGCGGACGCAGTCCTTCCCAAGCAGGCAGATATCCTTGCGTCCGTCGCCGTTCAGATCGGCGATGCGCATCCCCCGAAAGTCCATCTTTCCAGCCGCGATGTTATGGACGATCTCGTAGACGTCTTTTTTGTTCCGCCTGAGAATGCTGATGGTATTGTCCTTCGTATCCATCAGGACGATCTCAAGACCTTTCTCGTCGTCAAGGTCGGACACCTCGGCTGCTGAGACGACTGAGAAGGCGCTGCGCCCTGCGAACTGGTCTACAACCCGCATTTCCCCCGAAGGCTCCAACGCGAAGGCCCTTGCCAGGTTACCGGCGGAGATGAGCATCTCATTCTTTCCGTCGCCGTCCACGTCTCCGGCGCTCACACCCTCCGGCGGAACGTCCTTGAGCATGCCCATGCGGAAACGCTTGCGGGCGGAGGCGTCTTCAAACGACCCGTCTTCAAGCTGGATCATCAGCCGGGGAGGGTCGAAACGGGTGAAGATCAGCAAATCCGGTTTTCCATTGCGGTCCGGATCGCAAAGTTTCAAGGCAGAGGGCACGTTCTTGCCGTCGAAGGGAATCTCATGCGCCGGGCGCAATTCGCTCTCGGCGGCGCCGAGGCAAACGGCTATCCGCGTCGCCTTGGTTGCGTCGGTGCTCTTTCCCGCTTCTCCATCGCCAGTGACAAGCGGATTGCCCTCGTAGGCATAGATCATGTCGGAGCGCCCATCGCCGTTGATGTCGCCGATTGTGAAGCACTGGGGCTTGCCTTGCAGCGGCAACGCTTTTGGGAATGACATGCGGCCCTCAGGGGTCATCCCGCTTGCTCCGATTGCCTCCTCTTCCTTGCTGACGGCCAGAAGCTCGTTGCGCCCGTCTCCATTCAGGTCTGCCATCTCAAGGTTCCTGACCTTCACAAGCGTGGGATAGGCTTCGGCGGGCGCAAGTTTGCCGTCACGTTGGATCAGCGTGTCAACCTTCGCGACAGACGGCCGGGAGACCGCAATGTCTGCGAGACCGTCGCCGTCCAGATCGCCGACGACGGCGCTCCGGTCGTCCGCTTCGCGGTCGGACTCCAGCGGGTAATTCAGCACCTGTACGCGGTATCCAGCAGTTTCCTTCGATTCCGCCGCTTTCCCCAGCTTCAGGAGGAGCACGCGCCCGCTCTCAGCCTGGATGGTGAAGACCTCGGAAGTCCCGTCTCCATCAATGTCGCGGCAGCATATGTATGCCAGCGGGGCGGTTTTGAAACCTATCTCGGGGCCGATGATTCCGCCGGGGCCGGCCAAACGGAACTTGAGCGGGTGAGAGTCATCAGCAACGGTATAAAGCAAATCGGTCATCCCGTCGCCGTTAATATCGCCCAGCGCAAGGCGGAATGCCTTGTCGGTTCCCAGCGGGAGCGATTCAGGCCCTATAAGCTGTCCGGATTCATTTTGCCGGAAGAGCAGGAGGGACTGGGCCGTCATCAGGACGACGTCCATGCGGCCGTCGCCGCCAAGGTCAATTGCCTCCATTCCGGCGCAGAACGGTTTCTGATCATCAAGCTTGAATTCGCTTGATTTCTCCCATCCGCCGTCCTTCTGTTGAAGGACAAGTTGTGCCTCGTTGGCGATCGTATGGAATACCAGATC
Source organism: Planctomycetota bacterium (assembly GCA_022711755.1). Classification (GTDB taxonomy): domain Bacteria; phylum Planctomycetota; class Brocadiia; order SM23-32; family JAKLEA01; genus JAKLEA01. The sequence continues at coordinate 7,307 of JAKLEA010000021.1, forward strand.
CGGGAGCTTGTCTCCGTTGAAATCCGCCACCGCAAGGCCAAGTATTTTGCGGTCAACAAGGTAAAAACTTCTGGTGAAGGCGGAATGTTCCGGCAGCCTGTTTACGTCCTCCTGCGGGCCGGATGCCGGCGCGGGCGCGTTCCTGTTGTCCCTTGCCATCAGGAAATCAATGCGGGAACTTCTGTTATTGATCATAACCAGGTCGGTCCTGCCGTCGCCATTCACGTCAGTCGCAAGCAATCCCGCCACGCCCCAGTCCAGCTTGACGATCTCCGGTCCTGAAAAACCGAAAGACGGCAATGCCGTCTGCATGGATTCAGGCTTTGCATGGGATGGTTCCTTTGCGGGTTGTGGAGCATCGGCCCCGGTTGCCGATTCTCCCAGGCATGAGGAAAACGTAAAGATTCCGAAAAACAGAATCAGAACGCGGGCGTGGCCGGCGTTGCTGCGGCGTAGTCCGTCATTTCTTCCTGAAGTCATCGTATGCCTTTCTCTTGATTCTGAATCCTTATCGCCGGGGGGATAATTTCCCGTCATCCTTCCTGATTCTGCCCAGGGCCTCGATCATTGCCTGATGGACCTTTGGCTCCTCCTTCTCCGCAAGCCTGCGGGCGATAAGGTTGCCGCCCTCTACGGAACGGCACATCCCCAGCGCCCAGGCTGCAGCGGCGCGCACGTCGGGAAACTCATCATCCACAAGTCCGGTCAGCAGGTAATCCGCCTCGGGATTTCCGATCCATCCGTAGATGATCGCTGCGTGGCGTCTGACCGCGGGGCTTGGATCGCGGAATGCGAACCGGAGGGTCGGGAGCGCCTCGTTGCCCATCCTGACCAGCGCCCATGCAGACCTCATCCGGCATTTCTCATCGTCGCTTTTCAGTCCTTTCAGCAGAACCGGCGCAGCCTGCTGGCCCAGCAATCCCAGCGCCCATGCGGCACGGTCTCTTACGATCTCCGATTCGGCGTCCTTGCCCAGGGAGACGATGTCGTAGAGATCGTCAATAGCCTGAGGCTCCTGGGCCAGTCCTATTGTCATTGCGCCACATGCCCTGACGCAGGAGGGATTATCTATCCTCAACGCCTGGCGCATGAGGAAGACCGCGCGGCGGTCCGGCCATGCCGCCAGCCCCTTGATGGCGCAGCACCGCGCGGCGGGGTCTCTTTCGCGCTCGGCGCATCGGGCAAGGGCCGACCACGCCGAGGACGTGGCGATCCTGCTCAGCGCCAGCGCGGTGTCCGCCCGCGTCCTTGAGTCTCCGGAGATTAGAAGTCCCGCAAGCGCCGGGACAGCGTCCTCAAGACCGAGCAAACCGGCTGCCAACGCCGCGCGCCTCCGGGCATCGGCGGAGCCGTCAACAAGCATCCGATGCACCGCTGCGCCAGCTTCGGCGGCTGAGAAGCCCCGTCCCAGAACCACCGCCGCCAGCCGCGCTTCCTGAGCGTCATCGCTCGAGAGCTTTTCGGCAAGCGCGTCCACGCCAAGTTTGCGCATCTCATCGAAACGATCCGTGTGCAAGACGGGCGGAATCCGCAGATCGCCCTTGCCTGTTCCGGGCAACTCCCTTTTACGAGCAAGAGCGATCTCCCGGAACACGCTCGGAAACGGCGTGACCATCAGGTCAAGCCCGCGAACGTAGCCCCCGGAAAGCTGTTCACGGTCGTCGGAAAGGCAGATTGTGAAAGTCGTCTCTCCGAAGCGCTGTGCCGGGCCGATTGGCGAATCCGCCAGCCGCGAGAACTGGAGGAATCGAATCCTCCCCCCGAACGCGCCCGGACCGGACTCGGCGGCCAGCCCCCATATCCTCACGCGCGGATTCTTCCCAGTCTCGTTTATCAATTCCCTAATCTGCTGACTTGCCCCGGCGATCTTCACGTCAAGCACGAGCCACAGCGAATTATCCGAGGCGAACCGCAGGACGTCCTTCAGCAGGGGAATCCTCTGCGGCGGCGTCCCCGGCCCCGCGTAGAATCCCGCGTCCAGCGTCAACAACTCGTCATAAAGCGTGTCGTCCACGCGACCGCAGCCCTCGGTATTAACGTCAAGACGGTCCGATGGAAAGGCGACAAGGCATCCGTCCGCCGTCTGTCTGACCTCGACCCATAGCCCCCCCGCGCCGCGAATGACGGCCTCCCGGAAGCCCGCAAAAGTGCTCTCCGGCATGAGGTATGGTGTCCCGTGCATGCCCACCGCGATTGGTTCGGCCAGGATTTCCCGCGAGGCTACAGTGTCGTCAGTCCGGGCCGGTGTTGCCCATGCAAGCGCAAACATGGCGATGCATGCGATCCGGTAAATCGTTGCGCCGCCCTGCTCAGGCCGGTTTCCGGCCGGCACCGGAGAACTCTTTCCAATCAATCTCTCAAACATGCGCCATTCCATTGCGAATCAAGGCGGGGCATGCGCCCCGGTCATTTGCTGAAAACCTTCTCTGTCGCTCGCGGCGAGCCGCAGAACGGACAGGGCTTCCTGCTGAATCTGTGCGGACGCGTGTACATCCTCCTGCACGACAGGCACTTCACACAATACTGCGCCATCGGCTTCCTGCACTTCGGACACGTGACGGGGAAATCCCCCTGCGCGTTCCATGTAATCTCACTCACCTGCTTGCAGCCATCGCACATTACGCAGACCGTGTTTTTCCCGCCGGCGAGGTTCCGGTACCAGACGAATGCCACTGCCGCCGGAATCAGAAGCAACCCGCTCGTCTTCACCATGTCCCTGCGGGAAATGCCCTTCACGCCGACGACCGAGCGCATCGAGACCGTCTTGCGCCGGTTGCCCAGCGTCAGGCGAAGCTCCGCAAGCAGGCCGCAATCGTCCCGGAGCTGAAGCTTCAGGATTTCCAGAACCTGGTCCTCGCTCAACAACCGCTTCTCGAACGCCAGTTGCGCCAGGGACGGAACCTCGTGGCGGGAGGCCGCCATCGTCCGCTGTTCGTCCTTCAGCCTTTCCAATCTATCCTTGTCCAGCCAGTCCCGCATCGCTACGCGACGCGCGAAGTCCTCATCGGAGGTGGAAGGGCGCGATTCGGACGCGACCTCCAGTATCGCATGCGCCGCGCCTTCGCTCATCGCACCCAGCTCGATCAGGACGTCGCCGATCGGCGGGACCGGCTTCTCCTCCGCGATGCAGCGCCTCTGCACTGCCATGGCCCGCTGATACTGCGCCGAGGTTATGACGCCGGCCCAGCGCGCAAGCTGGCCGAATCGAATGTCCTCGATCGCGTGGCCCCCGCTGCGGTCGGCCAGCGCGTAGTCAACCGCTCCGCCGGTCACGATGGCGGGGTTCACGTTTGTTGAGGCGCACTTTGGGCAGGGGGAGCCTTCCTTCCAGTCCTGCGTCCGGAACCTGCCGCCGCAGCCCCGGCAGTGGACGACCACGAAACGTCCTTCGGCTTCCTTGCCCATCCTCGCGCAATCCCGTCGCCCGGTAATCAAACAGTCTGGCGGACAACCCGCGACCAATGATTGGGATTATACCATATACGCGTTTATGGTGCGCAAGATCACAGATTTTGCGCATGCTGTATCGTCATGATTTCATTCTCCCCCTGCTTCCGCTATTCGTCTCTTCGTGGATATGGACCCTCTCCATCCTGAACAAGATTCACCCATATCTTGAGACCATCGTAAAACCGCTGCTACGCCATTACTAAACCATAAATGTCACTCCGCCAGAACCAGCCAACATCCCGTTACGTGATTCTGCAATTCTCGTCATAAATCGCAACAATGTTCGCCAGGGGTATGTCCTCGATGAATTCCTGACTGCCGCAGAGGATATAGCCTCCGCGCGGGCGCATCAGTTCAAGGTATGAGCGCACCTCGGCGCGGACGTCGGCGACCGTTCCGAACGGGAGCGTGCGCTGTGTGTCAACCGCCCCGTGGAAGCAGAGCCGGTCGCCGAAATCACGGACGAGGCCGGGCAGGTCCATCCCCGCCGCGCGGACCTGGACGGGGTCCAATATGTCAACACCGTCCTCGATGAACATGGGGATGATGTCCCTGACCGCGCCGCACGAGTGTTTCATAACCTTACAGCCGAAATCATGTGAAACGTCGAAAAAGCGCTTCAGAGGTTTTCGCATGAACTGTTCCCACGAGGCCGGGGAGATGAAAAGGCCGCGCTGGGTTCCGAAATCGTTGCCGAAGTAGGCGATGTCAACCAGGCCGTCCGCCGCCTCAAAGAAGCGCCGCGTCGCCTCCACCTCGTAATCCGTCATGCAGTCTATGAGGGCCTTGAGAACGTCGGGTTTAGTGTGCATCCAGAGCAGGAAGGATTCCTGTCCGATCAGCCCGGCCGCCTCGTGGAAGAAGGGACTCCACGGGGCGCCGAAGACGGCGTATTCCTCATGGTATTGTTCAGCCTGAGCGCGGATGCCGGAATAGTCCAGTTTCGCGGGATCGGGCCATTCGTGGTTGTGAACGTCGTCAACGGTGGAGTCTTCGTTGAAGGGGGGGATGTGATTGGGCCGCCCGTCGCCCGGGTCGGCGGGGCGGTGGCGCATTCCCCACATGTCGCGCATGTAGCCGTCGGGGTCGGGGCCGGTGGCGGGTTGGTAGTAGTTCATGTGAACGCGGCGCATGTCCACGTTGAACGCGCGGAGGAGACCTTCGTAATCGCCGACGCCCAGGTAGGCGATGAGGCGGTCGGTAACGTCCTGATGCGCGCCGTAGTCGGCTGGGGCGCGATCGGTCGGTTTGTGTGCGATTGCCGCAAGGACGCGTTCACGCGAGGTCATGCCGGACATGATTGACTTCTCCGGACGAGGAACCGGAAGGGGATTCTCGCGAGAGCGGATCCCCGCCCATTAGACTGCGCGGGTTCAGAGAACCCTCCATACGGTTGACCCGCGTGGGAAAAAACGTTCAGGTTTATTTGTTGGGTTCACGCTTCGCTAAGAACCCACCCTACATCACCCACATCAGCGGGCAGCGACGCTTTGTTTGGCGGGGCAGACGACGCGGAAGCCGACGTTGTAGACGCGCTGCCATGGCTGGTAGGGAATGCGGTAAGCGGATGTCGCGCGCGCCGGCCTGTCGCGCCATGAGCCGCCGCGGCAGACCCGCCTGCCGGACGCGGCGCGGTCATTGCGCCCGTCCCCGTCGTCGTAGGGATACGGCCTGTAGAGCGACGCGGTCCATTCCGCGACGTTGCCGTGCATGTCGCGCAGGCCCCACGCGTTAGGCTCGTATTTCCCGGCCTCCGCCATCAGGATCGTCTTGTCGTTGAACCGGGCGTCCTTTGGAACGAAGTCCTCGTGGCGGTTCGGGAATGGGATGGGCTGGGGGTTGACGCCCGTGACGGCGAGGAACCTGATCGAGGCGTCAGCGAGGTTTGCGTTTTTTGAGAATGAGTCGTCCATGCCGCCGAAGCTTAACGGCTTGTCGGAGCCTGAGCGGCATGCCCATTCCCACTGCGCCTCGGTCGGCAGGCTGAAGCCTTCGCCGGTTTTCTTCGCCAGCCAGTCGCAGAACGCGGCGGCGCGTTCCCAGGAGACGCGGATGGCCGGGAACTTCGGGGCGTGCGCCGTGTAGCCGGGGAGGGTGTGGTCCTTGTGATGCTGATCCAGGAAGCCGTTGAAGTGGTCGGGGTCGAAGTTCGCGTATTGTTCGCACGTGATTTCCGTCTCGCTCATCCAGAACGGTTCCTTCACGCGGACGAGGCAGGCCGGACCTTCGTCGTCATTCCCGCCGGGCGTTCCCATGATGAATGATCCGGCTGGGATGAGGGTCATCCCGATGGAGATTTCTTTCGACAGTTCAACCTTGCGGGCGCTTTCCTTGCCCGCCGCCTTCTGACGCTGCGCGGCTTCATCCGCGCCGAACGGCCAGCCTTCAACCTTCGGAACCTCGGCAACCGGCTTCTTGACGGCCTCCGGCTTCACGTAGGCGACCGGCTCGCGCTTGATGTCCGGTATCGCCTCCGGGTCTTCCGAGCGATTGGCGAATCTTGAGCGCATCTCCAGACGACGCTCGTGGACGTTGCCGGGGAGCTTCGTGTGCTCGCCCCACGTTCCGTGATCGGGCACGTTGAGGTCAATCCATGTGACAAGCCGGTCCCAGGATTCCGCGTCCATCTTCACGCCCTTGTGACCTTTCTCAAGCATCTGGACAAGCTCGCTGGTCGAAGCGTGGAATTCCATCGGGACCTGGACGTGATAATCGCTCTCAGGGCCGGGGCGGTAGACGAAGGGATGAAGTTCCAGGTATGACGGTGTGAAGTTGCCCCAGCCGTTCTTCTCTTTCGCGGTGAAGTCGGGGACGGATTTCCCGTCGGTTCTCGCCTTGCCGTTGTGGCAGCCGACGCAGTATTTATCCAGGACGGGCTGGACATCACGTTTGAAGCTGAAGCCGCGCGCAGGGCCGTGCCAGGGAGTGATTTCCGCCGGGGGGCGGGCCGACGCGAGAGTTGGCTTCAGCGGCGGGCCGACATTCTGCTTCTCGTGGCAGCCGGCGCATGAGACGACCTCGCCCGGCATTGCCGTGAACCAGCTTCTCATGACCTGCACAGCGCGCCCTTCGGCGTCAAGGGGCTGCACGGCGATGGGCATGTTCGCAGGGACGGTGAAGGACGCGGAGCCGTCCTCATGCACGGGAACGGTTCCATGAATGCGGTGAACGTCCCACGGTCCTTCAACGCCGATGTTTATGTGTCCGCCGATGTAGGGGTAGGTGTAATGGAACTCGTAGACGCGCAGGGCCTTGACCGTTCCGCGCGGGACGCCCTTCAACCCCTCCCCCTGGTAGACGTCCGTCAGGTAGACCGTCGCATCTTTTTTATCCGGTTTGACGACATCAGGAATGGCGGGGGGGCGTTGCGTCTTGCGGAACGGGAGCGGTTCGAGAAGAGCGTATCCCGGTTGCTCGCGCAGGAGGAGCATGTTATCGAAGATGTCAACGAGGTAGATGCCCCAGAGGGCGTCGGGCCTGGGCTTGCAACTGACGAGGAAGTATTTCTCGCTCAGCGGGTACGGATGCAGGAATTTCGGCCACACGCCGTCAACAAGCTGGTCAACGATTACAGGCTCAACCTTCTTTCCGTAACCTGGGATGCGCTGAACCACGCCGTCGCCCTCTTGCCGGCCTTTTGCGGGGTCGAAGATGACAAGTTCGCCCATCCGGGCCACGCCGTGATGGCCTGAGACTATGGCCGCCACCTTGGTCGGGTGATTCGGGATCGGGCGGGCGTAGAAGATGGAGTTCGGCCAGAAGGAGTTGCTTCCGTAGTATTCCATCTGGCCGGATCCGTCAGGATTCATGTGGAATAGCAGGCGGGAGAAGTAGTGCGGCGTGTCGGAGTATTCCCAGCGCGAATACATCACACGCCCGTTGTTCAGGACGGTCGGGCACCAGTCATGATCCTGGTCAAAGCACAACTGGCGGACGTTCTTTCCATCCGCGTCCATGAGGCAGAGGTTGGCGACCGTGTTGCCGCCGCCGACGCACGGGATTCCCTGGAAACAGCGGGTCGAATCGAAGATGATGCGTCCGTCGGGCAGATAGCATGGGTCGTAGTTATCAACGTCAAGTTCGTTATCGTCGGTGAGCATGCGCAGTCCGGTTCCGTCTGCGCGGACTTCCCATATCTGCCACCTGCTGATGCGGCTGAGGATGCTACCATTGCCGCCGGGCATGGAGAAGAGCATTTTGTCCGCGTCGTAGTGCAGGTCAACGTCGCCGACAAAGTCTCCTCCCTTTGGCCGGAAAAGCGTGGAGAACTTGCCGTCCGGAGCGACGGGGGAAAGGACGGAGATTTCGTTGTCGTATCCGGTTTTGCCGATGGCGCAGTTGCCCTGCCAGTTCTGCGGAAGCCCGATGTTTGACTCGGCGCGTTTGACAACAAGCAGCTTGTCAAAATCAAGGAGGGGATTGGCAAGGAGGGCTTTCGTTTGTAGCGAGAGCAATTCCTCAACGCGCGCGTGGGCGTCCTTATCGCCCTTGACGAGCGCCATGCGGATGTCCGGGAGTTCCTTTTCGAACGCAGCGATGAATTCCCTGTATCGCTGGCCTTCGGGGTAGGCCTCGCCGAAGGTTTCCGTCAGGTCGTTCACGGCGAGTTTCATTGCCGCAAGGTTCACCCGTTCGAGCGCTTCGATCTTCTGACGAAACGCGCATGAACGGACGTACAGTTTCAACAGTCTGACGGGGCGGTCCGGGGCGTTGCCCTCGGCAATCTGCGCGGCCTCGGCGAGAAGGGGATTGCCGAATTCACCCGTCGCGGCCAGACAGCGCCGGATTATCTCGCTGTCCATCTTTCCCGCCGGATCGGCATCGAACCATGCGAGGTGCCGTCTGTCGGGCAGGTCGCGCTTCATCCACTCCGATTCGGCGGGGTAGTCCCTCTCAAGAAGCTTCCATAGTTCCCCAGCGGCGGCGGCTCTTTCGGTCGAGAAGAAGAAGGCGTGTCCGCCGGTCTGGTTATGGATTTTCAGCAGGAGCAAGTTCTCGCCCTGGCGGAGCTGGAGGTCAATCTGGTCCTGGTTGGGCGCAGCCACCCGCGGCACGTCGCGGGTAAGGACGGCTTCCCCATTCAGCCAGACCTGAAGCCCGTCGTCGCTGCCGAATCCGGCGCGCAGTTTTACGGCTGAGGCGGCATTGATCCTGCGGAAGAGATAGGTTGACGCGGCATCCTTGCCCGGCAGGTCATGCACGGTTCCGTCCGTCAATTCGGGGCGCTCCTGCCAGAGCGGTTTGCCGTTTTCGGCCTTTGCGTCCAGCTCGACGCCCTTTTCCGGGAACTGCGCGTCGGAGAAACCTTTGACGGGCAGCGGGGCGGTTGCGAACCAGTTGCCGAGGGTTACCGACTCGGTTTTGAGCTTCTCCTGCATCCACGCGCGATAATTATCGCGGGAGGCGGCCAGTGTTTCCGCCCAGGAGTCCTTCTTCGCGTAGAGTGTGGCGGAGTCTGCGGCCTTTGCGGACTGCGTTGCCGAAAGAATCGTGATTGAACAGATTGCGGCAACGACGAAAAAACGACTGACGCCGATGCGTCTGAGAAATCTCATGCAGATTCTTGTCATGGTGTTTTTACCGGGTTCCTCTTGCCATTGTCTGAACCAGCCGACCGCGCGCGGCTGACATGCGAATTATAACGCCGCTTCGCCCGGAACGAAAAGACGTTATAATTCAATACTGAAGTGAGTCAATGACGGACGGGGATTGTAGCGCGGGCGTCTCGCCTGCTCTTTTCCTTGCAGCCGGGACGGCTGCGCTACAACAAGGACGCCCTGCTTGAAGTTTTTACCCCGCCATCGGAGATTACGGAGACTTCATGTTGCTGTCCATCGAGAATCTCAGGAAAACATTCAAAACTCCCGTGGGAGAGATTGTTGTTCTGGATGATGTTTCCGCGCAGCTTCACAGCGGGGAGGTTATGGCTGTGCTGGGGCCTTCCGGTTCGGGCAAGAGCACGCTGCTGAACATCGTCGGCTCGCTTGACCGTCCGACTTCCGGAATTGTGCGCCTGGATAAGACCGTCGTGACGGAACTCGACGAGGCCGGCCGGGCGCAATACAGGGCATCCTCAGTCGGTTTCGTTTTTCAGGACCACCTTCTGCTTCCGCAATGCACGGTTCTGGAGAACGCGCTGCTGCCGACGCTGGCGGTCGGGCGTTCCCCGTCGGCTGCGGTGGCTGCGATGGAGCTTCTGACCCGCCTGGGGCTTGGCGACCGGCTGGATGCCTTCCCGGCGCATCTCTCCACCGGCCAGCGTCAGCGCGCGGCAATCGCCCGCGCAATGATGAACCGCCCACCGCTCCTGCTCTGCGACGAGCCGACCGGCAATCTTGACCGCGAGACCGGCGACCACATCGGAGACCTGTTTCTAGAACTCGCGGCGCAGAATAACGTCATGCTCATGGTCGTGACGCACAACCTTGCCTTCGCGCGGAGATTCCCGACTGTGATGGAACTGCGTGACGGCAGACTTGCGGAGTATTCTGGCGATGAGTAGCGGGGCGGGGTTATCCGGGCGGGTTCTGGCCATCCGCAGCGCGGCGTATTTCCTGTGGTCAAATCTAGCCGTTGCTCTGGGCGTTGTGGCGGCGTCTGCTGCGATAATCGGTTCCCTGCTTGTGGGGCACTCGGTCCGCATGAGCCTGCGCGATATCGCGCTGGAAAGGCTGGGGGCTGTCGAATATGCGGTTTCACCGGGATTTTTTTTCGACCGGGCAATCACCGAAAGTGAATCAGCCGTCGGGATAATAAGCGTGACGGGGACTGCGCGTTCGTCGGAAACGGAGGCGTCCGCGCCGCGAATCAACGCGATCGCGGTCGGACCGGATTTCTCCCGGTTGGGTCCGGGCGCGCAGGAAATCAGGCCCGCAGGGCGGGAATGCGTCATCAACTCGTTGCTTGCCGCCGATCTCGGATTGAAGGTCGGGGATGCGATAATCCTCGGAATACCACGGCGCGGGCTTGCGCCTGCCGCGAGTCTTTTCGGGAGGCGATCGCCCGGGGACGTTCTGCTTTCAGTCAGGCTGACTGTTGCGCGGGTTATAACGTCGGCGGGGATCGGCAGATTCACGCTCAAAGGGGACCAGCCGAATCCGCGAAATGTCTATGTCTCCCTCGACTTGCTCCAGGAGAGGCTTGAGGCGGCGGGTCGGATCAATATGCTGCTTTTTGTTAAAACGGAGGGAGCCAACCCCGGACGCGAATTGAAGATTGAGCCGCAGACGATTGGATTGGGGATATCGGCGGATGAGCGCAATCATGGGATAACGTTGCGAAGTCGAACCATCATCTTTTCGGATGCGGTTTTGAGGACAGCGGAATCCGCGGCTGAGTCATGCGGCATGAAGGCGTTCCCAATTTCCGTCTATCTTGCAAACAGCATCGAGGTTACGGGGGGGGGCAAATCTTCAGGCGGGATCCCCTATTCCATAATAGTCGGTATTGATCCCGCGCAGGTAAGCGCGGAAGGCGAGATTCCCGTTGAGGCGCGGAATGCGGGGAACCTCGGCGATGACGCGATTCTCCTGAATGAGTGGGCCGCCGAAGACCTTGCATGCAAACCCGGCGACAGAATCCGAATCGCGTATTACCAGGTCGGACCGTCAGGAGAACCCGCCGAGACCGAGGCGTTTTTCACATTCAAGGGCGTCGTTCCGATGGATGGAATTGGCGGAGACGCAAGCCTCGTTCCGGAATTCGATGGCATGACCGACGCGGAAGCGTTGAATGACTGGAAACCGCCTTTTCCCATCAATTTCAAGCGTATCCGCGACAAGGACGAGGAATACTGGCGGAGATATCGCGCGGCTCCGAAGGCGATCCTGTCGCCGTCCGCGTTGAGGCGCATGTGGCAGCCGGATGGGCGGGGGGAGGGGTGGGTGACATCGCTGCGGCTTCTTCCCGTGGACGGGCGCGATTCATCCGTTGCAATAAAGGACTTTGTTGATGCTTTCCGGAAGGTCGCCATGCCTGATGAGCTTGGATTTACACTTCAACCGGTCAGACGGATTGCGCTCGAATCCTCAACCGGCTCCAGCGACTTCGGGATGCTGTTTGTGTCGCTCAGCATGTTCCTGGTCGCTGCGGCGGTGTTTCTTGTCGGACTGTTGCTAAGGTTGAACATTGAAAGGCGCGCCCGACATTACGGGATATTAAGCGCCGTCGGCATCCCCGCGAAGGTTTCAATGAGGATTCTTTACGGCGAGGCGCTGGCTGTATCTGTTGCGGGCGTTCTGGCGGGGATCGTTTTTGGCGCAGTCTACGCATGGGCGCTGATTAAGGCGCTCGGTTCGTGGTGGGTCGGCGCTGTCGGGGAGTACGCGCTTTCATTCCATTTCGGGGGTTTTCAGACGGCGCTTGGCGCGGCAATCGGACTTGCCGTCTCCTGGGCGGGCATCGCATGGGCGTGCAGGGGACTCAGAAGGGCGGACGCGCTGGTCCTGCTGGGCGGCTGGCAGTCAAAATCGGTTGCGGATTCTGCCGGAAGTCCACGCGGATGGTTCATTGCGGGCGGATGCGCGGAGACCCTGGGCGCATTGCTTGTAGCGCTGTCGGTCTCGACCGAAGTAATTTCACAGACAGTTGCGTTTTTTATTGCCGGAGCGCTTCTGTTGGCGGGGCTGCTGGCGGCGTTCGGCGGGGTTCTGACACTGCGTCCGGTTGCATCCGGGGCGGTCAACCTGCCGCTTCTGGCGTGGAAGGGCGTTTCACTCAACAGGTCGCGCAGTCTGCTGACCACGGCCCTTGTGTCATGCGCGGTTTTTGTAATCGTCGCCACGGCCGCCAATCGAAAGAACCTTTCCGGTCTTGACGTATTTCGCAGGGATTCGGGCGCGGGCGGTTTCAACCTTCTGGCACGGACAAGCGTCCCAATTTTCCACGACCTGGGAACAAAGGAGGGATGGGCGTCTTTGGCATTCGATCAGGATGGTCTTGATGCCCTTGCCGGATGCGAGATTGTGTCGCTTCGGGTGAGCGACGGCGATGACGTGAGTTGCCTGAACATCCAGAAGCCTGCACAGCCCCGGATCATTGGAATCCCGCCCAGACTGCGGGCAATGAATGCCTTCTCCTTTGCAGGAGTCAGGGATACCTTACAACGCGCTCCTGGCGCGCATGACGCGGAGTTTGAAAACTTTGATAATCCCTGGGATATTCTTCTTTCAGGTGATGAACAGCCACCCGCTTGGTCATCCGGGACACTGATTCCGGCTGTTGCTGACGCTGCAAGCGCTCAGTGGATTCTCCATAAGCGGATGGGGGATACAGTCGCAGCGGGCAATGGAGACGAGGTTGGATTGACGATTTCCGGGCTTCTGAAGCCTTCGGTGTTCGCCGGATCGCTATTGATCTCAGAGGAAAATTTCATCAGGCATTTCGGGGCCGAAGATGGTTTTCGCGAGTTCCTGATACGCACCCCTCCGGGACAGGCCGGGAAGGTCGCTCTTGCGCTGAGGCGGAATCTGGGCGACATGGGGCTTGAAGTTCTGACTACGAATGAGGTTCTGGTCGGATATGCCAGGGTCCAGAATACTTATCTCGCCACATTTCAGGTTCTGGGCGGGTTGGGATTGCTTCTGGGGACGTTCGGTGTGGTGGTCGTGCTGCTTCGCGGCGTGGTTGAACGGCGTTCAGAGCTGGCGATGTTGCTGGCTCTCGGATTGCGCCGCAGGCAGGCGGCAGCTACGATTGTTCTAGAGAATGGGTTTTTAATGATCGTTGGAATGGCGGCGGGCGCTTCTGCGGCGCTGGTTGCCGTGATCCCTCATGCAGCGTCTTCGCTCTCCGAAGTGAACTGGCTTTCGCTGGGATTGTCCATCGGCGTGTGTCTGGCTTTCGGATTGGCCGCCTGCCATTCCGCTGCGCATTTTGCAGTCGGGAGCGATCTGTTGCCGTCTCTGCGGTCAGAATGAGCGCCCGTGGAAAAGGGACGATGTCTTGCCCAGGATAATGCGATATTCGTTGATTTGCGCCGCCTTGTTGTCATGCGATCTTGCCGTGTTGAGCGTTGCCGGCGAAGGGATTCAGACTGAGTGGTCGATGTTCAGGGGCAATGCCTCCCGCGATGGAATCGCGCGATGCTCATTGCCAGTAAAGCCTTCAATTCGCTGGGTTTATGACGCGGTAAAGCCTGTTGTGTCATCTGCGGCAGTCTGTGATAAGATCGTATATATAGGCGTTGATGACGGCAACCTGCTTGCCTTGAGCCTTGCTGACGGGAAGCTTTTGTGGAAGTTCACGTCCGATGATTCCGTGCAGTCTTCTCCGGCAGTATCGGACGGCAGGATTTTCTTTGGCGATCTTGATGGGAAATTCAGGGCGTTGGATGTGAATAACGGCGCTGTGCTGTGGACGTTTGAGGCACAGAACAAGATCATCTCGTCGCCGCTTGTGACGGGCGAAAGTGTTTTGTTCGGATCATATGATAATATTCTTTACTGTCTGAATGTCATGAACGGCGAGTTGAAGTGGAAGTTCGAGACCGACGCGCAGGTTCACTGCGGCCCATGCCTTGTCGGAACTGACGTTGTCATAGCCGGTTGTGACGGAATGCTCCGGTTCATCAATGCCTCAACCGGCAAGGAGCGAGCGAAAGTTGAGGTGGGCGAATACGTCGCTGCCACGCCAGCCTTTGACGGAAGATACGTTTATGCCGCCACTTATGGCGCACGAATGCTTTGCGTTGACCCGAAGAGTGCAGGCATTGTATGGGACACCGGAGAGCCGAAGACCCAGGCGCAGATTGTTGCCTCTCCGTCGGCGTCAGGGGGACAAGTGGTTTTTGCTGGTAGAGACCGGGTTATTCGTTGTCTTAGCGCATTGCAGGGTAAGGAGATATGGAGATTTAATGCGAGAGGCCAGATTGATTCCTCGCCTGTCCTTGGGGGGGACTTGATTGCCTTCGGGAGCGATGACGGAAGGTTGTATTGTCTGGCATTGGAAACCGGTTCCGAGAAATGGCATTTTGACGCGGGCGGCGGCATAAGTGGTTCTCCGGCAGCGGCATATGACTGTATCATCTTCGGGACTGAGGACGGGTTAGTGTATTGTCTAGATGCGGGGAAGGGGGTTGGGAAATGAGCGCCAGATACAGACGCGGGGGGAAGGAGCAGGGGGGCAGGACAATGAAAAGGGCCGGCATATCGTGGTTGGTTCCACTGTCCGTAGCGTTATCAGGCATCGCGTCAATCTTCGTCTGGCTGAAGGCTACCGCCACGGCTTCAGTGACGTTGCGCCTGCCCGACCCGAGGAATGTCATCAAGCAGGAGCTGCCGTATGAGCTTGCGGTTTATCGCAACATGGGGACACTGATTCCGGGCGAGGCGAATCCGTCCGAGTTTTCCGGCAGTTGGCCCCAGTTCCGGGGGGCGGACAGAACAAACATTGTTCGCGATTCCTTGCGCTTTGCCGGCAAATGGCCGGAGAAGCTGCCGGTTCTGTGGGAGATTGAGCTTGGAGAGGGCCACGCAGGGACTGCGATACATAACGGGTGCGTCTACATTGTTGATTATGACCGCGAACTGGAAGAGGACGCAATCCGTTGTCTTTCCATTGATGACGGAAATGAAATATGGCGATACACCTACCAGGTTCGGGTGAAGCGCAACCACGGCATGTCCCGGACGGTCCCGGCGGTTAATGACGGTTTCGTCGTGACTCTGGGTCCGATGTGCCATGTCCATTGCCTGAAGGCTGAGACGGGCGATTGCGCATGGAAAATGGATATGGTCAAGGATTTCGGGACGGAGGTTCCGGCCTGGTATGCCGGGCAATGCCCGTTGATAGACGGGGATCGCGCGATTCTGGCCCCCGGGGCCGATCCGCTTATGATGGCGGTTGACCTTGTGACGGGGGAGACAGTCTGGAAGACCCCCAATCCCGGCGGATGGGGGATGACGCATTCCTCGATAGTTCCCATCGAATTCGAGGGAAAGCGGCAATACGTTTATTGCTCGACTCAGGGCGTGGTCGGGGTCTCAGCCGATACAGGGGAAATCCTCTGGACGAAGCCGGACTGGAGAATCTCGATCTCGAACATTCCGACTCCTATCCCGATCGGCGACGGGCGGATTTTTCTTTGCGGAGGCCATCAGGCGGGGGCGATAATGATTCGCCTGGTCCGCGAGGGCGGATCAATCCGAGCCGAGGAATTGTTCAGGCTCAAGCACACGGTGTTCGGTTCGGATCAGCAGACGCCGATACTGTTGAACAATCACATTTACGGCGTCGCGCCGAGCGGGGAGCTGGCCTGCATTGACCTGTTCGGCAAGCTAATGTGGACGAGCGGTCGGGAGAGGCGTTTCGGCCTGGGGCCGTATATTGCGGCAGACGGGAGGATTTTTGCTCTGAACGATCAGGAAGGCGTTCTGCGGATGATTGAGGCGACATCGGCGGGGTATAAAGAACTCGGCGCGGCGAAGGTTCTTGACGGGCACGACGCGTGGGCGCCGATTGCTTTGGCCGGGGACAGGATGCTCTTGCGGGATTCAACGAAGATGGTGTGTCTGAGCCTGCCGACGGAGGAGAAGTGATGGTGATTCGTCATAAGAAGGCCATTGTTCTCCTGGGGATTGTATTGGTCGCTATAAGTCTTTCCATGATTGCCTGCAAGAGGCGCGGTCCGGCGCCGACGCGCGAGACTGGAACGCCGGTTTCGCAGTCAAAAACGAAGGCAACGGAAATTCCGGCGATACCGACGTCCGAGACGTATTCATTGATCAGGACGCTGGACGTTGGGATGCCGTCGCCCAAGGGCATTGCGCTGGGCGGCGAGCGGACGATTCTGATTGCCGGCGCATCGGGGATAGGAATTCTTGATTTTGACGGTAACATGCAGAAGATGATTCCAACCCCCGCCCCGGCGACTTGTGTTGCGGTTGACGCCGAAGGCAACGCATATGCCGGTCTCTCCAAACAGGTGATCAAGTACAATCCCGGCGGAGAACGGGTTGCGGCGTGGGGCAGGCCGGGCAAGGGCGACGGAGAACTGGACGAGGTCACCGGCATCGCCATTTCGGGAAATAACGTTTTTCTGGCCGATGCTGGGAACCAGTGCGTCCACTATTTCGAGAGCGATGGGCGGTTCGTGAACGATATCGGGAAGCGCGATCCATCGGTGGAGGGCGCGGGCATTATCTGTCCAAGCCCGTATTTGGATTGCGCGGTGGACGCCGACGGGATTCTACACGTTGTCAATCCCGGGCGGTCCCGCGTGGAGAGGTACCGTCCGGACGGGCGGATGATCGGTTTCTGGGGGGAGGGGGGAATGCGGGAAGACCAGTTTTTCGGTTGCTGCAATCCAACGAACATCGCCCTCGCTCCGGGCGGGCGAATCGTCGTGTCGGAGAAAAAGATGATCCGCGTGAAGGTTTGTGATTCGAACGGAAAGATGCTGGCATTGATAGGCGCGTTGCGCTTTTCGGCCAAGGCGGATGGCATGGACCTCGCAGCGGACGAGAAGGGCAGGCTCTTTGTCCTCGATCATGGGGACGGTAAAATCAAAGTTTTTGAGAAACAGTAACTCGAAAATAATCGGACAAAGCATGAGCGACAGGAAGGAAAAACGCAGGCTGACGCGCAAGGAGTTCCTGGACGGGCTCGGCCGCGGGGCGGTCATGCTCACGCTGGGCGGGTTGACTGGCGCGCTGGCCATGCGATGGCGGCGGAAGGGTTTCGTCTGGCAGATTGACCCCTACAAGTGCAACCAGTGCGGCAGGTGCGCGACGCATTGCGTCCTGAATCCCTCGGCGGTCAAGTGCAAGCACGACTTCTCCATGTGCGGCTACTGCAAACTTTGCCTGGGATATTTCAGGACCAATCCCGCCGCGCTGGACGAGGCCGCTGAGAACCAGATGTGCCCCATCGGCGCGATCACGCGGCGATTTATCGAGGACCCGTACTTCGAATACACGATTGACGAGGCCAGGTGCAACGGGTGCGCCAAGTGCGTGAAGGGATGCGCCGCTTTCGGAAACGGATCCATCTACATGCAGGTCTCGCACGACCTTTGCCTGAATTGTAACGAGTGCGCGATCGCCGTCGCCTGCCCGTCTGACGCGTTCGTCCGGGTTCCGGCGGACAACCCGTATTTCGTGAAGCACAAGGGTCCGGAGCAGATTGCATTCGCCCGCAAGCGCTGAGGAGGGCAATCGCCGCATCAATGCAGACCAATCGAAAGAGACCTGGTGTTGCGCTCACGGCGGCGATTGCGGCCATTGCGACGAGCGGGGCGGCGATGTGCGCGGATCGCTTCCCGCGCCCCGATTTCGGCGGCGGTTACGAATTCCCGGCAACACAGTTCAGCCCCCCTGCGGCGCCCTGGCTTGAGATTGCGGACGTAGCGGCGTTTGCGGCGGCAATGCTCTTTGCCGCATGGCTGGTTCTGAAGAAGCGCAGCCGCAGAAACGTCGCGCTGCTTTCCATTTTCTCCATCGCCTACTTCGGCTTCATCAGGGAAGGTTGCTTCTGCCCGGTGGGCGCGATTCAGAACGTCGCCGTGGCCCTGGCCGACGGGGATGTCGCCCTGCCCCTGACGGTTGTGGCGTTCTTCGTAATGCCGTTGTTCATGGCGGTCATTTTCGGGCGCGTCTTCTGCGGGGGCGTCTGCCCGCTGGGCGCGATTCAGGACGCGGTCCTGATGAAGCGGCTGCGGCTGCCGGAGTGGCTCCAATACGCGCTGGGCATCATCCCGTATGCCTATTTTGGCGTGGCAACGCTCTGCGCGGTTCTTAGTTCCAATTACCTTATATGCCGGTATGACCCTTTCGTTGCGTTTTTCCGTTTCAGCGGTTCGCCGGGGATGCTGGCGTTCGGGGGCGGGTTGCTGGCGCTCTCGACTTTTGTCGGACGTCCGTATTGCCGATTTCTGTGTCCATATTCCGTGTTGCTTGCCCTGTGCTCTAAGTGGTCGTGGCGTCATGCGACGATCACGCCGGACGAGTGCATATCATGCGGTCTTTGCGAGGATTCGTGCCCCTTCGGCGCAATCCGCGCGCCCGCGCCGTCCGGAGTCGTGAAGCCGAAGGGATCGCGCGCCGGGCTTCTTCTGATACTCGCGCTGCCGCTTATTGGAGCAGTGACCGGGGTTTTCGCCGGGCCGTCGCTGGCTGAGATGGACAGGACGGTGAAGCTTGCCGGAATGATTGCGCGGCAGGACGCGGCGGGCGAGACCGACGCCACGCTTGAGACCCAGGCGTTCCGCCTTTCCGGAGGCAAACGCGAGGAGGTCTTCGCGCGGGCTGACGCGGTTGTCGGGAATTATCGCCTCGGCGCGGCGATCCTGGGGGCGTTTCTCGGTCTTGTCATCGTCGGAAAGACGCTGACGCGCAATGCTTTTGATGTCAAAGAGACTTATGCGATTGACAAGGGGCAATGCGTGTCGTGCGCGCGGTGTTTCGCGTCATGCCCGCGCGAGCGGCTCAGGCTGAGGGAACTCGGCAAGGACGCCGGGTCGTCATCTTATGATTCGGATAACGGGAGATCGGCTTGACTCAGAACGGCGACAAGGCAAAGAATGATGCCGCGCGGTCAGTCGCGATTGCACTGACGGCCGTATACTGCGCCCTTGCCGGAATTGTCGCCGGGGCGATGATTTCAAGCTACTACTCCGCGCCGGTAAGCGAGGTGGACTCTCCGACGCTGGTGTCGCTCAGGCTGGCGCTCGAGAAAAATCCCGGGAGCGCGGAACTCAAGGATGCTGTGCGCAATGCTGATCTTGAGATGCGGCGTGCTTACTTTGCAACCCGGAGGCGGATCAGGACCGGGGCGTTGCTGCTGGTCGCTTTCGTCGGCGGGGCCGTCGCTTCGGCGAGGAAACTCAGGGCGATGAACGAATCGCTGCCCCGTCCGCGTCCACTGAGCGAACGTCAGGATGAGGGCCTTTGGATGGAGGGGCTGAGGCGAAACAGGATTGCGGTTTCAGTCGCCGGGATCGCGCTTGTCGCGCTCGTCGTCGGCATCGCATTAACCCATCAGGATGCTCCAAATGACGTGCTTGCGCCGACGCCTGATTCCGTCACGTCCGTCAATCCTGTTCCGACTCCGGACGCGCAACATGCCATAGCAGCAGAGGATTTTGTTAAAAACTGGCCGAGATTCCGGGGGCATGACGGCAACGGGAGGGTTTCCGGGGGAAACTGGCCGACCGAATGGAACCTGGAAACCGGGAAGAACGTCCTATGGACAGTTGATGTCCCCGCGCCGGGGCATGGTTCCCCGATAGCTTGGGATGATCGAATATTCCTCACGGGGGCGACGGAGGAGGGCCGGGAGGTTATGTGCTTCAACATGCCGGACGGCCGGCTTCTGTGGAGGACGAAGATCGAGGCGACGGTATCAGAAAGCGAGGAGGTCAAGGTTCTGGAGCAGACGGGTTACGCAGCAGCCACTCCCGCCACGGATGGAAAGCGCGTCTACGCAATCTTCGCCAACGGCGATGTGGCAGCGGTTGACGCCGACGGGAAGGTAGTCTGGGCGCGTAATCTTTGCATGCCGCAGAACGCGTACGGCATAGCCAGTTCATTGCTGGTCTACAGGAACATGCTGATTGTGCAGATGGACCAGGGGTCTGACGCGGAGGACGGGTTATCTTTCATTACGGCGCTGGACCTTGATACGGGGCGCGACGTCTGGCGGACGAAGCGCGCAACGCCCAACACGTGGACCACACCGATAATCATCAGCGCCGATGGGCGGGATGAGCTTGTCACGGTCGGCAAGCCGCTTGTAGTCGCTTACAATCCTCTGGACGGCAAGGAACTTTGGAAAGCCGATTGCATGGGTGGGGAGGTGGCGGTGTCTCCCGTATTCAACGGGAAGCTGGTCTATGTCACCAACGAGCATGCCTGTGTTGCGGCAATTCGGCCCGGCGGAAGCGGAGACGTCACCGAGACAAACGTGGCATGGCAGGCCGAGGAGGGTATGTCGGACACCTCAAGCCCGGTTGTCAATGAGAAGTTCTTTCTCCAGGTTCACAGCAGCGGCTACGTCACCTGTTATGACGCCGTTGAGGGGAAACTGCTCTGGGAGCATGAGCTTGACAGCCCGGTCTGGGCTTCGCCGGCGCTGGTTGGTGATGTCGTTTATCTTCCGTGCGAAGACGGCAAGGTATTTCTTTTCAGGATGGCGGGCGAATATTCCCAGATCGGCATGGTGGAGCTTGGGGAGCCGCTTTATGCAAGCCCCGCATTCGTCAACGGCAAGATCATCTTCAGGGGGAAGAAGCGCCTTTTCTGCGTTGGGACGAGGGAGGTGGGAAAGTGAGCGCAGGCGCCCCGACAAAGACGACAGCCACCTCGGGCAGGAGCGATTTTAACGGAAGCGGCGAACTTGATCTTTGCATCGTTGATCGTATTGTCTCGGACATCGGTGGACGGAAATGCGACGCCATACCGATACTTCAGGCGATTCAGAAGGAGTTTCGTTATCTGCCCGGGGAGGCATTGAAGCGCGTCTGCGAGATATCAGAGATCACGCCGGCGCAGATTGCGGGGGTCTCGACTTTCTATTCCCAGTTCCGCCACCTGCCGATGGGCGCGCACCTTGTCAGCGTCTGCCACGGCACGGCCTGCCACGTCGCCGGGGCGGAGGCGGTCACAGAGTCGGTGAGACGCCATCTCGGTCTCGGCGATGACACGGACACCGATTCGGACAGGATTTTCACCGTTCAGAAGGTCGGATGCCTGGGGTGCTGCTCAATCGCGCCGGTCATGCAGATTGACGACCGGACATACGGATATCTGAGCCGCGAGAACGCGCCGCGGGTTCTTGAGAAATTTCTGAAGGAACTGAAAACGGGCGGGGACGGCAGACGGGCGGGGAAGACTGCTCTGGCGCGTCATAAGGCCCAGGAGATACGAATCAGCCTGGTGTCCTGCTGCGTCGCAAGCGGCGCGCTTGACATCCGGAAGGCGGCGGAGAGGGCGGCGGACAGGATGGGCGCGCCGGCATGTTTCAAGGAAAGCGGCTGCATGGGCATGTGCCACCTGGCTCCGATCATGGAAATTGTCGAACCGGACGGGAGTCTGGAGAGGTTTGCCAATCTGACGCCTGATGCGGCCGCGGCGATTGTTCAGAAGCGATTGAAACCAGGCGGGCCGGGCGGGCGGTTGCGGGCGGCTCTGCAAAGGGCAGGAGACTTGTTGAATGATGACGCGTCGTGGGAGAAGCCGGAGGATTACGTTCACTCGTCGGACGGTCCCGGGGCATGCGCGTTCCTGAGCGGACAGAGGCACATAGCCCTCGAAGGCAGTGGCAGGATGAGTCCGCTCAGTCTGGAGGACTACGAGGCGCATGACGGATACAAGGCGCTCAGGAAGGCCGCGCTGGAGATGCGCCCGGAGGATATCATTGAGGCCGTGAGGCGATCCGGCCTGAGGGGGCGGGGCGGGGCGGGATATCCGACAGGCGCGAAGTGGGCCGAGGTCAGGCGTCAACCTGGCGGGCGCAAGCTTATTGTCATGAACGGGGACGAGGGCGATCCGGGGGCGTTCATGGATCACATGCTGCTTGAGTCTTATCCGCACCGCGTCATCGAGGGCATTGCCATCGCGGCGAAGGCGGTCGGGGCGGTGGAGGGCTGGCTTTACATACGCGCGGAGTATCCTCTGGCGGTGGTCAGGATGCGCGAGGCCATGAAACAGGCGGAGGATGCGGGTTATCTCGGCAGGGGGATATGCGGATCGGATTTCAGTCTGGAATTGAAGCTGGTCGAGGGCGCGGGGGCGTTCGTCTGCGGCGAGGAAACAGCCCTGATTACATCCATCCAGGGCGGACGCGGGATGCCGAGGATGCGACCGCCATACCCGGCCGTGTCCGGCTTGTGGGGGTTGCCGACGAACATCAACAACGTCGAAACCTACGCAGTCGTCCCATGGATCATCAGAAACGGGCCGGATGCCTTCGCCGCGATAGGGACGCCGGGAAGCCGGGGGACCAAGGTCTTCGCGCTGGCGGGGAAGATCGTCAGAAGCGGGCTGATCGAGGTTCCGATGGGGACGACGATACGGCGGATAGTGGAGGAGATAGGGGGGGGGATAAAGGACGGGCGCGCCGTCAAGTCGGTTCAGATCGGCGGGCCGTCGGGGGGATGCCTGCCGGCCTCCATGTGCGACGTTCCGGTTGATTACGACGCGCTTCAGGAGACCGGCGCGATCATGGGTTCCGGGGGTCTTGTCGTGATGGACGATTCGGCGTGCATGGTTGACGTGGCGAGATACTTTTTGAATTTCACGCAGGGCGAATCGTGCGGGAAATGCACATTCTGCCGCATAGGCACGCGGCGGATGCTGGAGATTCTGGAGCGGCTCTGCGCGGGGGAGGGGAGGAAGCGCGACATCGAGCAGCTTGAGGAGCTTGCGCTGAAGGTGAAGAATACGAGCCTCTGCGGGCTTGGCCGGACGGCGCCCAATCCCGTATTGACGACCCTGCGCTTCTTCCACGATGAATATGAGGCGCACGCGGCGGGGCGATGCCCGGCGAAGCGCTGCCGGGCGCTGATACGCTACTCGATAAGCGACAAGTGCATCGGATGCACCATCTGCGCCCAGCGCTGCCAGGCCGGGGCGATTGAAATGCGCCCTTACGAAAGGCACGAGATTGACCAGACCAAATGCGTGAAGTGCGGCACTTGCGGAACCGTCTGCCCCGCCCATGCCGTTAACGTGGAGTGAATTTGGCTGTAACTCTTACAATTGACGGAAGAACGGTCACGGCCGAGGAAGGCGCGACAATACTCGATGCGGCGGAATCCGTCGGCATCCCGATACCGACGCTGTGTCGGTTGAAGGGGCATGAGCCGGGCAGTTCGTGTTTCCTGTGCGTAGTCGAGATACAGGGGCGCGGGCAGCTTCTGCCGTCGTGCGCCGCGCGCGCGGCGGATGGCTTGGTTGTTCTGACCGATTCCGAGCGGGTGAGGGATGCAAGGCGGGCCGCGCTGGAACTCCTGCTTTCCGATCATACGGGGGATTGCGTCGCGCCATGCTCGGTCGCGTGTCCAGCCGGTCTGGACATTCCGGGATTCATCCGGCTCCTGCGGTCCGGCAGGGATGATGACGCGATGCGGCTGATCCTTGAGGCGATTCCGCTGCCGCGGGTCCTGGGGCGGATATGCCCGCGCTTCTGCGAGCGCGTCTGCCGCCGGGGCGATCTGGACGAGCCGGTTTCGATATGCCTCCTCAAGAGATTCGCGGCGGATGAGTCAGCATTGGTGATACCCTCTCGCGCAGAGCCGACGTGCAGGCGCGTAGCGATAGTCGGCGCCGGGCCGTCCGGGCTGTCGGCTGCGTTCAAACTACTGCTATACGGCCATTCGTGCGTCATATATGACGCCAATCCGGAACCCGGCGGACTTCTCAGATATGCCATCCCGGAATACAGGCTGCCGGTTGAGGCATTGCGTTCCGACGTCGGAATTCTGGAATCTCTTGGCGCGGAGTTCAGAATGGGCGCGCGCATCGGGACGGATGTATCCCTTGAAGAACTCGAACAAGGATACGACGCTGTCCTGCTTGCCCTCGGAGCGGGCGAGAATGAGGATATCGGTGTCGAAGGATGCGCTGTGGCCATTTCAGGAATGGATTTTCTGCGCCGCGTCCGGAACGGGGAGAAATCGCAAATCGCTGGAAGCATCGCAATACTCGGCAACGGGGATGAGGCGATTGCGGCGGCGAGGACGGCGCTCAGGCTCGGAGCGACGAATGTAAATATGATCAGCGAGCGGAAGCGCGAGCATATGCGATGCAGAGCCGAGGAGCTTCGGGAAGCTGAAAGGGAGGGGATCAAGTTGTATGACGGGGTTTCATCCCTGCGCGCTGATAAGGCTGCGTCGGGTTATGTAGTTCGATTCAATGAAGGAGGGGGGGAGGAGAAGGTGGAAGCCGATGCGGTCATTGCAGCGGGGCAGCGGCGGAACGATCCACAAGGGCTGGCGGCAATCGGTCTGGAACCAGATGCGGATGGGAAGCTGGTTGATCACAAGACGCTTGCGTCGGGGCGCAGGGGCGTTTTCTCAGCAGGAGAAATGGTTTCCGGCCCTGGCGCGGCCGCGCGGGCCGTGGCTATGGGCAAGCGCGCGGCGGATTCGATTGACTCATATCTGCGCGACGGGCATCCCGCAGCCGAGCACAGGCCGTTCCATGTCTTCATGGGGAAGCTGGACGATTGCGAGAGAGAGCGGCTTTTCCGGAATGCGGACAGGATGCCCCGCGCGAATCCGCAAAGAACCGGGGCCGGAGCGAAGGGCTTGGGATTTGCAGAGATAGAGAGGGGATTTTCACGCCGGGAGGCGATGGACGAGGCGGCGCGCTGCATACAATGCGATTGCGGGGCGCGGGACGATTGCGGATTGCGACGCCTTGCCGGGGAGTATGACGCCAAACAAGGGCGATACCCGGGCTTGAAACGGTCGTTCGAGCGCGATGAGTCCCACCCGACCGTCGTGTACGAATCCGGCAAGTGCATCCTGTGCGGTATCTGCGTGAGAATCTGTGAACAGGCCGGGCGCAGGCCGGGCATGGCCTTCCTGGGCAGGGGATTCGTCGCCAGAGCCGCGCCGCCGTTCGGCGCTTCAGTGGCTGAGGCGTTGGGCGATCTCGCCGGGGAATGCGCCAGTGCGTGTCCGACGGGAGCGCTTTCCATGAAGAAAGATGCCGGGACGAATGGAACGGGTTAACCTGCAATGCGAATCTGCTACATAACCGCCGGGGCCGCAGGAACATACTGCGGCGCCTGCAACCGGGACGCGGCGCTGGCCAGAGCATTGACGGCGCTGGGGCATGACGTGGCGTTCATCCCCCTCTATACGCCCATGTTGGTTGATGGAGACGATCCGAGCGTTTCGCGTATTTTTTATGGCGGCGTCAACGCGTACCTTCAGCAGAAATCATCGTTATTCCGCCGAACGCCGGGATTTGTGGACTGGTTCTTTGACCGTCGCCGACTGCTCGAATTCGCCTCGCGCTTCGCGGTCAGGACGCGCCCGGAAGACCTCGGGGAGATGACGGTATCGGTTCTACGGGGGCCGCAGGGCTTCCAGTCCAAGGAACTTGACAAACTGATAGGGTTCCTGAGTTCTGAAAAACGATACGATCTGGCGAACCTGACTAATACGATGCTCTCCGGGCTTGCGGGCGAAATCGCGGAACGGCTCAAACTGCCGGTCGTATGCTCGCTGCAGGGGGAGGAGAGCTTCATCTCAAGGCTTCCGGAGCCTTACGCCGCTGAGGCGAGGGAACTTATCAAAGCCAACGCAAAGAACATTGCGCTGTATCTGGCGCCCAGCGACGACTACGCCGATGAGATTGCGCCGTTTCTGGGAGTCAACCGTGACAGGATCGCCGTGGCGCCTCCCGGCATTGATGTAAAACTCTATACGGGAAGTCGGGGAAGAGCGAAGGATCCGTTTCGCGTCGGATTCCTGTCAAGGCTGGCCCCGGAGAAGGGGCTGGACGTAGCGGTTGAGGCGTTCTGCCTGATGGAAAAGCACAAAGGGGGAAATTCGTTGCTGTCAGTCGCGGGAACTGATGCCGGGCAGTCTGCTGAAACGATTCGCCGGGCGAGGGAAACGATGGCCGCGCACAGTCTGGCAGAGCGTCTTGATTATTGCGGAGAGCTTAATACCGCCGGCAAGAGGGAATTCCTGTCTAAATGTAGCGTCTTCTGCCAACCCAGCCGGTTTCCCGAGCGGCGCGGGATAGCGTGTCTGGAGGCGATGGCGTCAGGCGTTCCCATCATTGTCCATAACAGCGGGATCATGCCCCGGTTGATCGAGCAGACCGGAGGCGGCGTCCTTCTGGACACGCTTGAGCCTGAAGTCTGGGCGCAAACGCTGGTCAACCTTAGGGACAATCCGAGCGACGCTGACATTTTCGGGATCAAAGCTGCGGCTGGCGTCGCCAGGTTCTACTCAGCGGAAAACATGGCAAAGAAGACGCTGGAAGCTTACAATAAGGTGGTTTCAGGATCGTAAGCGTGCTGTTTAGACACTTTGATGGCGGAGAGATTTGCGGAGAATTTGCGTGAATCACATGAGTAGATCAAAATTTCCGGCCTGGACGATCGCAATGGTTCTGTTCGTCGCGATTTGCGGAATCGCATCAGCCGACTGGCCCCAGTTCCTCGGCCCCCAGCGGGACGGCATCGCCCATGACGTAAAGGCGCTTCCGACGTCGCTTGCGGAGGAGAACGTCAAACAGATCTGGAAGGTTGACCTGGGATCGGGCTTCGGGGCGCCCGTCATCTTCGGGGACAGCGTTTTCGTGTTGGATCGCGAGGGCAATGACCGGGACATACTTCGCCGCATAGACGTCCAGACCGGCAAGGAGAAGTGGCGTTTTACCTATCCTGCGCCCGGCAAGGTTGACTACAACGGCAGCCGGCAAAGCCCCTCAGTTGACGGCAAGATGGTCTACGCGATAGGGCCTTTCGGCCACATTAACGCCGTCAGGATGGAGGACGGAACAGCCGTTTGGAGCGGGCACATTATTAAGGATTGGGACGGTGCGTTTCCGAACTGGGGTGTGGCGCAATCTCCGCTCCTGATGGGCGACAACATAATAATCGCCCCGTGGGGCAAGAAGGCGGCAGTTGTCGCCCTTGAGAAAGCCACCGGCAAGGTCGTCTGGACCAGCCCCAATCCGGACGGAATCGTCATGGACTATCAGTCGCCAATGCCGATGAAACTCGGCGAGAGGCAGACCATTGTTGCATGCGGGACGAAAGGATATGCAATCGGCGTTGACGCCGCGACGGGCGAGAGGCTCTGGACATACAAGGGCTACGAGTGCCGGCACCACATACCTTCTCCGACGGTTCTGGAAGGGGGGAGGGTTCTGCTGACTGGCGGCTACAGCGCGGGGTCCGCGATGATAAAGGTAGAGCAGAAGGACGGGGCTTACGCCGTGACGGAGCTTTGGAAGAACTCCAACGTCGCCAGCAAGATTCCGCAGCCGCTTGTCCACAACGGACATATTTACAGCAACAGCTCCGATAACAACGGCGGGCTGCGCTGCGTCACCGAAGCCGGAGAGATCAAGTGGGATTCCAAGAAGAAGGGCCGCACCTTCGACATGGGAAACCTGATTATGGTTGACGATCTGATTTTCATTGTGGACGGCAAGGGCGGAAAGCTGCACATGGTAAAGGTCAACCCGAATGAGTATGAGGAGCTTGGGAGAATCTCGCCCCTGAGCGGCAAGGAGGTATGGGCTCCTCTTGCATACAGCGACGGGAAGCTTGTTCTGAGAGACCAGAAGAAGATGGTCTGCCTACAGTTCAAGCGCCAGGGGGATTAGCGCACAGAGGAAAGGCGAGGCGTCAATTGCGGACGAAGAAGTTGGTTCTTGTCTACCCGCCAGTGGCAGGCGTAACGTCCGCCCCGCTGGGCATTGCCTCGCTCAAGGGATACGTCGAGAAATCCCTGCCGCAATGGAGCGTAAGATGCCTGGACTTCAACCTTAGATCGTATGAGAAGGCGTTTGATCTGGCCCGACTGGGCCGATATCCCAGCGGGCGCGTCTACAGGGAAGGCATACTCGGCGAGATTGCTTTCACGCGCGCGGGAGACGTCTTCCGGGGCAAACATGACGAGGAGTTCTATACAAGGCCGGACAGATATTCGCTCTACGCTGATCTGCTGCTGCGCCTGATGCTGACGGAAGTCGGCGGGTACGAACAACTCCCGGCCGCTTATAGAGGCGAAGCGCCCATGCCGGAACAGATCGAAGAGTTCGCCGGAGAGATTGCGGAAGACAAACCGGACGCGCTCGGGATTTCAATCTGTTACAACCAGCAGACGTGGACGGGATTGTGCATAGCGAAGCGGGTGAAAGAGAAGACGGGAATACCTGTAGTTTTCGGAGGCACTTTTTTCAGGACCGAGGGTGAGAGATTCCTGAACGATTTTCCGGAATCCGCCGACTTCGTGATTGCAGGGGAAGGTGAACTGGCGTTGGCTGCTTTGCTCTCCGACCCCGGAAAGCCGGAGAGCGTGCCGTCGCTGACATGGCGTGAAGGCGGCAAGGCAAGGACCAATCCGATATCACTGATTAATGAGCTTGACGATCTTGGGCATCCGGATTTTTCCGACCTGGACATGCGGCGCTACTTCTCGCCCTCGCCGGTCGCGCCAGTACTGTCTTCAAGGGGGTGCTACTGGAGGCGGTGCGCTTTCTGCGTTCATTATAAGTCGGTCGGCCAGACTTATCGCTCGCACGGCATGGAGTTTCTGATTAACGAACTTAAAAGTCGGGTCGAGTCCGGAATACGGCATTTCTCATTCGTTGACGAGATGGTATCGCCCAAGCGTTTTCAGGAGATTGCGGACGCGATTCTTGACGCGGGATTGGACATAAGCTACTACGCGCTGGCAAAGCCGGTCAGACAATTCGATGAAGGTATCCTTGAGCGTATGAGTCAGTCCGGATGCCGATATCTTCTTTGGGGACTGGAGAGTGGATCACAGCGGGTGCTGGACTTCATGGACAAGGGGACGGAGGTCGGCGAGATACAGCGCGTGTTCCGCGCAGCCCATGCCGCAGGGATCATCAATCACGTTTTCGTAATGCCCGGATTCCCGACGGAGACCAAGCCGGAACTCGCGCAGACGCTGAGATTCCTGGAGAATAACCAGGACGTTATTTACGGGGTGCATAGAGGGTTGTTCCACCTGATGAAGGGATCGCCGGTTTTCGACGATCCGGAAAGATTCGGCATCGCGAAGACGTGGCCGGCGGGGCATTATCTCGAGAAGGAATGGCACGAGTTCGAATGCAGTCGGGGCATGAGCAGGCGGGAGGCGGAATATTATTACAACACGATCCTGCCCTATTTGAGCGCATTTAATGTTTATTCTCTGTCACTTGGGCACTTTCGGGATCATGCGCTGCTGATTTATGAGAAATCGAGCGACAGGCTGCGTCCGGAATCACGCCGGTTCCCGCTGGTTCCGTTTTGAGACATAAGGTGTTCTCTCGGGAGCAGGGGGGAACCTGCTCTGTGTCTTCCATGTGAAGGTGTGAACTACTCATCTTCTTCGCCCCTCGATCGGCGCGCAACCTTGCTCCCGGGGTGGTGAATTTCAAACAATGGATAAGGCCATGTGTGTTACGGCGCATTCCGTGAATTGTCTTGCCGCAGGCGCATCTCCGGACTAATATCACCCATACAAGGATCGGTATAAGCGCCGTTCCGCTGATGATTTCCATTCCACGCACCGTCCGCCCGGATAGTGATGGGTTTTATTCCTGACGAACGGCACATGGAGAGTCGGGATACACTGATGGCCTCAGAGCCTGGCAACAGTAGCCGTCCAACGGAAGGCCGAGCATGCGGACAGCGGGAAATACGGAGTACTCCACCCATTTCTTCAGCCACCTGCAAGGGCTGCCTGTCCGTTATGCGGGAACCGACCGCGTATTTGGAAAACTGACCGACCTTATCGGGCGCCCAGCCGAGACATATCTTGAAATAACAAAGCTTGTTGTCAGCCCAAAGGCCGGCGGACCTGAAGTCGCGATTGATCTGCGCCAGTTGGCCGAGTTCGCCCCGCCAAGAATATTTCTACCCACAGGGGAGGAAAGATATCCGGCGATGGCCCCTGGCAGCAGCGAAATCCGACTGACGCGGGAAATACTCGACCACCAGATTGTTGACACCGCCGGCGTGCGCGTTTATCGCGTCAATGATATCTCGATCATGCTGACCGAGGGCAAGGCGATCCTGGGCCACGTGGACGTGGGATTCAGCGGACTGCTGCGGAGGCTCGGTTTCGAGAAGCCCGTGGCTTGGTTTGCCTCCTGGGCGTTGGGCATAAAGATGCGCGACCGCTTCATCAGTTGGCGATTTGTGCAAACTCTGCCGGACATGACGGGCGGCAAGCTGGCGCTCAAGCTTGCCATGCCGTTCCGCCGGCTTGCAAACCTGCATCCGGTTGACCTTGCCCGAATCCTTGAGGAACTGGACGGAAGCGAGAGAGAGATATTCTTTTATCTGATGGACCATGAAACTGCGGCTGAGGTCCTCGAAGTCGCGGAGCCGGAGGTTCAGCGCCAGATCATAAAAGGTATTGACACAGACCGCGCCGCCGACGTTCTTGAGAAAATGTCCCCCGCCGAGGTGACGGACATTCTTGGAGACCTGCCGGCAAGCGACGCCGCAGAACTCCTCAAGGAGATGGAACCCGAAGCCGCCGATGACGTGCGGGAACTGCTCAAGCACGACAAGGAAGAGGGCGGGGGGCTTATGACGACGGCCTTCGCGTCATTCAGCCCTGAGACAACCGCCGGGGAGGTGATGGCCCGTTTGAAAGGAATTGCTGAGGAATGCGACGTGGTCTCCTACTTCTACGTGGTCGGCGCGGAAAACAAGCTGCTCGGCGTGGTGAATATGCGCAAGCTGATTCTGAGCGACTCCGACGCGGCGTTGAAGGACATAATGTCAACGCACATGGTGACTGCCCAGACCGACACGGACAAGGATGA
This sequence comes from Planctomycetota bacterium, assembly GCA_022711755.1. Taxonomy (GTDB): domain Bacteria; phylum Planctomycetota; class Brocadiia; order SM23-32; family JAKLEA01; genus JAKLEA01. Next base: position 38,236 of record JAKLEA010000021.1, read on the forward strand.
CATAGCGCGCATGTTTGCGAAATACGGGCTTCGCGCGATTCCGGTTGTCAACGAAAAAGGCTCAATCGTTGGCGTCATCAGATTCAAGGACCTTGTGGAGGCGGTGGCTCCGGAACTGGGCTGACGCGGCGATGGAAGAAAAAAGAACGTTAAGGCAAAGGCTCGCACTGATGGCCGCAGTCGTCGGCCCGGGGATAATCACCGCGAACGTGGATAACGACGCGGGCGGCATTGCCACCTACTCCATCGCCGGAGCGCATTTCGGATACACGCTGATCTGGTCTCTGATCCCCATTGCCATAAGCCTTGTCGTCATTCAGGAGATGTGCAACCGCATGGGCGTCATCACGGGCAAGGGGCTGAGCGCGCTGATCCGGGAGCGCTTCGGCGTGAAGCCGATCTTTTACATCCTTCTTGCCCTGCTTTTCACGAACCTGGGAAATATTCTGGCCGAGTTTGCCGGAATCGCGGCCAGCGTGGACATTCTTATGCTGGGCGGCAGCGGCGCGGAACATACAAGTCTCCAGTACGCCCTGCGCCAGTTCGCCGTCATCGCAGCCGCAGTCTTCGTCTGGCTGCTGCTGCTGAAGGGGACCTACAAGTCGGTTGAAAGGATATTCCTGGGCGCATGCGTCTTCTACGTCAGTTACATAATCGCAGGCGTGCTGGCCAAACCGGATTGGAACCAGGTCGCCGCGGAAACCATTTATCCTTTGCGCGGATTGAAACCTGGCATCGTTCCTTCCGCCTACCTTATCATGCTGGTCGGCCTGATCGGCACGACGATCGCGCCCTGGATGCAATTCTATCAGCAGGCATCCGTCGCCGAAAAGGGCATCCACATGGAGGACTACGCATACTCGAAACTCGATACTTATCTCGGCGGAATACTCGTCAATGTAGTCGCATTCTTCATCATTGTTCTGTGCGGGGCCACTCTTTATCAGAATCACGTCAGAGTGGAAACGGCTGACCAGGCGGCAAACGCCCTGGCTCCGCTTGCCGGCAAGTATTGCAGCTACCTGTTCGCATTCGGTCTCCTGAACGCAAGCCTGTTCGCCGCGTCAATCCTGCCCCTGAGCACGTCCTATTCCGTTTGCGAAGGTCTGGGGTGGGAGTCAGGGGTTGATCGCAGTTTCGCCGACGCGCCGCATTTCTACACCATTTATACCGTGCTGATTCTCTGCGGAGCGGGAACCATCTTCATCCCGCCTGATAAACTGGTCGGCGTTATGCTCGTGTCCCAGGTGATCAACGGACTGATGCTGCCCCTGGTGCTCATTTTCATGCTGCGCCTGGCGAACGATCCGGAGATCATGGGGAAATTCGTCAATAATCGCTTCCAGAACGGGATATGCGTCCTGACCATCACACTGGTTGTCGTAAGCTCAGTGGCGGCTATCGTTCAGTTATTTTGAATCCTTGCCTGTAATTCCTGAATCCGCCTTGCCGCCTCGTTGGCCTCCGGGATTCTATTCTGTTCGATATAAAGTTTGTTTAATGCCATAAGGGCTGGAATATATGAGGGATATTTTGCGGCGCATTCCTTGAACTTCATCTCCGCGTCCACAGGCCTGCCCATCGAATATAGCGTGCGTCCTGTTTCGACCATTATCTCCGCGCTCAGTCCGGAATCCAGATACTCAGCTCTGCGGAATGCTTCCATTGCCTCAGTGTTTCTCTTCAATCCGCGCATGCATCGCCCGGCGCCCATCAACGCGCCGGCGCTCGGTCCGCGAATCGCCATGGCCTGCTCGAAATGCTGCAATGCGTAATGGAGATCGTTTTGGAGGATCAACATGTTTCCGAGCGCAAGGTGCGCAAGCGCGCATTGCGGGTCTTCGGCCAGTTTGGCTCTAAGCTCCTCGATGATCGCAGGCGCATCCCCCGGCGCAATAGGGGCTGAGGACATGAGAAACGGATTCGTCCTCCGGAAAGGACGTTTAGCCGTCAGCGCAGCGTTTTCAGGCGTGTTTCTGACGGCTATCACTGTCAAATCATCCCAATAGACGGCCACCCACTTGTCTCCCGCGAACAAGTGGCTCCCGTCGAATGGAACGATCATGTCCAGGAAAAGGTAATTCACCCTCCAGCGGTTCAGAATGTTCTCCCATCCCGGCTGGCCGGTAATAACGGCCCGATTCTGCGCGGCGATGTCGGTCCCGCAGACGTCGTTTCGTCCGTCAATGAAGACCTTGTCCTTCGGGTGAAGCAGCCATTCGAGATACCCGCCGGCGGCGTAGGTATTAAATACCCGCCCGGGAATCGGCTCACGCTTTAAAAACTCTCCGGCCTTCGCGAAGGTCAACGCCGGATCAAGCTGAAGCCCGAAATCTCTCCATTTCCACTGCAATCCGGCAATCGCCGCGGAAAAGACTCCCGCCCATGCTATGGCCTTCCTCACTCTGGTCGTATTATAAATTGGAACCTTACGCGTCACCGCGCGCGCGGCAAGCTCCGCCAGCCTGACGCACACGACCGGGGCGGCCGCGATCGCGAAGAACTCCAGATGCCGACGCGACTGGATGCTCATCGCCCCCAGGGACAGGATTTTCATAATCCCCTCAGCCGCAACGCCGCGCGAAATGACCGTTATCACCGCAAGAGCGGCAAAAGCCCAGAACGGATAAAGATACGCCTCTCCCCCCGGCGGCGCCCATTCGCTGACCTGCTTCACGAACTCGAATTTCCGGTAGACCGTCAGCGGGTAGGCGTGCGCCTTCAGCCCGAAGGGATTGACAAGAGACGTCAGGAAGCCGACCCCCAACGCGATGGCGAAGTCCGCGGCCAGCGCCTTTTCCCCTTCATCGGAGGACATCCGCAGGGACGCCTTCGGCAATCCGGGAAAGAGCGCTCCGATCATACTGATTCCCAGAATTCCAAATCCCATAAGGAATCCGACATGAAGGTTCGCCCACAGAAGGAAGATGATGCCGGAGATCAGACATAATCCGGAACGTCCGTATCGTCTGCATGGCCCTCCCCCCGCGTCGCGTCTGGCATGACGGACGCATATCAGACAGACCAGCGCGAAAAATGCCCATGAGAAGATCAGCGGACGCGACAGCATCCGGCAGTGCATGACCAGAACGCAAGCCAAGGAGGAAGCCGCCGCCGCGTTTCCGCTTCCCCCCAGCTCGATTGAGGTTGTATAGACAAGAAGGCATGCCAGGGCGAAAAGCGCAGCCCTGAGGAGGATAACACCTCCAATACCGGAAACGCCGTGGACGATGTATAAGATGACCCCTGCCCCCCATCCGTGGTTCACCCATACGGTTCCGTCGGCTGTGTAGGTGAACATGTCGCGCCGGGGGATCTCATGATTCAGGACAACATGGCGTCCGTATGCCATGTGCGTCCAGAGATCGGCGTCCGCCTCGATTGTCACGGCGGACAGGAATGCGCCGATGAAGACAATGACTGGAAGCATAAAGCGGGACATGTTCCGGGCCTCATGCCCCTTTTCCGGGTTTAGGATATCAGCTTTTTCAGGCGGAGGGGGCATCTGGTCGGAGACGGGTTGCGCGGGAACATGTGACGCCCGGCGTCAGCCCAGCTTCAGCTCCTCCAGCATCCGTTTCGTTGTGCGGATCACCTCAAGGACGCCCTTCTGCCCCTTCGGCCTTTTTGATTTTGGAAGCGCGCCGTAGTGGGGGTCCAGCGTCACAACTCCGCTGAAGCCATGCGCGAAAAGCCCGTTTAAGACCAGCTCGTGAGGGAATTCGTCCTCGCCCGCGACGGCGAACGAACCGAAGGCATTGGGCATTTTGGGATCTGAATCCGCGCCCACGACGTGGACTTCCATTACGTATTCCGCAAGCTCGCCGAGATTGGTGCTGCTGGGGTGCTCGCCAACGCGCCACGCGTTGACGGGGTCCCATGCCACGCGAAGATTGTTGTGGCCGGAGCGCTTGCATGCGTCAACCAGTTCGTCGCTTGTGGCCGTCAGCGTCGGCGGCTCGTTCTCGACAAGCAGGTAGCGATCATAAGCCCCGGCAATCTCCGCGTATCGCGTCAGGCAGGATGCGTTGTAATCAAGGATTCGCTGCCGCTCCTCGGGACTCATTTCGTACCAATGCTCCGGACGTGTGAGCGAGTAGACGCGGATGGTTGGCGCGTCAAGCTCATCGGCGTAGCGCGCCAGCCTTTCGACCGTCTCCTCCATCCGTTTCTGGTGCCCCGGATCAAGAATGTCATAACCGCCCAGAAGCGGATTTACGCCGGTCGAGGCTATGCAATTGACGCTGAGTGACTGCTCCGCAAGAATATCCGCTATCGAGGACGACGCGCACCCCGGGAGCGAGTCCGTATTGTCTTCCCCAACCCGCGTGCGGATGTTGATGGTTTCAAATCCCAACTCGACTGTATGGTCGAGCGCCTGCTCGAATGGGCAGCCGAACGCGTCGGTGAAGATGGACAGTTTCATATGAGTCTCCTGTGTTCCGTTCCGGTGGCGGAACGCGTCTCGCTCATCCGCATTCTCACAATTACACATTAGCCAACGTAGCCGGACATTGCAAGCCATCTCATGTCGGGCGATTTCTGGCGAAAGCTTCGCTGCACAAGCCCGTGGTTAACTGGAAGCATATCCCGTCCGCGTTGGCGCACTCCTATAACAGCTAACAGCCCGAGATCGGTTTTCGTTTGCATAAAGGCCTGTAGGCGGGTATTTTAAGATGTTCTGCCGGCTTCTGAGAAGCTTTCCGTCCGCTCCACCTGATCGTTCCCGGGATGAACGACAAGGGCAAGGACGGTCTGATCGTGATTGGGCAAGAGGTACACTTACAATGTTCCGCGAAAGCATCAAGGTTCTCGACTGCACGCTTCGGGACGGAGGAATCTGCAACAACTGGGATTTCAGTGTTGAGACCGTCAGGGCGATCTACAAAGCCCTTTCGGACGCGGGAGTGGACTATATGGAGTTCGGCTACCGCGCCTCCAAGAAGCAGTTTCCCCCCAGCGAATCGGGACTTTGGCGCTATTGCGACGACGACGTCGTCAGGAAAGCCATCGAGGGCATCGAAAGCAACATGAAGCTTGGCTTCATGGTTGATGTAGGCCGCGTGGAACTTGACGCGGTTCTGCCCGCCGACCAAAGCGTTTTCGATTTCATTCGCGTAGCCTGCTACGTCAAGGAAGTGGACAAGGCCATTTTCCTCGTAAATCATTTTAACGATAAGGGTTACAACACAACAATCAATCTGATGGCCATATCGCAGTCAATGGACGTCCGCTTGGACGAAGCTCTCCAGCAGATTCAGGAGGAGACCCGCTGTTTCGCCGTCTACGCGGTTGACAGCTTCGGCTCCATCTACTGCGAGGACATTGACTTCATCATGTCCAAGTTCCAGTCGCAACTGAAGGACAAGATCATCGGCTTCCATGGCCACAACAACCAGCAACTGGCCTACGCCAACTCGATCCAGGCAATCATCCGCGGCGCGGACATTCTGGACGCGACGATCTACGGTCTGGGCCGGGCGGCCGGCAACTGCCCGCTGGAACTGCTTCTGTCTTTTCTGAAGAATCCCAAATACAACGTCAGGCCGATACTGGACGTCATCGCGTCGCACTTCATCCCCCTCGGCGAAAAGATCGAATGGGGATACCTGATACCTTACATGATAACCGGCGCCCTGAACGAGCACCCGCGTCCGGCCATGACTATGATGGATTCTCCGACCGAACGGAACAAGTTCAGGGAGCTTTACGACAGTCTGACAAGCGACGAAGACGCGCCATAGCAGTTGACGCCGCCGCTCGACGGTCGTATCCTCAATTATAGTGGAAGCGATCATCCCGCGCCCGCGATGAATCTGTCGCGCGGCTGCGGAAATAAGAAATCCGTCCCCGCCCGCGCCTGACGCCGGGCGGGGACGCTGCTCCTCCGGAGGTATGCGTCATGGCGCGATTCCCGAAAGTCCTGCCCCAATGGTTCTTCGCCCTCTCCCTGCTCGCGCTCGTTGCTTCGCCGGTCATGTGCGAAGAACCGGCTGCCGCGGCAACAGGCGATGCTGATACCGCCACGGCGCAAACACTCGATTTCAGCGGCGTCGTGTCCGCAAAGTTCACCCGTCCCATGAAGCCCGGCGAGAACGCCGAGATTCAAAAGCTCCTGAAAACCTTTGAGAATAAACCTGAGGACTTCAAATTCGAAGCCACTCTGAAGAAAACAGAGAAATACTACGATTGCTTCGACGTCCGGTTCCCGTCCCCATACAAGTCCCCATATGAGGAAAATAACACGGTCTGGTGCGAATACTACCGGACAAAGGAACCTGGGAAGCAACCGGGGATAATAGTGCTGCACATACTTGACGGCAATTTCATTGAATGCCGAATCCTCTGCCACGCTCTTGCCCGTAACGGGTGCAATGCCATCATGGTGAAAATGGCCTACTATGGCGAGCGAAGGCCAAAGGACAAGAACGTGCAGAACGCGCTCACGGCAAACGCCGACGCCATGATGAAGGGGCTTATCCAGACTGTCCAGGACGTGCGCAGGACGGCCGCGTTCCTGGCTTCCCAGGATTGCGTTGATCCGGAGCGCATCGGCATCTGCGGCATCAGCCTCGGCGCGTTTGTTACCGGGTTGACCGCAGGGGTGGACGGCAACTTCCCACGCGCCGTAATGATGCTTGGCGGCGGTGACCCGGCGGGCATGGTCATGCACGGGCCGAAGGAAATCCAGGGGCTTGCGGACAAGTTCAAGGCCGAAGGTTACACGTACGAAACGTTGGACAAGAAATTCAAGTGCATCGCCCCAAAGACGTTTGCCTCCAGGATACCCCCGGGATCGCTCGTCATGCTCAATGGAAGCAAGGATGAAGTCGTGCCCCCCGAAAACTCGAAGGTCTTCTGGAATCACACGAAAGGCCAACGCGAGATAATCTGGTACGACTGCACGCACTATTCGGCTGTAAAGTTCATTGATAACTTCACGCGGGTTGTCAACAGATACTTCGGCCCCAATTACTGGAAGTCCGGCGAAGTCCCGCCGATGGATCTGAAATTCAAATAAGGCGAACAACCTTTTCATCCGGGATGATGGAATCGAGGAGGGCGCCGCGTGAAACTGCACTGGGGATGGACGGCGGCGGCTCTTGCGCTGGGGCTTGTTCTCTGTGTCGTGGAAATCCGGCTCAGCGTGGGCCGAACGGATGCGCTGGTTTCATCCCTGAGCGATGGTTATCGTCGCCGTATCATTTCTGAAAGAGAGCGGGCAGCGATTGATGCGGCGGATGAGCTTCTGACCCTTCGAGCCGAGAACGCGCGCCTGGCCCGCGCGCTCCGAAACGCCGTTGGAAATTCCGCCAACACGGAGACCGCAGATGCCCCCGACCCTGATCGGATGGAGATTGGGAAGCTGCTGGCTGATCTTGTGGCGGATGAGCTTCAATACTCCTACGGAAGGGGCGTTGTCATATCCTGCGTTGACGTGGATGGCGCGTTGTTCGTAACCGTGGCCCGCGCCGGCTGGGACAAGTCGTCGAAAGCCATGCGGGACGCAATGGTTCTCTCCGCTTCGCAGATGTGGCGCGCGGCGCGTTGTGTTCCGGACCGCGACATGGCCCTCGTCATATTCAGGACGGAGGACGGCAAGATTGTGGGAAGCTCGTCAAAGTCCGCCGACGGAAAACTGTATCGCAGCATAACGAGCTTTGATTATAAAGGATCCAGCACGATGATCGGCGACCTTGGACCGATACCCGAACCGGCGCGCGGGGAGTAACCTCGCCGGGCGGTTGTGCAAAAAAACCTATTTGATTCTTAACTTGTCCTTGCGGAGGCGCATTTCTGACTGTAGTCTGAAGGATATTGAGGCTGACAGCCGGCTTCAGGAGATCGAATCTTGAGGGAAAAGATCAGGAAAATAGTCGCCAGAGATCCACGATACGCAGCGGAGGCGTACTATTTCGTTCTTGAAGCCTACGAACACGCAGCCGCCAGACTGGAAAATCCGCTGTCGGAGTTAAAGACCCGGCCTAACATTTCCGGCGCAGAGCTTCTCAATGGGGTCAGGACGCTCGCTTTGGATCAATTCGGTTACGCGGTCGCCACAGTCTTCAGAAAATGGGGGATCAAGACCAGCGAAGACATCGGTGAGATCGTCTTCAACATGGTTGACCATGGGGGGATGAACAAGTCCCCTGAGGATAGCAAGGATGACTTTGCCGGGGGGGCGGACTTTGTTGGCTCGCTTGAGGAAGGGTACGATTTTTCAGGATTGTCCTGCGATCTCAGCGTGAGTTGGGATCCGGATTCCTGGAACATCCGGCTGGCTTGACGTTCGCGAGGGGACGCGGAGCCGGGCGGAGAAAGGACGCAGGGATACAAGAATGTCTGTTGCCGCAAATCAGGCCAAGGTTCTGGTCATTGACGACGTTGGTGAAGTCAGGAATCTCCTGAAGGCTCTGCTGGAAAGAAACGGCCACATTCCCATCATGGCGGCGACGGGACACGAGGGATTGGAGCTGGTCAGGAGAGAACTGCCGGACGCGGCGCTTGTGGACAACATGCTGCCGGATATCAAGGGTTTGGACCTTATAAAGGACCTCCAGAAGATTGACGCCAACCTGCCCGTCATCATCATCACAGCCTACGGCGAACTGCGCACCGCCGTCGAGGCCGTGAAGTTGGGCGCTTATGACTATATTTCGAAACCTTTCGACACGGAGGACCTGGTCCTAAGGCTCCAGCACGCACTGCGTGAGCGGGCGATGCGCCGGGAACTCAGCGTCCTGTACACCCAGAACGAGGAAAGCGCGCCGTTGCGCGAGCTTATGGGGCACAGCGACGTCGTCAAGAGAATCCAGGAGCAGGTGCGCATCGTCTCCGCGACCGACTTCACAGTCGTAATCCTGGGCGAGACCGGCACGGGCAAGGAACTGGTCGCCCGCTCGGTCCATCAGAACAGCCTGCGCCGGGACAAGCCGTTCGTGCCGGTGGATTGCGGCGCGATTCCGGAAACGCTGATTGAGAGCGAGCTGTTCGGTTACGAGAAAGGCGCGTTCACCGGGGCGGAGCGCCAGAAAAAAGGCCACTTCGAACACGCGCACGGCGGGACGCTCTTCCTGGATGAAATCGTCAACCTTCCGCTTATGACACAGGCCCGCCTGCTTCGCGCGCTTCAGGAGCGCTGCATCAGGCGCGTGGGCGGAAACCAGGAAATCCCGGTTGACATCCGCGTCATCGTAGCCGGCAACAAGAGCCTCGAAGAACTCGTCAAAAGGGGAAAAATCCGCCCCGATCTATACTACAGACTCAACGAATACCTCATCGAACTCCCAGCCCTGCGCGACAGGAGCGAGGACATCATTTATCTCTGCAAACGGTTCATGGACGCGGCCAACCATGATCTGGGCAAACAGATCCGGGGCTTCACGCAGGACGCCGTTGACAAGATGCTGGCGTATCGCTGGCCCGGCAATGTGCGGGAACTCAGAAACGTAATTCGCCGCGCCACGCTGCTGGCGACCGAACAGATAGGTCCTGAACACCTTCTGCTGAACGGGGATGCGCCCGTCCCGGTCAACTCGGTTGAACCGCTTGAAGTCGAGACGGCAAGGATTGACGAATTCCCCCCCGATTTCAGCCTCAAGGATTTCATCAAAACCCAGACGCAGAAAATCGAGGAGCATGTAATCCGCCGCGCTCTGGACAAGACGGGAGGCAACAAGAGCCAGGCTGCAAGATTGCTGAAGGTGGATTACAAGACGCTCCATTCGAAATGCAAGACTTACGGAATCCTGACCGAACAAAGCGAAACCGAGGAAGGACGGGGCGAATAGTCCGCTGTCCCCATAGTTGCGGAACACAAAGATTTCATAAACCGGGAGGAAAGCGATGAAGGTGCTGGCAATCAATGGAAGCCCCAGGGCAAAGGGCAATACGGACATCGTTCTGGAATGGACGCTCGACGAGCTTCGCGCCAAAGGCGCAAAGGTAGAGAAGGTGATGGCGGCGCGGCGCAAGATTTCCGGTTGCGTCGAATGTTTCGCCTGCCAGAAGGATAAAGACACTCCGGGTTGCGCCGTAAAGGACGATATGCAAGCGCTTTACGGCAAAATCCTGAAGGCCGACCTTATCATCCTCGCATCGCCGGTCTTCTGCTGGGGGATCACTGCCCAGATCAAGGCGATACTTGACCGCTGTTACGCGTTCTTCAAGTTCAACCAGGAACCATACGTCTGCCTTATGGCAGGCAAGAAGATGGCGCTAGTGATTACGGCGGGAGGCGGGCTTGACGACGGGCCGAAGGCGTGCGAGGCCCAGTACCTGGCCTTCGGCGAGTTCGCCGGGGTGGAAAATGCCGGCGTCCTGCTCGTCCCCAACGCAAAAGGCCCGGAAGAAACTAATAAAGATGCCGACCTGAAGCAGCGCGCCGCCAAATTCGGACAGCGTCTGGCCAAGTCCATCAAGGATTGATCCCGGCATCCGTCATATCTTTCTAATTATGGTCGCGCTGTATTCTCTTCGCTCACGGACGTTTCACCCACGGGCGCTTCGGACACGGCGTCCCAGCGGGTAATATGTCGTTAACAGGTTTCGAGTTGTTGCGCAGGCGTCTCGCCTGCTCCCTTTCGTTATTGCTTGTACGGAGTCATTCATTGGCCCGCGTCATGGTTGCCATGTCTGGTGGCGTTGATTCCTCGGTCGCTGCGGCGCTCCTCAAGGAGGCCGGGCATGAGGTGGTCGGAGTGACCATGCGGCTCGGCCCGGACGCCTGCCTTGAGGAAACCCCGAAGGCCTGCTGCGGCCCGGACGCCGTGCATGACGCCGCGCGCGTGGCGGAGGCGATTGGCATTGCTCTTTATCCGTTGAATCTCCGCCGCAATTTCCAGGAACTTGTAATCGGCCCGTTCTGCGACGAATATGCCGTCGGGCGCACCCCCAACCCGTGTGTTCTGTGCAATCGGGAGTTGAAGTTCGGCCATCTTCTCCGCCTGGCGCTGGCGCAGGATTTCGATTATGTGGCGACGGGCCATTATGCAATCATCGAGAGGAGCGAGGCGGAAGGGCGTTTCCAGTTGCGCCGCGCCGCGATGAAGCAATGGGACCAGTCCTACTTTCTTTACTCGCTTGATCAGTTCCAGATGGCTCACACCATCTTCCCGATCGGCGGCATGAGCAAGGACGAGGCGCGCCAGGTTGCTCGCCGTTTCGGACTTCCCGTCAGCGAGAAACCGGGCAGTCAGGACATCTGTTTCCTCTCAGGGGGCGATTACCGCCCCTTCCTGGCAGAGCGTCGCCCGGAGCTTTGCGTTGAAGGTCCGATCGTCACCTCCGACGGAAAACGGATCGGGACGCATGACGGTTGCGCGTTCTATACCGTCGGGCAGCGGACGGGTCTGGGCGTGGCGACGGGAGAGCGCGTCTATATCCTGGCTCTGCGTCCGGATACGAATACGGTCGTTGTAGGCCCGAAGGAGGAGGCGCAGATGACGCGTGTGCGCGTGGAAAACGTCGCATGGACTGGACGCGACGCTCCGGACGTCCCGATGCGCCTCGGCGTCAAGGTCCGATATCGCCAGCGTGACGCCGAGGCTGTCGTCGAAGTCGTTGGAAACGGCGTCGCCGAAGTGGGGTTTGACGAGGCGCAGTTGCCCTCCGCGCCGGGACAGGCGGCAGTATTCTATGACGGCGAGGTTGTGGCGGGCGGCGGCGTCATCGTTTCCTCAAACCTGAGCGATGATTATGCATAAATCGGCACAGGAGATACCTGAGCCGGACTACGCCCCGATTTACTTGCGCCCCCCCTCACAGTTCCCGACGCATCGCATGACCGCATCCCGCCACAGCTCCGCCATCATGCGCATTCCCTCCTCGTTCGGATGAACGGGATCATCCCCGTAGAATCGCTTCCTGTCGCTGGAATAAGCATCAAAGAAGTCCGGCCCCGCGGAGAGCGACATTCCCGCGACAAGCTCGTCAATCGCCATGCAATATGATCGCAATATCGGCTCCGCGCCCTCGAAATAATCATGGCACGGTTTCGCAACGAGAATCCTTGACGGTTCCGCCCCATATTCGTTTATGAGAATTTCAACAATCGCCCGAAGGTCGGCGGCAAGGTCGCCGGGGGGCCGCTTCGCCCGCTCGTCATTAACCCCCAGATGTACAAGCCACAGGTTCGGCCTGAGCAACCCGATGCGTCCGCGCCAGTTCGTATCGCTCCGCATCAGTTGCAGGTAGTCCGCGCTCGTGTATCCGCCCCATCCCTCGTTGGCTATGAAGACGGGATACTTGAGCGCGGATGAAAGACGATCGTTCAGGTCCGTCATCCAGCTCTGCATGCAGTTGATCTGCGGCAGGTGGACATGCGTCGTCGGGGCGAATTGCGGGAAGTTTCTCCCGTCTTTCGAGACGGCAGCATTCGGGAACTGTGAAGCATCAAGCCGGAGGTCTTCCCGCATGAAGGTCCGCCCGTAATATCCCTCGGTGATGCTGTCGCCAATGGCCGCGGCCACGAGGCCGATGCCCAGCCCCGTCCGCAGTTTCGCGCCGATCTCGCCGCCCACGCGGTCGAACTCGCGGATCAGAACGTCGTAATTCCCGGTTGCCGGCGATTCCTTGATCATCGCCGGGTTTGCTTTTGTCAGCGTTCCGAAGGCAAGCTTCTCTTCGCCTCGAATGGCTTCAATAGAGATGGAAGTCACCTCCTCGGCCAGGCACAAGACCTCAAACTCCAGTTTTCTGCCCCCTTGGATGTAGGGAATCCTGTAGGTTCCCTGAACGTCGGGAACCGTGATGGACAGGGAATCCGCTTCCTTTTCAAGCGAGACTTCAATCCGCCCGATTCGAATTGTGGATGCCTTCGGCATGTGTTGTCATTACGCCTTGTTTGAAAATATGTTGCGTCAGATTGCCTTCGGCGGCCAGCCCTTGAAATCGTCGTCCCCTTCCGGGCCGAATTTCTTACGCAGAACCTTCGCCGCAGCGGCAAGAGCGTCGCACCATGCTATCATGTCTTCGATTGCGGGCGCGCCCTTCTCCCAATCATCCCATGCGGCATTGATTCTATCGAATGGCGTGGTGTCAACAATGCTCCCGCACAGGCGACGGAAATCCTCGAAACATTTGTGTCGTCCGTTGCCATAAATCCCTTGCGCCTCAAGAGATGAACGCGCAACCGTCCACGCGACGGTATGCGCGACGTAGAGCATGACGTCCGGTTCTTCATCAGGCTGCGGGGAAGGGATTCCCTTGAAAGATTTAAGGAAACTCTCCCTGTCCGACGCTACTCCTTCCACCTCGCGCGAGACCAGTTCGATCCAGCCGGGTTCCACGAGTCTGCGCCTGCGCTCGGCGGGTTCGGCGTGGCATAAATCGGCCAATTCCATGGTGATACGCTCGCACAGCGGCAGACGATGTCTGCCCGGAGCCTTCAGCCATGTCTCGGCCAGCGCATCGGTGCTTTCGTAGACCGGGTCCTTGACCATGCCGCGCTTGACGGCATCCTGAAGTGTCAGGAAAAACTCGTCCATGCTCAGAACCTTGATCTCGGGATGCTTGTCGAATTCGGCCTTTTCTTTGGCAAGTTGTCCGAGCACGCCCTTTGATATCTGAGCGAAGAGGAACATGAATGCCGGTCTCGCGGGGCATTCCCTGGCGAAGCGGAGTATGTCCCCCACGTTGTCGTTTCCCACATTTGCGATGTGGACTGAGTGCATCTTGGGTATCGGGCCGAGGGGGTACGATTTGGCGTAGGGCGAACCGCCCAGACCGCAGACTAGGCCGGGACCGCTCTTGAGCGCTTCCTGCTCGCGCAGGACGGCGTCATCCTTCTCGACCTCCCGCCACCAGTCGCGCAGGAACCAGTTGACCATGTTGCAGCCGTTCTGCCCGGACTGGTCCAGCAGGCGTCGGGTTTCGCTCAGGTACATCTGCGCCAGTCCGTCCGGCCAGAGATGCGAGTATGTGTAGCCCACGCCGGAGGACGGCCCCCAGAAGCAGTCGTTCGGCCTCTTTGTTTCGTGGTAATACCTCAGCATCCCGGGCATCATCTTGACAGTGAAGGGCAGGATGCCCCATCCGAGCTTGAATTCGCCCCGCGCCGGATCGAGCCAGTTGCCGGAGTGCATGTCGTTCATCGCCCACGTCGCGTCTCCGTCGCTTACGTAGAAGCAGCAGTAGATTTTGTTCTTCGCCGCGCGGCATTTGGATTTCGGCGGGAGTTTCTGGGCGTATGATGCGTCATGGTCGCCCACGCCGCCGTGGATGGTCATGTTCGGAGTGTGGATGCTACAGAGGTTGAAGAACCCTCGCTCCGCCGCCTCGGCAACGTATTCCTTCTCCTGATCGCGGATGCAATGCCAGTTGATCTGGACGCCCGGCGCCTCCGCGCTGTCCAGCATCCGCCGGTAAAGCATCAGCGACCTGCGCGACTGGCGGCTGAGCGGCAGGTCGAGAGCCATCGCGCGGTAGTAGACGACGAAGTCCTCGATGGTGTGGATCATCGCGTACCAGAACGGGCGATGAACGCAGAGATTGGCGTATATATGCTTCGAGCAGAAGGGCCACAGGTTGTCAATCGCCCACTCGGCAGCGTCCCAGTTATTCCGGAATCGTCCGCGCAGATCGTCCCGCTTCGGAATGCCGTGTCGCTTCATCCAGTGTTCCTGATCTGGCGAGACCGGCAGCAAGCTCTCCAGCCCGGCCCTTGTGATTGCCAGGTTCTGCGTCTGGATGACCGATTCGTTGTCGTAGAGAACGTAGCCCCCGGCAACGTCCTTATATCGCTCGATCAGGCGGTCAAGATCGTCCTCCGTCTCGTGTGTTATGCCGAAGGTCTTGACGTAGTAGTCGAGCCAGTGCTTTTCGTAGAGTTCGTGTCTGTAGCCGCGCACGCCGCACCCGCCCTGCATGATGTAGAGTTCCGGATTGCGCCGGTTAACGAGGCCCTGAAGCGAGCGGAGCCACACCCAGAAGTCCACGCCCTGGCCGGTGAAGTCGGGACTGGTGACGATGAGATGCCTGACGGGCGGGATTGTGGGAAAGATGTCGGTGATTTGCATTTATCGGTTCCTCCTGTAGTATTTCCCGCGCAATCCAGGGAAACTCAGATTCGGTCAATCGGCGCGGGTTTGCATTGTCGGACGGCGATCATGATATCAGGAGTATGTGCGGTTGGCTAACAGCCTTCGTAAATGCGAATTCCGCATGTATGGTATGGCGGACGGCGCGCTCGTTACTTTCCGCCTTGAGCGCGCGGATAAAGCAGATTAACGCGATGGGCGTCCAGCGCCCCTTTCGACTGCGCCTCAAGCTGCTGCGCCATGCGTTCGTAGGAGGGGTCCTTATACGCAATCGCCGCCTTCCGCAGGAACGGATACAGACATGCGTTATCGAAAGGAACTATCTGCTTCATGGTCCATTTCTTCTGCGGGTTGACGTATGGCGTCAGGTAGTCCAGCGCCTTGCGCATGCCTCGGCCATCCTCGCTTTTATAATTCCAGAGGTCGGCCCCGACCTTGTCGCCCACGGCGGCGATGGTGAACATCGCGTCAAGGTTGTAGATGCTGTAACTGAAGGACTTGGTTCTGGCCAGTTCCTCCGGCTGGCTGCCGTCGGGTTTTACCTGACGGATTATGCGATTCCCGCTGCGCTTTTCGATGACGGCTTTCGCCATTTCGGGCTTGTCAATGAACATTGCGTAAGCGCAGACCTGCGCGTCGTACCAGACGCCGTGATTATTCTCAGCCTCGCATTCGGACTTGGCCATCGGATTGCTTTGCAGCCAGTTCATGTATTCCCCGAACCATTTCTGTAATTCCTCGTGATCCTTCCGTTTCCAGCTTTTCGATGTCTGGATAAGACCGACTGAGTCAACAACCTGAGTCGCAAGCGTGACGGATTCGATGATGCCGCTGCGGTTGCCTTCGCAGATGCCCGGGATTCCCTGGGCGAAGTTCATATTCGGGTTCATCCTGGTTTTCTCATCCAGAAACCACGCCCGCAGGAGGATCGTCGCCCGGTATGCGTACCTTTCATCCCCGGTGAAGAAGTACGCCTGGGACAGTGCCTCGACAGTCGAGGCCATAGCCAGAAGTTTTGGCCCGTCGAACTTCTCAACCTCGGGGTTCACCTCTCCGTCCCTGCGGATGTAGGGGATTTTCGTGACCGGATTGGGCCACCAGTAGATGGACAGGCTCATATAGTCGTGCCTGTCCTTGCTCGGCGGATCGAAGGGCTTTTTGGTCACGGTGAACGGCCCCTTGTCCATCACACTCTGGGCGTGGGAGACGAGTTGTTTGAAGGCCGGCAGGATGGCTTTGTCGCCTTTTCTCGCCATCTCTCTGGCGAGGACAAGCTGATCGGGATTCAGGATGAAGACCTTCGGCGGGGTGGCGCGCTGGGCGGGGCCTGGCGCGCCCATGCAGGCGTCCATGCGGCAGACGCGCGAGATCAGAAAGACCGCTGCTGCCATCGCGACAAGCAGCGTCATGATGCGGCTATTCGCTGAGGCCGCTTCTTTCATATCCATAGGTGGAGATCCTTTCATCGTTCGCGCGCCGGATCACATGAGCACATGACATCACCGCGCCATCTAATCGCAGGATACCGTTAGTATAACATGGCGTCCTGATTTCGGCCAATGCGCGGTCATGATACAGGTAATTCGGGAATGCGCAATGCATAACGCGCCATCTTCATCCTTACAGACTACTCGTGAGCTGTTTTTTTGTAAATCTTCCTGCTGAGTCGGATTGTTTGACGACTGTTCTGACATGCGCCCCCCCCCGTCTGAAGTAGTTGACGTCTCTACGACGCGGCATCCAGAACCTTTTTCGCGTTGTCCGCAACCTTCTTGAATCCCTCGATGTAGAGCTTCATAAGCTCCATCGTGTTGGGCGGATAGACGCCGGCGAGGTAGGAGTGATTGGCGATGAATTCGATGGTGCGCGGATAGTCTTCTCCGCGATAGGTCGCTTCCCGCCCCCATCGGCACGTCCACGGGCAGCCCTTGCCGTAGCCGACTCGCTTCTGGAAAACGTCCTGGCCCGGAACCGGGCGCGTCTGCCACTGGCCAAGGTTGACGCCCTCCGCCCGCAGCGCGGCGATCATGGCCCGCTTGAAGCGATCCATCGGCGCGTCAAGCCCGGCCTGCTCCGGACGAAACCTGACGATGTAGCTGAAATAGGCCGGGACGACTCCGGGGGGGGTATATGGTCCATCGAAACCCGGAATGCCGGCCAGTTGTTCGGTCAGGTATTCGGCGAACTCGCGCCGGGCTGCGTTGTATTGCTCAAGCCGCGTGAGCTGGCTGCGGCAGAATGCGTTGGTCCATTCCAGCGAGCGGTACATCCAGCCCAGCGAGAAGGCGTTGTATTCGCGCGTCTGGTCCGGCAGGACGACCTCGCCGAATTCGCGCATGCGGGATGCGACTTCGTAATACTCGTCGTTGTCCGTCGTGTAAAGCCCGCCCTCTCCGCTTGAGAGATTCTTGGATCGGTTGGTGCTGAACGCCGTGGCGTGGGCGATGCTTCCGGTCCGTTTGCCCTTGTAGGACGCTCCGTGCGACTGGCAGGCGTCGGCTATGACGACCAGCCCGCGCCTTCGGGCGATCTCCATGATCGGATCGTAGTCGCAGGGCATCCCGTGAATGTCCACCGGCAGCAAAGCCCTCGTGCGGTCGGTGATCGCCGCTTCGACGAGGTCGGGAGCCATCGTGAACGTCCGGGGATCAATGTCCACGAAAATGGGGATTGCGTTCTGGTGCAGCACGGCGGCGGCGGTTGACCAGTAGGTGAAGGCGGGGACGATGACCTCGTCGCCAGGCTCAACCCGCGCCGCGGCAAGCGCCATGTGGATTGCGGAGGTCCCGCTGTTGGTCACGAGGCAGTGCTTCGCGCCGCAGTATTCCGCCCATTCCTTCTGCAGCGCCAGAGCCTGCGGGGCGCTCGTGCCATGCAGGTGGCCGCTGTCCAGAACGGCGAGAAGCGCGTCCCGGTCCTGTTGCGTGATCGGGGGCCAGCCCTTGACCATGCCGTCGGGGACAATGCGGGGGCCGCCCTTTATCGCCAGTTCGGTTGCCATATGTCGGAATCTCCGGTTGCCGGTATCGAGAGGTTATTACGTTAGATCACCAAGTGATGCGGGAAGCATGGCTTCCCGATTTAAGGCTGAAGCATGGCTTCAGCACTCCACAAATCTGCGCTCAGCCGTCCGACTCAACCATTGCTTCCGATCTCGTTTCGTGAGACCTGATGAATGCGTCAATGACGCGCTGCGCGGCGACACCGTCCGCGCCGGAGCCGTCAATCTTATCCGGAGCGACTCCATCGTTCACCTGCTCAAGGAACCTGTGAATCCGGTTGCGGAAACAATCCTGGAAGGTCTTCATACCGCCGTCAAAGACGGTGTTGGAAATAACTAGCTTGTCGTAGGTGTCGGCGGGATAGAAGGTCAGTTCGTCAAACATGTCCTGAACGACGATGCGCCCGCCCGTGCCCGCGACTTCCCATCGCTCCATCGGGTGTCCGCGGCGGACGTCGTAGCTGCCGGTGATGTGCCCGACCACGCCGTTGACGAATTTAATGTTGAACTGGGCGGTTGACCAGATCGCGCGCCCGGGGGCCTTGACGGCGAAGGTGTGGACCGCCTCCACGTCGCCGCAGAAGTAGCGCGCCACGTCAACCGTGTGCGGGTGAAGGGCCTTGAAATGGTAATACGGGGAGCTTTCAGCGGGATTGCCGATCCACATGGAGATGTTGAGGAAAAGCGGATGACCGAGCCGTCCCTCGTCAATCAACTGCTTTGCGCGGAGGGCGAGGGGCGTGAAGCGATGATTAAAATCAACGCCCAGGCAAAGACCCCTCTCTCTGGCCTTGTCGCGCATCTTCACCGCTTCGGAAACCAGATTGGAGATTGGTTTTTCGCAGAGAACGTGGCATCCGGCATCAAGCGCCTGAATGGTCGGCTTGCAGTGGTCGCTGGCGTATTCGAACCCGCCGGTGCAGACGCTGCAGATCTCGGGTTTGACTTGTTTCAGCATGGTTTCGGCGTCCGGGAATCCGGGGACGCCGAGCCGCTTCGATGCGGCCTCCATCCGGTCGAGTCGTATGTCGCAGACGCCGGCAAGCTCCGCCAGCGGGTCGGCCCGGTAAATATCGGCGTGGAGATTTCCGATGGGACCCATGCCAATAACGCAGACGCGCAACATTTCATGCTCCTTGCGATCTGTGACGCTTTCAGCAAATGAAGAAGAGCGGGCGATGAGAAACCGCGCCGTCGGATCGCATCAATCAGCGGTTGAAGGGATTACGCGCAGGCTATTACTCCGCCATTTGCGAAAGACTGCAACGCGTTTTCCCCTCCGCCGATGAATATTCTAGCGAATGCAGGCGCAGTTTCCAGCGTCAAGGCGAGGATTTCCAGCATGTGTTCGCGCGCGTCGGCGCATGCGTCGCGTCGCCGGTCATTTCCGCTCGCGTATCGGGAAATCCGGGGAGTCTGTCCGCGCTGATTGCATGACTGCGGTCATTTTCGCCGCGATGTCCGGATATTTCTTCGCCAGATCGTTGCGTTCGCCAATGTCCGTTGTCATATCGAAAAGCATGACCGGCTCGCTGCGGGAGCGATAACGGACGCCCTTCCACTTGCCCATCCTGACTGCCTGGAAGAAGCCGCCCTCGTGAAATTCCCAATAGAGATATTCGTGATCGCGCTGACGCCCGCCCAGGAGCGCCGGGGCCATCGAAATGCCGTCAATGCCGTCCGGGGGCTTCGTTCCGGCAAGTTCCGCCGCCGTCGGCAGGAAATCCCAGAATGCCCAGATCTGGTCGCTGACGGCTCCGGATTTGATCCTGCCGGGCCAGCGGGCAATCATCGGCACGCGGATGCCGCCGTCGTAAAGATCGCGTTTTATTCCGCGCAGAGGGCCGCCGCTCTGGAAGAATTCCGGTTTCGCGCCGCCCTCCTTGTGAGGCCCGTTGTCGCTTGAGAAGAAGACAACGGTATTTTCGTCAATCCCCAACTTTTGCATGAGGGCGAGGAGCCTGCCGACGTCCTTGTCCATTCGCGTGATCATTGCCGCGTGGTTTTTCTGCTGCTGCGGCCATGGCTTGTCGGAATACGGCGCGTCGTCCGGGACCTCCATGCCGTTGCCAGTCACGGCGCCGAGTTCGTTATTGGCATGTGGGATCGTGTATGCGAGATAGAGAAAGAACGGTTTACCGGCCTTCCGATTCACGAAGGCCAGCGCCTTCTCTGTGACAAGGTCGTGGGAGTATTGTCTCTTTTTGCCGTCCTTGTTTCCCTCGAGCGTCACCTGCTTTTCGTTATCCCAAAGCTCGACTGGATAATAATTATGCGCGTGGCTCTGATTCAGGTATCCGAACCATTCGTCAAAGCCCTGGCGGTTTGGAATGCCGGTGGTGTCCGCCTCGCCGAGTCCCCACTTGCCGAAAATTCCGGTGGCGTAACCAGCCTGCTTGAGGACTTTCGCCACGGTTACGTCCTCCGGCAGGAGCGGCACTCTGGCGTTGCCGCGTATGCGGGAATGGCCGGTGTGATAACCGGTCATCAGGCTGCAACGCGACGGGGCGCAGACTGTGCTGCCGGAGTAGCAGTCCGTGAAGCGCATTCCCTCCGCCGCCATGCGGTCAATATTGGGCGTGAGAATCTGCTTCTGCCCGTAGCAGCCCAGATCACCGTAACCAAGATCATCAGCAAGGATGAAAATGATGTTGGGCGCGGCATTGGCAGGCTGGGCGGCGCAGGCTGTGGAAAATGTCGCGACGGGCATTCCGGCAGCGGCTAATGCCGCTGCTTTCAAGGCTTCCCTGCGCGTGATTCTCATGCGGCAGACCTCACCGGCGCAATTGCATTGGCGTGTTGCAATACTCCAATGCAGGCAGTCACTTCACGGAATGGCTGATCAGAACAAGCCGAGGACGTTGCCGTTCTCGTCAATGTCAATGTCCACGGCGGCGGGTCGGGACGGCAGCCCCGGCATGGTCGTGAACGTGCCCAGGAGGGGGAACAGGAATCCCGCCCCGGCGCTGGGCCTGATGTCCATGACCGGGACGACGAATCCCTCGGGACGGCCCTTGGCGTCGGAATCGTGCGAGAGCGAGAGATGCGTCTTGGCCATGCAGATTGGCAGGTTGCCGAGACCCCATTTCGTGTAATGCTTGATCTTCTGATCCGCCTTCGGGCTGAATGCGACGCCGGACGCCCCGTAGACCTTCGTGCAGATGGTCTCGATCTTCTTCTTGATCGGCATGTCGAGGGGATATAGGAAGCGGAAATCGGATTTCTTCTCGCAAGCCGCTGCGACCGCCTCGGCCAGTTCCGCCCCGCCCGCTCCGCCATTAGCCCAGACCTCTGAAACGTGGGCGCCTTCGGCCCCTGCCGCCAGCGCCGCCTCGCGCACGGCCTGCATTTCCTTGTCCGTATCCGTCGTGAAGCGATTGACCGCGACGACCACGGGCAGGCCGAACATCCTTGCGTTCTCGATGTGCTTGGCAAGGTTGCAGGAGCCTTTCTCGACCAGGCGGACGTTCTCCTCGGTATAAGCGTCCGGGATAGGCTTGCCGGGAACGACTCTCGGCCCGCCTCCGTGCATCTTCAGCGCGCGAACGGTTGCCACCATGACCACGCAATTCGGTTTCAGGCCGGAGATGCGGCATTTGATGTCGAAGAATTTCTCCATGCCGCAGTCCGCGCCGAATCCCGATTCCGTGACCACGTAATCGGCCAGCTTCAACGCGAGCCTGTCGGCGATGATGGAGCTGTTCCCGTGCGCGATGTTGGCGAAAGGCCCGGCGTGGACGAGGACCGGGGTTTTCTCCAGGGTCTGCATGAGATTAGGCTTGATGGCGTCCCTGAGGAGCACGGTCATGGCGCCGGCGGCCTTCAGGTCCTCGGCTGTGACGGGTTTTCCGTCCTCGTTCTCCGCAACGACGATTCTTCCCAGCCGCTTCCTCAAGTCCTGAAGGTTGTCGGCCAGGGCCAGGACGGCCATTACCTCGCTTGCGACGCTGATGTCGAAGCCGGTTTCGCGGACGCAACGCCCCTCTCCGCCGAGGCCGGCGACGATGTTGTAGACGGCCCATTTGTCGTTCAGGTCAATGACGCGCCGCCAGCTTATCGTGTCCGGGCTGATGCGCAGCTTGTTGCCGTGCTTCAGGTGCGCGTCAATCATCGCGGCCAGAAGGTTGTTGGCGATGCCTACGGCGTGGACGTCGCCGGTGAGATGGAGGTTGAAGTCCTCCATCGGAATGACCTGGCTGTATCCGCCGCCCGCGGCGCCGCCCTTGATGCCGAAGACCGGGCCGAGCGACGGCTGGCGTATGCAGGTTATGACTTTCTTGCCGATATGCCCCAGACCCTGGGAAAGGCCTATCGTCGTGAGGGTTTTGCCTTCGCCAAGCGGAGTCGGCGTTATGGCCGTCACATCAATGTACTTGCCGTCAGGCTTGTCTTTGAGACGCTCAAAGGTTTCGAGCTTCACCTTGGCCTTGTAGTCGCCGTAGAGTTCGATTTCGTCTCTTCTCAGTCCGGCTTTCTGCGCGATTTCAGTGATCGGGACAAGCGTCGCTTTGCGCGCTATCTCCAGGTCCGACAGCATTGCTTGAATTCTCCTTCATCATGGCACGCGGTTTCGCTGACAATTCTGATCGTCGCCTTGCTTCGGGTGCGGATTCGGGACTCGCTTTGTTCAGAACGACGCCACAAGCCCGCCCGGCCGGTCTCTCGTCCGGCTCGACCCGATCCAGGAGGCGATTCCAATAAGCGGCCCCTCCCAGGTCCCCTGACCAATCGGTCACATAACATATGATAGTGTCAGTTCTTGTGTCAACAGGAATCACGATTAACCTGATGTGGAATAGCCAACGAGCGTATAAGGGTATGACGCGACTGTATCCCCAAACGGGATTTCCACTCTTCTTCAGGCAAGCCCGCCCGTCTTGATCCTTTTCCCGACCTCGCGCAGGACGAGGACATCTTCAGGATCGAGGGAACCATCCGGCAGGGGGCCGGTGTTGATCAGCAGGTTGCATCCTCTGGCCTTCAGACCGCGCAGTTTCTCCCATAATTGATCGGCGGTCAGATGTTTTCCCTTCAGGGAGGCTGAATAGCCCCACGACCCCGGCGACATGCAGGCGCAGACCTCGCAGGGCTTGTCAATCGTCGCGGGCGGGGCGTCCTCCGGGGCGAGGAAATCCTCCGTGCCCAGCAGTCCCTGCTTGTAGGCGACGAGGACCTGCGGCTGCAGCCGGTGGATATGGTCGTACAGGTCCTGGCACTTGAATATCTTGAAATCCCCGGACTTCGGAACGGCGATTCCATCCAGCCATATGGCCGCGACCGGGCCGTATCGGGTCAGGAGTTCCGTGATCTGCGCCTTCATAAAATCCAGGTATGAGCGCAGGTCGTGCTGGGAGCCGTATGCGTAGTCGGGGTCAGGCGGATCATATTGAGGGCGAGCATTGCCGCTCCATTTGTCGTTGTTGGGGGCGTGAGGGTGACGCCAGTCCCGCCCGTGGGAATAGTAAAGGCAGAGGCCAAGCCCGCGCCTGCGGCAGGCGTCAGCCAGTTCCCCTACCAGGTCCCGGCGGCATGATCGGGCGTCCACGCTGTTGAAGTCGGTTATCTCAGTCCTGAACAGGCAGAATCCGTCGTGATGCCGCGTCGTTATGTTCACGTATCTCATGCCGCATTCGACGGCAATGTCGGCGATCGTCTCGGTATCGAACTTCTCGGCGATAAAGCGTTCCTTCAACTTCTCATATTCAGACACCGGGATTTTTTCGCGGAATTGGACCCACTCATGCCTTTCCAGGAGAGAATACAGGCCGTAGTGCAGGAAGAGTCCGTAGCGGGCCTCGGCGAACCACTTCAGGGCCGCCTTGCGCGGGTCCTGCCGGTATATGTCGGCGTAATTGCTCAGGTATGACGGAACCGGCGCCATTTCAGCAACCTCCGTTTAGTGTGCATTGAGTCACAAGTATCAGGATGACAACAACATATTTTATCAGGCGTGAGCCGTCAATGTAATGAACCTGGACAATTCATTTCACCCGCTATTTGATTTGACATCGCGCCGCGCGGCAAGTAGTTGTGAATGCGCTGCTGTTTTGCTGTTCAGAAAGCCGGGCGGAGTGGAATGAATCATATTGCCGGCGGAAAGGGAGTCGTAAGAAATGAAGTTTAAGTGTGGACAATCAAGGCTGGCCGGGAAGGTTGCCATCCCCGGTTCCAAGTCCCATACGATACGCGCCGTTGCAATCTCCGCCCTGGCGCCGGGGCAGAGCAGGATAAAGGCTCCGCTGCTCTCACAGGACACGCTCTCGGCAGTAGCGTGTTACAAGGCGGTCGGCGCGGTCATCGAGGATCGGGGCGAAGAATGGCTTGTGACAGGCGTCGGGGCCTGGCCCAGTGTCCCTGAAAACATAATTGACGTGGGCAATTCTGGCACGACGCTAAACGTGATCATGGGCACGTGCGCGCTGATCGAGAAGGGGTTGAGCGTTCTGACCGGCGATGAGCAGATACGGCGGCGTCCCAGCGGCGCGCTGGCCGACAGCCTGAACCAGCTTGGCGCAAGCGTCCGCAGCACGCGCGGCAACGCCTTCCCGCCATACGTGGTCGGCGGTCCGATCAAGGGCGGCGAGGCCACGGTTGACGCCGTGAGCAGCCAGTACCTCAGCAGCCTCCTGATGTGCTGCCCTCTGGCGGACGGGGATTCCGCGATCCGCGTCACAAGGCTCAACGAGCAGCCTTATGTTCAGATGACGCTGGACTGGCTGAAGACGCAGGGCATCAAGGTCGCTCATGACGGATTCAGCGAATTCAACATCCCCGGCAGGCAGAGCTACCTGCCGGTGAACCGGCGCATCCCGGCGGACTTCTCCTCGGCAACATTCTTCCTGTGCGCCGGCGCGATCGGAGATAACGACGTCACCGTCTGCGGCATGGACATGAACGATTCGCAGGGCGACAGAGCTGTCGTGGATTACCTGCGCGCCATGGGGGCCGATGTCGCGGTCGCCGGCGATGAAATCCGCGTGCGGCGCGGAAACCTGAGTGGCGCGGAGATTGATTTGAATGCCACCCCGGACGCGCTGCCTATGCTGGCCGCACTGGCGTGTTTCGCTCGCGGCGAGACGCGGCTGGTCAATGTTCCGCAGGCCAGGATCAAGGAAACGGACAGGATCGCCGTGATGCGCGCGGAACTGGCGAAGCTCGGCGCGGACGTCAGGGAACTTCCCGACGGGCTGATTGTCAGGGAGAGCCGCCTGAAATCCTGCAAGGTTAACGGTCATGCCGATCACCGCATTGTAATGGCGCTGGCAATCGCAGGGACGGCCCTGGCGGGAGAGACCGTGATCGAGCAGTCCGAGGCGGCGGGCGTGACGTTCCCGACCTTCGCAGGCCTGGTAAGGGAGTTGGACGGAACCCTGGAAGAAATTCCCGACTGAACCGCGAGTACGGTTTTCCAAAATGGAGCTGCAGATTGGCGACGCTTGCCGAAGAGCTTAAGAGATATGTTGGAAAAGCAATCGTGATTGACACGGCAGGCAGCCTCGTCTATATCGGCACGCTGGCGAAAGTCGGCAGCCATCTGCTGTGTCTGGAGCATGCGGACGTCCATGACCTTGCCGAATCCAATACCACACGCGAGGTCTACCTCTATGAGGCGGCGCGGGTGGGATTGCAACCAAATCGCAGGGCGGTGATGGTCAGGATTGTTCAGGTTATGAGCATCACGGCGCTGGAAGACTTCGGAGCCTTTTGATTCCAGGAGACGCGCGCCCGATGCTGAGAGTGAACGAGATATACAAGAGCATACAGGGCGAAAGCTCATATGCCGGATTACTTTTCGGCTTGGTGCGCCTGACGGGATGCAATCTGCGCTGCCGGTATTGCGATACGCGCTTCGCCTGGGAAGAGGGGGAGGGTATGGAGTTGCCGGAAATCATGGAGCGGATTGAATCCCTCGATGTCGGCAACGTTCTTGTCACAGGCGGCGAACCGCTCACGCAGCGGGAAACGCCGAAACTGTTGGCCCAGATGATCGAACGCGACTGGACGACGCTGCTTGAGACCAACGGGAGCCTGGACATTGACCTTGCTCCGCGCGGAGTCATTCGTATTGTGGACTTCAAAACGCCGGGAAGCGGATGCCATGAGGCCAACGACTGGCGTAATGTCGAACGATTGACTCCGGAGGACGAGGTGAAATTCGTTATCGCCTCGCGGGAGGATTACGAGTGGTCCTGCGGAAAAATGCGAAACTATTCGCTGAATGATCTTTGCGAGGTGCTCTTCTCCGCGGCAGACGGATTCCTTCATCATCGCGATCTTGCGGAGTGGATCATCCGGGACAGCCTGCCGGTCAGGATGCAGGTTCCGCTTCACCGGGCGATCTGGCCCGACCGCAAGCGCGGAACCTGAACGCGCCATGTCAGATACCACCCGACTGGAAAGTTACTACTACGAATTGCCGGAGGAACGAATCGCTCAGTGTCCGGCGGAAAGGCGCGACGCCTCCCGGTTGCTTGTTATTGATCGCAAGTCGGGAACTCTCGAACACCACGTCTTTAGTGAAATTGTCAATTTTCTTGGTGAAGGCGATTGCCTGGTTTTGAACCAGACGCGCGTAATCCGGGCGCGGCTGATCGGGCGGCGGCACACAGGGGCGCGGGTGGAGGCGCTGCTGATCCGCGATGGAGACGAGCCGGATACCTCATGGGCGATGCTCAAGCCCAGCACGAGGTTGAAGGTCGGTGAGAAGATCGAATTCGAGGGGGGGGCGCTTACGGGAGAGTTATTGCCCAGAAACGCCGCCGGTGAATGGTTTGTTCGATGGATCGCCCCGAGTCCGAGCCGGGAGGTGATAGAAAGGGTGGGGCGCGTGCCGTTGCCGCCATACATCAGGCGGGATGAGGGCCATCAGCGCGAGCCTTATGACTCGGAACGATACCAGACGGTCTACGCCAGGCATGACGGATCATGCGCCGCTCCGACGGCCGGGCTGCATTTCACAAAGAAAACGCTTGAAGAGTTGCAGCGGCGCGGGGTGTCGCTGGAATATATTACCCTTCACGTCGGCCCGGGAACCTTCCGACCGGTCAAGGTCGCTGACATTCGCGATCACGTCATGCACGAGGAGCGTTTCGAGGTTGACGCCGGAACATCTGCCGGAATTCTGGCGGCGCGGAAGTCGGGAAAGCGGATTGTCGCCGTGGGCACGACGGTCTGCAGGACGCTTGAGACGATGGCGGGTCGGGGGCTGCTGGGTTGCGCAACATCCGGTGAAACGGACTTGTTCATCTATCCTGGGTATGATTTTCAGGTTGTCGGCGCGATGCTGACAAATTTTCACCTGCCGCGAAGCACGCTTCTGATGCTGGTTTCGGCCTTCGCTGGCCGAGGGCTTGTCCTTGAGGCATATCGGGAGGCCGTCAGACTTCGCTATCGGTTTTTCAGTTACGGGGATGCGATGCTGATAATATAGGCATTTTTCTGAAATATGGAGAGGTGGCGCATTCATGGGTATTGAGCGCGTTTGGCGCGAAAATGCCTTGACAATATCGCTGCTGTCTGATATATGAAAAATGGTTGAGCGGCATGGGATTTCGGTATGTACAAGTTCGCATACCGGAAGTATTTACGTCATTTAAGATCATGCCGCCGACCGGGAGTCCAATTCATGAAGGCAAGATACGCGGCAACTTTCGCGGTTGCTTTGGCGCTGGTTGTGGTCTGCGCTGACGCTTCTGCGCAAAATCCAAATGATCCGGTTGCCAAACTGATCAAGGATTTCCAGGCCCCCACCACCCCCAATATGCGCGTCCTGTCCGCCACAAGCCTAGTCTCCAAGGCTGTGGAACAGTTGAAGGGCAATATCCGCGAGGGTGAAACATCAGTCGTGACCGCGCTGGTTGAGTTGCTTCTTACCCCGGACAAGAATGTTGCCGCAAACGCGGCTTTCGCCCTGGGGCAGATTGGCAATGCAATTGACAAGACCGAGACTCAATCCCTCGCAACGCTGCGAAAGGCGGCGGGATTGAAGCTGAGGATGATGCTTGAAGATCAGTCGTTCCAGGTCCGTTATGCCTGTACGGAGGCCATTGGAGCCATCTGGGCCGGCAACCGGGGCGGAGATGACGAATGCCTGCAGGTGAATGGACGTCTATACGGCATAGCATTGAGCAGTTCCAGCCTTCCGGAGGTGTACATCTCCATCCTGGCGCTGACGCAAATAAATGATGATTTCAAGGTTGATCTTTCAAAGTTTCCGGACTATGCGCTTCAGGACAAACAGACCGAGCAGGTTATGGACAAGATTCTCGGCGATTGGCGTCAGGCGCTGGTTGACGGGCGACAGAACAAGCAGATAGCCATCCCGGACCTCAACAAGCTTGATTGGCGCGGCTTGGTCCTTTTCATTATCACAGGCGAACCTGGGGAAAGGGCGCGCGCGCGGGACGAACTGATTACGCGCGGAAATCTGGATCCGCTCGAATACATCCTGTCGAAACTGCAGGAGGAACGCCTCAGGAACGAAGCGCTTCCCGACCTTTGCGAGGTTGTGACTCGCCTGACCAACGCCGCATTGCAGATTGAAAAAGGGACGGCGCGCAAGGAACGAGTTGAGCTTGTGGACAAATGGCGCGTGAAGTTCATGCAAAAACTGCGTGAGATGCCGCGCGAGAAGGCTATGCCATATGTCGTTGCACAAATTGGCGCGCTTCTGGCGGATCCGCTGACCGCCGCAGGCGGGCAGGCCGAACAACTGCAGGAAGTGTTGCCCTGGCATGTTGATGACAAGGCGCAGGTTCCCGAACAGCTTCCGGAGGACATGAAGAACAGACTTTTGAAAGAGTTGGAATTAAAGGACGTGATTCGAGGCGCGGTGCGAGATATTCAACAATCCAAGGGCACGGATGAAGCCAATATGACCAAGCGCGTCGAAGCCACGCGCCTTCTGATTGACCGGGTAATGAAAAATGCGGACAGTCGGCGCATAATGCGCATTTTCCTGAAAGATTTCTGCCAGTCGTTGATTACCGAACAGCACAATGTCGTCAGGGATAACCTGCAAAAAATTGTTGAATTCGCCGCTCAAAGCCCGATACCGCTAAGTTCAGAGGACAAGGAGGAAGTGCGTAGGGATAAGGTAATGAAGTGGCTGGGCGAAATAGGCGAAGAACCTCTCCCCTGAACGTCTGCGAGCTGATCTCAGTCATTTAACACAACCCGCCGCTACGGGGGGAAACCGGCAGGTTTTTTAATCCGCAGGATGATGATCGCTTCTCACGGAGATGGTGTAATGAAACCTCAATTCAATATTATTCCGGTCATCGTAATCTGCCTTTGCGCATTGGTTTCATGCAGGCGAACCCAGCCCAACGCCGCGCCGCAGAAGCCCCCGGAGGCTTCGGAGGCGCAAAACAAGTCCGGCGTGTCAGAACATCCGAAAGCCTATGTCCCTGTAGTCGGAAAACGTGGTGGAGAATGGCTCAATGCGACGATCAGCGGCCCTAAATCTTTCAACGCTGTCGTATCCAATGAAACGAGCACTGGTTCGGCGATAGGGCCGATATTCGAGGGGCTAACGACGGCTGATCCCGATACACTAATGCCCCAACCGAAACTTGCTGAATCATGGCATTTTGCGGAGGACGGCTCTTCCTGCACGTTCAACCTGCGCGCTGGAGTGAAATGGAACGACGGGATGCCCTTCACGGCCGATGATGTTGTTTTCACGTATGAGAAATTGTACCTTAATCCGGAGATACCCAATTCAACCGGCGATATTCTTACAATCGAGGACAAGAGACCGAAAGTCGTGAAGGTTGACGAATTGACCGTGCGATTCGACCTGCCGTGGAAATACGCTCCATTCGTGCGGGCGATGAGCGCGGATATCCTGCCGTTGCACAAGCTTGGAAATCTCAGCGCGGCGGAATTCCAGCATCACTGGGGGCTGGACACGCCCCCGTCGGAGCTTGTCGGCACGGGACCGTTCAAACTCGTTTCGTATGAACCTGAACAACGACTTATTTATGAACGCAATCCACATTATTGGAAAAAAGATGCAGCCGGAAATCAGTTGCCGTATCTGGACAGATACATCACCAGTATTGTGAAAGACTTGAACGTGGCATACCTGAAGTTTAAGAATAAGGAAACGGATGTTTATGGGTTGCGCCCGGAGGACTTTCAGGTACTGAATCCACTTCAGAAACAGAACGACTTCACAATCTATCGGCTTGGTCCCGGCACCGGATGTTCGTTTGTATTCTTCAACCAGAACACAAACTCAAACTCAGAGACCGGCAAACCTTTCGTCCAACCGCATAAGCTGAAATGGTTTCGAGACGCGCGTTTCCGCAGGGCCGTGGCGCACGCTCTTGATCGGGACACTATGATTAACAATGTTCTTTACGGGCTAGCCTGCCCGCAATATGGACCCATGACAATCAGCGAAGGTTTCTTCTTCAATCCTGACGTCAAGAAGTATGATTTTGACAAAAGGAAGTCCAAAGCGTTGCTGGCTGAGATGGGTTTCAAAGATGTTGACGGTGACAAAGTTTTAGAAGATGAGCAGGGAAACAAGCTTCAGTTCACGATGTTAACGAATGTGGAGAACAATGTGCGGGTATCTCTCGCCAACATCATTGCGAAGGATTTGAAGGATTTGGGCATGGAAATCAATTTTCAACCCATGCCCTTCAACCCAATAGTCGCAAAGCTCGATGCGTCTTACGATTGGGAATGCGTGCTGCTTGGATTAACTGGCGGGCCTGAACCGCATTTCGGAAGTAATATCTGGACTTCAAGGGCATACCATCACATGTGGTTCCCATCGCAAAAGATGCCATCATCAGATTGGGAAGCCAGAATAGACGAGTTGTTTACGCTGGGCGTTCAGGAGCTTGATCCGGAAAAGCGAAAGGTCTATTACGACGAATGGCAGGTGATTTCTTCAGAACAACTCCCATTGATATATACGGTAGTGCAGGAGATGATTGTTGCAGTGCGCAACCGTTTCGGGAACATTCATCCCACGCCCCACGGCGGCGTGACGCATAATCTGGAGGAGATTTTTGTCAAGGAATAGAGCGCGAGGAAGGTTGCCTGCGGCTTTCTGCGCTGCCGCCGTAGCGGTGTTGTTCCTGATTTGGACGCTGCCGTGGGAGAATTATCCGCTTGTTCCAAAAATTATTTTCAGTATTCCGGTAATCATATTCATTGAGTGGGCCATACTCAGGATCGCGTTAGGCCGCGAGGACCATTCCCGTCTGGTGATGTTCATGACTGCCCCATTGCTTATGCTCGCAGTCTTCTCCGCGCAGTCAGGCGCCATAGTCAATTATTCAGAAAAGCAACTGCACATTTATTATACGTACCTCGGTATTTGCTTTGTTCTGGCGGAGATGGGAATCATTCTGTCGCTCAAGGGAGTGAAACCTGTGCTGCGGATGGGATCATGGGCGGCATTCGGGGCCATTTATCTTCTGAGAGTCGCGTTCATGCCGATTCAGTATGGTTTCGGCGGGGTTGACGACGTCGTCGGCATTTCGTCAAACCCGCTGAAGAATCTGGCAAATGCGGCCCCGGCGGTCTTCTTCGTTGTCCTGAGCCTGGTCATCCTGGAAGCGAGCATTTATTATGGTTCGATCAAGCAGCGCGCAACCATGCATTACGTCGCCGGACGATTCCTGGTCGCGACACCGCTGCTGCTGGGGATGTCCTTTGCTACTTATTCGATAATCAACCTATCGCCGGGGAATTATTTCACCCAATTCATGTCCAACCCACAGGTATCGCGCGATCTGGTCAAGAGGCTGGAAAAGCAGTACCACTACGACAAGCCCTACGCCGTGCGATATTGCTACTGGCTTCTGGACCTAAGCGAGGGGAACTTGGGATATTCGCTTGAAAGACGCATGCCGGTGTTGTCTGTGATCCGAAGCGCGATGTACAACACAATACTTCTAAACATAGTTTCGATGGCGCTTTCCTGGGGGGTGGCGCTTCCGATAGGCATATACGCCGCAGTGCATCGCTATACGTGGACCGAGCGCGGGTTGTCCTTCCTGACTTTTCTGGGGATATGCACTCCGGAGTTCTTCCTTTGCCTGCTGCTGCTCTACTGCTCGATGGCCATGGGCGCCGCGCTGACGATGCTGCTTGTCGCGCCGATGGCTTTCGCGTTTGCGAAACTGCTGAGCGCGCCGATAGACGTCTGGTCGTGGAGAAGGCCGGACGAGGAATCGGCGCGCAGGACGGCGCTGCTTGGTCGGATTGTCTTCTGGGCGCTTTTCGCGGGATTTCTTTTCCTGGCCTTCCGCTGGGGCAGCCTGCCGACCGGCGGCATGACCAGTCCCGGACACGACAGGATGACCTTCATGGAGAAGATTTCCGATGTGGCCAAGCATATGGTAGTGCCGGTTTTTGTTCTGGGATTCGGCTCCATAGCGTTCCTTCAAAGACTCATGCGTGGAAACATGCTGGAGACTCTGCGACAGCAGTACATCACGACGGCGCGGGCGAAGGGATTGCCGGAAAACCGCGTCATCTACACCCACGCGCTCCGCAACGCCATAAACCCAATGGTGACGATGCTGGGTTTTTCTTTCGCCGGGCTGCTGTCGGGCGCAGGACTGCTGGAGATCATCTGCAGTTGGCCTGGCCTGGGCAGCATAATGCTGGAAGCTGTGCTGAAGAAGGACATTCATCTTGTCATGGGCAGCATGCTCATAGGCGGAGCGCTGCTCATCTTGGGAAACCTGCTGGCCGACGTTCTGCTGGCGCAGGTTGATCCGCGGGTCAAATACGGTTAGGGCTTCACTGTCAATGCCGGAAAACGGGAAAAAAGGATTGAGCGTCGCAGGCGGGGCGTCCGCCAGCCTGTGGCGTCTCTCCATGCGGCGATTGAGGCGGAACCGTCCCGCAATGGCTTCGCTTATTGCGCTGGCCGTTTTCTACCTGGCCGCCGTCTTTGCCGATTTCCTGTCGCCATACCCCTACGACAATGAGGAGCGCAGCCATCCGAACGCGCCGCCCACTCCGCTGCGATTCCGCCGCGCGGACGGGAGCGCGCGCTTTCTTCCTTTCGTCTATCGCACGAGCTACACGTTCGACGAGAACAGAGGAAGGGTCTATGTTGAAGATCGGAGCGCCGAGTACCCCATCCGGTTCTTTATTCCCGGGGAGGAGCACAGAATTCTCGGCCTGATCCCGACGCGTATCCACTTTTTCGGCGTTGATGCGCCGGCGCGAATCTACCTGCTGGGGGCTGATTACCTGGGCCGTGACAGGTTCTCGCGGATACTTTACGGCTCCCGGATCTCGCTCTCCATCGGGCTGGTCGGCGTGTCGGTGTCTTTCGTGATCGGGATGCTGGTCGGCGGGATTGCGGGATATTTCGGCGGGGCGGTGGACAACGCATTGATGCGCGTGGTTGAGATGGTGATGCTCATCCCCCGCTTCTATCTCCTGCTGGCCCTGCGCGCGGCGCTGCCGGAGGATATCTCATCGGTCAGGATGTACTTTTACATTGTGTTCATCCTGAGCTTCCTGGGCTGGGCCGGGACTGCGCGCGTGGTGCGCGGGATGGTGCTGTCGCTCAGGGAGCAGGATTACGTCATCGCCGCGCGCGCGCTGGGGCGCGGGCATCTCTGGGTGATAGTAAGGCACATCCTGCCCAATACGTTGTCGTACGCAATCGTTTCCGTTACACTCGCCGTGCCCTCCGGAATCCTGGGCGAATCCGCCCTGAGCCTTCTCGGACTGGGCATCCAGGAGCCATACGCCTCCTGGGGCAACATGCTTGCGAAAGCCATGAACGTCGCGGAAATCCAGTTCAACCCCGAAGTTCTCTGGCCCGGCGCGTTCATCTTTGCGGTTGTGATGTGCTTCCAGTTCCTGGGCGACGGACTGCGCGACGCCTTCGACCCGATGATGGAGGCGTCAGGCGTAAAATCATGAGCTCCGAACAGGCGACAGCGGAGAAGACGGTCGAAGCGCAACAGGATGGGATACGCCCCCTGCTAGCGGTCCGCGATCTGCGCACACACTTTTTCACGGAGCGCGGAGTCGCCCGAGCCGTGGACGGCGTGAGTTTTGAGGTCTTTCCGGGAGAAACGCTGGGCGTGGTCGGAGAGTCCGGCTGCGGCAAGTCCGTCACGGCGCTCTCGATCCTGCGCCTTGTCACCCCTCCGGGTCGCATAACGGGAGGGACGATCACGCTCGACGGGCAGGAGTTGACCGCGCTTCTGGAATCCGAAATGAGGCGCGTTCGCGGGCGCAAGGCTGCCATGATCTTTCAGGAGCCGCAGTCATCGCTGAACCCCGTGTTCTCGATCGGCTTTCAGATTACGGAAGCGATCCGGTTGCATCAGAAGGTTACCCGGACCGAGGCTGAGGAATTGGCGATTGAGATGCTGGGCCGGGTCGCGATTCCAGATCCGGCAAAGAGGATCGGCGAGTATCCTCACCAGCTTTCCGGCGGGATGAAGCAGCGCGCGATGATCGCGATGGCGCTTTCGTGCAGGCCGTCGCTTCTTATAGCCGATGAGCCGACCACGGCGCTGGACGTGACGATTCAGGCGCAGATACTGAACCTGCTTCAGGAGCTTCGGGAGCAGTTAGGCATGAGCGTCATGCTCATAACGCACAACCTGGGCATAGTCGCCCAGATCGCCCGCCGCGTCATGGTGATGTACGCGGGAAAGGTTGTCGAGACAGCCTCGACGGAGTCTGTATTCCACAAGCCGCTCCATCCATACACGGTCGGGCTTTTCCGGAGTCTGCCGAAACTTGGGCGGAAATCGCAAAAGCTGGCGCCGATTCCCGGAGAGGTTCCAAACCCGCTTGATGCCCCGCCGGGGTGCCGTTTCCAGCCGCGTTGCGGTTTGTGCGTGGAGCGATGCAGGGCGGAGGAGCCAAAGCTCCGGATTCTCGGCGAGGGACATTCGGTCGCCTGCCACGTGGCGCAGAGCGACGGGGCGCATTTCGCGTAATGTAGGGTGTGTTCGCCGGCGATCGTAAGATCGCAAGGTGAACGCGCCCAAACATTGGTTTTTACCGCGTGGGTGCAAAGCGCCCACCCTGCATCGAGCCGCGAGCACTCACTCTACATGGTCATGCAGTTGAAACAGGACAAACCGCCTCTCATCAAGGTCGAGAACCTGTGCAAGTTCTTCCCGGTTCGACGGGGGTTCTTCGGCGCGCCGGCGGGGTACGTCCATGCGGTTGACTGTGTCAGTTTCACCGTTGGCAGGGGGGAGACGGTCGGACTTGTCGGCGAATCCGGCTGCGGGAAGACGACGGCGGGCCGGACGCTGCTGAGGCTGCTTGAGCCGACGGCCGGGCGCGTTCTTTTCCGTCCGAAAGAGGATGCTGACCCGGTTGACATAACCGCCGCCCAAGGGGAGGAGTTGCGAAGGCTGCGCCGCAACCTCCAGATAGTCTTCCAGGACCCCATCGGATCGCTCAATCCCAGGATGACCGTGCGCGAGATCGTCGGGGAGGGGCTGGCCGCGCATTCGATCGGCAGCCGGTCCGAGCGCGAGGACCGCATTGTTGACGTCTTGAAACTTGTCGGCCTGGTTCCGGAGCACCGGTTCCGCTATCCGCACGAATTCAGCGGCGGCCAGCGCCAGCGCATCGGCATCGCGCGGGCATTGATACTCGATCCGCAGTTCATCGTCTGCGATGAGCCGGTCTCCGCGCTGGACGTCTCAATCCAGGCGCAGATCATCAGCCTGCTGGAAAGCCTTCAGGAGGAGCTTGGGCTGGCGTATCTTTTCATCGCGCACGACCTGGCCGTGGTGGAACACATATCCAATCGCATTGCCGTGATGTACCTGGGCAAGATCGTGGAGATGGGGCCGGCCGAGGAGGTCTGCCGCGTGCCGCTGCATCCGTATTCGCGCACGCTGCTGGAGTCCGTGCCGGTTCCCGATCCGAGGCGGAAGGTGAAGGCGGCTTCGCTGACCGGCGGAGTGCCGACGCCGATTGATCCTCCCCCGGGATGCAGATTCGCCGGACGGTGTCCGCTGTGCCTGGAGGAATGCGGGCAAATGACCCCGCCGCTCAGGGAGGTTCATCCGGGGCACTGGTCCGCCTGCGTTCGCGCCGAAGAGACTGAGAAGGTCAGGGCGATTCCGGCATATTGAAGCCCGCTGTCACTTCGCAAAATCCGCCTTCCATGCGACGTTGCGGCTCTGCCCGCTCTCTATCGTGACGCGAATCCATGAGTCATTCTGCTTGAAGGATATTTTGACTCCGGCTGCGGAATCCTCAGCGGAGACGGAGACGCCGGCGACGCGCCACTGCGCCGGGGCTGACGGCGCATGTATCCTGATTTCATATGAATCACCGCCTACGACACGCGAAATCCCGGAAAGCGAATTCGCCTCCCATTTCTCCTCGATAAGGTCAACCGCTCCCTGCGTGACGTGGCGCGATGTGCCGACGACCTGCGGATGATCCGCAAGAGGGACGAGAGATATCACGCGGCATGACGCGGGCCTGAGTCCGATCCGCAGCGACTTTGAGAACGGCGGGACGAATTTGTTCTCCCAGAAGTCGAAGCCGACGTAACGGTCGTCGCCTGAGGGATGCCCCAGATCGGCGGTCTTCAGTTCGATGCGCGTTTCCTTGCGCTCGTCCCAGTTGAACAGTCCGACGACGTGGCGCGCGCTGCCTGAGGCGGGCGGGAGATGCCAGATTTGCGGAATCTTCGAGGTGAAAAGGTCAACCGGCCTGGCGCAGCGCTGATGGTTCGGCATCGTCCGCTTCACGACATCGAGTTTGTCGGCGGGAAGCCCGGGCAGCCACTCGCTGACGACATTCATCTGACCGGAAATTGCGATCCAGCTCCCCCACGCGCGGGCCTGATCCAGCGTCAGCGGCTTGCGCAGCATCAGGCAATCCGGATCGTTGCGCCAGACGCGTCCGTTCAGGAAGTAGAGGTGCGAGGATATGCCCGCGCAGTTGAGTATCGCGCCCCAGTCCGCGCCGATGTCGCGCCCGACGCGCATGCCGTCCACAAGGCCGAATGACGCGCCCAGCGTCCGCATATTCTGGGCGATGTTGCAGCCGAGAATGAAGACGTCGTCCCCTGCCGCTTCGCGAACGAGGCGCAAACCGTCTCGATACGCCTCGATCTGCGTTTTTGAAGGATCGTGAAGTACCGCTTGCCCGAGTTCGTCGTCGCGGTAATTTGGTTCCGGATACAGAATTTTCGTCGCCATTCCGGACCAGAGGCCGTCAATCTTGATGTACTTGTATCCCCATTCCTTCGTCATGCGGCTTATGACGCAGCGCAGGAATTCGCGGGCCTGGGGATTCGTCATGTCAAGGCAACTGCCCGCCCAGTAGACCTCGTAGATCGAGCCGTCGGGGCGCTTGACGAACCAGTCGTGATGCTCCTTCAGCGCGGGGCAATTCGGGTCCCACCCGAATGGGATGAACCATATTCCGGCGCGGAATCCGCCGGAGGCGATCTTATCGGCGGTTGATTTCATCCCGGACCTGTAAGCGCCGGTCGGATGATGCGTCGTGTAGTCGCGCCCGGAAAGCTGCCACTGATCGTCAATCTGGAGGAAGTCGAAGCCGAACTTTTTAAGATTCGCGTCGCAGAACTCGGCGAGCAGGGCCATCCGGATCTCGTCCAGGCAACCGGCGTGGTACCATGTGCAGTAGCCGGAAGGGGCAGGGGGGAGGGTGATGTTGTTGGCTTTCGCGATTGCGTCGGCCAGCGCCTCAAGCCCGTCAAAGGCGTCATCGAAACCGCCGATTGCGAAAAGCTCGCCTTTCTCAGCCTGCCCGGGGGCGAGGCGCAGTTTCCCGTATTCGCAGCGATTTGTGATCGCCAGCGAATCGCCGGATTGCTTGGAGAAGACTATGCCGGAGCCGCGATTATGCGTAAGCCAGCCGCTTACGATCCCAACGCGGGTTTCGGGATCGCTGAAGGCCAGAAAGGAGTAGCTGGCCTTGTCGCCCTCGGCGCTTGAAGCGCCCTCGCAACTCAGTGTTCGGATTTCGGCAGGAGGGCGTCGCAAGTTCAGGGAGGCGCTCAAGCCGACCAAGTTCTCCACGACTCGCGGCTCTCTGCCCGTGTTACGAAGCTCCGCGCGGACGATCAGGAACGGGAGGGAATCGTATAGGGACAGGATCGTAGCGTCGCCCGATGGATGTTCGATTGTAAGCGTTATGCCTTTGCCGAGATTGTCGGCGACTTCGCCGGCTCTGGCGGGGCCGGCGCCGGGAAGTCGGATGTCGGAGAGAAGCGGAGCGCCCTTCCGGCTGAGACTCGCTACGCCGGATTGGGGATCGTAGGAAACAATAAGTCCGTTGTTTTCAATGGCGCGCATGCTTGTCCCTCCGATTGAGCAACCCATGCCGGTTGCAAGAATCAGGCCGGCGGCGGCAATCCTGAAAGCTTTATTCATGTGTTCCTCTCCGTGGTTTGCGTCATGAGGTTGTAGCGCGAATCCGTCCTGACATTCCACTTTTTTCGCTCTCGCAGCAAGCACATGGGTGCGCCAACGCAGACGGGTATTGTTCCAGTCTCCGATGCGTGGTTCCTGCGTTTATCGATTCTCCTTTTGAATTCGCAGTCTTAGCCGCTTGCGGCGTCTGGCGGTAGCCTCGGGTGCAACCCGTGGATTGAGCCGTTTGTGACCAACAAGCCCGTGAAACGGGCGCTTGAAGGCATGCATACCATCAATCGCCCCATCCGGGGCTTTGGAAATATGTTTGACGTTATCCACGGGCTTGCGCGCCGAGGCTACCTTCAAACGCCCTTCGGGCTGGGAAAACGACACGCGGAAGGCGTCCGAAGGCATGTGCCGGTTGCCATCTGACATGATCTGCTTTCATACCCGGATAAATTGGCGTACCCCAAGCACATCCTGAATCAGGATGCCGCTTGCGGAGTCTGTATCCTTGATGAAACATCGCAACGCGAATAAACTGTTGTGAACGGAAACATGAACGATGGGGACTTCATCAGCCGATTCGGAGGCGCAATGCGAACTCTCATCGCGGTTGGAATAGCGGCGTGCGCAATATCAATGTCATCCTCTGTACAGTGCGCTGACGACAGGCTTGCGCAAATCTGCGGCGAATTCGCGAACTATGACATCAACGGCGACGGGGCGATGGAAATCGAGCATTTGCGTTCCATCGTAGAAACCTATGAGGGAAACCAGACCGGCGCAGCAGGAGAAAGACCGCTGATTCTCATCCTGGTCGAGGACAGACTCCTGCAGAAACTCCCCGGCGACGCGGGAAACGCGCTTGATCTCGCGCCGTCGCTTGAGCGTTATGCGAAGGACCTTGCGGAAGATGGATGGCGGGCGCGCCTGATCTCCGCGAAGGTTTATGCCGGAGAGCGTCACCAGGACGGACGAACTGTGCTTGCGCTCAGGAGATTCTTCCAGAAGGTCAACGCGGAGTTGAAACCCTTTGCGGGAGTCGTGATGGTCGGCAACTTTCCGGAGGCATTCCTCGTCCGCTCCTACAATTGGCGCAAGAAAACGCCCATCACGCTCAACGCCGGGAAGCCGAACGAGAAGAAATTCGAGGAGGCGGTTGACTACCTGCGCACGGTTCCTGAACCGGTCGCCATGCGCTGCGAACTCGTGCTTTGCGACCTTGACGGGAACTGGGAGCAGCGTTACGTCGAGAAGCGCGAGCGTCTGCCAACCGTCTACGGCATCTTCCCAGGCAGCGTCCCGGAGCGCGGGGGAATCTGCGCTGACTTCGAGAGGGACGGCGTCGTCTTCGAGGATTTCTTCTACATCAACGACGGCATATGCGACGTCCGGGAAGTTGTCGTGAAGTCGCCCGACGGCAAGTCGGAGGAGGTTGTCGGCATTGATTTTGTTCCGCTGGACGAATTCGAGAACGCGGAATGTTCCGCCGCCGACCGGGCGCGGCCGAATCCGATGTCCCGCCCGGATATCGTCGTCTCGCGCATCAACGCCCGGAACGTCGCGCTTCAGCCCAAACCGGAGATCAAGGGCACTGGCGGAGAGGGCTTGATCGGCGCAGACGGCAGGCCGCAGATGGTCAGGTTCGCCGACGAGAAGGCGGTCCCGCGATGGATAAGCGTCTGGCGCAGGGACGACGCGCTGGAGCGCAGGCTTCTCATCGAGTATTTCCGCCGCAACAATCGCTACCGGAAGGGCGAATTCGCGGCATCCTTCAGGCCGGCGGCGATAGGCTGCGGGCTTGGCGACGGTTTCGACAACATGCGCGGCCCGATCTTGGTGTGGAAGGACTTCGATGGAAAAGGCTATCGCGGCGGGGCAAAGGCGACTCTGCTGGACTACGCCGAATGGTTGAAACTGCCCGCCGTGATGCGCGACGTTCGCGCGCACAGCGATCCCTGGGGCAGCACGTTCGACAAGCCGGACATTGAAAAGCTGAACGCGGCGACAGGCGGATGCCCGTGGACGTGGTCGCAGGTCGGCGACTCGCTCGTCCCGTCGCTTGAAAGCGCTTGCGAGAAGGGGAAGGCGGACTTCGCGCTCTACCGCACAATGTGGGCCAACGGCCTTATGCCGGACTGCGCGTGCTTCTACATGCACCAGGGGTGCGACGGCATCTCCCCCGCGCGCGCCGAGGACAGGCCGTACAATCACGAGGATTACGGCTACTGGCAGGGGGCTGAGGCGATGCTCTTTTACGCGAACGGACTGGCGCTGGTCGGCCGGGCCAAAGTGTTTTACGACGAGCCGCGCGGGTTCTACGACCAGCTTGCGGCGGGCAGGACATTCGGCGAGGCGTGGGCGTATTATTACGAGGTCGAATCGGCGGCAAAAAACGCCGAGGAGGTCGGCGGCGGAATCGGCAGGAAACGGGCGTATTTCTGGAGCGCTCTGGGGGATTGGACGCTCAGGCTGAAGAAGCAGGGGGGCTGACCGGCAGGCTTGTTATCGCGTCCCCAGATCGCGCAGTTTCTGCTGGAGGTTCTGGCGCTGCATGCCGAGCGCCTCGGCCGTGCGGCTGATGTTGCCGTCGTTCTCCTCTAGCTTGCGCAACAGATACGTTCTCTCGAATGATCGGACGAATTCCTGCTTGGCCTCCCTGAACGGAAGGTCGTGACGCACGGCAATGGCAGAGGCGTCCGCCGCGCCGGGTTTGACTATGTCCTCCGGCAGGTCTTCCAGTCTAACCTCGTCGCCGGAGGCCATGACGACGCAGTTCTCGATGGCGTTCGCCAACTGCCGGATGTTTCCCGGCCAAGGCTGGGCGACGAGCGCCTTCACGGCGTCCGGCGTGATCGCGCGCGGGCCGCGCCCATGCTTGCGGACCATGACGCCGAGGAAGTGCTCCGCCAACAGGGGGATGTCCTCCGGCCGCTCACGCAGGGGGGGAAGGACGATTTCGACGACCTTGAGGCGGAAATAGAGGTCTTCCCTGAAACGCTCAGTCTCGATGAGTTTGCGTATGTCCCGGTTCGTGGCGCTTATCAGCCGGACATTGACGCGAATGGACGCGCCGCCGCCCAGCCGTTCAAAGGTCTGCTCCTCGAGGATACGCAGAATTTTGGCCTGGGTTCCCGCGCTCATATCACCGATTTCGTCCAGGAACAGCGTCCCGCCGTCGGCAAGCTCGAACTTGCCCTGGCGCTGCTCCTCTGCGCCGGTGAACGCGCCTTTCTCGCAACCGAAAAGCTCGCTCTCGACCAGCGTTTCCGGCATGGCGGCGGAGTTGACGACGATGAGAGGACCGGCGCTTCTGCGGCTGCGAGCGTGGATTTCCCGGGCGGCAAGCTCCTTGCCCGTCCCGCTCTCGCCCGTTATCAGGACGGCGACATCCGCCGCGGCAACCTTTTCGATTGCGGAGAAGACCTGGCGTATCGCGGCGCTCTGGCCGACCATGCGCCCGAAGCCCACCCCCTGCCGGACTTCCGAGCGCAGCTTCTCCGCCTCCCGGCGGAGCATGACCGTCTCCGCCGCGCGCGCGACGGCCATGCGCAGCTCGTCAACCTCGTATGGCTTGGCAACGTAGTCATACGCGCCGTTCTTCATGGCGTCCACTGCGACCTTCTCGCTGCCATAGGCTGTGACGACGATGACGAGCGGCGGGTTGTCGGCGGCGACGATTTTCTCAAGGGCCTTCATGCCGGCGAGTTTCGGCATATTGAGGTCCAGCAGCGCGATTTCAGGACGCTGCTCGCGGCATATGCGGACTGCCTCGCGCCCATCAGCCGCTTCAAGGATTAGGTACCCCTGTTTCTGAAGCGCCCGTTTCATGCCGAAGCGAGACGCCGGCTCATCGTCGGCGATGAGGACCTTCAGGATTTCAGTCTTGTCGTTATCGGTCATGCGTTCGGTTCGCCGTCTGCGTTCTGACTGGCAGCCTCATCTACTGCGCCTTCCGGGGCAGCAACCCTCGCCAGCGGAAGCGAGACTGTGAAGACCGTCTCGCCGGGGCGCGATCGGACGGAGATACGCCCGCCGGCGGCTTCAACCCGGTTGCGCACGATTGTCAGCCCAAGGCCGGTCCCGTTCTGCTTCGTGGTGAAGAACGCCTCGAAGACCTTGTCCCGCGCGTCTTCCGGGATTCCCGCTCCGGTGTCTGTCACGATCAGGTTCAGAACGCCTTCATCTTCCGATATTTCGCAAGCGATTTCCAGCGTTCCCCCCTCCGGCATGGCGTGGACGGCGTTCTGGATCAGGTTGAAGAGAACTTCCTTCAGGCTGTCCTCGCCGATGGCCGTGACGCACTCGCCATCGGGGAAACGCTGTTTGATTGAGACGCCGGCCTTGCGAATCTCCGGGGTCTGCACCTGGACGACAGTTTCGACGACCTCGCGCACTTCGGCGCGGTCGGTGGAATCCGGCTGCGGGCGGGCGAAGCGCAGAAGCTGGTTGACGACCTTTGCCAGCCTGTCAACCTCGGAGATTATCAGCCCCAGGTCCTCGCGCCGGGAATCGCTTTCGCCAAGCTCCTCGCGCATGACCTGCGCGATGGCCTTGATGCTACCGAGCGGGTTCTTAACCTCGTGGGCGACGCTTGCCGAGAGCCTGCCCAGGCTGCTCATGCGCTCGTTCTCATAGAGACGGCGTTCCCATGCCAGTTTTTCGGAGATGAGTTCGGCGCGTTCCATCGCCCTGCCCAGGTGATTTGCCAGGACGATCAACTCGTCAACGGTCTCGGCGCTCAACGGAAGGCGCCCGCGCGGGCGGCCCAGGACGATGATGCCGGCGGTCTCGTGCTGGAAGCGCAGCGGGAAGGCGTATTCCGCTCCGATGCCCTTCATTTCCTCGATGACCGCCAGGTTGGTAAGCTCATGCCTGTCCAGCGCGTTTGCGGTGCCGTCGGCAAAGAGCCTGACCATCTCCGGCAGGCTGCCGCCGCGCAGGGGAAGCCTGTCGCCGGCCTGGCGCGCATGTCCCTCCCGCACGATCACAATGGCCGCCACGTTCACGCCGGTTGCATCCTTGACGCCTCGGATGACGAACCAGAGCAGTTCGTCAAGGTTGATGAGCGAGTCTGCGGCAAGGTCGCGCTCAAGCGATTGTATCGTATCCTCGGCATCCACGACCTCGGTATAGAAGAGGGACCGCAGCAGCTTTCCGAGCCGCTCGCGGAAGTATGGGAACAGGTAGACCAGAACGATGAACAGGATGGCCTCAATCGCCGTCGCGCGCAGGGGCGTGCGCCCGAGGTATCCACCGATAAGGCGGAAGAAGAAGTAATAAAGGCATATCAGGCCAAGCGTGACGATGCCGTGGAAAATGCTTCGCCGGAGGATGAATTCCATGTAGTTGTAACGGTAGATGTAATACGCCATCACCACGCCGGGGAAGATGGATGTGTATGTCAGGACGATTTCCGGAAGGTCCTCCAGAGCGCCCGTCCGCCCGCGCAGGAAGACCTGAAACGCAAGCACGAAGACGGGGACAAGGCTCAGGACGTAGGCGATGATGCGGTAGAAGCGCCGCTCCTGACTGTCTTCCACGCTGACGGACAGGCGCGCGGAGATGACGGCGACCTCCAGGAACGAGACGGAGAGCCAGGTCAGGTAGAGCTTTCCGATCGAAGTATTGCCAAGCGACAGGAGGGTCTGCGGCTCCCCGCCCAGGCCGGGAAGGTCAATAAGATTGAACAGAAAGGGGGCGAGAGACAACGCCGGGAGATAGATTGTCGCCGTGAAAATCTGCCTCAGCCGCCTGCCGCCGGGTTCGCGCACTTCGGACCAGAACAGGAAGGCGGTGTGCAGAAGGAGGCTCGGAATGAAAGCGAGGCCGACGGCGCATATTACGTCCGCGAGCCTGCCAACCAGGACGCTGGGTTCGCGCAGCAGAACTGCGCCCAGCCTGCTGATGGTATTGCCGAGGAACCATGCTGCGCCGGCGGCCACGAGGAACAGGAAGACGGTCTCGCTGTGGCGCTTACGACGGCGCTGGATGACCAGCCACAGCAGAATGCCGTGCAGGGCTGTTCCCACGCCGTAGCCGACCAGCAGCAACACGTCCAACAGGTTCATTGATTGACTCCGGGCGATTTGCGCCAGCGGTCGCCTCAGGATGTCATTCTAATAGCGCTCCCTTGCGCCATGAAAGCAGGAAAAGGCGCGCCAGATGCCAGACGTCCTAAGCGGCGAACAGGATGCTGGCGCGTCAGAAGCGCGTAAGGCGGGTTCTCTGAACCAGCGAGGAGAAACCGCATTGCGTCGGCGCATTTACGCTTCGCTAAGAACCCTACATTGCTCCTACTCGGCGATGCGATAGCGCCTGACAATTTCGGTTGTCTTATCGCCAAGCGTTCCTTTCAAGACGATCTCGCGGGATCGGGCGTTGACCTCAAACGCGATGCTGAACGCGCCGTTCTTCAACTCGACGGGATTGCCGTTGATCGTGAGCGAGGCGCCCTC
This sequence comes from Planctomycetota bacterium, assembly GCA_022711755.1. Taxonomy (GTDB): domain Bacteria; phylum Planctomycetota; class Brocadiia; order SM23-32; family JAKLEA01; genus JAKLEA01. The sequence continues at coordinate 83,105 of JAKLEA010000021.1, forward strand.
ACGGGTCTTGCCGGCGATCGTGATTTTGCCCGGCTTGATCGGTGATACGGCGGGTTGATCGGCTACGCTGATGAAAAGCGGACCTGACTGAGCCTCGGCAATCTCTTTGAGAAGTCGGGCTCGGACGGCGCTTATCTCCTCGAAGGATTTCGAGTATTCGGTGCAGGACTGGACGATTTCCGACGCGATCTCGCGGGAGCGTTGCGTCGGGTCGAAATCGGCAATGCCGAGGGACTTCGCCACTGCGGCGTTGGCGCGTTCGAGCATGTGGAGCAGTTCGCAATCCTCAAGCCCCTCGCGCTGTGCCTCGTATCTGAGCGACGAATTCGGACGGCTCTCGCCGGGCCATGTGATCCATTCGTCTCCGGGGGAGAAATTACCCATCCGGATGTGCCACTGATTGAGCGCCCAGTGCAGGTAGCCCGTCACGCCGAACAGGTAGCTCATCCAGTGGATGACCCTCGGTTTGACGGATTCGGTATCAATCATGCGGTTGGGGAATTTGCCCTGCGGGACCCACGCGATGTAGAACCAGAGTTCGGCTTTGCCGGATTTCTGCATTTCCTTGAAGTCGTCGTGCCACTGGCGCAGGTAATCCAGTTGAGGGACGAGGATTTCAAGCTCCGCGACGGCTTCCGGTGTGTGTATAGCATCAATTCTGCGCAGACCGGGCGCGGCTTTGCGGACGCGGGCGGAGACCTCCTTCCACGATCCCACGTTCATCGGAATCGGCTCATCGGCGACGTGAGTGCAGAACCGGTCAATCCAGCCTTTGTTCTTCAGGTGATCGGCAAAGAGCGTGATCGCTTCATCAGGCTCGATCTGTGTCTGCCGCCGGGAACGAAGGTCCATGACGCCGACTGCGCCGAGCGCGAAGGTCGGGCACTCCCATTCGCCGGTAGTGCGCCCGCCCCAGTGCGAGAGGCAGAAGAGCTTGCCGACGCCTTCCTGCATGAAAAGCTCGCAGAAGCGGTCGAATCGCGACCAGTCGGCGGCGAGTTTGCCGTCGCTCATGCGAAACACGCGCGCCAGGTCGCGCGGGACGACGACGCAGTTCTGATGATGCGCCTTCATCATGCGGGCGAAGTGGCGGATCATGCGCCAGTGCTCCTCGCTCCATTCCGCATAACCATAGGCTGTCCCCATCCATCCGATGTTGAGCCAGTTGACGACCGTCAGTGTCGTATCGTCCGGCAATTCGACCGGCGCGACCTCGATCCTGACGGGGATGTCTTCGGTTGCGGCGTCGCAGTGGAAGGACAGCGCGCCTTCGTAGACTGCCGGCTTTGTGCCTTTCGGGATTTTGAGCGAGAGGAATATGGATGTTGTTTCACCGGCTGCCAGGTCTTTGCGCGAGTTCTGGTCAATCTCGTCGGGGAACCATGCGGGGGCTTTGCGGAGGAGTTCCTCCTCCGGGGTGGCGCGACTGTTCTTGTCAACGTAGACGTGACGGACGAATCCGTATTCAAGCGTATCCTGCGGCAGTGATTCCGCCGGTTTGCCTGAGGCGTTCTTTGCGGAAAGTCTGCCAAGTTCAATTCTCGCGTTTTTCAGGTCGCGGTTTGGACGGATGACCACCTGGCGGCACTCTACGTCGTTTGACGCGGCCAGCAGATCAATGCGCTTGACGGGTTCCGGCGGGGGCTGATCGTCGCGGAAGATGTTTTTCACAGGATCGGTGATCCAGAGGGCATATGGCGCATTCGCGGCGGGAAGCGCCCTGTGTTCGAGCATTACGCCGTAGCCTTCGAACCAGACGCGCCGATCTTCCGGGGCGAGGAATCCATCCTTCGATATGCGGATTGTTATTAGGCCGCGTTGAAGCCCATCGAGGAGATAAAAGCCGCCTGCATCGGTCGTGGTTCGGGCGGTTTCAGTTCCATCGCGCTGGGCGATGACGTTCGCCCCCTGTATCGGTTTCCCATCCCGATCATTTACGATGCCGGTGACGGCGCAGGGGCTTTGCGTGACATGGTCGGCGAGTTCCGGCCAGACGGGTTTGACGGTTTGGGGTTCGCCGACGACGCCGGATACGGATATGGCGCGGACTCCGACGGCAACCGAATCCTTATGGATGCCGGAACCTGCCCAAGTGAAGACATTGCCCGGCGCTGTTGACACGACTTTCAAGCCGCCTGTTGCGTCTGCCGCAATGATCTCGAAACGCTTGATCTCTGGGTTGACGGGGCTGCCGCGCCATTTCAGAATCGCAGCGCGGCTCAGGCCGGGGGAGGTCGTAACCGGTGTGAAGTCAACGTCCGTGATCGAGGGGGCCAGTCGGTCAACGGGTGTGGCCGGCGCGCTTTTAATTTTCTGCTTCGACGCTCCCGGATAATCGAGCAGCGCCACCGCGACGTGGCATTCACGCCCGTTTTCTAGATCGCCGATGACGGTCGAGGTCGCGTCCATTCCGGCTATTGCGCGGGGTATAAGGCCTTCCACCGAGGAGAACGGTTTTGCCTCGCAATAGACGTAATGACGCGACGCCGAGCCGCCATCGCATTTCCACTGGACCAGCAACTCGCCGCTGCGCCCTTCCGGAGAGACAACGGAGAAGGTGAAGTTTTTGGGAGGTTCCCTGTTCGGAAGGACGTCCCGGAATGCGATATTGTCGTACCATGCTTTTCCGCTGTTGGGGACGTTGACGATGAGGTCAATGTGAACGTAACGAGCGTTGGCCGGGGCCTCAATTTCGGCAGACACTAGGGTCCAGTCTGTTGTGCCACCAATGCCGCCGACGGGCGAGCCGGAGATCCATTGGTGGTTTCCGTCAATCCACTCGGCCAGCAGTTCCGCTCGGGCGTCGCCCATGCCTTCGCACTTGATCCAGCCTTCGAGGTGGAATTTGCCGGGGTAGACGGGGAAGACCTGCATGGCAAGCCCGCGTTTGCCCTGTCCGTCAATGCGAAGCGCCGCTACGCCGGTTTTGGCGACTTCCTTGTCAATGACGCACTGGCTTGTGCCGGCGCCGGGGGGCTGGGCGTACCAGTCGTGACCGGTGGTCCAGTTCAGCATTCCGTCTTCAAACGATCCGTTCAGGATCATGTTATCGCGGGCGTCGTCTGTGCGTGTTTGCGCCGAGCAATCCCGCGATCCGCAGTAACAAAACAGCGAGAGGATCAGAACGCCGTTGCGCATGGGATTTTTCCCCAGTGTTATTCGGAAACCAGCACGGACAGTTTCCATTTTGAAGGAGAGAGGCGGCATTCCTGTCCGCCTTTCACGTTTGACACCTTGACGGAGCGTCCGCCGATCAGATCGCGGGCTTTCCCCGACGGGAACCACTTTCCGGCGAACCGCAGTTTTGCCTCGTCGCAACCTTCCGGGAAGAACGCGAAGACGACCTTGCACCCGGCTGACTCGCCGCTCTTGATGTAGACGAACGATCCCTTGTCCGGTTTCGGGGAGACGACTTCCATCTGCGGCTTCCAGCCTGCGTTGCGGACGACGGCGGCGATGAAAGTCTCGAAATCGGCGGTCCAGTTCTGGAGATAGGCATCGCCGAGATACGCTCCGCATAGGAGCAGGCGTCCTTTGCCGACAGGGGCCTCGACGATCAGGGCGCCGTCATCGTGTGGAGCGAGGACTTTCCCCTTTCTCTTCTGCCAGGGCGTGATCCACTGCGCCGCGCCGAGTTTCAGATGGCTTCCCGCAATCTCGGTTGCAATTCCGTCGGCAGGCGGGAAGCGGCGTCCGACTTCGGCGATGCCTGCAAGTTTCGCGGTGAATCTGTCTTCCGGGTAGCGATAGAATCCCTGCGAGTTGAAGGCCCCGCACTCGGATTCGCAGACAAGCGTTCCGCCGTTGCGGACGAAGTTTGCCAGCGCTTCCTCGGTTTTCGGGTCAGTGACAATGGCGCGGGGCATGAAGAGGATCTTCAAGCCGTCGAGCGCTCCGAGGTGTTCCTCCTCGACGAAAACGTAGGGGATCGAGTTGCGCACGAGGCTGCGGGCGTAACCGCGCAGACCGTTCATGATTCGGACGGCGTTGTGTTCCTGCGCCCAGTCAAGGTAGTAGGCCTGCGGGCTGAAGAAGACGCCGACTTCTGCCTTCGACGGCTGGTATGTCGAGAAAAGGTCTTTGTTTTCTTCGAGAAGTCGTCCAGTTTCGCGCATTGCGGCCAGGCGCTCGTCGGCGAGGCCGTCAAGCCCGATCAGTCCGAAACCGGCGGATTCCGAGCCGAAAACCTCGTCGCGCCAGCACCAGAAGATGATGGTGTCCGCGCCGCAAGCAAGCCCGTTCCATATCCACCGTTGCTGCGGCGGGGCGTCAACGGCGGGGTAGATATTGAAGCCGTGCGCCGACCTGCCGCCCTGAACCTCGCTGAGCCATACGAGTTTTCCCTGCGCGGCTGATTTGACGCATTCCACCCGCATTCCGAAATCGGCGTCGTCTATCCCCTCCCATTTCGGAAAGCTGGAACACCCCACGCCGTCAAGGGCGTCAGCGAACGCCCAGTCATTGCCGCGGTTAATGGCGTGGTCCCACTGCCAACCGGGTGTCAGAGGGCTTGGGCTGCCGGCGTGGACCGTCACCGGTTTCCTGCCCACGATCGGCTTGATTATGTCATAACGCATCTTTGCGTGGCGGTCGGCCCGCCACGTCAGGAAATGCTGGAAAGCCATCATTTCCGTGTAGGGCCGGGAGGGGAGTTTGCCCGGCCATACCTCCTCCCAGCATCCGTAGCGGCGCTTCCACGCGTTGTTCAGGTCATCAAGCCCGCCGAATTTGTCGCTGAGCCATTTGCGATACGCCGCGAGCGTATGATCACAGTAGCACACGAGCGCGTCGGACTGGACGTTCCAGCGCAGTTCGTTCCAGGCGTCCCAACCGCGCACGTGATCCGCGTCTTTGTAGCGCTTCGCAGTCGTGGAGATGAAATTGGCCATTCTTTCCCAGACGCCGGGATGATCGAAGCACCCGCCGGGGGTCAGTCCGAAATGGCACTCCCCGCGATTCGAGGAGACGACTTTCTGGCCCATGTGGTCAATCATCTCGCTGCCGGGGACTTCGCGGTGAATCCAGTAGGGATGGATTTCTGCGATTGTGCTCAGTATCACGCCGAGGTTGTTCTTTGCGGCAAGCTCAACCAGGCGGTCATAGTCATCGTAGCGGAACTCGCCGGGTTTGGGTTCGACCCATGCCCACTTGATCCACAATTGCACGGTGTTCAGTCCGCTTTCGCTGATGCGGGCGAAGTCGGCTTCCCAGTATTTCGAGTCGGGGAAGGGGGGGCGGTAGTATTGCACTCCAAGGTTCATGCTATGTCTCCTCAAGGAGGTTGCGGACCTGTTCAACAGCAGCACGATTCAGCAACGTGCACGGCGGTCATTCTACACCGACCGGTCCGAGCGTCCAGTACGCAAGCGCCTTGAATCCGAAGCAGGTTGCGCCGCGTTGTCCTTCCGGGATAGTATTCGATTTGCCGTAGTTCTGTTGGCGAAATACCGGAAGGCTTCTACATAAGGCGGGGAGTAATGCAATGGGCAGCGCATGCGAAGGCAAGGTAAGGATAGGGTTTGTCGGTCTTGGACACAACGCAGAGGGCCACATCCGGGCGCACCGGAATGATCCGCGTTCGGAAATCGTCGCCGTCTGCGACATATGGGAGGATCGGGCGCGCGGCATGGCCGAGAGGTACGGAATCCCGAATTGGCATACCGACGATTCGATATACGAGCGGGATGATCTGGACGCGATTTCGATTCATACTCCTGACCACCTTCACGCGCAGCCGTTCGTGAAGGCGCTCAGCGCCGGGAAGCATGTTTTCGTCGAGAAACCGATGGGCAACAGCATCGAGGACCTGGAGATGATGGTCTCGGCGGCCAGGTCCAGACCCGATCTGATTACGATGGTCGGGCAGATACTCAGGTTCAATCCCGTATTCGTCAGGATTCACGAGATCGTCAGCTCCGGGCAGATAGGCGAAGTTTTCTACATGGAGGCAGATTACATCCATAACCTGAAGTATCAGGGCGAGGGACGGTTCAACCCCGCCATCGAGATGAATTGGTATCTCTCCAGGGAGATACCGATGGTTGGAGGGGGAGTGCATCCATTCGATCTGTTACGCTGGTTTGCCGGGGACGTTGTCGAGGAGGCGACGGGCTACGGAAACGGGAAGGCGTTTCCGGAGATGAAGAACAACGATTGCCAGGCGGCGCTGTTCAGGTTCCGCAAGGGAGCGATGGCAAAGGTCGCGTCGGTCTACGGCTGCGTGTGCCCGTTCGGCAGGCTTTACAACTTGATGATCTACGGTACGAGGGGGACGATCAACCGGGACAGTATCTGCCTGTCGGATGATCCTGAAAAGTACATCCCCCTTGGTGTCGAGCTGCCGCAGGGACATCCATATGAGCCTGAAGACGCACATTTTATTGACTGCATACTGGGAGGAAAACGCCCAGTTGTTGACGCAATCGAAGGCGCAAACAGCGCCGCGCCGGTCATTCTGGCCGCGCAATCGGCCGCTCTGGGAAGGCCGGTAAAGGTTCCGGTTTTTGGCAGCATGTGACGTTCATTGGGTTTGCGTTTCAGGCTTTCCGGACGGGCGATATTATGAGGATTAAATCTAGTGAAGGCCTCTGATCCGAGAATGTATATTGCGCCGGGGTGGTTCTATGACGTGACACAGAAATATGGCCTTTATCTTCTAGGCGCGCTTGGTGGGCGCAGTTACGAGGCGTTTGCCGAAGATATCGTCAAGTCGGCGTCATTGAGCAAGGGGGACGCTGTTCTTGATGCCGGTTGCGGCACGGGATATCTGTTTCCGGCTCTGGCAAAAACGATTGGAAAAATGGGCAGAATTGAGGGTGTTGACTTCTCGCGAGCGCACGTGAAAGCCGCAGAGCGGCGCATTGCAAAGATGGGGCTTGTTAATGCCAGAGCGAGGGTGGGGCGAGTGGAAGACATCGCGGATGAATATCCTGCTGATGGCTTTAATGCTGTGTTCTGTTCCGCTGTGCTGCCGGTATTGAAGGACGCGGGGCTGGCTATGCGAGGGATGGTTCGAGTCCTGAAACCCGGCGGAAGGCTGGTAATCTGGACGATATCGCGGGAAAGCCTGGCGACTACGCGATTCAAGTGTTACTGGGATTGGAGCATCAGGAAATTCGATTTGAAGTTCTACACGCAGACTGAATTGCGGGAGATGTATCTGGAGGCGGGGCTGAACGATCCGGTCTTCGGGGCGACCGGCTTAAGCTTGATATGTGTTGGAAGCAGAATCGCGTGATCTCCGGGCGCAACGGCAACACATACGATAACCACAGAGGGCGCGGAGATTCACAGAGGGGAATTATTGAAGCCATTCACCATGCGCTTGATGCCGTCCTTCAATCTGATGACGTTGAAGTTGATGAGCAAACCCACTCTGATTCCGCTCAGTTTAAGGTACGAAAGCAATTGCGCCTCGTGAATGGGAATAACCTTTTCAACCGCCTTCAACTCAACGATCACGCAGTCCTGCACAAGCAGGTCAGTGCGATATCCTGCCTCGATTTTTACGCCATCATATTCGACGGGCAGGTGGACCTGCGACTGGACGTTCAATCCCCGCTTCCGCGGCTCATGTACAAGACACGCTTCATATGCGCTTTCGAGCAAACCAGGCCCCAGCGCGGTATGAACTTTCAATGCCGCATCCACCACTGCGCCTGATACTTCGTTCACCGCCTTCATTTTCTGTCACCTCTTTCCCCCCATTGATCTCATCCTGCCATGCGAGTATGGGAAACGCACGGTGGCCTCCGTGCTCCTCTGCGCTCTCTGTGGTTCAAGAAGGACACGGCATGCCTATTCGCCCATGACCTTGATAATCACGCGCTTGCGTCTCTGGCCGTCGAATTCGGCGTAATAGACCTGCTGCCAGGGGCCGAGATCGAGCTTGCCCTCCGTGATCGGCAGCACAACCTCATGCCCGATGAGCAGGTTCTTCAAGTGCGCGTGGCCGTTGTCTTCGCCGGTTCTATGATGACGATAAGCGGGGCCTTCCGGCGCAATCCTTTCCGCCCAATCCTGAATGTCCTCGATCAGTCCGGATTCGGCGTCGTTGACATAGACGCCGGCAGTGATATGCATTGCCGAGACGAGAACCATTCCGTCGTTGCAACCGCTTTTTCGGACCGCTTTCTCAACGTCGGCGGTGATGTTGACGACTTCGCGCCTGGCGCTGGTGTTGAACCAGAGATATTCAGTGTGGTATTTCACTTCTGTTTGTCCTCGGGCATGAGGGAGAAGAATTGGTGGAAAACCCGTTCCGGGTTGGAAACACATTATGATGTACCCTTACCGCTCCAGAGCGATGTCATAGTATAACGAGTTCCGGAATGGTGGGACAGAGGTCGGAGTGAAGGCTATGTCTGTTGATTCAGAAGCTATGACCGGTTAGAAACCTGATAACTGCAAAGCTCCGCATCCATGTGGAGTACAGGTGGTAAAAAATCCTGCGCATTGAGGAGACGCATCATGAAAGTCAGCCGCGTGAAACCGTACTCGCGGGAATGGCTGCGCTGGTTCTACGAAGCCGATTGCGACGAGGAATATAACGCGCGGATAAGCGAGATCGCCCCGCTGGCTCCATACCATGACCGCGAGGCGCGGTTTGTAATGTCAGAAGGCGGGGAACGAGTCTGTTCAGGCGGCTTCCTGCCTCTGCCGCTGGTTTTCGCCGGGGCGACGCTGGAAACGCCCCTGATCGGGTGGGTGGTGACCGCGAAAAATCATCGTCGCAAGGGACACGCCCGGCGTTTGATGAGCCTGCTGAGCGATGAGATAGTCAAGCGGGGATGGAGTGCGTCATTCCTGAGCGCAAGCGAGTCGGGCGCAAGAGTCTATTACTCCGAAGGCTGGTTTAACTTTCTGGACGACGTCTATTGCGTCCTGGAATCACCGGCGTTGATGGGAATTCCGAAGCAGGGAAACAAGATTGCTCCTCTCGATCCGTCGGCGGATATTACGAAGATCGTCGAAATCCATGACCAATGCTTTGCCCCATACTGCGGGAGGATTTTCAGGTCGCAGGAATACTGGAACTATCTTGTCCGGTTCAAGGCTGTTTTCAGGAACGGCGGCTATGACAAGGATTTGTTCCTTGTCGCCGGGAAGGGCAGGGAAACAGCCGCATACGCAGTAGGGCATCGCGGCGACTTTCACCACAGCAATAGCAGGGAATTGACGATATATGAGATCGGTTGTCGCAATGGAAATAACGCTGCGTGTCTGGATTTGCTGAGGGGGATTGCCGGTATTGCTGTCCGGGACATGATAACCCGGATCAATATTGTTGCGCCGCTTGAATCCGAGGTAATGGACCTCGCATGTTCTCTCGGCGGGAAGGTCACGATTGATACGCATTTTCCGGGTCATGACATGTTCAGGATTCATAATCTGCCGGGATTGCTGCGGGAACTGGCTCCTGCCCTTGAATCGCGTCTTAAATCATCTCGCGGCGGATGGGCGGGAAGTCTGGGAATTGAATCCAAGCGGGCGCGATCACACTCCGCGCTGATTCGGACGGCCGGCAACAGCGTGAAGGTTGTCGAATCCGGCGCGGCTGACGCCCTAATCGAATTCGCAGATGAGGAGGCGCTTGTTCATGCCGTGACCGGCTACAGGGGATTTGCGGAACTGATGCGCCGGAAAAAGGCTTTCGCGGATTCGTCCATAGCCGAAGAGCTTGGCCGGATTCTGTTTCCCCGAGTAATCGGATGGCAGTCGCCGCTGGACACGCAATGAGGGGTTCGGATTGACAGTGCCGTCAACGGTCAAGCAATGATACCGATAAGAGACGAGAATCCATCCGGGACCATTCCTGTTGTGACGGTGTCGCTGATCATCGCCAACGCGGTTGTCTTCGCCAAGGAGGTGATGATGAGCGAGTGGCAACTCGTCGCATTTGCAAACACCTATGGAATGATTCCGCGTGAGACTATGCGCGCTTGGGCGCATCTGAGTTTGGGATCGCCGCACGCGGGATTGACGTTCATCACCAGTATTTTCCTGCACTCCGGCTGGATGCACTTTCTCGGCAACATGTGGTTCCTGTGGATATTCGGAGACAACATCGAGGACCATTTCGGGCATATCAGGTATTTATTTTTCTATCTTGCGTGCGGCATAGGCGCTGAGCTGGCGCACTTCATCCTTCATCCGTTGTCCAACATTCCGTGCATAGGGGCAAGCGGGGCGATAGCCGGGGTTCTTGGGGCCTATGCGGTGCGTTTCCCGATGGCTCGGATACTCACACTGTTGCCGTTTTTCTGGTTGTTCTTCGCTGAGATTCCGGCTTTCTATTTTCTTGGAATCTGGTTTGTGTTTCAGTTGCTTCCGGGGATAGGCACAATCGGAGCGCTGAAGGGCGCTGGCGTGGCATACTGGGCGCACGTCGGCGGTTTTCTGATAGGGATGGTTTCAGTGCTTTTCCTGCGCAGACGCAAGCGGAGCAGGCAGAGCGTCTACACGGATTTTCATATCGCGCCTTCAAGTCGTTCCAGAAGGCGCTGGTGACATCCGGATTGACGTGAGGAGACAAGCGTGTCGCTTTTCATGACGGTTCCGAGGATCGAGTTCGGGTGGGGAGCCATTGAGAAGGTCGGGGCGGAGACCGCGCGTCTCGGAAAGAGGCCGTTATTCGTGACCGGGCGGAAATCGCTCCGCGCGTCGGGGCAACTGGACAGAATTGTCAAACTGCTCAAGGCCTCGTTTCTCGATCCGGTTGTCTATGACATGGTTCCGCCGGAGCCGGACCTGGAGAGCATCGAGGCCGGGCGCGAGATGCTCAGGGGCGAGAGGTGCGACTGCTTGGTATGCGTCGGGGGGGGAAGCGCGATAGACGTTGGAAAGGCGGTCGGAGCGCTGGCGAACTGTGCGCGGACGGCAAGGGCGTACCAGCAGGGAGACGCTCCGGAAAAACCGGGGGTCCCGGTTCTGGCGTCGCCGACGACTTCTGGAACCGGCGCGGAGGTCACGCGCAATTCAGTCATTACTGACCACGAGGCCAATGTTAAGTTAAGCATCCGGGACGACACTTTCCTTCCGCAGACAGTTATCGTTGATCCGGAGTTGACGGCATCTGCGCCTCCTTTTCAGACTGCTTGTTCGGGGATGGACGCATTAACGCAGGCGATCGAGGCGTATACGAGCATATACGCAACCGCAATAACCGATGCGTTGTCCATCGGGGCAGTGAGGCAGCTTATAGAGCGACTTCCCGCGGCGGTGGCGGACGGAGACGACAGGGAGGCGCGGATCGGTTGCGCGTGGGGATCGCTGATGACGGGCATTGCCTTCAACAACGCCCGGCTGGGAGCGGTTCACGGCATCGCGCATCCTCTGGGATGCCGCTATCACATTCCGCACGGTCTGTGTTGCGCGGCGTTGTTGCCGGCAGTTACGCGGGTGAATATCGCATCCGGGGCGGCAAAAGAGAAATACGACGCGCTTTCAAGATTGGCGGGCGGCGATATCGCAGATTTCATTCAGAATCTGCTGAGTAATCTCGGACTGCCGTCCGATCTGGCCGAATTCGGGATACGGGAGGCTGATTATGATGCCATTGTTGAAGAAAGCCTGACTTCCGGATCTTTGAAGTCGAATCCGCACAAGTTCACCGGGGGAGACGTCATATCCGTCCTCAGAATGGTATCCGGCGATTAATGGGACAACGCCTGTTGAATCATCAGAAACCGCACAAAGCCAAGGCGTTTTCCGTTGCAGACGAGCGATTGCTGATGTAAATGTTAATGCCCCCTCAACGCGCGAGGGGCTTTTTTATCGCGCGGAAAATGGAACGGGAGTCATAGGGAACCGGCGATGGCGCTGATAGTGCAGAAATACGGCGGAACGTCGGTGGCGAATCCCGAGCGGATTCGCACAGTAGCCCGGCACATTGTTGACTGCCATGACAAGGGCAACCAGGTCGTGGCCGTCGTCAGCGCTCGGGCCAAACAGACCGACGAACTGATTGCGATGGCGAAGGAGATATGTCCGGAGCCGTCGCCGAGGGAATTAGACATGCTGCTCTCGATCGGGGAGCAGATGTCCAGCGCCCTGATGGCGATGGCCATACACGCCCTGGGCAGGGAGGCCGTTTCGCTTACCGGTGTCCAGGTCGGGATCAAGACGGACAACATCTATTCCAAGGCAAAGATTCAGGATATTGACAACTCCCGCATCCTGGGACACCTTTCCCGCGGAGAGTCGGTCATTGTGGCGGGGTTCCAGGGCGTGGATTCCGCGAACAATATAACGACGCTGGGCCGCGGCGGATCGGATACGACGGCGATTGCTATCGCGGCGGCGATCAAGGCCGACATCTGCGACATTTACACCGACGTTGACGGCGTCTACACGGCCGATCCCAGGATCGTTCCGGACGCGCGAATGCTGAAGACGATTTCATACGACGAGCTTCTGGAGATGGCCAGCCTGGGCGCGAAGGTCATGCACTCCAGGGCGGTGGAGATTGCGAAGCGCTTCGACGTTCCGTTCAGGGTCCGGAGCAGCTTTACATGGGCTGAGGGCACACTTGTTTGCAAGGAGGTCCCCGAAATGGAAAAAATAACGGTGCGGGGAGCCGCTGTTGATAAGAATGAGGCGAAGGTGACCATGCGCGGCGTGTCGGACAAGCCCGGCGTAGCCGCGAGGATATTCGGCGAGATCGCCGCGCAGAATCTCAACGTGGACATGATCATTCAGAATATCTCCGCCAATGGGCGCACGGACGTGTCATTCACCGTGACCAAGACGGACCTGGCCAAAGCGCTAAGGATTGCCGAGAAACTTCGCGGAGAAATAGGCGCGGCGGAAGTTTTAAGCGATGACAAGGTGGCCAAGGTCTCCGTCGTCGGCATAGGGATGCGGAGCCATACCGGGGTTGCCGAGAGGATGTTCCGCGCCCTGGCGGAAGCGGAAGTCAATATCCAGATGATCAGCACGTCGGAAATCAAGATATCGTGCGTCATCAACGACGATAAGGCCGACGCCGCGCTGAGAGCCGTCCACAAGGCGTTCGATCTTGACAAGATCGAGTAATAACGCGGTCCGTCAACCTTTTGGGCATTCCATGAGCGCGAAGGATAAAAGGATAATCCGAATTTACGACACGACCCTGCGCGACGGCGCGCAGGCCGAGGGCGTATCGTTATCTCTGGGTGACAAGCTTCATATAGCCAGGCGGTTGGATGAGCTTGGCGTGGACTACATCGAGGGCGGATATCCCTTTTCCAATCCGAAGGATTCCGCCTTCTTCCGTGATGCGGCGGGGTTGGGGCTTTCCAGGGCGAAGATCGTTGCTTTCGGCAGCACGCGCAAACCGAAGATCGCGGCAAAGGACGATTCAGGGCTGAGGGCGCTGATCGAGGCCGGCACTCCGGTATGCGCGATAGTTGCCAAGGCCTGGGACCGACACGTTCTCAAGGTGCTTCGGACCTCTCTGAAGGAAAACCTTCGGATGATCTCGGATTCCGTCTCTCTGCTGAAAAGCATGGGGAGGGAGGTCATCGTTGACGCCGAACACTTTTTTGACGGTTTCAAGGCCAATCCGGATTATTCGATCGCAACGCTGCTGGCGGCGCGGGATTCGGGCGCGGATGTCATGACGTTATGCGACACCAACGGCGGGAGCCTGCCGGATGAGATTGCGGTTGCGGTGGACGCGGCAATAAGGCAGGCGGGGGGGATGGCGGTCGGAATTCACTGTCACAACGATTCCTCCTGCGCGGTGGCGAACACGATCGTCGCCGTTGAGCACGGAGCGACGTTGGCGCAGGGAACGATTAATGGATTCGGCGAGCGATGCGGCAACGCAGATTTGTGCGCCGTGATCGCCTGCCTTGCGCTGAAGAAGGGATATGAACTGTTAAAGCCCGACGCGGTTTCGCGGCTGACGGAGGTTTCGCGTTACGTGTATGAAGAGGCAAACCTTATGTATCGCCCGGAGCAACCGTTCGTCGGCAGTAGCGCATTCGCGCACAAGGCGGGCATACACGTGAACGCGATGATCAGAGACCTGGGGTCATACGAGCACATCGCGCCAGAGAGCGTCGGCAACGAGAGGCGTTACCTGGTAAGCGAGTTGAGCGGGCGGTCCACTCTCCTTGCGAAACTCGCTGACAATCGTCTGCGAAGCAAGGAAAAGCAACAGCGGCTTCTCAGAGAGCTTCAGAACCTGGAGAACGAGGGCTATCAGTATGAGGCCGCAGAGGGCAGTCTCGACCTTCTGGTCGGCCGTCTGTTCGGCGGAAGCAGGAGTTTCTTCAAGGTTCTTGGATATCACGTCAGCACGATCTGCAGGGAGGACGGCACGCTCGTCCAGGACGCCACTGTGAAGCTTATGGTTGGAGACGCGAAGGCGCATACGGCCGCTGAGGGCGACGGCCCTGTCAATGCGCTTGACGGCGCGTTACGCAAGGCGCTTGAGCCGCATTATCCGTGCCTGAAACGCGTAAGGCTGACAGACTTCCGCGTGCGCGTCATCAACCCGAAGGCCGCGACCGCCGCCCGGGTCCGCGTCGTCATCACATCTCAGGACGATGCCGAGGAGTGGGGGACGGTAGGCGTTTCGGAGAACATCATTGAAGCCAGTTGGGAAGCACTGATAGACTCGATCAACTACAAACTGACCAAGGAACTTGCCAAGCCGTCCAAGTCGCGGCGCAAACCGCGCAGTTGACGGAGATGAAGCTGACGGAAAGAGAGGAGAGTGTCCGATGTTGCTTCAGGAACACCTTCATTCGGTAGGCGGCAAGCGTCTTCAGGAGTTGCGCGACCTTCTTACGCAAATGGCCAACCATATCGAATTCGCCATGGCGGGCGCGGTAATGGGATTGGTTGAGCAAAGCGCGGATTTCACCCGCAGCGCCGTGTCCGAGCAGGCTAGGATTGATTCGCTGCATGAGAAGGTGGACAACCTTGCCATGGATCTGCTAACAAGCGGACATCTGAGCAAGAGAGGCATCAGGTTTGTCGCCCATGCCCTTAAGATCGCCATGGATTTCGAGCAGATGGAGGAGGAGGTCCGCCAGATTGCCGACAGCAGCATGGTAATGAACGCCCAGAATGCCGGCATTGCGTCAAGTCGCTTTCCACGGCTCGTTGAAAATTCGCAGGGCATGGTGGCGGACGGGATTGACGCATTCGTGCATTGCAACAAGGGAGAGGCTGAGGAGATACTGACGCGGGCAAGGGAACTGGACGTGATATGCCAGGAAGTGTTCCGGGAGATACTTTCGTTCATTGGCGGGCATCCTGATGCCGCCGGCGGGGCCATGCACATGCTGCTGGTGACGCGGTCTTTCCGCAGGATAGGCGACGCGGCGGCGAACATGGCCCGGAGTGTGAAGGCAATATGCCTGAGGTGCTCGAAGGAGCAGGAGAAGCCAGCTTGATCTTCATCGGGCTGGACGTGGGAACTTCCGGCGCAAGGGCTGTCGCCTGCGGCGCGGATGGGACAATCATCGCCGGCGCAAAGCGCGATCTGCAGGGCACAGACATCGTTCCTGATTCGAGGGGCAGATTTGAGCAACCGCCGGAATCCTGGCGGAAGGCTGCAATCGAATGTCTGTCTGGTGTCGGCGGTGAACTGGATGCCAAGGGCATCGCGCGCGATTCACTCAGTGCAATCAGCGTGACCAGCACGTCGGGAACCCTGGTCGCCGTAGGAAGATGCGGCGCGGCCGTCGGCCCGGCGATAATGTATAACGATCTGCGCGCCTCTGCTGAATCCGGGGTATGTAATGAGGCGGGCGCTGAGCTTGTCGGGAAACTCGGATACAGTTTCAATCCGTCATTCACGCTGCCGAAGCTGCTTCATGCGCTGCGGGTTCAGACGGACATCTACGGCGGCGCAGCATGGTTCGGAAGCCCGGCGGACTATCTGAACACGGTTCTTTGCGGGACAAGGACGCCGACCGATCAGACCAATGCGCTGAAACTCGGATACGATCTTATTGAGAATCGCTGGCCGGATTTCATCATCAACGAACTGGGCATTGCCCGGGATCTGCTTCCTGATGTAACGACTCCGGGAACGCTGATCGGGATGCTCTGTTCGGAAATTGCGGAATTGACCGGTTTGCCGCGCGGGACGCCCATCGCGGCGGGGATGACGGACGGATGCGCGTCCCAGGTCGCAGCCGGAGCGCTTGCTCCGGGGCAATGGTCCTCGACGATCGGAACGACGCTGGTAATAAAGGGCGTGACGCGCGAGATCCTGCTTGACCCTCAGGGGGCGATCTACTGTCACCGTCATCCGATGAGCTACTGGCTGCCGGGCGGCGCAAGCAACGTCGGCGCGGATTGCGTGACGAAGAGATTCGGCGGCGAGGACCTTGAGCGGCTGGGCAGGGAGGCGCTTGCGGCGTCCCCGTCGGCGCTGACGATTTATCCGCTGGAACGCAAGGGGGAGCGTTACCCCTTCAGACGTGATGACGCTGAGGGATTCGTCATCGGGGAGGCGCGATCGCGCGGAGAGCTTTTTGCGGGATACCTGGAGGGCGTCGCGCACGTCGAGCGGCTGGCCTATGAGAGGCTGATGGAACTCGGCGCGGAGGTCGGCGGGGAAATACTTGTTTCCGGAGGCGGAACCAATAGTGACGCATGGTTGCAGATACGGGCTGATGTGCTTAACAAGGCCCTTTTGAAACCGGCGGCCGCGTTTGCGGCGATGGGCGCTGCGGCGCTTGCGGCTTCGCAAACGGCGTTCGGCAATATAGTCGAGGCGGCCAGGGCGATGATACGCATGGAAAAACGAATCGAGCCGAGAAGGGAATTAAGCTCCGCTTACGACGATCAGCACGAAAGGTTCCTGGAAGCGCTTCGCAAACGCGGTTACATCGGTTGACGCGAGGACTGCCGACAAATTGCGCCGGGAGAACTGACGGTGGGAATCTTCAAGGCCTGCGACATAAGGGGAAAGTATCCGCTCGATCTTGACGAGCGGCAGGCCCTGGCTATCGGGCGGGCCATCGGAACGGTAGCGATGAAATCGTTTCCGGGAGCGCGCGTCGTTCTCGGCGGGGATGCGCGTCTCAGCACTCCGACGCTGAAATCGGCCATGAGGGACGGTCTGGTCGAGTCGGGATGCCGTGTTCTTGATTTGGGAATCATCGCCACGCCGGTTGCGTACTTCGCTCAGCGATATTGCAAAGCTGACGCTGTTGTGATGGTCACGGCATCGCATAATCCGGCTGATGAGAACGGTGTGAAGTTCGCCGTGGGACGGATGCCGGTTGAGCCTGAGGACGTGGCGGAGATCGAGAGAATTGCGCGTTCCGGAAGTTTTGCGAAGGGCGCGGGACATGCCGCAACGATTGATGCGATCGGTCCGTACTGTGATCGTCTTGTGCGCCGGTTCGGATCGCTGCCGAGGATGAAAGTCGTCGTTGACGCCGGCAACGGCTGCATGTCGGAGATCGCCCCGCTGGTTTTAAGACGATGCGGGTGCGAAGTAGTGGAGTTGAATTGCGTGACGGATGGAAGGTTTCCGGGACGCTCCCCGAACCCCACAAAGACGGAGAATCTTGCCGAAGCCGTCAAAATCGTCAGGGAGGAGGGGGCGGATTTTCTTGCGGCTTATGATGGCGACGGTGACCGGGTGGTCTTTGCCGATGAAGCCGGGGAGTTTGTGGCTCCGGAAATTGCGGGATTGTTCTTTGCCCTGGGCGTTCTGCGATTCGGGTCGGGGAAGATCGTCTACGATCAGAAAAGCTCGCAGGTCCTTGCCGATGAGATTAGAAAGGCGGGCGGCGAGCCGGTCATGGAGCGCTCCGGGCATGCCTTCATCAAGCGGCGCATGCTTGTGGACGGTGCGCTGATAGCGGCTGAAATAAGCGGGCATTACTTTTTCCGCGAAACCGGCGGCGACGACGGGCTTTACGCAACGTTGCGAATGATCGAGGCGCTGGGGAGAACAGGGAATAAGTTGTCACAATTTGTAAAGACGGTCCCTCTATTCCACGTCACGCCTGACATCAGGATTCCCATTGCCGGCGATCCGAAGATTGTTGTTGAAGCGGTTGCAAAGGCGTACGCCGACCGTCCAATCGCGCGCATGGACGGCGTCAGGGCGCAGCTTGAGGACGGTTGGGTTCTGGTGAGGCCGAGCGTTACCGAGGCAGCCGTGACATGCAGGATTGAGGCCGGAAGTCCGGAAAGGCTGGCGCAGTTGCTAGAGGAAGTTCTGAGAGTTCTGACGAGGGCAGGGGGAGGCCGATCTGCGGGAAGCTGATGCGCAAGCCGCAGAGCCGGCTTACACGTCCTGCGCGGGATAGATTCGGGAGGAAGGACAGTGAGAGAGATTCTTGAGAAGTGCCTTGAAGCGGCGCGGCTTTGCGGCGCGCAATTCGCCGAGGCGCGGTTTGTGGACCTGACGAATGAAAGTTATGAGGTCCGAAACGGAAGGCCGGCGCAATGCCTGTCATCCACATCGCGCGGATTGGGCGTGCGGGTCATAGCGGGCGGGGCGTGGGGGTTTTCCTCGACGTCCCGCGTTGAGGACGCCGCAAGCGCGGAGAAAATCGCCGCCGATGCGGTAAAGATTGCGCGGGCGAGCGCCATCGTGGCGGGGGAACCGGTCAGGCTTGCGCCGAATCCGCCGGGGCGCGGGGCATACAAGACGCCTTGCGAGGAGGATCCGCTGAAGGTCGGCGTGGAGGAGAAGCTGGGGATGCTGGCCGATGCGGAGCTAAGGCTTCACAGCCCTGAGCTGCGCGTGACCCAGGCATTCATGACGATTGTCAGAAAGATTACGTCATACGCAAACAGCGAAGGCCGGGGTTTCGATCAGGAGATAACGGAAAGCGGGGCGGGCATAGCCGCCACGGCGGTCAGAGACAGCGATTTCCAGGTGCGGAGCTATCCGAACAGCTTCAGGGGGAATTTTGCCACAGCGGGCTTTGAATACGTCAGGGGGCTTGACTTGGCGGGGAACGCGGAACGGGTGGCGGCTGAGGCTCGGCAATTGCTGGACGCGCCAGTCTGCCCTTCGGGGAAGCGCGATGTGATACTCGACGGCGGGCAGCTTGGATTGCAAGTTCACGAGTCAATCGGCCACCCCATCGAGCTTGATCGCGTGCTGGGCAGCGAGGCCGACTTTGCCGGAACGAGCTTCCTGACCACGGAAAAACTCGGCAACTTCCAGTATGGCTCCGAGCATGTGAACGTCGTGGCGGACGCGACGGAGCCGGGCGGGCTTGGGACATTCGGTTTTGATGATGAGGGCACGCCGGCGCGGCGGGTTCCGATCATCGAGGCCGGGCGATTCGTCGGCTACATTTCGGACAGGGAGAGCGCGGCAAGACTGGGACTTCCCAGCGCCGGCGCCGCGCGGGCTTCATCCTGGAACCGGATACCAATCGTGCGGATGACGAATATCAATCTGCTGCCGGGGAAGTGGGAGTTGGGCGATTTGATTGCGGATACCGATGGCGGGTTGTTCATGGCCACGAACCGGTCATGGTCAATTGACGACCGGCGGCTGAATTTCCAGTTCGGGACGGAGATTGCGTGGGAGATAGAGGGCGGGAAGCTCGGGAGAATCTACAGGAATCCCACCTACACGGGCATCACGCCGGAGTTCTGGAACTCATGCGACGCTGTTTGTTCGGCGAAGCACTGGCGCATGTGGGGGACGCCCAACTGCGGCAAAGGCCAGCCCGGTCAGACGGCGCACGTGGGCCACGGCGCGGCCCCGGCCAGGTTTCGCAACGTCAGGATAGGAGTTGTCAGATGATCGGAAGAAACGAAATCGGGCGGATGCTTGCGGCGGCGCTTGACGCGCTGCGGAAGGCCGGCGCGGATCAGGGGCACGCGGAGTGCGTCTGCGGGGCGATTGCGCTGACGCGGTTCGCCGACAACAGGATACACCAGAACGTGGCGGAGGAGGGCGCGCGGGTTTCCATGATTGCGGCTGCAGGGCGGAAACTCGGCGGCGCGGCGACCAACCGGACGGACGCGAAGGGATTCGCCGACGCTGCGGAAAGGGCCGTGACCATAGCGAAAAGGCAGGCGGACGATCCCGATTTCCCGGGATTCAAGGAGTGGCCGGAAGCGAGCGAACTGCCGGAGGCGTTTGACGCGGAGACCGCCGGGATGAGCGCGGATTCCCGCGCGCGAATCGCGCAGCGGGCGGCTGAATACGCGAAGGCGCGCGACGTGGCCGCGTATGGGGCCGTAAAGACGGGCGGGGGCGAGCTGGCAGTGGCGAACACGTCGGGCACGTTCCAGTATTTCGCCGGAAGCTCGATAGGGGCCAGTTGCACGGGCATGATCGCCGGGGCGGCAGGCTCGGAAGGCCATGGCGCGCGCGCAATATCCATCATTGGGGATTCCGTGGCAAAATTCGGCATGTTGGCTGTTGATACCGCGCTGAAGGCGCGCGAGCCGAAGGAGTGCGGGGACGGGGAATGGCCGGTCGTTCTCAGTCCGAGGGCCGTGGGGGAGCTGCTTCGATTTCTATCGTGGCTCGGGTTCAACGCCAGATCGCATCAGGAAGGGCGCAGTTGCCTGTGCGGAAAGCTCGGGCAGAAGATCATGAGCGACTTGGTCACTGTGATTGACGACGGCCTTTCACTTGACGGCCAGCCGTTGCCGTTCGATTCCGAGGGCGCGCCGCGCAGGAGATTGACGTTGATTGAAAAGGGCGTTCCGCGCGAGCTTGCGCACGATTCAAGGACGGCGGAGAAGGCGGGAATCGCTTCAACGGGGCATTCCTACGGGCCTATGAGCTACGGCGGGGCGTCGCCGCAGCATCTTTTCATGCTGCCGGGAAACGCGACGGTTGACGAGATGATCGCATCCACGGAGCGGGGGCTGTATGTCTCAAGGTTCTGGTATACGAACGTGGCTGAACCGGCGAAGGGCGTCCTGACGGGGATGACGCGGGACGGGTTGTTCCTGATCGAGAAGGGGGAGGTCCGGCATCCCGTTCGGAACATGCGTTTCACGGAGTCGGTGGTCGAGGCGCTCAACCGCGTGGAGATGGTCGGCTCGGTACTGGCGAACGCCGGGGACGAATGGGGATCGGGAGTGACACGATGCCCGGCGCTGAAGATGTCAGCGTTTCGCTTCTCCGGGGCGACGAAGTTCTAAGATTCCAGATTGGATTTGATCGGCCTAGCGATCGGTCATTTGGATATGGCTCTGCGTATCGCCTTGTAGATTTCAACTATCGGTATCGGCAGGATGCTGCACACGAGCACTATCATCAGGTCCTTCGCATCCAAAGGAGTGGTCTTGAACAGTTTCTGGAGGAACGGGACGTATATGACCATTGCCTGAAGCGCAGCCGAGAAGACGACCGCCAGAAGGTGCAGGGGGTTGAACGGAAGGCTGAAGATGGAAAGGCGGGCTGACCGGCAGTTGAAGGAGTTGGCCAACTGAACGAGGACAAGTGTCGTGAAGGCGACGGTCCTGGCTCTGTGAAGCTCGTCTCCGGTACTGCCGTGGCGCGAGAGGGAAAGCAGGTATGCGCCCAGAACGAGCGTGGCGAGAATCACGCCGTAAAGCCCGATGTCGAACCATGTGCGTTTGTCCAGCACGCTTTCCTTTGGATCGCGCGGGGGCCGGTCCATCAAATCGCCCGGCTTGGGATCAACGCCCAGGGCCAGAGCGGGGAGGCCGTCGGTGACGAGGTTCATCCAGAGGATTTGGACTGGCGCCAGCGGGAGAGGCAGGCGGCTCATGATGGAGACGAAAATCGTGAGCACTTCGGTGATGTTGCAGGACAGCAGGAAAAAGATGAATTTGCGTATGTTCTCGAATATAGCCCTGCCTTCCTCTACTGCCGCGACGATGCTGGCGAAGTTGTCGTCGGTGAGTACCATGTCGCTGGCTTCTTTGCTTACGTCCGTGCCAGTGATGCCCATGGCGACGCCGATATCGGCTTGTTTGAGCGCCGGGGCGTCGTTCACGCCGTCGCCCGTCATGGCGGCTATGTGGCCATGGGCCTTGAGCGCCCGCACTATGCGCAGCTTGTCTTCGGGGGAAACCCTGGCGTAGACGGATACATCCTTGACGGTTTGCCGCAACTCATCCTCCGGCATCACCGCAAGCTCGCGTCCGTTGACGACACGGTCTCCTTCCTTCGCGATGCCGAGTTCCTTGCTGATGGCCAACGCGGTGATGGGATAGTCTCCGGTGATGACGACAGGGCGGATGCCGGCGTGGCGGCAAAGCGTGACGGCGTCAAGCACCTCCGGGCGGATCGGGTCAGACATTGCCGCAAGGCCGAGGAATACGAGTTCACCCGACGTCGCGCCGTCAAGGTCCTGCGGTTTCTCAGGAATCTCCTTCATCGCGCAGCCAAGCACGCGAAGCGCGTTTGCGGCATATGCGGAGTTGACTGCTTCTATCCGTTCACGGTCGGCGTCCGTCAACTCGCGGACCTTGCCGCCGTCAAGACACAGGCTGCATTGCGAAAGAACCACGTCAGGCGCGCCCTTTATGAAGGCGTGAATATAGTCGCCGGTCTTGTGCAGCGTGACCATGCGCTTGGTGGCGGAATCGAAGGGAACCTCGTCAATCCTGGGGCGCTCCTGCTCGGATTTTTGCTTTGCGAAGCCAAGTTTCTCGCCCAGCACCACGAGAGCCCCTTCGGTCGGGTCGCCGATGATGCGCCACTGGCCGTCCTTCTGGACCAACTGTCCGTCGTTGCAGAGCACGCATGCCGCCAGCAGCTCGTTGATGGCCTCGACTTCCTGGGCCGGCACCTCGCTGCCTTTTGTGTCAGTCAGTTTTCCGGCGGGGTCATAGCCATGCCCGGTGACGGAGAACTGCTTTCCGTCTGCGAGATAGACGCTGCGCACAACCATTGCATTTTGAGTGAGCGTCCCAGTTTTGTCCGTGCATATGACCGTGGTACAGCCGAGGGTTTCGACCGCGGAGAGGCGGCGGATGATGGCATGGCGCTTGACCATGTTCCTCATGCCGAGAGCCAGAACAATGGTCACTACCGCGGCAAGTCCCTCCGGAATGGCCGCGACGGCAAGGCTCACGGCCGTCATGAACATCTCGACGTGGAATGCCCGTTTCTCAAGCATATGGCCTTCCACGTTTGTTTGCGGCCCGCGGATTTCAGCAGCGACGAATACGACGACGCAGATAACGCAAATGACTATTCCAAGCCATTTCCCGACCTTGTTCAACTGTTTCTGGAGCGGGGTTTCCTCGGCTTCAACCGCCGAAAGCAATTTGGCAATCTTGCCCAATTCCGTTTCAAGCCCTGTTGCTACTGCAACGGCTTTGGCGCGACCATAGACGACGAGAGTTCCGGAGAAGACCATATTTCGGCGGTCGCCCAGCAGCGTTCCGGGGTCAAGTATTGGGTCGTGAAGTTTGGTTACCGGCTCTGATTCGCCCGTCAGGGCCGATTCCTGGACGCGCAGGTTGGCGGATTCAACTATGCGGGCGTCGGCGGGGACATAGTTGCCAGCCTCCAACAGGATGATGTCACCGGGAACGATTTCGCGGCTGAAAATCTCTATCGGCATGCCGCCCCTCAGGACGCGAGCGCGAGGGGAGGCCAGTTTTTTTAGGGCTTCAAGGGATTTTTCGGCGCGGGATTCCTGTATGACGCCGAGTACGGCATTGAGAACGACAATCGCAAAGATGACCGCCGCGTCAAGCTGTTCGCCAAGAAGGATGGAAACGACGGTTGCGCCCAGCAGGATGTATATTAGCGCGTCTTTAAACTGGTCGGCGACCATCTGCAGGAAGGTGCGTCCTGCGGCGGCGGGAAGCTCGTTCGGGCCGTGCTTCTCCATGCGGCGGGCGGCTTCTTCCGGGGAGAGGCCGGAGGCGAGGGCGACTTCGTGGCGGGAAAGGACTGAAGAAACGTCTTCTGCAAATGCCGGGACGCTGTCAGGTTTGCTCATCAACTTGGTCTTTCTTTCTACTCGGCTGACTGTCCGCCGTCAGCAACGCTTCTGATTGCGGCGGACCGGACTGCCCGCGCCGGTCGGATCAGGCCGGCCGAGGCGTTTAATACGATAGCGGCGTGTTGGGCGACGGTCAATCCAAATTGGATTTGCGCATGGGATGCGCGCATCCCTGATCCCGTAAACCAATAATCTGAAACAACTGGAAGAAGGGCAGTGAGGGGCGGTATGGTATGCGGCGCGGTTGTGAGGAATGTAAAGCAGGTTTCATCGCGGGAGTATAAAGTGCCGGAAGGGAATCCTGATAACACGACATTTGCGAACAGGGACAATTCAAGATTGCGGCGCATCGCGCGAATCGTAACCTACGCAGGACATCCCTCGCTGGTCTGCACGGTCGGGATAGGCGCGCTTGCGTTCCATTTATGCGATGACGACGCGCTTGCGCTGAGGCTGACGATAGTGGCTGCGGCGACGATCATGATCATTCCGACCCTCTACACCATTGCACTTCTGAAAATGGGATTGATATCCGACCCGCTGTTCACGGTTAGGGCGCAGCGGCGGCTGTTGTTCCTGCCGATGGGGATTGTGCTGGTTGCGGGCTTTTTCGCAATGAAGGCACTGGGCGCGCCGCCGTTGATGATTTCCATTGGCATATGCGGCGCAGTTGGGCTGGCAATCGCAGCGCTGATAACACGATTCTGGAAGATCAGCCTTCACACTGGGGGGCTGAGTGGGATTGCGGCCATAGGGATGCTCGTCTGGCCGCAGACACTGCTGTTTATGATACCGTTTGTTGCCTGCGTGGCGTGGTCGCGCGTCGTTCTGCGGGAGCATACGCGGGCGCAGGTCATAGCGGGATGCATATTCGGATTCACGACAACGATTATCATAACATCATTGGTAATGAACAGGATATGATTATCAGAATGATGTTGGGAGAGCTTATGTAATAAAGCAAACGAAAAGGGCGGCAAGAATTATCCTACCGCCCTTTAATCATGCGTCTGAAATCGTTTTTTGTGCTACTTGCTGCGCCTGCGGGCAATGCCCAGACCGGCCAGACCCATGAGCATCAGAGCCACAGTCGTCGGTTCCGGAACGGCCGTGCCGACGTAAAAGTCAATCTTCGGATAATTAGCGAACGGTGTCTGAATGGGTATGAACGAAATTGAAGAGATCGGCTTGTCGGTTGTGAAACCACGGAAGGCAGTTCCATTGATTGTCTCTATGGTTCCGTTGCTGAGCATGACAATAAGATCTTGGGCTATTACATCACCGTTGACGTCTGTGCTGGCAAAGTAACCTCCCACCGCTGTAACCGGCGCTCCAGTAAATGTAAATATCAATGGTTTGTTATTATTGGTTGATAAAGCGCCAACATATGACCAAAGTCCATCCTCGGAACTCGCGGTCCAACTGTATCCGTTCACGACTGGAGAGTCCCATGTTAGTTGACTGCTGTCCAGAGGATTCCCCCACGTCCAGCCTGCGAAAACTTCGTTGTGATAATCCGGAGCCAGCATGCTGACAAAGCTGGCTTCATCGGTGTATATGGCATCGCCATATGCAACCGATCCCAATAGCATCAACAGCAGAAGAATCGCGCGTTTCATCTGTTCCTGTCCTCCTGAAGTGCCATTGAAAATGAAGTGCGGGTGCGCCCCCGCCACGGAATTTCACATTCAATTATAATACCTGATAAATCGGTGAGGGGGCGCTCCACATCGCAGAATTGATCGCCGCTCAGTTCTACGCCTATGAAGTAATCAGCCGCGCCCCGACCTAACCCCGCGCGCGCCTCAAAACTCAACGCCCATCCCTGTCCAAAGGTCTCCATCCGCGCCCTCCCACTCCAATAACTCCCGCGGCCCGCGCCTCAATATCGCCCCTACTCCGTAAAACCTCACTCCCCCC
>JAKLEA010000022.1 GCA_022711755.1 Planctomycetota bacterium
CCAGTTCATGAGACCTCATGCCGGGATCAGTCCGACTCTCTTCCGTGACTTCGAGCGCAGGTATTTCGACAGCCTCTGGCGCCCGAGGCTACCCTCAGACGCCGCAAGCGGCTAAGAGCGCGCGTTCAACGGGAGGGCTTATACAAGTCTTGAACATCGCATCGCAAACTGGAACCATATCTACGTTGGCGCGTTCCACCGCGCGCCGCAAGCGGCTGATAGTCACCGCAATCTGATCTGGCCACAAAATACCCTCCCAAACTGTACAGCAAAAGACCCGCAGTTTGCGTCTCGTCGCCCGCCTGCGGGCTATGTGACGGCCTCACTCGCGGCCTGAATCCTTTCTCCGGGTCGGCTCTATTTCTAAAGTCTCCAGGGCGCGCGCCTGCTGCGGTCAAGGAAACGATTAGCCTCCGGATCGCCGACGAATTCCTCTTTTACATGATCCCACTTCAGCGGGCGTTTGAGGCGATAGGCGATGTTGCCCATGTGCGCGACAGTCGCCGTGCGGTGCGCGACCTCGATATTGCGGAACGGCTCCTCACGTGTCCGGACGCAGTGCAGGAAATCGCCGGCGATGCCCCCGCGCCCCTTGTAGTTGGGGATGTTGATCATCGGCGGGATATCCTTGCGCCCCTTTCTGTCCCCGTTATCGCCGATTTCGCCTTGCGTGCCTTTGAAGGTGAGCAGTCCGCCCCATCCGCCGCCGTGATACATGCGAAGGCCGTTTTCAAAAACGAAGGTCAGGTTCTTCACGTCCTTGCCGTCCGGCGGGATGACCTGCACGGGGCCTGTTCTATGAACGTTGCAGGCGAACATGGCCCCGCCGAAGCCGTGGCATCCCCAGTCGGTCGTTCCGCCGCCGGAATAATCCGAGTAGGGGCGGAAGTTGCCCTTGGTGAGGCCTTCATGGTACGGGCGCCAGGGCGCGGGGCCGAGCCACATGTCCCAGTCAACCCCAGGCGGAACGGGCTGCGGAGGCAGATCGCAAAAGCCTGAAGGCCCGCCCACGTTCACCCATACCTCCTGCATCTCGCCCAGCCGCCCCCCGTAGATCATCTTGTGGAACCAGTTGTAGTCCTCCCACACGCGCTGACTGCCGCCGGAGAAGACGCGGCCGTATCGCCGGGCGATCGTGGCAATCTCCCTGCCTTCCCGTATGGTCAGGGTTTCAGGCTTTTCGCAGTAGACGTCCTTGCCGCTCTTCATGGCCTCGATTGCAATGATCGCGTGCCAGTGGTCGGGGGTGGCGATGAATATGGCGTCCACGTCCTCGCGGGCGATGATATCTCTGAAATCTCTGCATACCTTGCAGTCGCGGTTGCGATACCTGTCGTCAACCATCTTTTTGGCCATGTTGGCGTGATCGTCCACCACGTCGCACACGGCGACCGCCTGAACTTCGTTAAAGCCGAGGAAGCCTTCGAGGTCGCCGCGTCCCTGGCCGCCCATTCCAATGAATCCCATGACAATACGGTCATTGGCGCCGAAGGCCCGGGAACTGACAAACATCGGGGCCGCCACGGAAACGGCGGCGCATCGCTTCAGAAACGAACGACGGCTGATCCCGTCATATGCCATTTGTTTATCTCCCTGATCTTAGATTTCACAGAAGATTAAGAGTATAGTGCCGATATGTGAATACTTTCGCAAGAGCATATCGGCGTGATCAATTTTTCAGGCTTTAGGCGAAAGACATTTCCGCTTATTTGGGCTGGTTTGTGATGAAGCTGCGGCCGGGCGAGCCGTCGCCCAGCGTCTCGGCAATTGCAATGTCTCCGGCGGGATCGTCGTCCAGCGTTATTCGCAAGAGCCGTCCGTCATCGAAGCGCGCATTGAATTCTCTTCCGTCATGTTTCCCGGATTTCGCAAGGATCGGTTGAGCGCCAGCCTTCAACGGCAGCAGCATGGTCAGCAGGCGTTTCACGCCGGCGCCTTTGATTGAATGCGTCACGGTCGTCGCAGGCACATACTGCGTCTCCTTGTCCTTCTCCAGATGCCATCCCAGCAGTTCCGGCTCGGTCTGCGCCGAAACGCATCGAACCTCCAACCCTTCCGTCATGAGCGGAACGACGGCAAGATTCGGCGCATTCTTATCCGCGCTTACTACGACGCCGGAAGCGCTGTCGTGACTGGTTGAAGTCGTGAGCAGATGCCACCTTGCCTGATAATCGTGTTCCCTGTCGTCGGCGGGAGTCAGGGTGTCAACGGTGAGGAACATGTCGGGCTTGATGAAAAGAACCTGCCGGATGTGCGACGCGGGTCTGTAGCCGGCATCGCCGTAGCCTTCCTCATACTTTCCGATGCAGTAGTCCCATGCAGAGGTTGTATCGAAACGGACCTTCAGCGGAACGGTGGAGACGTTATCCCAGCGATTCTTCGACCCTCTGCGCTGCGGCTTGCCGTCAACGAGGACGGTGTTATGCGAGAAGGTATCGGTCCCGTAGGAGCGATACTTGCTGCGCTCGTAACTACCGCCGCCGCTGTCGAAAAGCGTCTGGCGTCCGTATGACCATATGACCAAGTTGAGCTTGTCCTGGTGAACGTGGCCGTAGCCCAGAGGCCCCGCGTCGAAGCACAGGTAGTTGGCGTCCGTTTCCCAACCCGAGCGCATTACGTAGTATCCGGCGTAAGGGAACGCGTGAGACGTTCCGGCGGGCTGTTTGCCCTCCTTGCCGTCCGTCGCAATCCATCTGAAGTCGTCGCGTTTCGGGAAAAGTTCGACGGCGTTCGCGCAACTTGACCTGACGTTGACGTGCCAGGAGTCGTTGAATCGCGGCAGGTCGCGGTCCGGCGTCATCAGGTAAAGGTTGTACTCGAAAGCCCTTTCGGTAAGCGTAACGTAGTCGGGCGGAATCTCGTCCTGAAGGTCCATGATCCTGGCCTTCTGCGGGAGCGCGAGGACATTCTGCAGGGCGACCTGATGGTATCCCGGCGTCAGTTCCACCTGAGCGCCGTCGGGCAGGAACTGCCTGTTGAGTTCCTCGTGAAGGCTCGAAATCGCGAATCCGCGCCACTCCGCAGCGTCCTTGAATTCCGGGAACACTGCGCCGACAGTGTACAGACCGTTCATTTCCATGGTCAGCCAGTTGCCGGTCGTCGGGTGCTTGCGCAGATGAACCGAATGCTCCAGACAGAGCTTGACGAACAGGCAGACGTCATCGTCTGTAAATGAAGGCGAGAGCAGAAAGCGGTTGAAGGCGTCGAACCACGAGTAGCCCATGCGGATGCCGCTTTCGATGGTTCTCCACGGAGATGGGTAGGTGTTTCCGCTGCTGTCAGGCCGGGGACATTGCCTTGCCCAACTGCGGAGGTGATCAACGAAGGCGGCGGCGTATTTCTCGTCGCCGGTGGCCCAGTAGGTCCGGCCGAGTTCACCCCAAAAGCCCATCCGGTTCAACTGCCATTGCCATTCGCAGTCCATGGCCAGGCCGGGGCGGGCGGTTGTCGGGTTGTAGAACCAGTCAATCTTTCCGTCCGGAAATTCGTGCCAGATGGATATCACGCAGATTTTCCCGGCGACGGTTTTATCCGCTGCGCCGCCGTTGTGCGAAATGTTCCGGTCAATCTCGCGGGGATCATAATACCAGCGGGCGGGCTTGCGGTTTCTGAGGTATGCGGCCAGCGCGCGCCTTGCCGCAGGCATGTCTTTCGCCTCGACCGCCTTCCGCGCATCATCCAGCCCTGGGAGCGCGAGGTTCAGCGAGTTGAACAACTCCTCGTCCGTCATGCGCGGCCCCTCCGCCGGGGGTTTGCGTTCTTCCGCCGCCCGGCCTATTGAAATGAAGATTGCCGAGACGACAATCGCCGACTGAAATGCCATTCTTGCATGGTTCATCTGGGCGCCAACCTCCTGTCTTGAATTCACATGCAGAGCATAGCACCGCCGCTGCGCGAAATCACTAACGGGACGCTTTCCGCCCCTGTATAATTCATCCGTCGCTTCGCAATCGGCCCGTGACCGTTCGGAGAAACCGCATTGAACGCAATAAGATATTGGCTCGCTTTTTCAGTCATTGTTCCATTCGCAGGCTGCGCCGTCTCGAACCAGGAACGGCGCGAGACCGGGGCTGGAGAAACAATCATGGCATTGCAGGCTTTCGACCTGAGGGACGCGCAATTGCTTGACGGTTACTGTAAGAACGCTCAAGAGGCGAACCGTCGCTATCTGCATGAACTCGACATGGATCGCATGTTACACGCCTTCCGGACTAATGCCGGGCTTGACGCGCCCGGATTGCCTCTCGGAGGATGGGAAGCGCCGACCTGCGAGGTCAGGGGGCACTTTGTCGGGCATTTCCTTTCCGCTTGTGCGCTTATGTGGGCAAGCACGGGGGACGAGGAACTGAAGGCGAAGGCTGACAAGATGATCGCCGAGATGGCAAAGTGCCAGGCCGCGCTGGGCAACGGGTATTTATCCGCCTTTCCTGAAAGCCTTTTCGACAGGCTGGAGAGCCAGAACAACATCCCGTGGGTCCCCTACTACACGGCGCACAAGATAATGGCCGGCATGTTCGACATGTACACGATCTGCGGGAACCAGCAGGCGCTCGAAATACTCAAGGGAATGGCGGCCTACTTCAAGCGCCGCGTGGAGCGCCTGACGATATTGCAGATGGACCTGGTGATGCGCACGGAGTTCGGGGGGATGTCGGAAGTTCTGCACAATCTCTACGCCATAACACGGGATCCGGATCATCTGGCGCTTGCCAACGTCTTCGATCAACCGGAATTTCTCGGCCCGTTGGCGCTGAAACACGACAATCTCACGCGCATACACGGAAATACGCAGATACCGAAAATCTGCGGCGCGGCCCGCCGTTACGAACTCACGGGCGAAAAGGTCTATCGCGACATCACGGAATTCTTCTGGGACACCGTCGTCCACACCCGCTGCTATGCAACTGGCGGGACCACCGACCTGGAGGTCTGGGGGGAGCCGAACAAGCTCGCCAACATGCTGTCCCTGAAAACCCAGGAATGCTGCAAAACGCACAACATGCTCAAGGTTACGCGATACCTCATCCGATGGACGGGCGACCCGAAGTATGCCGACTACTATGAGCGCGCATTCCTGAACGGCATCATGGGAACTCAGCATCCCGAGACGGGCATGTTGATCTACTACGTCCCGCTCGCCGCCGGTTTTGTGAAGGAATACGGATCCCCATACGACTCATTCTGGTGCTGCTACGGAACCGGCGTCGAAACCTTTTCAAAGCAGGCGGACAGCATCTACTTCCATGACGACGGGGGCATCTACGTCAACCTGTTCATACCTTCGGTCGTCAACTGGAAGGAAGTGGGGCTGAAGCTCGAACAGCAAACGACCTTTCCGGAGCAGGAGGGAACCGGCTTCACGATACGTCTGGGGAAGCCGGCGAAATTCGCACTAAACATCCATGTGCCGTACTGGGCGACCAACGGAGTCACCGTGAAGGTGAATGGCGAAATATCAAAGGCGAAGGCCGCGCCGACCTCCTATCTCAAGATTGAACGCGAGTGGAGAGACGGGGACAAGGTCGAGATTGCCATGCCGATGAGCCTTCGGGCGCATCCGATGCCCGACGATCCGGAGATGATCGCGATCATGTATGGACCGCTGGTTCTCTGCGGTCTGACCGACAAACCTCGGATGTTCTTCGCCGACGCGAAGAACGTGGATACGTGGGTGAAGCCAGTGCCTGGCAAACCGCTGACCTTCACGACGACGGGGCAGAATCCGGACGTGACGCTGATTCCGTTCTACAAGATTGTCGGAGAGCGCTACGGCGTCTACTGGACGGTGACGCAAGAGGGCAGCCCGAAGCACAAGGCGCTCCTTGCGGAGGAGGAGGCGAAGAGGTTGCGAGAGGCGCGCGTGATTGACCGCGTCCTGCCCGGCAACAAGGAGTCCGAGGACTCGCACAACCTGAAGGGCGTGAACATGGCCTCCGGCCCCTTCAAGGATTACTCCTGGCGCCACGCCGACAAGGGCGGATGGTTCAGTTGGGATCTGAAGGTTCTTCCCGACAAACCGGTCACGCTGTCTATCAAGCTCTGGGGCAGCGACACGCCGCCGCGAAACTTCGACATCCTCGTTGACGGAACGAAGGTAGGCACACAAGCGTTGAACAACAACAAGCCGGGACAGTTCTTCGACGTTGATTACCCGCTGCCGTCGGAGATGACGAAGGATAAAGAGAAGGTGACGGTCAAGTTCCAGGCCCATACCGACTGTATCGCCGGCGGGGTGTTCGAGTGCGTCATGCTGAAATGATGATGTAGAAGCGGAGCGTTGTATGAATTCAAGGGAAAGAGTCCTGGCCGCGCTGGATCATCGGGAACCGGACCGCGCCCCGGTTGACTTCTGGTGCACAAGTGAAATAACGAAAAAGCTACTTAAGCATTTCGGTTGCGCGGGGCAGGGCGAACTCCTCGACGTTCTCGGCGTTGACCTCGTCTACATTGACGGCCCGCGCTACGTCGGCCCTGAGCCTGAGACGCATCCGGACGGCGCGGTTGACGACCACTGGGGCGTCCCGCGCGTTCCGGTGCAGGTCGGCGCGGGGGACAGAACCGGTGCGTACCGGGAGGTCATCAACTTCCCGCTGGAGAAGGCGCTGAGCGTCGCCGAAATCCACGATTACCCGAAATGGCCGCGCATTGAATGGTTCGACTTCAGTTGCGTGGCGGAGCAGGTGCGAAAGGCGCGCGCAACCGGCAAAGCCGTCGTCTTCATGGGCGACCGCATGAACCGCTGCGCGCAACTCAAGCCCGCGATGTACCTTCGCGGCGTCGAGCAGATACTTCTCGACCTTGTCCTCAATCCCGATATCGCAGAATATCTCTTCAACCGGATAGCGGAGTTCTACATCGAATACGCCCGGCGCATGTTCGAGGCCGCCGGGGACGGGATTGACATCTTCATGATGGGCGACGATTTCGGGACTCAGAACGGGCTTTTCATGTCCCCGGACATGTTCCGCCGATTCCTCCGCCCCGGATTCAAGGCCATGATTGACGTAGGCAAGCGGCATGGTTTGAAGGTCGCGCACCATTCCTGCGGCTCGATCAAGCCCATCATCCCCGACCTGATCGAATGCGGGCTGGACATACTGAATCCCATCCAGCCGGACGTGTTCGACATGGACCGGCGTGAACTCAAGCGGAGCTTCGGAGACAGGCTTTCGTTCCACGGCTCGATCTCGATACAGAAGACGTTGCCCTTCGGGACCCCGGAGGACATCCGCGCCGAGGTGAAGGAGCGGTTCGAGACGCTGGGGCCGGGCGGCGGGTTCATCTTCTGCACCGCGCACAACATTCAGTCCGACACGCCGCTGGAGAACGCTCTGGCGCTTTTCGAGGCGTACCACGAATTTGGCTCGTATTAGCGTTCGCCTTGGAGTGCGGCGGCTTGCCGCCGCCTTGTTGCAGCCGAAGCTTACTTCGGCGATTCATGAGTAGAGCATCGCGCGCCCGCGCGTTTTCTGAGTGAAAGGAGGGCGCAAGACATGACGACAACCACCGACATACGGGAATACCTGCTTTCGAACAGCCCGTGGGTGAACCGCGATAAGACCGTGGACACGGTCAAGATCGGCGATCCCTCGAAACCGATTGCCAAGGCCGGCGTCTGCTGGTACTCCGCATTTAAGACCATACGGGCCGCGCATGAGGCGGGCTGCCAACTTCTGATCTGCCATGAGCCTACCTTCTGGGAGCACGCCGCGCCGGAACAACACTGGCGTAACGAGGAACCGGGGCTGACCAAGCGCAAGTTCCTCGAACAGACCGGCATGGTCATCCTCCGCGCGCACGATTCCTGGGACAACTGGCCGGACATCGGCATCCGCGATTCGTGGGCGGCGGGGCTTGGGCTGACCAACCGCGTCAGGGAGGGAACGAGCCTGCGCTGGCACGCGATGTACCGCGTCCCGAACCAGACGCTGCGCCAGTTCGCGCAATACGTCGCGGACAGAATAGCCCCGCTGGGCGAGGATAGCGTGCAGGTGATCGGCGATCCGGACATGATCGTCAGCAAGCCGGCGCTCGGTGTCGGGTGCGCCGTTCCGGACAAGGAGATGGTGGACTTCGGCGCGGACGTGCTCATCATGTGCTACGATGGCGCGTCCTACTGGTCAACGCGCGAAAGGATCGCGGAGATGGGGGTCGGCGTGATCACCGTCGAGCACGGTACGTCGGAGATGTGGGGCATGGAGAACCTGCGCAAACATCTGTCCGAGGTTTTCAAAGACGTGGAGTTCCGGTATTTTGCGGAACACCCGAGGACGTGGACGGTCAAAGGTTCACCGAGATAAGGAAAGCGAGATAGAGACATGTCAGACTTCAAAGTAAAAGACGGCGAGACGTTCGTTTTCATAGGCGACAGCATCACGGATTGCGGGCGCAGGGATGTCGCAGCGCCCTTCGGCAACGGGTACGTCAAGATGGCCATTGATCTGGTCACGGCCAAATACCCGGAGCGCATGATTCACTTCGTCAACACGGGCATCAGCGGCAACACCGTGCGCGACCTGCGCGACCGCTGGCAACCGGATGTCATTGACCACGAGCCTGACTGGCTCTCGATCAAGATCGGGATCAATGACGTTCATCGCACGCTCTTCGGCCCGCCCGAACAGGCCGTTGACGTGAAGGAATTCCGCGCGCTCTACAACGAAATCCTCGAAAAGACCGCGGCGCAGACCAAAGCGAAGCTGCTGCTTGTTGATCCATTTTACGTCTGCCGCAGCGCCGCAGCCGGGACGCCGGAGGCGAAGGTCATGCGCGACCTGCCGGGCTATATCCAGGTCGTCAACGACATGGCCAAGAAGTATGGCGCGATCCAGGTCAAGACCAACGAGATGTTCAAGGAGCAACTCAAGCACCGCGAGGCGGCGCACTTTTGCCCGGAACCGGTGCATCCCTACCCGAACGGACATGCCGTGATCGCGCTCGGCGTGCTGAAGGCGCTGGATTGGTGATAGTCTCCTAAAGTTTCTTCTGATAAGCGGGGGATTGGCTGATGAATGGCGCATTTCCACGCGCGCAAATACTGATTCTCTCATGTCAGATGGCCGTGTGTCTCGGTTGTTCAACGGCGGCGCAAACGGATACGAAGATGAACGATGACTACTCGAAAGTCCATGCCTTCTACTACCCCTGGTATGGCAATCCGAAAACCGACGGCGCTTGGGCGCACTGGAACCATAACGTCATCCTGCATGAGGGCGGCGGGAAGGCCTACAACCCGCCTGATGACATCGGCGCGAATTTCTACCCGCAGATCGGATGTTACAGTTCGATGAGCCGCGCCGACCTGGACGTTCAGATGCGCCAGATGCGGGATGCAGGCATTGGCGTCATCGCCCTCTCATGGTGGGGCGCAGACCGCCAGGAGGACAAGACAGTTCCCCTGACCCTCGACGTCGCGGACAAATACGGGTTGAAGGTCTGCTTCCACATCGAGCCTTACGGCGGGCGCAACGCTGTCTCTTTCAAGGAAACCATCAAGTATCTTGTGGACAAATACGGATGTCACAACGCCTTCTACCGCGACAAAGAACGCGGGAACAGGCCGTTATTCTATCTCTACGATTCCTACTTGGTTCCGGCTGAGGAATGGGCAACCGTGCTTTCTCCTGATGCCTCGAACACGATACGCGGGACTCAGTACGACGCGGTTGTCATCGCCCTCTGGGTGAAAAGCGGCGACGGAGGTTTTGTACTGAAGGGTTGTTTCGACGGTTTCTATACCTACTTCGCCACGGACGGCTTCACCTACGGCTCGACCTATGCGAACTGGCAGTCAATGTCCAGATGGGCGAAGGAGCACGGAAAGATCTTCATCCCGAGCGTCGGGCCGGGGTACGACGACACGCGCATACGCCCCTGGAATGCCGTGAACCGGCGCGACCGCGAGGGCGGGGCCTACTACGACCGCATGTTCCAGGCGGCGCTTGATGCGAAACCGGATTTCGTCTCCGTTACCTCGTTCAACGAATGGCACGAGGGAACCCAGATCGAACCGGCCGTCCCGAAGACGATCACGGACTACAAATACGTTGATTACTCCCCCCGCGAGCCGGACTACTATCTCAAGCGGACCCGGCATTGGGCGGACAGGTTCCTCGACTCCCAGAACGCTGGACGATGAGCCATGATGACAAAGAACATGCGCCCGGAAAGGTCGGACTGGCGAAGCGCCGCCCCCATGACGTACGTCATTCAGGGAACGTTCGAGAAGATGGCGTCGGACGAATTTCAGAAGCAGGCCGCGATTGAGCCGCCGAACGTCATCCACGGGCAACGTTTCACTCCGATATGCTCGGTCTGGGGGCCGGTCACGTCCTGGCGCGGGGAACGCCCCCCGCGCGCAACGCCGGAACAAGTCCGGCAGAAGACGGCGGACCTGAAGGCGCTCAATGACGCCTTCAACGCCATGGGAACAGCGGTTCTCCCATACATCAACAGCCAGGCGATAGGCGGGGATCACGAAAAACGCACCGGTTTCTGGGAGTTTTATGACCGATGGGATGAATACGCGGAGTTCGGACTCGGCCCGAAACCGAAGGATGACCCGGTCGAGTGGATGAAGGAAGATCGCGAGCGCGGAAACTTCACGCCCTATTTCCGCTACACGCCGTGCCCGAACAATCCATACTGGAGGCAATTCCTGCTGGCGCTAACCGAGGGCGCGGCAAGGGCCGGGACGCGAGCCGCTTTCGTTGATGAAAACACCATCTACCATTACGGACGCTGCTGCCGGGAGAAGTTCAAGCGTTGGTTGACGGAGACGTATCCGCCGGAACTGCTCGAGAAGTGGTTCGGAACGAGCGATCCGGAGCGTCTTGAGATGGCCGGCGAGGGGCAGGGGCGAGCGTGGGTGGAGACGCTGCGGTTTTGGGCGCAGAGCAACGCGGACTTGCTCTGGGAGATCGTTCAGGCCGGCAGGAAGATTCATCCGGGATTCTGGGCCACGCCGAACGCGGGGCCGATGGCGCACTGCCATGGGATCGAAAAGCGCTCCGGCGTCGGCATTCATCCGGGCGAATGGGCGCGCGTGTGCGAACTCATCATGTTCGAGGAAATGCTCCCGCCCGGA
Organism: Planctomycetota bacterium; assembly: GCA_022711755.1. Classification (GTDB taxonomy): domain Bacteria; phylum Planctomycetota; class Brocadiia; order SM23-32; family JAKLEA01; genus JAKLEA01. The sequence continues at coordinate 11,087 of JAKLEA010000022.1, forward strand.
CTCTTTGCGCCGGGATATGTCTATGACCATCAGATGCAGTATAAGCTCGCATACGCGGAAGGCTTCCGCGCGGGAATCCTTGCGTATCAGGCAAACACGCCGGCCCTGATCTCGCTGGGAATGGCGGAGGCGTCGGCCTACGGGGGCGGGTGCTTCCAGCAGTGCGGATTCGAGCCGTGGGAGCCGCGCGAGAGCTACGCGCGTTTCTGGCGTCGGAACCGGGACCTCTATCATGGCAATCGCAGCTACGCGCAGATTGCCGTCTGCTTCGATTACGAGCAGCTTTTCCGGGACAACGTCCGCCACGTCCGGGCGGCATACAGGCTGCGGCAGCATCTGGCCGACCACGGCTACCTGTTCGACCTCCTGACCCCGAAGATGTGGACCCCGGAGGAGCTTGGGCGTTTCCAGGTCGTGATCGCGCCGCATCTGGAATACCTGTCAGGGAAATCGGTGGCGGCCTTGCGGCGGTACGCGTCCGGCGGAGGCAGGCTCATCGTAACGCCGGATACCGGGCTGATGGATGATTCCGGCGCGAGGCGCGAGATCACGGCAAGAGAGCTGTTCAGAAGGCGGTCGGTCGTTGTTGAGATGGACGCCCTCCTGCCGCCCCGTCCGTTCGAGATATTCCTCCAGCAGGAGGACATGGTGAACAACCTCTGGAACCTGCGCTCGGCGTACGAGGACGCGGTCAGAAATCCGTCAGATGCCATGCCGGGGCGGAGGTTCCGTCTTGATGAAATCCTGCTTGAGCGCGTTCCCGCCGGTCCGTGTGGTTTCGATCCGATGCCATACACCGTCCGCGTCGCCGCGTGGCTGCGGGAGGAGAGCGGCGGAGCGAGGCTTGTCCTGCACTTTGTGAATTACGACATCCCCTTTCCGGACATATATCCTGAAGCCGCTCCGCGCCCGGCGGGGCCGTTCGCTTATCAGCTTGTTGTCCCGCCTGGATACCGATGGGACGGCAGCAAGGCGGAATGCCTGTCGCCGGAGTCTGGCGGATGCTCCGCCGGCGTGGAGCAGGAGGGCGATCTTTTGAAGGTATCCGTGCGCGGACTGGGGACTTACGGCGTTGTGCCGATTGCGCTCATCCGCGCATGACGCAACGCGCCTGACTTTGACTGCGGCGTCTCGATTTTGGACTGATTCGGCGCGACGCAATCGCCGCGTCGCCGAACACATCCAACCACTACAACTCGATGCCTATTGCTTCCCGTCTTTATCGTCACCATTTCCCTGTGCCGGCATGGTCCATTCTTTGTTTGAATTAACCTGCAAGATCAAGTAAGATATGGCTAAGTCGGGCGCCGATCCGCCCCTTCACCTATCGGCATATCAGTCCGGGAACGGCCCGGACTTCTGGATTCAGGATCGGGGTCGGTTTACCGGAGCCTGGTTATGAATCTGCTTGCGGACATAGGCAACTCAACAATTGCGCTGGCGCTGCATGACGGGGAGAAACTCGGCGCGCCTGTCAGCATCTCACTGCCTTTCCACAAACGCAGCTTTCTTGACGCTTTCTCGGCGCTCGGGGTGCGTAGAAACAAGACTGAAAAGGCGTTAATCGCATCGGTCAATCCCCCGGCAGGCCAGTGTTTGACGGAAGCACTCGTTTCGATCGGGGTGGAAGTATGTTTCATGCGGCATGACATTGAGATTCCGATACGCGTCAAGGTCAAATATCCTGAGAAGGTCGGAATGGATCGAGTTCTGAATGCTTTAGCGGCGAAGCGTAGGCTCGGCAGTCCTGTTGCAGTCATATCATACGGCACAGCTACGGTTTGTGATCTTGTAGGGAAAAATGGTGATTACCTCGGCGGCACGATATCGCCAGGAGCCGTGATAGGGATGAGGGCATTACATGAGCGGACGTGCTTTCTGCCGGAGGTTGAGATAAAGAAACCCGGAAAGATACCGGGCAAGGATACGATCTCGGCTATTCAAGGCGGGATATTCTGGTCCGCGGTGGGAGGGGTTCGGCAGATTCTTCAGGTTTATTCGGAGCAGTTGGGCAGGCAGGTCAATGCTGTTGCGACGGGAGGGATGGCGGAGCTTTTTGCTGGGCAGATTCCAGAGGTTAAAGCCGTCGTCCCGGCGCTGACACTTGAAGGTATCTGCGTTGCCGCGGGGCTTCCGCTCTGACCGCTTTCCGGCCGTTCCAGGAGACTACTCTTCCGGTTCTTCGTCCACCGATTCCGGAAGAGGACCGGACCAGATCGGGCCTTTCGGGAGAATCTTCGGTTCAATGCCGTTCTTTTCTATGAAGTTCTTTATCCCCGCGCGCAGTTCATCCACAGCCTCGCGAGCAAAGAAGTCTTTCTTCTCTTTGATCAATTGGCGGCCTTCTTCGGAAAATGGGGAGAAGGGAAGGGGGAACCGCCCATTGGGGGGATAGAACTTCAGCGCTTCGTCCACGGACTGGAGCGCGATGGCGGAGAAATAGCTCTTCTCCTGATCTTCCATTTTCGACAGGTTGTCCTGAAGAGTCGAGAAATGGAACGCGGCGAGATCCAGCCACTGCACAACGTCAATAACCTCTGACGGGTCGGAAGTCGGGTTAATGGAATCGAATTGCGGGATTCGGCCCACGATGCCGGAGACGTCAAAGAGCATTTTGGAAGTTTCGCCGCACTGACCGCACTGGAGCGTAACCTCATCGCAGAGCTTGTCGTTCTCCTCGACGAGTTCCTGCGATTTCTTAATCCTCTGCCCGCCGCAGACGCAGGGGTGCAGGATCACGAAGAGATTCTCTTCGGCGATGGAATGGACACGGAACGGTTTCTCTGACATGGCGAATTTTCCGAAGATTCAGGTTGCCTGCCGGTCTCATCTGGCACAAGATCATAGTTTCATGCAGTTTCGCAGGCAAGTTCCGGCTGCATGATTTCAACGATGCGCCATCAATCCTAACCGGCGGCGGGATTTCGGGCAGGCGGAGTAACATAACATGCTGGTTTATCAATGGGTGGTTTCGACCCTTGCAGCGCCTTTGATCATCTGGACGATATCTTATATTTCCGACTACGCATTGACCGTGGCATCGGCGGCGCTGATGAGGCGTAGTTCCATCATTGGATTTGAGAAGGGACTTGAGCTGAATCCCTATTTCAGGAAGGACATCGGTTTTCTCAGGAAGGTCAGCCCGCGATTCATCGCTGCTCTTATCGTTACGAATATCTTGCTGGGCATGCTATGGGTTCTGGCTTCGCATGAAGGTCTGTTTCCAGCCCTCTTTGACGTTGTCTTTGGGGTCTTCATCCTGATGGAAAGCGCGATCCACATCCGGCATTACCGCAACCTTGTGGTGTTCCACTACGCGGCGAAAGGCGCAGGGATGAAAGGGCATGTGTTCTACGAAACGTGGTTCTCGCTGCGGCTATCTGCGGCGGAACTGCTGAGTTTTGCCGGTTTATACCTTTTTCTGGCTGCGTTGCTTCAAAGCTGGTTTCTGTTCGGGGGATTCGTCGGGTGTCTGTACCTTGCGGCGAACCATTGGGGAATGTCGAACAGGGAAATGAGGAGCGGGACGGCTGGAGTTACATCCCATTCGGAACCGGGCGGCGCGGAAGATGCGCGCCGATAACGGAGCGGGAGATAATATCGCGCGCTTGATGCGTATCGGGTGATTATTGCATCGCGCCCGCAAGACGCCTGAGTTTGAGTTCCAGCGCGTCGGCCACGTCGGTATTCCCGCCGATCAGGTTAGTCTGTTCAGCCCTGTCTGTCCTGCGGTCATAAAGCTCGCAGGGACGGTCTCCACGGACTTCGTGCAGATAGGTCCAGTCCGCCGTCCTCAGCGCCCACTGCGCGTTGCAGTGCGCAGTGATTGCATAGTCGCGTATTGACGATACGTCACCGCGCAGCATCGGGATCAGGCTGAGACCGTCCGGAGTCACACCCTTACTGTCAATGACAATGTCCTGCGGGAACGCATGCTTGACCGGGGCGGTGTATGAGAGGACGAGTTCGCTCTTGATCCCCATGGCGTCGAGAATCGTCGGCATCAGATCCGGCGGCTGGACGAATCCGGGGAATCTCCGCCCGGCTCCCTCGCCTGCGGGATGGTGGATTATAAGGGGGACGTGGGCGAGTTCCTCGTATCCCCAGGGGCGCGCCTTGCGGATGATGCCGTGCTCGCCGAACGGCTCGCCATGATCGCTTGTGAAGACGATCATCGTATTTTCGAAGAGTCCCAGTTCCCGGATCCGGTCAAGCAGGACGCCGACCCATTTATCCACGAACGTTACCTCTCCGGCATAGAGAGCTTTCGTGTGCCGGAGTTCGCGGTCTGTCATGTATCCGGCTACCGGGCCGGGCACGGGGTCAATCAAGTCCGGCCCGCTGTAATCCGGATCGTACATCTCGCGGTAGGGGGAGGGCGGGTCCCACGGCTCATGCGGATCGAAGCAGTCAACCCAGAGGAACAGATCGTCCTTTGCTTTCCGGGTTATGTAATCGAGCCAGCGTATGGCCGATTTGACGACCTGCGCGACGAAGTAATCCTCTTCCGATTTGAATCCGGAGACGTTACGCAGATACTGCTCGAAGCGCGGTTTCCATAACTGGTCGCTGTCGTCCCCGCGAAGCCTGTGGCGACGGTCCAGGTCAACTGTGATCTTCGGATCGAGAATCCACGGGTCGTATTCCTGCCCCCGGATGAAGAAGACGGAATCGTAGCCGCGCCCGCAGTTGTAGACGGGCTTGTGCATGTGATAGACGTCCGTGACCAGCGCGGACGTGACACCCTTGTCCCAAAGCACCTCGGCCAGAAGGTAATCCGTCGGTTCGAAGTGCTGCCAGCCACGCCGGGTGAACAGGTACTTGCCGGTCCACCACGCCGTCCTGCATGGAAGAGTCGGAAGGTTTTCAGAATAGGCGTTGTCGAAGACTGCGGATTCGGACGCGAGTTTGTCAATGTTCGGCGTTTTGACGGTGCTTCCGTAGCAACCGACGTGATCGGCCCTGAGACTGTCGGTAACGATGACAATGACGTTCATTTTTTGATCTCGCGGGGAGGGATGGGAATCAGTAGTAGTTTGCCTTGATGCCTCTTGGCTGGATCGGCAGGCCCGACTTGTAGAGATGGGATGTGTCTGAAAGAGCCAGACAGCGCGGGACGGCGAAGTCCTTGCTGCGTTCGTCGAAGAGGATGATCGTCACCGATGTCGGCGCGAGGTGGAAGCCGGACCAGACCAGAGGGAGTGGCAGCGCCAGCAGGTGCGCCAACCACGTCAGCCCGAAGCCGCCGTGGCAGAAGATGGCGATCCTCTCGCGATTGGGCGTGATGATGCGGTATCTGCCGCCCTCTCGGATGTATCCGTGTCGCGCCAGGAAAGCGTCTGAATCTGCGGCTACTTTTGCGAAAACCTCGCGCACCTTCGGGGTATCCATCGGCGGGCCGACGCGCCAATTCTCATGGTCCGGCAGGGGGGATGATGCGCGGATGATCTCGCCTTCAATATCCCAGATCATCATGCGCCCGCGTTCGGGATGCTGGAAATCGAGAAGGCCGAGTTCCTGTGTCCATTCCTCGATACCGAAGGGCAGGCCCATGCGTTCGATGGTGTATTGCATCGTGTGGAGCGCGCGCCCCATCGGCGAGCAATAGATTTTTGTTATGCCTTCCGCCTCCATCCGCTCGGCCAGCGCGCGGGCTTCAACGTGGCCCTTATCGGTGATTGTATTGTTTGGGTAGTCGGGATCGGCGTGTCTTATGATGTAGAGTCGCATTCGCGTCCTCGATTCGGTTTCTTCAGGCAAGCTGGCGTTGAGATGCGGGAATACTAACGTCGGAGAACGGCAGGCTCAAGCAAGTCGTCGTCAGAGTCGCATATTTATCCGGGGCAGCCTACACACGAAGACTGCTTTCCGGTAAAAATATGCGCGCATAAGACCAGTCATTCAGCACACGGCGCGGGGATTCTCACGAATATGGTTCCGGAATTGCGGAAGGTCGGCGGTCACGACGTTCTGTTTCTTTCCCGAGTGGACAGCACAATGGACTTCGCGCGTCGGTTCCTGGAGTTTCGTTCACGCGCCAACCCCGGCATTGGGCATGAATCGCCGTCAGCCGTTTATGAGAAAGGCGAGGGCGCAATCGAGGGCGCGCGGAAGACGCAATCCCTGCAGGGGATGCGGCGGGAGATAACGCCGGATGGATTTGCGGTGGTGGCGGATTATCAGTGGGCCGGGCGCGGAAGGAGAGGGGCGCGCTGGATTTGCCCGCCGGGCAGGGGATTGCTGATGACCGTTGTCCTTCTGGAGCCTGAAAACGGACTTGACGCGGGAACGATGTCCCAGATGGTCTCCATCGCGGTGGTTGATGCCTGCGCGGAGACCGTTGGAGTTGACGCTTTTATCAAGTGGCCGAACGACGTGGCAGTGATGCGGGATGGCCTGCGCAAGCTCGGCGGGGTTCTGGTTGAGCGGATTCCTCATCAACCCGGGTTCGCCAACCTGGCGGGGGTCGGCATAAATATCGGCGCGTCTGCGGATGATCTTCCGCCACGGTGCGCTTATCGTCCGGCGTCCTTAGCAGAGGAGGGCGTGCGGACGCCGACACGGGATGCGCTTCTGGAGACTCTGTTGAAGAGGATGGATTATTGGCGCGGGGGACCTCCGGAGCGCATCCGTATGGAATGGCGCAGTCGGACGAGGATGGCCGGCGCGAGGGTTGTAATTGCAACTGAGGAGGGGCAGCTTGCCGGCGAGGTGGATAGCGTGAAGGATGATGGGGCATTGGAAGTCGGGCAATCGGATGGAACAATCGTCCGGATCAGGCCGGAGGAGGGGCGCGTCATCTCGATTGAGTTCGGGGACTCTAGTGGACGGGATGGGCGCGACAAATGATTGACGCTGCCGGGCAATGAAGATATAAGTTGAGACTTCCCCGGGGCGTCCGATCAATGAGCAATCCATGCGGAAATTACCATTCGGCCCCCCATGATTTGGTGAGTTCAATGTCTTCCAGGATAACTCAGGCGGTCATACCCGTTGCTGGGCTGGGCACGAGGATGCTGCCCGCCACGAAGTCGCAACCCAAGGAAATGCTTCCAATCGGCACGAAGCCGGTGGTGCAATACGTGGTGGAGGAATTGGAAAGCTGCGGGGTCACACGAGTCCTTTTCGTTACGGGCAAGACCAAGTCGTCAATCGAAAATCACTTTGACGCGGACATTGAGCTTCGCCGCGCGCTTGAGATTTCGGGGAAGCAGGACCTTCTGGACGCGCTAAAGTTCGAGTCCATCGGCGCCAGTTTCTACTACATCCGTCAGCGGGCGCAGCGCGGGCTGGGGGATGCGGTATCTTATGCCGAGGATTTCACCCGTAATGAGCCGTTCATAGTCGGGCTGGGCGACTCGATAATGATTAAAGAGAACGGCGGGCCGGGCATCGTCCAGAGACTCTGTGAAACCTTCGAGACCCGCGACGCCGCTGCCGCCATTGCATTCCAGGAGGTTCCCAGGGAGAACGTCAGCAAATACGGGATTGCGATGCCGGCGCAGGAGGGGGACGTTTTCAGGCTGGAGGACATTGTCGAAAAGCCTTCCGTTGCGGACGCGCCCAGCAATCTTGCCGTGACGGCCCGTTACGTTTTCGGTCCGGAGATATTCCAGGCGCTGCGCGAGATTCCCCCCGGCAAGGGCGGGGAGATACAGCTTACCGACGCCGTGCGCCTGCTGATCCGGAAAGGCCGACCGGTCTACGGGGTTAAGTTGTCCCCAGGTGAGCGAAGGCTTGACATAGGAAACTTTACAAGCTACTTCAAGGGCTTCATCGAGGTTGTGCTGAAGGACCCTGTCTACGGGGCGGAAATGCGCCGCTACGCCGCGGGGCTTCTGAAGCAACTGGAAGGCTGACCGTCGCCTGCCTGGAACTGGTGTTTTTTTGATGCTTGAAGACGGACGGATTCTCGCGTAATATATTTCCTTTGTTGTTTTACCGATGACCGCGCAACCGGCTTGCGTGGAGAAAGAAAATGAGCGGGCATCAGAAAGATGGCGAGATATCGAAGCGCCTTCTGGAGATTCTGGCCTGTCCTTTGTGCAAGGTCAGGGTGGAACTCAGCGAGGGCCGTCTCGTCTGCGGAAAGTGCGGAAGGCGCTACCCCATAAGGGAAGGCATACCCATAATGCTGCCGGAAGAAGCGGAAATGCCGGAAGCCGGGGAGGGGGAGCGATAACGGCGGACGCCCGCCGCCCGTCATCCGGGTGAACATGCAGGAAGCGCTACTTTGACGAGGTAACGAAGGTTGCAAGCAATAATCTCCGATCTGCACGCCAATGGCGAAGCCTTCAAGATGGTGCTGCGCGATATCGAGTCCCTCGGCATTGACGAAATAGTCTGCCTGGGCGATTTCATCGGTTATGGCCCCGATCCAAAATCGTGCATTGACCTGGCGCTGGATTTTAACATTGTTCTGAAGGGCAACCACGAGGAGGCGCTGCTGGAGGAGTTCAAGGCTACGAACTTCAACAACAAGGCGCGCGCCGCCATCGAGTGGACCCGGGAACAGCTTTCCATGCTGGCTGAGGACAAGAAACAGAACGCGCGAAGGTGGGACTTCCTCGGCAATCTTGAAACCGTCCATCACGTCGGGGATGTTACATATGTGCACGGAAGCCCCCGCGATCCGATACGGGAGTACATCTATCCCAGAGACGTCTATCGCCCCAAGAAACTCGAAGAAATCTTTCTGGACGTGAAGTGGGTCTGCTTCTGCGGGCATACCCACGTCCCCGGCGTCTGGACCGAGGAGATGGTCTATCTGAGTCCTCAGGACATGAACCACCGCTACCAGTTGACAAGCAAGAAGGTCATCATCAACTGCGGCAGCGTCGGTCAGCCGCGGGACGGCGATCCCAGGGCGTGCTACCTTGTGCTGGACGGGGACGAGGTTCGCTGGAGGAGGGTGGAATATGACGTCGAAAAGACCGTGCGCACGATGCTCCAGCAGCCTCAACTTGACAGTTTTCTGGCGGAGCGGCTTCGAGACGGAAAATAGCGCGCCGCGCCCCGGATTTACGCATCCTCTTTTCCACCGCTTTGATCCCCGCGGGTTGAGACGGTTGCCTGTGTTGCCCGGGAGGGCATGATGGACAAGACCGGCAAAATCGCGATGGCCGTCCTGGCGCTTGCGGCGGTTTTGTACTACATGCTCGTGCTCCCGAGGTTGATGCCGAAGCAGGACGATGTCCCGGCTCCGATCGTGGAGGACGCGGCGCAGCCAGCAGGCGCAACCGTTCCGGATCAGGCAGGCGGAAGCGGATCATCCGTCCCGGAAACCAAACCTGGAGAGGCGGGAGCATCGCCCGCGCAGCCCGTTGGACAGGCTGAGGCGACGTCAGGCGCGGAATTGCGCGTCACACAGGAAGGGCAGAACCTAAGTGTTCGCGAGGACCTGGTTCTTGCAAACGATGTTCTTTCAACCACGTGGACGTCCAAGGGGGCGGGGCTGGTCAATGCGGTACTGACGGAATACAAGTCCTCTCTTGCCAGCACAAAGACGCCTGAGGATCGCGGGCCGATGACGCTGATCCGGCACATTCAGGACGGCTATTCGTCGCTCGTAGTTGAGGCGATAGGCGATCTTGGGGGGCTGGAAGATTGGGTATACGAAGTGGTCGAGGCGGATAACCGGCACATTCTTTTCCGGGCGTCACTGCCGGGGGACCTTGTCGTCGAGAAGGAAGTGTCCATCCCGGATGGCAGGCAGTATCACCTTGATATTTCGCTCAAGGTTACAAACAAGGGCGCGGAGGTCCGCCGGTTGTCCTACAGAATCAGATCGGCGGCGGGAGCGCAGCCTGAGACCTACCCGACAAATGATCTGGCCGGAGTGATAGTCATCAAATCCGGCGACGATAAGCACAAGATCGAGAAGAAGGACCCCAATACCATTGCCCGCAAGAAGCCCGACCCCAACCGCTCCGGCGGCATTGTCTGGGCCGGGACGATGAGCAGTTATTTCACGGCGGTTCTCGGTCCGTCAGCGCACGGTTCCGTAAGCGAAGTCACATGGAACGTTGTGTCCGATTCTGACCTGCTGAACGCCCGGGGATTCTGGGCCGAAGGGGGACCGGCGGGCAGCAAGACGCTGGCCGGGCTGAAGGGGGAGGGGGCGTTGAATGCCTGCCTGAAGGTCGTCACCGGCGCCGTCAATGTTGAACCGGGGCAGACGCTGGAGAACGATTTCAAGTTTGTGATCGCCCCCAAGCGCGATGATATCCTTCGGGAATACCCGGGGGGCGAGGAGATGATTGTCTACGGGTATTTCCGCTCGATCAGCATCGCGCTGGTGTGGATACTGCGCCAGTGCCACCGCGTTCTGCCGAATTACGGCGTCTGCATCATTATCCTGACGCTGATCGTCAAGGCATGTCTGCATCCTTTGACGCGCAAGAGCCAGATGTCCATGGTCATGATGCAGAAGGTGCAGCCGGAGATCGCGAAGTTGAAGGAGAAGTACGGCGACGACCGGGCCAGGATCGCGCAGGAGCAGATGGCGCTGTTCAAGAAATACGGCATCAATCCGATGAGCGGATGCCTGCCGGTATTCCTGCAGTTGCCGGTGTTCCTTGCCCTCTTCGGGGCGCTCAGGGCGGCGATAGAACTGCGGCAGGCTCCGTTCTGGCTGTGGATACGCGATCTTTCAATGCCTGACACGCTCCTTTATCTGCCTTTCGATATCCCCCTGATGGGCACGCGAGAATTGAACACTCTCCCGTTCATCATGGCGGCTGTCTCCCTCTTCAGCGCTAGAATGCAGCCGAAGTCGCCAGATCCGCAGCAGAGGCAGCAGCAGGTGATGATGATGTATATGCCCGTCATCTTCGCCTTCCTGCTGTATCGCTTCCCGTCCGGTCTGATGCTCTACTGGACCCTCAGCACGGTGGTAGGCATGGGGGAGCAGTGGTTCATCAAGCGGGCTACTGAGAAGGTCAAGGCTGAGCCTTTGACGGCTAAAAAGATGTCGCCCCGGAAGGCGAAACTCATGAAGGCGATTCAGCAGAGGCAGCAGAGATGGGAGAAAAAATATGGCAAATGAACCGAATCATTCCGGACTTATCCGTATCAATAAGATTCTCATGCCGACGGATTTCTCCGACAACGCCGGCGTCGCCATTCCCTACGCGCTGGAGATTGCGCGCAGGTACAACGCGGAGCTTCATATCGTTACCGTGCTGGATACGCGGACCTTCGACACGTTCGCGTGCCCGATTCCGGGGGATTTTCTGAGCGCGGCAACCCAGGAGGCGGACAAGTATCTAACGCAACTTGTGTCTTCCATTGACACGCAAGGCGTGGCAGTAAAGGCCGTCAGCCTGGCGGGGGTTCCGTTCGTCGAGATTATTGGTTATGCGCGGCAGGAGAGCGTTGACCTGATAATCGTGGCGACACACGGGCGCAGCGGGATAACCCATGCGATTCTGGGCAGCGTGACGGAGAAGATCGTGCGCAAGGCCCCATGTCCGGTTCTGACCGTCAATGCGGGCCGGAAGGATGAAATCCCGGCGCAGTCCGGGGATGGCGCTTAAAACGCCTGATGATTCCAGACGGGGGGGGGCGATTCTTTACGGTTGAGCGCGCGGGAGGATTACCAATTATCTTGCGTCTTGGCCCTTCTTTCGCCGCCGCGGTGGGTGAAGTCCACTGAGAAAGCCATATCGTCCGAGACGGCGTTATATTTCACGTTGAATTCGGCTACCCACATATGAAGCATCCGCTGGATTCCCAATCTTGATACTGTGCGGTCGAAGAACCCCATCGAGCCTGAGCGGGCGCGAAGGTCGTAGGACTCCTGTAGCAGGATCGTCCATCGCGGGTTCATCATCCATTCAAGAGTCGCCACCGCGTAGTCGCTCAATCCTTCCTCGTAGCGATATCCGAGGAAAGACTCCCAGGGGGGCATGAAGCGCCATGAGACCCCGGCTCCGGCGGACGTGACGCCGTGCCCCACCGTGTCAATCCGGTTCTCCTCGCTCTCGATGGCGATTTCGTCCGTGAGCTGGTTTGCGAAGTCAACTTCCAGGTAGTCGCGGCGCGTCTCGTTCATGCCGTAGGAGCCGGGGAAGGCGTAGTATTCCGTATCGAAGCGAACCCAGTCCACGGTTCTCGGATTGATGGATGGGCCGCGCTTGGTCTGCCATCGTTGTCTGACGGCCAGCCGCAGAGCAAGTTCGTCGTCAATCATGTCAAGGTCATCGTATGTTATGAAATCGTCGGCGGTTCCCCATACCTTCGGGGTGTAGCGAACTCCTGTCTCAGGCGTTACGACGTGTCGTAATCTGTTGAGCTTGAAGGCGTCATTCTGAGTGTCATAAATCCGCCACATGGTTGTGCTTGCGTCCATTCCGGTCGCCAATGCGACGCGATCCGCGCCGTGAGTGTAACGAACGTCCCACGGGTCAGGACCAAGTTGTTCCCGCCCGTGAGCCGCATAGGTGGCGGATATTTCCTGGTAGGGGTCGAAATTGACCGGGCCGACGCGGAACGGCGCGTCAATCTTATGTCCGGTGTGCAGGCGTGTTGTGATCGGTGTGTCCTGCCCGGGAAGGTCAGAGCCGTATAGTATCCGGTATGCGCCGACTTCGTTGCGGGCTGAGTAGTTCAAGATGCCGTCCGCAATCGGATATCCGACAACGTCATTGCGAATGAGCGGGTAATGCTCAAGCTGTGTCTGCCAGTCGTTCGTCCTGGATTTTACGACAACGCCGGTCATCGAGGTTCCTGAACGATAACGGGTGTAGAGCAATGATTCCTGTTCCTTGCCCTTGTAATATTCGTCTTCGTAGTATTCCTTCAGGAATGTCCGGTCGCTCAGGTAGGAGAATTCGGCGTCGGTGCGTAGTTCGTCCGTCCACTGTGAGCGATGCCGCCAGAGGAATCGCCCGCGGTTCGGGTCTTCGATGGGGATGTCATTGCGATCGGAGCCGGCCTGGTCGTTTATGTAGTATGATTCGAACTTGCCGAAGTGGCTGTGTTTGAAAAGGTCATTGTATTTGAGATCAAGCCCCGCTCCAGGGCCGCGCTCGGAGAAGTAGTCGAGGTGGAGGAGGGGGCGGATGGTTTCGGTTCCGACGCCGACGTCGGCAAGGTCCCATATGGTACGCATGTAGTAGCCGAAACGCCGTTTCTGGCCGACGGATAACTTTTCAAGGAAATATCCGTCATTGGAGAACTTGCTGCTCATGAACGGGACGTATAGGACAGATGATCCGAAAAGTTCGGCGGTTCCGTCTCTGGCGGAGACGACGCGCTTATTCTGTACCATGAACAGGCGGATCTTCCTGCCGCGAACCACGTAATGAGGTTCGCCATAATCGCACGTGGTGAACATGACATCGGAGGCGGAGTAGGTATCGCGGTCGAGCATTTTGACGAGCCGGGCTTCGATGATTATCGGGAAACCGAGGTTGCCGGCCCTGCTTCTCAGTTGAATGTTGGTCGCCTGCCCCTGGAGTCTCCTTGTGTTGAAGTAGATTTCTCCGCATTTGAGCAGATCAACATTTTCGACGAATCCCAAGGCAAGGTCCTGATCCTCGTCAATCTCCTTGTTTTTCTTTCTATTTTTATAGTGTTCTCTGATCCGGGACGCCGTCCTGTATTTTTCCGGGTTGAAATAGGACACTTTTGAGGCGTAGACCTCGCGGGGGATGTAGTCGCTCGTGCGAAGGTATTCCTCCTTGCCCATCCAGATCACAACGGTTTCAGCGCCCAGTTGCACCTCGCCATATTTCAGCCGGCAGTTGCCCATGAAGACGAAGGCGATCTGCGTCCGGTCGTCGGGATCGGGAAATGGGCCGTAGACCTCGTCGAAAAAGACTTCCAGGCGGGTTTCGATTGGTTTTGGCGGCGGCGGAACGGCAATGATCTGATCGCTTATGTAGTCCTCGGATTGCCTTTCTTCAACAACCCGGGCTTTTGCGTAAATTGCCAGGTCTTTCCTGGGCTGCGACGCTTCTTCGGGATGGAAATACCAAACCACTCCCTGTGCGCTTCGAAGGTGGAGATAGACGGAATCTCCCTTTTGGACTCGCCGGCTGTCCACAACAGCGACATTGCCTTCAGCGTATACAGACAAGACGATGTCCCGGGTCTTCTGGGCTTCCGCCTGGTCGAACCATACGGTTGCGGCGTCTGCTGAGACTTGCGCGCCGCCCATCCGGATGGTCATGCCCTTCTGCGAGCAGAAATACAGCGAGTCCTTTTCTTTCCAGGAATATACGGCTCCGGGAGATTCCAATTCTATCGGCCGACTTGAGAAATCCTGCTCCAGGACAAGGTTATCGCACCGGGCGGCGCGCGCAAGAAATGGAATTGTCAGGCAGAGCATAGCCCAGCCGGCTGTGGCTATCGGATAACTGACGGCGAGACGCGGTCTCACGGCGAAGCGATTCCTGGTGATTTGACTTGTCCGTCGGGGAGAAACAGCAAGAATCCCACCCGCGCTTGAACAGATCATGATGACTGAAGAATAATCAATTCGGCGCGCATATTCAAAGGACATTCGGTTGATGACGCTGCGGTTCAAACCTTCGCTTGTCCCGCCTGACTGCGAAGGCTATGATTGCCTTATGTGATTTGGAAACGTCTCTGGTCTTTTTCGGCGGACACGAAATGCGCCGACGCACGGAAAAATCGCTGATAGCGTTTGGGTTGCTGGCCGCCTGCGCGTGCATGGGGCTTCAAGGGTGCATCACCGTCGGCACGGGCTTTGGCGGGGGGAATCCACCCCGGCGTTCCAACGAGGGGATGTCGTTCACTGTTTCTTCACACGAACTCAGTTCCCGGCTGCGCGGATCACCGCCGTTTGTCGAGAGTCGCCTGCCCGATACGCCCGTAAGCATTGACACGTCAACCTATACGCGCATCATCCGGTCATCCGGCGACAGTGTCGTGAGCATATTCACCACCTCCCGGTATAGAACAGGATTCAACCCGCTTGGGATTCTGCCTGTGTCGGTGCCTCTTCCGTTTGCGTTCGAGGGAACGGCGCTGGGCAGCGGGTTCTTTATAAATCCTGCGGGTTATGTTGTGACAAATGATCATGTCGTGGCCGAGGTCAGCGAAATCCGCGTCATGTGCATGGGAAACGATACCCCGATGAAGGCGGTCTGCGTTGCGCGATATCCGGCAAAGGACCTTGCCATGCTTGAGGTTATTTCAGACAAGAAGGGGACATTCCCATGCTTGTCCCTGGCCGACAGCGACAAGACATGCATCGGGGAACCGGTCGTTGCGATTGGCAATCCCTTCGGCCTTTCGCACACAGCGACGGCGGGGATAATCAGCTTCATCGGACGACGAATGGATCAGCCCGGGGTATCTGATGTTGCGTTCATACAGACGGACGCCTCGGTCAATCCGGGCAATTCCGGAGGACCGTTGATCAACTACCGCGGGGAGGTCATCGGGGTGAACGTGGCCCGCGTTCAGAGCGCCGAGGGGATAGCGTTTGCGATACCGAGCAATGTCGTGAAGGAATTTGCGAGGCGGACGTTTGGAAAGTGATCGGCGCCAATCGTCCGCAAGGAATGACCTTGACTCCCGGTTGCGGTGATTGATAATCTCAACTTTTGTTCCAGTTTCTCTGTTTCTGAGCGGAAGACAACCCACGCGTGATGCGATAAAACAACATGGCCAGGAATCGCGATGCAACGATAGCAGTAAAATGCCGAAAGTGCGGAACGCGCTTTGTCGGCGTGAAGACATATGACGGGATGCGCTGCCCCCAGTGCGGCGGGCAGGGAAAGAAGGTTTCCAAGCTTTCCTCATCCTTTGATCCCATGAGCAAGGAATCCGGGGCCAGAAGGTACATCCTTGGCATCCTGTTTCTGCTGATTGCTCTGGGCATCCTGGGTTTCGCCTTCTATTACCGCTATCTGCGCAAGGCGGAAGCGCCGCCGTCCGGGCGTCTGCATGCGGCTCCGGCTCAATGCGGCGGCTCAGAGGGTCTGTTGGCGTAACAACGCCCGGCGCCGGGAGGGTATTGTTGAATCGTGCCCAGGCATGGTTGGGGAGCGGGAAGCCCGGATCATTCGTAAGCGTGCTCGGTCTGGTCGTCCTTACCGTCTTCTGGCTTGAGCATTTAAGGGGCGTCGGGGGCGAAGTCGAGTTGCCGTTCTGGCAGTTGTCTGTCTCACTTCTCTGGGTGGTTGGCGTTTTATGCGCGCCGAGGATCAAACGGGCGCATCGCTACCTGACCGGGCAGATATTGCGGGCGTTCATTCCCAGCCTGTTGAGCCTTACGCTGCTGACGCTGCTAGGTCTGTCCATTCAGGCGGTCATGGAAGGCTTCGACATAGTGCGCCTCCGTTCGATGCTTCCGTATTTCACGCTGTTCGCGCTTCCCATCATCATACCGGCAACGCTGCTTGCCTCAATGGTGATGGTGTATGGAAGGCTTGAGGGTGACAACGAGTTGCTTGCGCTCAAGAGCGCGGGAGTTCATCTCTACGCAGTCACAACGCCTGGGGTCACAATCGGTCTGGCTGCAATGGCTCTCTGTACGCTGCTTACGAACGAGGTAATCCCCTGGGCGAGGCTTCAGGAACAGTTAGCCCGAAACAAGGCAATCAAGGAGCTTCTGGGCGACGAGGTGCTTCTCAACAGTAAGCGATCCGTCCAGATACACCCGTTCAGAATCCGTTACGACCGTTACTCGAAGGGGGTATTTCAGGGGGTCAATGTCTGGCGGAGCGGGCCGACGGGGATCAACACGGACGTCCGGGCGGATGAGGGGCGCATCGAATTTAATCCAGCCACAAACGATCTGAAAATCGTTCTGAAAGGTTGCCAGATAACTTCCTACGCTCCGGAAGATGAGAAGAAAATGCCCAAGGAAATCAAGGCGGATTCGCTTTCGCTGAGCACCGTTCTGGGGCTGGACAAGGCCTATTACCGCGGCAAACCTAAATATATGAGCATCTCAGAGCTTGTTGACGAGTTCCGCAGGAACGAAAGACCGGTCCCGCCTGAGGGGTTGAAGGTTGATTTTAATGAAGTCATAAAGGAACCGAGGAAATACCAGAAGGCGGCGTTGAAAAAGCTGCTGGACGCCGAAATGGAGCTTTTGAAGACCAAGGGCCTGGCCCAACCCCGAAGATCAGGCTTGGACGGCATAATCGAGCAACTGGAGCGCTTGAAGAAAGAGGATACCGAGCTTGACTCCCAGATCGCGCACCTTGAGGACGTCGTGAAAGCCCGAAAGGACGATCTTGACGAAACGAGCAAGTCTCTGAAGAAGGCGCAGGCGGAGGGGGACAAGGACAAGATTGCCAACCTGGAGGACCAGGTAAAAATAGAAACGGGATTGCACAATGTCGTCAAGGAAGACCTGCAGAAACTGCAGGTCCAGAAAAATGAGATTGCCGCGTCCGTTAAGGACATGCAGAGGCAGGCGGATCGGGAGACTGTGGCGGTGGCGGCGGCTGAAAAGAATCTTGCCGATGCCGTGGCGCTCAGGCAACAGCTGGCGCAAGAGCATGATTACTTCGAGGCGGTGGTTCAGCGATTCAACATACATAAGGCGATACACGACAGACTTGCGGCGGGGATGACGTGCCTTGCGTTCGCACTTGTGGGTATTGCGGCGGGGATGCTGACGAAACGGGGTAATATCATCGCCGCATTTGCCGTGACGTTCGGCGTGGCGCTCTTCATCTATTATCCCCTGCAACTCATAGGCGATTTCCTTTCGGACCGGGGGCAGGTTCCGGTCGCGATCGGCATGTGGGCGCCCAGCATTTTGATCTCCATGCTTGGGTTGGGCCTGCTCTGGAAGGTGTACAACAAGTGAGTCCCGACGGGAAAGACAGGCAGGGAACTGAGGGCTTCTCCGCAAGCTGGAGCGCGCAGGACGTTTTCCGGAAGGGGATCACCGAGCGCTTCCCCAGCAACTGGCGTCTACCTGTGCGCAGACGCCACTCGGACGTTGTCCTGGATTATGCAAAGCCGGGACAGAACGTTCTTGAAATTGGGGCTTCAAACCGGTCTTTGCGTGATTTTCTTGCCGGGCAGGTTTCAGGTTTGACGTATCGCACGATGGATGTTGACAGGAACACGAAGCAGGACTTCTATTCGCTTGAAGAAATAATCGGAGCATATGACCTTGCGCTCATGTTCGAGGTCATCGAGCATCCGCCCGCGCCCGAAGGCGCTCGAATTCTTCAGAAGGTTTTTGAAATATTGAAACCCGGCGGGGTATGCGTTCTGACGACGCCGAACCTGTTCCACCCCAACAGGTTCTGGGACACGGAGCATCTGACTCCCTGGCGTTACGACAGGTTGGGGGGTATCATGCTTGCCGTCGGGTTCGAAGTGGAATACATTTGCCGCCTTCACAACGCGCCGGGCGTCAGGCGATGGATCAGGGCGCATGTGGCCGGGCCGCTGCATGAGTTCCTGGACGTTGATTTCGCGAAGTCCATATGCGTCGCAGCAAGGCGTCCGGCCTGACGGCGCGCTGATTGTAAATGGAACGGATGGGAAATGGCTGAATCAGGCAGACTTCAGGTCGGGCAGGTGCTGGCCAAAGAGCGTTTCCTTGTGGCGCAGGCTGATCTGCGCAAGGACCGCTACGGCAGCAGTTACTACAATCTTATCCTGAACGGCAAGGGCGGCGAGCCGATATCGGGAAAGATATGGAGCCAGAACCTGACCAAGAATCTTTCCCCCGGCGACTTCGTTGAAGTCTACGCCGAGGTCGAGAGTTTCATGGACAACCTGCAGCTCAGCATCCGGCGTTACCAGGTGCTTGAGCCTGGCTCGGTTGACATATCCCAGTATGTCCGCAGCGCCGAAATTGATACGCAGACCGCCTTCGACGAGCTTTTCAACCCATCCGAAGACGATTGCCGGAACCCGTATCTGCGCGAGCTTCTGAAGGCTTTTCACGCGAACCCGACTTTCTCCAAGCTCTTTCGCGAGGTTCCGGCGGCAACCTACCATCATCACAACTACCTGGGCGGTCTTGTAGAACACACGTATGAATTGCGGGAACTGGCCGAGCAATTGCTGGTAATCTACGGCGATTATGTTGACAGGGACCTGTTGCTGACTGCTATTGCGCTTCACGACGCAGGCAAGGTTCACTCGTACGCGGTGAATGCCGGTGTTCCTGGGATGAGCGACACGGGGAGACTGCTGGATCACCTGTTCATCGGCGCGAGCATGATAAGCAACCAGTGGGACGCGCTGGCGAAGGAGAAGGAATGGCCGGCGTCGGCGACGGTTCTCAAGCACAAGCTGCTCCATATTGTCCTCAGCCATCACGGACGGCATGACTGGGGTTCGCCGGTCCTGCCGCAGACGCTGGAGGCCGTGCTTGTGCATCTGTGCGACCACATGAACGCGAATATGAAGGCCGCGCTGGATTGCGTCGGCAAAATGCAGCCGGGGGACGCGTGGTCGGAGAAGGTTGATATCCTTGAGGCCAAGAGATCGTTCTTCAGGCCGACAGAGCAGCCGGACAAGGAAACGTAATCACGGATTGAGAATTGTGAATTGAGAATGGGGGGGGCAGAGAGATTATTTTATGGCCTCCGTCAGTCTCAGGTTGACGGGTAAGGCGGAGATTATAAGGCTTGTTCCGTATTTCGTGAATCCACAACTTCGCGCCGTGGCAATGGAGGCGGCGTTCTGAGGGTCGGCGCAGTATCTCGCTTCGCCGCCCTTTGACACTATCTCGTAGACTACTTCGGATACGACAGTTTGAGCATATCCTTTTCTCCTGTATTCCTCTGCTGTCACAACGCCGATATTCGCGACAAGGTCTTCCATGATGCCGGTGTGATGGGCGTATGCGACGGAGACAACCTTGCCGTCTTCGATCAGGCCGTAGACTATGCCTTCCGGGAAAAGGGCTTCGGGAAGTTCAATGCCGTCGGTTGGCGGGATATCGGAGTCTTTCAGCCTGCGGCAATCTCCATGGCGGTGGCATCTCAGCAGGGATGCGTTGCAGACGAAAAAAATATCGTGGTATATGCTGTCAGTCTCGCCTCGTCCTGCTGAGAGCATAACCGGGTCGAGAACGCCCCTGATATCGTTGATTGAGCGCGGATTGGGGAAATCCCGCCGGCGGGCGCGGGTCTCCAATATCCTCCGGATTTCCGACGCTGTGCCGGGCGGGATGCTGAGGACGCTCCGCCCGTCATTCAGACGTACCCACCACAGGGCGTGGACGAAACGGTAACCGCCAATTCTCTCAAGTCGGAGTTCCGATTCGACGATGGCGAGGGAATCCTGCGGCAATCGGGCAAAGTCGTAGCCGAGCGCCTTGCTCAGGAACATGTCCACAAGCGGGAATCGAATGGGACCATCAGCCATCCGTTATTCCTCAACAATCGCGCCGCGGAAAGGCGGATTGACGAGTGAAGGATACCACTTTTCAATGGGAGGCGATACAGTAGAGCAAAGGCGGGAATGCAGACATTCTGTCATCAAGCTGGTACGGCGTCAGTCACGGGCGCGTGGCAGCGTAGGGGCGGGTTTCAAACCCGCCCCTACAAGTGGCTGGCATATAAACGCTCCCTTCACTGACCGGATACTCAAGCTGGAAGAATGTCCTTGCAGGTCAACCCGCCAGTCTGCGATTGGACGACATTGCCCTTTCTTATAAGGCATCGGTCATGCCTGCGGAATGAAGGAGGTTGATGTGTCATTAAGACTGCTCGTTGCATCGGCGATTATCATTTGTCTCATGGTTTCCTGCGCCGCGACTGAAAAGGCAGCAATGACGCAGCCGCCCGAACGACAGTTCGCTTCCGTTATTCGTATAAAGCCGGAAGTCCATCCTGCTCTGGCGTCAGGTCCGATCCCGCGCGGGTTTGGCGTGAACATCCATTTTACGCATGGGAGCGCGCGCGATCTGGAGTTGATGAAAGCCTCCGGCATCGAGATGATCCGCATGGATTTCACGTGGACCGCCATAGAACGGGAGAAGGGGAAGTATGATTTCGCGGCCTGCGATCAACTGCTCAACGACATGGACGCCATGGGCATCCGTTGCCTGATGGTCATTGATTACGGCAATTCGTTGTATGAGGAGGCGTCGCCGTCAAGGGAGGAAACCCGCGCGGCATATGCCCGTATGGTGGAGGATGCTGCGCGGCGATATCGCGGAAGGAACGTCATCTGGGAAGTCTGGAACGAGCCGAACCTTCCTCGGTTCTGGCAGCCGATACAGAATGTTGACGATTACATGGCGCTTGTGAAGGCGCTGGTCCCGGCTATTCGGCGGGGCGATCCTGATTCGTGCGTGGTCGCCCCGGCATGCAGCGGCATCGCGCTGGGCTGGCTTGAGGAGTGTTTCAAGCGCGGGATGCTCGAACTGGTTGACGGCGTCTCCGTGCATCCCTATCGAGGGATTTTCTATACTCCCGCCAGAAACTTCTTCCCGAAGGGAGGCGAGTCGCGGCGCAAACTCAACGAGGAACGCCTCGCCCCGGAATCCACAATCTCCGAATACCGCGCATTGAATGAACTCATGGCGAAGTATAAGCCTGACGGCAGGAAGGTCGCTCTGCTTTGCGGTGAATGGGGGTATTCTACTGCCTGGATGAGTTGGGAAATGCAGGGGGCATACATGGCGCGAAGCTGGCTGGTCAACCAGTATTGCGGCGCAACGGTTTCGATCTGGTATGACTGGGTGGATGACGGGCCTGACCCAAAGGCCACCGAGGACAATTTCGGGACAATCAACAAGGGCAATCCCAAGCCGGCATACAGGGCAATGCATAATCTGATCGCGCAGTTGAAGGGATACCGGTTTGTCGGAAGGATCCCGGTTGGCGCGTCGCGGGATTACGCTATGCTGTATTCCGACGGGGCAAAGGCGAAACTTGTTGTCTGGACGCTTGATGTGCCGCACAGGATCAAGCTGGATATCGGAGCGAACGTTACAGGCGCGATTGATTACATCGGGCGGCGCATTGCCATCAAGGACGCGACGAACCCGCTCCTGTCGGAGGAGCCGCGGTATCTGGAGTTGGATGCGATTCCGTCCGTTCAGGGGGAGAGATTGTTGTAGGCGAGAGATGATGTGAGAAGTGTATCCGAGCATGCGACACAATGTGGCAGAGCGAGAACGCGACATAACCCGCTGGAGGCGCGTTCTCATGTCGGCCTTCAGCCGTCTTTCGGACGCCCCTACATTGATGGCAACTTCGCCTTCAGCCGTTTCGCCTCATCGGGATGGAATGACGCCAGATAGCTCAGGTGTCCCATGACGGATGCCTTGAAGCCGGCCAGACCGCGCGATCCGGCGTCCCACCCGCGCAGGCCGACGTTGTGAACGACGGCCCGGAGCCAGCGTCTTCGCGCGCGCGGAAGGCTCGCGCCGTCGTTGACGACCACGCCCGTCACGATCTGGCGGCGTCCGTCGCGCATGATGCGCGTCTTTTTCTCCCGGAGACGGAATCCCTCAGCCAGCGCGATTTTGCGCACGAAGGGGATGAGGCGGCGGATTTCCATATCGCCGCTGAGCGTGATGTCGTCTGCGTAGCGCGTATAAGTCGCGCCGAACTTTCGCGCCAGCCCCGCCAGCCGAGAGTCCATCCGGCGGGATATGAGATTGGCGATGGCCGGGCTGGTCGGCGCGCCCTGCGGCAGTCGTTCGTCCGCCGTCGTGAGCGACGCGAGCGCCACTGCCTGCTTGTATGAGAAGCCCAGCTTCTGGAACATGCCTCTTACGCGCTTGAAGGTGATCGTCGGGAAGAAGTCCTCGATGTCCATGTGAATGACCATCGGCATCCCGGCGTGCGGTAGGGCGTTGGTGCGCGGGGAGCGCCCCTTGCGGAAACCGTGGGCGCAATCAGGCAGCGCGACGCGGTCGAGGATATTTTTCAATATGCGCCGCTGCGCGTGCTTCAGGAGCGGCATTGGGGCGTGAATGACTCTCTCCCCGCCGTTGGGTTTGGGGATTCTGAAGACGCGATATTGCGGCTTGCCGGAATAGAGCAGGAAGGCGATTCTGCGGCGTTTGACGCGCAGAAGGCCGGGGAGCGTTCGCCATGAGGCGTCAGGGGGGAACTTGAAGCCGCCGGGGCCGATGGGGACTGGCGCGGAACCACCGCCGGACGGGCGTTTTACCACCGGACGGTTTTCGGATTCCTTCTTTCGCCCGAAGAGTTTATCGAAGATGCCCATGCGACACCCGGTGAGGAGTTGAAGGGCGGCGGGCGGTCTTACTAAACAATCCTGATGCGTCCAAACAGCGTTTGGACATAAGCTTTGGGTAGTGGTGATCGCTTGCGCGGCGTAGCGCCGCGCCAGGGGCTAAGACTCGACTGCCCGCCGCCCGAGTGGGATTATCGAAATCAGGACCGGGATGTGTCAAGAGAATCTGTTAAGATCGGGCAGTTTTCGGATCGCGTTGCGCGGACGCTTGAAGGCGCCGGCTTGATTGCGCGGGGCGTTCAGCGGCGGTATCGTATCGGAGTCAGCAGACGCTGATGGATTGGGCTTGCGATCTCCGGCGCGCTACGCCGGGGACATGACGTAGCGGAGTGAAAAGAAATGCGCAATACAGGTTTTGCGTTGTGCCGGTTGGCGGCGTTATTCGTTGTCACATCTTCCGGAGGCTGGGCGATGGACATCAATGACATCCCGAAGGACGTTCCGCAGGATGAGGTAATGGCCGGCTCGGACGAGCTTGCCGACGTTCTCGACTGGTCCGGGCTGGCGTTCGCCGGGAAACGGCTCTCCGGAAGGCCCGATCCGATCCGCATCGAACTGATCCGGCAGGACCACAGCGTCCTGCGGATTGGAAAATCGTGCATGGAGACCCCGATCCGCATAGGCTCCAGAAACTTCGCCCATGGTCTGGGCACTCACGCAAACAGCGAGATTGTTATTCATGTTCCGTTGAAAGCGCGGCGATTCGAGGCATTTTGCGGGATAGACAACAACTACGACACCGGGGGTGTTCGCGGCAGCGCTGTTTTCTCCGTCGAGGTCGCGGGCAAGGAGGTCTTCCGTTCCTCCGTGCAGAAAGGCAGCGACGAGGCGCGTCCTGTCTCAGTAGAAATCCCCGCCGGAACCGGGCGCATCGTTCTGAAGGTTGACACCACGCCGGACGGACCGAGCCATGATCAATCAGACTGGGCCGACGCGAGGTTTGTCCTTGACGATGGAACGCAGCAATGGGTTGACGACGGGCACATGGACCGCCTGCTGTCGCCTGACGCGCCGCCGTTTTCGTTCGTGTATGACGGAAAGCCGTCGGCCTCCTTTTTGAAGTCCTGGAGATTTGAATCGGCGACAAAGGACGCCGGCGATGCGACAGAGATAATCTCTAAGTGGACTGATCCGGCAACATCGCTTTGCGCAGAGGCGGTCGTCAAGGTTTATAAAAGATATCCGGCGGCAGACTGGACTTTGTGCTTCCGCAACGGCGGCGGGCAGGACACGCCGATAATCGAGAACATACAGGCGCTTGACGTCGGGCTTCGCACGGGAACCGCAAAGACGCCGGCGATGCTGCGTTGGAACAAGGGCGATAGTTGCGGCCCGGAGACCTTCACGATAGTTGACACCGCGATTGAGGCCGGAAAGAGCATGAGGCTGGCTCCCGCAGGCGGGCGATCTTCCAGCTTCGGGTTCCCGTTTTTCGACGTAAGTTACGGTGGCGAGACGCTCATCGCGGCCATCGGTTGGACGGGCCAGTGGGCGGCGAACATCGAGCGAACGGGAACCGGACCTGCGCGATTGACGGCGGGCATGGAACTGACGCATCTCAAACTCCATCCCGGCGAGGCCATCCGCAGCCCGCGCATTCTTTTAACGCTGAACCGCTGCGACAACGAAACGGCGCATAACCGCTTCCGACGACTGATGCTTTTCCACAACGTGCCGATGGAGGAGGGACGCCCGATGCGGATGCCGTCGGCGCTTCAGACCTTCGACCGCTACGTATGGAGCAGGCCGGAGTGGGCGACCGAGGCGGGGCAGATCAACGCGGTCGAGTTCGCGCACATGGCGGGGTTCGAGCATTACTGGTTCGATGCCGCATGGTTCCCGGGCAACTTCCCGAACGGCGTCGGCAACTGGTTTCCGAAGCCGAAGGAATTCCCGAACGGGCTGAAGCCGGTGTCCGACGCGTGCCATAAATACGGCATTCAATTCATCATCTGGGTGGAGCCGGAGCGCGTGGCGAAGGGAACACAGATTGCCGAGGAGCATCCGGAATTCGTTTTCGGAGGCAAGGAGGGCGGACTCTACAAACTGAACGACCCCGCCGCGCGGGAGTTCCTCACCAATCTGCTTTCCAAGTTGATTTCTGATTCCGGGATTGACGTATATCGCAACGATTTCAACATGGACCCGCTGGGATACTGGCGCGGGAATGACGCGCCGGATCGGCAGGGCATGACGGAGATTCGATATATCGAAGGTCTCTATGAGATGTGGGACGCGCTCCGCGCCCGGCATCCGGGCCTGTGGATTGACAACTGTTCAAGCGGCGGGCGTCGCATTGACATCGAGATGTGCTCGCGGTCGGTTCCGCTCTGGCGCAGCGACACGAATTGCTCGCCGAGTCATAACGACTGGAACCAGGCGCAGACAATCGGCATTTCGCAATACGTCACGCTGCACACCGCCTGCGCGTGGAAGCCGGATTCCTACGAGGTCCGCAGCGCGGCCACGGCGGGGATTCTCTGCCAGTGGGGCTACCTTGACGCGGATTTCCCGGTTGAATTGGGGAAGAAGACGCTCGCCGAGGCGAAGGCAAATCGCAGATACTGGTATGGGGATTTCTACTCCCTTAACGGTCAGTCAATCGCGCCGGACGTCTGGTCGGTCTTCCAACTGCACCGTCCGGACCTGGACGCCGGCGTCATCATGGTCTTCCGCCGGGAGGAGTCGAAATACACCGGGCTTGCGGTGGAGCCGCGCGCGCTGAAGAAGGGGCGGACATACGAGTGCGAGTTCATTGACGGCGACAGTGTTTCGACTGTGAAGAAGCTGACTGCCGAGGAGTTGATGAACCTTGAACTGCGCCTGCCGCGCAAGAAGGACAGCCTGACGCTGCGATACAGGATTGCCAGGTAGAATGCGAGCGCCAGCGATAAAATTTAGTGCGGAGTCATTTGCGCGAAACGAGCGGGTCCGATGCATGAGATAAAAATGTCCTTGCCGAAAGTGAACGCGAATTAAATGGATTCGTTGAGGTGAGGCATGAGTAATCGAAGGAGAATTACGGCTGTCGCCTTGATCGCATTGATTGCGATTGGCGTGATGGTCTGGGGTTTATGGCCAGGAGAAATATGGACGGGCGGCGTTGGGGGACGCATGAAGTTGGACTTGGGGGGCGAGGTGACGATGGAATTCGTCGAGATATTGCCGGGGGAGTTCATGATGGGAACCGATCCAACGTTGCGCGATATCTTCTGGGGAGGCATGCCTGCTGCGATCCAGGGATATCGGCGAAGCCTTCCTGATACATATGAATGGGAGCGTCCGCGACATCGGGTGAGGATAACCAAACCATTCTGGATGGGGGTGACTGAGGTTACGCAGGCGCAGTATGAGGCGGTGATGGGGAAGAATCCGAGCAGTTTCAAGGGGGCGGACAATCCTGTTGAAAACGTGAACTGGGATAATGCGGTTGAATTCTGCCGGAGATTGACGGAGAAAGACGCCAATTCCGGCGTAGGGGCGGGTTTGAAACCCGCCCCTATCTTCCGTCTGCCTACGGAGGCGGAATGGGATTATGCGTGCCGGGCGGGCAATCCCGGCGAATGGTGCTTTGGGGACAATGAGGCAATGCTTGGCAGCTATGCCTGGTGTAACGCGAATTCCGGCCTCGCGACACATCCCGTCGGACTGAAGATGCCGAATGCCTGGGGATTATATGATATGCACGGGAACGTGTGGGAGTGGTGTTCGGACTGGTTTGGAGATTATCCTTCTGGATTTGTCACTGACCCGACCGGACCGTCATCCGGTTCCTCTCGCGTGTTGCGCGGCGGCTCCTGGAACCACAATCCCAGGTACGCGCGATCCTCGAGTCGCAACAGGTTCACGCCAACGGCTGCGGACGCGAACTACGGTTTTCGTGTATGTATGTTGGCCAGGACTGAGTAACACTTTGCGCTGTTACCCTCTTTCCCTTTGCCCTGCGCTTAGAGCGCGTATGAAAAGGGCGCCGACAGGTAGGGTTCTTTTAACCCACGCGGCCCGCTCTTTGCGGCAGTGTTACGCCCGCAATCTGTCCGCGCCGTTCATCTTTTTCATATCGCCGTCTTGCAGAAACCGTCGTATATCGCATCCATTTCATGTTTCTGCCCCGTATCAAGCTCGAAATCATGGCGGGAGATGATTCCTTTCACTTCTTCGCGCAACTTCTCCCAAAGATTATCTCTCGATCCTGGAGCGACTGCTTCCGGCGCGATGTTCTCGAAAAATTTCGAAGCCCATAAGTTGCGGAAACTCTCGACGGTCGTTGGATGGGTGATGAACTCTCCGCCGGGGCCGATTTCGGCGATTGCGTCCGAGCAAAGGCTTTCCGGGGTGAAATCGAATCCCATGCAGATGGTTTTCACGTAGCTTACGATCTCGACGTCAATGAGCAACTGCGCCGCGCTGAATACCTTGTCAATGCCGAGCATGCCACCGAAGGTGAAGCTGCGCGCCCCGGCAAGAGCAAGAGTCGCCGCGCCGGCGGCGCGCTGGGCCATCGAATGCGCGTTCGGGAAGACGGCGTTTGTGTGAAACGCCTTGCAGACTGACGAGTCACCGGCGTAGTAGTCGTTAACCTGCCTGCCGACGAGCTGCATCAGCACGTGTTCCGGCGTCCCGTATGCCACGCTGCCCGTTCTCATGTCGAACGGATAAACGTCAAAATGGTATCGCAGTTCGTTATCAAGCCCCATGAGTTTGAAGACCGAGAACGTGCCAAGGACGGTGGCGATGTTTTCCACGAACGCGCCCGGCAGACGCAGCGGACAGGTCAGGCCGAAGAGGGGCATGCTGCTGAAGCCGAGGGGCATTTTGTCCTTCATGCGGAGGAAGTGGAGGGACATGGCGACGCTGTCCCCGGCGATGCGGAGCGGGTCAGGGACGAAGATGGGCAGGCCGAACGGCATGCCGCAGGCGGCGGCCATGCGGCGCATCGCCTCGGCGGCCGCAAGGGAGGTGATCCCGACGTCGCAGGCTGTGCGGCAGTATTCGCGGCCGATCTTATAGGCGAGGACTTCGCGCAACTGGACGGGGACATCCTGCGGCATTCCCGGCGTGCCGCCCGCAACACCTTTTCCGTGAAGGCCGTCAACGAGTTTCGCCATCTCGATGCAGTCGCGGGTGGTCATCGGGCGGAGTCTGGCGTCGTCATCGTCAATGATGTTGAAGGCGTAGCCCGTCAGGATGTCAATGCGAAAATCGTCCGAGGGGCTTTGAGCGGGGCCTCGCGCTTTTCTGTATTCGCTGACGAAACCGTCAACCATATCCGGATCGAGGCGGACGCGGCTGCCCTGGATTCCGACGCCGCGTTGTCCGGATATTGCGCTGAGGATTTCCGGGAATTCAACTTCGACTCCAACCTCATGAAGAACGCGAAGGGCGGCGGCGTGCATCATGCCGATCTGCGCGTCGCTCAGTCCGCCGCTGACGGCGTATCTGATTGCGCTCATTTTTGTTCCTTCTGGAGAATGTTCAGGGACGATGATCAGCGCTTGACGACAAATGCATGAAGGAGCGAAGGACGGCCTGCATTATCCGTTCATGCCGGAGGCTGCGGATTTGCCGGCAAGATAACCGCTTGAGAACGCCCATTGAAGGTTGAATCCGCCGCAGGGACCGTCAATGTCGAGGACTTCACCAGCGAAGAAGAGGCCGCGCGCGACGCGGCTTTCAAGGGTCAGCGGGTCAACCACGTCAAGTTTGACGCCGCCGCGCGTGACCATGGCCTTGTCGAATCCTTCCGTGCCTGCGGCTGTCAGGGGGACGGCGGCGAGGAAGGAGGCGAAGCTCTGAGTCTGCTTGCGGGTCAGGTACGCGGCGCGAAGGTCGGGGGGGAGCCCGTATGCCCGGCAGAGCGCTTCAGCAAGCCGCGCGGGGAGCATTTTCGAGAGGCACATGCTGACCGGTCTGGCGCCGCCCTGACAACGGAAGAGACTGAGTATGTTGCGCCAGTCGTCGGCGCTGCCGAAGCGGGAGAGTTTGAAGCTCAGCTTGACGGTTTTTCCGCTCTGGACGCGGGCGGCAACCTCCCCGGAGATGTCGAGGACTGCGGGGCCTGAGATGCCGGAATGCGTAAAAAGAAGGCCGCCGGTTCCGCGAGACGACTTGAGGACAGCTTTCTCGATCCATATCTCGGCTTCCGGGATGGAGATGCCGGCGCATTCGCCGGGCCATTTTTCGACGGTGATGATTGGGACGAGGGCGGGGACCGGGGGGACGATTTCATGCCCGACCTGAGCGGCAAGGTCGAAGCCGGCGGCTGTGCCGCCAAGCTTTGGGTAACTTTTTCCGCCCGTTGCCAGGATCACGCGGCAGGTTGGGAGAGGGCCGTCCCCGGTTTCAATCCCGACAATAGCGCCGTCTTCGACGAGGAGGCGACGGGCTGTTGTTCCTGTCAGTATTTCGACATCAAGCCGGCGGAGTTCCTTTTCCAGAGCGGAACGGACATCTGAAGCGGAATTTGAAACGGGGAATACGAGGAAACCATCTGGGGAGTAGGTTTCAACGCCGATTTCACGGAAGAAATCCCTTAAAGCTCCGGCGCTCAGAGCTTTAAGAGAGGCCCCTGTGAAGCGCCCGCGGGAGCCGAGTCTTACCAGGTATTCGGCGGTAGACAGCGTGTTGGAAAGGTTGCAACGCCCGCCGCCGGTGGCGAGGAGTTTGACGCCGGGGCGACTGAGTTGTTCGATGAGGGTGACGCGGACGCCGGAATGCGCCTGCGCGCTGCATCGCGCGGCGGAGATTACGGCCATCATGCCGGCAGGACCTCCGCCGATGACGAGGATGCGATTCGGGGCGATTGATGCGTCCGGCGACATTTCAAAATTGTGAAGTGAAGTTTTAGTCAGGATTGTCGGGCGATACGGCGCGCAGTTATGGCTTTGCAGGGGCGTTTTCCGAAGCTGCGGGCTTTGAGCTTTTTGGTTTGTCGCGTTTTCCGCCGAAGAGTCCGCCGCCTTTGAGGAATCCGGGTATCGAGTTCATAACGCCGTCAACCTTCTCGGTCACGTCCCCGACGATGCGTACGACGAGTTCCCTGGGCATCAGGAAGTCGTCCGTCCAGTCCTTGCGTTCCATGTCCAGCGGGATGGAGCGCGTGCCGCCGAATGGAGCATTTATCAGGTTCAGACGGGTGTTGCGGATGCGGACGACCTCGGTATGCCCTTTTTGAGGCGATTTGCCTTTCTCGACAACCAGATCGGGATGTTTCTCCTTGATTCTCTTATAGAGTTCGGCCCAGTTGTGCGTTCCGTTGGCGAACTCGATGTTGAAGTCGGCGTCTTCGATCCCGGCGTAAGGCATTTCCACGAGGGGGGACTTCATGGTCAGGAGTTTTTCCTGAAATTCCAGTCGGCCTATCCGGGCCAGATATTCGGACTTGTATCCCTCAACATTCCTGACCCGCACGTCCTCCATGATGAATTCTCCGCGCAGGAGGCTGACCTTCATGTCCCCGACGGTCATCTGAGTTCCGAGCACGGCGGAGAGGTCTTTTTCGCAATAGCGCCGGAAGGTTTCATTGAGGAAGAACAGGTCGAAGATGACGAGGGCGGCTATGGGGACGGAAATGCAGCCAAGCGCGAGCCACGGCCATTTTCTGCGCGATGGGGCGAGTTGGGGCGATTCGGGCGCGTCGGGTCTTGCGTCTGTCATATTTGAGTAATCCTATGCGTCGGACGCGGATGGGGGCCAAAATCAGTTCAGATAGTGTAGACGCTTTTGGCTCGCAGGTAAAGCGGCTGGACATCGGCGGGATAAGGACGAGCCCCCCAGGATGGCGGATGCTCGGGCTACTTGCCCGAGTCCACCTTGAAGAAGGCTATCATGGTCAGTGTGCAGAATAGGATTATCGCGCCTGCGAGGATGAATGTCCCATTCAAGCTCAGCCCCTGGCCATGCGCCCAGCCGAAGGCGGTCATCATGGATTCCGGGAGCCACGATGGCGCGGCCTGTTCGCGCGCCCATCCGAAGAAGACGTTGCCCAGAAAAGTGCCGAAACCGAAGCCGGCCATGGTCAGCAGCGCCTGGGCGCTGGCCCGCAGTTCGCCGGGCATGTGGTCGTTGACGTAGATGTTCGACCCGACCATGAGGAGGCCGAATCCCGGGCCGTGCAGCGATTGAAGGAGTATGCCGAGCAGCAGCGATGGGAAAAGTCCCTGAAGCATCAGCCTTACCACCCATGACATCATACCGAGGACAAGGAGCCATTTCATTCCGACGGCCTTGAGCACATTGTTTATTTTCAGGATGAAAAGGATTTCGAACAACACGCCGAAGGACATTACGACGCCCTGCCATTTCGGATGAAGGCCAAGAGCCTGGAAGTAGCGCGGGGTATAGGTGTAATGCACGGCGCGGCAGGCGCCTGTGATCAGCGTGACGGCCATGAAGAGCGCGAAATGCGGGTTTCGGAGCGCGGCTAGCACGTGCCAGACGGGTCTGATGCTGCTGCGGGTTTCAAGGGGCGGAAGGCCGAAGCAGAGCGCAATGGTAGCGCCGTAGACCAGAAGCATCAGCTCAAGCGACACGTCCGGCCGGTCAACGAATCGCAGCATAATCCAGAGCGCCAGGGTAGCCGCGACGAAGCCGACTGAACCCCAAACGCGCAGGCCGCTGTAGAGGTGGGTCTTGTCGCCAAGCGCGCGGAAGGCGTATCCGTCCCAGAGAGGCTGGAGGGCGGTCGAGAAGAAGCAATAGACGACGCTGCTGAGGAGAAGCGCTCCGAGGGTTGCGGAGAACCACAGGAGCGCTGTGCCGAGGGCCGAACCGAATAGAATTGCTCCGAGGATACGGCGCGGATCGCGGCGGCGGTCGAAGAGCCATCCCCAGAAAAGGGGGACCAGCATGAGCATGATGCCGCGAACGCTTGAGACGTAGCCGATCTGCTTGTCGTTCAGCCCCTTGTCCGCCAGGACGAGAGAGAAATAAGGAGTGAAGCAACCGACGGTTGCGAACGAGAAGAAGTAGAAAGTCTTGAACTTGCGGGTCATGCGTTACCCGGACATTGCCGCACAAAGTCGCCGCGAAGACACAAAGACAAAGAAAGACCGGCGCGGCCGATTGCCGCGTTTGGAAGGGAGGCATTCTACTCGAAACCTTGCGAAAACATGCGCGGGTTTTCAATATGCGATTATCAGCCTTGTCATGGATTCTCCGGCTTGTTTGTACAACGCTCAATGAGTATCTTCATGCGCGGTTCAGCACTCAGGTCCTTCTTGAGCGAGGAGAGATTGCTTATGTTTTTTGATCTGCTGCGGCGGATGGTTCACGGATCGGTGTTTGGCGAGGCATGTATTGGCGTGATTTCGTGCGCGATGTTAATGGCAGGTTGTGTTACCGGAACTATATCCGGCAAGCGGGATGTAAATGAACAATCCATTGAAATCAGGCCGGTCTTGAAGACCTACTGTAATCCCCTGCCAGTCCTGTTGGCCGATCCTTTCGTGTTGAAGCATGGCGACACGTATTATCTTTATGCAACCTCGCTGGATAACGGCTTTCTCGTCTGGACCAGCATGGACCTTGTGAACTGGCGGGTAATGGGTCCGGCGATAAAGGCGGACGGGACGACCTGGGGGCAGGGGAATTACTGGGCTCCGGAGGCCATTGAGCGCAACGGCGAGTTCCTGCTCCATTACAGCGCGCTTCATGAAAAAGGTGGGCAGCGGCGCATATGCGTGGCCCGGAGCGATTCTCCGCTCGGGCCTTTCCGGGAGGTCAGCGCCCCAATGTTCGAACGTGAAAGGAGCTGTATTGATGCTAACGTGTTTATTGACCTGGACGGAAAGGCCTATCTCTATTTCGTCATGGAATTTCCGAATCGGATCATGGTTGCGCCGCTTTCAGACGATCTGATCTCCATAATTTGCGAACCGAAATTATGCCTGTTTCCGGCAATGCTCTGGGAAATGACCATCAATGAAGGGCCGACCGTCATCCGTCGCGGGGACGTTTATTACATGATCTACTCGGGGCACGGCGCGAACGGGCCAAACTATGCGGTTGGTTATGCGACTGCTCCGTCGCCGACCGGACCCTGGACGAAATACGGCGGGAATCCGATCATGAAGAAGACGGATCGCGTGTCGGGACCAGGGCATGGATGTGTAATAGCGTCGCCTGATGGAAAAGAGCTTTTCTACGTCTACCACAGCCTTCAGCAGAGAACCGGCTGGCCAAGACAGCTTTGCCTGGATCGCCTGCGCTTCATTCCGGACGGGAAGGGGGGCGAGAGGATTGTGATTGACGGGCCGACCCATACGCCCCAGCCGCTGCCTTCAGGCGCGCCGGTTTTCAGCCTCGCCGCTGATGACGAGTTTGAGGGAAAGGCCCTGGATCGCAATCGCTGGATCGTGTTCAACGAGCGGGATGACCGGTGGAGGTTACAGGACGGACGACTGGTTATTACGGCGATGGAGGGCGATCTGCATGAGAAGAGGGCGGATCTTGCCAACCTCTTCCTTCAGCACGCGCCTGAGAGGGATTTCGAGATCACGACGAAGGCGCGATTCCTGCCGGAGAAGAATTATGAGCAGGCATTTCTGTGCGTCTACCAGGATCACAATTATTACCTGCGATTCTCGCGGCTTTATGCGGACAGGGCGGCTTTTGAAATCGGGCTGGAGACGCGCGGGGAATACATCGGTAAAACCTTTCCGGCTCCCGACGGGGGGGAAACGTGGCTTCGCGTGAAGAAGACCGGGAACGTCTACACGTGCATGGCCAGCGCGGATGGGGAGCGATGGGAGGTAGTCGGATCGCCGGTTACAGCAGATTTTGAGGGTTTGAAAATAGGCATAGGCGCATCTACGCCGGGAAGCGGACGAGAAATTGAAGCGGGATTCGACTTCTTTCACATCCGTTGACCGGGCATCACGCTCAAAACATCATTCGGCGTTGTCTTTGTCAGGCGTGAGGCCGAGATATTTTATGCAGAGGATTGCTCTCGATCCGATGTTTGAAAGGTGATCGCCGATTTTCTCAAGATTTGATGCCATATCAAGGAAGACTATGCCAGAAAGTACTGCACACGTTCCGTCCTCCAGTCGTTTGACGTGGTTTTCGGTTAACCGCTCCACCTCCTGATTAATGGCTTTTTCATCCTCTTTCTTTGCGAGATAACCGGCGTCTGCGTCAGCCTTCTCAAGAGCCGCCAGAGTATGCTCGAACTGTCGCTCGATCAGCGCGTAGAGCTTGTTGATCTCAGCCACGGCTTCGGGGCTCTGTGCCATGTTCTTTTCATGTCTGCGCCGTCCGAGTTCGATGATATTCTCGGAATGGTCGCCTATGCGTTCCGCGTCATTGACGGCATGGAGCAGCGCCGGGAGGAGCAAGGATTCTTCTTCTGAAAGCTGCCGCTTGGGCAATCTGGTCAGATAATTGGTAATTTCCTCCTGCATTCGGTCAATGCCCTCCTCACACTCCGAAACGCTCTTGGCGAGGGCTTCGTCGCCTGTTTCATAATACTGGAATGCTTCGGAGATCGCCTTGCGGGCCTGACGGCACATGAAGGCGACTTCCTTAACTGCCATCGGCAGGGCCAGAGTGGGGGTATTCAGAAGATGCGGCTCCAGATAACGCAATGTCTTGTGCGTTTCCTCTTTCTTGCTGATTGGAATGATTTTATGAAGGAATGCCACGTGAAGGTTGATCAAAGGCACCATCAGCATACAGACGCACAGCTTGACCATGGTATGCGCATTTGCGATATGACGGGAGACATTGACGGGCGGATCGCCAAGCGCGTCGCCGGGGGTAATGTATTCGATAATCTCAAGGAAGATCGGAACGCCCTTCACCTTGACGAGAAGCAGGCTGACCATGAGCAAGGTTCCGAGGACGTTGAAGCTGACATGCGCCAGACCGGCGCGTTTTGCGTTTCGATTTGTGCCGACGATGGAGGCGAGAATCTGCGTGGGGTCAATGGTTGTTCCTATCTGGCAGCCAAGGACGAGGGGGAAGGCTGTCCAGAAGTTGATCAAGCCGCTGCCCGCCATAACTTGTATGATGCCCACTGAAGCGCTGCTGCTGCTGACCACTATTGTGCCAATAATACCCATCATGATGCAGTATAATACGTTCAGCAGCGGCACGGAACCGGCGACGGGTGTGCAGTCAAAGGACGTAAAAGCCTGCATTATCCGGGGACTTTGCGCCATTGGCTTCATGCTGTCGCCCATGATGTTCATGCCCAGAAAAAGAAGGCCGAAAGCCATGATTGCGTTGCCCCAAGCCTGGGTCACGCTGCGCTTGGCAACCAGCATGATGACCAGGCCGACGGCAATCGCTGGAAGGGCCACTGCGTCCAGTTTGAAGGCGATGATCTGCGAGGTTATTGTCGTTCCGATATTGGCCCCGTAAATGACCGAAACAGCTTGTCTAAGCGAAAGCAGTCCGGCGTTCGCAAAACCGATGACCATTATCGTTGTTGCGCTGGATGACTGGACTATTCCAGTAACGAGGAATCCGGACAGAACGCCCATGAAACGGTTGCTCGTCATGCTTTGCAGGATTGTCCTGAGGCGGTTTCCTGCCACTCGCTCAAGACTTTCCGAAAGTTGTGTCATACCGTAGACGAAGAGCGCCAACCCTCCGATGATAGATACGATGATTTCGACCATATCGGTTGCAAAAGCCTTGAAATAAACGGGCTGTGTGTTACAGGTTCCCTTTGAATCATAAACCTGGGCGGAGATGTAATAGTTGCCGTCCTTGCTTCCGAGCTTCAGGAAGGTCTCCGCCCGGCCTGTGGCGTCCACCTTCACTTCGCTCTTGGAGAGGGTTGCGCCCTTGATATCTCCCTGAATCTCAAAACGAACGAGGTCTCCGGTTTTAGGGCGACCGTCGGAATCGTAGACGGTGACTGACAGCGGTTCTTCAAGGATATTTCCCGGCGCGCCCTCCTGCTGATTGCCGGAGATGATCATGCCGCTGACCGCTCTGAAAGTGACGGAGGCGGTCTGGTCTTTGGATAGGTTAGTGTAGGCTTTTACAAAATAGTCTCCGAAGTCGCGTCCGACTGTGAGAGATGTGGATGCATAACCGCCATGATCAGTTATTGCTTCAGCAGTTGAAATGCTTGCCCCCCGGGCCGGTTCGAGCACCTCGAACCTGACCTTCATTCCTGGGACGGGCATCTCTGAGCCTTTGCCCCCCAGCAAACCGTGTTTCCTTGCCGCAAGCACTTCAACCGTAAGAGGTTCAGACAGTTGCTCGCCGGGACGGACGAACTGGTTGTTCCCTCGACGGATCTGGATTTTTGCGGGTTTTAATTCCGCTTTGCCAACGCAGCCGATAACGGCGAGCATAAACATTACTAACACAGTCAGCAGATATGGTTTTCTGACGGAGTTCTCGCGTTTATTGGATCGTGAGTGTTCACTGCCGTGATGCAACCTTGTCATTCTCATGAGCCATCCCCGATGCCATTCGGAGCCATGTTCAATGCCTGCTGATTGTGCGAACCCCGGCGTGTGTGTGAAGAAGACACCGGCCTTGCTTAAGGTCTCAGTCTGCCTCGCCGTGAGCATTATAGCGGGGACATCCGTCAAGGGTAAAGATCACCATCCGCTCGCCGGTTACCGTGCTGATGTCCGTGTGGAGGCTGCGGAGTTTCCTGCCTGTGACGTCGTGGATGATTGTCTCAAGCAGTCCGCGCGATTTTTCCAGCAATTCGATGCGCACCTGCTTGATGAGCGCCCGGCCCTGCGCGTTTTCATCGTTACGGGCAAGGTTTTTCTCGGCCGGCGTAAGCACGCCTCGCAGTCGAACGAGAACCATATCGTCAATGATGTAGGTTTTAGCCTCCTCCGGGCCGCGGCCCATGTATTCCTTCTCGAATTCGATCATGGCCACGCCGATTTCCGCTTCCAGTTGTCCCTTGGTTTTCATTTTTCATTCCTGCCCGCGCAGAAGTTTCATCGCCAGGCATTGACTGAAAGCTTATGGTATTCAAACTGGACGTATAAGGTCAACAGGCGGTTATGGAAACAGACCCGGCTTGCCGAACTTCGCGGAAGGCGTCTTCAAGCTTGAGCTTGAACGCTTCCTCGGTCTGTTTCTGTTCGTATAACGCTCGCGCGTGATCGTCGAGGTGGCGCTGGCTTTTGATGTCCGTGTTCTAAAGATGATCGGCTCATGCGCGAATCTGTCGCGAGCAACTCTCAGATTTGAGATGGGCGGCATTCGGTAATAATCATGCGCGCGCAAATTGGTCTTCGGTCATGCCTGTGCCACCTTTTCCTTCATCGTTTGATATCCCAGGTGCATAATCAGATAGTCAAGCAGTGCCATAGCCACGTAGTTTTCCGCGACCGGCCAGATACGTCCGACAATGGTCGGGTCGCGTCGTGTTATGGCAGCGAGGTTTGTGTTCTGAAGCGTATATTTATCAATTGTCTTCTGCGGCTTGTCAATGGTAGGCGTCGGCTTAACGGCGACGCGGACGACGACTGGCTGGCCGGTGGTCAGTCCGCCGGTTATTCCGCCGGCGTTGTTGGAAAGGAATACAACTTTACCGTTCTCGCTCCGCATCTGGTCGTTGGACTGAATGCCGGTCATGTTTTTTACAGCGAATCCTGAGCCGACTTCAACGCCTTTCACGGCTCCGATGCCGAGCATGCGTCCGAGTTCGGCGTCAAGCTTGTTGAAGACCGGTTCGCCCACGCCCACGGGGACGTTCAGCGCAACGACTTCGACGACGCCGCCGGAGGAATCGCCTGTGGCGGTAATCCTGTTGGCTGCGGCAAGCATGTCTTGGGCAACCTTGAAGTCCGGGCAGTTGACTACGGCATGTACGCCGTATTCATTGCAGATTCTCTCAATATTCATCTCGCGCCCTTTTGCGCGGATGGCGTCAATCTCGTTTTCCACCTGCGCCAGGACCGCCGTTTTTTCCATGAAACGCATGTCCATGTTGAGGCGGCCTTTGACGTAAAGCTCCTGATAGAAGGGGTCGTAGTCGCGTCTCATGCGTTTGTAGGCTTCAGCGGCGGAAAGCGCTTTTTCGCATGGAAGCTCGGGGCAGCGGACGCCGGCGAGTTCGCGGATGAAGGAGAAAACCTCGATGCCGAACAGTTTCAGGACTTTCTTTGCGACGTATCCGGCGGCGACGATTGTGCTTGTATAGCGTCCGCTGAAGAAGCCGGCGCCGATGGCGTCGTCGTCAGGGCCGTATTTGACGAATGAGGCGTATGAGGCGTGTCCCGGACGGGGAGTGCGGTTGGTGTCCTGATATTGCTTTATGTGGATGAAGTGACGGTCCAGGTTGGGGATCAGGATGGTGAGCGGAGTCCCATTGGTGTGATTCTTATTACCGGCGTTCTCTACGGTGTCGGCGGCGTTCAATCCAGTGTAGATGACGGGCAGGTCGGGTTCCTTGCGCGGTGAGGAAAGCTCGTCTGCTCCGGGTTTGCGCAGGAGCAGATCGCCGTAGATTTCCTGTTCTGAAAGAAGGATTCCGGGCGGGACGCCCTGCGCGACGACAGTCAGTCCTTCCTGATATGAACCGCCGGCAACCGTAACCTGAAAGAGTTTCCCGACATGGCAACCTAACATTGCGTCTACTCCTTAATCCCTTGCTTGTATCTTGAAAACAAAGCCGGCCATTTCATCCCGGATTATTCCACATGCGGAGAAAGTTGCGTTCCCGCATGAAAGCGCGCCTGAACGGCAGTCGGGCGCGCTTTCAATGAAGGATACACGAAGATTTCGGAGATTGCACCCGACTTTGCCGCTCAATCGTGTTCCGGCAGGTTCGTCGGCGATACCAGGTCTCCGAACTTGTCGAATGCCACTTTCAGTAGCCTGCGCTGCTCTTCCATGACCTTGAAAACCTCGTCTGGAGATTCAGTCACTTTTTCGCGGTGGAACTTCACAACTCGGTCAATCTTAGCCAGGTTTTCACTGATGCGGATTGTGAACTGCTTTTCGTAGTCGTCTGGAGTGTAGTCTTTGCCGAGCAGTTCCTTGAACAACGCTTTCAGGTCTTCATATCGCGGGATCAGTCCCGTCGGGGCCTCGATACACCCGATTTCGCCATGAACGCGGCGTTCCGCCCATTTCACCCAGACATGTTTGTCACGTATGCCGTTAACGAAGGGTGGGAGCTTCTTCTTGCCTGTTCTCTTTTCCTCCTCTTTATCAGCTTCGGCGGGGAGGTGGCGCAGGAAATAATTGACGCCGAATATCTGCGGAGGTTTGATGAGCTTTTTCCCGAATTCGAGGTTATTCCTGACGTATTTGCCCAGGGAGATTGCCACGAAATCCTGAATGCTCATCAGATTGATTTCCGGGATGCCTTCCTTGCCGACGGTTGCGAAGGTGGTCTCGGTTTCAAGAGCGGCTCCGTATGCGACGATGCCATGTTCCCAACTGAAGCTCTGCTGGCAGGGGACATACGCCTTCGCATCGCGTCCGCCGTAGAGGATGGCTGAGAGTTCGATTCCTTCCGGGTTGTCAAGTTCGGAATCGCAGTTTTCCAGGGCCTTGAGGGTGACAGCGTAACGGGCGTTCTTGTGGGCGCATGGAATCTCTTCGTTCTTGGCATCTTTCATGTCCTTTTTCCACGCTCCACAGAAGCTCTCGCCTTCAGAGGGGATGTCAATCCCCATGCCCAGCCAGTAGGGTTTGGAGTCTTTGACCAGGACGTTGGAGAAGATGACCTCGCCGGGCTTGTTCAGGACGGCCCAGATTGCCGGATCGTCCTTCTCGCAGACGTTCTGGATGATGCCGAAAATGCCGGATTCCGCGTTGGCGGCCATGCAGCGCCCCTCAACGACGCGGAAGTAGGCGATGTCATCGCCCAGGATGGTCTCGCCGGGAAGCATGGCGGTTGAGGTCTTGCCGCATGCGCTAGGGAAGGCGCCGGCGAAATAGGTCTTGCGACCGTGTTTACCGCGCACGCCCATGAGGAACATATGTTCGGCAAGCCAGCCTTCGCGGTCGGCCTTTCGGATTGAAAGCCTGAGGGCGAGCTTTTTCAAGCCGACCGTGTTTCCAGCATACTGCGTGTTGATGCTGTAGACTGTTTCCGCTGTGTGATCTATGTAAATCTTCTTGTTGGCGGGTTCGGCGCTGACCATGCGCGCGTCCAGTTTGCCCGCCGAATGGAGGATGGCGAAGAACGAAGCTTTGTCTGCCAGACGCTTGAATTCTTCGTAACCGAGCCGGTACAGAAGGTTGAGGCTGTGCGAGACATAGAAGGAATCCGTGCATTCAACGCAAGGCGTGCTGAAATCGGAGTTGTTCGGGCCGAGGGTCATGAAGCGGACGATCATTATCCGGCCCTGCATGGATCCCTTCATTGCTTCGCGGACTTCCTTCAATCCCTCATCCCTGTCCATCTGGTTGAGGGCGGCGCTCAATGCCTGGCCCTTCGGAACGAGGTATTTGGTGGCTTCGCGGTCGCGTCCCTGGTCTTCAATGCCGTCGAAGTGGATTGTGTGTCCCGTGATTGCCAGCGGCTTTTCTTCGCCCAGTTGGAGGGCCATTTTCCGCGTGAAGTCAATATCCTGGGAGTTGTCAGTGCTTACCCATACCTTTTCCGGGCAGCAAAGCTCCACGGCGTCGGCCACGAATGCGTGGAGGCGTTCATTGTCAATCGCTTCCAGGGCGGCGAAGTTGCGCGCATCCAGTCTGGACTTCAGAAGCTTCAAACTTTGGTTGGACACCGTTTTCTCCTTCGTTTAACTGCCGTTTGCAACTATCCGGAGCGTTACGCTCGGTTTCCGCCGGTTGACGCGGATCATACCGGGGTGTAAGCGGGGGGATTAGTGTTTCGGACAACCGGCAGAAAAAAAGCCGGTCGCAGCGCGCGCTTCGGCGGCTGCTTGCCGGCCTATGTCTTCAGCAGGTCGCGCGGGGCGACCCCCTGTCAATCTGCCTGCTTGTAAGTTGC
Source organism: Planctomycetota bacterium (assembly GCA_022711755.1). Taxonomy (GTDB): domain Bacteria; phylum Planctomycetota; class Brocadiia; order SM23-32; family JAKLEA01; genus JAKLEA01. The sequence goes on from JAKLEA010000022.1 coordinate 52,164, forward strand.
GCACTTCTATCTTAATGCCGGGCGGACTGTCAAGGGAAAATGGAATGCGGAGGTAATAAAGCATTAAATATAACTTTGCGGATGGAAGCGGGGTCTATGTCGTAAAAACACTGAACTTGGGACAGGTTAATTCGAGGCTGACGCTGTATAATGCAGGTCAGGTTTGTAAAGAAGCTGCGTTTTCCGGGCGGCGATCCGCATGGTTCCATATTGCAGGAGAATGAAAGATGTTTCCCAACCTTCCGCTTGATTTCCGGGCGCATCATTATATGGATTTCTCGATCCAACTGCAGGCGCACGTCTATGCCCGCAGCGAGGCGCAGTTTCATCGCTGGGAGCGGCACAAGGACGCAATCGCCAATGTGGCGCAGGCGAAGCAATGGCAGCAGCACATACGTGAAACGGCGCTGAGCGCGATTGGCGGTCTTCCGCCGTCGGATACGCATTTGAATCCGCGTCTCTGCGGCGAACTTAAGGGCGACGGTTTTCGGATTGAGAAGGTCATATATGAAAGCCGCCCCGGGGTCTTCGTTACTTCCGCATTATATGTCCCTCAAGACATTCAAGGTCAGACTGCGGCAGTGCTGTTTGTATGTGGTCATGCCGAGGAGGCCAAGGCATATCCGAATTATCAGGCGGTGTGCCAGAGGCTGGCGCGCAACGGGCTTGTCGTGCTGGCCGTTGACCCTCCGGGGCAAGGCGAGCGAAGAAGCTATCTGGATTCGACCGGGCGACAGATCGTGCAGTGGGGCACTACGGAGCACGATTATGCCGGGTTGCAATGCTGGTGGCTTGGGCAGTCCTCCGCGCGATACTTCATTCACGACGCAATGAGGGGGATTGATTATCTTGAGACGCGCCCGGAGGTGGACCCGAAACGGATCGGCGTCACGGGCAATAGCGGCGGGGGGACACAGAGCACATGGCTTATGATGACCGAGCCGAGGCTCGCAGCCGCCGCGCCGGGCACGTTCGTCATGCGCCGGGCGGAGTACATGTGGACAGGACAAGCTCAGGATTCCGAGCAGGTAATTCCATCGGGAACACTCAACGGCCTGGATCATGAGGATTTCATGATCGCCATGGTCCCCAGGCCAGTCAAAGTGCTGGCGGTGGATTATGACTATTTCTGTTTAGAAGGCGCGCTGGCGAGCGTTGAAAGAGCGCGGCGGATATACAGGATTTTCGGGTGCGAGGACAAACTGAGCATTGCACGTGACCGCTGCACGCACGAATACAGTCCCGTGCTGGCGCGCTCCGCGACGGAGTTCTTTGTGACGGAACTTCTGGGCTTGCCGGCGCAAAGCGTTGATCACTCAAATCCGAAGCCTTTTCCCGTTGAACAGTTGTGGTGTACGCAGCGCGGGCAGGCGCTTCTGGATACCCCCTGTGCCAAGGGCATATTCGACGGCAACCTGGAGCGATATAACAAGATGGCGCGCCGGGAATCCGATTCGGAGTCACAGGCCAGCAAGGCGTCGGTATGGCTGAACTCAGCCATTCACCGGTTCCGTAAGCCTTGCGCCTTGAATCCGCGCTGGCCCTGGGATGAGACTGTGCAGGACATCCGCGTCTGCCAGGGGTTCTGGTTCACGGAGCCGGGAATCTGCAATACCGGATTTCTGCTCAGACCGGCCACAACGCCGTATAAGGAGCTTGTCATAGCCGTATTCGACCGGGGGACGCTGGATATCTCCGCGCGGCGGCAGTGGGTCGAGGACATGGCGGCAGAGGGCCATGCCGTCCTGATCCTTAATCTTAGGGGCATGGGCAATATTCTGCCGAGGGCGCTGAATCCGGTTCCGCTGGAGGAACGCTACGGCACGGTTTTCAAACTGATCTGCGATCTTGTGGCGATAGGCGACGATCTGGCCTCGATGCGGGTCTACGACCTGCTCAGGGCGGTCCAGCTTGCCTTTGAGGACCCGATGATTGATCTGGATGAGCGTCCTCTGCGGTTGTTCGGCGCCGGACTGGGCGGTTTTTATTCATACCTTGCCGGAGCGCTCGAACCCCGTATTTCCAAGGTGGAGATTGAGGACGCGCTTTTCAGCCTGGACTCGCTTATGCGGACGCGCTATTACCGGGACGACAGGTTGATTCAGGCGACCATTTTCGGCATGGCCGCGGAGATGGATCTGCCCGAGCTGCAACCGCTGTTTGCCGGGCGGCAGTTGATAGTGAGGCGGCCCCGCGACGGGGCGGGAGCGATCATAGAGGAGTGGGATCAGCCGGCCGAGTAATCCACACGAAGACGAGATGACAATGAAGCTTTGCGCGATTCCCATAATTGTTTCATGTTTCTGCCTACCCACAATAAGCGCTGAGGATGGTTCCGAAAAGGAAGCGGGGAAGGGAAAGTTCTTAATACGGAAGGGAAATGCGCTTTACCTTGGCGGGACACCGTTCAGATGCGTCGGGGTCAACAAGCACGAACTGCTCGATTATTATCTGGCGGACGACTTCGGGCGACAAAGGGCCGCGGCGAGGGCATCGCTGGCGCAGTTGTCCGATCTCGGAATCAAGGTTATTCGCGCAAGAGGTTCCGCATTCTGGCCTGCGCAGATCGAGAAGACGTATCCGGCTGACGCGGCGGGGCGCGAGGCATTCTGGACGCGATATGACGCGATGTTGGCGGATTGCGACGAGTTCGGGATCAAAGTGATCATTACCATTGCGTGGCATACCTGCGGATGGGCGGATCTGGGGCATGAGTCGCTACGGTCGCTCGTGACCGATCCGTATTCGGATTCCAGAAGGATCCTGAACGACTGGACGCGCGATCTGGTCGGACGGTATCGGGACAGGGAGACGGTACTTTTTTGGGAACTTACAAACGAGGCGAATCTGACCGCCGACCTGAAGGCGCATTTCGGAAAGAAGGGAGCGGTGGAGACGCACGACTTGAGTCTGCCTCATAAACATCTGTTCAGCGATCCGGTTGTCAGGGATGAGCGAAACAATTACACGTCAGACGAACTGGCTGCGTTCGTTAGAGAATGGGCCATTATGATCAAATATATTGATTCGAACCATCTCGTGGGGACGGGTTTTTCCGAGCCGCGCCCGTCAGCCTGGCATTTGTGGATGAATTCGGTGAATCGCGCGGAGACAATGGACTGGACAGTGGACACCGAGGAGGAGACGGGGCGATATCTGAAGGTGATTTCTCCCGATCCCGTTGACCTGATAAGCCTGCATCACTATGTGGAAAACGGATTCGGGACTCTGGTGGCATGCAAGAAGGCGGCGGACGAGATCGGAAAACCGGTCTATATCGGCGAGTGCGGGCCTGGGGGAGAACTTTTCCAGGCGAATCCCTATGGAGATGAAACGGCTCTGCGGATGATGCGCCTGTTCATGGATACAGTCGCGGGATTGGACGTTCCGCTGGCGGTCTGGTGGACATGGGACGAGAGGAGCGAGCCTTACCATGAACCGATGCTCGATCCTGCGCGACACGCGGAGGCGCTGGAGATGCTGGTCGAATATAATAAGCAGTTTTCAGGCGCAAAGGAGCGGGCGAGCAGGGAGCTTTCGAGGGAAGAGGAGGAGAGGATTCGGGAATTATCAGCGCAGTGCGAAAAACTGGCCGGGGAGGCGAAGGAGAAGCGTTGATGTCGGGGGATAGCCTCTTACGGCTGTTTTGAGAGTTCCAGGTATTCGCACAGGGCGTTGATGTTGCGGCAGAAGTCGGCGCATCTGATGCGGTCCTTGTTCACCCAGCGCCCCTGTTCATCCATTGCGGCTATGATATTGTTGACGCCTGGCGAGAGCGATTCGGTTTTTGATTTTCTGCGCTCTTGCGATGGTTCCCTGTCCCTTTCGGCAAGATAGGCGTCGCGTCCCTGTTCTTTTACGCGCGTGTAATACGCGATGGCTCCGGCGACGCCGTATTCCCCGTGCCATGAGTAGCCGTAGCGGCGTTCCTCGCCGAGTTCCTCGACGTTGTAGACTATCCTGCGGTCGCGGTCGCAATAAAACGGGCGATTGGTCCCTATCTCGTAATATCGCGCCCAGACGCCGTTCGGGAGACTTGAACGATTAAGCCAGTCAATGGCGGCGGGGATGGGTTCGAGGTAGCGCGACTCGCCTGTATAGAGATAAAGATCAACCAGCGTTCTTATGTTGGTGGAGGCGTTAAGGCTGCAGACTGCGGGTGGCTCGAATGTGCGCGCCCATGCAGGCTGGATGTTCATGTCATATTGCTGCGCCCATCCCGTCTGAGGCGGCTTGCACTGGGAGAGAATGATGAAGTCGCCGGCCTTTCTTGCCGACTGGAGGAAGCGGTCATCCCCATAGAGCGTGTTGGCCATGAGCATCACGTCAATGCAGTCATTCATGGCGCTATCGTTGAAGGTGTAATAATCGTGGTATCCGCCGCAGAGAGGGAAAATCTGCGGCCAGCCGCCGTTGGGGTATTGGGCTTTCAGAATGAATTCCAATCCATCCTTTATAGCGCGATCAAGCCATTCCTCGTCGAGTTCTTTATCAAGGTCCATAAGGAAGCGCAGGGCGCTCTGCGTGGTGTCGTCGTCGAATGTTCCACCTTGAAGTTTTTCGTATAGCCCGCGCAGCGCTTCCGCCGAGCCTGCGAGCTTTTTCATCTCCGCGTTGCGGGGCGGGGCGGGATTGGCGGGGTCAAAACTTGCGAAGTCTATAGAGTATTTCCAGCCGCCAACAGGTAGTTGTCCCCACGCGAGAGCGTATCCCGCCGCGCGGGCGTGATCGAGCATTTCAGGCTTTCCCGTCGCCCGATAAGCGCGAAGGAGAGCCTGGCCGACGGAGGGCGTTCCGGGGGGCTGAACCCATATCTGCATTTCGGTGGCTGTTCCCTCCCCCCAGCGTTTCTTTAGATCGAGCGTATATTCCCAGAGATAGCCGCCATGCGTTGAGATGGAGCGCATGAAGGCGGATGATTTTAGTATGGCTTCGACTGTTTTTTCCTGAAGGAGATCGGGGGGAGCAGGCTGCGGTTTGGCGTCGGGCGCGGGTTCGGATGGCTGGATATCGGCGGGCGCGGGGGTTGCGGGATTGGTAGTGGCGGCGGGCGACTGCGCGATCTGATCGGCGCATGATGCGAGAGATAGGATGAACAGCGACGCAAGGAAAGGAAATCGAATGTTCATGAAAGCTTCCCCCGTTCTTACATTGCGTTGAAGATCGGCGCTTTGCGGCTACGACACATTTCCAATGCTCAGACTTCCATCAGTTCCTTGGTCTTTGCCGCGAGAGCCTGATTAACCATCTCTTCATACTTATCCGTGAATTCCTGGACGTCCTTCTTGGCGCTGTCCCGCTCGTCCTCGGTAACCTCGCCGTCTTTTTCCATTTTGTCAATCGCGCGGTTGGCGTCTCTGCGGATGTTGCGGACGGACACGCGGGCGTCCTCGCCCATGTCCTTGACGCGGTTGACGATGGATTTGCGCCTGTCTTCGCTCAACGGGGGGACGACGAGTCTGATGACTCTGCCGTCTGATTGCGGATTGAGGCCCAGTTCGCTGGTCATTATCGCCTTCTCAATGTCGGCGATTATGCTCAAGTCGTAAGGCTTGATAACGATGAGTTGCGGTTCCGGCACGCCAATGGACGCAACCTGCTTGAGCGGGCTTTGCCCTCCGTAGCAGGGGATTTTCAGCGTGTCAACCAGACCGGGAGTGGCGCGGCCGGTCCTTATTGCGCGCATGTTGTCCTTGAGGACGTTGACTGTTTTCTCCATCCGATCTTCGGCGTCGAGCATTACTTCGTCCAGGTCCATGAGATTTGCTCCGATCAGCCGCCGGAGCCGACGCGGGTTCCAATGTGTTCCCCGCGCACGGCCCTGGCGATATTGCCTGACACGTCGTATTCAAAGACGACAATCGGTATCTGTTGCGCGCGGCAGAGCAGGACGCTTTCCAGGTCCATTGCGCCAAGCCGGCGGGAGACAACCTCATCGTAGGTGATGGTTCTGAAATGCTGTGCGTTCGGGTCCTTTTTAGGGTCCGCTGAATACAGACCATCCACCTTTGTGGCTTTCAGGAGGGCGTCAACGCCAAGTTCGCAGGCTCTGAGGGCGGCTGCGGTGTCCGTGGTGAAGAAAGGGTTGCCAGTGCCACAGCAGAGAAGCAGGATACGCCCGTCAGAGAGAATTTCGCGGCCTTCTTCAGCTCTGAATGGCAGGATGAGACTGCCGAGAGGAACCGCGCTGCGAATTTCCACGCGAACGCCGGAGTTAATAAGCGCTCCCTGAAGAACCAATGCGTTGACCGCTGTGGCGAGCATTCCGGCATGATCGCCCTGGAGCCGCTTGCCGATCGCCGGGCGGATATCACGACCTCGAACGAGATTGCCGGCCCCCATTACGACGGCAATGCTACGGCAATTGATTGAGGCTTGAGCCAGTTCGCCAGTGAGGAAGGCGAGGTGATCCTGATCGAAGCCTTTCAGCCCCTCGCCGGAGAAACACTCCCCGCTGACCTTCAGCAGGACGCTGCGGAACGGAGTCGGTTTCTCTGCTTCATCGTCGCTCATTTCCGGCACCCCGGGGAGGCGAGACCTAACTGCCCATCTGAATCCTGACGAAGCGGCTGACCTTGATGTTTTCGCCAAGCGCGGACACGCGGTCGTTGATGATTTCCTGGATCGTCCGGTTGGTGTCTTTGACGAATTTCTGCTCAAGCAGGCAGCTGTCCTCATAGAACTTCTTGAGCTTGCCTTCGAGTATCTTTTCGACGATTTGCGGGGGTTTGCCCTTTATCTGAGCGGCGTAGACTTCCTTTTCCCGCTCAATTATCGCGGGGGGAATTTCTTCGCGGCAGACAGCGACCGGATTTGAGGCGGCCACTTGGAAGCAGAGGTCTTTCACCAGCTCCTGGAATGACTCGTTGCGGGCGACGAAGTCCGTCTCGCACTGAACCTCGACGAGGACGGCCAGCTTTCCGTTGGAATGGACGTAGGAGCCTATCCAGCCCTCGTTGGTGCCGCGTGAACTCTTCTTGGCCGCTGTATCCTCGCCCATTTTGCGAAGGACGATGATGGCCTTTTCCATATCTCCGCCGGCTTCCTCCAGCGCCTTCTTGCACTTCATCATTCCAACGCCGGTCTTTTCTCTCAAGTCTTTTACAAGTTTGGAATCAACTTCCATTTGAATCTCGACCTCCTGCTTATGCATCGGCGCAATAAGCGCCGAATCGTTTTGATGTTTGTTTGCAAGTCTCCCGAGGATGGACCGGTTTAGCCTTCGCGCTGGTCAAGCGGAGCCGAAACGCGGACATATTCGACTTCTGGCTGGCGCCCGCCTTCCTTAGGCGACTCGAGGATCACGCGACGTGACTTGCCGGACAGGCAGGCGTCCGCCATGCGGGACACGAAGATTTCGATGGTGCGGATGCTGTCGTCGTTGCCGGGAACAATTATGTCAACCTCAGCGGGGTTACAGTCCGTATCCGCGAGGGCAACGGTCGGGATGCCCAGCTTGACGGCTTCATGGATGGCGGTGGCTTCACGCGCCGGATCAACTACGATCAGGACGCCAGGCAACTTGGCCATGTTCCTCACACCGCCCAGGTTGCGGAGGACCTTGCGCAGCTCGCGGCGCATCGAGGCCTGTTCCTTCTTGCTCAGAGCATTGATTTCGCCGGAGGCTTCGAGACCTTCAAGCTCGTGCAGCCTGCGCAGACTACTCAGGACGGTAGTGAAATTGGTCAGTGTTCCACCCAGCCATCTTTCACTGACGTAGGACATTCCGGAACGCATGGCTTCACGAGCGACAACCTGGCGAGCCTGGCGCTTGGTTCCGACAAAAAGCGCGTCGGTTCCAGATGCCGTGATTTTCTCGACGAGTTTGAAAGCGGTCACAAGGCCGCGAACCGACTCGCGCAGATCAATGATGTGAATCTGATTGCGCTTGCCGAAGATGTATGGCTTCATCTCCGGGTTCCAGCGGCTTACCCTGTGGCCGAAATGCGTGCCTGCTTCAACGAGTTCATCAAGTGTCACTAGCGGCAAGGAACACCTCCTGCGATCATGCGCCGTTTCGAATCAAAAAGACAAAACAACCGCTGGCTGAGATTCTCCGGGAAATGGCGCATTGGTTCTTCCAACGGCGAATTTGATACGCCAGCGGTTCCTGAAGCGTAGAAAAGCCCTTAGGATTTGGATTAGAATACGTGGAAGCATGACGCAAGTCAACAGATTTCAGGCTTTTACGGTAATGCGTCACTGAAGGGCTTATTGGCATGTTGGGCGCTGGGCCTTGGAGTCGGCGTCTTGACGGTGCGACGCGCTTCGGTTTGGCGAAGCGCGAATTGTGGCCAAGTCAAGCCATGGCAAAGCGTCCAATCCCGTCAGTGCCCTATTGCCTTTTGCGATACGCCCAAAATGATGAATTGGAGCGTTGACTCAGGATCGGTCATGTATATCCGGATACAATAAGGGAACATTAATGGCGACTGGAGCGTCAAAAGGTATGGAATTCTTCATGATGAGGAAAGGAGCGATTTTGACGCGATATTTGAGTGGCATATTGATTCTTGTCATTGCTTCAGTGGGTTCATTGGTATGGGTTCGCCGAAGCGGAGCGCCTTCGGGCGGACAGAAGGGGGGCGAGGGGGACATATCAATGGATGCCGCCGCAATTATGCCGGCAGAAGACATAGGCGAAAAAGGATTGGCGAAGGCCGTCGCCGCCGCGGATGTGGCAGGCGGCCACCCCGAGGCTGAAAGGGGAGCGACGGAGGATTCTGTCAGGCTGAATCTTCCAAAAAGTTTTACAGTTATACGAAGAGATTGTTTTATTGTCGCAAGCGATCTGGAGGAACTTGAGACAGAATACATTACTGAGAACACGCTGGAGAGATGCGCAAAATGCCTTTGGAAGGATTACTTTGAGCAAAAACCAGGGGAAAAGTGCATTGTATATTTATTCAAAGATAAAGAGTCATACAAGCGGAACACGAAGGAACTCTTTGGTTTTGAACCTGAGTCACCTTATGGGTTCTATCTTCGCAGTAAAAAGAGTCTTATTATGGACATATCAACAGGAACCGGGACTCTGGTGCATGAACTTGTCCATGCCTTGAGGTGCGCGGATTTTCCTGAATGCCCGACCTGGCTTGATGAGGGGCTTGCGTCGCTGCATGAACAGTGTATTCAAAGGGGGGACAGCCTTGTCGGACTGGTGAACTGGCGCCTTCCGGGATTGAAGGCGGCGCTTGCAGCGGGGAAAAGGATCCCGCTTGAGAAGATTATTGCCAGCAGCGAGGCCGAGTTTTACGGCGAAAATTCCGGATTGTACTATGCAGAGGCGAGGTATTTGTGCATGTTTCTTCAGGAAAAGGGGCTTTTAAAACGATATTACAGGGAATTTAAAGCCTCACGCGGGGATGACCCGACGGGGAAGACGACATTAGAGAAAATTACAGGGAAAGGGATCGGCATACTCGATCTGGAATATATGGAATGGGTTGGTAAATTGCCTGTCATAGGCGAAGAAGGGCGGTGAGACTCGCTCCTGGACGTGATTTGTGAGTCAACACACATCCTAAAAAAAAATTTTTTGACCGGGGCGTATATATCTAAAATTATCATATCATCATGTCATATAAGAGCAATGTCAAAGGCGGCGATTATTTCGGGGGAATCAAAAATTTGAAGGGGTGGGCAGGTTAGAAAGGCTGGAGGAGGGATATGCCATCTGCTGAAGACTGTCCCTGATAAATGTCAACCTATGGTATGCCAATCCTGCATGAAGGATTCAGCATGGCCGAAATAACATGTAAGGTAAGACCCTAACATATATCATTAGATATTTCACCTAAGAATCGTATTTCAAGTAATTTACAAAAAATCTGAGAATGCTCTTGATTAATCATGGGATAATTACTACAATTCATCCCAGAAATAAGTTGTTACATGGGATTTTTTTCCACAGGACAAGAGAAATGAGCGAAGCGGTGGTAAAAGAACTGGTTGCCGGAGTGGTCGGGCGGATACTGCACGGGCAGTATTCCAGGAAGCTCGACGCGATGGGCCGGTGCGTAATGCCGCCGCAGTTTCGACGCGACATCATGTGGGGACGAAACCCGGTTGCCATGCTCAATCCCAATGGTTGCATCTGCCTGTTCCCGGAGAATGTCTGGGAGGCATATGTCCGCGCAATACAACCGGGGGACATCTTCGCCGATCCGGAAGCGCACAAACAAGTGCTCTGGACCTACGCGAGAAGTTTCTCCGTGGCCCTTGACGACAAGGAGAGGGTTCAACTTCCAGACGTTCTTCTCAATGAGTTGCGCATGCCGGTGGATACTGATGTGGAGATTGTCGGATGCCGTGATCACATTCAAGTCTGGGAAAAGTCCAGACTGGACCGATTCATGGGATCCTTCCCGGACGGCCACAGGGAAGCAATGAAGTATAAGCCCCAGGCTACCGTCGCGGCAGCGGCGGCGGACAAGACGGAGAAGGGCAATGGCGGACAGGGACAGGAGTGAGATTGGTGAGCGAAGCTGCGGGACAGCATCTGCCAGTGATGGTGGCAGAGGTTCTGCGGCTGATGAAGCCCAGGCCAGGTCAAATTCTAGCGGACCTGACGCTCGGGTGCGGGATGCATGGATCGCAATTGCTCAAAGCAATCACGCCGGGCGGACTGTTGCTCGGGATGGACAGGGATCCCGCGATGCTGGCGATTGCGGAGCGCGAACTTTCAAAGATACCAGCGGGACGCTTTTTGCTGGTCAACGATACATTCGGCAATTTGCGGCATGTCCTGGAGAAGGCCGGATATCAGGCTGTGGATGGGATTCTGGCCGATCTCGGGATATCGTCGGCGCAGCTCGATTCCGCAGAGCGTGGAATGAGCTATCGGAAAGACGGATTGCTTGACTGCCGGATGAATACCACGCAGGGTGAACCTGTGTGGAAGGACTTGGAGACGTTGTCGGTTGATGACCTGGCGGGGATTCTTTTCCGTTATGGTGAAGAGACTCAGGCCAGAAGGATTGCGGAGGCAATCGCACGTGAGAGAGTTAAGGAGCCAATCAGAACGACGGGTCAGCTCACGAGGCTCCTTGAGTCGGTTGTCGTGCCGGGGCCGCGCAGGGGGCTCCATGGGGCGCGAAGAACCTATCTTGCGCTCCGGGCATGGAAGAATTCGGAACCGCAGCAACTTGAGCAGATGCTCGGCTGCATTCCAGGTTGTTTGAAAAGGGGCGGAATCGTGGCTGTGATTTCCTACCATTCGCTTGAAGACGCGCCAACGAAAGCGGCGATGAAGCGCTGGAAGGATGAGGGGCGATGTCGCCTGCTAACGAACAGCGCGATCAAGGCCAGCGATGCTGAGATCGCGTCGAATCCGAGAGCTCGCAGCGCCAGGTTGCGGGCGGCGATGAGAATCTGAAAATGGTCAGCCGGTACATACTCATACTTGTAAGTTCTGTAAGCCTTGGCCTGTGCATAGTTTATGAACGGACAGGCCTGCGCCGGCTGGCATATGAGATAGCCGATCTCAAACGAGAGCAGTCAATGCTGGAGGAGAAGAAACAGCGCCTGAATCTGCATGTGGCGCGTCTTGGCTCCAGGAACCGAATTGAAAATTTAGTAGACGCAATGAATCTGGATCTGGTCCCCGCGGCGGAGTTCCAAGTACGTACTATGCTGGCAGACTCTATTGCCGGGGAGAGGGAAACAGTTTGGACTCGGCGGGGACCAGCCAATTCCACAGGCGTGACCGGAGGGTCACGCGTATCAGCGACGATAACACGCCCTGGAGGGGCGTCGAGTGTAGTAAAGGCGAGGACGGAAGCACAACTGCCCGGGAGGGTCGGCCTTAAAACTCAAGGACGAGCGTCGCAGTAGGCAGTTCCCCGCCATTGTTCCGAACCAGCTTGTTATTGCGGACTGTATTGATGAAGCCGAGTCCCTGGCAATTCCTGCGTGTTCACGTCACAGCGATCATGCTCTTAGGGTTGATCGGCGCGCTGGCGTTCAGGTGCTTCCATATACATATATTTAAAGGGAAAGAATTGCGGCGGCTTGCTGCGGCGCAACATCTGGTGAAAAGCCCTCTGCCGGCCAGGAGGGGGAACATTATTGACCGCAACGGGGATCCGCTAGCCGTAACAGTAAGTTCATATTCGGCCTGGGCCGATCCGGAACTCATCCCGGTTGCGGCGAGACCAGTGGTTGCCGCTGAGACGGCAAAGATACTCGGCCTGTCCAGAAGTGAAGTGTTAAGCAAGATTTCAAAAGGCGGGCGCTTTGTTTATCTCAAGAGACAGGTCGGCAATCTGGAAGCGGCTAAGGTGCGCAATACTGATCTTCCCGGCGTGTTTCTGCTCAAGAGCAGCATCCGGAATTATCCGCATGGGCGCCTTGCCAGCACATTGCTTGGTTTCTGCGACATAGATAACAATGGACTTGAGGGGGTCGAGGCCGCATACGACCGCATATTGAAGGGCGTGGATGGATATGAAATTGTGCGCCGTGACGGAAAGCGAAGGCCATTCTATAGTTATGACAGTGTTCTTGTCCCGGCGAAAGACGGCTCCGACGTGATGCTGACAATTGACAGCACGATTCAGGCCATAACAGAGGAGGAGATCGCAAAAGCCAGGGACAAACACAATCCTGAGTGCGTCATGGCAGTAGTGATGAATCCGGATGGGCAGATTCTGGCGATGGCCAACCTGCCGGATTATGACTGCCGACGCCCGGGGGATTTCAGTCCGGACAGCAGACGCAATCGCTGCATTACGGATGTTTATGAACCCGGATCAAGTTTCAAGCCTTTTATTGCCGGGATTGCGCTTGAGAAAGGAATTGTCAAACCTGAAACGACATTTTTCTGCGGAAACGGTTCGATGACGTTCGGCAAGAGGACGCTACGCGACACGCACGGGTATGGAGTGCTTGACGTAAGGCACATAATCATCAAGAGCAGCAATATTGGGATGGCACAGATCGGGTTTAAATGCGGGTCTGATCTTCTGCATCAGAAGTTGTCGTCGTTTGGGTTCGGGACGCCGACCGGAGTAGAGATTCCGGGAGAGGTTGGCGGGATTCTTCGGCCGAGAAAGGTCTGGAGCGATTACAGCATAGGCAGCGTTTCAATGGGGCAGGAAATAGCCTGCACCTGTCTGCAATTGGCGCGTGGATTTGCGATTTTCGCAAGCAATGGAATGCTTGTGAATCCGAGGATCATTGTTTCTGGGAGGGGTATCGAGGGTACGCGGCAGGCCGGCGAGGATGCCTTGGAGGGGATCCAGTCGGCGCGAGTGATGTCGGAGAAGGCTGTCGGCCAGATTCGCGAGATGCTGTCAGCGGTTGTGACGGAGGGGACCGCGCAGCAAGCGAAGATGCCAGGCTACCAGATCGGCGGGAAAACGGGAACTTCACAGCTCCTCGATCCGAGCGGCAAGGGATACAGCCACAGCGCATTCGTGGCGACCTTTGCAGCGATTGCGCCGGTCGAATCCCCTGCGCTCGTCGTGGTCGTGTCGGTCAGACATCCCCGCAAGGGCGGCTACTACGGAGGGGTAGTAGCCGCCCCTGTCGTGCGTGAAATTGTGTGGAGAAGCCTCGCATATATGCGCGTTCAACCTTCCATGGCCGCCATGGCGAGCGCTGATGATGTCATGGAGACAAAGCAGTGAAATTATCAAGAGTAATCCAGTTGATTGAATTCCGCAGTCTGAAAAATTTCCATGAAATGGAAATAAGCGGAATTGAGTGCGATTCCCGCAGGATCAGCCCCAACATTCTTTTTGCGTGCATTTCAGGGTACAGCGAAGACGGTCATAAATACGCCGAGGATGCTGTGCGACTAGGCGCAAAGGCTCTTCTTGTGGAAAAGGAACTGGCGCTGCCGGAGACAATCGCGCAGATACGCGTTGAGAATTGCCGGATCGCCCTGTCGAAACTGGCTCACGAATTCAATGGGAAACCCTCAGAAGCAATGCACATTACAGGTATAACAGGAACAAACGGCAAGAGTTCCTGCGCATGGTTATTGAGGGCGATAAATAACTCGATAGGATTCAAAACGGGGCTGATCGGGACCATCGAGTATGACACTGTGAAACGGACAATTGAGGCTTCGCGAACAACTCCTGACGGTCTTGCTCTTCAAAATTATCTGCGAGAAATGCGCGACGCAGGCGCAAGCCATGTAGCGATGGAAGTGACTTCCATCGGGTTGGTTCTTGACAGGGTAAGCGACGTGGATTTCGACGCGGGTTGCTTCATAAACTTGACTCGCGACCACCTTGATTTTCACGGAGACATGGAGCGTTATCGAGAGGCAAAGGGTTTGCTGTTCAAAATGTTGAAGGAGGACGCCGTCGCGATTCTGAATGCCGACGATCCCGCAAGCGAATATTACAAAGGGATAACAAAAGCAAAAATCATGACGTTCGGCATCCGGAACAAGGCCGACGTCATGGCTGAAGATCTTGAAATTGACATAAGCGGAATTCGCTTCCGGCTCTGTCTGCCGGGGGTTTGCGTAAAGGTTGCTCTCCCCTTGGTCGGAGAGTACGGCTGTACCGATGCCCTGGCCGCCGCGGCATGCAGTTGGGCGGGAACCGTTCAAAAAAAACAAGCGATTAAAGGTGTAGACGGTCCCGACGACTTGGCCCGAAGAATTGGATGGGGACTGGAAAGCTGTTCAGGCATTCCGGGACGTCTTCAGCGGGTCAGCGACGGCCAGGGCAGAACAATCTTTGTGGATTACGCGCATACCGGGCACGCTTTGGAATCGGTCCTCGGCGCGCTTCGCCCGCTTGTCAAGGATGGACGGTTGATAACCGTTTTCGGGGCGGGTGGGAACAGGGACAAGGGCAAACGGCCTCTCATGGCGCGGCAGGTGGAACGGTTCTCGGACCTTTTCTGGGTGACGAGCGATAACCCAAGGTTCGAGGAGCCGGACGCAATCATCGCCGACGTCATGACGGGGATAACGGATCGAGGAAGGTGTAGGATCGAGCCGGACCGGGAGATTGCAATAAGGCAGGCGGTATTTGAAATGGAAACCGGCGACGTTCTGGTCATAGCTGGGAAGGGGCATGAAAAGGCTCAAAGTATAAAAGGAGTTAATTACGAGTTTGACGATGTCGAGGTTGCGTCAAAGTGCGCGGCCGAGGCAGGCAAGATTGATATTCATCTCCTGGACGGGCTACAGGTTCGGCAAAGGGAAGCCAGAAGGAGGAGGGCTTAATGAACGCCTTGACATGCAGGGAGATTGCGATTGCGACTGGAGGGACGCTCACGACGGGAGGCGAAGGAATCATCGTCACCGGAGTATCCACGGACACGCGGGATCTCAAAGCTGGGGATGTTTTCTTCGCGCTTAGGGGCGAGAGATGGGACGGCCACAACTTTGTTCAGCAGGCTCTTAACAAGGGGGCAACGCTTGTGGTTGTCTCATGCGCCGAAACAAGCTGGAGTTTCAGGCCGTCTCAGGGAATGCTGCTGGTTGACGACACTACAAAAGCGCTGGGTGATGTTGCATCGTATTATCGCGGCAGCCTTCCGGCAAAGTTGATCGGGATCACCGGAAGCACGGGCAAGACCACGGCGAAAAGCATGCTCAACAAAGTTCTATGCGGACTTGCGCCGACCGTGGCATCGCCAAAAAGCTTCAATAACCACATAGGTGTTCCATTAACGATACTGTCCGCAGACAGGCATCACAAGTTTGTGATACTGGAGATGGGGACGAACCATTTTGGAGAGATACGGTACCTCGGAAAGATGGCGCGGCCCGAGATCGGCGTGATATTGAACGTCGGGCCGAGTCATTTGGAAGGACTGATTGACGAAGAGGGAGTCGCCCGGGCGAAGGCAGAACTATTGCCCGAACTGGCGAGGGGAGCGACCGCGATATTGAACGCTGACAACCGGCACACGCGCGAAATGGCGAGAAGCTGCAGTCGCAAGATATTGACTTTTGGAGAATCAGAAGACGCGAATTTCAGAATCACGGAACTGGGTGATTCGTCCGACGGTCTGATATTCAAAGTTAATAATTATGAAGTGAGATTAAACGTTGCTGGACGGCATAACGCATGGAATGCGGCGGCGTGCATCGCTATTTGCGGCGCATTGGGGCTTGACCTGGCTGCTGCGGTTGAAGGACTTGCAGCATTCCAGCCGCCGCCGATGCGGATGGAGAAGAAGCAGTGCGCCGGAGTCATGTTCTTGAACGACATGTACAACAGCAACCCGCTCAGCGCAAAAGCTGCGCTTGACACGCTTGCCGGCATGAAGACGGACGGCAGGCGGATATTCCTGTGCTCGGACATGAGGGAGCTTGGCGCGAGTTCCGAGGCGCTGCATGGGGAGCTTGGCGCATACGCCGCGCAACGAGGGATTGATGCCCTGTATGCAATCGGCGATCACGCGCGATTCACGGCACTAGGGGCCAGAGAAGCGGGTTTGAGCGAAAGTTTGTTCTTTGAAGAGATTGAAGACGTCGTCGGGCAAATGGCCGGAAGTCTGAAACCGGGCGACGCGGTACTGCTCAAAGCGTCAAGGGCCATGGGGCTGGAAAAAGTGATGAGCAGGCTTGAAGAAGTTCTGGCAAAAATGAGCGGAAACGTTCAAAAGATGCCGATAAACAACATTGCCAAGGTTGCGTAAGAGGAAAATAACATGTTGTATTCCTGGTTGACAATGATATTCGGATCCGCCTGCGATACTGGAAATATTACATCGCGCGCCGCGC
This sequence comes from Planctomycetota bacterium, assembly GCA_022711755.1. Classification (GTDB taxonomy): domain Bacteria; phylum Planctomycetota; class Brocadiia; order SM23-32; family JAKLEA01; genus JAKLEA01. Next base: position 68,866 of record JAKLEA010000022.1, read on the forward strand.
TTGCGGCTCTGACCGCATTCGCAGCAAGTCTGATGATTGGGCGGCGGTTGATTCCGATGCTGAATGTTTGGCATAACCGCTGCTGGCGAGAGAAATTTTTCGCGCGGCACCAGTTGCTAAAAGACGAAACGAAGGTGAAGGATAAAACGCCGGCGATGGGCGGGATCATATTCATCTCGGCGTTGCTTGTGACGAGTCTGATCTGGGTGGACATGTTCAACAACTATGTCCAGTGCGTGATCTTCAGCATGGTTGCGTTATCCTGCGTTGGGTTCGTGGACGACTGGATCAAGCTGACAACCGAGAGGGACGGGATTTCGGCGAAGAGGAAGTTCTTGCTGCAAAGCGCAATCGGCGGCGCAATAGGGTTGGCGCTTTATTTAGACAATTACATCGCTCCTGGAAGCGGAGACAGAAGCTCAATTTATCTGCCCTTTGTGGGGTTGGCGATAGGAATCGGGCCTCTATATGTGGCATGGTGCGCGTTCATCGTAAACGCGACATCGAACTCGACGAATTTGACTGACGGAGTGGACGGACTTGCGATCGGCGTGATCATCATCATGGCCATAGCCCTCGGCGCTCTTGCGTGCATAACGGGGTCCCCGGGTCTTAGCGGGTCGTATTCAATACCATACATTCAAAAGAGTTCGGAACTTGTCGTCTTGATCGGCGGATTTGTTGGGGCAGGTCTGGGTTTCCTAACGTTCAACACCTATCCCGCAAAAGTTTTCATGGGCGATACCGGCAGCCTGGGTCTCGGGGGGATGATTGGTTCGATAGCATTAATTCTCAGGCACGAGATGATTCTTCCTATTATCGGAGTGATTCTGATTGTCGAGTGCGGGTCGGTCATCATTCAAGTTTTCTGCTTCAAAATGTACGGGTACCGGCCTTTTGCAATGGCTCCGTTTCATCACCACGTGAAGCGTAAATACGGCTGGCATGAGCAGCAGATAACGACCCGGTTTTGGACCATAACTCTTCTGGCGATTTTCCTGTGCATGAGTTTTGTGAAGTCCTGACGGAGAGCGATCGGCAGTGATTCTGGGCGATACATTTGATGCACAAAGCGGAACCCCGGTGCAGCATTCAGTGAAAGCTGATGAAGATGGGCGACTTGGCGACGGTTCAGGCGCGAATGAGGTTATTTCCGGTCGCCAGGGGAGACTGCTATGTGTTGTGTTGACGCTGGTCGGGATTGGCGTTCTCATGGTATACAGCGCCAGTCTAGGAAATGTAGCCACGCCTGAAGAGGGGCGAGGAATTTTAGCGAAGCAGTTAATGTTCGTCGCGCTTGGCATTATCGGAATGATCTTTGGCATGACAGTTCCGATAGCCGCTGCGCGAAGGCACAGCCTTCTTATTATGGGATTATCCGTGGCGGCGCTGCTTGCAGTATACGTTCCTGGATTTGGACTGGTTCTTAATGGAGCAAGGCGCTGGGTAAGACTTCCCGGCGGGATAACCTTCCAACCATCGGAATTTACAAAACTTGCAATAATTATATTTGCGGCTGCATATTCCGAAAGATTCAAGGATCGGATGAAAAGTCTGTGGTGGGGATTCACTGTTCCCATGGGGATTATAGGATTCGTGTGCCTGTTTGTTTTGATGGAGCCGGATTTCGGAACATGCGTTCTGACGATGTCTGTCGGCACTCTTGTTCTGCTGGCGGGCGGAATGCGATTAAGCCCTCTGATAGTCGGTGGAATTATGGCGCTTCCAGCTTTTGAAATACTCGTGATGAACGTGCCGTATCGTCGCGCCAGGGTGTTGTCGTTTATTGACCCATGGGCTGATTCCCGCGGCGCCGGTTACCAGATCTGCCAGTCGCTGATGGCGATGGGTAGGGGAGGAATATTTGGGACCGGGGTCGGCGGCAGCGTGCAAAAACTTGGGTTCTTGCCCGAAGCAAATTCAGACTTCGTGCTGGCGATTGTTGGAGAAGAGCTTGGGTTCGTCGGTTGTCTTCTGGTTCTGTTCCTGTTCGGCGTGCTTCTATGGGAGGGGCTGAATGTCGCGCTTGGATCAGAAGATTACTTCACCTTCTTGCTGGCATACGGAGTCTCAGTGTTGATAACGCTCCAGGCGATAATAAATGTTGCGGTGACGACGGGCAGCGTACCGCCCAAAGGTTTACCGCTGCCATTTATTTCCGCCGGCGGAAGCTCTCTTGTATTCACAATGTTTGCTGGCGGCGTATTGATGCATCTTGCGGGACGAAATGCTGGAAAGCGGACTCCTCTACTCCCATTCGCTGTTCAGGAACCGCGTTATCAAAGGGCTTTCTACGAATTAATTGAAGACGCGCGAGATGGTGGATCAGCATGGTTGAGCGCGAGATTGCATTTGAATAATGAAGGCCGAAACCGACCTGGCGCTGCGGGCGGGCCTCGGGCTTATGAACCCCGCGCGGGGTCAGCTTCCGAAACCAGCGTCCTGCAGAAGATTGCTCCCGTGGCGCGCAGGTCGGTCGGCCTTGGACTTCAAACAGTTACACGGTGTTGCGCGGGAATCAAGAAAGGCGGTTCGAAATGAGACTTGCCCTTGCCGGAGGGGCTACGGGCGGCCATTTGCTGCCGGGAGTCGCCGTGGCGCAAGCAGTCAGAGAGTTTGTGCCGGATGTTGAAGTCAAGTGGCTGGCTACGTACAGGGCCAGTGAAAATTACTGTCTCGGAGTTAATGGGATTGAAGTCTACAGACTTCCAGCGCCGAGGCTGCGCAAAGGGGTGATCGGATTGCCGATTTTTGCGAGCGGCCAATGCGCATGTTACGCGATGGCGCTTTCCCTGTTCGCCGCCAGAAGACCTTCCGTGGTTATCGGCCTGGGAGGGTATGCATCGGCAGCGCCTGTTATGGCAGCGAAATCCCTTGGGATACCGGTGATGCTTCTCGAGCAGAACGCTATAGCAGGAAGAGCGACGCGAACCTTGTCAAGGTTTGCGCATGCAGCCTGTGTGCCCTGGGAGGAATGTAGGGGAGATTTCAGCGACAGATGCCAGGTGGAAGTTACTGGGAATCCGGTCCGGATGAACTGTGTAGGCAGGAATAGAGCCTTGGCCGCCTCGACATTCGGGCTTGATCCTCAAGTGAAAACATTGCTTGTCGTTGGAGGAAGTCAGGGAAGCGTGCCAATAAATTCACTCCTTGCCTCCGGGTTGGACAAGGTTGCGTCGAAGGTAAGAAACTTCCAGATAATTCACTGCGCTGGACCTGGAAATTCCGAACTTGTTCGAGAAGCCTATGAGAGGAATGGAATTCGAGCAACAGTAGTGGATTTCCTTGAAGACATGGGCGCTGCTTATGCGGCAACTGATCTTGTTGTCTGCCGGGCAGGCGGAACAACCATCGCGGAGATTGCCGCAAACGGACTCCCCGGAATCTTCATCCCATATCCATACGCTGTTGACAATCATCAGTACCACAATGCGCTTGCGCACTGCAAGCCGGGCAGCGGAGTGATTTTGGAGGAACGTGGGCTGTCACCATCAAGACTCTGGAACGCCGCGCTGGACATTCTAAATGATGACGAGGCCCTGAAGAAGATGGCCGTTGCCTGTCGTATGCAGGGAAGACCCTGGGCGGCATATAGGGCTGCGGAATTGGCTTTGAAGCTTGCCGGAGTTGAAAAGACCGTGCACATTCAGGCTGGGAAAACAGAAGCAGAACTTCGAATGACTGCGTAAAGAAGATCAAGAATAAGGTCTGGAGAGGGAATATGGGAACTGGAATGTTTGACTCTTTCGGCGAAGGCTCGGTCCACCTTGCCGGGATTGGCGGCGCGGCGATGAGCGGGCTGGCGAGAATGCTTGTCCAGGGAGGACGACGAGTGACGGGAAGCGATTTATATCCATCTCCAGCTACGCGAGATCTGGAAAAGTCAGGAATAAAAATAAAATATGGCCAGCAGTCTGCGGAATTCGATACAGATGCGGTGCTTATCGTTCGTTCGCCTGCTGTACCTGATTCTAATCCGGAAATCGCCGCTGCGCGGAAGATGGGATTGCCCGTAATCAAATTTCCACAAGTTCTTGGAATGATGATGCGGCAGAAAACAGGTGTGGCGGTAAGCGGCGCACATGGAAAGACAACTTGTTCATCCATGACCGCCGTCATTCTTAAAACAGCCGGATTGAAACCATCATGGATGATAGGGGGAGGGGTGCCGGACCTTGGCGCGTGCGCCAACCTTGATGACGGGAGTCACATCGTAGTGGAAGCATGTGAGTATGACAGGAGTTTCCTCGATCTGAGGCCGACCATCGCCCTTGTGACGAATATAGATGAGGATCATCTTGATTACTATAAAGATATTGATGAAATTACCCAAGCATTCAAGGATTTCGTTTCTTTGCTTCCTGGCGATGGTTTGCTGGTGCTCGGCGAGGAGTCGGATTATACAGGCCGGTTGAGAGAAGCGACACAAGCTGATATTGAGACAGTCACATTGAACGGCAGCGGGGATTGGAACATCAGCGAGACGACATTTGCTCCGCAATGGAGCAAGTTTAATCTGTCGCATCATGGAGTCCATATCGGGTGTTTCCAGATTCATATACCCGGTATTCACAATGTCAGGAATGCGGCGTGTGCCGCTGCGATTGCCTTCCGCGCTGGCGCAACGATAGATGCGGCAAGAGATGGACTTGCCGGATTCCACGGGGCAGCCAGAAGATTCCAGGTAATGGGAAAATGCAGAGATGACGTTTGTGTAATAAATGATTATGCGCATCATCCAAGAGAAATCAGCGCGACATTGAGCGCTGCGCGTCAAAGATTTCCGGACCGTCGAATCTGGTGCATCTTTCAACCGCATCAACATTCAAGAACGCGGTTGCTGATGGACAGATTCGCAAAGTGTTTCACTGGAGCCGACAAGCTTGTGCTGGCTCCAATCTTCGCTGCGAGGGATTCAGAACAGGACAGGGAAGAAGTGTCGTCAAAGTCTTTGGCTGATGCCGTGGAGGCATCAGGGCAGACAGTTCGAGTAGCCAGAAGTCTGGATGAAGTTGTAAGTGTGGCTTCAAACGAAGTCGGCAAGGGCGATGTGATCATGGTCATGGGCGCGGGAGACATCTGGCGCGTAGCTGAAACACTCGCGTCGGTATTTGGAGATTCAATTGTCAAGGCTGCGGGATGAATCGGCGGGGACTGCAACGGTCAATTGCGCTTTGCGTGAAGCGCGACAGATCCCCGGCAGACGTCACGATGGGAGGACGGGCATGATGTCCGAAAAACCCCTGCAAGCATCATGCGCGGACTTCCGGGACGGGGCGTCGGCCCCTGGGCCGGTTCATTCCGCACAGAAGGATATTGCAGTAACGGAAAACGAACCACTCAGTAGACATACAACATTGAAGCTGGGCGGACCAGCAGCGAAGTTCGCTTTGGTTGAATCGCGCCGTCAACTTGACGGTCTGATTCAAAACGGGGGACAACTAAGAATCATCGGCGGCGGAAGCAATCTGCTTGTGAGGGATGACGGCGTGCAAGGCACGGTAGCCAGGCTGAGCGGGCAGGAATTCAACTACATCCGCCAGGATGGCTCATGCCTGAAAGTAGGCGCGGCTACTCCGCTGCAACATCTTGTAAATACTGCCGCAGAGATGGGACTGACGGGACTTGAAGGGTTGGCCGGAATTCCAGGAACAGTCGGCGGCGCGGCTGCATGCAACGCTGGGACGCGAGATGGCGCGCTCGGCGATGTAATCATCCGCGCAAGCGTTATGGAACTTACCGGGGCTTCGGGATGGATTGAGGCGTCTGAAATGAAGTTTGAATACAGGCGAAGCTCGTTGAAGGGGAGTTTCGTGACTGATTTGGAACTGATGCTTGGAAGGGGAAGGCGCGAGGAAATCGCAGAGAAGATCGCAGCGATTATGAAGCAGAGGCGCGCTAGTCAGCCGTATGGCAGGCGAAGCGCGGGATGCGCCTTCAAAAACCCGCCCGGTGATAGCGCCGGTCGCTTGATAGACGCAGCGGGTTTGAAGGGGTTCAGGATTGGCGGAGTGTCTGTGTCCGAAGTGCATGCCAATTTCTTCATCGCAGAGAAGAACGCCAAAAGCTCTGACATGCTTGAATTGATAGAAACCGTTCGGGAGCGGGTCAATGAACGATTTGGAACGCTCCTGGAACTGGAGATAGAAATTTGGTGAGCGCAGTGTTGCGCTCCGTTTGAAACGTTGTTCAGGAAAATGGAGAGAAGTATGAAAACGTCGTTGAATGTAGCAGTCCTCTTTGGAGGACCCTCGTCGGAGAGGGAAGTCAGCAGGAGGTCGGGGAGGGCGGTGTGCGACTCGCTGAGCAGGCAGGGACACTATGTCACGCCCGTGGATGTCTTTGACATAACGCTGCCGGAGGTGTCCGTGGAGAACACCGATGTCGCGTTTCTAGCGATGCATGGCGCGTTCGGAGAAGACGGTCAGGCGCAGACGCTGCTTGAGGAGCGGGGAATACCATACACCGGAAGCGGGCCTGTAGCGAGCAAGCTCGCGATGGACAAGGTTGCGTCCAAGTGGAAATTCCGCGCATACGGAATGAAGACGCCAGACTGGACGGTTGCAACGCACAGACACAGCGTGGAGGAGTTGGAGGAGCTTTGCTCAAGGGTTGGCTACCCCTGTGTTGTGAAACCCAGACGCAATGGAAGCAGCGTCGGAGTTGGCCTGGCCAACGATGCGGGGGAACTTGCGGACTGCGCAGCCCAGGCATTTGAAATTGAGGATGAGATAATCCTTGAAGCGTACGCAGCAGGTCGGGAGTTCACAGTCGGCATTCTGGACGACAGTCCGTTGCCGGTGATCGAGGTTGTCCCCGCGTCGGATTTCTTTGATTACAACGCGAAATACGTCAATTCGGATACGAAGTATCTGCTTGACGTGGATCTTGACGCTGATGAGATCAAGCTGGCCCAGGAAGCAGCGCGAAAAGCGCATCTTGCGCTCGGATGCTGCGGGATGAGCCGTGTAGACATGATCCGCACAGGACCTGGGATATTCGAGGTTCTGGAGGTGAACACGATACCCGGCATGACGGAGCGAAGCCTGCTGCCGAAGGCCGCGGGAAAGGCCGGGATTGATTTTGCGAGGTTGTGCGAACTGATTGTCGAACTGGCGCTGAAGAGGCCGGCGGCTCAGAGGGCCGCCCCGGCGATTTCACACGCGGCCGGCTAGACACTTTTCAGAAGGGAGAAAACGACTTCCGCTGCTTGGCGGGAGCGGACATAAGGGCACGGGACGGCGGAATGGCAGTCCGGCACTTCCCCGATTCACCGGTCAGCCGGACCGCCGTCCCTCAGTCAGAAATTTGCAGCGCGTCAACGCGCATGGTGATGGAAATGAAGATAGAAAGAATAAGCACCGGCATGAACTTTCCGGCTCAACCTGGAATAAGCGCAAGACAGTCGGCGCGCCCTGGGCGGAGAGGCCAACGTAGAAACCTGGCGTTGGTGTGGTGGTTGGCAGGACCTTCGTTGTTGCTTTTCTGCTGTCTGGGCGCATGGATCGGAATTAGAGCATCAGAGAAGTACAAACTGAACGTGAAGGCTGCCAGGTTTCCCATGCCGGAATGGGTCGCTCCCGAGGTTGAAGCCGAGGTCAAGGCTTCACTGGAAGGGGCCGATCTGCATGTAATGCAAAGGGACGTTGCCGACCAGATTGCATCCAGACTCATGACATGTCCGTGGGTTTCAAGTGTCAATAATATTCATCGAAGTTTGAGCGAGGGGTTGAATCTAACCGTAAATATGAGGCGTCCGGTTGCCTTGGTGCAACATGGAGGCAGACTGCACATGGTGGATGCTGAGGGTGTGCGACTGCCGGCGGAGAAATTCAGTTTTCCTGGAAACGAACCTGGGCCTGTGATTCGTTACAGGGAAAGGCTTGCGCTGCCAAAGCCGGGAGAAAAGTGGGAGGCGGACGGAGTGGATGCCGGGATCAGGCTTGTGATTTTTCTTCAGAAAAGAAATGCAGTAAAGGCATTAAACATTGCATATGTGGATACAAGTAAACTTGGGACACGACGTAATTCGCGAGCAAGCTGTGTGAGCGTCTATACCCAGGATGGAACGGAGATTCGCTGGGGATGTTCTACGGTCTGCAGCGAACGCCCATACTTGTGCAATCCTGCTGATGAACTTTCTGATGAGGAAAAGTTCGCCAATCTTGTTCGTGTGTTGAATGAGAATCCGCGGCTGGAAGGGATCGAATACGTTGACCTGCGCTGGAAGGACGTGGGTCTTGTTCGAACAGCCGCCAAGGACTGACATCGGGCGCCGCGCCTGCGTGGTCTTGCGAGGGCCGTTCAGGATGCGGCGATGTTCGACTAGCGATGTCCCGGGAAACAATGCGAGCGTTTCAAAGGATATCGGTGTCGAATGAACCGCACAAACCGGGGCAATCCTCCTGATGCGGTTGTCCGCGCGCAAGTTGACTGCATGGAATTTCCGGTTCACGACCGTCTCGTGAAGACCTTCCCCACATGCCACCCTAAAGCAGTCAACCGCGTGGGACCGCAATTCAGGTTGTGATTGCCCCGGTTCTCTTTAAGTGATTTGTATTCGAAGCCAATACCATAAATAAGTGAGACCCCCGACTAATAATATATAAGGGAGCCAGATGTATAGGGCTTTTTTGTTCGAATCAATGCTGTATACCGTTTTTGTCGCCACAAGCGCGCCGAATGCCGCCAGCCCGAGCGCCACATAGCGGAGCATGGGGATCATGCTCATCTTCTCAGCTTGCTTAAGCATGGCATAACCTAGAGTGTATGTGCCAAAGCCGAGAAACCATGACGCCATGAAACTTGCGAAACTGCAACCTATCGCCTTCAGGTAAGTGGCCTTTCTGATTCGGAATATCTTGGAACCTAGCCAGAGTGGGAAACTACCGGCGGCGACGCAGAAGACTATAAGAGCAATGACAAGAGCAAATGCGCTTATGCTTCCGAATAGCAGCAAAACTATGCCTTTAGAATCTTGTCGCACTTCTTGAATATCTTCTGAGGACAACCTGAGGCCATCGGATTTCTTTTTAGACTTTGAATCGGGTGACGCCTCTGGCTGATCCGAAGCGCCAGATTGGGGTTTGGCGGAGGGGGGCGGTTCCGCCGTTTTCTTTGCAGGCTTAGGCGGCGAGGTTTGCGCATGCATTGGATATGCGTTCAGAACGAAAAATATCAACACCAGCACAAAGGCATAAAAAACCCGGCGCTTGTCACTGTTGAGGCGCATAATTAGATTGATTGAGCGGTTATTTCAGGAAGGCTCTGGAAATCATGACCGCCGCCGGTCCAAGAATCACGAGGAATATGCAGGGGAAAATGAAGAAGACCAGCGGGAACAGCAACTTGACCGTGGTTTTGGCGGCCTTCTCCTCCGCTGCCTGGCGTCGGCGCGTCCGCAAAACGCCCGAGTGGATACGCAGGGATTTTGCGATACTGGTGCCGAAACGGTCGGCCTGGATGATTCGCGCGGCAAGTTGTTTGCAGTCTTCCACGCCCGTTCGCAATCCGAGGTTTCGCAGCGCCTCCTGACGCGGCTTGCCGGCCTTCATCTCAAGGTTGACAAGCACCAGCTCCTCTGCAAGATCGGGGGCGGTTTCGCGCATTTCTTCACCGATTTTCAGGATGGCCGCGTCAAGACCGAGACCGGCTTCCACGCAGACGACCAGCAGGTCAAGAGCGTCAGGAAGCGTCAAGGTGATGCTTTCCTGGCGTTTTCTGGCTTTTGAGCCAAGATAGAAGTTAGGCAGCAGCATGCCAAGTGCAACTCCACCCAAGGCCCATTGAAGGATTTTAGCCCTGGCGAACATTCCGTCCGGCTTGTTCATAAAGTAAATCGCCCCGCCGAGGAAAAGCGGCAGAACGATCATGAGCATTAATTTGAAGCCGAGGAATATTTCGAGCGCGCCCTTGCGTCGAATTCCCGCGTAGAGAAGCCTCTGCCGCACTCCGGATCCGCCTCCGCGGGGTTGAAGAACCGCGGAAAGAGGTTTGAAGACCTTCTCTGTCATAAGGGTGCCAAAATCAGGTCCGGAAGAAGTGATTTTCACTGTGCCGGCCGATTCTTCAGATGGCACGCCAAGGCGGGTGTTCAGACTGCCTTTTTTTGATCCTATGATTGCCGCTACGCCAAGAGCGGCCAGGACAAGCACAACAACGATAATTGCTACAACAAGGACAGTCGGTGACATGGTCAGGCCTCCTAGACATCAGACCTTGATTGTGACGATTTTTCTGATGAGCAGACCGCCGATGCTCTGGAGCACAAGGCCGCCGAGAATCATTTTGTGGCCTATTTCTTCATTTATGAGCAACGACATGTAAGGCTTGTTCAGAACATAAATTGCCAATCCTATGCCGAAGGGCAGCATGCCCAGAATCCATCCTGACAAACGGCCCTGGGCCGTAAGGGTCTTGATCTGGCCGAAGATTCGAAAACGCTCGCGTATTGTTTCACCGATTGAGTCAAGGATTTCAGCCAGGTTACCGCCTGTCTCGCGCTGGATGATGACCGCTGTGACAAAGAACTTGACGTCCATTATCGGGATGCGCTCTGAAAGGTTACGCAGGCATTCATCAGCCTGAATGCCAAAGGCAAGTTCGTCATAAAGCCTTTGAAATTCTTCACCTATGGGATCCGGAGCTTCGTCGGCCACGTTTTGAATTGCCGCGTTGAATCCGTGTCCGGCGCGCATGCTGTTGGCGATAAGGTCCAGCGCGTCCGCAAGTTGTGCCTGTATTTTATTGATCCGTCTTGACAAGGCGATTTTCACATAGATGAAGGGCAGGAGGATAACAAATAATCCTGCAATGGCAGGGAGAATGACATTACTCTTGTCTGGCAGGACGAGCCATGTCAGTAATGCCACAACGAAGGCTGAACCTCCCAATATCATTAGAAATGTTTCCCCTTTGGTGGGGATGCCCACCTGGGGTAACTGCAAAGTAAGCCGACGCACAAAACCAGGCTTCTTCACGCGTCGTTTGGTGCTGTCTGAGCCTGATGCAATCTCGTCGTAAGTATCTTGTTTGATAATGGGTTGCTGCTTTTTCTTCCGGCGCTTCTGTTTTTTGGCGGATTCCATCTCCTCCAGTTCAGCCATGTCGGGAACGTCAGTGGCAATTTCTTCCTTACCGATATTCTGGATGCGGCGGTGAACCCTGAGGTCGAGCGCTCCGCCCTTTGCTCCAAGGAACATCCATATCGCCGCGAGAATGAATCCCGTGAAACCGGCGATCAGAATATATAGAAGGAATCCTCCCATTTTGATCCTCCGAGTTAGCCTACAGCTTGAAGCAGTCCTCCGGCAATTGCTGACCGTATGACTTCAGTCGTTCCATGAAGCGAGGCTGCACACCGGTGGGTTTGTGCTGGCCGATGACTTTGCCGGTTGTGGGATCCATGCCTTTACGTTCGTAAATGAAGATGTCCTGCATGGTGATGATATCGCCTTCCATGTCAAGGACTTCGGTTATGTTGATGATTTTACGTGAACCGTCGTTCAGGCGGGCGGCCTGAACGATCATGTCAATGGCAGACGCAATCTGCACGCGCATGGCCCGGGCCGGCAGGTCCATGCCGGCCATAGCGATCATGGTTTCCAGACGACCGATTGCGTCACGAGGGCTGTTGGCGTGCAGCGTCGTCATGGAACCTTCGTGACCGGTGTTCATGGCCTGCAACATGTCCAGCGCCTCGCCGCCACGACACTCGCCGACGATGATCCGTTCCGGACGCATACGCAGGCAGTTCTTCACGAGGTTTCCCATGGTCACTTCACCGCGTCCTTCCAGGTTGGGTGGGCGGGTTTCAAGGCGAACGACATGGGGCTGTTGAAGTTGCAGCTCGACCGCTTCCTCGCAGGTCACTATGCGCTCGTCATGTGGAACGAATGCCGAGAGACAGTTCAAAAGTGTGGTCTTTCCGGAACCTGTTCCACCGCTGATCAGGATGTTCAGGCGGGATTTCACGCACGCCTGCAGGACTGCGGACATCATCGGGGACAATGCGCCGAAGTCAATAAGGGCCTGGATGCCGAGCACGTCTTTGCGGAATTTACGAATGGAAAGGGACGGCCCGTCAACCGCTACCGGGGGAATAACTGCGTTCACACGGGAGCCGTCAGGCAGACGGCAGTCGCACATGGGCTGAGCCTCGTCAATATGACGGCCCACGCCTGACACGATACGGTCAATTACCTGGGCAAGATGGCCGTCATCCTTGAACTGGACGTTGGTCAGATACAGTTTTCCGCGTCTTTCGACGTAGACCTGCTTGGGGCCGTTGACGAGGATATCGTTCACGTCCGGATCATCCAGCAAAGGTTCGAGCGGCCCGAAACCGAGGAGTTCGTCAAGTACTTCCTTGACAAAGGTTTCGCGTTCACGCCTGTTGAGATTGATGCCTTCCTGGTTGATCAGGTCATTGATGATTTTCGTAACTTCCCGCTCAAGCTCTGGGCGGCTCATGGTATTCAGGACGGAAAGGTCCAGAACATCAATGAGTTTCCGGTGCATGCGGGATTTCAGTTCATGGTAACCAGCGCGGGATGCGACTTGAGCGCCTGCTTGTTGACGATTGGCCGGCGCGGCATTGGACACTGCAGGGGATGCCGGTTTTGGCGGGGCCGCAGGCGGGGCCGCAGGCGCGGCCTGCTGGCGTTCGGCGGTTGCGGCGGGAGTGGCCGGGCCGGCTCCGGGTTTTGGCGCTGCCGTCGGGGCGGGGGCGGCCGGGCCTGTTGCTCTGACGCCTAGTCTGTCGCGTAGTGATGCCATAGTCATTTACTCCTTCCGCGATGAAGAATCCTGATGCGGGAACGCGGGATTGCTGCTCCGAACGCTCCACATTGCCATAATCCATCCATTTCTATCATATATAATAAGGTCTGAAAGGGGGCTTTTCAAGGTGGAATTCATGCATCATTTGTTCCTGAATTCGATGAATTTCAATGGCGTGAAAACAGAGATAACGGGACAAATCACCCCCGACAAATGCGGAGACATATGATTCACTGATTACTCAGGTCGGCGTCAGACGGAACAAAGCGCTGTTGACAAAATTAATGCCCGCGTGATAATGGCTTATCGGGAATGAAAAGGAGGACAGGTATTTGCGCATTCCGAGCTGGAGAATGCGCATGTTGTGTGGAAGATCGTGAGCGCTTGACCGTTGTCACAGTTTTACCGGGCCATTGGCCAGGGGAAGAAGACATGCGACCATGCAGACTTGCAGTTCTCGTCATCATGGGCATTGCACTCATATGCTTGCCGTCGTGCAAGAAGTCCGCGCCTCCGGACGCTGCACAGGACCAGTTGGGCGCCGGCACAAGCTCAAAGACCGACGGGAAAAAGGATGCAATGCCCAAGCTGGGTTCTGAGAGATACTATTTCATCGTGGGCAAGAACATTGATGAGATGTGTGATCGCGCATTGGCCGACACCGATCCCGTGCAGCGCGCGGCAGCGTTGCGGAGTCTGGGGAAGGTTCAGGCCAGTCAGAAGGTTGTCGAGGCCATCTTGAACGGATTGAACGAACGTTCATGGGAGATTTTCCGTTGTGCGGTGCTTGCGGCATCGGAACAGAAACTGGTTGAGGCAGAGCCTTTGTTGAAGGGAATCACGGAGGAAGCTCCCCCGCAAGTTCGCATCTGGATTGCCTATGCTCTTGGAAACAAGGGAGTCATCGAAGGTTTCTCCTCCGATGAGTTCGACTGCTCGGTCCAGGCACAGGCGTTGGAAGCGCTGGCCCTGATGGATCGCGCCGAAGGCGGCAGGGGCAATGTCTATATAGGCGAGTTGAAATCCATGGCGCAGGCAAAAGATATTGCCGTGAAATTCAATGCGTTTCGAAGCCTGGCAGCGCTCGGTGAGGCGGATGGGGTGGACGGCCTGATGGAGATTGTAGCCGATGCGGCGCAGTCCGATGCTCTGCGCGAGAAGGCGGCCCTCATTCTCGGATATGGGCATTTCGAGGAGAAGAAGCAGGACCTGGCCAAGTCATTTCCAGATGCCCCATCATCGCTTAAACTAGCCATCGCAAAGGCATATGTCAACCTTGGCGGCACTCTTGAGGAACTGAAGAACCCGGGTAATGAAAGCGAAGGAAAGGCGACTGAAAAAACCGGGGGATGATGGCAGATATCCCTTGATGCCGGTAGTCGTGGATGTAATTTCAACCGTTAAAACCGGAACGTGAACGGCATTAATATGTATGTCGGCAAATCCGTCAGCGCCGGGAGGAAGCCGCTGATCGTCCTCACCATGGGCGATCCGTGCGGCGTCGGGCCGGAGATATGCGTAAAGGCTGCGGCAAATCCCGATGTTCGCGATTCATGCCGACTCGTGCTGGCGGGGGACAAGGTTGTCCTTAAGCGGGCTGAAGATGTTACGAAGATGAGTCTGGTTTATGATACGCTCCATTCGCCTGCTGACGTCGGCGCATGGGCTTCAGATGCCGGGGGCCGGGAGGCGTCATTGCTGGATTGTTCAGCTTGCGCAGAAGCTCCGGAATACGGACGCGCATGCGCAGCGGGGGGGGCTGCGGCATATAAGTACCTTATTAATGCAATAGATATGGCAATCTCAGGAACCGTATCGGCCATTGCCACTGCGCCATTGAACAAGGCCGCTTTACAAATGGCAGGAATACGGAAACCGGGGCATACTGAGATCCTGGCGGAGAAAACGGGGATTGATGATTTTGCCCTGATGCTCTATAGCTCACGGATGTCGCTGGCTTTCGTGACGTGCCACGTCGCATTGCGCGATGTTCCCGGGATGCTGACCTGCGAAAGGATTTTCAAAGTCACGGGGTTATTGAGGGACGCGCTGCTCAGGACGCTCGGTCGGGAGCCGAGGTTGTGCATGCTTGGTTTGAATCCGCATGCCGGGGAAGGGGGGGTATTCGGAGGGGAGGAGCAGGAGCATATCGCCTCTGCGGTACGGGATGCCGTCGAGCGCGGTTGGAACGTGGAAGGGCCGGTTCCGCCGGACGCAGCCTTCACGCCGAAGGCATTGAGAAAGTATGACGGTCACGTGGCGATGTATCACGACCAGGGACATATACCGTTCAAGATGGTCAGTTTTCACGATGGCGTGAACGTCACACTGGGGCTGCCCATCATAAGAACGTCGGTCGCTCATGGCACGGCTTTCGACATCGCCGGCAAGGGGACGGCGGACGAGTCGAGCCTGACGGCGGCCATTCTTCTCGCGTCGCGTTTGTCCGGTATCAGGTCATAACGATCGGAGCGGCAAGGGGGATTGCCAGGAAGCTGCGCGGTGAAAGGTTTGCGCCGTCGGCGTCGCATCGGTTTATGGCGCAGTCGGAGAAAGCGGCATCTGACATCAGGCTCAAGCCGGAGATGTCCACGCGCGCGCTGTTGTCGGAATAGTTGACGAGGACGAGGCAGTCCCGGAACGGAAAAGCCGCCACGCGCGGCGGAACGGCAATGCGGCAGCCCATGTGGAGGGTTGCCTGCGCCTGCATGATATCAAGCACGCTTTGCGGGAAACGCAATATATCCGCCCGAAGGGGGACGTTGAGGCGCTCGTTGATGGGGAAATCGTTGTGCACGCAGGTTCCGATGTTCCATACGATTGCCGCGCCGCCCGATGCGTGACGTCGCGATGATATCAGGGGGACAAGGATCGGCCCGCCCTCGCAGCATGGGACTTCAGCCCATGCCTCGGTTTGGGCGTCGGAAGGCTGGAGGTCGCCCGGCAGACGGATGGGGGAGTTCAGTTCGATGCGTTTGGAGCCGACGATGACCGCTGTGGCATCCGCTGAGACTCGCCCGATACCTGAAAAAGTGTAACCGAAGATCGGGGCCAGTGCGGGATCGGATTCAACGGCTTCGCAAAGGGCGTTGAGCGTCATGATGACCTGGCCGCCATTTTCGAGGATCGCTTCGATTCGCCGTCTCAGGTCAGGCAGGCAAGCGCAGTGAGCGGGGATCATGACATTGCGCGGGGCGTCTGAGAGATCGAGAACGGGGAGGACGGGAATGCCGACCATGCCGAGGGAATCGAAGATGAACAGGTCGCCGTTGCCGTCCGCGTCAGCAGGACGCAGGACGGGAAGGCCGGCGGGATGCCTAGCGACTGAGGCTAGTTTCTCGATCAAACTGGCTGCTTTGGCGACGCAACCGGCCAAGCCGTTTTTCTCATCGAACATGCTGTCGCCGTAACAGAAGTAGGTGTTCTGTCTGGGATTCGTGAGGGCGGTCGTAATGGCCTGTTCGAAGAAGACGCGCTCGTCACAATCAAGGTAGTCGAACCATGCGCCCTGGAATTTGGCGCCGACGCATTGCCTGATCCATGCGACGTGGAAGAACGGCTCGTATTGTTCCACGAAGCCGTATGCGAATGTATCCGGCGCGCGGGTTTCCGTGCCGATCCAGATTCCGTCGAAGATGCGGCCCTGCGTCGCCGGGTCGTATCCGAACAACTGGTATCGGTCGTAGTATTGCGGGAGTTTCAGGACGAGCTTAGCGTTGGGATTTTCCTCATGGACGGCGGCGACGAGGATGCGGCTGAATTCCGCCATGAGGTCTTTGCGGAATTTGCGCCAACCGCGCCCGGCCCGCGCGGCGTCGCATTCCGGGCAGCGGCAGCTTGTCAGGAAGGCGTCGTCAATGACGACTTCGTCGAACACTCGCGCGAGCTTGCGTATCTCGGTCTCAACGCCGGTTCGGGTGGATTGGGCCGTGTAGCAGAAGAAGCCGCAGCGGGTTTCGACGCCGACGGAGCGCCTTCCGAAGCCGCGCCCTTCGACCGGCATGATGCCGCCTGATGTCTCGAATCCGCTCGAGCGGAATGCGTCGCGCAATTCACGAAGCCTGTTTTCGGGGGTGATTTCTCCGCCGCGATATGCCTCGATGACGACCTTGCCGACCCGCGCCGCGCGCAGGCGGCGGAAGGCGGTTTCGAGGCCGTTGTCAGTGGAGAGTTCGCGGGCAATGGCGCCGGCGGTGATGTAGGCGTTGAAAGTCAATTCCGGCATGTCCGGCCTCCGGTATCTGTTCCAGGATGTGGAGTGGGGGGGACAAAGGTTACTGGTAGTATACGATCAGGGAGGCGGTGAGCAAGAGAAGATGAGGGCGGAGCTGGTTTGAAAGGAGGCATGAATCCGGACGGAGGGAAAAACGGGCCGCCATCGGTCTGTTGTACCGGCAGTTGAGCGGGAAACGAAAACGCGCCTTGTCGTGTATAATGCCTGTGATTTTGATTTTCGGGAAAAGATTCAGCGGAAAGCAGCGAGCATCGGGAATCAGGGAGTCATGGATCGCGCAGACATCATCAGGGACCTGAAGCGGGCGAAGCTGTACCGCGGGCAGATTGCGGAGACGAGGCGTTTCCCCGCCAGGGAAGCCGAGACATGCGAGCCGCCCCGTGGAATGCCGCCCGTTCTTGAACAGGCTCTCCGAAAAATCGGCGTCGTGAGGCTCTTTTCCCATCAGGCGCGGGCGATCGAACTACTGCGCGGGGGCAGAGACGTTGTCGTAGCCACCGGAACGTCAAGCGGCAAGACGCTCTGCTACAACCTGGCCGTCGCATGGGAGCTTGCGGAGAATCCCGCGTCGCGCGCGCTTTATCTCTTTCCCACAAAGGCGCTGGCGCAGGATCAGTTCCGGGCGATTCAGAAACTCGCCGATTCGTCGGCGGAACTTTCGGAGATCATCCGGCCGGCAACCTACGACGGGGACACGCCGCAGCATCGCCGCCGCAAGGCGAAGGCCGAAGGCTCCATACTGCTGACCAATCCGGACATGCTCCACGTCGGCATACTGCCGTATCACGGCAGTTGGTCGGCGTTTCTAGGGGGTCTGAAGTACATCGTCATTGACGAGGCGCATACTTATCGCGGGGTTTTCGGGGCGCACGTGGCGAATGTTCTCAGGCGGCTGCGGCGGCTGTGCGCGCACTACGGCGCTGATCCGCGCTTTGTCTGCTGCTCAGCCACAATCGGCAATCCAGTAGAGTTTGTGGAAACGCTCACGGGGCGGCGTCCGGAGCTTGTTGACACTGACGGTTCGCCGCGCGGAGACCGGGATTTTGTCCTCTGGAATCCGCCTCTGACGGACTGCGAGGAGGGGCAGCGCCGAAGTCCGATTCATGAGGCGCAGCAGCTTTTCTGCCGGCTGGTCAAGCGCGGAATCCAGACAATCGTTTTCGCGCAGACCCGCGCGACGACAGAGCTGATATACAAGTATTCGCTCGACGCGCTTGGCAAGCGCAATCCGGAAATAGCCAAACGAATAAGCTCTTACAGGGGGGGGTATCTTCCGGAGGATCGCCGCAGGATAGAGTCGCAGCTTTTTTCCGGGCAGTTGCTCGGCGTGGTCGCCACGAGCGCGCTGGAGCTCGGGATTGACGTGGGCGGGGTGGGGGCGTGCATTCTGGTCGGTTTTCCGGACAGCATTGCCCGGACCTTCCAGCAGGCGGGGCGCGCCGGGCGCGGGACGTCGGACAGCGTTGTTTTCCTGGTGGCGCTGGGGCGTCCGATTGACCAGTACATCATGCGCCACCCGGATTTCATTTTCGGAGGGAGTCCGGAACACGCCGTGGCAGACGTTCAGAATCCGTACCTTTTGAGTTCGCAACTGGCCTGCGCGGCGTATGAGTTGCCGATTGAGGACAGGGACGAAAAGCTTTTTGGCCCGTATATGGGCCCGCTGCTCCAGGTTATTGAAGATAGCGGCAAGGTCAGGCGGATAGGGGGCAGGCGATTCTGGTCGGCGGCGCAATTTCCCGCCGGGCGCGTGGGAATTCGCAGCGCATTCGGAGACCCGGTTTCAATAACAGTTGGGGACGGAAAGAAGGAGACGATACTTGGGGAGGTTGACGCCGCCTGCGCCCAGTTCTTCGTCCATCCGGGGGCGGTGTATCTGCACGAGGGACGGACGTATCTGGTTCACGATCTGGACATGAGCGCGCTGAAGGCTCGCGTGGAGGAGGCGGAGTCGGCGTATTACACGACGCCGGACGTCCTGGCCTCGATCCAGGTTCTGGAGACCGATTCGTCGCGCGAACTCGGGAACGGGAGCCTTCAGGAGGGGGAGTTGAGGGTTGTCACGCGGGTGGTCGGCTTCTGCCGAAGGCAGTTTCATTCGGGACGCTCGATGGGGCGGGAGCCGCTTGAACTGCCGGAGACGGAGTTGCTGACGACGGGAATGTGGCTTGCGCCGCCGGGAGACCTGATGGCAGAACTGGCGGCGGAGGGGCTTGCGCCGGCATCGGGGCTGGCTGGTTTGCGTAACCTTTTTCTTGCGGTACTGCCGGTTCTGGCGATGTGCGACCGGCATGACGTTGAGGCGGCCTGCGATACTGCGGGGTTCCAGTCGCCGGCGCTGTTCCTTTATGACACTTATCCGGGGGGGGCGGGGTTCAGCCGCAAGGCGTTCGAGATGTTCGATCGTCTGGCGCTGACTTCGTTGCGTGTGGCGCGGGAGTGTCCGTGCAGGAGCGGATGCCCATCGTGCGTCGGGGCGGCCGATCCGGAGCCGCAATACGTTACAACCGCGCAGCCGGACAAGCGCGCGACGACGGCGCTGCTGGAGAGGATTCTTGTCTGAGCGTCAAGTGATCCGTTGAAATGGGGCGCGACAGTGAACGGGGACCGATCTTTGCCCCCTTCCGTCGCCCCTCGAGAAGGGGCGCCACCTTCCCCCACGCTGCGCGAAGCGAGGCGCTTTGCGTTGCGCGCGGGGGAAGGAAGATTCTCTAACGTGATGGCTGCATATGCGGAGATAACATTCAGACAGGCACAGACTGCTTGATGAAATCAGGTTCATCGCGTATGCTCTGACGCGCTGGAATTCGGGGCGTGATGCAACGCGCCCCTACGAGTAGTCACATCGCAAGTGCCTCGATCACGGAGTTCTCAAGATGACGAAGAAGAAGGTCGCTTTCAGCGGGATTCAGCCCAGCGGGGACATCCACGTTGGCAACTACCTGGGAGCGATAAAGAACTGGGCGCGGATGATTGACGAGGTTGACTGCATTTTCTGCATCGTTGACCTTCATGCCATCACCGTGATGTACGATCCGGCGGAAATGCAGGAGCGCATCCTCCGGGCGGCCGCCGTCAACATCGCGTGCGGGCTTGATCCCGCGCGGTGCAGGATATTCGTACAGAGCCGTGTTCCGGAGCATACCGAACTTTGCTGGCTGCTCAACACGGTCACGCCCATCGGCAGCCTGGAGCGAATGACGCAGTTCAAGGATAAGTCCCAGCAGCAGCAGGAAAACGTCAACACCGGGTTGTTCGATTATCCCGTGCTCATGGCTGCGGACATCATGCTCTACAAGGCGAACGTGGTTCCGGTGGGCGACGATCAGTTGCAGCACCTTGAGCTTTGCCGCGAGATAGTGCGAAAGTTCAACGCCCGTTTCGGAGACGTTTTCCCGGAGCCGCAGGAGCGCCTCTCGCAGGCCCCGCGCATCATGGGGCTGGACGGCAAGGCGAAGATGAGCAAGAGCCTGGGCAACCACATCTCCCTGATTGATGAGCCGGACGCAGTCTGGAAGAAACTGGCGCCGGCCTTCACCGACCCCGCGCGCCAGCGCCGGAGCGATCCGGGCAATCCGGACATCTGCAACATCTTCACGATGCACAGAGGTTTTTCGCCGCCGGAGGTCGTCCAGCGGGTCAATGGCGAGTGCCGCGGGGCGGAGATCGGATGCGTCGAGTGCAAGAAGATGCTGCTTGAGCACATGCTGAAGGAGCTTGAACCGATCCGGACGCGGGCCAAGGAGTTGATCGCAGAGCCGGAACGGGTCTACTCCGCGCTGTCGGAGGGGGCGGCGAAGTGCGGGACTGTTGCCGAGGCGACCATGGATGAGGTTCGCCGCGCGATGGGTCTGAGGAAGTAGAACCTGACGGAAACAAAAACCGAGGGCTGAACGATGGAACTGCAAGGCGTCGAGAACTTCGAGGGCGTTCTGGAGAGATATGAACGCTGCTTCCGCCGCGAGAACGACGACCGCCCGGTGATGAACATCACCGCGCCGAAGAAGTCCAACCGGGAGGCTCCGCCGGCGCCGGCAATGCTGCGAGAGAGGTGGTTCAACTTCGACTGGCGGATTGACTGCCACGAGGTTTGGGTGTCGCGGACGGACTATATAGCCGAGGCGTTTCCATCGTATTTCTGCAATCTCGGCCCGGACGTTTTCGCCGGGTTCATCGGTTCGGAGCTTGAGTATGCGGAGGGCACGTCATGGGCGAAATATCGGGTGAAGGACTGGGCGGAGGAGCCTCCGCTCAAGTTTAATCCAAAGAGTTTCTACTGGATGGAGATGGAGAAGTACGTGCGCCTGGCCGCGGAGAGGGGGGAGGGGAGATGGATAGTCGCATCCGGTGACATTCATCCCAACGCCGATGCTCTGAGCGCGCTGCGCGGGCCGGAGAACCTTTGTTTCGATCTCATCGAGCGTCCGGACGAGATCAAGAAGCGTCTTGCCGAGTGTTTCAAGGCCTACAAGGAGGCCATGAAGCGCCATTTCGACATCATCCATCCGCATTCGGACGGCGTTGTGACGAGTTGGATCACGGTTCCCGTGCGGGGCAGGTACGCCGCGCTGCAGAACGATTTTTCGTGTATGGTCGGGCCGGAGATGTACCGCGAGTTCTTCCTGCCGTGGCTGCGGGAGGAGGCCGCGTTCCTGGACCACTGCGTTTATCACTGGGACGGTCCGAACGCCATCCCGCACATGGACGCGATATGCGGCGTCGAAGGGATTGACGCGATACAGTGGGTCTACGGTGACGGGAACGGGCCGATGTCGAAGTGGATACCGCTGCTCAAGAAGCTGCAGGAACGAGGGGCGGGGCTTTGGGTTTATTGCGGGCGTGAAGAGGTGAAGCGAATAGTCGAGGCGCTCAAGCCGCAGGGTATGATCATCACGACCGGGGCGGGAAGCCGCGAGGAGGCGGAGGCGATTGTGAAGGAGGTCGAGGGGATATGCGCGAGGAAGTAGGCGTACAAGATACGCGCGCGTCTCGAAGCGAGCCGACGCGGCTCACACCCTGCATCTCAGCGTGTCAAACCCATTGCCCCAACGCCCCTCATCCACCATCCTTCGGATGGTTCCCCTTCTCCCGGGGGAGAAGGAGGGCATATTGGCTGTTCGGGCAGGGAACAAGGGTGTGCGAAACCGATGGTTTTGCGCACACGCGTTACGCTTCGTGCGCGGATTCAAATTATGCAGCGTGGGCGCGGAGCGCCCACCCTACTTTTTCTTCACCAATGTTTTGGCCTGTTTCAGCGCGTCCGTCTCGCCGATGGTCGGGCTGAATTCCAGGCCGATGTAGGCGTCGTAGCCAGTATCGTCAATCGCCTTGAAGATGTAACGGTAATCCAGTTCGCCGCCGACCAGTTCGTGGCGTCCGGGCACGCCGGCGCAGTGGTAATGGCCGATCAGGGAGCTGTATTCCTGGATTGTCTGGATGATGTTGCCCTCGGTGATCTGCTGGTGGTAGATGTCCATGAGGATTTTCACCCAGGGGCTGTCCACCTCCGCGCAGATGTCCGCCGCGTCGCTCATGCAGGCCAGCCAGTAGCCGAGATGGTTGACGTAGGTGTTCAGCGGCTCGATGCAGAGCATTATCCCGTTGGATTCAAGGATCGGGACGAGCGACTTCAGGTTGCGGATGACGGTGGACTTCGTCACCTCGAAGCGCTCCTTCGTGCGCTCGTTGCCGGTGGTCAGGATGAGGCGGTTCACGTCGAGCTTGCGGGCGACGGGGATTGTGTCCTCAAGGCCCTTTTTCAACGCCTCTTTCGCGTTGGGATTGACCAGCGGGACGGCGGTCGCCATGCAGAAGGTCGCGATTTTCATCTTCGCGGCGTCGGCGGCCGCCTTGATCTTGTCAATGTCCTTGCCCTGCCAGCCCCAGAATTCGGCTGCCTTGTAGCCTAGTTCGCCGGACAGCGCGACTTTTTTATCCGGGGTCTGGTCCCTCCAGAACATTTCGATGCAGACGGAGAGTTTTGCCATTGCTGATGCCTCCTGCGTAGCCGAAGCCCTTTGCGATACGACGACAGGTAGGGCACGTTGCAACGTGCCCCTACGATGTGGACAGTCCGCGCCGCCGGATGAGGGCCGGGGCGCTCAACTGGGGATATTGTGACACAAAGCGGGGGCGTGTCAACGGGGTGGGATGAATCGAAAAGGCCGGAACCGGTGGGCGAGCGCAAAGTCAGTCAATAACCTTAGGCACTTTGAAGAAGTCGCCCTGCCTGTCCGGAGCGTTGGCGAGCGTTTCGTCAGGGGTAATGGAGCGCGGTTCGCCGTCCTCGCGGAAGACGTTGTGCTCTATGGCGGCGTGGGCCATAGGTTCGACGTTGGTCGTGTCCAGACGGTTTAGCATATTGATATAGTCGAGAATATCCCCAAGCTGGCGGGCGAGGCGTTCCTTCTCCTCCCCGGTCAGTTCAAGCCGGGCCAGGTTGGCCACATATTCGACGTCTTTTTGCGTTATTGACATTCGCGTTTCCTCAGCGGGCTGGGCATTCGACAATCCGCCGAAACAGCGCGGATGATAGCGGAAGGCTCGCGGGGATGTCAAACCGGATGAAAGGGAAGCAGGCCATGGCGGTCATTCGGCGATGAGAAGCGTTGTCTCGCCAGAGCCTATGCTGATTTCAAAGATGATGCCCTTGTCCTGCGCCGAGGCTGAAATCCGGTCTTCGGTTAGGAGCGACCTGAATGATCGGGCGTCCCCAGGGATGCCTGCGGCCGCGGCGTCAACCGCGATTTTTGCCGTCATGGGCTTCCCGGCAAGATTAAGAACGGACAGGTAGACCTTGCCATCGGCGGCTGGACCGTATCGCTCAATCCGCATGTTCGGATCGTCGCACTTCGCATGGGGAATGGGCTGCCAGCCTGCCTTGGAAATCGTCTGAATCAGCGGGATGTATTTTTTGAACAGCGCACGGTCGCGGTTGTAAAGTTTCGGCTGCGCGAAGTAGTGTTCCGTCGCGGCGTTGGCGGAGAAGAAGCTCGGAAATACGGCATAATGCAGGCAGCGCTTCATGTAGCGCTCCGTGTCCTCATGCGTCCACTTCGTGAAATCCGTGTTCTGGAGGAGAAGATAAGGTTTCTGCCCGGAACACGCCCGCCGGGCGTTCATGATTTCCTCGGTGTTGGCGGCGTAGAGCAGGCCGCCCGGCTTCCAGTCGGTCTCCGTGCCGGTAAGATCGAACCAACCCATCAGGAACGGGAAACGCCACGGGACGGAGTTGGCCATCATGAGCTTGCCGCGCTTGTGGACGTCTTTTGAAATGAAGCGGGAAAATTCCCATATGCTGAACATGTTCATCAGGCAGACGCGCCCCGCCGAATCGAAGACCGGCGGAATGTCAGCGCAGGCGATGTGCTCAGGGCGATAATTCAGTACCGCCCATCCCTCCAGACTGTCGAGATACTCCCCGTCAAGAATCCCCTTCGATGAGTCGGCGTAACGCTTGTCGGCGTCTTCGGTGGTGTAATTGACCTTCGCCTTTGTCACATCGCCGGGGATAAAGGGGCTTGGATTCAGGGAAAAGACCGCGCCCACGCACCAGGGAGCGTCCGCCACCGAGAGGTCATAATTTCCATGCGGGGAATGGACGGCGCTGGTCAGGGTAGCCCGCGCAAGGGCGTTACCCTCTTTCGCCTGTTTCTCCATCTCCGCGATACAGCCTGCGTAGGATCTGTCGGCGTCCTTCGATATTTTGCACCAGAAGGACTGTGGCTCAGTGTAGCGGAAGGTCAGGATGTCATGCGCGTCGTCCCATGCTGTTTCTTCTTCGCCCTCCTTGAACGCAAAGCCGAAATCATCGTGCCTTTCCACCGATGAAATCTTTTGGAAGGCCATCCAGATGCCTTCGCGGTCAACGCGCTTGACGAAGTCGTCCGGATAGACAGTCATGTACTTCGCCCACGCAGCGCGCCATCCCCATTCGGAGTCAAAGGCATAGATGATGAATTTGAAGGAGGCGGCAGAAGGGGATTTGGCGTAATTCTTCGTGAGACCGAGATCAAACGCGATGTAGAAGGTTCCAGTTGCGGCATGGTAGCCGATGCGGGACAGGCGGGGATCGCTAATGGGCCAGGCAAGGGCAAGGCCGGAGGGCTTCTCCGGCGGGGCAACACAGCCCATCGGATAAAAACTCATGCTGCCCGACGCGCCGGCCTCGCAACGGATGACGTTCTGATACGAACCGGCCTGGCCGATATCCTCGGCCCTCGTCATGTCATTGCACCATTTCCATCCCGAAGCCTTGACGGGCAGGGCGAAGTAGAGCGTCACGGCGCGGTCGTTTCCGGTTGTGTCCTGAATCATCCCGGCCACTTCAAGGCGGTTTTCATGCGCGATCATGTCGGCCTTGAGATTCAGGGACAATGTGTTATTGCCGCCGGTGAAAGCTACGCCAGAATTGTTTTGGACGCATTTGCCGGAGAAGGGGAGGAAGTCGCTCCCCGCGGCGCAATCCTTGGCAAAGAATCCGCCGAAGGAGTCTTTGCGCAGGACATCATTCCCGCCGAGATTGAAAGACGCGACGCGCCCGTTGCCGTCAAACCCAAGCGTGAGGCCGTCGCCGGTTCTCATTTCAGTTTCCGAGCGGCCTGGGGCGCGGGGTTTGATGGATCCGGCGATGCCCTGAAGATCGAAAGTGGCTGCGTCGTCCAGCTCTGAAGCGAACAGATCATCGAACCAGACGGTTCCGGAATGGTTGCGGAAAAGGGCATGAAGGAGCAATTTGGCGACCGGTTTCTGCGGGTAGATGACGAAGCTGACGTTCTGCCAGTCGTGAGTACCGGTCTCGAAGGGCATGATCTGGCCCCAGAGAGGCGTGCCGTCCGAGTAGATCAGGTCGCAGTAGATCGAATAATCAATGTTGGATGAGCCGCTGACATCAAGGGCCTTGCTGGAGCCGCCCACGATGATCGGGCGGGGTTTGTCCTGATTGAGTATCAGCGTAACGCACGCGCCGCTGAAGTCGTCAGGTCTGGCGTTGACGCACTTGATTGCGCGGCTGCCGTCCGTGCCCTCGCCGGGAGCAAGAGTGTAACCATTGTGGTAAAAGGCGGCCGGCGCAAGCGGGGCGGCGTCGCCGGTCTCAAAATCCCCGTTGGCGATGAGGTTGGGCGCGTCCACGTCGGCGATGGTCATAAAGACGGGGCCGGCGAACGGGCGGTCAGCGGCGGCGGCGCAGAAGGCGAGGAACAAAGACGCTACGGCAACGGCGCATGTTGCGCGCATGTTAAATCCCCCTGTAAGGCGGATGTTCGATGGGGCGGCCATGAAGCCGCCCCATCGAGGGCCTTCTATGATACGTCGAAGAATCGGTCCGCTAACTGACGGCCTTTACGCAACGCTCGCAGAGGTCCGGATGTTCCGCGTTCTTTCCGACCGACTCTCGCTGGTTCCAGCACCGCGCGCACTTTCCGAATTCGGAAACGCTTGCGCTGATCGCCACTCCGGACAGGGAGTCGCACTTCGCTGCGTTCTGAGGCGCTTGGGCTGTGGAAATCCTGACTTCACTGAGCATCAGGATTTCGGGCAGTTCCGATTCCAATTCCTTCAGCAACGCTGTCGCTTCCGAGTCGTCTGTGTGGAAGGCGATGGAAGCTTCAAGGGATTTGCCGATCCTGCCCGCCGCTCGGAGTTCCTCAAGCGGGCGGGCGACATCTTCGCGCAGCTTGAGTATCTTCTCCCACTTTTCAGCCAGGGCGGAGTCCGTCCATTCCTCTTTGGCCTTCGGCATGTGCGCGAGGTGGACGCTCTCGACGTCCTCGGATTTCTGTGGGATGTACCCCCAAACCTCTTCGCACGTATGGACCAGAATCGGCGCGGCCAGGCGAACGAGCGCGTCAAGGATTTCGTAGAGCGCTGTCTGCGCGGAGCGGCGTTCCTCCCACTTCGGCGCGGAGCAGTAGAGCCTGTCCTTCAGAACGTCCAGGTAAAAGGCGCTCATCTGCACACGGCAGAAGCTGTGCAGGTAGATCGTCGCCTTGTGGAACTCCATCTCCTCGTAGGCCGCCGTCGTCTGGCGGATCAGTTCCGCCAGTTCGCCAAGCGCCCAGCGATCCATTTCCACCATCTCCGCGTATGGGACGCGATCCTTCGCGGCGTCGAAATCGTTCAAATTGCCGAGCATGAACCGGAACGTGTTTCGGATGTCCCGGTACATGTCAACCATGTTGCCCTTGATGATGTCCTCGACGACGCTCATGTCGTTGCGGAAGTCGAGGCTGGAGACCCAGAGGCGCAGGATTTCGGCGCGGAATTTATGCACACCGTCGTCAACCGAGAGGAAGTTGCCCTTGCTCTTGGACATCTTCTGCCCCTCGGCGTCAACGACGAAGCCGTGCGTAAGGACGCACTTGAACGGCGCGCGGCCCCACGCGGCAACGGATGGCAGCAGGCTTAGCTGGAACCATCCGCGATGCTGGTCAGTGCCTTCCAGGTAAAGGTCAGCCGGATAAGCCAGATCGGGATGTTTGCGGCAGACGGAGTTATGGCTCGATCCGCTTTCCATCCACACGTCGAAAATGTCGTTCTCCTTGCGGAACTCTTTTGTTCCGCATGAGGGACACGCGGCGTCCGGCGGGACGAAGTATTCGACCGGCTTGGCGAACCATGCGTCCGAGCCTTCTTTGGCGACGATGTCAGCCACCCGGCGGATGGTGTCGCCGGTCATCAGCGTTGCGCCGCATTTCTTGCAGTAGAAGGCCGGTATCGGCACGCCCCAGTCGCACTGGCGGCTGATGCACCAGTCCGGGCGGTCCGCCACCATGCCCCGGATGCGCTCCTCGCCCCAGACGGGTATCCATTTGGTTTTGGCGATTTCCTCCAGCGCCCGTTTGCGAAGTTCGCTCCGTTCCAGACCGACGAACCACTGCTCCGTGGCCCTGAAGATTACGGGGCTGCTGCAACGCCAACAGTGCGGGTATGAGTGGGATGACCTCCCGCTGTTCATCAGCGCTCCGAGGGCGACCAGCTTGTCGAGAATCGGCTTTTCGCCATCATTGATATGCAGACCTGCGAACTGGCCCGCGTCCTTCGTGAAGAATCCCTTCTCGTTGACCGGGCTGAGTATTTCGAGGGCGTAATGGCAGCCTGTCAGGAAGTCTTCGCGCCCGTGTCCGGGGGCGGTATGAACGCAGCCCGTGCCGTCCGTCAGTGTTACGTATTTCGCAAGCACGACCGGGCAGACTTTGTCTTCGTAAAGAATCTGCCTGTATCGCTTGCCCTCCAGCGCCTTGCCCGGAACGCGGCCATGCTCGGTGAACTCGGTTATGCCGCTCTGCTGCATGACGGCGGCTGCAAGACGATAGGCGAGTATCGTTGCTTCCTTGTTGCCGTTCTTCGGATTCGCGTATACTACGGCGACGTATTCAAAATCCGGATGAAGCGCTATCGCAAGGTTGGCGGGAAGCGTCCACGGCGTCGTGGTCCAGATCATGACGTGGGCGGGGATATCCTTCGGTAATCCGAAGATGTCGCTCACGTCGTCAACCAGCGGGAAGTTGACGAAGATTGACGGCCCTGAAACGTCCGCGTATTCGAGTTCGGCCTCGGCCAAAGTCGTGGCGCAACTCATGCACCAGTGAATGGGCTTGAGGCTGCGGTAGATGCAGCCTGCGTCAACCATGCGGGCGAAAACCTCAAGCACGCCGGCCTCGTATTCCGGTTTCAGAGTCAGGTAGGGATTGTCCCAATCACCGATGACGCCGAGGGATTTGAACTGGCGCTTCTGCGATTCGAGGAATTTGGTTGCATATTTGCGGCAAATCGCCCTGATTTCGACGGAGGACATCTGTTCCGCCTTGTCGCCGACTTCCTGTAGCACTTTGTGTTCGATGGGCAGGCCGTGGCAGTCCCAGCCCGGCACGTAGGGCGCATCAAAGCCCTGCATCGTGCGATAGCGAACGATTACATCCTTCAGAATTTTGTTCAGGCCCGTTCCCAGATGCAGATCGCCTGTGGGGTAAGGAGGGCCGTCGTGGAGGATGTATTTCGGACAGCCCGCGCGGGCCTTGCGGATTTTCCTGTAGAGACCTTCGGTCTCCCACTGTTTCTGAAGGACAGGTTCCTTTGCCGCGAGATTTGCGGCCATGGGGAACGCTGTTTTCGGCAGGTTTATGGTTTTCTTGTAGTCTCCAGCCATGTCTTTCTCACCGTTTCTAATTTTGACGGCGCACTTTGCTGTCGCCGCTACTTTGTGCGGCGGTTATGAGTACGCCTTCGTTCTTTGTTTCTTATCCGGCGTCGGCGCTTTGAATGATCTCCATCGCCTTCGCCGGTCTGATTCCTTCGAGCAGAAAACGCTTGTCTCGCGATTTCTGTCCGGACAGGAGAATCACCTGGGATGCTGAAATCCCGAAAAACTTCGCAAGCGCCTTTGTGACTGACTTGTTGGCCTTGTCCTTTTCGGGAGCCTCTGTGACGCTTACCATCAGGCTGCCGTTGCGCTCCCCGTCAACGCCGTCCCGGGGGGCTTTTGGCCGGACTCTTACCGGGATAGCAGTTCCGCCGGGGATTTCCTGGAGGGCGATCAATCCGTCCATCCCTCGAACAGCGCCGTTCCTATTCTTACGCAGGTTGAACCTTCCTCGACGGCGATTTCGAAATCCTGGGACATGCCCATCGAAAGTTCCGTCATGAACGGCTCGTCGCCATCGGCGTTGATACTGTCGCGCAGTTCCCGGAGCGTTCTGAAAACGCCGCGGCAGACCTCCATGTCGTCCGTGAACGGGGCCATGGTCATAAGGCCTTCAAGCCGGATGCCGTCCATGCGGCGAATCCTCCCGGCGAGGGGAGCGACGTCGGCGCATTTAACGCCGAACTTGCTCTCCTCGCCGGAGACGTTCACCTCCAGCATGGCGGGCATCGTCATGCGGCATTCGCCGGCTCTTGCGGCTATCTCAGCCGCAAGAGGCTCGCTGTCCACGGAATGTATCATGCGGAATTCCTGAATCGTCTTCTTCGCCTTGTTTCGCTGCAGGTGGCCGATCATGTGCCAGCGGATTTCGCGCAAGTCCTTCAACGCCGCGATCTTCGGCAGGCCGGTCTGAACCCGGTTCTCGCCGAAATCCAGCTGGCCGAGGTCGTAGAGCGCGCGCACCGCGTCCGGCCCGACCGTCTTGCAGACGGCCACCAGACGCACGGAATCAGGGGATCGTCCGCAGCGGGCGCAAGCATCAGCGATGCGGTTTCGAACCGCTGCCAGATTCTCCTTCAACCTGTTTAAACGATCATCTGCCATCCCGAAAGAGTTCCTTTTCAGAACTTCCCGCCCGAAAGATTTATCCGGACGGCAAAGAACAATCCAAGTATATCAGGATGGGAAGGGGATAAAAGTAGCAGTTTTCGACGTACGGGTCAACTTCGGGCTAGGGTTCCGCCGCCATGTTCCTGAGCAAGCAGTTCCATGACAGCCTCAGCCGCCGCCCGGGGGCCGCCGGTTGCTTCCGATACGTCAATCCATTCGACGCCGGCGAACTTTGCGAACCATTGTAACTGACGCCGCGCGAAACGCCGTGTGTTGCGTTTGATGAGGCGGATCGCTTCGTCGCGGGGGATTTCATCGCGGATATAGGATGCGAATTCCTTGTAGCCCAGGGCTTGAGAAGACTGCGGCCCCAAGCCGTTGCCGGAGTCAAGAAGTCTCCTGACTTCCGCCTCGAATCCGCGTTCGATC
Organism: Planctomycetota bacterium; assembly: GCA_022711755.1. Taxonomy (GTDB): domain Bacteria; phylum Planctomycetota; class Brocadiia; order SM23-32; family JAKLEA01; genus JAKLEA01. Next base: position 99,561 of record JAKLEA010000022.1, read on the forward strand.
ATGAGATCAACGCGGCGATCAATGCGCCTGTAGAGTTCCTCTCTGTCCCATCGCAATCCGAAGATTCGCCAAAGGGAAGGGTCGGGGGGGACGCTGAACTGTGTCTGTTGAGCGACCGCACCGCGTCCGGTGAGGTGATAGACTTCCAATGCGCGAACGACGCGCTTCTTGTCGTTCGGGTGGAGTTTCGCGGCGGATTCGGGGTCAACCTCCTTCAACATGCGATGGAGTTCAGCAAGGCCCTTCGTTCTGATGATCTCGTCAAGCAGCGCCCGGTAATCGGGGTCTGCGCCGGGGGCGTCGAAAATGCCGTGCAGGAGGGCCTTGAGGTAGAGCGCCGTCCCGCCGACGATGAGAATCCGCGCGCCGCGTTTCTCGCAGTCGTCAATAACGCGGTTGGCTTCGGCGATGAAGCGCCCGACGCTCCAGTATTCGCCCGGATCAGCGACATCAATGAGGCGGTGGGGGATTGCGGAGCGTTCTTCCGGGGTTGGTTTTGCGGTTCCGATATCCATGCCACGATAAATCTGCATGGAATCAACGCTGAGGATTTCGGCTCCGGCGCGTCTGGCGATGCTCAGCGCGACATCCGACTTGCCGCTTGCTGTCGGCCCCAGCAGAACCCATTTTGGCATATCCGATCCCCCGCGTGGCGCATTCACATGTCAGCGCTGTTTCATAGAACAATTGCGACGCGGCGATTATGCGGTTTGTTTATTTTCGCTATCGCCGTCATTGGCAGGATTCTCAGGTGAATTGCCGATCTGCTCGCCGACTTCGTCGAGGGCGGGGGGGCTAGCGTCTTCTCCGTCCGGGAAGCCTTCCTCCACGTTTTCGATGCTTGCCTGAGCGGCATCCGGCAATCCTTTGTCAAGGAAGGCGCGTATGAAAAGCAACGCGAAGGCGGCAAGGCCGATCACGCCCAAGGGGACCGGGAAGGGGATTCGCGGGCCGCTGATGAGACGGGCGAAAATCGTCTTCGATCGAGCCGCCGGCGAGGGCGGCTCGTTTTTATCAGGAATTATACCGGAATCGGCAGCGTTCGGAACGTCGGGATCGGGTTCGGGGGCAGGCAGAATTTCCTCGCCGGGTTTGAGGTATTCCAGTTGCTCCCGGGCGACCTTTTCGAGGTAGACGGGGTCGTATCGTAGGCCGTCCCGCTGCCGCATAAGGTCTTCGACTTCCTTCTGGGACTTGTTGACGGCGGCGCGCAACTCGTCTCGGCGCGCGCGCAGTTCGGCCTGCTCTTCGCGCACCTTGTTGAGTGTATAGAATCCAACCACGACGATAGCGGAGATCGCCGCCAGCGGGATCCAGAAGGTTCTCAGCGAGTCGTCTGCCTGAGCCACGCCTTTTTTACAGGTCCCAGACCGTCCCCGCGTAGATCGCGGATGCGCCCAACTCCTCTTCGATGCGAAGCAGTTGATTGTATTTGCAGATGCGGTCCGTGCGGCAGAGACTGCCGGTTTTGATCTGGCCGGCATTTGTCGCCACGACTATATCGGAGATCGTGGCGTCCTCGGTCTCGCCGCTGCGATGGCTCACGACGGCCGTCCAGCCGTTGTTTGTAGCCATACGGATCGCGTCAAGCGTCTCGGTCAGCGTTCCGATCTGGTTGACCTTGATGAGGATGGAGTTGGACGACTTTTCGTTGATTCCCCGCTCCAGACGCTTCGTGTTGGTGACGTATAGATCGTCGCCGACTATCTGCACCTTCCGATCCGTTATCTCTTTGCCCAGCGAGGCTGTAAGCTGTTGCCATCCCTCCCAATCGTCTTCGGACAGGCTGTCCTCGAGGCTGAGGATCGGGTATTTCGAGCATAGTTCCAGGTAGAAATCCACCATTTCGGCGGATGATTTCGGTTCTTTTTGACTCTTCCAGAACAGATATTTGCCTTCCGCCTTTGCGGCGTCGTGCATTTCGGTTGCCGCGGAATCGAGAGCAAGCCAGACGTCCTTGGCCGGTTCGTATCCGGCCTTCTCGATGGCCTGGAGGACGACCTGTATGGCCTCCTCATTGGATTTCAGGTCGGGAGCGAAACCGCCCTCGTCGCCGACGGAGGTGTTGTAGCCTTTTGACTTGAGGACGGATTTCAGCGCGTGGAAGACCTCTGCGCCCATCTGAAGCGCGCGGGCGAAAGTCGGCGCGCCGACGGGCATGATCATGAATTCCTGTATGTCAACGGTGTTGTCCGCGTGCTTGCCGCCGTTGAGGATGTTCATCATGGGAACGGGCAGCAGGTGGGCGTTGACGCCGCCCAGGTAGCGGAAGAGGGGCATTCCGGTCCACTCCGCCGCGGCTCTGGAGGCCGCCAGGCTGACGCCCAGGATGGCATTGGCGCCGAGGTTGCCCTTGTTCTCGGTTCCGTCCAGGGAGATCATCGCTCCGTCCAGATCGCGCTGGGCGACGGCGTCCATGCCGATGACGTTCTGAGCGATCACTTCGTTGACGTTCTGAACGGCCTTGGAAACGCCCTTGCCGAGGTAGCGGGACTTATCTCCGTCGCGCAGTTCGACGGCCTCATGCGCGCCGGTGCTGGCGCCGGATGGCACAGCCGCGCGGCCGATGATGCCGCATTCGAGCGTTACTTCAACCTCGACCGTCGGATTGCCTCTGGAATCCAGAATTTCGCGTCCCTTCACGTCGGAAATCGAACTGCTGAACATTTTTTTCTCCGGCATTATTGGTTCATTGGTGTGTCAGACGCCGTTTCCGGCAAGTGGAAGAACAATACCATCCGCATGTCGGGAAGTCAACATTCGTGAGGGCTTTGCCTTAATCCTTCATGTGGAATCGCTGACGGCATGGCTTGGAGGCGTGAAACCGCGGATTTTTAACACGCCACGCGATACTTTCATTTGTGCATGTTAATGAGTCGAATCTACTTTGTTCTGCAACAGAACCGTTGCATTCTTAAGCGCATTCCACTCAATCTGTGAAGCCGCTTTGCGGCCCGTTTCCCGGTGGAGGCCTGTCATCCAGCAGAATCATTGAATACACCGCCATCAGGCCGACAATCCCGAATATGACGGCGAATGCCAGCCACCTTCCATCCCTTGCCAGCGGCATTGCGGCGATGAGTAACAGTATCGCGACAACCAGACAGCCGATGCTCGTCGTGATCTGCCCTCTTCCCTGAGACATGGTTCTTATGCCTCATCATGTAGAAACACAACGCTACCAAGGCGGCTCCATGCGCGCGTAGTGTGTGCGAAACCGCAGTTTTGCACACGCGCCAATTGGCGCGTTCTCTGCGTCGCTGCGCTCTGCCTTAGGACGCACCCTTGTATCTTGGAAAACGGTTAAAGGTAGAGAGTAATCAGAGTAATCTCTAGACAGGGAAAGACAGCCCCCTA
>JAKLEA010000023.1 GCA_022711755.1 Planctomycetota bacterium
TTCATTGGTGGAGAGGAAGAGGGCGTTATTGGGCGCAAGACCCTTCGCAAGGCGAAGATTGTGGTGGCAGTTGAGATTTCCGGTCCCTTGCGCTCTCAAGTGGGGCGGGTTCGCATACGGCATGTGGATGACTTTTCCGCGTCCAGCCTGGTTGGATTCGTGGAAGAGGCAGTGCGTCCCGGCAGCAGGATCATCACCGACGCCTGGACAGGATATGCCGCGTTGGAGCAGAAGGGATTCGTCCATGAGGTACACAACAAAGCGTCGGATAGGGACGATACCTTGCGGATGCTGGCTCATGCGCATCAGGTCGTCTCGCTGTTGAAGCGGTGGCTCATGGGCACGCACCAGGGAGCCGTGCGTCCGCAACAGCTTCAGCATTACCTGGATGAGTTCGTCTTTCGCCACAATCGTCGCAAGTCCCGGCATGTAGGCAAGGTCTTTTACCGGATGCTCCAGGGCGCAGCCGCCACGGCTCCGACGCCCTACAAACGGTTGGTAAGTCATGCTAACCCGGCTGATGTACAACCTATGGCATGAACCTTACCAAAGTGGATAGCCAGATATCAGATTTTCGACAGGGACTTTTCCGGCAAGCCCCGCCGGGAGTTCGATCTGAAGCCGACGCCGACTCAACCGGAGGCGACCGATGCGAAGACAAATGAACAGCCGGAGACTGGACAGCCGCCGGCGCCCGAATGACCGCCCGGTGGAGGTTTGGAGGGGTATGTTTATTCAAACAAGTGTCCTGGTATGATATATTCCGTCAGGCCAATCGCCTGTGGAGACGCGCATGTTCAGACAGATCATTCCCGTCCTGTTCCTGGTTGCCGCTCTTGCTGTCGAAGACGCAAGGGCGCAGGACGTCAAGCCGCAGCCGGACGACGTTCGCCTTGTCCTTAAGAATGGGCAGAGTATGTACGGCCGCCTTGTGTCCCTGAACAAGCGTGAAATCCGCATCCAGTCACAGGGGACCGAGATTCCGATGCGGGCGGACGCCGTGGCCCGGATCGAGTTCGGCAAGCTTCAGCCGCAGCATGGGCCGGAACACGAGAAGGTCCTTGAGCAGGTCGAGGCCTTTTACATCCGCCTGCGCGAGAAACCGTCCGATTTCCTAGCTGATATATCCCGAAAACTTGATGAAGAGCAGGCGTTCAACCCCAAGTGGGAGTTGACGCCGCTGATATTCGCAATGGTCGGACGATATGAACCGTCTTCCGCGGACTCCTTCATGAAAATGCTTCGTGAAAAGGCCGAATCCCACCCCCAGGCATGGAAAAACCGGATGATGTCCGTTTATAGGACGGCCCTGCTCGCTGCGGCGGGGAAGAAGGGCGAGGCGGCTGAAGAACTTGGCAAATTCCGCGCAAGAACAGACCAGGCTCCGCCGGGGATGGAGCTTGCGGAGCGCGTTCTCGATCCCGATTATTACCGGGAGGCGGCGGAGCGGAAATTCGAGCTTGCGCGCGCTCTGGGCGTCATCCCGGACGCGCCGAATCCGGAGGCGGAGGCCAGGCCGCCCAAGCCGGGGCAATATGAGGAGCAGTTCTTCGTCCGCCTGCGGGAGAATCCGGCCGGGCTGGCCAATCAGTTGTTCGACGCGCTGGATAATGAAACAGAATTCAGAAAATGGTGGGAATTCAGTCCCGTCCCCTTCGCTCTGGCGGGGCGCAGGCAACCGGACCTGGTGAATGAAATTCTGGAAGCGATCGAGGAACGTGCCGGGACCTGCGACGCGCCCTGGAAGAACCAGTTACTTGCGGTTTATCGCATCGCGCTTTTAACAGGGGCGGGCAGGCGCGAGGCGGCGGACGCCTCTTTCGAGGAACTCCGGCGCGCCCCGGGCCTTGACACGCGGATGCTCAGGCTTGCGGAGAAGGCAAGAACCCCGGAATTCGTGAATGAAATCGAGGACAGCAGACTGCTGATCTGGGAGTCCCTGAGGCAGATGCCCCGCTTCGAGGCTCCGTCCGGTCCGCAACCCGGCTTCGGACCCGGCAGGCTGCGCCGGGGACGCCTTCCCGACCGCCGCTCCCCTCCTTCGCAACCTGGGTCAGCGCCGCTGACAGCGTCAGCGCCGCTGACGGCGGCGAGAGCGGCGGCAAGGGAATACGCGGCGCAGACTCGCAAGGCGCTCAAGCCTGTTGAACTGGCGGGGGCGCTTGAACAACTCCGGAAAGCCTGCGCGGAAAAGCCCGAAACCGCAAGCGGGGCGATTGAGGAGCTGCGTCTGGCTTCATCGCTGGCGTATGACGACAACCGGCAGAAGGCGTGCCTGCTGCTGGGCGAGATAGTGGCCGGGCGAGCGGCGGGAGGATCCCGGGAGGGCGACGAGCGGGAAAAGCGCCTCAGGGAAATCCTGAACAAGGATCCCCGGCTTGAAGAGGAAATGCGCGCGCTGCTCAAATTCCTTTGATATGACGCCCCGGCGGAATTATCATCTTCTTAGAGGGTTTGAACGCGACGTTCTGACGCGCACGTAAATAGAAGACGTCTGTCAGGAGGAGGAATTATGAAGACGCTGTCGGTTTCCCTGTCCATCCTTGCCGCCATGTTCTTCGCGAGCGCAAATCTTTTTGCGGACAGGCTTGACGAAGAACACACGATGACAATGCAGTTCCAGACGCCACACACGCGCTGGGCCAATCCCTTCGCCAGAGGACCGGCGAGAATGCTCTTCTTCACCAACGGGCGCTCGACTTTGCCGCGTGAGATCGTCGAGCTGAAGCAGCGCTTCGAGGTGGAGGCCGAGGCGGCCTTTCACATCCGCGTCGTTGACACGACGCTCGACCAGTGGCACGGGGCCGAAGCCGGCGTGGAGCGCATTGACCGACTGCTCGGAATGAAGTTCGACTGTTACGTATTCTTCGGAGTGGCCCCGGCGCTCCTGACCGAACAGCAGCAGGCCCGCGTCCTCAAGGCAGTCAGGGAGGGGGGGGGCATTGTTCTGGCCGGGGCGGGGGACGACGCCGCGCTGAAGGATTCCAGCCGCGTTTCTCCGCTGCCTCCGTTCCTGGCGTCGGGCAGTCCGCTTGACGCGCTGCCGTTCTGCGCGGACGCGGGGAAGGAACTTCCCGCCGACCAGCGCACGGAGGCCGCCGTCACGGACCTGATGATCACCGCGCACAAGCTGGGGGAGGGCCGCGCGGTGAAGCTGCCCATGCGCCCGCAACTGCCCTACCAGGTCGGCTGGGACGTTCAATACGAATACTGGCAACAACTTTTCGGCAAGGCCATCCTCTGGGCCGCCGGCAAGACGCCCGACGTCGAGCTTGCGCTGAGCCTTGAAAAGAAGTCCTTCGCATGGGAGGAGATCCCCGGCCAGGCCAGTCAGGTGAAACTCGCATGGAAAGTCGCCAATCCGGAGGCCGGCATCAACGAGCTTGTCTTTGAGGCCTCGGTTAGAAGCTTCACCGGGGAAATCGTCCCACTAGGCAAGGCGACAGCCGCCGTCGCGCCCGCCGCGGAGCCTGCGCCGGCGGAGTGGCGTCTGCCGGAGCTTCCCGCGGGGGCGCACTTCGTTGACGTCAGGGCGACAAGCCGTCGCGGGGTCGAGGCGTTCGCCAGCGCGGGTTTCGCGGTGACCGTTCCGCGCAGGATCGCGGCAATCGAACTGCTGGAGCCTTACAGCGAGGTCGGCGGCGCCTGCTCCGGAACCGTGAAGCTTGAAGGCGCTGAGGCGGTGGCGACGGAACGCGTTCAGGTCAGGGTCTGCGACTGGCGCAATCGCATTCTCGTTCAGGCGGACTTCAAGCCGACCTCCTCGGAAGTCGTCTTCAACTTTACAGTGCGCGACTGGTGGCCGATGCTTGCCCGTGTCGAGGCGGTGGTATTGAACGCCGGGCGCGAGGTGACCCGCTCAAGCGTCCTGTTTAACGTCGCGAAGCGCAACCGGGGGCAGTTCAACTTCCTGATCTGGGATTATCCGCGGGACACGCTTAGCATCTACGCCGAGCAAAGCATGGCGCAGCTTGGCACGACCCTCCAGCTCGGTCAGGGGACTCCTCCCCCGGAGGCGGCGGCGATGGGAATCGCCTGCGTGCCGTATACGACACGCATACTAGCGCCGCTGAATGAGAAGTTCGAGATGCAGCCGGTCTGCTGGAGCGATCAGCGAGCCGCGCGCGATTACGTGAAAGGTATCGTTGATAATCAGGCCGGTCCGCGCCGGCACGGCGTCTTCGCCTATTCGCTGGGAGATGAGACGGTCACACGCGGAGCGTGCCTGTCTTTCGACTGTCTGGACGCTTACCGCGAATACCTCAAGCAGGAATACGGGACGATTGACGCGCTCAACAAGTCCTGGAATGCCAAATACGCGGACTGGAAAGAAATTGACATGCCGGAGGGCGATAACGACGCCAAGGCGGCAAAAGACGCCAAAAATTACGCCCAGTGGTACGACCGCCAGGCGTTCAAGTGCGCCAATTTCGTGCAGTTCTGCGGAAGGTTCAAGGCAGCGTTCAAGAAGCTCGATTCCGAAGCCCGGACGGGCTTCGAGGGCGCGGGGCGGCTATGCGACGGCGACGACTTCGACCTTATCGCTCGAAACAACGATTTCTGGACGACGTATCCCGGCCCGGGCGACGAGATCATTCGCTCTATTGCGCCGCGCGATTTTCCGCGCTCCAACTGGATGGGCTACGTCAAGGACGAAAACGAGCTTATCCGGCAGTACTGGCGCATGGTCACGCGCGGGTGCGACGCCGTCTGGTGGTGGAGGTGGGATAACGTGGGGCGCTTCATCGGCTTCCTGCATCCCGACCTCGGCCCGTATCCGCAGATTCGAAAACTGGTTGACGAAACTGAGGTCGTGCGCAACGGCCTCGGCTCGCTGCTCATAAGAAGCCGGATGCAGGACGACGGGATCGTGATGCTCTACTCGCATCCGTCCGTCTACGCCGCGGGCCTTGAGAACGGGCCGTCCTTCGGGATGATCGAGAAAACGCACGAGACATGGCACAGGATGCTGCGCGACGCCGGGCTTCAGTTCCGCTATGTAACGGATCGGGCCCTTCGCCTGGGCGAGTTCAAGCCGGACGGCGTCCGGATGATGATCCTCTCCCGCGCCGAGGCGATAGGGCCGAAGGAAGCCGAAGTAATACGCAACTTTGTCCGTGAAGGCGGCGTTCTCGTGGCGGACGTCCGGCCCGGAGTTTACGACGGACATTGCAAGCCGCTGGCATCCGGGCATCTGGACGACGTCTTCGGCATCCGCAGAACCGGCGCGGCAGACGCAATGGCCGGCGCGGCAGTAATATCGTCGGACGTGACGGGAGAGACCATGACGATCGAGGGCGTCGAGGTTGACCCCTGCGTCGAACCTGTCGGCGCGCAGTCGCTCGGTTCCTGCAAGGGCAAGCGCGTGCTGATGGTCAACCAGTTCGGCTCCGGCATGGCGATCCTGCTGAACTTCCGGTTCGACGAGTTCGTCCCGCTGATACTCAAGGGAGAGCCGAACGCCGCGCAGCGCCTTGTATCCGCGTTCTTCGGCGTCGCGGGGCTTTATCCGGCAATCGGCGTCGCGCGAACCGACGACAACCCGCTCCGGAACGTCGAGGTCACGCGATGGAAAAACGGCGACATTGACATCGTCTCCTTCTTCAACGAGAACCCGGATGAGATCGAGGTGTCCGTTCGCCCGCCTCAGAGGGCGTACGTCGGCGACCTGCGCCGCTCAATGGAGATCGGACAGTGCTCTGAGTTCATCGCCACATTGCCGGGCAGGCGGGCGACGTTCTACGCCTTCTCAAAGACCCCGTTCATCCAGCCCAAGCTTGACCTTCCGCAGGAGGTTATCAGCCGCGGACAACAGCTTACCATCAACGTAAGCTACCCTGACGCGCAGGGGTTTCATGCCGCCATGGTTCGCGTGTATCACCCGGACAAGACGCTCGCGGAATGGCACAACAACGTGATGATCACCGACAAGGGGAACGCCATCTGCACCATCCCCATCGCATACAATGATCCGGCGGGGCAATGGGCCGTGAAGGTCGTTGACCTTTATTCCAGCCGCGCCACTCGCGTGTTCTTCGACGTGAAATGACGGGGCGGGCGGAGGCGCGCGTGGCGCCGGAATCTGAAACCATCGTGATGGGAATTGACCCCGGCTCGCGCGTGGCCGGATACGGCGTTCTGCGCAAGATGCGGCGCGGGATCGAGACCGTAGCGTTCGGCGTCGTCACCGCTAAGGGCAACGACCGGGGGCGGCGGCTGAAGTCCATTTTCGACGGGCTTCAGGCCGTTATCGCCGAGCGCCGACCGGACTGCATTTCCATCGAGGAGACGTTCTACGGCAAGAACGTGAAGGCGGCGATCATGATGGGCGAGGCGCGCGGAGTGGCCGTGCTGACCGCCGCGCTAAACAACGTGCCCGTCGTCGAATACTCCCCCCGCGAGGTCAAGAAGGCAGTCGTCGGCATGGGGAGCGCGCACAAGGAGCAGGTGCAGCAGATGATGAAGAGCCTGCTGCGGCTTGACGCGATCCCCGAGCCGGAAGACGCCGCTGACGCCCTTGCGCTTGCGTTCTGCCACTGCAACAGGCTGGCGTTCGAGGAAAAGATTGCCGGAAGCCGCAACCCGATCCGGATATATCGTTCCATACCTCCCCCCTCAGATAAATCAGGCGAAAAATGAGCGTGATGACCACCCGCGAGCGATTCCAGGCCGTGATGAACTTCCGCCCCTTCGACCGTCTTCCCATCCTCGAATGGGCGACATGGTGGACCCAGACGATTGATCGCTGGCATACTGAGGGCCTCCCGCCGGAGGTTAAGGATCGCTATGACATCTGCCGCTACTTCGGGCAGGACGTCTACGTCCAGATGGGCGTTCCCGTCAAGGGGCCGGGCCTGCCCGCCCCATCACATCACGGCGCGGGAATCATAGAGGATATGGACGATTACCAGCGCCTGCGAGAATGCCTTTACCCCTGGCCGGCGATTGACCGGGAGGCGTGGCGGCGCGTCTCGGAGAAACAGGAAAGCGGCGAGATCGCCATGTGGTTCACGATCGAGGGCTTCTTCTGGTACCCCCGCACGCTGCTGGGGATCGAGCCGCACCTCTACGCCTTTTATGACAAGCCGGAGTTGATGCATCGCATGAACTCCGACCTGGCGGATCACATGCTGAAATGTTTCGAGGAAATACTTTCCGTCTGCGCGCCGGACTTCATGAGCTTCGCCGAGGACATGAGCTACAACCACGGCCCGATGCTTTCCCGGGAGCTTTTCGACGAGTTCATGATGCCGTATTATAAAAGAATACTTCCGCCCCTGAAGGAGCGCGGCGTGATTTGCCTGATTGATTCCGACGGCGACGTTACGGTCCCCGCTTGCTGGTTCGAGGAGGCCGGACTTGACGGCATCTTCCCGTTGGAGAGGCAGGCAGGCGTTGATGTGGCGCGCCTACGGCGGGAGCACCCGAAGATGCGCTTCATGGGGGCTTTCGACAAAATGACAATGAACCGGGGCGAGGCGGCGATGCGCGCAGAATTCGAGCGCCTGCTGCCGACGGCTGCGCGCGGCGGCCTGCTCGTAAGCTGCGATCACCAGACCCCGCCGGGAGTCTCAATCGAAGACTATCGTCTTTATCTGCGCCTTTTCGCGGAATACGCGGAGAAGGCCGGGCGCATGAGCCGTGGAGAACGATTGTAATTCCGATCGCGCTGACGCCTATTCCATCAGCGCCCTGACGTGCGCCTCCGCAGCCAGCGCAAGCCCCTCAAGGTAATACCCGCCCTCCAGCGTCGAGACCAGCCGCCCGCCGCAGCAGTCGGCGGCGATCTTTTTCACGATGCGCGTCATCTCCGCGAAACCTGCGTCAGTCACCTGCATCCGGCCCAGCAGGTCGTCCTCCCGCGCATCGAATCCTGCCGAGATCAGAACAATGTCCGGATGGAACTCCTTCGCCGCGGGGACCAGACGCTCATTGAACGCCTTCAGACACTCCGCGTCGCCGGCGCCTGCGCGCATCGGGCAGTTGATGGTGAATCCGACGCCCTTTCCTGTGCCGCGCTCGTCCGCGGCGCCGCTGCCCGGATAAAACGGATAAAGGTGCGTGCTGAAGTAGATGACCGTGGGATCGTCATAGAACGCCGCCTGTGTACCGTTCCCGTGATGAACGTCCCAGTCAATGATCAGTACGCGGGAGAGCGAGTGCTTCTTCTGCGCGTAGCGGGCGGCGATGGCGACGTTGTTGAAATAGCAGAACCCCATCGCGCGATTTCTGAGAGCGTGATGCCCCGGGGGGCGCACGGCGCAAAAGGCGTTCTTCACGTCGCCGGCGACGACGGCGTCAACCGCCGAGAGCATCGCCCCCGCCGCCCTTACGGCTGCGGCATATGTCATTGGAGACACGGGACAATCCATCGTGTCAACATGGCCGTCGCCATCCTCGCAGGCGGCCTTCACGCGCTCGATGTAGTCCGCGTCATGGATCGTCTCAATCCATTCCTGTTCCGCATCGCGGGTGTTAATTGTTTGAAGCTGCCGCAGCAGGTCCTTCTTTTTGAGATTCTCGACGATGGCCGTCAGGCGTTCCGGTCTCTCGGGATGGCCCGCGCCGGTCTTGTGCTTCAGAAAAATCTCGTCATAGACAAATCCCGTTTTCGCCAACTTCTCTCCTCCGTCTTGATGTTATTTCGCAAAGTCGGGGCGCTGATGCGGCGCTTCACGCGCTATTTTTGCGACGCCTTGCCCGGGCGCCTGGCGCAGCGGAAGCCGATCGCGTCCAGCGCAAAGCAGGCGTCCTGAAAGCCCGGCTCCTCCCCGACGCGCCGGGCTGAGCGGCACATCGCCGCGCTGGAGTTCCACGCGCCGCCGCGCAGGACGTACTTCTCCGACTCCTTCGCGCCAGTCGGGTTCTTTTCCGGGCTTACGGCGTAATACCCTTCGGAGTACATGTCGTTGCACCATTCTGCGACGTTTCCGCACATGTCGAACAGACCCCACGGATTCGGCTTTTTCTGAGCGACAGGCTGCGTCTGCCTGGAGGCGTTTTCCTCGAACCACGCGTGGACTTTCAGCATTTTCGCGTCGCGTCCGAAGTAATAGTCGTCTTTTGTCCCGGCCCGGCACGCGTACTCCCACTCGGCCTCGGTCGGCAGGCGATAGCCGTCGGCCGCGAAATTGCACTCGGCGGTCTCCTCGTTGTAGCAGGGAGTCAGCCCCTCGGCGGCGGAACGCTTGTTGCAGTAAAGCGCGGCATTGGCCCAACTGACCTGTTCCACAGGGCGTTGCGGGGCCTTGAAGTGGGACGGGTTGCCGAGTATGAACCTGCCGTACGCTTCCTGCGTCATCTCGCAGCGATCCAGCAGAAACTCGTCAATCCACACCTTGTGAACCGGCTTCTCATCCGGTTCCCCGTTTTCGCTGCCCATCTCGAACCATCCACCGGGAATCCGGACCATCTCGACTCCGGACTTTGTCGTCACGGCTTCCCCGGATTGCGGCGACGCCTGAGGCGCCTGAGCCGTCGCCGGGATTGGCGCGGGCGATGACGCTGCGGGGGGGGGCGTTTGTCTCTTGCAGGAACACAGCGCGAATGCCGCGCACACTGCCAGCGCCGGAGTCAGTATTCGGCTTCTCACGGTTGTCACTTCCCTTCCGTCCCGGTCGGAACCCAGTCCGGCTCCTTGTTGCAGCAACCGTCGGTCGTAAGCTGGACGCACTCCCTCTTGCCCGCCACTTTCGCGGCGTAGATGTTCCAGCCCTCCGCCTTGATGCCGACAATCTCCGGCGCGAAACCAAGCTGCTTCTTGCTCGATCCCCGGCTGAAGACGATGTAATTGCCGTCCGGCGACCAGTCAATGTGATATATCTTGTTCGGCTTCAGGCTGGAGACGACCTTGTGCTCATTCGTCAAATCCGGCTTGCCGTCCTTGAACTCGATGTCGCCGACGTAGAGGTCCCAGTCGCTTCCGCCCCAGGCGATTTTCTTTCCGTCCGGGCTGAAGTCCGGCCTGCACCCGTGCGTCTCCATGTCGTAGACGCCCGTGCCTCCGACCTCGATTATCAGTATCGCGTGCTTGAAACCCATTCCGCCGTGCACCGTGCTGACGATCCATTTCCCGTCCGGCGACCAGCAGGGATTGTAGAGGTGCTCGATCTTGTCGTTCGGGTGCGCCGTTTTCTTCCCGGTCGCAAGGTCGTAAAAATAAATGCCCTTCGTGGCGTAGTCGTTATAACAGAATTCCTCAAACTCGCCCTTCAGGTAGCCTATTGTCTTGCCGTCCGGGCTCCAGAACGCCTCCCGGGCGTTCTTCTCGACGAGCGTCCGCCCTGAGCCGTCGGCATTCATATAGTAGACGTTGCGCACGAGTTTTCCCGCTTCGTCCTTGTCATCCGCGCAGAAGGTAATCTTCGTCCCGTCCGGCGAGGCGTGCGGATAAAGCTCGTTCGAGTTTTTCGTGTTGGTCAGGTTGACGGGGTTGGAGCCGTCCGGCCCGACCATGCACAGCTCCCAGTTGTCGCCTCTCCAGGTTTCGTAGACGACTTTCCAGGGGAGCTTTGCAAATTCGGCCTTGACCGCCGCATCCGCCGCTTGGGCAACGTCCGTAACCGGTTCTTCCGCCGCGCGCGCAACGCGGGACAATATGCCGACGGCCAACATCAGAAGGATTAACGCCGCAATTCGTTTCATGCTCATGAAAAAACCCCTGCTCATGGCGGCGATGCCGGAAGGATGCCGGTCGTCGCAATTACAATCCAGTGATGCCGCGCGAATACGCTCGCGCAAACAGCGTCCTGCACATGAATCTAGCACGAACACGTCCATTCGGCAACACGCGGAAGGTCAAGCTGCCTTGCCTCGCGCTACATATCCTGATAGAATTTTATTGGCGAAGTAAAGCAAATCATCGGTTGTTCTCTACCGGCAGCGCGTCCGGTCGAGGCGATGGAATCAACCGCAGGATGGATGAATCTTGAAGTTGATTGAAAAACTTTCCGAGCGTTCCAAACCTTTCATTGCGGCGACAAGCATCGCGACAGCGGCAATCCTTTGGGTTATTGACACTGTGACAGGCTCGGAAATTTCTTTCTCCATATTCTATTTGATTCCAATTTCCATGATGGCATGGCTGAGTGGAAGGCGCATGGCCATCATACTATCCTTGATTTGCGCGGCGCTGTGGGGAGCGGCGGACGTAATGGGCGGGCAGATATATTCTCACCCCCTAATAATCGTCTGGAACGCAACCGTAAGACTGGGTTTTTTTATGGTCGTCAGCCACACGCTTGCCGCCCTTAAAACCGCCCAGGAGCGCAGGGAGGAGCTTGTCCATTGTATTGTTCATGACCTGCGCTCGCCTCTTTCAAACGTCATCATGGGGATTCAGTCAATCCAGGGAACCGCCGGCGAGGCATTGGGCAAGGCTCAAAAAGAGTATCTGGATATCTGCGCGGCTTCATCAGACAGGATGCTCACCCTGATCAATTCCATGCTGGACGCGGCGTCGCTGGAAAGCGGTAAAATGCCCATTCAGCCGACGGAATTCAGCGTCAGGGAAGTGGTGGAGGAATCCGTCAGGCAGGTCTCTTTATGGGCGGGAAGGGGAAAAGTCGGCATTAAATACGAGGTTGAGCCGGAGGCGCTGACGGCGTTCGCCGACCGCGATCTTACCACGCGGGTAATAATCAACCTGCTGAGCAATGCGATCAAGTTCAGCAAGCGGGATACGATGATAACCGTGTGCGCGGCGCAATCAGAAGACAACATGGTTATCGTCAGTGTTATTGACCAAGGTTACGGCATTCCCGAAGAATGGGTTGATAAGGTATTCGACAAGTTTGTCCAGGTTGACGCGCGCCGGGCCGGCAGCAGCGTAGGGAGCGGTTTGGGGCTTGCCTTCTGCCGCAAGGCGGTCGAGGCCCAGGGGGGAAGCATCTCCCTGCAAAGCGAGGTCAACAAGGGAACCTCCATAACCTTCCGACTTCCGCGGCAATCCCGGAATACCAACGGATAGCGGATTGGAACTTCAGCGCGACAGGCAATCATCAAGTTGACGCCCTAGCCCGGGCAAATTACACTAAGCCGCGTGCGCAAAGCCATAGAGCGTACGCGAAAAAGGGCTAGGCGGGTCCGACGCTCCAGCGCTAACCTGTACGGGAAAGGAAGTACGGATTCGGTCCGCGTGGGTTCGGAGAACCCACCCTACCTGTTGGTTAAGCCGCGCTCGCATTGCGACTTCGCATTCACAAATAAAGGGTCCTGAGAAACATAATGTCCGGGACTGAACATCCGCACAGCAATCGCCCCCTCCTCTCCGTCGTCGTGCCCGTCTACAACGAAGAGGAGACCATCGCCGCCTTCTGGACGGAGCTTTGCCCCGTTCTGGAAGGGCTTGGAGAGCCGTATGAGGCGATCTTTGTTGACGACGGCAGCGCGGACAGGACGCCGGAGCTGCTCGACCGCATATTCAACGAATGCCGCCACGCAAAGGTCATACGCCTGTCGCGCAATTTCGGCCACCAGTGCGCAATCACCGCCGGGCTGGAGGCCTCCCGGGGCCGCGCCGTGGTGACGATGGACTCCGATCTTCAGGACCCCCCCTCCCTGATTCCTGAAATGCTCAGCCATTGGAAGTCTGGCGAGCAGGTCGTCGTCGCCGTCCGGACGGGCCGGGAGGATACGAAGCTGCGCCGCGCGCTCTTCTGGGGCTTCTATCGCGCGATGGGTTTCCTGAGCGATTTCCCAATAATCAGCGAGGCCGGGATATTCAGCCTGCTTGACCGCGCGGCGGCCGATGAGCTGACATCCATGCAGGAGCGCAACCGCTTCCTGCCGGGGATGAGAAGCTGGGTCGGCTTCAAGCATGGAACGGTGACTTACAAGCGCGGCAGGCGCGCCGCCGGAAACCCAAAGCAGAATATAAGGCGTCTCTTCGCGTATGCGTTCAACGCCATATTCGGGTTCAGCTACAAGCCGCTGCGACTCATCGGGCTGGCGGGCCTGTTCATCAGTTCGTTCAGTTTCCTCTGGGCGGCCGTTCTGACAATTTCATGGTTTCTCGGATACGACCCGTTTAAAGGTTTTTCGACGATCAGCGTCGGCATACTTTTCCTGGGCGGGGTTCAGCTTATCGCCATCGGCGTGCTGGGGGAGTACATCGCCCGCATCTATGACGAGGTCAAGCGCCGCCCGCTCTACGTCGCCGCGCGGACGTTCGACCACTCCGCCGAAGGCCCCCCCCCGCTTGACGCGGCCAGGAAGCAGCCCGATGCCTGACTCGCGCAACACCCCCCCTTCAGTCCTGCACATTGACACCGAGATGACCTGGCGCGGGGGCGAGCAGCAGATGCTGTACCTCGCCTCCGGCCTGGCCGCGCGGGGATGGCGCTCCGAGGCCGCCTGCCGCCCGGGTTCAGCCGCGCTGGAGCGATGCGCCGCCGCCGGGATCGCCGCGCATAAGGTTCAGATGCGCGGGGAGTGGGACCTTCCCGCCGCCCGCAAAATCGCGACGATAGCCTCGGGAAAGCATTTCGACATCCTCCACGCGCACACCGCCCACGCAGTCGTCCTCGGCGGGATGGCGGCCCGGATGGCCAGGCCGCGCCCGCTGACCGTCGCCCACAGGCGCATTGATTACAGCATACACAAGCTCCCCCTGCGCCTGAGCCTTCTGAAATACCTGCACTGCGCGGACCACTTCATCGCCGTCAGCGGCGCAGTCAAGCGCGTGATGATCAGCGACGGCGTCCCAGAGGAAAGAATTTCCGTCGTCCACAGCTCCACCGACCCGTCCCGCTTCACGCCGGACAAGGTGAAGCCCGATCCCGCCCTTCGAGCCGCTCTCGGCATTCCACCCGCCGTCCCCGTGGTGGGCAACGTCGGGTACCTCGTCAGCCACAAGGCGCAGAATTTCCTGCTGGACGCGTTCGCGGTGGCGCTGAGGCAGGTTCCGGACGCGCATCTGCTTATAATCGGCGAGGGCAACCTGCGCGCCGACCTTGTGGCGCAGGCGCGGCGCCTCGGCATCGCCGACCGCGTCCATCTGCCCGGTTTCCGCAAGGACGTTCCGCAACTGCTGGGGCTGATGGACGTCTTCGCGCTGTCGTCCTGGGCGGAAGGAACGCCGGGCACGCTCTGCGAGGCCGCATGCGCCCGCGTCCCGATCGTCACGACGGACGCCGGCGGAATTCCGGAACTCATACGCGACGGGCAGAACGGCATCATGGTCCCATGCCGAGATTCCGCATCGCTGGCGCGGGGGATAACGACGCTGCTGACGAATCGCACGCTGGCGGCGAAATACGCGGAGGAGTCATATAGAACCGTGACGGAGGATTTCTGCGCGGAAAAACTGGTGGAGAAAACGGTGGCCGTTTATAAAAGACTTCTCGGCGACGCCGCTTATGGCGTTGCTGAGGCATGAACAGCCGTCTGGCCGACAAGCGCAGCGTAGCCCATGACCTCTTCCTCATTCGTTCGGGCGCTTTCCAGTTCCGCGACAAGCCGCCCGCGCCGCATCACAAGTATGCGGTCGGTAATACCGAGCAGTTCCGGCAGTTCGCTCGACACCACAAGAATAGCCCTTCCCTCTTCCGCAAGGCGCTCCATAAGTTTGTAGATTTCAACCTTCGCCCCGACGTCAATCCCGCGCGTCGGCTCGTCCAGGATCAGGACCTTCGAGTCGCAGCACAGCCACTTGGCCAGCACCACCTTCTGCTGGTTCCCGCCGCTGAGGGAGCGCGCCGGGTCCCTCGGTCCGCGGCAGCGCACGGAGAGATCGTTGATCAGCGCCTTCGCCGTCCGCGCCTGCCGTCCGCGCCGCATGACCACTCCGCCCGCTGTCATCGCCGGCACGTTCGCGGCCGTGATGTTCGCAATCAGCGAGAGCGGCAGGAAAAGCCCCGTCCGCTTGCGGTCCTCCGTCGCCAGCCCGATGCCCATCCGTATCGCGTCGCGCGGGCTGCGCGGTCGTATCTCCCCCCCCTCCAGGAGCATCCGCCCCCCGGTCGCCGGCCTTGCCCCGAAGATCGTCTCCGCCACCTCCGTCCGCCCCGCCCCGACAAGCCCGGAGATGCCGACTATTTCGCCGGAGCGGACCTCGAAGCTAACGCCCTCGAACCCTCCTTCCGACGAAAGACTCTCGACCTTCAGCATGGGCCTTCCGGCGGCGCGCTTCTTCTCCGGATAGAAATCCTCCAGATCGCGCCCGACCATCTGCCTGACCAGGTTTGCCTCGTTTGTCTCGGACACGGCGGAATGGAAAACCTTGCGCCCGTCGCGCAGCACCGTCACCTCGTCGGCGACGCAGAATATCTCCTCGATGCGATGGGAAATATAAAGTATTGACACGTTCTTCCGCTTTAGTTCGATCACGGTTCTGAGCAGGTCCTCCACCTCCCCCCCTGAGAGCGAGGACGTCGGCTCGTCCATGATAAGCACCTTGCCGCCGCGCGCGATCGCCTTAAGGATTTCAACCAGTTGAGCCTGCGCGACGCTGAGGTTGCTGATTTTTTCCGACGTGTCGAAACGGAACCCGTGTTCCTCGGCCAGGCGACGCGACTCCTCGAACACGCGCTTCCTGTCGAGAATCGGCAGCGGGGGAATCAGCAGCGGCTCCCGTCCGAGAAAAAGGTTTTCCGCTGCGGTGAGGTGCGGCGCGAGATTAAGCTCCTGATGGATCATCACTATGCCCGCATGAAGCGCCTGGATCGGCTTCTTCATGCGGATTTCGCGCCCTTCGAGCATTATCCGCCCGGCGTCCTGCTGATACGCGCCGGCCAGGATTTTCATAAGCGTTGACTTGCCGGCCCCGTTCTCCCCGATTATCGCGTGGACCGTTCCCCGTCGCAACTCCACGTCAACCCCGTGCAACACCTCGACCCCGCCGAAACTTTTATGAATGCCCCGCGCTTCAAGGACGACGGGGCGCGGGCGATCCTGTTCGATATCCGCCATGCTCGTCGGATGGCCCCCTATAATCGCTCCGGCAATCCGCTATCTTCGCCGCGCATGGATTTCGGCGGGCCGAATATCTCGAAGAAGACAATCGCCTTGCGAAGGTCCATGTGCCTGACGTCAATCTGAACCCTCGCCCGCTGTTTTGCGGTGTCGTACGAGAACAGCGCCTTGTCCGGCTTCGCAACGGCGACTTCCTTTGCGCCCCGGGGGGATCGCTTCTGTCTCGGCGCGGCGTCCGCGCGCGCGCCTGTCTGGACTTGCGATTGAGACGCCGCGCGGTTTCGCCCTCGCCTGGAACTCCTTGCCTCCGGCGCTTTCAACGGGCGTTGCGACACATCAGGGATAATCAATCCGGATTGTGTCATAAGCGGAGCCTGAGCCGCGACCGTCGCCGGCGCCCGTTGCTCGTAGGGATCCGCCGCAACAGAGGCCGGTTTTTCCATGACCACGTCCGGCTCGACAACCTCGAGCGAGCGCGTCTCCTGGATCAACGGGCGGGGCGGCGGAGGCGGGGGCTGCTGCTGTTGCAAGGGTTTCTGCCCACCGCCCTGCTCCTCTCCGAGAAGCTGCTCAAGGAACTGGCGCACCTCCTCCGGCGAAGCCTTGTACTCCGGGCCGCGCGGCTGCCCTAATCCCCCCCCCATCTGCTTCTGCTGCTGCTCCTTCACCTGCCGGATGATGGACGAGACCGTCCCGATTATGATTATCAGGAAGATAATGGCTGAGATCGCTCCGCCCATCGTCGCATCTCCGGTTTGATCGTTTGCTGCGGGGCCGGCCTACGTCGGCGTAGCGCCACTGTTCGGGTCCACTCCGCCGATGCTCTGCCGCATCTTGGTATCGGCGTCAATGTTCTTCAGCCTGTAGTAGTCGCCCACGCCCAGGTTGCCCTCGCGCAGGGCCTGGGCAAAGGCCTTCGGGATTTCCGCCTCGGCCTCGACTACCTTGGCGCGATTCTCCGCAACCAGCGCCTCCATCTCCTGCGCCCGGGCCACAGCCGCCGCGCGGCGCTTTTCCGCCTCGGCCCTGTGCATGCGAAGGTCGGCCTCAGCCTGGTCGGCGCGCAGCTTCGCCCCAATGTTGTCGCCCACGTCAACGTCGGCTATATCAATCGAAAGGATTTCGAAGGCCGTCTGGGCGTCAAGCCCGCGCGCGAGCACTTTTTTGGAAATCATGTCCGGATTTTCAAGAACATAGGCGTACTTCTCTGAAGAACCGATTGCCGAGACGATGCCTTCGCCGACGCGCGCGATGATCGTTTCCTCCGTCGCGCCGCCGACCAGCCGGTCAATCTTCGACCGCACCGTCACGCGCGCCTTCACCTTGACCTGAATGCCGTCCTTGGCCACGGCGTCAAGCGTCTGCCGCCCCTTGGCCGGATCCGGGCAGTCAATGACGCGGGGGTTGACGCTTGTGCGCACGGCCTCCTCGACGTCGCGCCCGGCAAGGTCAATCGCGCAGGCCTGATTGTACTCCAATGAGATGTTGGCCTTGCTGGCGGCAATGAGCGCGCGGACGACCTTTGGCACATTCCCCCTGGCGAGATAGTGCGTTTCAAGCTGGTTCGACCCCAGGGCAAGCCCCGCCTTCACAGCCATGATGCGGCAGTCAACGATCGTGCTCGGGCGAACGCCCCGCAGCCTCATGCCGATTATTTCAAGCACCCCGACATGCGCGTTGGCCAGCAGCGCGCGTATGTAGAGGAATCCATAACTGAAAAGAAACAACATCAGGAACAGGACCACAAGAAAAGCCACAATCGCCACCGCGGCCCAAATTGCGCCCGCTGCTCCCGCCTGCGCCAGGATAAATCCCGGATTCATGGAAACCTCCTTCTGTATCGTCGTCTCACGATCGCGGAAAAAGACCTTTTCCCCATCTAACGTCATTTGAAACTAACCGTATCTGGAGCGGCATGTCAAGATATTTCGCCGGACGGCAGGCCGGTTGAAGCGCGCACATCCGCCATAAATATGACAATGGCCCGATATCGGGGGGATTCAAGCGGGGAAAAGAACGATAATTGGTGCGGAAGGGGGGATTCGAACCCCCACCCGGTGTAATCCAGACTAGGCCCTCAACCTAGCGCGTCTGCCAGTTCCGCCACTTCCGCACCGGGCTGGAGGCTCCCGGCGCAATATGGACGCCGGAAGCATCGAGGTGGATTGTTGATTTTAGCACAATGACTGCGGGTGTCAATATCGGACGAAAGGATTTCCGCGCACGAACGAACCGCGCCGCTGGGCGGTCAGTCGTGGGAAATCGCCTCGGCGTCCGCCGGGGGAGACCACCTGAAATGGTCTTCGGCATATTCGGGCGCTTCGTCGGACGTGATAATGGAAAGGCTCCACGGAACCTTTTTGCCCTCGAACTCCTCATTCCAGTTCATCTGCGCGACCTGATCCCCCTTGACCGTCAGGTATCGCTTATCCGGAAAATTGATGATGATTGACGCGGCGGGTATGCCTTCCGACCGTTCGAGGAAGATTCGCGCAAATCGCTCCCGGTCGAAGATGGGAACGGGCTTGTCCCAGCGTATCTTCCTGCCGGCGGGATAACTCTCAACGCGCGTGACGCCGTCGGTCCAGCGCACGGCGCACCAGAGACGCGCGCCGTCGCAGAGGACATGCGCCTCCTTCGGACGCGGATCATCCCCTCCTCCGCCGATCAGAATGGTCTCGTAGCGCGTTTCCTGACGCCAGAGGCCATCCGCCGATTCGGAATACCGTCCCCATGTCTGCAACGCAATGCCGCCCGCGGTCTGGATCCCGAGACGATATGTGCATTTGAATGGTCTGATCTCTCTGAAACGCCGGACGGCATCCCGCCAGTCGCGCTTGCCTTCAGGCGACGACGCCGTTTCGGTCAGGGGCGGCTTCGGATCGGAGCTGACCAGGAGATCGCCGGCTGGCGCCCACTTCCGCATCTCAGGAGGCGGCTGCGCAAGGCCGAGGTTCAGGGCGAGTTCCGCCTGCCCGGACGCGGCGGCCGGGGGAGCCTCTGCCGGTTTCTTTTCAATAAGCGGACGGCTTGCATTGAGATTATCAAGCCGGACGGGGTCAGGCTCAATGTCAGCGTCAGGATTGGCGTCCTGCGATGATTCGGCCGGACCGGATTTGTCGGCTTGTTGCTGCGCCTTTGCTTCCCTGCGTTCCAACTCGGCAACAGCCTGTTCGCGCTGTTCGGCTTCGGCCTGACGGGAGTTGTTGACGGCGTTGACGGCGAAATATCCGCTGACCGCCAGGCCCGCGACGGCCAGGACGATCACGCCGAAGCACGAGACAACCAGGAGATTGCGCCTGCCTTCCGTCATCTGCGACGGGGCGACCTGCGGCGATTGAGATTCCTGACCTCGGTTCATCTGCGCTCCCATGAGCTTGAGTTGCAGCGGGATGCCGATATTATAACCGGGAAAGCGATTTTACACAGGCATTCCGCCTGGAAACCAAGCGACAAGGGAGAATGTGCGCATGGCGATCAAAATTGAAAAGTCAACCGACGCCGGAACCGGGACGACTTACAGTGAGCTATCCGCCGAGGACGGCGCTCTGGCGCTTCCTTACTTTCACCGGGAGCAGTGGACGGCGGAGGACGCCGCGCTTCTGGTCATTGCGGACGGCGCGCCGTGCCTCTTCCACCTTGAGAGCGGCGAGGTCCGGAACTTGAATGAGGAAACAAGCCTGAAACTCTCGCACGCCATCGTCTCCCATTCAGGCAGGGAGCTTTTCGCCTGCGATAAATCCCGCGTCGTGCGCGTTGAGCTTGCGACGGGGGAGGCGTCCGAACTGCATGAGCTGTCCGAGAATGACGGACGCCCGGTCGAAATCAGTCCGAGCGCGGACGGCTCCGGACTGGCTATGATGATGGACGTTCAGGGATTGTTGAAGCGGGTCGCGTACCTGGACTTCGCAAGCGGAAAGCTGACGGCGTGCTGCGAGGGGAACAGCAAGCTTGGACACCTGCAGATGTCCCCGACGCGGAGCGATCTGATAATGTTCGCCGACCAGCACGATTTCGACAACCATCAGCGCATCTATACCGTGCTGACCAACGGGCGGGAGCGATTCCCGTTCTACCGGCAGCGTCCGGGGGAGTGGGTGACGCACGAATGCTGGAGCCGCGACGGGCGGTGGGTGACGTTCACGATGCACCCGAAAGGGCTGTTCATCGCGCGGGCGGCGGACGGGGAGGCGCGGCTGGTCGCCGAAGGGCCGTACTGGCACGCGCAGCCGTCATCCGGCGGCGATATGATCGTCGCGGACATATGGTACGGGGAGATACGGGCGGTGCGCGCGTCAACGGGCGAGTTCAAAACAATCGGCTCCGCGTGGACGAAGGACGGCAAGTGGGTTCCGAGCGGAGACCTTCACGCGCATCCCACGATCTCGCGCGGCGGCGGGTGGCTGGCATACGTGCAGGGCGAGACCGGCAAGGTCAGGATCAGGATTGCGGACATGAGGCAGTTCGACTGGATGAAGCAGTGGGGGGCGGGGATAAAATGAGCGCGGAAGGGTTGCTTGCGCTTGTCAGAATAACCGAGATTCCGGCTGCATATTAACGCTGATGGACACTGATTATTTAATGAGCGCGAACGAAATAAAATATTGCCGCCGGCGCTCAGCTCACCTTTTTCACAACAATGCTGGGGCCGTTAATTTCAACTATCCGGATACGGTCGTCCTTGCCTATCGGGTCGCCTTGGGAGACGACGTCGCGGCGCGCTGAGCCGAAGACGGCGCAGCCGCCGGGCATCAGGTCGGTGAGCGCCACGCCCTCATCGCCGACCTTGGGGGGGGGGATATTGTTGCTCCAGCCGCCGGCTCCGGGGCCGACGCGGGCCTGGGAAAGATCGGTCTTCAGCATCATGCGCTGGAGTATGGGCAGCGCCGGCAGATATCGCGTCAGCACGGCGCAGACGACGCAGGCGACGGATACGCTGCCGAAGACCTGAAGCATGGTTGAGCGAAATATCTGCCAATCCTCGACCGTGCGGGGCAGCAGGAACGACTGGAATGCCATGATGAGCGAGACGAGGATGAATATGATCCCCGCGCCGCCGACGACGCCGAAGCCGGGTATCAGGAAAATTTCGACGCCCAGCAGGGTCAACCCGAGGATGAACATTGCGACTTCCGCGACCCCGGCCTGCCCCGCGAAGGCCTTCGCGGCGAAGAACGCCCCGAAGCAGGCGACCGACACGATGCCCGCGCCGTGCCCGGGGATGCTCATCTCGATAAACATGGCTATGAACCCGACGACGATCAGGACGGGGGCAATCGTCTGCGCAAAGGAGAGGATGCGCTCGGTCGGCGTGAGCGTGAGGCGGCGGACCATCGAGGCGTCCGCGCCGATGGTTTTATACAACTGCGCGGAGTCATCCGCCTCCCCGCTGGAGACGCCGCAGTCGGCGGCCTTCCCGGCGTCGAGCGTAAGAAGGCTCTTCTCGTCAGCGATCATCTTCCCCCCGACCGCCTTTTCGGGGGGGGGGGTGTCAGGTCTCGCGCGGACGTAGCGCGGGGCGTCGGAGTCGGCGGTGGTATAACGGAAGAGATGGAGGCCGCGGGAGAACATGGCCTCGGCCACTGCCTCCGGGAAGCCGTTGTCGCGCGCCAGCTTGAGGGCCTGTTTCCGGACGGGGTCGTCCTCCGGAATTTCGTCCTTTCCGACCGGGCCGGCAAGGTCGAAACGTCCCATGACGGCGCCGGGGGCGAAGTAGACCTCCTTGCAGGCCAGGGGGAGGAGGGCGGCGACGGATTCCGCGCGCTTGTTGACGTAGGCGACGGGATAGACGTCCTGCGAGGCGATGAGGGACGTGAAGTCAATGGCGGTCTGGATCATGCCGCCGGTGGAGTCAATTTCGATGATGAGGATTTTCGCGCCGGCGTCGCGGGCCTCGTCAAGCTGGCGGCGGAATGCGTCGTAAAGGAGGGGGTCGAGCCGGCGGGCGATGCGGATGTGGCAGACGGCGTTCTGCGCGCCGGGCTGGAGTTGGGGGCGCGGGATTTCGGCGGGCGGGGCGTCCGCGCGGGCGGAATATGACGGCAACGCAGCGAGAAGGAATGCCCAGGCCATGGCGACCCATAGCCCCCCGCCTCGCGCGGGTGGCTGACGCTTTGCCCTCGCCAAAACAACCGCATGGATGATGCCTGCCATGCTTTGATTGTAATCGGAGGGCGGCTTATGTTTCCACATGTGGGATTTCGGTCATGGGACTTTATTTCTGACACATCCAGGCCGGATCCGCCGGTGATTTCAAAAAACAGATTGCGTAATTCGGTACGAACTATTATAAATTCATGTGCGCCTTGGGAAAAATTTAGAACTCTCGAGGTAAAGACGTGTTTAAAGCAAAAAAACCGGGAAGAGAAAAAGAGGCTGCGAACTCGTTCACGCTCATCGAGTTGCTGGTGGTCATCGCGATCATTGCGATCCTTGCGGGATTGCTCCTGCCGGCGCTGTCCGTGGCGCGGGAGAGCGCGCGCTCGGCGAAGTGTTCCTCAAACGTAAGGCAGCTTGGGCAGGGGGCCATACTCTACCACATGAACTGGGGTTGTTATCCTCCCAACAGGCTTGGCGATCCGCGCTGGTACGATATCATCAAGGCTGAGTTGACGATTGAAAAGACTTTCACATGCCCCACCGTTGACTGGGAGCCGGGCAGGAACAATCCATACGGTTGGAACTACAAATACGTCGGCAGCGGCAGGGATAATAAGATAAGCCCGACGGCCCCGTACGAAAACTTCCCCGTCCGGAACATTACAAACCCAGCGAGCACAATCATGTTCGGGGACTGCGACGGGACGGGCTGGAAGAAGCCGTATGATCCGAAGGGCAAGGACCCGGACAGTTGGGGCAATCACGGCTACACTCTCGATCCAACCTACATTCCCTGGTATTCGACGGATTCGATAAACGCGGACGGGGTTAAGGAGGCGTATTCCGCGCTTGACCGGCGCAGTTACGCCTCAGACCGGCACGCCGGCATGGCTAATTTCTGCTGCGTGGACGGGCACGTTGAGAAGATGCGCCCGGAGGAGGTTTATGCCGATAACTCGTGGTGGAACGGGCTTGGGATGGAAGCCCCGGAGATTGATATACACGTGGAGAAGAAGAGTTCGGACGGCACGTTTCGTTATGAGATGGCGAAGTAGGCGCGGGCGGGCGCCCGATGCCTCAGCGCCCCGCGGTCCACGGCATTTTGTCCTTCCGCATCAGCCATATCTCGCTGACCGCGGAGGCATTGACCGGGATCAGCATGAACCTGCTGCGGCTCTGGAACTCAAGCTCAAGCGTTCCGTCCGCCGTGGCCTCGCGCGGGATGTCGAATTCGCGCTGCTCGATTTTTCCGAGCGGGAACGGGAACGGGTCTCCGCACGGTTTGCCGTCCGCCGCGGGCTGAAGGGCCAACCTCGCGCCTTTTGCAATGCGGGGAAGCTCCTTATCGTCAAGGCGCGCGCCCACGGAAACGCGCGCGACGTATTGCGCGTCCGGATCGAGGCCCTCGTAGCGGAAGCTCACGCCGCGATAATTCTGCTCCCACGGCGACGCGATTGAAACGGCGAAGTTGTAATGCGAATGTTTCGCCGGGCCGGCGGTCGGGGCGAATCCCCATAGCGTGTGGCCGTTGGTCAGATGCGGGGACTCCATCGGCCAGCCGACGTCGTCGTAAAAACCGCCCTCGCCGGGATCGTCGTATCGCGCGATCATCCGCGCCGCATTGCGCATCCGGGACCGGCTGCGCGACGCGAGGGCCTTCTTAAGGGTCTCCCGCACCCAGCCGACCTCGTTAAGGTCCAGCGTGTCAACGACGAACGGGGATGGATCACGATTGCCGATGATGCGGTTGGACTCCTCGCCAAGCGCGACGGCCTCCGCGCGGACGGCCTTCATCTCCGGTGTCTCAAGCTCTCGCTCGAAGACACGCAGCGCCTCGGCCAGTTCCGTTTCCGGCTTGCCGGATTCCCATGCCCTGTCAAGAATCGGTTGCGCCTCCTTCATGAGTTCGCGCCCGCGCTGCAGGGCGAGCTGGAGGTAAAGGTCCATGAGCGCCTTCTGCGAGATCACGCGCCAGCGATAGTCGGTACTAAGGAGGTTCGGCGAAATCTTCTCCTTCGCTCCGCGCAGCAGCTTGACCGCGCGGCGGATTCCGGGATTGTCAATCAGCGGCTTCTCAAGCGTCCCCTCCATCAGGAAGATCGCCTCGGCGACGTCGTCCGACGCCTTCGGACCGAGCCAGTATCGGCAGTATTCCCTTGTAATCTCATCCGCGCCCAGATGAGGATTCCACATCAGGCGGTACCAGAGCCACTTGTTGAAGTCGTCGTGCATGCCCTCGCTGTAATGGATGTCTCCCACGGCGTAATGGAAGATTTCCTGCGCGACCTTCTTGAAGTGGCGGGGGCGCGCGTTCCAGGAGCGGCGGTCGTTGACGGCGGCTAGCACGACGTCCGGATGCTGCACGGCGAACTGGGACTGCATCCAGTGCGTGATGTCCGTGTAGAGCGCGATGTTGGTCGTCCGCGGCAGCTCGTGGTGCATGTATTTCAGGTAGTTCCCGAAGTGGCCGAAACCCTCGTATTCGAACCAGCGCGGGTTGACGGGGCCGCGGATGTAGGTCTGCATCTCGTCCGCGCCGGGGCCGTAGCGTATGGCGTAGAGCCAGCTTGAATCGCCGGAGTTCAGGTAATCGAAGATCGCCTGATTGCATTCGTTGGTCAGGTCCTGGTTCGTGGCCAGCACCTTCGTGTTCGGGTGATACTTGTGCAGGATGTCGGCGATTTCATGCACGAGGCGGATGTACGTCCCCCCCCAGGGCATGCAGCGCGGGCAGCGGCAGCCGCCCTCGTCGCCGGAGTTGGTCGTGAAGTAATCGTAATCAGGCTCGCGCTTGAACTGCTCCTCGAAGGACGCCAACAGCGCCCTGCGGGCCTCCGGCACTGAAGGGCAGACGTACTGTCGGGAAAGCCCGCCGTCCGCGCCCCACGTGATCGGGAAGCTTCCCGGCTGCATCTCGTTGGCCGTGCGCCCCGTGGAGCACATCATCCCGTATTCCGCCTTCATGGAGCGCGGGTCTCCGTAGAAGATGTTGGTCCCCAGGAGCATGTAGTCTTCCATGGTTTCGGTCTGTTCCGCGCCGGTCTGGTGGCGCAGTTTTCCGTATTGCCGCGCGCGGCTTCCCGGCCCGTGCGGATTGCCGCCGCGCATCTGAAAGGCGGGCTTCTCAGCGGCGTCCATCGCCGGAATAAGCAGCGCGTCCTCATCGTAGGTCATGGCCCGCAACGCGAACCCGACGCCGTAAATGGTCCCGCGTTCGTCCGCCCCCGCGATGACGACGCGCGGCTTCCCGCCGGATTCCCCGGATTTGACGGCGAATCCCTCCGGATGAAGCTTGCCGGAGTCGGGCAGGGACGGCAGCCGCATCCCGAACTCACGCATCAGGCGGCGGGAGAGTTCATTGCCATCCGGAGAGCCGATGACGAAGACGACGTCGGATGTTTCAATCAACTTCGCCGCGTCGGGGGTGTTTTCAACGGCGGTCTCGACCGCGACGGCGGATCGTTTGAGGATTCGCGCCTTGAGGATATCCGCGCCCTTGCGCTCCGGGGCTGAGCTTCCCGCGCCTGTAAGGATGGCGATTCGCGAGGCGCGGAGCGGAGCGGCGTCAGCGCAATAGGCAACGCCGCATGCAATCATCAGCGCGGCGACGGCGCATGGATTGGAAATTGTCGGACGTCTCATGACGATCTCCCTGTCTCTGAAGGCGATGTGAATACCCTCGGTTTGAAGCCTGCCGGTCTCTCCGGCAAGATAAGTCATAATGCTACACGATTCGGGCCGCCCGGCACAGTGTGCGGCCATGCAAGCGCCACGCGCAGGCCGCAAAATCTCAACGAGGAATCGCTTGACGCGTCATATGCCATTCTGTATTTTATTACCCAGTTGTTTGCGTGTGCATGGGTTGACACCTCGGCTTACTTTAACGTTCAGGGAGATCCGGTGGATGAAGAAGACCTTGTTGGCGGCGCGATTAGCATTGATTCTGGCGTGCGCATGGAGCCTTCAGACGGCTTCGGCTGATGTAATAACGCTGTGGGACTTCGAAAGCACGACATCAAATGATCCAGTCATAGGTTCCGGGACGCAGGGGCTGCTGCCCGACGCAATAGACAACTCGTCGCTAGCGGTAGTCTATTTCCGAATCGGCTCCAGCACGACTGCTGGCTCAGGACTGGAATGGGAGGTGTCAACCGCCGGCTACGAGAATGTGACCCTGTCCATAGACATGAGGCGTCCCGACGGCTCCGCCAATGCCCGGAACTGGACATGGCAGTATGATCTGGGAAGCGGTTGGGTGGATGCCTCGAATTTTTCCCTGGCAAACCAGATCTGGAACAATTTCACATTGGACTTGTCGGCAATTTCCGGGGCCTCGAACAATCCGAACTTCAAGTTCGGAGTGGCGACTACAAACTCCCCCAATTTCAGCGTGACAGTGGATTTTGATAACATCACAGTCTCAGGGACGCCCGTTCCGGAACCCGGAGCCTTTGTTCTGATGGCGGTGGGCCTGGGCGGGATTGCGGTCTGGAGAAGGCGCAAGTAATAAACCTGATCCGGCGCTGATTCGCAGATTCATTCATCAGGAGGGCGGCAAGTCGTGCCGCCCTCTTTGCATGTTCGGGCGGACGCGGACGCTTCCGCCGGGCATGATCGCAGAAATTCACGGCTGCTGCGCGACTTCCGCCTTTTTCACAGCCGCGACAACGCGGAAGCCGATGTTCGGATACGCCCCGCCGGCAGTGAGGCCGCGCCTGAACGCCGAGCGGGTCGCGCCGGGGCCGCCGTCCATGGCCCCCCCCCTGATAACGCGATGCTGCACGCCAAGCTCCGTGACCGGCTGAGTGTCGGCGTAGGTTTCCCGGAATGGGTCCGCGCACCACTCCCAGACGTTGCCGAGCATGTCGTAAAGCCCCCACGCGTTGGGCGTCTTACCGCCGACGGGGTGGATCATGCCGCCAGCGTTCGATTTATACCACGCGAAATTGCCCAGATCTTTCTCGTCGTTTCCGAAGAAGAACGCCGTGCTGCCGCCGGCCCGGCAGGCGTATTCCCACTCCTCCTCGGTCGGCAGGCGGTACTCCTGTTTCTCAAGCTCGGACAGGCGCTTGCAGAATTCATTCGCACGATTCCAACTGACGTTGCCGACGGGAAGCGCCCCCTCCTCCCCGGACGGCGCGGTTGTTTTGGCGACTCGCGCCTGCTGGGCGCATGTCAACTCATGTATGCTTATGTAATATGCATCCGCCACGGTCGCCTTGTGCGCGGGCTGCTCGAATTTATACGCCGCCGCCTTGCCGCCGAACCGCGCCACGTACTCACCCGCGTCCGCCGTGCCCATGGTGAACTCGCCCGGCGGGATGATGACCATGCGGATTCCGGCGGAGTTCTCAAAGGCCACCGGGACGCCTAGCTTTTCGGCGAAGGCTGTCTGTTGCGAGCTGACTTGCGCCCACTCCGGAACGCCCGGTTTGTCCGGCTCCAGCTTGACGGAGATTTTTTCCTCCGCGCCCGGCTCAAGCTCAATCTCCTCCTCAAACGGCTTGAAGCCGTCCCGCGCGATCCGCACCATGTGCGGCCCCGCCGCCAATCCCTTTATTTGCAAGGCGCTTCCCGCCTCGCTCTTGCCGGCCTCCCGCCCGTCAATGAAAACGCTTGCCTCCCCGGGAGAAACGTCTAGCAGGAGCGGTCCCGCCTCTTTGGGCTGCTTCGCGGGTTCAGGCGCAGGGGCGGGGACGGGCGCGGCGGCGACCTCCGCTGCGGGGGCCGGGGCGGGCGCGCCGCTTCGGAGCCGCCGCAGTTCGACGTGCGCCTCCTCGTCCCCCTGCTGCACAAGCATGCTCAGGAGGCAATACTTCGCTGGCAGGTCCGCGGGGGCGTCGGTCAGCCCGGCCTTCCTCTCCCTGAGCGCCGCGATCATCTCCCCCCGGTCAACTCCGAGCGCCCCCGCCGCGCCCAGCGTCATCGGGGCCTCGTGCAGCATGTCGTCGTGCCTGAGCGTTTCGGAGAGATGCTTGCTCACCTTCGCTTCCGGAGCGTCATCCTTCGAGATGTTTCCGGGAGGAGCATCAGAAAGGCGCACGGCGCTTGACATGAAGGGCGTCAGGAGCATCCATCGCCCGGGCGCGGCGGCGTCCTGGGTCAGGAAGAACATATAGCGCTTGCCGGGTTCAACCTCGGCCAGCGCGAGGTCGCGCCCCGTCGCGCGGCCCGTCGGCTTCATCATGCGGATGGTGACCTGGGGTTCGGCGGAGTCGCCCTTGACGACGTCGTCAACGGCGACGGTCGCGTCGCACCAGCTTCCCTCGATCGCCCGCCCCCCCACGTCCAGCTTTCCGTGTTCGGCGAACTCAATCCGCGTGAGCCTGCCGGCGCAGACAAGTTTTGCGGCGTTCATGGATTCGGGGGTGGGGTACAACTGCTGCGGGCCGGTCAGCCCGGCAAGGGCCGCCAGAACAACCAGAAGCGCCTGATTCGCCCGGAAAATCATTCGTCAATCCCTGCTCCGGTGAGGATCCATCAACAGCGCCTGCTGTTGCAGGTGATATTCAAGCCCCGCGTGTTCAGCGCCCATCGTATTGAGAAGACTGACCACCGAATCCCTTCCTTCTCCCTGGGAAGAGGGAAAAAAGAGCAATGACATGCGAAGCGGGTAAAAGGCTCCGCGCGTTACTTTCCGCCCTTCAACTTCTCTACCATGAAATCCATCGCCATCTTGCTCGTCCGTTGGGCTTCCTCGCCGCCCCAACCGTGGTCCGCGCCATTGACGACCACCAGCCGGGAATCAACGCCAGCCTTCTTGAGCTTCGCGTGAAGCTGCCTGGCGTGGGCGACGGGGACGAGGCGGTCCGCCGATCCGTGCATGGTCAGCACCGGCGGGTCATTCGCATCAATGTATGTCACGGGTGAGACGCGCTCCAGTATCGGCGACTTCGGGTCCGTAGTGCCCAGAAAATCGCGCAGGGCGTACGTCATTATCGTACGCGAGCCGGGAAGGATGCTTAGCCCCGTAAAGCCGATCTTGAAGTCCGCGGGGCCGTAGTAATTGACCACCGCCTGTACCTTGCTGGAATGGGTCGGATGGCCGCCGTCGCCCTCAAGTCCGTCCTCCGGATTCATCAAGCCCAGCAGCAGCGACAGGTGCCCGCCGGCGGATTCGCCCATCGCGCCGATGCGCTTCGGGTCCATCTTCAACTCGCCGGCGCGGCATCGCAGGTACCTGACGGCGCATTTACAGTCCTCAATCTGCGCGGGGAATTTCGCCTTCGGCGCAAGCCGGTACTGAACCGTAACGGCCACGAAGCCCGCCCTGGCGAACTCCTTGATCGCGCCCTGATATTTGGCCTTGTTACCCGCCTTCCATCCGCCTCCATGGATACAGACGATTCCCGGGAAGGGGCCGTCGCCGGTCTCGGGCCGCGCCATGTCGAGATAAAGGTCCTCGCCTCCGGGGCTGCCGTAGACGAGGTCCTTTTCGAAGATTATCCCGCCTTCGGCCTGCGCGCGGCAGACCCCGGTGGAAAACAATAGCGCCATCATCAACGCGAACGTCGCAATGCGTTTTGCCATGGTCGTCTCCCTATTCATGCTCGGTCTCCTCCGGAACGTCGTCCGGTCGGATTCCCATTTTCTTAAACAATTCCTTGCGCTGCTCCGTCAGGACGTTGCGACGCTTGATCATGATCTCCACCTGGTCTTCGAGCTTCTTGAGAGCGTCAGAAAGGTGATCCTGAGCCTCCGTGATCTGCTGCATACTCTTGCGTATCTGGAGATGCGAGATCATGCTCAGCAATCCGCTGTCGAAGACGGTGTCGGCGCGCATCATGAACGTGTTCGTCTGCGCCTGCACGAAGGCGCGCGGCATGTAGACGCGGGACTTTGCCAGGGCGGACTTGGCACGGTCAAGATGCTTCTGCGCGTCCATGCGCTCCATCTCCTCGGCCTGCTCGGCTATTCCCCCGCCCCAGCGCCTGCTGCGCGATCCCCAGAAGTTCATCTCCCGCGCGGAGCCGAAACAGCGCAGCGCCCAGTCAAGCTCAGCCCCCGCCTGCATCATGTATTCGATGCTTTCGTGGGCGCGCCCGATCTCCTCGATCAGTTCCCCGCGCTCGATCTCAAGGTCGTAAAGCGTCGCGGCCTGCGGGGTTTGACGCCAGCCCCCGCCCGGGTCGGCCGCGTCAAGCCGCCCGCAGAGCGCCTGTATCCTGGAGAATTCCTTTTCAAGGGATTTAAGGTTTTCGATGTAGGTGTCAAGCGTCTCGATGGCCTGCCGCCGCTTGTCAACCTCCACGGCGGCCTGCGCCTTCTTTTCTTCCAGTCCTGCAATAAGCGCCAGCGCCCTCTGCCGCTCGTCCTCCCTGCCGCCGGTCAGACTCAGAGAAAGGGAGCGCAGACTGAATCCGTCAAGACTGTTCAGGTAATCGCGGGCGTCAAGAATGTTCGATTCAATGGACTTGACTTCGCTTTGTTGGAGCCACATTTCCTCAACGGCTGACTGTCGCCGCTTGTGGACTTCGCGCTTGCGTTCGAGGTCCTTGCCAAGTGCTTCCAGCTTCCCGATGAAGGTTGTTGGCGCGCCGTCAGGCATCCTTTTATGTCCGTTGAACGCCCCCGAGGGCGTGAACACAACGCCAAAAGGTATTATACCAAAAATCCGGGCGTAGAAAGGACGTAATCGCCGACGCCACAATACGGAATTTCATGAATAGGCTTCAGACACAGATAAACACTGATGGACACGGATAAAAAGCGAGTTTATCAAAGACAACAAACACCTTGGACAGAGCGACCTGGTTTATCCCATGTGAACCTCAGGCCTCATGCGGAAAGACTCGTCGCTGATCGCCGGGTTCACGGCGCGAAATTTGAGATTTCAAATATGGCGTTCTGAAGCAGACCGTCAGGCGCTCACCCCGGACGTCTCGCCGTGGAGCCGGCGCGGCCTGCAGCGGCGCGGGCGGCAAGGAATTCCGACAACGCGCTCTGCAGCGGGACGCCGGTGTTCATCACGCGATAATCCATCCCGTGTGCCTCGCATTCTCGCCGCAGCGATTCCATGAAATCCCCCAGCGCTTCGAGATACGCCCGCCGCGCCGCAGCGGCGTCCGCCATCAGCCGCCGGTCGTCCTCCAGTGACTCGAACAGAGTGAGCCTGCTGAAGGGAAATTCCAGCTCCCACGGATCAAGCGTCTGGAACAGGATGACCTCGTTGCGGCGGTAACGCAGCAGCTTCAGGCCGGAGATCACGGTTTCCAGCGGCTCCAGCGCGTCGGTGATGACGATGACGATCGAGCGTCGGCGGACGCGCCCCGCCGCCTCCTCCATCAGGCGCGCCAGGCTCCGGCCCCGTCCAGGGGACTGCGCGGAGAGCGCGGAAAGAAGCGCCTGGAGATGGCCGGGGCGGCTGCGGGGAGGGATATAGGCCGGGCCGGAGTTGGAAAGCGTCATCAGCGCGACGGCGTCCGACTGGCGCAGCATGAGCCATGCCAGGGAGGCGGCGAGGCCGCAGGCGTAATCGAACTTGCTCTCCCGCCCCGGAGAAGCGTATTCCATCGAGGCCGATGAATCCAGCACGAGGTAGGCCCGGACGTTGGTCTCATTCTCGAACTGCTTGATGTAATGCCTGTCCGTGCGGGCAAGAAGCTTCCAGTCAATCTGGCGTATTTCGTCCCCGGGGGTGTATTGCTTGTGCTCCAGGAACTCGATGCTGCTGCCGACGTGGGGGCTTTTATGAATGCCGGAGAGGACGCCCTCGACGACCTGCCTGGCCTTCAGGGAGAAGTGCGCAAGGCGGGCGGCGGGATCGGCGGCGTGTCGCAGCTTCTCATCGCTCATGAGCGTGGCGGCTCGACGTTCTGGAGCAATCGCTCGATGACGTTCACGCTGTTGACGCCGCCGGCCTCGGCCCTGAAGTTGGGGATTATCCGGTGCTTCAGGACGGGAAGCGCCAACGCGCGGACGTCTTCGACTGACGCGGCGAAGCGGCCCTCAAGAACTGCGCGGGCCTTCGCGCCGAGGACGAGGAACTGCGACGCGCGCGGGCCGGCGCCCCATGCGACGTATTCCTTCACGTAATCCCCCGCGGCCGGGTCCTCCGGGCGGCTCGCCCGCGCAAGGCGCACAGCGTACAACGCGACGTGATCGGCCACAGGGACGCGCATCACGAAGTCCTGAAGCTTCAGGATTTCCTCCGGATTCAATACGAGGCCCAGCCCCTCCCCCCCGGGGCTGGTGGTGTTGCGCACGATCTGCAGCTCCTCTTCCTCCGCCGGGTAATCCACGTCAACCTGAAGCATGAATCGGTCAAGCTCCGCCTCAGGCAGCGGGTAGGTTCCCTCCTGCTCGATGGGGTTCTGCGTGGCAAAGACGAGGAATGGGAGTTCAAGGGGGTAGGTCCGCCCTCCGGCGGTGACGCGATATTCCTGCATGGCTTGAAGCAGGGCGGCCTGCGTCTTGGGCGGCGTGCGATTGATCTCGTCCGCCAGCAACAGGTTGGCGAAGACCGGGCCGCGCACGAACTGGAACCGCCGGGACTGCGTTTCCGGGTCCGGCTCAAGTATGTCCGTCCCGGTGATGTCCGCGGGCATGAGGTCCGGGGTGAACTGGATGCGGTTGAACTTAAGGTCGAGTATGCGGGCCAGACTGCTCACCAGCAGCGTCTTGGCCAGCCCCGGCACGCCGACGAAAAGGCAATGCCCGCGCGAGAACAGGGCGATGAGCAGGTGGTCAATGACCTTGTCCTGCCCGACGATGGCCTTTGCAAGCTCGGCTCGGATTTTCTTCCCCGCCGAGGCTATGAGATCCGCGTTGGCGAGATCGGTTCCGGGGACAGTCTGTTTCATTATGGGTTGCGGTCTCCAGACCGGGCTGGGTTGTCAGGGGCGCGGGCCGAGGATTATCTCCAGGGCGCGCTTTTCACGCGCGGCCCCGTCCTCGTCCTCCAGTTGAGCGCAGGCCTGAAGGATATCACGATGGATTGTCGGGTCAAAGGGATTCACGCCGACGGCCTCAAGCAGCGCGTCGCGGGCCTCCGTAAATCGCCCGGCGGCCAGGTGGGCGCGCCCGGCCACGGCCTGGATGGAAACGTCCTGCGGGAACATCCGCAGCGCGCCGGACGCCTCGCGCAGCGCCTCTTCGCTCTCCCCGGATTCCAGCAGCGTGCGAGACAGGCGGATCAGCAGGCCGAGGTTCGGCGCGGCGCACGCGCCGCGGGCCTTGCGATATTCGATCACGGCGGCCTCCGGGCTGACGCAGCGCAGCATGTCGCCCAGGATGGTGAAATTCCGCGCGGTCTCCGCGTCAAGACTCTCCAGGGATTCCTCAACCGGCTCGGCGTCCGTCCCCTCGGCCACCTGCGGGCGCGTGGGACGCAGCCCGGCGACCGTTTCCGCCGGCTCACTGCGCATCCACTCGACCCAGCAATCCCAGAGTGTGCCGCCCTCGATCCCGGCCGCCTTCTCGAAGGCCGCCCGCGCGTCCGCGCCGCCCTTGACTTCATCCAGAACGCTGCGGAAAGCCCCGACCCCGGCGGCCTTCTCCATCATGCGCACCATCGCGTGAACCTCCGCGAAGGCGAGCGTCGTCTTCGAGCGGTCCCCAAGCTTTGCAAGGCTGGGATGCATTTCCTCAAGCAAGACCAGTTTGCCCTCGCGCAGGGCGTCGGAAAGCAGCGTTTGCATGGCAGGGGAAAGTTCGTGGGACGCCTCCGAACGCCAG
This sequence comes from Planctomycetota bacterium, assembly GCA_022711755.1. Classification (GTDB taxonomy): domain Bacteria; phylum Planctomycetota; class Brocadiia; order SM23-32; family JAKLEA01; genus JAKLEA01. The sequence continues at coordinate 33,688 of JAKLEA010000023.1, forward strand.
CGCGACTCAAGATGCTTGGCCAATCCCTCGTGAAGCCAGACGGGAGCCATGTTGCCGGAAATGCGGACGATGCAGTAATGGACGTATTCGTGCGCCAGAGTGTCGCGCCACGCGTAGCCCCTCAGATACAGCCGGGGGGAGCAGATCATGATCTTCCCCCAGCGGCAGATGGCGACGGTTCCGGACGTGCTGATGTCGTTGCGGGTCAGGCCGGAAGCGAGAATGAAGGAGTCGAGGTCCGGGTAAATTTCAACGATAACCAGTTCCCCGGGCAGGTAGTTCAACACGGCCCCAAGCCCGGCGCGGGCAGCCTCCAGAACCGGCATGGCGTAAAGGGCCATAACCTCGTCCGGCCCTTTGCAGTAGCGCAGGATGAAATGCCCGCCCCGGATTTCCTCAAACTTCGGGGCCTTCTCGGAGGCGGCGCGGATGCCGGCGATTTCCTGCTTGAGCAGGCCCTTGCAGAGATCCTCGCATTCGGCGCACAGCCGCGCGGCCTCGGCGTAGTCGCCGCGATAGTAGGCGATCAGCGCCTTCAGCGGCAGCGGGTCCATGAAGTCGGGATACTCGCGTTGGAGCCTTGCGCACGCCTCCTCCGCCGCCGCGACGTCCCAGCGATAGACGGCCTCGAAACCCGCGCGCGCGATGTCGCCCGGATCGCCTTCCGCGCTTACAATCCGGACCGGCGCGAGCAGCGCAACTGCGACAAACGCCCGCAGGATCAGGCTACTTGACCATTTCGGAGTAATAGTCACGATTCAGTTCCTCATACTCCCGCGGCAGACCCCGGCGCATGGCCTCAAGGATTGCCTCGCGGTATTCGCGCGGAACCTCGTGGGATTCCGGCCCCGGAATCTTCACGAATCCCGCATTTATGCCCTTCGGACCGTACGGCGGAAACATGCCGAAAGCCTGGTGGCGCAGCGGGACGCTTTGCCCCTTCGCAGCCTTCTGAAGAGTTTGCATCGCCTCCTCAAGACCTTTGCAGGCCTTGCCCAGTTCCGAGATGGCGTTCTGCTCCGCGTCAAGGGCCGTGGACGGATTCAACTGACCGAGGCTCTTTCCCGCGTCTTCCATGAACCCGCCCGCTGACTGGAGGCATTCGGACGCCTCTTCGGAAGGGACCGGAGACCTCTTTGAAAGCTTGTCAATCTCCGCCGCCGCTTCGGCAAGGTCCTTGCGGATCTCGTCCTGCTCCTTCCTCTGCCCGGCGAGCGTCTCCTTCAATTCCGACGACATTGATTTCGGGTCCCCGCGCTCCGCGTCGCGCAGTAGGTTCTCAATATCGCTGATGATGGCCCTGTCGAGGGCGAGGATTCGGGCGGCTCCGGTCCTCACCGGGTCATCCTTCTCCGCGGCCGCAGCGCTATCGGTGGCAGGCGTTTTCGGCGAAAGCTGAATCCTGGCCCCGCGTCCCGCCGCGTCCCCGGATGCCGCAGGATCGGCGTCGTCGGACCCAAGGTCCGCTCCCAGGCCCGCCGCTATGTTTTCAGCGTGAACCAGCAGTCGTTTTGCCTGGTTGAGCGATTCGACGGCGTTGCGCCTGCTCAGAAAATGCTCCAGGGAGGAGACGACCTTGACGGCGGACTGGAACTGCGCGTTGATCCAATCCCCCAGCGAGGCGGAGGTCTGCATCTGCGCCATGTCCCTGTCGAGTCGTTGCAACTGTTGAATGACGCCGGCGCGTTCTTCGGGCGTCATGGGATCCGCCTGCGCCGCTGCGTCGCGCAATCGCGCGGTCAGAGCTTCGCGCGCCGCCCTTTTGCTTATTCGCTGCTGCGCGATCTGCTCTCCGCTCTCAACCTGAAGCCTGTTGAGCAGGGACTTGATCTCCGCAACCCGTTTCTCCTGCCTGCGGAAGAAGTCTTCGAGTTGCATCCCTTGCAGCCGCGTCTGCGCCGCCTGCCGGGCCTCGGCCCCTGCTTCCCTCGTCTTCCGGGCAAGCTCCGTCTCCCGCTTCTCAATGTCCTTGAGCTTTTCGGCCAGCTTGCCGACCTCGGCCGCGTCCGCGCCGTAACGCATCTGCTGGTATCCTGCGAGGCCGAGTTGCGCCCCCTGCGCCGCGCGTTCAAGGTTCGAGGCGAGTTCCTGGGCCAGCCTCATCGCTTCCTCGATGTCTCCAGACTCGAAGGCCGCCTCCATGCGGGCGTAGTTTTCGTCCAGGGAAGTCTCGCCCTCGCGCCGCAGCGCGTCGGCGTTGGCGAATTCCGCCGGCAACTCTTTGGAAAGCTCGGCAAGTTGTTCGCGCAACTCCTCAAGCTGGCTTCGCAGCAGCCGCGCCTGGGCCATGACGTGCTCGCGCAGGCTCGCGTCCTCCGGCTTCTCCTTCAAAAGGTCCTTCAGACGATTAAGCTCGGCCAGAGTCTCATTGACTTTTTCTCGAAGTAGCTGGATCAGTTGTCCCCGCTCCCGCTTGACACCGGCGCTCAGTTCCAGAATTCCGTCCTCAACCGCCGCGACGACGCGGGACTGGCCGGCGGCCAGCTCCGGGCGGAGCTTGTCCGCCTCCCCGGACGCGCGCGGGGCCGCGCGAAGTGGCTCGATCAACGCCCCCCATTCCAGGTGCGCCAGGGTGAGTCTCTGCTGGAACTTCTCCATCGCCGCAAGCAGCGCCGCGTCGGCCAGGTCCGATGCCGCCATTTCCGAAGTCAACCCCTCCAGCGAGAGAAGGAGCTTGCCGATGGCCCGGAAAAGCGAGGTTTGATCGCGCAGCAGGATTGCCGGATCGGACGCCTCCGCCCAGTCCGGCGTCTTGGTCAGCAGCGCGGCCAGCGCGGCAAGGGCCTCGCGAAGAAACGCCTCCTGCGCCGCAATGAGTTTGCTCAGTTCTGATTCCCGGCTGTCAATGAGCAGGTAGAACCGCCTGCCGGCGGTCCTCTTAGGCCCGGTCACGGTGTCATTGTCCAAGCACTCAAGCCAGCACGGTATCGGCCGTCCGGTCGGGATTTCCGCGTCCGCCAAGGACCACCTGAAGAGATCGGACGCGTTCCGGACCGGCTTGTCGTGGCGGGCTATCGGGATGCGCTTCACGCCCGGGCGGGAGATGACCGCCGGGGCGCTCACAGGTTCAGGTTTGTTCTCCCATTGGACGGGATATCGCCCTCCTTCTGCGCCGGTTGCTTCTGGAGCTTCCGCCGCGTCCGGCGGGGAGGCGTCCACGACGAGGTCAACCGCTGCAATTCCGAAGTCGTCGGTAGCGTCATATAGGATTGAAACGTCGTCGCGCCCGGAGACTGAGAGCGTGCCGTCCGGCAGGAGCCTGTCTGCGGGCAATTGCGCGGAGATCGAGGGCATCTCGTCGCGGGGCGCCTCAATCCGGAACTCGGCGCTCTCCGTCCCGCCATCAGTGGCGGGCGCTCGCCACTTGTATGAGGAGTCGTTAAGTATTGGCAGCCGGACTTCGAATCGCCCGTCCTCCAGTTTACGCGCGGGAAGGCGCGTCCCATCCAGCAGGGCAACCTCGGCGCTCTGCGCCGGAGTCCCAAGCCGCGCCGTAAGCGAGGCTTCGGAACCTTTCAGCGCGGAAAGGTTCCCGTCGCATCCGGAGATGCGTTTCTCCGGCATCCCGGTATAACTCGGATAACGGTAGGCTACGCTGACGTCAGAAACGGGCAGGGCGGAATTTCCGGTTTGCGCGGAAGGCGCGGTCGCCTGGGACGGCGCCGCGATGAGGCGGCGGGACGCGCCCGGCGAAGCAATCTCCAGCGCGGCAAGGCAGAACGCTGAGAAGGTCAGGAGCAGAAGGCCGGGCTTCCAGAAGGATGCCTGTATGAGGGAGGCGTCCACCCCGCCGACGGATTCCGCGGCGGTTCTGATGGCCGCCCACATAAGCTCCGTGGAGCATCGTTGCTTGCCGCCTGCCCGTAGCGCGCGCCCGAAACTCTCAGCGTTGGAAAGCGCGCCGCACAGCCCGGGATTGCGCGCCTCAAGCCGGAAGGCGACGTCGCTTAGCCTGCGCAGCGGCATGAGCAGTGACAGCGCCAGCCACGCCGGAACGGCGACGGCCGCAGATGATGCGGCCATGAGGCACGGTCCGGCCCAGCGTTCGAGTCCTGGGCGCATTGCGACGCCAAGAACGCCCAGGCAGAAGATCGCCGCGAACGCGCCCGCCGCCGCTATGACCGCCTGTAGGAAGACGGACATCGCGGCCCGCAGGCGACATGCGCGCAGAAAATCTTCGAGGGCGTCCAGTTCGTTTTCTCTCATTGAATCACGCCCGAAATCCCGGTGGTTCGAACATTATATTATACCGTCCCGACCTGAGCCAAAGGATCGGACAAAATCGCGGCCCGGGTCGCCGGCCAAAAAAACGAAAGGGATGAGGAGAACTCCTCCCCATCCCTTCCGATTCAAACCCGATTCCCGAATGCCGGACGGCCTCAGGCCACGTCGCCCTTGACCGCGTAATCCGCTTCCGGCGCGCGCGTCACCCATGACACTTTCTGCTGTGACGCGATAGCCCACTGGTCTGCGTCCGCGCCGGCCGTTCCAACGCGTCCCCCGACGCGAACATATGAAAGTTTTCCAACTCCTTTTATACTGTCCGGGACATAGGGAGCGCCATTCTCGCCGCCGTCGCTGAACGGATTGGAGGCGCTTGCCGTCGGGCCGTGCTCATTCCAGACCCCGACCAGAACGTTGCTATGGTCAATATCCCGTCCGACGTAGAGCTGCCACAATTCCACAGTCTTGCCGGCCGGAAGGGATCTTACGCCGACGCCGACGTCGGTTCCGCGCATATTGCCGTAGACGATGAGGTTGCGGATTCCGTCATCCGCGATTATGGACGCGCGTCCGTCCACGTCCGAGTCCGTGTTCATCGCCCGGAAGAATTCGATGCGACGGGCGTCCACGTTGCCTCTGAAAACACCCTGGGCGACGCTCACGTGCGTCAGCACGCCGCCGCTGGTTATTCTGCCGGCAAGGTCTCCCTGCAGGACGAAAATCCGCTCTGCGTTGCCGTCCAAAATCATGGTTCCGTCAAAATCCCCGAGCTGGACAAGGAATGTGCTCATCTGCCCCGCGTTAATCTGGCCCAAGGCTCCGCCTCTAATAATGGCATTGGTTATCCATCCGTCGGATGAGAGGGCGCTGGCTGGAGTAAGCGATCCGAGTGTCACGAACGTCGCAATGCCGCTTGTTCCCCGAATATGAGAGCTGACGTCACCAACGCTGTAGAACGACCTTATCGAATCGGCATTAATGTCTCCGGAAACTGGCCCTGCGGCGAAAAATGATCCCATCGTCCCGCCAAGCATTATGTCGCTTCTGGCCGCGCCGCCACAGTAAAGAGACTCGATTCCCCCGCCCGCATTAATGGCTCCTTCGAGGTCCTTTTTCACGAACAAAGTCCTGATGCTGCGTGTGAGTTCGATTTCCGCGTCAACATCGCCGAGGGAGAGGAGAAGGCCGATCTCGCGCCCGTTGATTCCTCCTTTAAGGCTCTTGTCGCTGTTCAGGATTATGTTGTTGATGGCTCCGTTGGCCGCGTGGATGGAGGCGCCGGACGGAATCGTCATGAAGCCGTCAACCGCAAGATCTGATCCGGGCATCCCGGTCATGCCGGACCTTAGCGACACCGTGCCCATTCCCTGGGAAGCCGCGATGAAACCGACATTGCCGCCGCCGACGCGCTGATCGGCGAAGGTCAGCAACTGGCCTTCGACCGCAATGCCGATTCCGGTGGAGTCAGCCAATTCCCACTTCCCCATGTTCAGAAAGACGGCCCTGGCTATGACAATGACTCCGGAAGAGGTTCCGAATATGGCGAGATCGTTTGCGGGGTCATAGGCGTTGTATTTTGAGCCGTCGGTTTCATCGTAATCCCCGTTTATGGTAATGCCTGTGCCTATGCCGTCACAGTCGTAGACGAAGACGCGGCCGTGGCCGGTATTGACGACGCCAAGCAGGTCCGGGCCGGCTGCCGCAGCGACAGGAGGCTCCAGCGGCGACTCAACCACCGCCAGGAACTCGCTTCCAAGCGGCAGGATATCCGCCTGGGCGTAAACCGACTCCGCCATGTTCTGGTCCGCGGGAGCCTGCCCGCCCAGCATCAGGCGTTGTTCCAACCTCTCTGGAATTTGAAACATTTTCTTCATCTCTGCTCCCTCCGCCCGCGCTCGGCGGGCCTGCGCCGATAGCCTGATCCCGCAGCAGGGACCTTCCCTCTCCGGAATCGCCATACGGATTATTTCTGTTCTTTCTCGCGGGGGCCGAGGACCTTTAAGCGCCCTCGAACCGCGCCCCTCCGCGCGTTTCTCGTATCGCAATGTTCCGGGAAAACGGCGTCCTGGCGTCCGTCCCCTCTCAACCGGAACACAATGATAATAACAGATTATTTGACGAAAATCAACATCAGCTTACGATAAACGCCGCCGAACCGATGATGATGGTGTCGCCCTTCACCGCCTCAGCCTGATCCTTGATCCGGTTCCCGTTCAGGATGATCCCGTTTGTGCTGCCGGGGTCTTTGATTATGACCGCGTTGCCCTTCTGGATAAGCATGCAGTGCTTGCGGCTCACGCGCGTGTCAATCACCGCCACGTCGCACCCCGCCGGGTCCCGCCCGATGACTAGCGGCTTGTCCTTCGGCAGCGCAAACTGCACGCCAGGGGAGGCGGAGAGCTTGAGCCGCAGCGCCCCGGGCGGGAACGACTGCGAAAGCTCCACTGCCCTGACGCTGCTCAGCACCACGCGCGGCGGGCGGTATACCGCCGCCTTGGCCGGCGCGGGGCCGGGCTGCTTGCCGGACAACTGCCCGACCTCAGCCACGTCTCCGAAGAACTCCTGCCACGACTGCATCATGAAGTCCGTCTCTGTCTCGCGGAATTCCGCAGACTCCTCAGGAGCGGGTGTGGACATGGAATCGGCAAGAACCTCTGAAGGATCGTCGGTTGCCTCCGGCTGAGCAGACGGGGGCTTTGCAGTCTCCATTTTCGCCGTAGCGGCGGGAATTGGGGCAGCGGCAACCTTCTTCGGGGCGGTTTTTATCCCCTTCGGGGGCCACTCGTCCGGAATGGACATGGCGCAGCGGAATCCGGCGTCGGCGCTCATGCTCTTCGGATCCATGCGGTTGCGGCAGGCGCACATGAACGCCGTCGTCAGATAGTTATACCATGATCCTCCGCGCACGACTCTGGCGGCCCCCTTCGCTGGCGGGTCCAGCCTCCCCTTCTCGTAATGCTTGTAGGCAATGCCGTCAAACCAGTCCTGGCACCACTCCCATACACTCCCGGCCATCTGGTATACGCCCCAGGGGCTGCAACCCTCCGGATATTCCCAAACCTCCGCAGTCGAGCCGTCGCCCTTGTTGTTGTCCCAACGGCAGAAAAAACCCTGATTCCAGTCGTCCCCCCAAGGGTAGGCGCGGCCGTCTATGCCACGGGACGCTTTCTCCCATTCCAGTTCCGTCGGCAGACGCAGCCCGGCCCACTGGCAATACGCCGTCGCTCCGAACCACGTAACATTCACGATCGGGTGGTTTTCCGCGCCCTTGCGGACAACGAAGTTGTTTCCAGAACGCAGGATGTTCGTCTCCGCGCTGATGAGCAGCCAGCCGGGCAGGTCCTGAGGATTAGGTCTCCTTGTGTTGAGAAAACGCACATATTGCGCGTTTGTGACGGGATGCAGCGACACAAAATAGGCGGGGAGCGCCACTCTGAACTTCGTCTCGCCGGCAAGGAACTCGCCTTCCGGTATCAAAACAAGAAGAGAGCCGTCCTTCTCGTTTTCGACGAGGAAATCAATTTCCACGCCGGCCTTCACCATTCCTCAACCTCAATCGCTTTTTCAAGGAACGATACGCTCATGCTCTCATTGACCTGAACGGTTCCAGAGTAGCGATGCCTGGCGAGAACTTCAAGCGTTTGTCCCCAGTGGCGTTCCATCTCGGCGTCCGGGTTGGGCCGGGCCAGCACTTGCTGGAGTATTTTCAACTGTCCCTGGCTGAGATTGACGGCCCTGGACTTGTACAGGGCCGCATGTAGAAGAGGCGCCCCGAGTCTTTCAGTCCAAGCCCTTCCACCCCCGCCTTTGGCGAGAAGGCCGGAGGAAGCAAATTGGGGGGCGTAGCCAGTAATTCTTGCCAGCGCCAGCCGGACCAGCCAGTGTGGATGGTTCCGGACCGTTTCGACTTCATCCGGGGAGATTTTGTCGGTCGCCAGCAGGGCGCTCATTGCGGCCACCGCCTCCGGCGGGGGTGATAGGGACAGGGTTTCTCTCAGCGTGTTGTCATCTTTCGACGTGAATTCCTTGCTCCGGCCCCGCTCAATCCAGCCGTCAATCACACAGCCGAAACCCGCGCCGGCCCCGGGGGGGGCTTCCGGGACCTCGGCGATCATCGGGCGCAGGTTCTGAAGCTCCGCGAGAAGCCTGCCTTCGGCGTCCGTCGCGGGCTTCCAGCCCGATCCCGCGATCGCGTCAACCGCGCTTGCGACGCGCGACAGCGGGATGTGGAACAGCATGGGCAACAACGGGGCCGTCTGGCCCCGGGCCTTCAGGCTTGCGATGATTATGTCGGTCTCAAGCTCTGTGAGCTTCGCCGCGAGCTTCTGCCTCTTCACGTCGCGTATCAGCGTCGCCAGATGCTCGTTCCCGCTCGCGGCAATTGTTTCTCTTATCTGCTTCCGCAATCCCTCGTTTGCCGCGTGATACTCCGCGCGAAGGCTGCGGAACTCCGGATCAAGCTCTATGCAGTGATGGACCCGCCCGGTCAGCAGCATCAGCAGGCATGTCCGGGAGTGCGACGAGGGTTGAAATTCCTTCTTCCTGGCGATATCGGCCACGATCCCCTGCGGATTTGCGATAGCCATCTCGCAGACCTTGTCCACGCGGGACTGGTCCTTGACAGAGGCAAGCGAATCCGCCGCCCGTGCGCTCAGCTCCAGATCGTCATCAAGCAGAAAATTCGCGGCAAGCTCGACGCACTCGGAGGGATACTCGTCCAGAAGCGCCTTGCCGCCGTTCTTGAAGACTGTGGCGATGTGGACCTCGATCGGCGTCCTTGCGACGAAGTGCCCCTGGACTATCGCGTTGCCCAGTGTCTCGTCCCGATTGCCGAACCAGATACGGCAAAGCGCGTCAACTGCGTCGGGAGCCCTGAGCCCGCAAAGCCCCTCCCAGGCCGTCGCCTTCATTTCCTTGTCGTCGGAGCGGACCGCCTCAATCAGGTACGGCACAGTCTCTGCCGAACCGTCCTCGGCCAGCTTCTTGCACGCCCCCCGCCGGATGACGATTCCGATCAGAGGTTTTACGCTGTACAAGTCCTTCACGCACTTCTCAAGCTGCTCGCTGTCCATAATCCTGTCCCATGCGCTCAGCGCAGGATATGAATTCCGTCGTCACAAGAAATCGCCTCCATCCGCAGAAGGGGCGGACACAATGCCATCAGGGTCTGACAATGCTATCTTAATGGCTGCCTAATGATGGATGTCGCACAGCAGATTTTTAGCTTTTTCCGCTTTGTTCTCCATGATTGTGTTAAACGCCGAGGTCTTTTCTCATTATCATTTTCAGCGCTGGTTCAGTCTGATTCAATCGGGGTTATCGGAAAAGAACTTTCGAATATCCCTACGGGGATTCCCCCATCCCCGTAAGACGATTCCTTATCTGCCGGTTGCGCCGCGGTTAATAGCTGGCGCCCCGGGCGTCAGGTCTCGTCAATGCTCGACGCATAATCCCAATGACCGCCGGCCAGGATGATGTTAATCCTGCGCTCCCGTATCTTCGCCTTCCTTGAACCAGATCACCGAAGGCGGCTCGGACAAGGGCTTCATCGGGGCTGAAATGGCCACCTTCGTCCCCTTTCCCGGCGCCGACTCGACGCTCATGCTTCCCCCCATATGGGCCAACCTTTCGCGCAGACTGACGAGACCGAACCCCCCCGAACCGACAACATTTGAACTCCTGTCTGAGGGATCGAATCCCACGCCGTCATCCTCAATCTCCAGGCGCGCCATGCGGCGGTCCTTGCGGATGCGCACGACTACTTTGCCCGCCCGGGAGTGTTTTGCGGCATTAATAAGGGCCTCCCGCGCGGATTGGAAGAGTACGACCCTTATGTCGTTGCCGATCGGCTTCTCCTCGCCGTCGTCCTCGAATTCGATCGTGATGCCGTGCTGCTCGCTCATCTCCTCCACAAGCCGCTTGAGGGCCGCCTCAAGCCCAACCTCGTAAAGCACGGGCGGGCTGAGCCTGCTCAGGTCGGACGTCAGCGTGCGGGCCTCCTGTATGGCCTGGTCAACAAATTCGCAGACCTCGGTCAGAGCCGTCAGGGCTTTTTCGTCTAATTGCTCCTTCCTCTGTATCCTTTGCAGCCTGAGCTTCGTGAAGGCGAGCGTCTGGCAGATGCTGTCGTGCAGGCCGGTGGCGATTCGGCGCCTTTCCTGCTCCACGGCCAGCGCAAGGTCCGAGGCCATCGCGCGCAGGCGCTCCTGGTAGCGCAGCAGCTTTTCCTGCGCCTTCTGCCTCTCGCTGATGTCCCGCGCGATGATGGTGAAAAAGACCTCGCGCCGCATCGTTTTCCACGTCGAAAGCGATATTTCGGCTGGGAAGCGTTCACCGTTCTTCCGCAGGCCCGTCACACCAAGCGTCCTCTGAATGACGGCGGATTCCCCCGTCTGCAATTCGTCGTCGCGCATTTCCGCCGACGGTCCCCCGGGCTTGTCCCCGGCAATCAACAGGAACCGGTCCAGCGGCTCTCCGATGGCATCCTCCGGGGAATAGCCGAACTCGCGCTTCACGGCGTCATTGGCGAAAACGATCTTCATTTCCCTGTCGGTCGTGAAGATCGCGTCGGTCGCCGTCTGCGCCACACTGCGGAAATGCTCCTCGCTGCGCCGCAAGGCGTCGTTGGCCGCCCAGCGATCGGTCACGTCAAGGAACGTGATCCGAAGCGCGGACCTGCCCCTGAACTCGGTCATGACGGCGCGCGTCTCCACCCAGCGCGTGTCGCCGTTCCTGCCGGTTATGCGGAACTCATCAACGGCTGACGCGTCCTCCCCCCGAAGAAGGGCTTCCAGATGATCCCACACCCTGGCCCTGTCATCCGGGTGAAGGATGCGGTTGCGCAAGGCGTCCCTGTCCATCGCGAAGAGTGCGTCGGTGTCGTAGCCGCTGATCCTTGCGACGGCGGGATTTGCGAAGATGATGCGATAATCCTGAATCACGATCAGCCCCTCGGCAGAAGTCACAATCCCAGGGCGAGCCGGATCGCCCGGGGACAATTCGCTCGAAACCGTATCCCGCGCCACGATGATCACGCCGACTACTGTGTTGGCCTCGTTAGTTAATGGATATGCCTTTGCCGTCCAAAACCCCCCGCCGGGATGTTCCGTCGTTGTTTCCTGGACCGTGGCGGTCTTGATCGCCTCTTTAACGATGCAGTCGGGGCGCGGATTGCCCATTGAGACCCATATGTCATCGCATTTTGCGCCGGCTAGTTCGTCAAGTTTTCTGTCCAGCGCTGCGCAGGCGGAGTTGTTGGCCCACTCAAGCTGGCCTTCTCCATCGTAGTAATAAACCTGGTCCGATACACAATTGATTATATACCTGCCAAGCCTTGTGGGAAAGGCTGCGACTTTGTTCTGCCTTGCGTCCGCGCGTGTTTTATTCGTCTGTCTCTCCATGACTTCACCAGCGCCGCGCGGCATGATCGCGCCCTGTAAACAATGCAGTGCGCATATTGGATAAACAACCGCGCGTCCCCGACCGGCAGACGGATTAGGCGTTCACTGAAGTCAGGCCCTCGCGTATCGCGAACTTCGTCAACTCGGCGATTGAACGCATGTCCAGCTTGTCCATGATCTGTTTGCGGTGCGATTCGATGGTCTTTGCGCTCACGCCGAGCATTTTCGCCGCAGTCTTGGTCGAGTTTCCGTCCGCCAGCAGCTGGAGGACTTCCCGCTCGCGCGGCGTCAGAACGCTGACGGCGGACGTCTCCTTGCCGGAAATCCGCTTCACCAGGTTGTCCACGACGACTCCGGCTATGTCCGGGCTGAGATACGTCTTCCCGGACAGGACGAGACGCACGGCCTTGACGAGTTCATCGCCCGCGCAATTCTTGAGCAAATACCCCGCCGCGCCGGCGGCCAGCGCCTCGGCGACGATCTCCTTGTCCGTATGCACGGAAAGGATCAGGACCTTGGAGCCTGGAATCTCCGCCGCGATGCGCCGGGTGGCCTGGATGCCGTTGAGGTTGGGCATCGTCACATCCATTATCACGATGTCGGGCTTTGTTTCCCTGGCCAGGTCTATTGCCGCCTGGCCGTTGTCCGCCTCGCCGACCACCTCCATGTCCGCCTCGTCGGAGATCAGGCCGCGCAGCCCTCCCCGCATAATGCAGTGATCGTCTGCGATAAGAACGCGAATACTCATCTCCATTCCTCCGGTTGCCGCTGACCCCGAATCGCCCGGGGGGACAAGAAAGGAAAGAACCTTATGTAACCGGAGGGTATTCTACAATCAAATCTCTAATAATCAAACATGGCGTTCACGATTGTGCAAGGGCGGGATAATCCTCGCCCGAGGCGGGACGATAATGACAATTTGACGCCTCATGCTGACATGCGGAAGGCAGTATGATATTATTGTCAATCTCAGGCCGTGTCAGGTTCCGCCGACAAGCGGAACAACGCTTCGGAAATTCATTCTGGGAGATTACAGGTTTCAAGCGATGGAGACATGGGAACAGATAAATCTTGAGATCGGGCAGTGCGCAATGGCGCAGGCGGGGCCGATGACGCTGTGGGTGCGACGCGCAGAGAACGAGTGGCATGTCTTTTCGCGGCGCGAGCCATGCGTTACGCGGGGGTTTTCCTTCCAGAGATGCGATAACCCGCCTGAAAACGCCGAATGGGCGCGCTGGGCGGCGGAAATCAAAACAGGCGACGTTCGTCTCGTTCCGGCAATGCCGGACAGGCCGGTGATCGTGTCTCCGGACGTTGAAGTCGTGATTCCCCGGAAGTGCAGCGCGCTTTTCCTTGTCGGCATCCCGCCATGGATACGGGTGGAGGTCGGACCGGAACCTCGACTAGTTGTTTTCGACAGCCCATCCGCCATGCTTGCGAACACATGGTTCGGGGACCAGATGCAGGGGACGCTCTGCTATTCCCTGCGTCATGCGCCTCAGCGCTCTCCGGACAGGCTGAGCGCGGGCAGGGCGATCTGCCCGGTCCAATTTACCAACGAGACAGACAAGGATCTGAAGTTCGAAAAGCTCTGCCTGAACACCGATGGACTCGGGGTCTACGAGGGGGAGGGGCGATTATGGACGGACACCGTTGAGCTTGCCTTCCGGGAGGGGAACCGCCCGTGCGACGCCACCTGCGCGGGCCAGGCGCCGGCAATGGCCGGGACGGTTCGTAAACTATGCGAACCGCGAAATCCCGGAAAGAAACAGATCATAGGCCAGAGCGGACTTGGGACATTCACAAGCATTTTGAGACATTCCGGGAGATAGGACATGCTGGCTGCGATGGAAATGGACTGGCGCGCCCTGTCGCAGGATCGCGTCGTGGTGGGCGTGGTCAAGACGCTCATCATGCTGGCAATCGGCGTTCCAGCGATACGAATGGCGTCTTACCTGATAGCGAAAAACGGCGGCAAACGGTTCTCGCCACAGTCCGCAATGCTTCTGCGAAAGACGGTGACGTACGGCGGGGCGATCATGCTTTTCATGCTGATACTGGACCAGCTCGGTTTCGAGCTTACCGCCCTGCTGGGCGCGGCGGGCGTGGTAGGCCTGGCGCTCGGTTTCGCATCGCAGACCAGCGTGTCCAATATCATCAGCGGAATCTTTCTCATCTCGGAGAAGCCCTTTTCAGTCGGGGACGTGATACAAGTCGGCGACAAAACCGGCGTGGTCCTGTCGGTTGACCTGCTTTCTGTGAAAATGAGGACTTTCGACAACAAGTATGTCCGCGTGCCCAATGAGAGCCTCATCAAGATGGACGTGGTGAACATTACGCGCTTTCCCATCCGGCGCATGGACATCATTGTCGGCGTCGCCTACAAGGAGGACGTCAAGCGCGTGAAGGCGATTCTGCTGGACATAGCGCTGAAGAACCAATACTGCCTTGACGATCCGGCTCCGCTCATCATCCTGAATAACTTCGGAGACTCGGCGCTGGAGTTCAAATACGGGCTATGGGTGGCAAAGGAGGATTACCTGAATCTCCTGAGCACCATAACGGATGAGATCAAGGAACGTTTTGACGCCGAGGGCATCGAAATACCGTTCCCGCACTTGTCGCTTTACAGCGGATCGGTCACCGATCCGTTCCCGATCAGGATTGTCGGCGGCGCGGATCCCGGCGCGCCGCCTCGCGGGATGTAACGAAGCGCCTCCGGCGCCGGAGTTCATCGGATATGGGCGATAACGCATTGGAAGCAGGAGGAAACGGCCCGCGCCGCCTCATGGACATTGATCCAAGCGACGGCAATCCGCGCAATTCCGAGGGGGCCTTCGCGCTGATGGAGGGGGGGGACGTCCTGCTGGCCTACTCGCGGTTCCTGGGCGGGGGAGCGGACAACTCCGCCGCGCAGATTTCCGCCCGCTCCGCATCCGCGGGGGAGTGGGAGTGGACCCCTGACAGGATACTGGTTGACACCGAAGGGCGTGAGAACGTCATGTCCGTCAGCATCATCGGCCTGGCCTCAAACCGGATACTCCTTTTCTACCTCGTCAAGAACGGATGGGGCGATTGCAGGCCGTATTTCCGCGAGACGACCGACGAGTTCAGAACACTGGAGGCGCGGCGCGAAATTGCCTCCGATCCGGCGTATTACGTTGTCAATAACGACCGCGCGATCGTGACCGCGTCGGGGCGGATCATCATCCCCGCCGCGCTGCATCCCTGCCCGGACGGAACCCGGGCGACGTGGAGCCATCGCGGAATCTCCCTCTGCTTTTACTCCGACGACGGCGGCGCGACATGGAAGCGGAGCAGGACGGAACTGAACGCCCCGCCGGAATCCAAGTCCGGCCTTCAGGAGCCTGGCGTCGTCGAGCTGTCCGACGGGCGATTGATGATGTGGGCGCGAACGGACCTGGGATCGCAGTTCATGTCATATTCGTCCGACGGCGGGGAGACGTGGGCGGAGGCGAAACCCGGCAATCTCGCGTCCCCGCTTTCCCCGGCATCCATCAAGCGCGCGCCGTGGGACGGGCGGTTGCTGGCGGTCTGGAACGACCACTCCGGGCTGCACAAGTTCCCGCAGGGGCGGCGCACGCCGCTTTGCGTCGCAGTCTCAGAAGACGACGGGAAAACGTGGGCGCCGAGCAAAGTCGTGGAGGATGACCCGGACGGCTGGCACTGTTACACCGCGATCGCGTTCCCCGGGGAGTCAGTCCTGCTGGCTTATTGCGCCGGAGACAGAAAGATCGGGGGACTCAACAGGCTGAGGGTGACTCTTCTCGAACGGACGTGGCTGCCTTGACGCCGAGAGGCGGCGATTTCTTTCCATCAGGAATCGAGCGCGTCACTCGCCCTTCTGCGGCGTCGCCCTGCCGATGCCGGACAGACCTTCCATGATTATGTCCGCAATCGCCTGATGGCCCCGCAGGTTCGGCTCGTCCGCCGTCGCCATGTATTCCCCGCAGTAGGCCTTGCGGACAACCTCGTCATCCCCCCTGTAGAAGGCGGCGAAAACGTCGGCGCAGGGAACGCCCTCCTGTCCAGCAACCTTCCGCGCCGCCTCAGCGTAATCCTTTGTCATATCCGGGTTCCCGACGACGGGCGCCGGGGTCGCTATGATCATGGCTTTTACGCCGCGCTGTTTGAGCAGTTGCGCGACGCCCGACAGAAGTTTTGCAAATTCCTCAGGCGTGGTCTCCCCGGACTTCGCGTCGCTGCGCCCGTAACTGATGACCGCCAGGTCGGGCGCAGGTTTGGGCCGCGCGGGCGGGGCGTTCGAGTCCGATTTCAACTCGCGGAAAAACATCTGAAGGCGTATTCGGTGCTCAGCGTCGTCGCGCAGCGTGTCCTTCACGCTGCTGTAGACCTCCGTTGAAATCTTTTCATTGTTGAAGGTTTCCGCAAGCCTCTGACCCAGCGCGGACGGCCATGCGTATTTGGACCGGGCCTCCCCCCAGTTCCACAACTCCCCGCCCAGCACGCTTGAATCGCCCAGGACGGCTATCCGAACCGGTTTGCCGGTTTTCAACGCCTCCGCCAGTTCGGGAAATCCCGGCCAGTCCTTCGGCTTGCTGAAGTATTTCGACGGGGTGAGTACCGGATTGGGCCTGCCGGTGGTTTCGTACGCGGGCGCAGTGACGTCTCCGAACTTCGCGATCTTCACGTCATCCACAAAAATCCTGAGTTCCCTTTCGCGGCTCTTTATGCTGAATATAAGAGCGGCTATTTTCGCCGTCGGCGAAATCTGATCCAGAAGGTCGGCGCTGCGGAATGCCTTGAAGGGTATGTCAACGCGCTTCCATTTCTTTTCGGCCAGGCTCATCTCGAAGAAATAGGTTTTTGAAAATCCGCTGGTAGCCAGCCCGACTCGAAGGAAATCAGTGGCGTAGCCTGTTCCCCGCGCAGCCAGGGAAACGCCGTCGTAGTCGCTCACGCTCAGGCCGTCGCCCTCGCCCAGCGGGGTATAGACGAATGAAAAGAGCGAGCGATGAATGTTCTGGAACTCAAGCTCCATGCAAACGGGGGGGGTGCAGAAGACGTGCCAGGGGTGTATGAGGATTGCGTTTGGCGCTCCGCCGCATTCGTAGAAATTGAAGCCGGGATAATCGTTGCAGCCGGGGGGAAGATAATCCTCCGCCGCCCTTCCCTGCACGGACATCGCCGCGACAGTCAGACACGCGATCAGAACAGATGCCGCTCTCATCTCATGCCTCCTCAGCGACCGGCTCGTTGCTCAGGGCCGTGAAGCGTTCCAGGCTGGCCGCCGCCCTGCCGGAAGCGACAGACTCCCGCGCCGCCTCAAGCCCTTCCGCCAGGTCCTTCGCCCTGCCTGATACGACGATTGCCGCGGCGGCGTTGACCAGCACCAGCCCCGCGCCGGGATGATCCTTCCCTGAAAGAACCGCGCGCACGGCCGCCGCGCTTTCCGCCGGGCCGGTCGCCCTTATCGCTTCGCGCGGGACGGGGGCCAGGCCCAACCCGGCCGGGTCAATCTCCCGGCGCAGAAGCTGGCCGTCAATCAGTTCGCAGACCTGCGTCGGGGCGGACGTTGAAATCTCGTCCATCCCGTCCATGCTGTGGACGATCATCAGCCTGACGGAGCCTAGATTGCGCAGCGCCTCGGCGATGACGTCCAGCAGTGCGGGATCGGGAACGCCCATGACCTGACGCCTTACTCCGGCCGGATTGGTCAGCGGGCCGAGAATGTTAAAGACCGTGCGCGCGCCAAGCTCCCTGCGCGGGCCGATGGCGTGCTTCATCGCCTTGTGGAAGACCGGGGCGAACATGAAGCCGAAATTAGTCTCGCGGATGCACCTCTCCACGGCGGGGGGGGGAAGGTCAATCCGCGCGCCGAGCGCCGCAAGAACATCCGCGCTGCCGGTCGAGCCGGAGGCGGCGCGGTTGCCGTGCTTGGCCACCTTCACTCCCGCGCCGGCGGCGATGAAACCCGCCGCGGTGGACACGTTGATGGTGTTCTTGCCCGTGCCGCCCGTGCCGCAGGTGTCAATCGCGCAGGGGTCATCCAGGCGGACGCGCTCCGACGCCGCGCGCATGGCCCGCGCGCAGCCCGTTATCTCGGCGATGGTTTCGCCCTTCATGCGCAGGGCCACCAGGAACCCGGCGATCTGCGCGGGCGTGGCCAGCCCGGACATGATGCTCGTCATCGCGTCGCGGGCGCGGTCCTCGCCGAGATCGCGTCGCATAAGCAGGTCCCCCAGCGCCTGCTTCAGACGCGCCTGGGCCTCTTCCTTCAGCTTCTCCTGCTCCTTTTCCTGATCGGTCATCGCTCCCCGTCCCCCGTATCTCGTCGGGCGGGCGATCATCGCCCCCCGAAACTCTAGGTCGCCGGCTCCACCCGCGCGCCCTCCGCCGGCCTGCACGCGTAAATCTCCGGTTTAATCCCAGTCGCTTCCTCGTAACGCTGCGACAGGGCGGAGGCGACGTCCGCCTCCGTTCCCGCCCGCGCCAACGCCACCGCGCAGCCTCCGAACCCGCCGCCCGTCATGCGCGCGCCGTAGACGCCGGGCAGCTTGCGGGCCTCGGCGCTCATCACGTCAAGCTCGATGCAGCTTACCTCGTAATCCGACTGAAGGCTGGCGTGGGACTCGTTCATGCGCGCGCCGACGGCCTCGTAGTCGCCCCGCCGCAGCGACTGGACGGCCTGCCCGACGCGGCGATTCTCCCCGATGACGTGGCGGGCGCGCATTCGCAGCGTCGTCGAAAGCTCGCCGCCCCACTGTTCAAACTCATCCCACGTGAAATCGCGGAGAAGCTTCGCGCCTGGCTTGTGCCGGGCCATTTCGCGCGCGGCGGTTTCGCACTGCCTGCGGCGGATGTTGTACTGCGAACTGCCAAGCTCGTGCCTGACCATCGTGTTGCAGATGAGGATTGACACCGCCCGATCGTCCAGCGGGACAAGCTCGTGCGACAGGTCCATGCAGTCAATCAGCACGGCGGCCCCGCGGCGTCCGAAGATGCTGACGAACTGATCCATGATGCCGCATTTGACGCCGACGAATTCGTTCTCCGCGCGCTGGCAGAGGCGGGCCAGCCGCTCCGGTTCGATCTCAACTCCGGCGCATTGGATGAAGGCCTGCGCCGCTGCCACCTCGAAGGCGGCGGAGGAGCTTAGGCCCGCGCCCAGCGGAACAGCGCCGGAAATCAGCGCGTCCATCCCCCCGGGGCGAACGCCCTCCTCGCGCAGGGCGACGGCGACACCCTTGACGTAATTCGTCCAGGGCTGGTCGTCGGACTTCTCTATCCTGCCCAGCTCGAAGGTCTCCTCACGCTCGTAGAGGACGCTCCAAAGTCTGACCTTTCCGTCGCCGCGCGGTCGGAAGATTATGTCCACGCTGCGGTCAATAGCCAGCGGCAGGACGAAGCCGCCGTTGTAGTCCGTGTGTTCGCCTATGAGGTTCACGCGCCCCGGCGCCCTGCTCAGGCGGATGTCTCCGGACGCGCCGAATCTTGCCTTGAATTGATCAAGCGTTCTGGACACTGCGTAGTCTCTCCAAAGATGTCTGCCGCGCAGCTCGCTGCCTGACGTCCGCCTGCGCGGGAGCGCCCATTAGCATAGCCTGTCCGACCGGTAAAGCAAAGTGAAACGTCGGACGGCGGAGGGGCTGGATGCGCGGGGGCGCGGACGGGAACGGCGTTCCGCGGCAGGATGCGTCAGAGGCGAAGCGCAGAGACGCCACGAACACACCACGGCGGCGCGCTTGCGCGGCGGGGTTTGGTCCGACCCAGTTGCCCGGTTGCGGAGTCACCCATCATCTCACTCGCTTCCGGAAAACGGGTTTGCGAATTGTTGACGGTTGATGCCTTGCCGGGGCGGCAGGCGAGTCTCAGCCGCAGATGCCCCTATTTATAGGGTGTCCAGTCAAGTGGGGCGGTGGAAGGTCGCCGTTGGAAGGGCGGGGAAATAGGGGCCTATGGATAACAGATTGTGGATGCGTCCGCGCGCTCAACGTTGGAGCGTAACATCCGCGGGTTTCCTGCCGCATCCTTGCCCTGTTTGGACTTCTTCATATTGCTGAGCAATTATCCCCCTGAAGTCCTCCCCGATTGCGCTCCAATCCAGAACGTCAACCACTATGGGCAGGTCGGATTCCTCGAAGGCTTCTCGAAGCCGGAACAACTGAGACCAGGTCAGGCGCTCCGGCCCGATCAATGCAAGGTCGAGGTCGGAAAACTTCCTGGCGCCGCCAGTCACTCTTGACCCGAACGCGCGAACTTCGCATTCGGGCGCGTGCTTTCGCAATATCGCCTTGACTTCTTGAAGCTGATCCGGGGGCAGGTCAATCATTGTGCCGCTCCAGCTGATCGAGCAGGCGCTTGGCATCGCCCAGGAACTGCGCGGCCATTTCGAAAACTTCCCGCGCAACCGCCCCGTCGTACGTATGAGAGGTGGCATTTCGGGCGTCCGAATAAGCGAACCAGCGGACCGGATCCTCGATCAGACCTTCGCGGGCAGCCGCGCGGAAGAGGGCTTTCTGGGTCAGGGGATCGGCTTCCGCCAGCGGGGTGTTCAGGTGAACCCAGCGACGCATGAACTTCCAGCAAAGCTCAAACGTGAACTCGAAGTTCTGAATGACGCCTGCGCGGACGGCGTTCTGCTGGAATTCATTCAGTTCGGACATGAACTCCAGGTCGCGAGCCACCGCCACCGTGTCTTCGAGGGACTTTACAGCTTTTTGCAGGCTTGTGAGATCAAGGTCCATGCGTGTTCTCTTCATATCCAGTGTAGTCCGAAATTGGAATCTGTCAACAATGGCCCTCTCGTCAACACCCCTCGTTTCCGCTTCCCATTGCTTCCGCCCCGGAATATACTCGCCTTCGCTCGGTCGGGGCGGCGTTGCAGTGCGGGGAGCATGATCTTTCGATTGGCTTCGCGGGAGGACGCCGGATGGCTTTTCCAACCAGAATGTTCATTGACGGCGAATGGCGGGACGCGGTATCGGGAAACTCGATGCCGACGACCAATCCCGCCAACGGGGAGACGCTTGCCGAGGTCGCGCTGGGCGACGCGGCGGACGTGAACGCCGCCGTCCAGGCCGCGCGGCGGGCCTTCGATTCCGGACCGTGGCCGCGCATGGACGCGCTGGAACGCGGCGCGATCCTGCGCAGAATGGCCGATGCCATCGAACGCCGACTCGAGGAGCTTGCCAGGACTGACACGTTGGACGCCGGCAAGCCGATCAACGACACCCGCGCCGTGGACATCCCGGTCGCAAAGGTCCTATTTGAATCCTACGCCGGGCTTTCGGACAAGATATGCGGCAAGTGCTTCGGGGCACAGCCGGACAACGTCTCGATTCAGATACGCGAGCCGATGGGCGTGATCGGGGCGATTGTGCCGTGGAATTTCCCCTTCACGAACGCTGCGATCAAGGTCGCTCCCGCGCTGGCGTGCGGCAACTGCGTCGTGCTGAAGCCATCGGAGCTTACGCCGCTTTCCGCGCTCATGCTCGGCGAGATCGCGCATGAAGCCGGGCTTCCGCCGGGGGTTCTCAACATTGTGACTGGCCTCGGCGCGGATGCCGGCCAGGCGCTGGCCGCCCACAAGGGGGTTGACAAGATTTCCTTCACCGGGCGGATGGAGACGGGGCAGAGCATCATGCGCGCCGCCGCGGAGCACATGGCGGGCGTGATGCTGGAGCTTGGCGGCAAGACGCCGAACATCGTCTTCGACGACGCGCCGTTCGATCATGCCGTCAACGGCGTCCTGACGGGTATCTTCTTCAATGCCGGGCAGGTCTGCGTCTCCGCTTCGCGCCTGCTTGTTCAGAAGGACAGGTGCGAGGAATTCGTCGGAGCGCTTGTCGCAAAGGCGTCGAAACTGCGCGTCGGCAATCCGATGGACGAAAGGACGCAGATCGGCTGCATCGGCGTCCGGAGCCACCTCGAAACTATTGAGAACTACGTGCGGCGTGGAATGGACGAGGGCGCGCGGTTGCGCATCGGGGGCTGCCGACCGGAGTCGGCGGAGCTTGCAAAGGGCTGCTACTTCATGCCGACGATTTTCGACAAGGTGGTATCCTGCATGACCATCGCGCAGGAGGAAATCTTCGGCCCCGTCCTTGCCGTCATTCCGTTTGAGGACGAGGACGACGCGCTGCGGCTGGCCAACGACTCCGATTACGGCCTGAAGGCGAGCGTGTGGACGCGGGACGTGATACGGGCGATGAGAATGGCGCGCGGGTTGAAGGCCGGGCGCATTGACGTCAACGGCGGCGGCAATCTCCGCGCCAACCTGCCGGTCTTCGGATACAAGAAAAGCGGCGTGGGCGCGGAGCTTGGCTTCGACGAGGCCGCGCACGAATACACGAACAGCAAGACTGTCCTCATCAGCATGAGCGAGGAGAAAATCCCATGGCCGGACGCGTGATTGATCTGATCGGGAAACCTGTTTCCCTGATACCGACGCCGGCGCTGATTGTTGAGACAGAAATCATGGAGGCCAACCTGCGCCGGATAGCCGACTTCTTCACGCATCGCCCCGCGAACCTGCGCCCGCATTTCAAATCGCACAAGTGCGTAACGATAGCGAAGCGCCAGCTTGCGGCCGGCAACGCGGTCGGGATCACGTGCGCAAAACTCTCCGAAGCCGAGGTACTGGCGGCAGGCGGGGTCAGGGACATACTGATCGCCAACCAGGTCGTCGGAGAGGGCAAGACCGCGCGCGTCGCGGAGCTTGCGGGAAAATGCCGGCTGTCGGTTGCTGTTGACGACGAGACGCAGGTTCGGGAACTCTCCGCTGCGATGGCCGGGACGGGCGCGAGCGTCGGCATCCTGGTTGAGGTTGACATCGGCATGGGCCGCTGCGGCGTCCCGCCGGGGGAAAGGGCGCTTGCAATCGCGCGGGTCGCTGAGCTAAGCAAGGGGGTGGAGTTCCTGGGCTTGCAGGCTTACGAAGGACATTGTATTACCGTCCTCGATCCGGCGGAAAGGCGCGAGAAGGTCGTTGCCTCCATGCTCAAGGCGGTTGAAACGCGCCGGCTGATCGAGTCGTCCGGCCTGCCGGTCCAGGTCCTCAGCGGCGGAGGAACCGGGACGTACGACATGACCGGGACGATGGAAGGCGTGGACGAGATTCAGGCCGGATCCTACGCGCTGATGGACTGCTACTACGCGAAGCGAAGGCCGGAGTTCGGGATCGCGCTCAGTGTTCTGACGACCGTGATCTCAAGCAACGGCGGAGATCACGCGGTCCTCGACGTCGGCGTAAAGGGAGTCGGCGCGGAGTTCGGAGTTCCCGTTCTGGCCGACCGTCCCGGGGACGAGATTCCGTTCTTCAAATCCGAGGAGCACACGACGATCAAGGTAGGCGGCGAGCCGCTGAAGATCGGAGATCGCGTCAGGCTGATCCCGTCGCACGTATGCACGACGTGCAACCTGCACAGGCGCATTTTCGCAGTCAGGGACGGCGTTGTCGAAGCAGTCTGGCCGATTGAGGGAAGCGGGTGTCTGGAGTAAATCCTGTTAGAGAACGGCACTGAATGAGGCTGGAGCATGGCTTCAGCTCTCCAAGGAATACTGCATGAGACAGTTTGACCTGACGGGAAAGGCGGCGGTCGTCACCGGCGGCAATCGCGGCATCGGCGCGGCCATCGCGCGCGCGCTGGCGGCTGCGGGAGCGGACGTTGCCGTAGTCTACCGTTCGCGGGAAGCAGAGGCGGAAATGATCCGCCGGGAGATCGAGGCATCGGGGAGGAAATGCCGGCTCTTCCGGCAGGACCTTGCCGACACAGCCGCGCTCCCGGGGCTGATGGACCGGATCGCCGCGGAATGCGGGCGCATTGACATCCTTGTGAATAACGCCGGAATGGCGTCTCTGGAGCCGTTCGACAGGACTACGCCGGAGAGTTTCGAGAAGACGATGCGCGTCAACCTGGCCGCGCCGTTCTTCCTTGCGCAGCAGGCCGCGCTGAGGATGATCCGGCAGGGGGGAGGGGGAAGGATCGTCAACATTTCCAGCACCAACGGACTTGTCGCCGAGGCCCATCTCGCCGCCTACAACGCCAGCAAGGGCGGGCTTGAGCTGCTGACGAAGAGCCTTGCCATCGAGCTTGCCCCGCATGGAATAACGGTCAACAGCGTCGCGCCGGGGCTGATCGAGACGGAGATAGGCGGGGACTTCCCCCTTGAGCGCGAGTTCAAGGCGCACGCCTGCGAGCACATCCCGCTGGGCCGCTACGGCACGCCGGCGGAGGTCGCCGGAGCGGTCGTCTACCTTACGTCCGAGGCCGGCCGATACGTCACTGGGCAACACATTGTGATTGACGGGGGGCTGCTTGCGGACCAGTTCCCGCGCATGAAGTTTTTCCGCGAATAGCGGCGGGGATGTCGCGCGACTGAGGAGCCACGGCGAATGAGAATTCTGATTGTCGGTTGCGGAAGCATCGGAGAAAGACACCTGCGCTGCTTCGGGCGCCTGGGCGGCGTCGAGACCTCCATCTGCGACCCGCGCAGAGAGAGACTCGCGCAACTCAAAGAGCGATACAACGTCCGGGCGGCGTTCGAGGACTGGGACTCTGCGCCGCATGGGGATTTCGACGCCGTCGCGATATGCGTCCCGGCTCATCTTCACATCCCCTTCGCCGTCAGAGCGCTGAAGTCAGGCTGCCATGTCCTGCTTGAGAAACCGCTCTCGACATCCACAGGCGGCGTTGCCGAGCTTGCCGGGGTTCTGCAGGAGAGCGCCAGGACGCTCATGGTCGCATACGTTTATCGCGCGATGCCTCCGATGGACTGGATGAAGCGGCAGCTTGAGGCCGGGGCTATCGGGAAGCTTCTCTCGGCGGTTGTCGTCTCCGGACAGAATTTCACCTTCTTCCGCCCGGATTTCAGGGATATCTATTACGCGAAGCATGAGACCGGCGGCGGGGCGATTCAGGACGGCGTGACGCATCTCATCAATCTGATCGAGTGGTTCGCCGGGCCGGTGAGCAGGATCGGCTGCGTCGCCGAAAGGCTGTGGATCCCGGACGTTCAGGTTGAGGATACGGCTTGCGTCATCATGCGATTCCACGACGCGCCGACTCTCGCCTCGATCACAATGAATCAGTTCCAGGCCCCGAACGACACGCGGGTCGAGCTTTGCGGGAGCGAGGGGAACCTGCGCTACGACAGCGCCGTCGGCAGAGCGGGGATTTTACGGCGCGGGGATTCGCAGTGGAAGTGGGAGAGTCCGGCGATGGGCGAGCGCGACGACGGCTTCGTCATTCAGGCGCAAAGGTTCGTCAACGCAACGCTGGGCAAGGCTCAACCGACGTGTTCGCTTGCCGAGGCGGAGCATACGCTGAAGGCGTGCCTCGCCGCGCTGGAATCGGCGCGAACCGGTTCATTCATTGAGGTTCCGAAATGAATAACCCGGCAGGCGGGGATCTGCGGCGCCGCATCGCCCGCTCGTGGGACATGTACCAGCGCGCGCGGGAGATCATCGCGGGGGGCACGCAACTCCTTAGCCGCAATCCGGAGATGTACGCCTACGGGGCCGCGCCCATCTATGCCGAGCGGGCCGACGGGGGACGCATATGGGACATTGACGGTAACGAATACGTGGACATGATGGCCGGCATTGGAGCGTACCAGCTCGGCTATGCTTATCCGGCGGTCGAGGATGCGGTCCGCGCGCGCGTCGGATCGGGGCCGACCTATAGCGTTAATCATCCCGTCGAGGTTGAGCTTGCGGAGGAGCTTGTCAGCGCCGTACCCTGCGCGGAGATGGTCAGGTACGCCAAGGGGGGGGGGGACGCAACGGCTGTGGCCGTCAGGATCGCGCGGGGATTCACAGGACGCGACAAAGTCCTTTTCTGCGGCTACCACGGATGGCACGACTGGTACATAGCTGCGAATCTGGCGTCGCCGGAAACGCTCTCGGCGCACCTGCTGCCGGGCGTTCCGTCGGCGGGCGTTCCGAAAGTCCTTGCCGGGACCGCGATCCCGTTCGAATACAACAATCTCGATGACCTCCGCGGCAAACTCGAAGCGCATCGCGGCGAGATTGCCTGCGTCATCATGGAGCCGTGCAACAGCAGGCTGCCAAATCCGGGATTCCTAGAGGGCGTGCGGGAACTGACGCTGAAGCACGGGGTCGTCCTGCTTTTCGACGAGGTAAATACGGGGTTCCGCCTCGCGCCCGGCGGGGCGCAGGAATTTTTCGGCGTAAAGCCCGACATGGCCGCCTTCGCGAAAGCCCTGGGCAACGGCTACCCGGCGGCGGCCGTCTGCGGGAAGCGCGAGATCATGTCCTGCGTCGAGCGCATGTTCGTGAGTTCAACATTTTGGCACGACACCGTGTCGCTCGCGGCGGCGCTTGCGGTCGTGCGCGAACTGAAGTCAAAACCGGTTTGCGACCGGATCCGCGAGGTCGGGGAGGATTTCTCGCGGCGCATGAACGAGATTTGCGCCGGATGCGGCTTGCCCGCCCGCGTTATCGGCCCGCCGGCGATGAGCGCGCTCGCGCTGGACGTGGCTGACGCCATGCTATCGCGCAAACTGCTGACGCTCGGCATACAGGAGATGGTCCGGCGCGGCGTCTTCTGGACCGGCGCTCACAAAATCCTCTTCACGCACACGCAACGCGATCTGGATCATGTTCTCTCGGCGGCAGAGGAGGTCTTCGCCATCATGAGCCGGGCGCTGAGGGAAGGGACCGTTGACGACCTGCTTGAGGTCCCGCCGAAGAGATCGCCCTTCGAGCGCAGGCTTGTCTGATTTTCTCCGAAAGCCGGGAAATGACAACCAATTGGACTATCAGAGAGATTGACGCACGAATCGTTCGGGATCGGCTTCAGGGCTGGCTGCCGGAGCGGGTCTTCGACGCGCACGCCCACCTTTATCGCGTTTGCGATCTTGGGTCGAAGGCGGGGGAATTCGCGCGATCGGGGCCGGAGATCGCGGGTTACGGGGAATGGCGGGCGCGGATGACGGAACTGCTTGGACCGCGAGAATTTGCGGGATTTTTCTTCCCCATGCCGTCTGCGACGGTTGACGTTGCGGCCGCGAACAGTTTCCTTGCCGGGGAGCTTGCCGGGCGGAAGGATTGCCGCAGGGCGATGCTTGCAAGCCCGTCAACCTCAGCCGCTGAAATCGCCTCCGCAGTCGCGGAGTTCGGTTTCAGGGGGATCAAGGGGTATCACCTTTTATGCCCTCAGCAGCCGGCGATGCAGGCTCCGATTGCGGACTACCTGACCGAGGAGCATTTTGCCGCCGCGCATGAACTCGGCCTGGTCGTCGTTCTGCACATGGTGAAGGACCGCGCGCTGGCCGACCCGGCCAACTCCGGGGACATCCGCAGGCTTTGCGTCAGGCATCCTCGCATGAAGTTGCTGCTTGCCCACGCCGGGCGATGCTTCAATCCGCTTCACGCGGAGGAGGGGATGGTCGCGCTTGACGGGTTGCGGAACGTCTGGTTCGATTCCAGCGCCGTGTGCGAGTCGGCATCTCTGGAGATCGTTCTCAGGCGTTTTGGGCCGGAGAGATTGCTTTATGGCTCGGATTTTCCGGTCGCGTTTCAACGCGGGCGGTGCGTGGCGGTCGGGGACGGATTCATCTGGCTGACGGGCGACTGGCACGACTGGAAGCGCATGATCGGAGCGCCGGAGCCGTCGCTGGTCGGGGTGGAGTCGCTCCTTGCGTTGCAGCGGGCGATGGATGCGCGGGGATTTGGAAATGCGGAGAAGGAACTGATCTTCGGCGGCAACGCGGAACAGTTGTTCGCCGATTGAATGAGAAAGGATGCGCGGATGTCTGAACCGACGATTCGTAAGCTTTTCGATCTGACGGGGCGCGTGGCGCTCGTGACCGGCGGGGCGGGCTACCTGGGGCGGGCGATGTCGTCGGCGCTGGCGGAGGCCGGGGCGCGCGTGGTCATCGCCTCCCGGAATATCGCGCATTGCCGCGAAGCCGCCGCCGCGCTGGACGCAATCAGCGCTTCCGTCGGCTCAGGCGCGGGGCATATCGCAATGCAGTTGGACATTGACGACGAACAGGCGATACGGGAGCGCATTGACGAGGCCGTCGCGCGGGCGGGACGGCTTGACATACTTATTAATAATGCTTACGGCGGGCCGCACCCGGACATCGAAAACGCGACGTCGGAGGACTTCCAGAAGGCGTTCCGCACGGGGCTGACCTCCTGTTTCGTGGCCTCGCAGCAGGCGCACCGGCACATGAAGTCGCAACCGCACGTCGGCGCCGCCGGGGTCGGCGCGACATCAGGCTGTGGCAGCATCATCAACATCGCAAGCATGTACGGGATGGTCGCAAGCTACCCGGACGCCTACGCGGGGCTGCCGGTGAACAGCCCGCCGAACTACCACGCGCTCAAGGGGGGGCTAATTCACCTGACGCGGCATCTGGGGGTCTACTGGGCGCCGGACGGGGTGAGGGTGAACGCGATAAGCCCGGGACCGTTCCCGCACGAAAAGCTCAAAGGCGACATGCCGGAGTTCATCAGGAGGCTGGAGGGGAAATGCCCGATGGGGCGGATGGGCTTGCCGCACGAGTTGAAGGGCGCGGCGCTCTTCCTGGCGTCGGACGCATCAAGCTACGTGACGGGGCAGAATATTGTCGTGGACGGGGGATGGACGAGCTGGTGAGGGGGATATATTGTAATACCCATATTGCCATGCGGAGCGTCACAGAGAATTGCGCATAAAACACGCGCGCATCCCCCTGCTCCGATAGGGGCAGGTTTGAAACCTGCCCCTACCTTCGTCATCTTCGGGTGAGGCCCTGCCTCATGAATGACTTATCCACCGCAAAGCTGCCCGCCGAAGGGCAGCACGGTTCCCCTTCTCCCCCATGGAGAAGGCAGCGCGCCGTTATATTGTGACGGATGGGAGGGACGCGGATATGACATAACAATCATGCGCATCTACTTCTGACGCCCTGCTTATCTCTTCACGCTCTGCCGGAGAAACTCGGCAACGACATCCTTCCCGGCTTCTCCACGGGCAACCGATAAAACCAGGCTTGCGAGGTCGTCTTCTTCGATCTCTAATTCTATGCCATTCAGGGACAGGAAGACGATGGCGGCGACAGCGCCGGCGCGCTTGTTGCCGTCAATGAAGGGATGATTGTTGACGATATGAAACAGGTATGCGGCTGCCATTTCGAAAAGGTCGCCGTGAAGATATCGCCCGCCGAAGGACGACCGGGGGACGGCAAGGGCCGATTGCAGAAGCCCCATGTCACGGACACCTGCTCCGCCGCCGTATCGCCCGATCTGATCGCGATGAATTTCCAGCACGTCGCCCAGAGAAAGGAAATCGGGTTCCATGGGCTACTCGGCCAGCTTCTTAAGAGCGTGCCCGTAGCGCTTGTTGGTCTGCTCCAGCGCCTTCCGGAAACGCTTCTGCCGTTTTGCATCGCCGACGGGGGTGATGACGAGGGACCGGCCGTCTGTTGATATGTCCAGCGGCGTGTCGGCGTCAACGTGGAGCAATTCAAGGATGGGTTTGTCCAGCACGAGGGCCATGCTGTTTCCGTGCCTGGTCAGCTTCTTCACCATCGCGTTTATTCTCCCTGTCTGTACTCACTCAGTAGATACAGTGTAGCGCCAACCTGTTGCATGTCAAATGGCGAGACCGGCGAATAGGAGCAACAACCATCAATCGCCCCTGACGGAGCTTTGACAATGCGCAGTCATCCACGGGTTTGCTCCGCGCGGCTACCGCCAAACACCCTTTCGGGCTACCCGACGTCCAGCTTCAGCCCGTGGCTTTCCGCGACGGCGCGGTTCAGGAGCTTCCCTTCCGCGATATTAAGGCCCTTGCGCAGTCCCGCGTCAGTCGCCACCGCAGCCCGCCATCCCTTGTCCGCCAGGGTGCAGATGTAGGGGATTGTGGCGTTGGTCAGCGCGAAGGTTGACGTGCGCCCGACCGCGCCGGGCATATTCGTGACGCAATAATGGTTCACACCGTCCACGACGTATGTCGGCTCCTTGTGCGTCGTGGGGCGGCTGGTCTCGCAGCATCCGCCCTGGTCAATGCTCACGTCCACGATGCAAGCGCCGGGCATCATGAGGCCGAGCATCTCGCGCGTGACGAGCTTGGGCGTTCTGGCCCCGGGGATGAGCACGCCGCAGACAAGCAGGTCGGCCTTGTGCAGGGATTCCTTAAGGTTGCGCCGGTCGGAATAAAGCGTGGAGACGTTCGGCGGCATTATGTCGTCCAGGTAACGCAGCCGGTCGAGGTTGATGTCAATGATGGTGACATTGGCGCGCAGGCCGGCGGCGACCTTCGCGGCATTGTAGCCGACCGTGCCCCCCCCAGGACGACGACGCTGGCCGGGGTGACGCCGGGGACGCCGGCCAGCAGAATGCCGCGCCCGTGCATCGGCTTCTCGAGGCTCTTGGCCCCCTCCTGGATGGACATTCTTCCGGCAACCTCGCTCATGGGGATGAGCATGGGCAGCGCGCCCTTGTGGTCTTCGACCGTTTCATAGGCGATGGTCACGGCTCCCGTGGCCAGCATGGCCTCGGTCAGTTCGCGGGAGGCGGCGAAATGGAAGTATGTGGCGATGATCTGGCGGCGGCGCATGAGGGGGAACTCCGCGGGCTGCGGCTCCTTGACCTTGACGACCATGTCCGCGCGCTCGAATATCTCCGCCGCCGTCGGGACTACCTCGACCCCGACGGAAACGTAGTCTTCGTCGGAAATGCCGCTGCCCTCCCCGGCTCCGCGCTCAAGGAGTATACAATGCCCGCGCTCGACAAGCTTCTCCGCGCCGCCGGGAACCATTCCAACACGATACTCGTCAGACTTGATCTCTTTCGGGACGCCGATGATCATCGCAGTTGCCTCCGGAAGTTGGCGACTTTGCCTGTTCAACAGATGAAGACGCAACGCGCGGGCCAAAGGGCCGATCCGGCCCGCCTCGTTTGCGACACGATGAACATTACCGCGCAGGGAGATAAAACACAATAGCTGCCATGCGGCGCGCCCTGGTGCGCGCGTTACGCGACGTCGCATTAATAGTTCAATACGACAACCTCATGAATATCCGAGATCATCAACTCTACGCGATTGTCCGCGCGGGCGAATTCGGTTGAGGAATTCAAGGCTGTGACGCCCTTCAGCGCATCGCGGGAAGCGATCACCGCGCGGTAGATTGGAGCGTCCTCGATCAAACCCGGCAGGACGTAAGGCCGCTCCCGTGCCGGGGTGGTCTGCGGTGTTGAGTTATATGCGATGAAATGAACCCGTAGAATGCGTTCCACGGGGTCATCCGTCACGACGGCCTCGACGTTGGCCGGCGCCGTCACCTCGACGCGCGGTTTGGGAACAAGCAGGCGGACGGCATTGCGGATCAGCTTCCGCGACTCGATGATCGCATGTTCGCCTGCAGCGCTGAAGTCAGGCGAACAGGCGAACGTCAGAACCTTGCCGGCGCCGATGCGATTGAGCAGGACGGCGGGGCCGACCGGGGCCTCGGCCGACATGGGCCACTCCGTTCCCTCCCTGCCCTGCTGCTGGCGGACGGTGCGCCAGGGCTTCATGAGTTCTCCGAGCGGCGTCGCGATTGTCGGGTCATAGACGGATGCCGGGCCTTTGACCAGGAATGCCCAGTCCATGCGCCCGTCCGGGGCGAGTTGCGCCGCGGTGGAAGACTTCTGCGCGGAGGGAAAGCGCGCCCAGTTGTCCTGCGAGTCAAGCCTTACGGACAACTTCGCGCCGATCAGTTCACCCAGCGAAGAGGCATCAAGAGGATTGCCCATGCGATCGAACTGCCCGCTCTGACCGGTGATGATCAGGTTGCCGCCTTCGGCAACGTAATTCCGGAAAAGGGCGATCTCCCTGTCGGACAGGATGGCGGCGTTGGGCAGGCAGACGACCTTGAATTGCCGCAGTGCCTTCGGGTTCAGGTTCTCGTCCAGCAGAACGCCGAACGGGATATGCTCCATGACGCACGCCTTGTGCATGCCCTGGAAGCTCTGGAAGTAACCTGCCGCGTTCTCACGCCCGCGCCAATCGCGGGTACGACTGCTGAAATACAAACCGGCTTCGAATACCGGGGCCTGGCCGAAGTGATCGCGTTTTGCTTTTGCCTCGGCGAACGCGGCTCCGATACGCTCATACGCGACGGGATCAAGGGAGCCGTCAAAGCCCGTCTTGTCCACCATTGTCACGAAAGCGCCGTGCGCCAGCAGCGTGAAAAGCTCCCAGCGTATGTCATTGATGGGGCGCGTCGTCTGGTCGTGATACATCCTCACGCCGCGCTGGATCGCTATCTGGTAGGGCAGTCCCGGTGTGGCGGCGCGGTAGAATTTCGCGTTCAGGCCGACCGTCAGCGCGCTGAAGCCCCACGCGCCCGTCTCGCCGGTGACGAAGTCGCTGTTGCCGGCGTGCTGAACGGGGCGCTGTCCGACCTCGAACGAGAACGGCGGGTTGCCGTGGTAGTTGTAATCAACGGTTGCCTTGGGGTTGATTGTCTTGATGTGTTTGTAAAGTTCTTTCTCGAACCTCTCGCTTGTCCTATAGCGGAATTCGAGCATGTCGTCCCATGCGGCGTCCCACGTCGCGCCGGGCGGCATTGGATGGCCGAATTCTTTCTCGAAGAGCGCGCGGCATGAATCGCACCAGCAGCCGTACGGCGGGCCGAAACCCTGGTCGAGCATGTCAACGTGGAAGCCGTCAATGCCGTATGCGAGCTGTTCCGCCGTTATCGCCTTCATTGCCTCGAGATAGCCGGAGTTGTAGCAGAAGCGTCCGATGGGCTTGCCGTCAGAGCCGCGCATCTCCCACTCCGGATGAGCCGCAAGGAAGTGACCCCCCTGCTGGACGACGCAATAGGCGATCAGGGGCAGGCCGAGTTTCCGGGCCTCGTCAACGACGTCCTTGAGCGGATCGCGCCCGGCCAGCCCCGGGGCCTTCAGGAGCAGTTTGGAATCGTAATAGGCGTAATCGCCGTCGCGAGCCCATAGGACGAGGTATTCGCTGTGCGCGGCTGCGGCGCGGCGCGCGATCTCGCGACCGTCGAAGCGGGAGCAGTAGCGCGCATCGTCCTTGTCGCTATAGCCGAACTGCGCGCCCGTAGGGCCGATTTCCATGCCGACGATGTGCCGCTCAAACCACGGTTTTTCAATGACAGGATCGCCGGCGGAGAAAACAGTCGCTGGCGCGGCGAGGGTGGAAAGGACGACCGTCAGTAGCGTCCTCTGGCTGGTTCTGTACATGGCGAATCTCCAGACAGGCTTTCTGGAATGTGATGACGGCGCTTATGGCGTCTATGACATCCTGAATAGGTATGCGCCCCCCCTCATACCCCTCCCCCCTCTCCGCCTCCAGCCCGGAGGCGGAGAGGGGGGATATTTTACGGGCGGGCAGTCGCTATGCGGGCACTTCCACCCACTTGCCGTTTGCGGCGCTCTTAAGCACGGCGTCGCACACCCGCTGGGTATGCAGCGCGCAGCGGATGTCCGGCTGGAAGGCGGGTCCGCCCTCGATACTCGCCAGGAAGTCGGCAAGCCCGTTGGTGAACGTGTGTTCGTAGCCGATCGTGCAGCCCGGGACCCACCACTTGTTCATGTACGGGTGCTCGAAGTTCGTCACGTGGATGCGCTGCCAGCCCGTGAGATGGTCCTCGACCTTCGATCCGGTTTTGGGATCGGTGTACCTGAAATACTGGAGTATGTGCGGGTCCTCCAGGTCGAAGAAGACGGAGCCGTCGGCTCCGTTGAGTTCGAACGTGTTGTAGTTCTTTCTCCCTCTCGCGTAGCGGGTGCTTTCAAACGTGCCGCGCGATCCGTTCGCGAAGATGGCCAGGAACATGCACGTGTCGTCTATGCCGACCGGCTGGACCTTGCCGGTCTCGGCGTGCATCCGCTGCTTGATGAAGGTTTCGGTGGAGGCGACAACCTTCTTGATGGGGCCGTTGAGCCACTCCGCCGTGTCAATGGAGTGCGCCAGGAGGTCGCCCGTCACGCCCGAACCGGCGACGTCAACGTCCAGCCGCCACAAGGCCGCGCCGCCCTGCGGCACGTTCGGGGAGATGGTGTAATCCTGGTTGTAGACGGCCCTGTAATGGAACGGGCGTCCGATGCGCCCTTCATCAACCAGTTGTTTGGCCAGGGAGATGGCGGGGACGCGGCGGTAATTGAAGGAGACCATGTTGGCCACGCCAGCGGCCTCGACCGCCTTGAGCATTTCCTCGCCCTCGGCGGCGTTCATCGCAAGGGGTTTCTCGCAGATGATCATCTTGCCCTTTTTCGCGGCCGCCACGACGATGTCGCGGTGAAGGTTGTTCGGGACGCAGACGTCAATGAGGTCAATGTCCTTGCGAGCGATCAGCTTGCGCCAGTCGGACTCCATCGTTTCGTAGCTCCAGGCGGCTGCAAAGGCGCTCAGCTTCTCCTTGTTGCGTCCGCAGCAGGCCTTGAGGACTGGGGTGTGTTCCCGCTGGAAGAAATGGTTGACCTGAAGGAATGCGTTGGAATGGGCGCGGCCCATGAAACCGTAACCGATCATGCCGACGTTGAGCGGCTTGGACATGTGCGTTCTCCCTTACGACGATTTTACGTGTACTTTTTGGCCAGGGCGTCCGCGGCGCGCTTGCACTTTTCCGTGGCTTCCCACGCGTCCGGCCAGAAGCAGAGATCAATCGTCCACCAGTCGTCCGGGCATCCCGCGGCGACCAGGGCGGGGACGATGGCGTCAAAATCCAGCTCGCCGTCGCCGAACGGCGGATGCGTGCTGGTCTCGTTGTGATGGAGCGTTCCGTCCGAGTCAATGAGGTGTATGCGTCCGATTTTGCCCTTCAGCCGCTTAGCCAGTGCCACGACGCCGCCCTCCATCGTTTCCTTCTTGCCCACCTGGCGCGAGCCGCGCGTCACCATGTTCGCGTGGCAGGTGTCGAAGAGCATGGCGAAATTGTCCTCGTCCACGGCGTCCAGGACGCGCTCGAAGTCCGACGGCTTGTTGAAGGCGAATCCAGGCTCGAACTCCCAGACGACGCGGATGCCGACTTCGGCGGCCTCCTTTGCGCACTGCTTCCACGTGCTGCTCACGCGATTGAGCGCGTCCTTGTATTCAACGACCTTCTTGGCCGGTTCTTCGCCGGGGACCTGGCCCAGCACGTTGGGCGGCTCGGTCGTGTCAACGCGGATCACGTCAATGCCCATGTCCTGGCAGAAGGCCAGGTTTTTGCGATAGGTGGCAAGGTAGGACTTGTTGTCCGGCGCGGTGATGAGCCTCTCCCCCCAGAGGTCGGCGGCCAGACCGCTGCACGCCATTCCGCGGGATTCCCAGAGGTTGCGCGCGGCCGCGCGCTGCTCCTTTGTTTTCAGGGCGTCCGGATTGGGATGAACGCCGAAGCCGCCCAGCTCCAGCCCGTCGAATCCGAGGGCCGACAGTTTCTCCACGACTTCCGTGAAGGGGACGGGCTGATTTGCGTATGGGCCGATGGAATAGGCCCACGTGCCTATTGAGATGCGTCTCGCCATGGCTTCTTTCCTCCTTGGACAGTGGTCACTTTCTGCAGTCGCCGACGTTGGGCATGTCGTCATGGACGTCCGGGCCGAAGTAACGCAGGCCGACGAGGGGCTCCTGCCCGGTGTTCTCGACGGTCACGCCCGCGGTCGCGGCCTCATGCGTTATGAAAACCTCATCCTCGGTCTGCGCGCCGAAGCGGATCATTGCTGGCGTCTGGAGGCGCAGTTTGCCGATGCGGCCGCAGCCCTGGACGGTGATCCAGCCGCTTGCGCCCGGGTCCTTCAGCTCGAACTTCGCCTCCGGCTCAAGGGTCAGCCGCTTGGCGGAGAAGAACTGCCGCCCGTTGATGATGCCGTAGCAGATCCATGCGTCCGCGGCGCCGTCGCGGGAGCGCTTTTTATCAAGAATCGGCTCCAGGTAGTTATGTTCCTTGAAGAGCGGGTCAACGTTCTTTTCCCAGTCCAACTGGTCCACGATGAAATCGAGGTCCTTGTGCTTGTTCTCCGGGACGTCCTTGACCAGGAGGGACCACGGAACCTCGCGGCCTTCGACGAGGGACTGGTACATCCCGAAGACGTCCGAACCCCACTGCGGCTCGTAGGTGCAGAGCGATCCTGGGGCGTGCAGGACGCCGGGGGGCATGAGCCAGCCCGATCCGCGCTTGAGGCGGTAGGCCTTGGCCAGGTCCAGGATGCCGTTGTCCCCCTTGTCCCAGTCCTCCAGACACTTTCGCACCTGCGCCTTTGTTGTGCCCGGCTCCAGACCCATGAAGGTGTAGGCGAAGTTGTTGTCAACGTTGTTCAACTGTGGGGGGAAGTAATAGGATTCCGGCTTCCCCTCCCGGCCGACCAGCTTCGCGTGCTCGAAGCCCTGGTGCATGTGATGGGGGATCGGCCCCATGTTGTCGAAGAACTTGGAGTAGACGGGCCAGCGTCCGTAGCGGCTGAACATGTCCTTCCCGATGAGGCGCGCGCCCGCCGCCTTCACGGCGTCCCTGAGCAGGAAGCGCTTTCCGCCGCAGACGGCGTAGCTGAGGCCTTCGTCTTCGAGCCTGCCCTCGTTGGCGGCCTCGGTTGTGCTGGCGAACCAGCGCTCGTCAATGCCCCCGCGATGTGTTCCGTAGGCGTACCAGTCGCGCGGGTCAAGCTTGATGCGTTTTCCCGGATGGAGGAAGCTGCGGGGTACCCACGCGGGGATCAGCCGCAGAAGCCCGCCCCCTTCCTCCAGGGCGCGATTGAGAAGGTCCTTCATTTTTTTTCCGGCCACGATTTCGGACGCTGCCATGTTCATGTCTCCAATTCTCGAATTGCCCCTTCGGCAAGGGATGCGGCGGGCAGAGACCCGCGCGCCCATGACTCTGCGGATATGATGGACTTTTTTGGGGCGGATGTCCAGAGCCTATTCGCCCAGGAGGGGGCGGATTTCCGGGGGGGGGAATACCGGGCGTAACATCCAAGGTGAAGACCGCACAACATTACAGGGAACAGGCGACGGCATGTTTGCAAGCATACGGACGCCATTCGGGTTTCGTATTTCCGCCCCCGGGGGCAGTTGAAGACAGCCGTGCGGCGCGAGGCCCGGTTGACGGGATGGCGAGTCACAAATAGCGTGTCGGACTGATACTCTCCTGACATTGCCGGTTACATAAGGCGCACATAAGAATCCTATGTTCAGGCGAAAGGCGTAGTTGCAGGCTGGGATCGCCAGAGAACCGGCACTATACAACATCTAGCACATGATCTATCATTGCCATACAATAGCATGACTGTATTCTTCGGACGCATGAAGATTCCGGCAACTTCTTCCAATGAATATTCCAGCCGTTCCTGTCATTCCAAAGCGTCGCCAGTTACATAGCCATTACATAGGACTAAAGCCCAGAACGGCACGTACGTCAAGCAGGCGTGCTGGTAGCAGGCACTACTGAAACACCATGCTCAACATTTTCCAAACTCTCCGCTTCGCGGATCCTGTTTTTGCCAAGAGTTGAGTATGACATCTTCGGCAATATTGGTATATTTATGTGTGCAACCAGAGCGCGACCATTCGAAAAACTTAAACGCAAATTACTTGACAAAAGATGGTTCTTGGTCTGTAATTAAAAAAGGCTGTGAGACGCTTCCGAGTAACTCATGCAGTAAATGAAAGAGAGTCAAACATGGATTATGTTCCGCTA
Source organism: Planctomycetota bacterium (assembly GCA_022711755.1). Taxonomy (GTDB): domain Bacteria; phylum Planctomycetota; class Brocadiia; order SM23-32; family JAKLEA01; genus JAKLEA01. The sequence continues at coordinate 70,935 of JAKLEA010000023.1, forward strand.
GGCTACGGTGACTTCGCTGAAACCCTCAGGGTATTGGCCGAATCGCTCCCAAAGATGATGAAAGCAAAGATGAAGCCCGGGGAAAATATGAACCAACCCCTCGGCGGAATTACGGAAAATATAGCCAAACATCTTAAAACTGAAGTGTGTTCGATTTTCTTGCCCATTGAAATTCATGGTATGCTTATGTTGTACTGCGTTGAAGCTTATGGGTATGAGCATTCAGTCCAACAGATGAAGCAAGCATATAACAAAGGACTCACCGGGAAAATTTATTCAGAACCTATGCAATTAGTTCTAAATTATTCGGTCCAAGATGAAGACCTCGGTTGGTTAGGCACAAACGATGGGAAGCTCCAGACACATTGCTGGTCTCTGTTGGGGGTGCCAATAATCAGTAGCGAAGAGAAGTGTTTGGGTGTACTGAAGCTGGAGAACAAGAGGAAAAGCTGGGGGCCAGAGACCAGCACGGAAGGTAAATATATAAAGGAGCTTTCTGCAGATCCAAACAGGACTCCAATGAATATTGAAATGATGATACAAAATCTTTGTAACAATTATAACAAAGAATGTGAGAAACTTAAGCCCTTGGCTAGAAAACTTGTCGAGCACACCTTGAAAGCAAGGGCAGTGATTCCATTTTATAATACGGTGGCGGCAAGGGATGAGGAGTGTAAAATTTATCCAAAGAACCTTTACGCAAACATAGAGGCTATCCGCTGGCATATTGATTGTTTACATCATGAGATAGATCAGATAATTCGCTATGGTCAAAATAGGGGTCACCTTATACAACTCGCAGAAATGACTCACTCACTCCAACTGGCGCTAAGAGCCTATGAACCATTTAACTACGAGGATCTAATGCTCGCACGGCACGTCGCTGCAATGTTGGCAGCGGTACTCGAAGTGGAGTCCATGATAATAATTCAGAATCAGACTGTTGGTCCCACGGTAGCGCCATAATGAGTTCCCGCCTATCCTCTTAATTCGCTTCCAGCAGTTCAGATAGCATCATACTTCGCTCTCCGCCCTTCAACCCCCATTGAGCGAACCGGATTTCCGGGGGACATTTTTACGGCATCATCGTGTTGACGCGCCGGGCGGTCTCTGCCATACTCAAGCGGCGCGGACATCGCGCGCTGAAACTATCAGGAGGATTAATACGTGAAACAATACGTCTCCCGCAGGAAGTTCCTGTCCGGGGCGGCTGCCGCCTTCGCCGCTCCTTACTTCGTTCCGTCCTCCGCCCTGGGCAAGGACGGCGCGGTCGCTCCGTCGGATCGCATCACGGTGGGGTGCATCGGCATTCGCGGGCGCGGCATGCACGACCTGAGCTGGATGATCGGCAACAAGGACGTGCAGATCGTGGCGATCTGCGACCTTCTGAAGGAGCAGCGCCTTTCGGTCAAGGCTTTCGTGGACGCCCGGTACGGCAACACGGATTGCATGATGTACAGGGACCTGCGCGAGTTCCTGCCGTCCCGGCCGGACATTGACGCCGTTCTGATCGCCACGGGGGATCGCTGGCACGCGCAGGCGGCGGTGCGCGCGATGCGGGCGGGCAAGGACGTCTACACGGAGAAGCCTTCCTCGATGACCATTGCGGAGGGGCAGGCGGTGGTGGAGACGGCGCGGCGCTACGGGCGCGTCTACCAGACCGGCACACAGCGCCTGAGCGAGGCCAATCACGTCTTCTGCATCGAGATGGCCCGGACGGGCCGCCTGGGCAAGGTTCACACGACCTACGCGCACATCGCCCCGTGGGACAACGCAAAGATTCCGTGCAACTGGCGTCCGGCGGAGCCGGAACCGCCGAAGGAGGACGTGGACTGGGACATCTGGCTGGGGCCGTGCCCGTGGCGTCCGTACAACAAGTCCTACGTCCACGGCGGGTGGCGCGGGGATTACGATTTCCATACGAGCTGCATAGGCGAATGGGGGGCGCACACCTTCGCGCAGGCGCAGGCCGGCCTGGGGCTGGGGGACACGGCACCCGTCAAGTACGAATACGTTGACAACGCGTCCGGCGACGGGATGGTCTGCCACTTCGCCAACGGGCAGAAGCTGGTTCTTTCCCGGGGAGACAAGTACTGGCACGGCTCCTGCGGGGAGCGGTTCGACGGCGAGCGGGGCTGGGTGGCCGCCGCGGACGGATACTCGCTGCCGGACGTGTCATCGCCGGAGCTGATGCAGGAGTTCAAGACGGTCGTCGGGGAGTACGTCGCGCGGACCGGGCGTTCGCTCGACCACATGCGGAACTTCCTGGACTGCGTGAAGTCCCGCGAGGAGCCGGTCGCCAATCCCACGGTGATGCACAGGTCCATGAGCACCGTTCACGCCGCCAACATCTGCATGTGGCTCTGCAGAAATCTCGAATACGATCCGGCGGCGGAGGCTTTCATCAACGACGACGAGGCCAACAGGCTGCGCTCACGCGCCCAGCGCGAGCCGTGGGTGATATAGGACGAAACCCGGAAGGAGAACATAGGATCATGCGGAACACCATCATTGCGCTTGCGTTTGCGTGCGTCATCCTGATCGGATGCGATAATACCGGACGGCGGCAGGATCAGCAGGTTCCGGAGGCGGCGGCCCCGGTCGTCCAGGTTCCGGAAATCCCGAAGCCGCCGGCGGAGGAGCCGCTGTCCGCGCAGGACGCGGCGGCCATCGCGGTCCTGAAATCCGCCGCGCCGCGCGAAGAGAAGATGAAGGCCTGCCGCGAGCTGGCCCAGCAGGGCGGGCGGGGCGTGATTCCCGCGCTTGAGGCCCTTCTGGTTGACGAGGAGCTTTCGCACATGGCGCGGTACGGGCTTGAGCCTCTGCCCTACCCCGAGGCGGGCGAAGCGCTCAGGAACGCGCTGCCGAAGACCGGCGGCTCGCTGAAGGTCGGCGTCATCAATTCTCTGGCCGTTCGCGGCGACGCGCTTGCCGTGCCGGCTCTGATTGAACTGCTGTCAAGCGAGGACGCGGCGGTCGCGCAGGAATCCGCCCGGGCGCTGGGCGTCATAGCCACGCCCGAGGCTGGCGCGGCGCTGAAGGCCGCCCTGGGCAAGGCGGACGCCGCCTCCCCCCTCGGCGAGGCTCTGTGCGACGGCCTGCTGCGCTGCGCGGAAGCGATGCAGAGGAAGGGGCGCAAAGACCAGGCGGCAGCCGTATATGACAGCGTTCTGGCCGTGCCCTCGGCCGGGCCGGCGACCCGCGCGGCAGCCCTGCGCGGGGCGGTTCTCTCGCGCGGCGGGGACGAAGGCCTCAAGACGCTCGCCGATGCGTTGCGCAAGGATGACAACGATGTCTTTGACGCATGTCTGCGCGTCGCGGTGGAACTCGGCTCCGAAGAGAAGGTAACAGCTGTTCTCGCCGCCGGGCTTTCAGGCATGACTGCGGAAAAGAAGGTGCGCCTCATCAAGGTGCTGGGGCTTCGCGGCGGGGAAGCCGCCGGCGCGGCCATGCTGACCGAGGCGGGGAGCGGAGACGTTGCGGTTCGCGATGCCGCGATCAAATCCCTGACGCGCATGGGATACAAGCCGGCCCTGAAGCTCATGGCCGAGCTGGCCCGGACGGAAGGCGACCTCGCAAAGACGGCGCAGGACTCGCTCTGCTACTTCCCCGGCGAGGGGGGGCAGGCCGCAATCGCCGCCATGCTGGAGGACAAGGACGCCAAGTCGCGCCTCGTCGCCATCGAGATGGTGGGCAAGGGCGGGCTGGCGCAGCCGACGGCTCTGCTGATGAAGACTGTTGAGACCGACGTCAGCGAGGAGGTCCGCATCGCGGCGCTTGAAGCCCTGTATCATCGCGCAGGCAAGCCCGAGATGGCCCGGCTTCTGGACTTCATTGCCGCCGCGCGTTCGGCGGCGGAGATAAACGCGGCGGAGAAGACGCTGGGGGCCTTGTGCGCCCGGGAGAAGAAGATGGCTCCGGGCAACGTGGTCATCGTAAAGGCCGTCTACGGCGCGCTTCCGGACGGTCCGTCGGCCGACGTGACCGCCAAGGTCGCCCAGATCATCAAGTCCGGGGCGTTCTCGATTGACGCCTCGAACGCCAATTTCGGGGACACCGCGCCGAGCATCGTCAAGCAACTGCGCGTGGACTACACGGAAAACGGCGTTGCGCAGAGTAAGACGGTTCCCGAGAACCAGACGCTGAAACTAACGTCGGCGACCGCCCCGCCAGAGATAGTGGACGCGTTCGTGTCCGCATACACGAAGGCGCGTGGCGCGGAGGCTCCGGCGGCCCCGGCGCTGCTGCGGTTGCTGGCAACCACTGAGAGCCGCAAGGCTCTGGAGGTGGTGCAGGGCGTGGCCGCCCAGTCGGAAGGCGAAGCCAAAACAGCGGCGTTGCGGATCATGTGCGACTGGCCGACGGCTGACGCGCTGCCGGCGGTGATGGATATGGCGCAGAATTCGACCGACCCGACGCTGAAAATGCTGGCTTTCAGAGGCACCGTGCGGATGCTCAAGCTGGAGGCGAAGGGCGGTTCCGGTTCCGCCGCGCAATACGGCGCGCTGATGAAGCACGCAGACAGGGCGGACCAGAAGCGGCTGCTCCTGAGCGGCCTGGCGGAAATCCGCCAGGTTGAAGCGCTCGAGATGGTCTTCGCCATGTTCGGCGATCCTGAGGTCAAGGCCGAGGCCGTCAAGGCCGCGGCAACCATCGCCCAGAATCTCGGCGGCGACGCCCGCGAGGACGCCAGCATCATTGACTGCAAGGACCTCACGAAGTGGCACGCCACAACGAACTACTGGCGGATTGAGGACGGCGCGGTGGTCGGCCAGAGCGACAAGGACATACCGGATACGGCCTACATCTGGCCGAACGTCGAGGTGGCCGACTTCTACATGTCCGTACTGGTCAAACTGGAGCCTCCGACCGCGAATTCGGGCATTCAGTTCCGCTCGAAAAAGCTTGACGAGGCCGCCCACGCGCTCGGTTACCAGGGCGACATAGGGAAGGACGTCTGGGGCAGGCTCTACCACCAGGGCGGGCGGGGCAAGCTCGACTGGAACGGGCGGGCTGAGGAGGCGGTCAAGCCGGGCGATTGGAACCGCTACGAAATCCTGGCCGTGGGGCCGGCCATCTGGACGGCCATCAACGGCAAGCTGGGCGTAGCATGCCTCGACACGGGAGCGAAGGACGAGCGCTCCGGGGGAGTCGCCTTCCAGATTCACGTCGGCCCCCCGCAGACCGTGCGGTTCAAGATCGAGAAGCTGATTCACAACCCGAAGGTCGAGCTGGCCGGGCTGAAGGCAGCCGAACTGATTGGCGAACTGAAGGCCCCGTAGCCGTTAGAGGAATAAAAAGTATCAAAGATGCTCCGATGGGGCGCGGCGGCGGATTGCGCGCCATCGCCCCATTAGCCGGTCCCGCGCGAGTTTCACCTGCTACCTTGTTTCCGGCTCCAGACGGCAGACCCTGAAATTCGAGTATTCATGGCATGACGTCGTCAACCTGAACCCGAAGCAACCCTCGCCGTAGGGCGGGAAGGTTTTCACGGCGCATGTGTCTTCAACCAGCGATGCGCGTCCCGCGTTTTCAGTCTCGACAGTAACCTTGTCGCCATCTTTGATCTGATATACGACCTTGCCGTCAACAATATACTGGACGACGTCGTCAAAGCACACGAGTTGCATCCGGTGCGCCTTGTCCGGTTCGATAAGGTAATCCTTTTTTCCGTCCTTGTCCTGAAGCGCGATGTGCGGCGCATGAGCGCCGTTAACCTCGCGTGGATAACGCCGGAACCGCGTCGTCCTGTTGCCCGCGCCGCCCGTGCTGGCGTAGTAGCAATGCAGCTTGTCATAGTCTGAGAAGCGACCCGCGTATCGTTTTTCATCGAAAATCCCGCCGGCGCTTTCCGGGTCGGAAGCCATCCAGAAACAGTTGATGTCTCTGGGCGTGACGCCGATCGCTCCCGTCTTGCCGAAGGCGACAACATCGTAGAGTATGGCAATTCTCCCCGGCAGTTTCTCCTTCAACCAGATTGTGCATCCCCTGCCCGGAGCGGTGACGCGTAATTTTCCATCGTTGAACGTGACGCCGCCCTCCTGCATGAACGACTTTCGCTCCATCTGGACGCCCCATCGGTCAGGATGGTCAAGGTCGCCTGAGCGGAGGGTTTCAGCCACCTTGAATCTGCCGATCCCGTATCCCAGAATCGCTGGAGCGTCCGGGTTATTGTCGGACGCGACGTCTCCAGCCGCCCCCAGCGTCATTAATCCGCCTGCCAGCGCCAGCAATTTCACGGTTAGCAATGTCTGTGCCTCCCTGATAAGTGACAGCATCATGAGTCTCTCGCCGAAACGCGAGCGCCGGCAATGATAATCGTTCTCCGCCGGCAAAGGAACAGGATGTACGGCAAAGGATGCGCGATGCTTCTGTCGCGCCACACTCTCCTGATGGAGAGAGAAAGGCGCGTGAATCGTATTCCGGAAGGGAGACGCGGAACCGGCTGCGACGCCGTTCCTGTCCGATGTTTGACAATGCCTCCGATGGATTGCGATAATGCCGTTTCCGCGGCGCGGTCAATTTCAGGCTCGTCATGAACTGAAGGGAAACAGCATGGTCGGCAAGAGAAAGATGAGGGGCGCGATCCTGCCGGGAAACAGCAGCGTGGAGTTCCGGGATTTCGACATCCCAGTCCCCGGGCACGGCGAAGCGCTGATCAAAACCAAATCATCCACGATCTGCGGGAGCGATATCCGCGCGATCTACCACGAGCATCTGGGCAAGGGGCCGGAGGGCTACCAGCCGGGCATGATCGCCGGGCACGAACCCGCCGGGCAGATCGTCGAATGCGGCCCAGGCATGAGGCGTTTCAAGAAGGGCGACCGCGTCATCCTTTACCACATCTCCGGCTGCGGGGTCTGCAACGATTGCCGGCGCGGCTACATGATCAGCTGCACGAGCGCCGAGTTCCGCCGCGCCTACGGCTGGCAGAGGCACGGCGGAATGGCGCCCTACATCCTTGCCGAGGAAAAGGACCTGGTCCTCCTGCCGGACTCGCTTACCTACACCGACGGGGCGCAGGCGGCCTGCGGATTCGGCACGGTCTACGAGGGGCTGGAGAAAATCGGCGTCTGCGGAAACGACACCGTGCTGGTGACCGGGCTGGGGCCTGTCGGCCTTGCGACACTGATGCTCTGCCGGGCGATGGGCGCGTCCAGGCTCATCGGCATTGACGTCATCAAGGAACGCCTGCAACTGGCGAGGAAGTTGAAACTCGCCGATCACGTCCTTCCCGCCGGACCGGACAACGTAAAGGAGGTACTTGAACTGACGGGGGGCCGGGGCTGCGAGAGGACGGTTGACTGCTCCGCCAATGAGGCGGCGAGGCTTGTATGCATCCAGGCCGCGCGCAAGTGGGGTAGAATCTGCTTCATCGGAGAGGGCGGCGCATGCTCGCTCAAGCCCAGCCCGGACATCATCCACGACCAGAAGACGATTTACGGAAGCTGGGTCACCAGCATCTGGAAGATGGAGGAACTGGTCGAGAGGATTGAGCGATGGGGCATCCATCCCGAACGCCTGGTGACGCATCGCTTCCCGCTCGAAAGGGCCGGGGAGGCGTACGCCCTGATGGCAAGCGGGAAATGCGGAAAGGTCGCGGTCGTCTTCGACGAGGAACTGAAGCAGGGGGGGGTACAATCTGATGACCGCGAACGCGAAAGCAACCTTCACGCCGGCCCCGGACGCCGTCCCGCCGTCAAGCGTTCCTTCCTTCGCCTTGAATTCCGGGGCGCGGATCCCGGCCGTCGGCCTGGGCACGTTCGGGTCGGACCACGCGTCCGGGGAGACCGTGGCGGCGGCGGTCTGGGAGGCCGTATCGCTCGGCTATCGGCACATAGACTGCGCGTCGGTCTACGGCAACGAGAAGGAAATCGGACGGACTCTCCGCGGGATACTTGACAGCGGGCTGGTCCGCCGCGACGAGCTTTGGATCACCTCCAAGGTCTGGAACGACATGCACGGCCCGGGCGACGTTCTGCTCTCCTGCGCCCGGACGCTGAAGGACCTGCAACTGGATTACCTGGACCTCTACCTCATCCACTGGCCCTTCCCGAATTTTCATCCGCCGGGCTGCGCAGTGGATTCCCGCAGCCCGGACGCGAAGCCGTACATTCACGCCGACTTCATGAGGACATGGCGGCAGATGGAGCGGATGGTGAGGATGGGGCTGGTCCGCCACATCGGAACGTCCAACGTCACCATCCCGAAACTGAAGCTCATTTTGCGCGACGTTGAGATCAAACCGGCCTGCAACGAAATGGAGCTGCACCCGCATTTCCAGCAGTCTGAGCTATTCAAGTACGTCGTCGAGAACGGAATAACGCCGATAGGCTACAGCCCTCTTGGTTCGCCCAACCGCCCCGAGCGCGACAGGACGCCGGAGGACACTTCGGACCTGGACGACTCCGTCGTGGCCGGGATAGCGCGGCGTCTGGGCATCCATCCTGCGGCGGCCTGCCTGAAATGGGGCGTTCAGCGCGGCAACGTCGTCATTCCTTTTTCGACAAAGCGCAGAAACATCCTCGACAATCTGCGTTGCGTGACGGGCAAGCCGTTGAGCGCCGGGGACATGAAGGCGCTCTCCGGCATTGACCGGAACTGCCGCCTGATCAAGGGGCAGGTGTTCCTCTGGAAGGAAGGCCAGAGCTGGGAAGACCTGTGGGACGTCAACGGCGAGATAACCCCCGCGTGAGCCTTTCGCCACGGACGGCGACGGCCTGTCTCCCTATCCGATTTGGCGTCCGTATGGCGATAGGTTGCGGCATCCCCCGCCCTAGTCAATTCATCGCCTGCCTTCGCTGCCTTGCGCTCTAAGTGGCGTTTCGATTGCCTGCCCAAAATCCCGTCCAGTCACACAATCAAGTTGCTCCAGGACATAACTGGCATCTCCGCAAACCCGCTCCGCATTTGCGTCCGTCATCGGCACATTCATATTGTAGTCAGCATCAAGTCTCTGGCCATACAGGTCCTTGAGTAACTCGCCGATTTCCCTCACTTCGTCGCTTACCCATTGGCCCATGAGCCAGCCGTGGAATTTCTCGTGTCCGAGTTCCTTCTCGGGTCTCGTGCCCAGCCTCGTCCTGACGACGGCGGGATCACAGTTGGCCAAAGCAACTGCCCGGAGTTCCAGATAGCAGGCATAGTATGCTCGGCTGACCACTGTCCGCCAGTCTGCTTCGCAATCGCCGTGTTCTCTAAGGAACTGTGCTGTAGAGAGAAAAGACCGTCCTTGCATCCGCTGTCTCCACGCGCTGCAATATGCTCAGCAAACTGTAGAGCCGATCGTGACCTCCCTTTCGCATCGCATCGCGGAAGCCGCGTTTGCATTTGCGAAAGTCAGCAGCAGAAAGGCCGTTAACCACCCGCAATGCCAATAGCTTCTCACCTTCTGCCTCTCCATGGAGAACGTCGAACCCGAAACTCGCTCCAGGGAAGAATGATCCGACATTGTCCATTATCCAAAAGACATCCACAAGCAGGTCTTGTGCGAGCACAAACTCAACTGTGTCGTCCATCACTGGACTGAAGGTTGGGGGAACGTGCCAGCCTGTCGTCTGATCCTGCCCGCCCCAAGACCAGTCAATGTCGAAACTCAACGCTCCACTCCTATGGTGACAGGAGAACTGATTCAATGTGAGAAGCCAGACGGCAGTCGGATCGGCCGCTCCCCATCCCGGCGGAACCTGAAGGACTACGGGTTCTGGCCGCCAAGAGTGAATATGAGCATCGCTTTCGTGTCCCTCGTAGGGACTGTCCTTCGCTATCTTTACGGAGAAAGCAACCGATGAGAGTCCTGTTGCACTGGGAGTCATTGTCTTTATCTCCGCCTGCTATGTGCCTGTCTCAACCAGCTTCATTGAGTATTCTCGAAGGGCCTCCCATTGCCCGATAGATTTCAGCAGTTTCGCTGCTCGTTCTGTTGGCTCAGCCTGGGAGAGATCATAGTGGAAGTTGAAGCCGAACCTGAGCAACTCAAGAGTCTCCTTGCCTGGGAGGTTCACTGTTGTTGGCTTGACGTCAAGCTTCAGCCGTCCATTCCCGTGGTCCTTCGACATGTATCGGCCGAATCGCGCATCCTTGCAGGTGAACTCATCGAGGAGCGCGTAACTTCCTTCACCGAGTAGTCTCCGTTCATACACATGGAATTCTTCGCCTTCGGGCGGGGAAACGAAGTAGTCGAAGTTGATACCCATCGCCTGATAGGGAGTATGCGGAAGCACTTCAACGATTCTGCAGGCAATTGCGCTTGGTCGCTCTCCGCAGACATCGTTCTCCTGCAACCCGAATGTAATCTGCATTTGCGGCGGCAGCACGACAACTTGGCAGCGCTTAGTACAGAACTGAGCTACTTCTTTTGAGAAGACCCGCGCTCCGTCAAGCTCGTCAGGCTCCACAATTCCGTTCTTCGACAGCCAAGTTTCATTGAACACGGACGGGTTGAACAACTGCGCCTTTATGACGATGGCTGCTGCTGTGTTTTCGATCAAGGTTCCGCCTCCTGAGTCGCGCACGAGGCCAATCAGACCCCCGTATATCAGAATTTAACAAAGAGGTACCGGCAATTGCAAGGCCTCTTTAAAACAGTACAACGCCCGCATCGCCAGTTTCAAGCCTCCCCCGCAATTCCGAGGGCGCCATATTTATCGTGCCGAACTCCGCGGCTAATGCGTCTTCGCCTTGCGTTTTGCAAGCCTCTTCTCCGCCCGGGCCTTCATGAGTTCGTCGGCCAGGACGCCGATCAGGATGACCCCGCCGACGACGGCGTATTCGAGTTCGGACGAAATATCCAGCATGTTGACGATGTTGGGCAGCAGGCGCAGGATGATCGTGCCGATGACGACGCCGACGATTGTCCCCTCCCCCCCGCGCAGGCTGCACCCGCCGAGAACCGCGCCGGCGATGGCGTAAAGCTCATAGAAATTGCCGAAGTTGGAGGGCTGGAGGGAGTTGACGTTCAGGGCGAAGAGCAGCCCGGCCAGCCCGGCCATGAGGGAGCAGATCATGTAGGCGGCGATTTCCGCCCTGTCCGTGCGGATGCCGCTGAAGCGGGCGGCCTCCTTGTTGCGCCCCAGTGCGAAGAGGTGCCGCCCGAAGACGGAGTAATGGAGCAGCACGGCGGCAACCGCCGCGACGCCGAAGAGGAGCGCAAGGGGCATGGGAACCCCGATCCCCGGAATCATCCCCTTGGCGAAGAACTTGAGCGACTGGAAGCCGATGCCGAAGCCGCAGGTCATGTCCCCGGCGATGAACCGCGCAATGCCGCGATAGATCAGCAGGCCGCAAAGCGTCACCACGAAGGGCTGCATGCGGGCCTTGGTTATCAGCAGGCCGTGAATCAGCCCGAGGACAAGGCTGAGGGCCAGGCAGAGCGGAATGACGACGGCTGGAGAGACCTCCGCGCCGGCCCCGTGCATCATGCTTGCGGAGACGACGCCGACCAGCCCGACCACGCTGCCCACGGAAAGGTCAATGCCGCCGGTGATGATGACGAACGCTTCTCCGACGGCCAGGATGCCGAACAGTCCGGTCCACGTGGCGACGTTCTGAATGTTCTGGGCGGATTTGAAGGCAGGGCTGTCGGTCATCAGCGGCTCAATCGCCGCGACGACGACAACCAGGATCACCAGCAGGCCGAACATGCCGAGGACTTTGCGCATTTGCCACTCCGACAGCCGTCACTCAATATTGGGCTTCTTCACCTTCACCGGCGCCCCGCCGTTGTCCGAGGACTCGATCGCGGCGCAGGCGATTGACACCGCCCGCATCCCCTCGACATCCGTCGGCACGGGCTGTTTGCCCTTTCTGATCGCCTCGACGAACTGGCGAAGCTCGCGATGCACCGGGTTCTCCTTGCCCTCTTCGGAAACCTCCACCGGCGTCTTATCTTTGACGGGCGTTGTAACCTCGACAGTTCCGCCGGTTCCGTTGATGGTTCCGCCGGACATCAGCACGCGCGACCAGCGAGAACCGGCGTAATCCACCTGCCCGCAGAGGTAATGGCCCACCCCGCCGCCCTTGAAACTCATGTTGACGGAATACGCGCAATGGTGATCCGTCCCGGTCAGTTTCTCATCCGGGGGGACGGCCAGCGCGGAGACGGTCTCCGGCCATGCGTCGAAGACCTCGCAGATGAAATCAAGCTCGTGAGCGCCGACCTCGAAGAGCCACCCGCCGCACATGGAGATTTTATTGCGCCAGGGCACGTTCATCCGGCTCAGCGGGCCGCCCATTCGGATTTCGTTGGCCATCAGGGGGACGCCGTATCTGCCGCTGCGAGCGCAGTCCAGCATGGTCTGCCAGGGCTGGTAGTATCTGAGCACCTGTCCCGTGCCGAGGAAGCGCCCGACCTTGCGGGCCTTTTTGACGCAGCGCATGGCGTCCTTGACCGTCAGGGTCAGCGGTTTTTCGCTGAAGACGTGCTTGCCGGCGTCAAGCGCCGCGCATATATGGCCGGCGTGGCAGTCCGGCGGCGTGGCGACGATGACCGCGTCAATGTCCTTGCGCTCCAGCAGCGCGTCGGCGCTTTCCTCCTCGGCTGCGCCGAGTTCTTTGGCGGCATTGGCGCTGCGTTCCCGGATGATGTCCGTCACGGCGACGATCTGCGCGCCGTCAACCGTCGCCAGTTGTTCCGCCAGGGAACGGGCCATGCTCCCGCACGCTATGAAGCCGAAACGAAGGTTTTTCTTCGCCATTGCGCCAGTCTCCGAATGAAGTGTGTGTAGCGGGTACTGTAAAGCGCGCGGCGGTCGAAGCCGTCGCCTTGCGCGTCACTGCGCCGCCGCCGCAGTTGGGGGAAAGCATAATGGCGCGGGCGTCGCGCCGCAAGGCGAAAGCGCGGGCGCGCGGCGTGGGCGCGCGAATCGTCAATTGCGAGCGTCATCCATCGGATTGCAGGACTGCGGCAGCTCCGGCCCCGATTGCCGTCAGCAAAAACCCGCTTGACCGAATCAAAACAGGTCATACGGATGAATACGCTCTTCCATCATTCCGAAATTTTCATCGTTCCAATGACGTTGACGCCGAACCTGCCCTCTTCGTCGGTCCACCACTCAACATCCCGATTCGCCGCGCGGATGGCGTATCGCGGGTCATGGCGCAAGTTCTCCGCCGCGTCGGGCATCCAAAACCCGATCCTGTAGACGCCCTTCTCAAAATCCATCGGCAAGGTGAAACGCGTTTTGATCTCGTGCCGGAGCGGCTCGAATGAGGCGTCACCCGGCTTATGCGGCTGCCACTGGCGCGGGTCGGCCCCGGCAACCTGAAAAACGGTCGCCCTCCCCCCCGAATCAATTAGCGCGATGAAGACCGGGCGCGGATTGTGGATGACCGAGAAGCCGCGATTTACGAGTTCGATCGCGACCTCGACGCTCCCGCCCGGCCTGACGCTCCGCGGGAAGGTTGCCCGCAGGAGTTCAATGCGATATCCCAGGTGATCCCGGATGTATTCGAACTGCGTCCGATCCGTCGCGTTTCCGGCGGAGTCGCTGAAGTAGCCGTCGGAAACAGGCAGTCGCGCCGCCGTCGCCTGCTCGATCGTCATGGGCGTCTTCATCCAGTCGTCAATCGAGAACGGCTTGCCCTCGCGCTCGGAATAACTGTGCGCAAGGCTGAAGCTGGAGTAGTGATGGAGGCGCAGCCTGACCGCCGCGCGAAGCCCGTCAACCTTTCCCCCCTGATCGGCCCAGAAGAGTTCGCCGTCAACGGGGACATAAGGGCTTTCACCGGTCATGTAATCGAACTCGGGATTACCGGGATTGGAGAAAAGGGGCGGCTCGGTCCACGTTCCGCCGCAGGTGTTCCCGGCCAGGAAGCCGTCATTGTTGAAGCCTATCCGCGCCGCCGGAGACGTACCATGCGCCGTTTCCGCATTCACGACGATGTGCCCGCCAAGGATGGGATTGCTCAGCACCCATCGTTTATATTTCGGAACGCGGACCTGCGTCATGCGGTCTTCGGGCAGGGCGGCCAGCACCTTCGCCATGATCTTCGCAAGTGAGGCGTGATTCGCCTCGTGTCCTTTTGCCGAGCTGTGCCATTCGCCCCATGCGCCGACGAATCCGGCCTGCATGACGAAGATGACGTCGCTGTTGCGGCGGATGACGGGCGTCAACTGTTCGATGTGTCCGAGAATCCGGTCGAGTTCCGGACCGCTCTTGCGATCCATGTCCCTTTCGTAGGCGAAGCGCAGCACCGCCTTCAGCCCGTGGCGTCGCAGGTTGTCCATGCTGCGCTGGAGGCAGACGAGTTTTTCGTCTGATATCGGCCCGTCCAGAAAGCCGTCTAGGTAGCAGTAAGTCTGCGCCAGAGTGAGGCCGTGGCGTTCGTATTGCAACGCGTCGCGAATCCACCACTCATCGCGGTAGCCGGGAGAGACCTTGCCGACGAGGTGATGGGCCGGCCCCCAGACGCTGGAGCCTTCCGGCTCCGCGAAGAGGGTTTCAATGCGCAGTCCGCGCTCCGGATTTCGGAGTCCGTCGCGCCCGCCGGGGTCGTCCGGTCTGATTCCGTGGAACTCGATTGTCGTCATATCGGATTTCACGGCGCGATCTGCGCCGCCCCCGGACCGACGCGAAACTGAGATCAGCAAAATCGTCGCGAAGACGATGCCGAAAGACAAACTGACCTTCATCGGCGTCTCCCTGTCGGCGGCGAGAATATCCTGTGTTACGCAACGATACCGCGATGGAAGCCTGGCTTCCCGCTCCGAAGGCCTGAGCATGGCTCCAGCGCTCCAGGGGATTGCGAACAGGGCGCTCAGTGTGGCCCGGCCGCCTACGGCTTCCGCCACTCCCGCCCGTCGCGCCGCATCAGTTCCTCAGCTTCATCCGGTCCCCACGTTCCGGCGGCGTAGGGCAGCGGGGCGTATCGCGCCGGCTCGGTCTCCCATGCCTTCAGGACGGGCGTCAGCAGGTCCCATGAGACCTCCAGGCAATCCTGGCGGATGAAAAGCGTCCGATCCCCCAGCATGCAGTCCAGAAGCAGGCGTTCGTATGCGTCCGGCGGATGCCCGCCGAAGACCTCCTGGTAGCTGAAGTCCATCGTGAGGGAACTCATGCAGGACCTAGGGCCGGGATGCTTAACCTGAACAGTCAGCGCAACGCCTTCCTCCGGTTGCACGTTGAGGACAAGCGCGTTGGGCGGCATGGCCTCCGCCGGGACATGCCGGAAGATCGAATGCGGCACGCGCTTGAAGACGACGGCGATCTCGCTGACGCGGCGCGGCAGGCGCTTCCCGCTGCGGAGATAGAACGGCGCGGCCCGCCAGCGCCAGTTATCAATCATCAGTTTCGCGGCGACGAAGGTCTCAACGCGCGAATCCGGGGCAACGCCCTTCTCCTCGCGATAGGCCGCCGCCTCAGCGCCGCCGACCGTTCCGCGCCCGTACTGGCCCCTTACGATGAATCGTCCGTAATCATCCGGCGCGAACGGGCGTATCGCGCGCAGGAGTTTGACCTTCTCGTCGAGAACGCCCGCGGCGTCGAAGGACGATGGCGGCTCCATCGCAACCAGCGACAGCATCTGGAGCATGTGATTCTGGAACATGTCCCGCAGCAGTCCGGCCTGCTCGAAGTATCCCGCGCGATGTTCAACACCGAGCGATTCGGCCACTGTAATCTGCACGTGATCAACAAGATCGCGGTTCCAGAGCGGCTCGAACACGGCGTTTGCGAAGCGGAACATGAGGATGTTCTGGACGGTTTCCTTGCCCAGGTAGTGGTCAATTCTGTATATGCGGTCTTCGTCGAGATAGCGCTGCATCTCGCGGTTGAGGGCGCGGGCGGTTGCGGCGTCGAGTCCGAATGGTTTTTCCGCTACCACGCGGACCCACGGCGATCCGGCTTCCGCCTGGGCAGTCATGCCGTAGGTCCACAGCCTGTTGACGATCGGCGCAAAGAGCGCGGGGGGCATCGCCATGTAAAAGAGACGGTTCCCGCCCGTCGCGAACGCGGCGTCCAGCGCCTCAAGGCGGGCACAAAGCCGCGTCGCAAGGTCGGCGCCCTCGTAGTCAACGGCCTCGTAATGGCAGCGCCGGAGAAAGGCCTGCGCCTGCGCCCCGCCTTCGGCATCCCTGATCGCGCCGGCGACCCGGTCGCGGAACGCGTCATCGCCCATCGCCGTCCTGGCGCATCCCAGGACGTAAAATTTCTCCGGCACAAGCCCCCGCCTGAAAAGACCGAACAAGGCAGGCAAAAGCTTGCGTTGTGTCAGGTCCCCCGATGCGCCGAAGATGACGACGCCGCACGGGCCGGCGCGTTCCTCAACGCACGCCGCCCCCTGGCCAGGCATTTGTGCTGCTTCCCGAGGCATGTCTGCGGGCGCTCCTTCAACCGCCGAACAATAATAACCACGTTGACGCCATGCGCCTCCGTCCGCATGATGGAAAGGCTAATCGCCGCGCGGCAGCTTGTCAAACCGTCATCGCGCTGAAAACGATTGCCCCGGCCAGCGGGTTCGTGATACGATCAGGCTGCGTTGATGTCCGGCTAATGGGCGCGCCGCGCGCCTGCCGCCTTTCAAACAATCCATCCCGGCGTGAAACGATGAAGATACCATTGACTCCTTACGGTAAGAACGAGATGACGCTCTGGGGCGGCGCGCTCTGCCTGTGCATTATCGGCGCATTGTTCCTGTATCCGGCCGCGTCAATCCCCTTTATCATCATCCTGATATGGCTTGTCTCCTTCTTCAGGGACCCGGAGCGCGCAAGCCCGCAGGACCCGAAACTCATTCTCTGCCCGTGCGACGGCGTCGTAGTGGACATCTGCGCGGTCAAGGACGATCGCTACCTGAAGGGCGAAGCCGTCCGGATCGGGGTGTTCATGTCCGTGTTCAGCGTGCACGTGAATCGAAGCCCGTGCGCCGGGACCGTGCAGTTCGTCAGCAAGGAAAAGGGCGGCTACTTGAACGCGATGCGTCCGGACTGCCCGGATAAGAACTTCCGCCAGTACGTCGGGCTTCAAAGGCCGGACGGCCGGAAAATCATGTTCAGCCAGATCTCCGGGTTCGTGGCGCGCCGGATCGTCTGCGCGGTGGCCCCGGGGAGCAGTCTTAAAGCCGGCGAGCGTTTCGGCATGATCAAGTTCGGCTCCCGGTGCGAGGTCTATCTGCCCAAATCCGAGCGCTACGGGATCAAGGCAAAGATCGGCGACAAGACGACGGCAGGGGTCACGATACTGGCGGAGCTACAGTCCTGATCGCGGCGCGGACGCCGCGGGCGAGGCATGTGCCCTCATGCGGGATTTCATCGAGTGCTTTCTGGACGACGAATACATCTCCGGGCATGACAATATCGTGCGGCGGCTGTATCCGGCCTACAAGCTGCGATGGAATCCCGTCCTGCGCCCGGAGCATCCGTGGGAGATGGCGGACCCGCCGGCAATGACCGCGCCGAGCGTCGTGAAACACGTCGGCTCCGCTGATATTGCTATGTATTATCGTTGCCGCGGCGCGCGGGACGGCAGGTGGATGGTCTGCATGGCGGAATCCGCGGACGGCCGCTCCTGGCACAAGCCCGCGCTGGAAATCCATCGCTCGGGGATCAAGGGCGACCGCACCAACATCCTCGTCCGCGTTCCCGACGGAATTGACGAAATCCTCTCCTTCTGGGTTCTGCGCAATCCATACCCGGAGGAAAGCTACATCTTCCTCGCGCTCGTCGAAACACTGGACGAGGACGGACGGCGCAGCGCCCACGTCCTCGGCTCGATGGACGCGATCCACTGGGACATCTCCCGCAAGCACACCTTTCTAACCCGCCAAGGCGACGCGCGCCCGAGCCTGCTGCGCTGCGACGACGGCCTCTTCCGCGCATTCATCCTCGCCGACGCCGGATCCGGATTCCGGACGATTGACGCCATGTGCAGCACGGACCTTGTGGACTGGTCCGCGCCGGAGTCCCTGCTTTCAATCACCGATGAAGATGCGGTATCAGGCGTCAGGTTGATGGGAATGAACCCCACGAAGCTGGGGCCTTTTTACCTCGGGCTGCTCTCCGTAAGCGCCGCAGGCTGCGCCGGCGGGGATTCTGCCGGGCCGGCGCGGCTTGAGCTTGCCTTCAGCCGCGACGGCGCGCGCTGGGGAAGAGTCTGCCCCGGCTGCGCATTTGTCGAGCCGGGGGAGCCGGGTTCCTGGGATGCTGGCATGGTCTGCCAAAGTTCGGGACTCTTCGAGATCGGCAACGCGTGGCTCCTGACATACGGCGCAGGCGCGGAGTCCGGCGAATCGAACCCGCCTCTGAACATAGGCGTTGCGTGGACGGAGCGTGGGCGCATCATCGGGATACATCAGGCGGACTCCGAACGCTGCGGAACGCTCATCACGACGCCGGTGGCGCTTGAAGGCGGAAACCTGATCATTAATGCGGACAACGCCCGCGGAATCAGAATCTCCCTCCTGACGGATGATAACCAGCCCGTCGCCGGGGCCGCAGCCGCCAACTCCAGGCTCGGAAGAAAGGACGATTGCCGCTGGATCGTCACCTGGGAGGACGCAACCGGCGCGGAATCCTTCAATGCCGCCGCCTGCCCGAAGCCTTTGAAGATATGCTTTGAGATCAGCGGCGGGGCGGTCCTCCATGCCTTTGAGACCGCCCATGAACAGGGCAGGCCGTACCAGGTCAACATACGGGATTTCTCAAGACCCAGTTGAGCCGCTGTCAAGGTCCGCGTTCCGAAAAAACTGAATCCCGGATACGATTGCATCGCCGCCGGTTCATCCGCGGCTCGGATTGCGCTTCAATGGCCAATGCATGCCGCCCAAGCCTGAAGTTTCTTGCCCGATCGGACGCTGACGCGCTCGTCGAGCGCGCCGTCAGGCGTCTTGAAAGAGACGGCATTATCGTTCATGGAGGCGAGGCGCAGGAGATTCTTTCTTCAGCCGGAGTCCGCGTCCTGCCGCGCAGGAACCTGGCCATGCCGTCCGCGCGGCACATCATCCCCCCGCTGGGCCGCGCGCCGCAGAGGGTGAAGATGTTCGACCGCAACGGCAGGCTTTCGTGCGTCCTGCGGGGAAAGGCGATCGTCTGCGCCGCAGCAACCGGGGCCGAATCCTGCGCCAGCGAACCAGGTTTTCCACCCCGCGCATTATCCGCGGCGGATCTGGCGCGAATTGCCGCCTTTGCCGCCTGCCGTGCGGAGATCGGGCTTCAGGGCTGCGCCGCCGCCATTCAGGAGATCCCCCCCCCCGTTGCGGAAGGCCTCGGCTTTCTGTTGGCGGCCGGCGTCTGCGTCAAGCCGCTGATCGTCAGGCCGTCAGGCCCCGCTGCGTTGACCCTGATATTGGGCATTGCCGCCGCCTTGCGGGGAAGCGAGGCCCGTTTGCGCTCCCGACCTCTGTTTGCGGTCGAAATCAACCCGTCAGCGGCTGCCGGTTGGGATGCGGAGTCATGCGCCATCCTCCTGGCCTGCGCCAGAGCCGGGATTCCATCTGTTATAACTCCCATTCCCCCCCCTGTAGCGCGTGGTGGACGCGCAGTCTTTGACGGAGCGGCATCCGTGCTCGGCGCGGCCCTTCTCGGCGCCGCGCTCGCTCAGTCCGTCGCGCCCGGAACGCCGGTTATTCCGGGCATCGGGCGAAACAATGCGGACAGCGGCGATTCAACGCAATACGGCGGCATGATGGCCCTGAGTCTCTCCGTCTCGGCGGCGGTCAGGCAGATCGGCCTGCCTGACGCGGTATCGCTGTCGGGCAGGGGCGGGAATTACTTGGACGGATGGCTTGCCGCGCAATCCGCAATGGGAGCGGCCCTCGCGGCGCTTGGACCGGCCTCCCTGCTGATGGGCATGGGCGGAGCGCATGGCCGGGCCATAAGCATGCCCGGCCTTCTCACGGACTGCCGGGCAATTTCGTCTCTCATGACATTATGCGGCGGCATTGAACTCCCCGAGGCGGAAAATGATCGCGATTCCGGGGAATTGTATCCCCCCCCCGCAGATGATGCGCCTGCGCGGAGTCTGCCCGCCTTTGCCCGGACGGATGATCAATGCCCCCCCGCCCGTGGAGATTATAGAAAGGACATCAACGCCGCCCTCGCGCATTTCATGCCTTCTCCGCTCAAGCGCTGGCTTATTGACGACATGGCGGCAATGCTTGGCAGGGAGTCGGAACGGGCAGGCGACAAGTGGGCATTGCCGGACTCGGTCCGCGCGCTCCTGGCCGGCGACGTTCCCCCGCTGGAGGAGGCTTGAACGTCAGCCCTCCGCCCCCGCCTTCGCGCACGGCCAGTCCCGCTCGAAATCGCCAAGACATCCATTGAGTATGGTTTCACGCATGGCGCGCATCAGCCTCTGGTAGAAGGCCGTGTTGTGCAGGCTGAGCAGAACGCCGCCAAGCATTTCCTCCGCCG
This sequence comes from Planctomycetota bacterium, assembly GCA_022711755.1. GTDB lineage: Bacteria > Planctomycetota > Brocadiia > SM23-32 > JAKLEA01 > JAKLEA01. Next base: position 91,282 of record JAKLEA010000023.1, read on the forward strand.
ACAGAAGATGCCTGATATAAGCGCGCGACGCGGTCCGGCACGCGTAACAGCCGCAGTCCCGCTCCATGGGCGCGTCAGATTCCCTGTGGGCGGCGTTGCGCATCCTGAGCACGCCCTGCCGCGTGAAAGCCCATCCGTTGCGCCCGTTGCGCGTCGGCAGCACGCAGTCGAACATGTCTATCCCGCGCCTGACCGCGGCCAGAATGTCCGCCGGCTTGCCCAGGCCCATCAGGTAGCGCGGACGATTTTCGGGAAGGAACGGCACGACGGACTCAAGCATCCTGTTGCGGAGAGGGGCCGGCTCACCAACCGACAATCCGCCGACGGCAAATCCGTCAAACGGCAATCCCGACAGGTATTCGCCGGAGCGGCGCCGGAGGTCCGGCTCAAAGGCCCCCTGCGCAATGCAGAAGAGCGCCTGGCCTTCGCGACTTCGCGCTGCAAGGCATCTTTCCGCCCACATGTGTGTGCGCCGAAGCGCGGCTTCAGCATCGCCCCTGGGGCAGGGATAAGGCGCGCATTCGTCAAGGACCATTGCGACGTCAGAACCCAGGCCCTCCTGAATCCGTATCGCGGCCTCCGGCGTCAGGAAGATTTCTGAGCCGTCAAAATGGGAGCGGAAAGACACCCCCCCGTCGCTCACTTGTCGCAGCGTCGCCAGGGAGAATACCTGGTAGCCGCCGCTATCGGTCAGGATCGCCCCGTCCCAACCCATGAAGGCATGAAGCCCGCCGAGCTTTGCTACAACCGCGTCGCCAGGCCTCTGGGAAAGATGATATGCGTTGCAGAGGAGCATGCGCGCGCCGGTCTCGCGCAGTTGCTGCGCCGTCAGCCCCTTGACCGTCGCCAGCGTGCCGACCGGCATGAAGACCGGGGTTTCGATTTCGATGCCACGCAGGCGCAAACGTCCGGCGCGGGCTTTCCCGTCGGCAGATTCAACCTCAAAGCCAAAGGGGAGGGGGGGCATGAAGTCAGGACTTGGGTGGATGGAGCGTTGCCTCGTCCGGATCGTCGTAAAGCTTCAGGAGGCGCGCTTCGGGATAATAGAACGCGAGAATCTGCTTCCAGTTGTATCCGCTCTGGGCCATCTCCTTCGCGCCGAACTGGCAGAGTCCCACGCCGTGCCCCCACCCCTTGCCTGAGAAGACCACTTTGTCACCGGAGATTTTCGCGTCAAAGGCGGCGCTTTTAAGCTTTGCCGCCCCGACGAGAAGACGGAACCTGTTGGCGTTCATCCGGATGCTGCCGTTGATGATGACCTCGCCCGGATGAAAATCGCCGCCCTTGGCCCCGGCGGTCCTTATGCTCTCTATATCCTTGACGTTGACGCCGTCGGCTTTGAGTTTCTCGACAAGTTCGGCCCTGGCCACCGAGACCCCTTTCCAGCTCGAGTGGGGACTATTATGGCAGAACGGGCATCGCCTTCCCTCCAGGGGGGGGAGAGAAGCGATGGAGAACACGACGGAACAGTCGGCGGTGTGACCGGCGCAGGTGCTGTGGAAATAAGCCGGGAAGTAATTATCCTTCCAGACAAGGACCATTCCGCGAGTGTCGAACGTCGCATGGTTCGTGCGGCGGCTTTCGCGGGACATGCCCCTGTACGCCGCGGAAATGCCGGAGAGATGGTGGCCAGCCTCAGCTTTGGACCGGATGTAATAGACGACGTAACTTCGCAACGCAACCGCCTGGGCGTAAAGCGCCTCTTCAGGCCACGACGGCGACATTTCAGCCGGCAGCGTGCTGCGGACATAAGCCTCCGGATCGCACTCATTGATCACGTCCAGGCCTCCGCCAGCCGTCCGGCAGAGTATCACGCTGCCGTGATAATTGCTCCCTTTCACGGAGACTATCCTGTCGCCCTCCGACTCAATGCGCAGATTCGCCGCGGGAAGCCGCTGGTCTCCAAGGCGTATGCCGGCGCCGGACGGTTCGGCTGTCTCCTTCAAGTCCTTGCCCCGCTTCAGGAGCAGCTCTGTTCCATCCTGTTTCATTGACCAGTATCCGCGCACCTGAATCTCGATCGAATCAACATCTTTGTGAATCAGCGTCCGGACGGCGAAGGGCTTCCGCGCTGGTTCGGTCAGGCGTTCGGTGGGAATGGGCGCGACCGGCGGAGCGACCCTGCGCGTGCATCCCGCCTGTATTATCAAGGCAAATCCGGCAAGGAGCGGCAGCGCGCAGGCATAACCGCGCCGCAACTTGTAGGACCGAAACGCATAGCCGCCCTGCCCGGACTGCGCAGCGCCGACATTCGGCCGTGCGACCCTGTCTCCCCTCCTGGTCATGCGGATCCGTTTTCCGACTAAAGGCTGACTTGTTGTGACTGGACGGTCTGCTATGGTTAAGAGAAAAGGCGCAGGCCGTTTCCGGCCTGCGCCTTGCGGTTTCGCTGGAACATCCTTTGCTTACCCCGAGGGGATCCTTACTTCAAAATGAAGATCCTGGTCGAGATGATGCTGTCCGTATTCGCGTAGAGCGCATGGTTCTCAATGTAAGCCAGCGTTTCGAGGTAGAGATCGCCGCCGCCGTTGTTGCGTAGCGATGTGTAGATGTAGTCATTGTCCATGCCGCATGCGCTGTTGCTGTTCCAATCAACGTGCCCGTCATAGTAAAGAACGTTCTGACCGCTGTGGTCGTGGTTGCCGGAATTGGAGTGATAGTTGATCTTGTCGGCATCCAGAATCGAGGTGGTTTCCAGCTTGTCAGCCATCATGGCAACGCCCGGAAGGGCCTTTATGCCCTTCGTGGCGCTGAATCCGTAGGACGTCTCGCGCGACGCGCTTGTGCTGTAGTCGGCCGGAGGCGGAACGCCGGCATCCTCAAACAGATCGAAGTTCAGCATGTTGCCGGGTATCAACTGCGACGGAACGTTCACGACGCCATACATCCAGGTGGAATCCGGGATGTCGTCGCCTATCGGCAATCCGGTGACCGGGTCGGCTGCCGTGTCCGCGCCTGTGCTGTCCTTCCTGTCCAGGAAAGCCTCAAGGTAGGGGCGCAAATCTTCACAGTTGTCGTTTCCGCTGGGGCAGGTGAAGACGCCGGTCGCGGAAATGTAATCGTCGAACATCAGGTTCATGGACATCATGGGCGATATCAGAATGTCCCCTTCGCCCAGCGGAGTCGAACCGGGCGCGCCGACAGCCAGAGTCGCGCCGGCCTCCGGATCGGGTATTGAAACGCCCTGGAACATGACCATCGAAAAACGCGGGCCGGACTCCTTGTTGTCATTCGCGTAAATCTGGACGGCCGTTCCGAACTGCTTGAGGTTGCTCTTGCAGCTCGCTTTTCGCGCTTCTTCACGAGCGCGCGCCAATGCGGGCAGTAGCATGCCCGCCAGGATTGCAATGATTGCAATCACAACCAGCAACTCGATCAACGTGAAACCTTTGCGCATTCTTTTCATTGCGCGTCCTCCTGACAAAACGAAAGAGAAATGGATGAAACCGAGGCTCCAATGGGGAGCATCATCATTAAAGCATGGTGCAACTCGAGAGTCAAGCGATTTTTTCCCATGCGTGTAATTGGTCAGTAACGGGCGCGTAAGGAGCGCGGATGCCGTTTTTTCCGAGAAAAACGCCTGAAAAGCACGGCGTCAGTCACGGGCGCGTGGCAGCGTAGGGGCGGGTTTCAAACCCGCCCCTATAAGTGGCTGGCATATAAACGCTCCCTTCACTGACCGGATACCCATGCGTTGCCCTGGGTCGGTCACGGGCCAGTTATCGCCCCGAAAGTCCCCGCAGTGAGCGTTGAGCGGGCGTCCCGCCTGTGAGGACTTGCATAATCTTCGGGTAAGGCAGCGCCTCGTCAAACACAAATGTTCGGTTATGATAAACAATGCCCGACCCGCCCAAGCTTTATCCACCTCACATCGTCAGGACCGAATGGCCCAGAAGAATGAGATCATCGCTCATAAAATGAGCTATGATATGCTTCGGCTGGCCCACCATCCTCCCTTATAGCCTGCCTCCTGACCATCCATATGGCCGCTGAATATACACCCCGATGACAGTATTGTTGAGATTGCCACATTTACATCCCTCTCGACGCTTTCTGGCCGGCCAGGTTCAAGTTACAATGTCCCGTGAAGCTTTTCCCCCTGCCATACAGGTGAAGTTTCTAATGCCCGCAGCGCATGGAATAGCAACGACGGAACTGTCGCCTCGCATCCGGCGGATGATTGAACATTCGCGCCGCCGCGGCGCCAACCAGCCTCCAGACAATGCGAATTACCATAAAAATCTCGCAGAAAGTTACGACGCCTACTCAGGTCTTCCCCTTCGGGAACGCCAGGCAAGGTCCGTGGCCGAGGCGCTGATCCAGCTTCCAGTATACTTGTTCACGGACGAGCGACTCGTCGGCATGGTCTACCATCTGGGCGAGGGCGTGAAGTCGCCCAATCCGTTCGATTACTGGGGGCCGGCTGCGGAGCGCGTAAAGAATGAATTGCCGGAAAACCGGCAACTGGTCGAGATGGGAACGTTTTTCGGGGACGGTGCGGCCCCGGGACACATAAGCTGGCGCTGGGACTGGATACTGAAGAAAGGCGCGGCGGGACTCCTGTCCGAACACAGGCGCGCCCTGGAAAACGCAAAAGATGAAAGGGCGGCGGATTTCCATCGCGGCGCGGCGATCTTGCTTGAGGCCGTCCTGCGGTGGAACGATCGTCACGTCGAGGCCATCGAGAAGGCTTTGTCCGATGCGGACGGTTCGGAGCGCGCGCGATTGGCGGAGATGCTCGAAATCTGCCGCCGGGTTCCGGCTTATCCGGCGCGCACTTTTCACGAAGCGATTCAGAGCTTCTACTTCCAGCACCTCGTCGTCATGCGGGAGAATCCATACGGCGGGAACGGGCCGGGGCGCCTGGACTACTTCCTCTGGCCCTACCTGGAGCGCGATCTGGCTTCCGGAACATGCTCCCTGGAAGACGCCCGCGAACTGATTGACGAACTCTTCATCCGCATACACGAGCGCATACTCGAGGCGGACGGCTGGGTTGAGGCGATTTCAGTCGGCGGGAGCAATCCGGACGGAACCTCGGCGGTTAATCCACTGTCATATATGATGGTGGAGCGCATCATTGCGCTGGACCAGGTGCATCCCTCAATCTACATGAGGATTCCAGCCGACCCGCCGCCGGAATACGTCGAACTGGCGGCTCGGTACATGATCGAGGGAAAGAACCGGGCGCAGATTCTGAACGATCGGCGCATCACGGCGGCGATGCAGAACGGCGGCATGCCCTATGAGGACGCCGCGATGTACGCCTGCGGCGGCTGCATGGAAATCAGCCCGCAGGGGCTCAACAGCGACATGCTCTTTTCGACCGTGCATAACGTCGCGAAGGTCGCGGAGCTTGTCCTGACAGGTGGGGAGTGCCTGCGGACGGGAAGGCGGCTGTCCGGCGTCAGTCTGAAATCCCTTACCAAATACGGGAGCTTCGAGGACCTGTTTTCAGCCTTCGAAAAAGAACTGCGGCGCGAGTTGGGCATACTTTTCAGGCGTCTGGATTTCTACAATGAAAGCATGGCGGCGAATCGCCCCGCCTACCTGATCTCGAGCATGGTGCAGGACTGCTTCGCGCGAGGGCGCGAGATGAACGACGGCGGGGCGCGATACAACGATTACGGCATCGCGCCTCTCGGGATTCAGAACGCCGGAGACGCTCTTTACGCAGTCAAACGGGCGGTTTTTGATGACGGATTCTGCTCCGCCGAGGAACTTCTGTCCGCAATGCGAAGTGATTTTCAGGGACAGGAAAGCCTGCGGCTGCGGCTCAGGGCGTTGCCGAAATTCGGGCAGCAGGACCGCGACGCAGACGCGATGACCGACAGAGTTCTGAAATCCCTCTGCGGCATTTACGCGGATTACAGGACGCGCTTCGGCGGGCGCGTGAAGCCGATGATTTTCTCTTTCGTCTGGGCGCCGGGGGCCGGCGCGGCTCTAGGCGCGACTGCGGACGGAAGGCGCGCGGGGGAGCCGCTGGCGCAGGGGCTTACGCCGCAGAACTGCGCGATGACCGAGGGCATCACCGCTGCGCTCGGTTCTCACGCCGGGCTTTCGCTTGAGCGGGTGACCGGCGGCTCGACGGGCATGTGGGACATGGATCCGGCGTGGGCGACGCGGGAGACCGTCGGCGCGGTGATCAAGGGATTCCTGGCACTGGGCGGCCAGATATTCCAGGGTAATACCACGGACGTCGCCGAGCTGATCGAGGCGAGAAACAGGCCGCAGGATTTCCCGAACTTGATCGTTCGCGTCGGCGGCTTCTCCGCCCGCTTTGTCACGCTTGACGCGGCGCTTCAGGACGAAATCATCAGGCGGCGCAGGCATGCGAAATGACGCGGCGCGCTCAAACACCGCCGCGACCGCATTCAGGAGATTCGCAATGGCCGACGGGAGAGATAAAACGGGAAGCGTCACGAGAAGGAACTTCTGCATGATCGGAGCAGGCGCGGCGGCGATGGCGCTCTCCGGCAGCGCGCGCGCGGCTCAGCGCGAACGACCGAACATCCTTTTCCTGATGGTTGACCAGTTCAGGCCGGACTGCATCGGCGCGGACGGCAACCGCGCCATACGAACGCCCAATCTCGACCGCATCGCATACGAAGGAATACGCTTCCCATGCGCGTATTCCAGCACGCCGACCTGCACTCCGGCCCGCGCGGGGCTGCTGACCGGACTATCGCCGTGGAATCACGGGATGCTCGGCTACGCCCGCGTCGGCGAACGATACGCCTTTGAGAAGCCCAGGGCACTGCGCGACGCGGGGTATCACACGATCGGCATCGGCAAGATGCACTGGCATCCGCAGCGCAACATGCACGGACTGCACGAGCTTTACCTTGACGAATCGGGCCGCGCGGAAACGCCCGGCTTCGTCAGCGACTACCGCGCGTGGTTCGCCAAAGAAGCGCCGGGCCTAAGCCCCGACGCGACCGGCATCGGTTTCAACGAATTCCGTTCCGGCGTCTACGCCCTACCCGAAAACCTGCACCCGACGCATTGGACGGCGCAGACCGCCATTGACCGCCTGAAGGCTTACGACCAGGCGGAACCATTTTACATGAAGGTCTCCTTCGCGCGGCCGCACAGCCCTTACGATCCGCCGAAGCGTTTCTGGGACATGTACGAGAGCGCGGACCTCCCCCCCGCCGTCGTCGGCAAGTGGGCCGCGCGGCACGCCCCGCGCAGCGACGACGGGCCGAACATTTGGCACGGCGACCTCGGCCCGGAGCAGGTCCGCAAGTCAAGGCAGGGATACTACGGATCGGTCAGTTTCATTGACGAACAGATCGGGCGGATTCTCGAGACGCTTGAGGAGCGCGGCCTGCTGGAGGAGACGCTGATTCTGTTGACGGCGGATCACGGGGACATGACCGGCGACCACCACATGTGGCGCAAGTCCTACGCATACGAGGCGTCGGCGCGGATACCGATGCTGATGCGCTGGCCGGAGGGGCTTGTCGCGGGGGGGCGGGGGCAGGTCTGCCGCGCGCCGGTCGAGTTGCGCGACGTGCTGCCGACGTTCCTTGACGCGGCCGGCGCGGCGATCCCGGACAGTCTGGATGGGCGAAGCATGCTGGACCTGGCGCGCGGGAAGGCGGAAGGCTGGCGGGAGTTCATTGACCTCGAACACGACATCTGCTACGACGCGGCGAACCACTGGAACGCACTCACCGACGGGCGATGGAAGTACATCTTCCACGCGCGGGACGGGGAGGAGCAGTTGTTCGATCTGAAGAGCGATCCGGGGGAGATCAATGATCTGGCGCATGCGGAAGCAGGTTCGGATTCCGCGCCTGCTCCGGATTATGCCGGAGAATTGCGAAAGTGGCGCGGGCGGATGATCGAGCATCTATCGGTCCGCGGGGAGGAGTTCGTCAAGGACGGGCAACTCGCGCTCAGGCCGAAGAGCAGGCTCCTCTCGCCGAACCATCCGGGATGCTCGTGCCATCCGAAGAAGGGATGACGGCAGATGCTACACGCATTACCCGATCGTCCATTATCGTTCGCTGTGTACCACTTCACTTGGGGGAAACGTGTCCGCTTGACAGTAGGCCTTGCTTTCAGAAAATTTACAGCCACCTCCAAACAGATATTGACTTTGACTTCCCGTTTGAGTACTTTACACAAAGCGATAGAGAATCTTGCTGTTTCAACCGCAATTTCCCAGGCATGTGGCGCTGGGGCGAGCGATTGTGTGTCTCCGTACAGGTGCAAAACCTAATGAGCATGGAAACGGACAAGAAGATTGACCGATTGCGCAGTATATTCGGCGGGGAGTTAGCCGAAGACGAAGTCATCTTTCTATCTCAGGTGAAAGATGTTGCCAAGCTCGTATCCGAAAGAAAGTGCGATTTTGATGAGGCAATGAAGGTCCTTTCAGACTGCATTTTCAAATGGATCGAAATACGTGCCGTTGATGAAGACTACACCAACTTCCGCCAGAATATTGACCTATGTGAGTTTTGTCACTCATATCCTACAAGAGTATCCCGTAGTGAGGAACATAGGCAGAGAGACTTGTCAGAGGAAGAAACCAAGTTTCTTCAGGATATGTGTGGAGCAATTGATTTTGTGACTAGGAATGGCATTGGGTTTGGTTTGATTCTGAATGTGCTGGCACACGATATAGGGGAAATTATGAAGAACGAAGAACCTGGCAGACTGTTTTCGGTGGGATTCTCTCCGAAGGTGAGTGGATGGGCTACATACAACCGAGAGAAGGTTGGAGACCCGGACGAATCTTCGGAGTAACTTCATGGACAGAACAGACATTAACCGGGGCGAAATCTATTATGTATGTCTCGATCCAGTGTTTGGCAGGGAGATAGGTGGTTTTAAACTCCGTCCCGTTGTGGTTGTATCCATTAATGATATAAACGACGATACACGGTTGGCTGTTGTTATACCAGGTACTGATGCAGCAAATAAGGTCCCCCTAGCAGCCCGTTGAAAAAGCTGCCGTTTACGCTGCTGTCAAGCGCCGACGATCTGCAAGGAAGATATGTGTGGAAC
>JAKLEA010000024.1 GCA_022711755.1 Planctomycetota bacterium
AAAATCCGCGATTCGAGTTCTTCTTTTGAAAATTCCTCCCCGCCTCACACCCTCCCGCCCGTCACTGACCCCGTACCCATTTACGCGAGGCAGAGCGTCATATATGAATATTCCAACAGGTATTCCGTGTAAGCTTGTGCCGAAGGCCGCAAAGCGGAGAAACGAGCGCGGAAACAGCTTGAAAGGCGCCCGGCGTCATGGGAAACTCATGTCATCTGAATGTCCGCATAACCGATCGGAAGCCCAGGAAGTCAAGGAGATTACAAATGTCATCACGCATAGGCGCTCAGCTCTACACGCTCAGGGAATACCTCAAGACCCCGACGGACATAGCCAACACACTGAATAAGGTTTCGGAAATGGGCTACGAGGCCGTTCAAGTATCCGCCGTCGGGCCTATTGATCCGGCGGAACTCAGAAGAATCTGCGACTCAGAGGGGTTGAAAATAGTCGCAACGCACGAGGACTTCTATTCCCTGCGCGACAAGACGCAGGCAATCATAGACAAGCACAAACTCTGGGGGTGCGATCAGGTGGCCATAGGCGGTCTGCCCGGCGAATATCGCAACGCGGACGGATGGTCAAGATTCGCGAAGGAAGCGTCAGAAGTCGCCGCGAAGCTCAAAGAAGGGGGGCTGACCTTCTCATACCATAATCACAGCTTCGAGCTTGAGAAATTCGGCGACCGCACGGGCTTGCAGATACTTTACGAGGACAGCGATCCGGAGTTCTTCAAGGCGGAACTGGACACGTATTGGATTCAGCACGGCGGCGCCAGCCCGGTCGTGTGGATGCTGAAACTGCCGGCGCGCGTGCCGCTCCTTCACTGCAAGGATATGACCATGAAGGGCAGTACGCAATTGATGGCAGAGGTTGGCGAAGGCAATCTGGACTGGGAGGGCATCCTTGACGCCGCGCCCGCAGCGGGGGTGGAATGGTTCCTGGTCGAACAGGATACCTGCCAGCGTTGCCCATTCGAAAGTCTGGCGATCAGCCTGAAGAACCTGAAAACTATGGGGATTGAATAAAGGGGAAGCAGAGGTCGTTGTGATTATTGGGATTTCAGGGAGTATTTCGGGGGACATCATACTGATTTATTTCGCTATTTCAGGGGACATCATACGGATTTTGAGCCAGTCCCGACACGCATTGCCGCGGGCATTGACGCCGTAGCCCTTCCGCGTTAGCCTGTACTGCATGGGCAGTGTGGCAAGGGTTGTCGCGCTGTGCCTGCCGCATCACATAACACAGGATGGCTGGCGGCGCGCGGGCTGAAGACGTTCTTCCACTTGGAAGACCGCGCCCTCGCACTGACAGCTTACTGACGTGCCCGGCAAAGCGCAACAGGCGCGGAATGACCACCAAAGTAGTAGGAAAACCATATGATGTCCAAGGATTTCACACAATGGGAAGATTGTATACCATCTCGGATTTTGGATTTATGATGTCCCCGGATTTGATTTAGATGCTGAAGCAGAACCAGTATAATGTCCCCGGAGTTTTGTGAAACAGCACAGGAGGAGAACCATGTCCGGTAACCCGTTTCGTCGCCGTTCACGAAGCAGGTCAACTACTGTCGTAGAGCGTCTTGAATCTCGCATTCACCTGTCTGGCGAGAGCCTCGCCTACGCGGTGTTCCTTCAGAACGGCGAAGTTAACGGCGCATTGGCGCCGACCGGTGAAGAACTGCCGGCCCTCGTTTCCGTGTCTTTCCAAGACGCTGATACACTCAATGCGACATTCTCCTGCAGCAATTTCGAGTTCATCCCCGACGGTCATGGAAATGAACTGGTCGTAGGCGAAGGCTTCACGGCGAGCGGGGACAGCGGCAACCCCCAGTTGCCCATTGCCATAGTGAGACTCGGGCTTCCGCCGGACGCGAATCTGGAGTCACTGAACCTGGACGTTGTTGCTTCACCTTTCGTGGAGCTTGCAGGCGCACACAACATAGCGCCGGTTCCAGCGGCGGTGGCGGATGTTGATGGCGGAATCATCGTTGAATGGGGCGATGACAAGACTATTGAGAACGGCAGGAATGTGTTCGTCTATGAGCAGGACGCTTTCTACGGGGGGCCTCCCATTGTGTTGTTGGGCGCGGAGGAGATGCGCCAATGGAAGATAGCAACCCTCGCATACAGCCCATTCCAGTATAACCCCGTGTCGGGCGCAGTACGGGTGGCCGATGATGTTGAGATTCGATTGTCCTATGAGTTGGACGATCCTCCCGGCGGTGAACTGCTCGCCGACGAATCTGAGATCATAGAGCCGTCCGATCTGTTGGCGAACTATTCCGATGTGTCCCCTTACTATCTGTCCGAGGGGGCGTCTGTGATAGAGTCCGAGGATAGCATTACCGACACGGGCGACTATCTCATAATCACGACCGCGGCGATCCGGAACAATTCAACCCAACTGGCCAGCTTCGTTTTGACGCTGCCGGAATAATAATACTAATTATTATCAATAACGATACTGCGATGTGGGTCGTGGTTCAGAAAGGTCTATTGGGCAGGCATTACGATAATATCCTTCTCCCGCTCGTTTGGCATTACGACAATTCGCTCAAGTTTGCCATTCCGAAGCGTCCCCTCGACTGTCGTTTTCCGGGGCGCCGTCAGCTTGAAGTCAACGTCCCACCCTTTCGGCCATGCGGGGAAGAGGATGAGCTTTCCGTCGTCAGCCTGCAGAAGCATTGTCTGCATGGTTATCAGTCCGTTGCATCCGTGGTCCTGATCGGGAATCCAGTCGAAATTCGGCCCCCAGAAGGCCGGAAACCTGCTTCCGGCATGTTTGTTGGCAAAACGCTCGCCGACATAGTCCGCCGCTGTCTTTGCCATGCCGAGATATGCCGCCTGAGCGTCGTCCTGACGCCATCCGTTATTGCCTTTGACGCCCCTTTCCAGATACGTCCGCCGTGCTGTTTCGAGATCCGGCTTGCCGACACCGTACAGTCTGAAAGGAAATATCGCGTAGAGTTCCGGATTCTCAGAATTGGCTATCGGCCCCAGTAACTCCGCCGCCGGAGCCAGTATCTTCTGCCCGTCCGCCTCCCGCATTGGAAGGTCGGGGATTTCATCCATCATGCGCCGCCAGCGGGCCCGCTGCCCTTCACTGGTAAGGTTGGCAGGCAAGTTGAGCAGTTTCGGAAGCAGATAGCGAAGTCCCGCAATCTCAGGTAGCGGGTTGACGACGTTCTGCCAGGTCTCAAGGGCCTGTGCAGGCTTAAACAGAATCTTTCCCTGCGCGTCCCGCTCATAGTGCAGATCAAAGAACTCAATTGTGGAATCGGCGATTGGAATCAGATATGTCCGCGCAAGATCATCGTCGCCTGTGTATTCATAATGATCGAGCATGATTGCGATCATCTCAAGGGCGCCTGACCAGTGCCAGCGGATATATGTGTTGTCAACATGAGAGCAGTGCTTGCCGGCGCGGTTCCACCCATAATTATCATTGGCGTAAGCGCCCCAGAAATACATGGTCTCAGGACAGAATGCGCCCTCATGCCCGAAATACAGCCTTGTGCGCTCTTTGGCCATCGGGAGAGAATCGAGAAACATGCGATACAGCGGAATCATCATCTCAAAGTCGCCGCAGGCAAGCATCGGCCAGTATGCAAGGCGCGTGTTCTGGAACCAGTATGGTCCGCCCCATTGCCTGTAATCCGCATCAACCGGCTTCCCGTCAATCTCGGCGTCAACTGTAAATAGCGAGCCATTAAACTTTATGGGAAATGTTCCGCGTCCGGCACACGCGCTTATATAACGCTGGAGAGCATATCCGCGTGAAACGACAGCGCAGCGCGGATCGGTCCCCGTGACAATAATCCAACTTCTGTCCCAGAAAGCTGCCCACCATTCGCGATGACTGCGGCGCGCTTCGGGAAGATCGTCCTTCCCCATGGATTTCTGCGCTTTGATTTCCTTTATCCAATCTTCCGCTGTGGGAGTTTGAGCCGTCAGGCATGTGATGTTCAGTAGATGCCGTTCGGCCGGCCTGACCGATTTCAAGCTGCCGGGACCAGACCTGGCAAATCCTGTGCCGCGCATAAGCCCGCCGAAGGTTCTGCCAAGCAGGGGGTCCCGCTGCTGCTCCGCCCATCCCCACAGTCCCTGAAGTTTCATTGTAAGCGGCCAGGCCGAGGATTCGTTACGATGGTACCATACGACCTCATCGTCGGTGGATTCAACTACCACATCAGGTTGGACGATCACCGGATCGGGGCCTTCGGAAAGACCGTATGCGCTGAAACTTTCCTTCTTTCCCAACTGCCGCGGCGCGGTTCGCCAGACTTCGAGCGCGGCAGCAACTTCAAACTCGGGCTTGCCTTCAGCCTCCACAACGATACGAGGGCTGTTTGCGTCCGCCCATACGGCAATTCGTGTCTCTGATGGTCCGCCGCCCGCGATAACCTCGATCTCTCCGCCTCGCAGATTAAGCGTCTGCCGGAAAGGAAAGCCTTCTTTAAACGGGTTAGGCGTCAGGCTGATTCGGATCCGCCCCAGTTTCAGCAGTCTGACGCTTTCGCTCCAGGCGTCCGACTTCGAAATATAGAATAGGAGATCGCCATTCTTCTCCACCCAGACATTCAAACCTATGTCCCCGTTGCCAAGCGGCATGGAGCCGCTGCTGTCCTTGCTCGGAGAAGTCCAGACAACATTGAAATTGTCTATTGGTCCCATTGGATTTTCGGCCCCAATACATGAAGTTCCGGAAAACGCGGCAAGGAAAAAAGTGAAAATGACAAGGCGGACAACAACAAGCGCTGGCGTGAATGAAACAGAATAGTTCAATCCCGCTGAAAAGTTCGTAAGGAAGGTCATGAAGGCAGGTCTCCAAACAAAACTCTGAACGCCGGTCGAGTCGTGAATGCGGAACGCCGCCGGATTGCCGATTGCTGCTTTGAGCGACATCCTGATGGTATCAATGAAGTCGAACGCCGTTCAACCTGAAATCCCGAGTGCTGATGAGGCATGAATCCCCCGTCGAATTGACGCATGGAGGTCAACCTGTCAGTTTTCTCCGCGACTGAAACGGACGAATTCATCTTGCGAATATTCCCGGCTGATGGATAATCGGTTTCTCATGTACTGTCGGCGGGCGGGTGAATCTTTAATTCCAGGTTAAGCGACAGGAGGACCGCATGATTCTGCTGAATCCAAAGCGCCACGAGCGTAAATACCCGGACGATGCGTCGCGGCAAGTAATGCTGAAGACCATCGAGTTCTTCGAAAGCAAGGGGCGCGGCAAAGTGAAGGCGGATGACCGCGACCGGGTCTGGTACGCAGATTTCCTTAAGTTCCAGTCGGAAAACAAACTCTTCGCTCAATTGCTGACGCCCGCGCAATATGGCGGGGGCAACGAGGAGTATCGCTGGGACACCTATCGCAACTGCGAGTTCAACGAGATTCTGGCCTTCTACGGCCTTGCATACTGGTACACCTGGCAGGTAAGCATCCTGGGGCTGGGGCCGATCTGGATCAGCAAGAACGAGAAGGTCAAGCAGCGGACCGCACAGTTGCTGAAGGAAGGAGGCATCTTCGGCTTCGGGCTTTCCGAGAAGGAACACGGCGCGGATATCTACTCCACCGAGATGATGCTTGTGCCGCAGGACGACGGTACGTACCGGGCAAACGGACGAAAGTACTACATCGGCAACGGCAACGAGGCGGCGCTTGTCTCGACGCTGGGCAAGATCAGAAAGCCGGGCGAGAAGGAGACCGACAAATACGAACGATTTGTCTTCTTCGTGGTCGGTTCCAAGCACGGCAGATACGAGGTGGTGAAGAACATCGTCAACAGCCAGTCCTTCGTGGCGGAATACGCCCTGAACGATTATCCCATTTATGAAGACGACCTGCTGGCCAAGGGGCGCGACGCCTGGGACATGGCGCTCAACACGGTGAACATAGGCAAGTATAACCTCGGCTGGGCTTCCATCGGCATCTGCACTCACGCTTTCTATGAGGCAATTGACCATGCGTCCAACCGCGTTCTCTATGGGAAACACGTCACCGACTTCCCGCACGTCCGGAAGCTTTTCGTTGACGCATATTGCAGGCTTGTCGCGATGAAGATATTCGCCCTCCGCGCGGCGGATTACATCAGGACGGCCTCTCCTCAGGACAGGCGATACCTGCTCTATACGCCCATGGTGAAAATGAAGGTCACCACGCAGGGCGAGGAGGTTATTGACCTGCTCTGGGACGTCATCGCCGCAAAGGGATTCGAGAAGGACATGTTCTTCGAGATGGCCGCCCGGGACATCCGCGCCCTGCCAAAGCTGGAGGGCACGGTACACGTGAACATGGCGCTGATCATCAAATTCATGCGCAACTACTTTTTCGACCCCGGCGAGTTCCCGGAGATTTCACGGGTGGACGCCCCGCGCAGCGACGATTTTCTGTTCAACCAAGGGCCGACCAAAGGGCTGAGCGACATTCAGTTCCACGATTTCAACATCGCTTACGACAGCGCCGCCCTTCCTAACGTCGGCATCTTCAAGGAGCAGATCAAGTTATTCAAGGAATTGCTCTATGCGTCCGCCATGGATCCGGCGGCGGAGTCGCAGGCGGAGGACATTGATTTCCTGCTGACGCTGGGCGAGTTGTTCACGCTTGTAGCATACGGCCAGTTGATAATCGAATACCGGAACCTGGAGCCGGAACAGGTTTCGGAGGACCTGCTCGACCAGATTTTCGATTTCATGGTGCGGGATTTTTCAAAGTTCTCGCTCCAGCTTTACTCAAAGACGCAGAGCACGCCGAAACAGATGGCGATCTGTCTGAAAATGGTTAAAAAGCCGGTCGTTGACCAGGCGCGATATGGCCGAATCTGGAATGAGCACGTCTACGCCCTCAAGGGGCAGTACGCCATGAACGACTGACATTTCGGCCATCATCAGAACAACGCCACAAATAAAGGATTTGACCATGATGAACAAGGGATTGACCAGAAGGAAGTTTCTGATCGGGGCGGCGGTTTTCGCAGCCGGCTGCGCCACCGAGCGGACGCATAAAAAGAACGCCAGGCTTCGTTCTCCTAACGAAATCCTCAACGTCGCCGGTGTCGGCGTAGGCGGCAAGGGGGATAGCGACCTGAGCGACACCGCCGCCGGCAGGAACGTGCGCGTGGCCGCCATATGCGACGTTGACGCGCGCAACCTTGCGCACGCGGCCAAGAAGTATCCCGATGCGCGCACCTTCCGGGACTATCGCCGCATGTTGGATGAATTGGGCGGCGACATTGACGCCGTGCTGGTCTCCACGCCGGACCACATGCACGCCCCGATCGCGCTGGCCGCCATGTCCCTGGGAAAACACGTCCACGTCCAGAAGCCGCTGGCTCATAATCTCGAAGAACTGCGCGCGATGGCCCTGATGGCCGAGGAGCAGGGCGTCGTGACGCAGATGGGAACGCAAATTCACAGCCACTCCGCGTATCGCACCGGCGTGGCCATGATCCGGCAGGGCGCGATAGGCAAGGCCCGCGAGGCCTGCCTGTGGGTCGGCAGCAACTGGGGGCGGGCGGAAGGCCGTCCGGACAAGAGCGATCCCGTGCCGGATTATCTCGACTGGGACCTCTGGCTCGGCGTCGCGCCGGAGCGTCCGTTCGTGAACGGCATCTACCATCCCGCCGAATGGCGCCGCTGGAAGGACTTCGGCATCGGAACCCTCGGCGACATGGGCTGCCATATTTTTGATCCCGTATTCTCCGCCCTTGACCTCAATCCGCCTGTAAGCGCCGTTTCCAGCGGACCGCAACCGTTCGAGGAAACCTACGCCCTTGAAACCGAGATCGCGTATACTTTTGCCGGAACGGATTACGCAGCGGATGGATTCACACTGCGATGGCTGGACGGCGAGAGGGTGAAAAACGCCGACCCGGCAAAGGCGCAACTGCCCCCCGGCGTTGCTCTGCCCGGCGGCGGGTCTTATATCGTCGGGGAGAAGGGCGTCATGGTCCTGCCACACTGGTCGCTGCCGTCGTTCTACTGCGGCGGGCAGAAGATGGATATTGAAATGAAGGCTCTGGAAGATCGCAACCACTACACCGAGTTCACGGACGCATGCCGGGGCGAGGGGCAGACCTCAACGCCGTTCTCATACTCGACGAAGGTGGCGGAATCCGTCCTGATAGGAACGGTAGCCGCGCGTTTTCCGGGAGAGAAGCTCGAATGGAATTCCCGAAAACTGCGCTTCGATAAAAAAGAGGCCAACGAGTTGGTCCGGCGCAAACATCGTTCAGGGTGGCGGATGGAAGGGCTGCTGGAAATCGTGGACTAGGCGCTTACAGAAAGGTTGACACATGCAATACTTTTCAACCGTCGGCAACGTCGCCGAATGGAGTTTCACGTCCGGGAAATCCTACGCTGACCCGTTCAACGAGGTCGTCCTCAACGTCGTCTTTGCCGCGCCGGACGGGCGGGAGATGGTTGTCCCGGCGTTCTGGGGCGGGGGGCAGACGTGGCGCGTGCGCTTCTCCGGGGACATGCCGGGCGTTTATAAATGGCGCTCGGTCTGCTCGGACGTCTTCAACCCCGACCTTCACGGCGTCGGCGGCAGGCTCGAAATTGCGCCCTACGAGGGCAATAACCCGCTGTTGAAACACGGCGCGATCCGCGTTTCAGAAAACGGACGACACTTCGAACACAGGGACGGAACGCCGTTCTTCTGGCTTGGCGACACGTGGTGGATGGGCTTCTGCAAAAGACTGCGCTGGCCCGATGAGTTCCAATTGCTTGCCGCCGACCGCGTCAAGAAGGGCTTCACCGTAGTCCAGATCGTCGCCGGACTCTATCCCGACATGGGAGCGTTCGACGACCGCGGAGTCAACGAAGCCGGCCACGCATGGGAGCGCGACTGGGCGCGGATTAATCCGGCCTATTACGACATGGCCGATCTGCGCATCGCGTGGCTTGTTCGTTCCGGGATTGTCCCCTGCATCGTCGGGTGCTGGGGATATTACGTCCACTGGCTGGGCGTCGAAAAGATGAAGAAGCACTGGCGCTACCTTATCGCGCGATACGGCGCCTACCCCGTCGTCTGGTGCGCGTGCGGCGAGGTTCTGATGCCCTACTATCTGGAGCCAATGACAGGACCCGACGCAAGGAAGAAGTATGACGCCAAGACGCGCGAGGCATGGAACGAGGTAACCGCCTACCTCAGGCAGGTTGACCCATACAAGCATCCGGTGACGGCTCATCCGTGCCGCTCCGCGCGGGAAAGCCTGGACGACAAGGTATTGGACTTCGACATGCTCCAGACCGGACACGGAGACCGCACGAGCCTGCGCTCCACGGTTGACGCCGTGACGAAATCCTACGCGACAGAGCCGCCCATGCCAGTCGTCGAAGGCGAGGTCTGCTACGAGGGCATCGGCGAGGCCTGCCGTCAGGAGGTTCAAAGGATGATGTTCTGGACGTGCATGCTTTCCGGAGCGGCGGGTTTCACCTACGGCGCAAACGGGATATGGCAGGTGAACGGGGCGGAGCTGCCCTACGGCCCGTCGCCGCACGGCATGTCCTGGGGCGACACGCCGTGGGAAGATGCGTATAAGCTGCCCGGCTCGCGCAACCTGGGGCTGGCCAGGTCGCTGCTGGAACGCTACGAATGGCACAGATTCGAGCCGCATCCGGAGTGGGTTGAGCCGCGCTGGAACAGCGAGAATTACACGCTCCCTTACGCCGGCGGCATTCCGGGAGTGGCGCGCGTCATCTTCATCCCCGCGTTCACAGGCGTGTCGAAGGTCCTTAACCTGGAGCGCGGCGTGGAATATCACGCCTTCTACTGGAACCCGCGAAACGGCGAAGCGCACGGCATCGGCAGGATCGAGGTTGACGCCGACGGCTCATGGAAACCGCCGCGCCCGCCGATCTTCCAGGACTGGCTCCTGGTCCTCGGCCCGGCGTGAGCGAAGCCGGACGTAGCGCCGAAACATTGATGATACCCGCTGCGGCAGGCCGGTCATGCCGGTGGCAGGTTTTTGCAAGGAAACAGGCATGAATCTTTCGTCCATTGACATGGCTGTGCTTCTGGTCTACTTCGCGGGTCTGACCGCTCTCGGCGTCTGGTGCGCAAGACGGACGAAGACAAGCGACCAGTTCATGGCCGCCGGACGCTCCATGCCCGGCTGGGCGCTGGCCCTGACGCTCTTCGGCTCCTTCGTCAGCAGCATCAGCTTCCTGGCCCAGCCCGGCAAGTCCTACGCGGACAACTGGAACCCCTTTGTCTTCTGCATCGCCCTGCCCTTCGCGGCAATCGTCGGCGCGTTCATCTTCGTCCCCTTCTATCGCAGGACCGGCGAGGTTTCCGCCTATTCACATCTGGAGCATCGCTTCGGCTCCTGGGCCAGAACTTACGCGACTGCCTGCTTCATCCTGCTCCAACTGACGCGCACCGGCGTCGTCACGTTCCTGCTCTCGATGGCCCTTGCCCCGGCATTCGGCATGGACCCGACGAAGGACACCGGGGGACTGATCGCCATCATCGTTGCCGTCGGTATCGTGATGACAATCTTTCCCCTGATCGGCGGGACCGACGCCGCCATATGGACCGGCGCGGCGCAAAGCCTTGTATTGGCGACGGGCATGATCGTCTCGCTGATAATGGTTTTTGTGAAAATGCCCGGCGGCGCGGGCAAGGTCTTCGAGGTAGCCGCTCAGCACAACAAGTTCAGCCTGGGCAGTGGTGAAATTGACTTC
Organism: Planctomycetota bacterium; assembly: GCA_022711755.1. Classification (GTDB taxonomy): domain Bacteria; phylum Planctomycetota; class Brocadiia; order SM23-32; family JAKLEA01; genus JAKLEA01. The sequence goes on from JAKLEA010000024.1 coordinate 10,703, forward strand.
GCCAAATCCACCATCCTGGTCGTCTTCCTCTACGCCCTGAGCGAGAACCTCAAGAACTTCGGCGTGGATCAGAAATATGTGCAGCTCTACGCGACGGCGAAGACGGACAAGGACGCCCGTTCCAGCGTCTGGGCCGGCGCGCTGATGTACATCCCCCTGGCGGCGATGACCTTCATGATCGGCACAGCGCTATTTGCGTTTTATTCCGTCCAGCCGGGCCTGCTTCCGGAGGGGATAAAGAGCGATAAGGTCTTCCCACACTTCATCTACACGCAACTGCCCGCCGGCATCAAAGGGCTTGTCGTGGCCGCCATCTGCGCCGCCGCGACGGACTCCAGCTTCAACTGCATATCTACGCTGTTCCATTGCGATGTCTACAAGCGCTATTTCCGCCCGAAGGTCTCGGAGCGGGAATCGCTGCTTGTTCTGCGCGTAACAACAATTGCCTGCGGCGTGTTAAGCGTGGCGATATCAATGGCGATGATACGGGTAAAGACGATACTGGACGCGTGGTGGACGCTGGCAGGCATCATGGCGGGCGGAATGCTGGGCCTGTTCCTGCTTGGGATAATCTCCCGCCGCGCCGGCAACAAGGCGGCAATCGCCGGCGTCACGGTCGGCACGGCGGCAATCATCTGGATGAGCCTGTCGCTGGAATCCTTCTGGGGGGCAATCCGTGCCTTCGCCCCGGAGGCAAAGTCGCCGGAATGGTTCCAGCCTTATCGCTTCCCCTGGCATGACTTCATGATCCCGGTCGTCGGGACTGCCCTGATAATCGCCGTCGGGTTATTGGTCGGCCTGATATCGCCACGGCAGGAAAGCGTGGCGCAGAAATAAAGCGGACGAGCGCGCTGCATTGCGGCGTTGATGGCGCAATTGTGGCGCGCCGTAGCCATGCCACAACCTTCAACGCGGGAAACCGCGCTTCCCGCATAGTTATTCAGTAATTCAGTTTCACCAAGTCCGCCTACTTGCCAAGCGTATACGTGAAGTAGGCGTCAGCGCCGTCAACCCCGACGCGATGGATCCTGATCTCCTTCGTTTCGGGGAGCATTATGGTCGTGTAGATGGTTGTCTCCTTGCAGAGGCCGGCGTCCGGTTTGACCATGAACTTTTCCCACGCCTCGGGCGTGGCCAGCGAATCCGCCTGCTCGGCGATGCTCTTCTTCACAAACTCATATTTAGCGCGCTCGCCCTGATCAATGGTCGTGATGCCCGGACCGCTGAAGGCCGCGCCGACGTACGGCTCCTGCTTTTCGTCAAGTATCGTGCCCAGCAGCCAGCCGTTCTCCGGCTTACGCACAACCGATATCGTCGGGCAGAGGTCCACGCTGGCCGCCTTGCGGGCCTTCCCGTCGGCCAGTATTACATGGAATCCGCCCTCAGGAAGGGCTTTCTGGAGGCGCGACACCGCGGCGTCCAGGCTCGCGTCGCTCTGCGCAATCTGGCGGCATGTGAACATTATAGGCGCGTTCTTGAGCGTCGCTTCGCTCTTGCTCCCGACCGATTCCACTGCAACGGACAATCCCTTGTCGTTCACAGCGGTCAGCACGCCTGCCATTCCCGGCCACGTCACGGCGATGAACGCGTTGCCCTTCTCAGGCTTATACTCGATCACTGTCGTCAGCGGCGCGAGGAGCTTGGCCCAGTCCCAATCCATGTTCCTTGCGTGTATCACCGGCTTTGAGGCGTCGCTGGGAATCCTGACGACGTTCGTGCAGAGGCTCATTGACTGCGCCAGTTTCTCAAGGTCTCCCTGCATGGCCAGCGTCAGCCAGGCATTCATGGACATGATCCGGTCGAAGTGGACGCCCGCGCCGTCGGCTATGCCGCGCATTTCCTCATACATCTCCGGCGGGGCCTGCTTGATGATTGTGCGGCTGAAGACACCCAGAGCGGGCATTGCGATTGTGTCAAGCCCGCCGATGCTGTTAACCGCGAAGGCGATGTAGAACTGTTTTTTGATGGCCTTGTTGTAGGCCGGCTCGATCTCCTTTATCAGCTCCGGCTTCCACTGCGCCAGAGCATTGTTGATCTCCTCCTTGAGTAGCGCCCCGTGCTGGTAGCCCATCTCATATGGCGTTCCCTGCACCTTTATGCGCAGAGGGCCACTGCCCTTTTCGACGGATGCTTTCGCCTTCAGAGCCGCTTCGTCGGCAATGCCGTAATTGGGATAAAGATCGCCTATCACGCCGCGCGCCAGAACCTTCCGCACTTCCGGCCCGTAGAAACACATGTCCGCCTCGTAGCCGCCCTTGGCGTACTGAGGGGGGGTTACGAAATAGCCTAAGTGGTCGTTCGCAAGGCCGACGACGATGGGCAGTTTAGCGCCCTTTTCCCGCGCCATCTGCTTGAGCATCAGGCCGATATCGCACACCGCCTCGCCGGGAATCGAGATGAGCCATGTGTCGTCAAACTCGATGCGATGCCAGACGGATTCCGTCTGGAACAGCTTCGACGGGGACATGAAGGATGATGGAAGTTCCATCCTGCGGCAGACGACCTTGATGTTCGGATTCCGCCCCGGCTTGAGGCTGTCAATCAGCTTGATCGCTTCCTTGGAAAGGTTCCGGCCCATCGTCTCTGCCTTCTTGTAGCTGCTCTCGAATTGTCCGTCTATGTAGCCCGACTGATCGCCCTGCGCGCCGTTGAAGAACAGGCACTCGACATTGTTGCCGTAATGCTCCATGACCCCGTCAACCAGTCCGCCCGGCCAGCCGCGACTCATAAGCATGTCGCGTCCGCCTATGATTGTCGGGTGGCCGGTGAAGTTGACGACGATGGCGATGGGCTTGCCGTCCTCCCCGTCGAAGCGCAGGATTCCCATCGCGCGATCCACAGTCGGCTCTCCCCGCCGGTTCCGGTTGAATCCCTGGATTTCCGCGCTGCCGGTTGAGAGTTTTGCCGGGCGCATGTTCTTCGAAGCCTCGATAATGCTCTGCGCAATGGAGTCGCGGAGCTTGTCATATATCTTCTGGTTGTAGTTCCCTATCGCTATCGCCCAGAGCGGATGGTTGCCGTATCCGCCCGGCCCGGCGTGGGTATGCGTCCCGGCGACCATGATGTTGTCCGCCGGAATGTTGCATCCGCTCTTGTTCACGATCTCCGCCGCCTGTGTGCACATCGGGGCGGTCAGTCCGCATAGGTCGCAGCTTACCATCGCCATGCGCGTGTCGCCGCTCTCGATCACGATCGCACGGGCATAAACGGGGTCATTGACGCCCGTGGCGAACTTCCCGTAGCGCTCGCCGTATCCGGCCAGGGGAACCTTCCCTTCCGGAACCATGCTGACGTGCGCCACGCCGATCTTCATCGGCGGGCCTTCCTTTGCGGGTTGCGCCTTCGCTGGCGCCGCCACCGGCGGCGCCGCCGACTCAGCCTTTCCGGTTTTCTGAGCTGTCTGGACCGCAGGCTGCGCGGGCTTCTTCTCGCAACCCGTCGCAATGAATACGCAGGCAACTGCAATCGCCATCAGGCGCATGACGGAATTACGCATGGGCTTCTTCCTTCCAGTCAAGTTCCAACGCAACTCCACCCCCGGCGGCACGAATGATGCAACCGGGCATGGTCAGACCTTCAAACCTTTGATGGAATTATACGCCGCATGGCGCGTCCTGCACAATCTCGCGCTTGACCCCGCAACGCATGACGCTAGACTGTCCGCATTCCTTTTCTTAAGCCGCTTTTTCACTCAGGGAGATGCCATCAATGTTCAACAAGTCAGCCCTCGGCAATCTCAAGCCGGAATTCACTGTCGTTGACTCCCCATATCTTCAGGAAATCGGGTCTCAGATAGAAACCGATTCCCCGGTCAATGCGGTTGCCTTTCTCGGCGATACGCTCTACGCGGGGATGGACGACGGGTTGAAGATCGTCAGCGGCGGGAAGCTAAAGCCCGGGCCGAAGACAGTCGGCGCGGTCAGGCAACTGCTCCCCGTTGAAAACAGGCTTTACATCCGCTCTGCGGACGGCCTCCACGTCCTCTCTGGCAAGAAGGTCAAAAAGCTCAGCGACAGCGATTTCGCCGCGCTGGCGACCGACGGCGAAGAGGTTTTCGCGGCAACCCCCGGAACGCTCTACCGGGTAAGTGAAGACGGCGCGAAAGCGATCCCGGGAAGTGACTCCGGCCACCCGCCTATCCACCACCTCGCCTGCTTCCAGGGAATGCTCGTGACGGGGCACTACGGCGGCCTGCTCTGCTTCGACGGCCACAAATGGAGCCGCGAACTCTACGACTGGGGCCAGATTCCGTCCCAGAACGTGACCTGTCTCCTGCCTGACGGCAACAAGCTCTACATCGGCACGGAGCGCGGGATCTGCATCCTGCGCGGCATGACGCTCCACGTCATCCGGGGGCGGGATGGCCTTCCCCGCGAGGACGTGACCTCGCTCGGACTCGGTTTCGGCGGGGACCTCTGGATCGGCAGCAACCGCGGCGTCTCCCGTAAGACCGGGGACGAATACCATTACTTCGCGTGGCAGCGTTGGCTCCCAGGCGACCGCGTGACGGCGATCTGCGAGAGGGACAAGACCGTCTGCGTCGCCTGCGACAAGGGCATCGGAATCATCGAATACAAGCCTATGACGCTGGAGGAAAAGGGCGAGCATTACGAGAAGTTGCTCGAACGCGATCAGAAATTACGCGGGTTCGTCTACAAGCTCGAATGGGACGACGCGGGCGGGGAATTCTACAAGGAGATCAGCGACAACGACGGCTGCTGGACGGCGTATTACCTCGGCGCGATGAGCTGCAAGTATGCCGTTACGCGCAACGAAAAGGACCGTCGCAATGCCGTCGAGGCGTTCAACGCGATCAAGAGCCTTGAGGAGATTTCGACGATTGACGGATTCCCGGCGCGGGCCTACATGCGCAAGGGGGAGAAGAAGGTCCACCAGTCCGGCGGCGAATGGCACGAAAGCGCCGACGGAAAATGGCTCTGGAAGGCGGACACGTCAAGCGATGAGGTTGACGGGCACGTCTGGTGCTGCGCGCTCTTCTATGACCTCGTCGCCAACGATGAAGAAAAGAAGCGCGTCGCGGAGCACCTGGGCCGCATCGCGCATCATATTGTGGATCACGGTTTCTGCCTGATTGATCTTGACGGCAAGCCGACGACGTGGGCGCGGTGGGAGCCGGACTACCTGATGTCACCGCGCGGCCAGGGACAACGCGGATTGAACTGCATGGAGATGCTTTCGATCCTGCGCGGGGCGCACCACGTAACGGGGGAAGAGAAGTTCCTGAAGGCGTACCGTTACCTGATTGACGAACACAGCTACCACACGCAGTTCCTTCGCCAGAAGCTGACCTTCACGCCGGAATGGATCAACCATTCCGACGACGTGCTTGCCTTCTTCGCTTACCAACCGCTGATCGCTTACGAGGATGATCCGGAGCTTCGCGCAATTTACCTGCGCAGCTTTGAGCGGAGCTTCGAGATAGAACGACCTGAGCGCATGTCGCTTTTCAACTTCATCTACGGCGCGTTGACAGGGCTGGAGTGCGAGGCCGGGGCGACGCTGAAGGAACTGCGCGAATGGCCGCTGGACATTCTGAAATACACCTACTGCAATTCGTGCAGGCACGACCTTGAGGTTGCGCGGAACGAGCCGGCATTCAACTGCTTCGCGGCGACGCAGACGATCTCATGCCGCGAATCCAACCCGCGCCGGTGGTGCGCCCGGCCCAACGAGATGGACAGCGGACACAACATGCGCGAGGTCGAGGACCCATCCGGCTGGCTGGCCGCTTACTGGCTGGGAAGGTATTGCGGATACATTAAATCCGCTCGGGAAAAAGAATAACGGAAACGCGGATATCGGCAATCATCTGCGGATTGAACCCATGATTGCCTGTCAAGCCGTCTTCAGCGCGCCCTGATACCCATTGTCGAAGCGCGGCAACTCCGCAAAGCGCAGGACGATATCGCCCTGTTTCTCGATGAAGACGCCCAGCTTCAGCCGGACGTCGCTTCGACCGCTTATTTTGAATTCCGCGCGAGCGCCGGAAGACAGGTTGACCGAGTCAAGATTGCAGTCCTTCCAGTTCCAGACGTATTCGCATATGTCCGAAAGCCTTGCCGGGATCGGCCGACAATCGTCAATCTGTTTGCCGATGCGCTCCAGGATGTCGCGGAACTGCTCGCGGCTGAAGCGGGCAAGGTGGGCTTCCCGAGTGGCAAGGCATCCGAAGAATGCGTTTGAAAGCCCGTGAAGAACCTGTTCCGTCCCGGCCTGCGCCGCGGCGGCGACGTCGGCCTTCCGCCTTCCAGCCGCGCGATCCGGCCAGCGTTGCCAGAGGAAATCCTTTTCCGATGCCCAGGACTTGAGATCAATCCTGAACCAGTCGCACCCGTCGCGTTTCTTAAACGAAAGAACCTCCGGCGAAACCGGGCCGCTGTAGATGTATCGCAGGCCCTTGTTCTGCGGAAACGTGTCATAGACGATTCCGCAGCAGCCGAACGGATACGGAGACCAACACTGATGCTCGCCGTGTAAAGGCTCGTCGGGAACGATGAACCCGTTGCAATATGGTCTTCCGCGCCTTAGAAGCTCCAGCGCGGCGTTCGATCCGCACTCGCCAAGATGCGGCGCTAAAACGCGCGGCGCGCTAATCCCCCAGCGTCGGAACTGCTCATCGGCGACATCCATGTAATGCGCCGCAAGGTCGTCATGCACTGGACCTTTGCCGGGGGAGAAGTGGATTCCCCGGCTCCATGAAAACGAGTGCTGTGAGAACTCGGCCTCATGGTCCTCGGCCGCAAGAACCGCCCGGCGGGCTGCGGATCGCGTCACATGATCGAGATACAACCCGACATGCGCCGGGAAACCGTATTCGCGGAAGGAAGCGGCATATTCAAAGAATGGGAAACCCTCCCAGTCCGGATAGGCGTCCGGCCGTGCAAAGGCGATCCCGCCCGCGGTGTCTCCGACCGCGTCGTCAATCCTTGCGCAGACGAACGGCGGGCACATGAGAGTCACGAGCGGTTTTCGCGCCGCCCAGACTATCCCGCGCCAGAGAACGTCGGAAAGGCCATTGCCGTGCCCGAAGTTATCGGGAAGCCAGAACTCGTTGGATACTGAAAATACGAAAAGCCTGCCCTCTCCGATCCGTCCGCCGAGGCATATCGTCCTGCCCCGTCCGTCCTCCAGAAAGACCGTCGCCTTTCCCGACGGCTTGCAATAGCCGGCGCGGATGTTTTCCGGGACGGCGCGGTTGTGTCCGCTCTGGAAATGCGTGACGAAGTGCCGCCCCGCCGCGGCCTTCAGCGGTCCGGCCAGCTTCCCCGCTCCCGGATAACGGATTCCAGACTCGCTGCGCATATCCGCCGGCAGCGATTTCAAGGCCGGATCCAGGACGACAAGCCCGACTCCCCCGCGAACCGCCTCAACCACGGATTTCATCGTCGCGGGATCAATCGAGGCCGCAACGCCCTCCTGCGCCATGATTATCGCGGCTGCGCATTTCAGGTCATCCGGATCGGGCATTCCGGTCGCGAGATCGCAAACCCGCCAGGGAAAGCCGCAGTGCTTTAGGAGCGAGTAGACCGCTCGGCGAAGATCTGCGTAGCGGGATTCCCTGCCGGAGTCCGCCAGAACAAGCAATTGTCCGTTTGCTCTCGGCATCGGAATCTCACGAGAATGAGCCTGTATCGGCCAATGTCACTGTGAGAGAATGATGAAAGAGAAATCCCGCGATTCCGGAACCTGCTCCCACGCGGCAATGACCCGCCGGTTGATTTCGATCTGCTTCTTGGGCGCTTCAGCGGGCGGGCCGGGCAGAGTCTTCATCGCCGGTTCAAGCTCCGCCGCCATCCGCCGGATTTCCTTGCATTTCGAGGAAGTCGTCGCAAGGCGATATCCGGTCAAGCCCATCATGGCCGCGCACCCAATGCAGACCACGATGAAGAAAATCCCGGCGGCATGGCGATACATTGCTCTATCTCCGGTAAATCTCCGGGTCGAGAACGTCGAGATCCATGACAACCCGAACGGTCAGCCCCTTCGGATCCTTCCTTTTCGTTCCGACAACCGGTTTGAACTCCAGTTTCTTCACAGCGATCAGCAGGTTGCTGCTGCCTGCGCGCGTCATATCGGCGAGGTGGCGCCCGAGGGACTGCATGTAACACTCAAATTCGACATGTATCGGAATCGGCTTGAGTCTGACCGCGATGTCGGCCCCAGGCGGGATGTCCGGCGGCGCTTCTTCCGACTTTGCCGGGGTGGAATAGCCCGGTTGCAGGACGCCGCGCGTTTCCAGCCGGGCGATCCTTGCCCCGGACTTGGCTGGCAGGACGACGGAAATTGCATGAATGACCATTATTCGCTTTTCGACAAGCGGCATCTCGGCGTCCGCCGGCAGGGCCGTGGAATTCTCCCAACTGTAGGGCTGATAAACCTTTGCGCCAAGCTCCTTTTCAAGTTTCTTGGATTCCTCGGCATAGAGCGCCTTGAACTCCTGCGCGGTGATGCCCGGTTTCATTATGCGTTTCGTCTCAAGTATGTTGTCGTATTTGAGCATCATCTCGACGGAAGCCTGATAGCTTTTCGCCGCATCAGCGCTGAATGCAGTCAGGCGCTCAATGTATTGCCGCGTCGGCAACCTCGTCGGATTCTCGCTCAGCGACGCCAGTTCCTTGTGAGTGACGTACAGCTTGTCCTCGTCCCGGCGATTCTTCCCGGACATCGGCAGAAGCAGCAGCGCCCATCCCGCGACCGAGATGGCGATCAGCGCGCCGAAGATCATCCAGAAGAATCGCTTCATCAGTCTTCCTTCATCACCAACATATCCCAGGCGAACTTGAAACCGAAGGTTTTGGGATCGAGTGACTCGAAACGGACGTTGCTGACTGCGCACGGGATCGCGCCGTTCTCGCCCTCGTAGGGTTGTGAGATCGTTAATGCCGTCTTTCCCGCCGTCGCCTTGATCACGTGCCATGCGCCGTCCGGGCCGAGGATGAAATCCTTGCCCGACACAATTGCTGTATCCCATTCGGTCCCGATTCCACTGACTGTGTCAGACCCCCTGGCGAATTGCGCCTGACCGAGCCGATACTTTATGAAATCGGGCCTCTTGCGAAGCGGTTCGACCAGCGCCATGTTGATGAGATTGACGGCTGTAAGCTGACTATCGGCCCCGGCGACCCGGGCATCCGCCGTGAATGAAAGCATGAATATGCCTTCCTTTATATCGCTGCGTTTCATGTCAACGCCTTTGAGCAACAGGCGCGGGCCGCCCGGGGGAAGCGATTCGAATTGAGCGATCAGCGCGTTCAGCGCCTCAAGATAAGCCGAGCGACCATAACTGACAGCGTCCAGATAATCGCACTCAGTGATCAACGCCGCGTTGTTTTTTCTGGCGCGCTCCTCATTGCGGAGTCTTGTGTATTCCGTCATGAACGAGGCCGTCTCCCGCTCGGTCGCGCCGAGGAATGCTGTCTTATCGGCGTATTCCATGGCCAGCAGGATGAGTGTTGAAAGCGCCAGAACGCCCGCCCCGGCCAACCATAGGGGGTTTCGCTTCGCGGATTCAGCCGCTCGTGCCGAGCGGCTTTCAATAAGGCTTACGCGCGTCACTCCCAGCCCCGCGCCCTGGAGAGCGCATCCGACCGCCGTCAGGAGTCCGCGCAGATTTTCCTTTATCAGCGCCGCATCGGCAGATGTGTCAACAGCAATCCTGGCGAACTTCTCTGTGGAGACCACATCGCTGCCGAATGTCCGTTTCAAAGCGGCAGGGAAGCCCATCAACTCCGCCCCACCCCCGGCCAGATGCACGCTTTCAAAACCGCCCTCCATGCCATGCCCGCGCATGTAGTTATATGCCGCAAATATTTCTCCAACCATGGAGTCAATCTGTGGGCGGATCGCCTCATGAATCTGTTCTGCAAACTTGGATTGCCTTATATTTCGCTTGGCGTTGTCGGCGGCGTCGAACTCAAGCCCGAATCTCTGCTGCAGGCTCGCGGTTACGCGGTTTCCGCCAGCGGACAACCCGCGCACCCAGAAGCGATCCCCCTTGACGCCGATGATCTGCGTGGATTCTGCACCGACGTCAACGACCAGTTGCCCCTTGCCGGAATCGCATTCGAAATTGATGAAGTTGAGCAACCCCAGGGGAGCCGGGATTATCTCATCGGCCCCCGTAAAGCCCGCCGCCTCGAAGCATGCGGAGTAGTTGGCCAGCGTTGCCTTCTTGACGGCGAAGAGCAGGCCGTGTCTCTCAGGCCCTTCGCCGACCGATTCCGGAAACAGATAGTAGTCCCATACAACGTCGTCCAGAACAAAGGGTATCTGGTTCTGCGCCTCGAAAGCGACCAGTTCCTCGATGGACCTGCGCCCGACGGGCGTCACTGAAATCTCATTGATGAGCAGGGCCAGGGAGGGGATAGCGACAACCACGCGATCGCCCTTGATCCGGTTTCGTTCCTGAAAAGTCTTCAACGCCTTCCACATGCGCTTGTCGCGGCTGGGATCCCCCTTCTGCTTCGGCGGTTCGCCGGAGAAGCTGACTATGTCCGTCTTGAGAATCCTGACCTTCCCCCCTTTGGAGTCAATCAGGACGCCCTTGACGGCCGATTGAGCCATGTCAATTCCCCAAGCCTTCATGATGCAGACATGTTACGACAAAATGGGGCGGGCAATCAACACAAGGCCCGATTATGATGTTATTGCAGTTTGCGAGATGAGGCGCTGCTGAGTGGCGCGATGGAGCGCGCCGCGCGTGAGAAGAACTTTTTAAATGTCCTTGGCAGTCCGGATTGACAAGGACGGCTCGGTGGTCATAACCTGCATGTGCCAGGCGCAGGGCTGAAGGGACATGATGGAGACTTTCGACAGCTTGCGCAGTGAATGATTCAACAGATGGTTTTCACATACCACTCAGGAGGTGAAAGCAATGAACAGAAGACAATGCGGCTGGAAGTTAATGTTGACCGTGGTTCTGGGCATGGCGGCGCTGGCCGGCGCGGCAAGGGCGGAGGACTTCGCGGGCCTTGTTGAAAGGGCAAAGGCCAGAAAGGCCAAGGTTGACGCCCAGGTCAGGGACATCACAATGGTCCAGCAGATGGCCGGCATGATGCCGGCTGAGAAGGGGGAGGAGCCGCAGAAGGTCACCGGGGACATGAAGGTCTACGTGAAAGCCGGGAAAACGCGCATCGAGAACGACATAACGATCCCCGGCCTGCAAGCGAAATTGAAAGACCTGCCGCCCGAGATAGCCAACCAGATGCAAGGCCCGATTAAGAGCGTCACCATCGTCAACGGAGAGACGACCATCATGTGGACCCCGGCGGCCGGAAAGAGGCAGTTGCCGCCGACGGAGCATCGCGAAACGGCCGCCTGCCGCGAATGGTGGGAGTGGATGAAAACGGGAACCGTCACCGGCGAGGACAATGTCGGCGACAGGGACACCTACGTCGTAGAGGCAACCGGCGAAAGCCTGAAAGAAGCCCCCTTCACCAAGGTCTGGGTTGACAAGAGCATGCTTCAGATGATTCAGGGCGAGGCCAAGGATACACCGGAAGGCGTGATGATGATCACATGCTCTGACATTCGCAGGGTCATGGGCGAGCTGCTGCTCCCCTACAAAATGGAAATGAAACAGGACGGCAAGCTCGTCTTCTCGGTCACCGTCACGTCAGTGCTTGTGAACAAGGGACTTGCGGATGATCTTTTCGACGCTGGGAAGCTGAAGGGCGACAAACCGCAACCCCCGCGTCCGGCCAAGCCCAAAGCCCCCGCCAAACCGGCAAAGAAGGGCGGCGCGCGGAGATAACTCCGCGCCGGTGGCAGTCGGGGGCGCGCGTCCATTCGGGCTTCATTATCTTCGCGCAAGGCGCGACCCTGCAGTCAACCGCCCGCGCGCAGGAGGACAAGGATGTCAATCCCAACCCGTCGGAACTGGTCGAATCACCCCTGGCTCATCGTTGATCGCGGCATGTTGGAGATCGAGCGCCGGCAATGCGTCGAGGAAGGCCGTGATATTGCACCCCTGGAGCAGGAATTCGAGGAACTGACCGCCCTAGACCTCTTGCGCGAAGAAAATATAAGCCGCGCCGAAGCTCTCCTAGACGCGGCGCAAGTTCTTCCGCTGAAGCCCGGTTATCCGTTCCGCGAACCGTCAGACCTTGAAGGAATCCGGCGGGAAAGGCCCGCCGCGGTCGCCCTGCCGCCCAAGCGCCTGACGGACGCCGCGCTGAAGGAGAAAGCCCTCGGCGCATGGAACGGGCGCGCGGCTGGCTGCCTGCTCGGAAAACCTGCGGAGGGAAGGAAAAGCGCTCAAATCGAGAAGTACCTCCAGGCGCAGAATCGCTGGCCGCTGGACCGATACTTCTCCCTGGCGGCATCCCAAGAACTTGCGCGCGAGTGCGGCTTCAACACCGGTTGGAAGGGGCTGTTCGAGGAAGGCATAACGTGCATGGTCGAGGACGACGACACGAACTATACCGCCACGGGACTGGCCATTGTTGAAACATGGGGGCGGGACTTCACGCCCGACCACGTCGCCCGCTTCTGGCTCCAGAACATCCCCATATTCCATGTCTGCACGGCGGAGCGCGTGGCGTACAAGAACCTCGCTGATTGCGTGCCGCCGCCGGAGTCGGCATCGTTCCGCAACTGCTACCGGGAATGGATCGGAGCGCAGATACGCGCCGACTTCTTCGGTTACGTCAACCCCGGCAATCCCGAACTGGCGGCGGAGTTCGCATGGCGCGACGCCTGCATCAGCCACGTAAAGAACGGCATCTATGGGGAGATGTGGGCTGCGGCAATGATTGCAGCGGCATACGTCACGGATGACGCCGAAGAAGCAATCCGCGCGGGACTGGCGCAGATACCGGGAAAATGCAGGCTGGCCGAAGGCGTGAGCCGCATCCTCGCCCAGCGACGTGATGGCTTGACCTATGAAGAGACGATTGCCGACCTGCGGACGCGCTGGGACGAATACAAGGCGCACGACTGGTGCCACACAATCAGCAACGCTGAGATCGTGGCCATCGCCCTCCTCTGGGGCGACAAGGATTTCGGGAAAACGATCTGCATGGCCGTAACCCCCGGTTTCGACACGGACTGCAACGGAGCCACGGCCGGAAGCGTATTGGGCATGATCCTCGGCGCGCGCAACCTGCCCGATTACTGGATCAAACCGCTCAATGACACGCTGCTGACCGGCGTGGCCGGGTATCATAAGGTATCACTGACGGCGATGGCGGATAAAACCGTCGAACTCATAAAGCGCGTCAGCGGTTGATTGGGTGGAATTGCTTCCGGCAGGTTCTGCCGCGCAAATACGTCCCCGACATCATTTCTGGAGACAGACCCGCCGTCCACTCGGGCGGCAGGTCCGTCTTCCAGTTTCCCGACAAGGCCGGAAGCGGCTTCCGCGCCTCCGCCAGGCGGGATTAACCTTCCCGCCGACGCCTTTCATCGTGTCGGTCAACTCGGCAGATTGCCGCCGACGCCTTCCATCGTTCCTCTGGCCCTTTCGCCGACCGCTCTCAGGGCGGCGATTACCACGATTGCCACCAGCGCCAGAATCAGCGCATACTCCACGAGGCTTTGTCCTTTGCTCTTTTTCATCTGTTCTCTCCTTGCTCTGAATTGACCTTGCTCCGAATCACGCGCGGCCTTTCCCGGGTGGCCACTGTCTGACTAATTAAACAACTACCGCAGCGGTTTGTTTCAAAATAATCTGCGCATAAAAATACATACCAACGAGCGACTTTCTGATATACGATGCCCATCCGGAATGACGCTTCGCGCAGTTGATCCCGCGATGGAGAGAGAACCAAATGTCTGAAAACTTCGGTTACTCGGGACCGCCCCCAGCCCAGCAGCCCGCCTACTCAATCCCCCCGCCGCCACCCGCGCGGACGCCGGACCGAAAGCGTAGTTGCCTGGTCTGGACGCTGGTCTCGCTGATTGTTCTAGGGCTTTTCGGCGTGGCCTTCGTGATCGTCGTCGCCGCCGCAATGGGAGAAGGCGCCTCATCCTTCGCGGCTGCCGACGGAGGAGACTCCCGCTTCCAGGAGAAAACCATTGGCGGCAAGGGGCCGGACAAGATCGTCGTCATCCCAATCGAGGGCGTCATCAGCGACTCCCCCGGCCTGAACAGCACAGTCGGGCTGACCGAGGCGCGCCTTAAGAAGGCGGCTCAGGACTCCCGTGTCAAAGCCGTCATTCTACGCGTTGACAGCCCCGGCGGCGGAGTTACCGCCAGCGACATACTCTATCATCGCATCAAGGGCTACAAGGATGAGACGGGCGATCCCGTGGTCGCCTGCATGATGGATATTGCCGCTTCGGGCGGCTATTACGCCTCCGCCCCGGCGGACAGCATCGTCGCCCATCAGACGACCATCACCGGCAGCATCGGCGTGGTCATGATGATGTTCGACGCAACCGGCCTTATGCAGAAAATCGGCGTAAGAAGCGCCTCGGTGGCTTCCGGGGAGTTCAAGCAGATCGGCTCGCCCATTGCGGAGAAAAGCGCCGCTCAGCGGGAAAAGGAGCAGGAGTTGCTCAAGGGGCTTGTCCGCCAGATGCACGAGAGATTCGTTGACGTGATCGCCGAGGGGCGCAAGGGCAAGATGGAACCGCACGAGGTCAGGGCAATCGCCGACGGGCGCATCTTCTCGGCAACGGAAGCCCTCAATCACAAACTGATTGACCGCATAGGCTATTTTGAGGACGCAGTGAACGAGGCCGAGACTTTGGCCGGCATATCCGGCGCAAAAGTCGTCGAATACGAGAGGGTCATAAGTCTGAGGGACTTCTTCGCCGCAAAATCCTCCGCCCCGAAGGTCAGCCTTGACATGGGCATCCCGGGAAGCGAATTCTTCCGCGGGCCGCGGCTGATGTACCTCTGGACGCCGACGGAGTAGAACCGCTTGCGCGGGGCGGGGACGCTTGATAGACTCTCGTCGCAATATCCGGCAACCGGCAGGCGCTCGCGTCATCAGGCGGCAGGAGGAATGGCGGCGCGCCGCCGGCGCGGAAGGAAACACATGAAAAAGCCCCGTGTAGTCGTTCTTCGAACAGCCGGCACAAACTGCGATTGTGAAACCCAATACGCCTTCGAGCGCGCAGATGCCGAGGCGGAACGCATACACGTTAACCGCATAGTTGAGAAGCCTTCGCTTCTCGACGGTTTCCAGTGCATGGTCATCCCCGGCGGGTTCAGCTACGGCGATGACCTGGGCGCGGGAAGAATCCTTGCCAATGAACTGGTCCACTCCCTGCGCGAATCGCTGGCCCGATTCCTGGAGGACGGCAAACTGATCCTGGGCGTCTGCAACGGATTCCAGGTGCTGGTCAAGGCCCGGTTGCTGCCCAACATCCCCGACGCCGGATCGGACGGGAAACAATGGCGAAGCGCCGAACCGCAGGCGACGCTGGCCTTCAATGACTCGAACCGCTTTGAGGACAGGTGGGTTTATTTGAAGGCCGCATCGGACAAGTGCGTCTTCGTGAAGCGCGGGGAGGACATGTACCTGCCCATCGCCCACGCGGAAGGCAGGTTCGTCTGCCGCGACGAGGCCGCATTCAAGCATCTTGTCGAAAATGATCAGGTCGTTTTCCGGTACGTCGGCCCGGACGGCAAGCCGGCGGGATACCCGTGGAACCCGAACGGTTCGACGGACGCCATCGCGGGCGTCTGCGATCCGACGGGGCGCGTGTTCGGCCTGATGCCGCATCCGGAGAGACACGTCGAACCGACGCAACATCCGCGATGGACGCGCGATGGACTGGCCCCGGAAGGCGAGGGCCTGCGCGTCTTCAAAAACGCTGTAGCATATCTGCGAGGAAATTTCTGAGTTTCCGCCGACATCCAGGAGACCACAGACATGGCGAAAATCCTTATCATCTATTACTCGCGAACAGGCAACACGGAGAAGATGGCGAACCTGGTCCAGGAGGGCGTCTCCGAGGTCGAAGGCGTCAAGGTGAAGATGCAGAAGGTCGAGGAGACCGGCGTCCAGGACCTGCTTGACGCTGACGGCATCATTGCGGGATCGCCGACCTACTACGGAAGCATGTGCTGGGAGATGAAGAAACTCTTTGACGATAGCGTGGAGCATCACGGTTCGTTGGCCGGAAAGGTCGGCGGGGCGTTTTCCAGCGCGGCCAACGTGGGCGGCGGCAATGAGACGACGGTATTGGACATCCTGCACGCCATGATCATCCACGGCATGATCGTGCAGGGCCGGGCGCTTGGCGATCACTACGGCCCGGTCTCCGTCGGCGCGCCAGACGACCGCGCCGCCAAACAGTGCCGCCGCATGGGCAAGATGATAGCTGAGCTTGCGAAGAAACTACACGGTTGACCGCGGGCGCTTCAACTCCGCCGGAGGGCGACAAAAATGGCGAAGAAACAAACGCTGGGGGGAGTTATCGGCTTCATCGGCGGCGGCAGGATGGCCGAAGCGCTGATCTCCGGCATTCTGAAGGCCGGTTTCGCCAAACCATCGAATGTCGTCGTCTGCGACCCCGATCCCGCCAGGCGGGAGGCGCTGTCCTCTCTTGGAATCGCCTTTTCCGAAACTAATATCGAAATCGTCGAACGGGCGGCGACAGTCGTCCTTGCCGTGAAGCCGAATATCGTCGCGAAAGCGCTGTCGGGGCTTGGCAAGGCCGTCGGAGCGGAGAAACTCGTCATTTCAATCGCGGCCGGCATGAAGACCGCAAGCATTGAGGCGATGCTCTGCCCGGAGGCGCGCGTCGTCCGCGTCATGCCGAATACGCCGTGCCTGGTCGGGGAATGCGCCGCAGGCTTCGCCCCCGGCGCGAATGCGACGGAGCAGGATTGCAAACTGGTTGAAGAAATGTTCCGAACCGTCGGCATTTGCTTCCGACTCGATGAGAAATTGCTGGACGCCGTCACGGGTTTGAGCGGCAGCGGCCCGGCCTACGTCTTCACCATGATCGAAGCGATGGCCGACGGCGGCGTGCTGATGGGACTGCCCCGGAACGTCGCGCAGGCGCTGGCCGCGCAGACGGTCCTCGGCGCGGCAAAAATGGTCCTCGAAGGCAAAACCCATCCCGGACAACTGCGGGACGCTGTAACCTCCCCCGGCGGAACGACGGCTGAGGGTCTGCTCGTTCTGGAGAAGGCCGGCGTGCGCGCGGCCTTCGCCGAGGCGGTCAGGGCAGCAACGCTGAAATCCGCCCAACTTGGAAAGTAAGAGCGCGCGTGAAAAGAGCGCCAACAGGTAGGGTGGGTTCTTTGAACCCACGCGGACCGTGCGCTCTAAGACGCCGAAGCTTGGAGCACAAGCCTTGAAGGGGCAGAGGATAATCGTCACGTCAGGCCCGACGCAGGGGCCGATTGACGCGGTCCGTTTCATAACCAACCGTTCGAGCGGTCGTCTCGGCGCGCGAATCGCGGAGGATGCGCTCAAGCGCGGCGCAATCGTGGATTTCGTCTACGGCGTGGACAGCCTGCTGCCCGATATGCGGCAGTGCGGGCCGGACGCGGCGGGAAACCTGAACGCCTTCCCGATCGTCACCGTGTCGGACCTTTGTGAGCGAATGCGCGAACGCCTGACCTGCGGCCCCGTCGCCGCAGTCATCCACGCCATGGCCGTGCTGGATTACGAGCCGATCGAGCGCCTCGACTGCAAGGTCCAATCCCGGGAAAACGAGGAATGGGTCATCCGGCTGAGGCGAACGCCGAAGGTCATCACGCAGATCAAAAGCTGGAACCCGGGCGTAATCCTCGTCGGATTCAAGCTTGAAGTCCACAAGACTAAAAACGAGCTTGTCAGAATCGCTTCCGGCGCGCTGATCGCCAATCGCGCGGACATGGTTGTAGTCAACGATCTGGACAATATCAGGGGTGAAGAACATCAGGCGTGGATCATAGGTCCGGCGGGACAGATATTGGCCGAATGTGCCACCAAAAACCAGATCGCCGCGAAGCTCAACGACCTGATCGCGGAAGCCGTTTCCGAGCGCGATGGGGGATGAGACGATTGATGAGCGGGCTGGGGAAAGGCGCGGATGTCGGGAAGCAGAGATAGCTCAAGCGGAAGTCCGAGAAATGTGGCGATCATCCTTCTCGGCCTCGTGGTCCTCGCATTCAATTCTGTTGCCGAAGACGCCACTGATCAGAACGGACGCTCCGTCTTCGTCAAAGCGGTGAAGGTCGGTCAGCCGACCTTGAAGCGATGGCCGGCCGGCAATCCACTCAACTCCATGCCTCGCTCCGTCTGGGACATGCGCCTGTTCCGGAACCGCATCTACATCGGCAGCGGCGACTATTGGAACAATAAAGGTCCGGTGGACATCTGGTCCCTCGGTCCCGACGGGTTCCTCCGTGAGTGTACCGTCCCGGATGAGATGGTCTACAGGTTCTTCGAGGCCGACGGCAAGCTCGTCGTCCCCGGCGCCGACCCGCGGGAGGATTGGAGCTTCGGGAACCTGTACGTAAAGGACGGCGGCAGGGAGCAAGACCACGGGTGGAAGAAGCTGCGCACCATACCCAAAGCGCTCCACGTTTTCGATTTCGCGCTCCTGAAGGGGAAGTGGTACGTCGTCGCGTCCACCAGGAAGAACCAGGTCGTTTACGCATCGCCCGACCAGGGACGCACGTGGAAGGCCCTGCCGGTGGAGGCGGGGGGGATGCTCGGTTTCAACGAGTTCATACTGCTCACCTGCTTGAGAGGGACTACGCTTTTTGACGGCGAAAAGAGTGAGAGGGTCGCCGTGCGTCTCTTTCCCCCCGAAAACAGGCTGCAGCCGGTGCTGAAGTCAGAAGCCTTCCTGGACGGGGTGGTCTACGTCACGGGGTGCAGTTGGATGATGGAAGGGCCGCAGCCGCTGTACTACCTGACGGCGAGCGCCGCGCGAAGCGGCGGCTCGGCAGTTCGCGTCGAGCGATTCAAGGACGATCTCGTGCGCAACGTCGTCGTGCGCGACCGGGTATGCTACGTGATGACCGCGGAGAGGATCGGGCCTGACGCGGAGGACTGCCGCGCGCGCATCTATCTGTCCGGCGATTTGAAGGACTGGGCGAAGGTCGTGGAAGTTGCGCTCCCCGGCCTGCCTTACTCGTTCGAATACGACGGTCGGAATTTCTACGTGGGATTGGGTTTCCGGAATGTGGGCGACAAGGGCTGGAATGCGGTGGGTGAAGAGTCAGGGAGCATCTGGCGGATAGAGTAGACAGATCATGCAAAGCCGAAGGTTTTTCGCATATTGACCCGCTGGTCAAGTCTGACATATATCTGTTTCGAGTCCTGCAAACAAATAACCCGGCTCCGTCCAGTGCTTGCGTATCTGCGCGCATCAGAATCGTGGATTTGACATTTCCCGTTCCCTTCTGATTTAATCCCCGCTGGGTTTCAGAATACCCGTGTTGCTCATCGCGGCGGGTCATCGCCCCAGCCAAAGGCGTGACGCTAACGACCCGCCCTACCCGCTGATCACGTCATTGCGGATGTATTGTGGACTTCTTCCTTGAACAACTCGGCAACGGTCTTTCCAAGGGCAGCATCTTCGCGCTGATAGCCGTCGGTTACACGATGGTCTACGGCGTGATACGCCTGATCAACTTCGCCCACGGCGAGTTCGTCATGGTCGCCGCGTTCGCGGGATATTTCTGCCTCGGCGCGCTCCCGCCGTCCGCTATGCCGATGCAGGGATACTGGGCACTGGGCGCGAGCATGGCGCTGGCGACGGCGTGCGCAGTTCTGACCGCCGGCGTCCTGGCCGTGGCGGTCGAGCGCGCGGCCTACCGCCCCATCCGCAAGGCAGGACGCATTGCCGCCCTTCTGACGGCCATCGGCGTCTCGCTCTTCCTCCAGAACTTCGGCATCCAGGTCGTCGGGGCGTCTGACCGGGCTTTCATGCAGGAGCGCCAGTTGCCCCGGCGCGTTTCGGCCCTCAGCCTCTACAAGCCGGGAGACATTCCCCCTGCGGATATCTATGTCCTGCATGAGTGGCCTGACGCCGCGACAGACCTCGAAATCGCCTTCCGCGCGGGGGAAGCGATCAAACCGGAAGACCTGGCCGACCTCCAGTCGCAAGGCGTCCACATGGTCTTCAGCCTGTGCCCGATGACCGATGGCCTGAAACGATGGATCATCATAAGCGCGCTTGCAGCGTGCTGCCTTTTCCTGCACTGCCTTGTCCGCTACACAGCTTTCGGGCGCTCGATGCGGGCCGTTTCATACGACATAGAGGGCGCGCAATTCATGGGCGTGAATGTCAACCGCGTCATCTCCCTGACGTTCTTCATCGGCGCCGCAATCGGCGGCTTGGGCGGTGTTCTATTGGCGCTCTTCTATAACACCCTCGATCCTCTGATGGGCTTGATCCCCGGTCTAAAGGCTTTCATCGCGGCGGTACTGGGGGGGATTGGCTCTGTGCCCGGCGCGCTGCTGGGCGGGCTGCTCCTTGGCGTCGTAGAGGACCTTGTGGTCGCCTACGGCCACTTCGAGCTGGGCAGCACGAAGTTCAACCTGACGACCTACCGTGACGCGGTCGCTTACACCGTCCTGATAACCATACTGCTCCTGCGCCCGCAAGGCATCCTCGGCAGGGAGCGCGCGCAGAAATTGTAGAAAGGCCGCATGGACTTCGCAGTTCACCACGTCACCTACGTATGCATACTACTGATGCTCACCGGAGGCCTGTCGCTCATCCACGGGCGGACGGGCCTGCTCAGCATCGGACATGCGGGTTTCTGGGCCGTGGGAGCCTACACCGCCGGATTCGTCATCAACAGGCTCGCGCCGGACCTGCTTGCTGCGGATGCGACCGCCGGAAGCCGCCTTCTAAGCGTCGCCGCCTTCGCCGCCGCGGTCGTCTGCGCGATGCTTGCGGCATCGCTGTGCGGGCTGCTGGTGGGCGTTCCGTGCCTGCGCCTTCGCGGAGACTACCTGGCTATTGCCACGCTCGGTTTCAGCGAGATTATCCGCGTCGTGATCGTCAACGCGGAATCCCTCGGCGGCGCGGCGGGCATGCGTGTGCCCGCCGTTGTCTGCGTCGGTGACACCCGGCGATTCGTCTTTGCCGGCATTGCAGCCGCGGGCGCGGCGTTCAGCCTTCTGATGGTCCGCAACCTGCTTTCCAGCACACACGGGCGCGCGCTGATCTCCATCCGGGAGGACGAGGTTGCTTCCCAGCTTCTCGGCGTCAACGTCACCCGCTACAAGGTTGTCTCCTTTGTGTTCGGCGCGGCGCTGGCCGGCCTTGCGGGGGCCGTCTATGCGGCATACATGGGGTATCTGGCCCCCCGCGAGTTCGGCTTCATGAAAAGCGTGGAGCTACTGCTCATGGTCGTCCTGGGTGGAATTGGAAGCCTTACGGGGACGGTTCTGGCCACTGTTGCGCTTTACATCATCCCGGAGGCGCTTCGCTTCGCGGAGTGGAGCGTGCCTGTGTGGTCGCTGACCGACGCGGGCTGGCGGCGCGGCTCGGTGGAACTGGCGGAACTCTGGATGGTCGTGTATGCGATCATCCTCATCGTGATGATGCTCCTGCGTCCGCAGGGGCTGCTCGGTTCATGGGAGATAAGCAGGCTGTGGAAGAAGCCGAATCAACGTCCGGACGCGACCGGCTGAAGCGCGATTTCGAGATTCTGAGCGTCGAGAAACTCGCCAAGTCCTTCGGCGGACTTCGCGCCGTCTCGGATTTCGACCTCGAACTCAAGGCCGGGGAACTCGTCGGGCTGATCGGGCCGAACGGGGCCGGCAAAACCACGGTCTTCAACCTTCTGACCGGCTTCTACAAGCCAACCTCCGGCGTCATCCGCTTCGCCGGATACGATGTTCACGGCATGCCCCCGCACCGCATCACTGAATACGGCATGGCCCGCACCTTCCAGAACATCAGACTGTTCGGGGACATGACCGTCGAGGACAACGTCAAGGTCGGATTCCACCATCGGACATGCTACGGGATCGCCGACGCGCTTCTGCGCCGAAGGGCGTTCCGGGATTCTGAAGCCGAGGTTGCGCAAAAAACCGGCGAACTGCTTGACCTGTTCAGCCTCGCCGACAAGCGTGGAGAGCCGGCTCGCAGCCTGCCCTACGGGGAGCAGAGAAGGCTCGAAATCGCCCGGGCCATGGCCGCCGGGCCGAGGCTTCTCCTGCTGGACGAACCCGTCGCCGGTATGAATCGCAGCGAAAGCCGCGACCTCATGGCGCTTCTGCGCCGACTTCGCGTGGAGTTCGATCTCACGATGCTTCTGATCGAACACGACATTAAATTCGTCATGGACATCTGCGAACGCATCGTCGTTCTGGACGGCGGCGAGATCATCGCCTCCGGCTCGCCGGCTGAAATCTGCTCAAATCCGGCGGTCATCGAAGCTTATCTCGGCTCCGGCGGTTCCACGCCGGGGGGGGGGGGGATGAATGCTTCGCGTTGACTCCCTCAGCGTCAATTATGGCGCGATCCGCGCGCTCAAGGATGTCAGCCTGCGGGTTGCCCCCGGCGAGATCGTCGCCCTCATCGGCGCCAACGGCGCGGGCAAGTCCACGCTCCTGAAATCCATCTCCGGCATCATCCCCGTCCGTTCGGGCAATATCGTCTTCCAGGGCGAGAACATCACCGGCTGGCCATCGCACAGAATCGTGAAGGTCGGCATCGTTCAGGTTCCCGAGGGCAGGCGGATATTCGCGAACCTGACGGTTGAGGAAAACCTGCTGCTTGGCGGCGTCGCGCTGCGGGACAGGCGACTGCTGAAGACGACTCTGGAGGAGGCGTACGACCTTTTCCCCCGGCTGCGGGAGCGCCGCGCACAGAGCGGCGGCACGCTCTCCGGCGGGGAACAGCAGATGCTGTCCCTGGCGCGCGGGCTGATCGCCCGACCCCGCCTGCTGCTTCTCGATGAGCCGTCGCTGGGCTTGGCGCCGAAGCTGGTTGAACAGATATTTCAGCGCATAGCAGACCTGCGAGCGCAAGGCCTGACGATACTGCTTGTGGAGCAGAATGCCGCTGCCGCGCTGAAGATCGCCGACAGGGCCTACGTTCTGGAAACCGGGGCAACAACAATCAACGGTCCGGCTGCGGATCTTCTGAACAGCCCGGCGGTCAAGACGGCCTACCTCGGCGTCTGAGATCGGGAGCGACTGCGTTCCGCTTCACGCCAAAGAAAAAGGCCCCTGGCGCTTTCGCGTCAGGGGCCTTTTGTTCGTCTGATTCCGGATATGGGCCTGATGCTTACTGGGCCGGTTCCGGACTGTAGCTGATGCCGAACCATCCCTCAGCCGTGGGCTGGGTGCCGGCGATCGTGTAGGTCAGATACTTCTTCAGCGTGGCCATGCTCGGGCAGAGGTCCATGTCAACCAGGTCGCCCAGGCCTTCAAGCTGCTGGAGCATCGGATTGGCCGTGCCTTCGCCCTTGAGCTGCTTGATCAATCCTTCCAGATCGGCAGCCGTGTTTTTGTACTGCACGGTGCAGAGCGACTTGGGCAGCGCGGCGACGCCCGCCTTGAACTCGGCGGAGGCGGCCAGCGGGGACTTCGGCTCGGCGACTGCCTGAACCAGCGCGTCCATCAGGTCTGCGCGGGTCGTGAAGGCGATCCAGTTCTCCACGAACGCGTAGCTGAGCATCGGCTCGGCGCCTTCGGTGCCGGCCGCGCCCATCCTGATCTCGTAGACCTTCGTGCCGAGGACCATCCTCGGGGTGACGCTCACGAGGCCGCGCGCAAGCTGGAACATCTTGTCCAGACCGCCGCGCAGGGCTTCCTTGTCCTTCGTGTCCATGACGAGCACAAAGGGCGGAACCTGGGCCATCGGGCCGGCCGCGGCGGCGGCGTCAGCCTTCTCTTCCACCGGCAGCGTGAAGACGTGAATCTGGCTGCCCATGGCGCCGAAGAGTTCCTTCTCGATGTCGAACGGGGCGGCTTCATTGGCGGCCAGCATCTGGAGCTGTCCGACCACCTGGGCGTGAATGCCCGGGTTGATCTGCTCAACCAGCGAGAGAATCTGCTGGAAGAAGTCGGCCATGTCGAAGCTCATCGCTCCGTAGCTGTTCACGTTCGCCGGAACGAAGTTCGGCGGGGTTGTCGAGGTCAGGGGCTGACCCATGACCTTGGCAAGTCCCGTCTTCTCGCCGGGCATGTGAACCAGAATCTGGGAGATGTTGTACTTCTCCCTCATCAGTCCGCTGATGACGACGGACTTGAGTTCCTTGAAGCCGAGGGCGGCGATGACGTCTTCAGCCCTGACGATGCCTTCCTGGGTCTGCTTGTAGAGCAGGTCCATGAGCGGTCCCATGTTCAGGTACATCTGAACGTCCGGAGCGGCCGCTGCATCGGCGTCGCCTATCTGCTTCATGGCTTCGGCCGTGTTCTTGGCCAGCGCGCCGCAGGCATCCTTGTAGGCCGCGCTGTCAGCCAGGCAGCCCGCGCCCTTGCCGCTAATTGAAGCCAGAACCTTGTCAAGGGCGGCATGCTTGGAATCAACGGTGCCCACGTCCAGGATTACGTAGTTCCCGGCCACCGCGTAATAGATTGCCGGCGGGGACGTGAAAAGCTTGTTCTCTTCCTCGCCAAGCTCGATGACGTCCTCTTCAACAACCTCGTCCTGGGGGGCGACGCCCGCGTCGGCTCCGCTCATGCCCGGAGGGATGATGCGGGTGACGGTGACGCCCTCGACGGTTTCATCCTTAAACTCCACGCCTTCCTTGCTGGCGCGGTCCTTAAGCCTGGACAGGATGTCCTTGGCTTCGGTTTCCTTGCCGGCGCAGTTGGCCAGAAGGATGACCTCAAGTTGCTGAGTCTCAACGTCAAAGGAGCACAGGGCAACGGCCATCTCGCCCGTCAGCGCGCCCTCAAGCTCGTCGAGCTTTATGCCCACTTCCTCTTCGGCCGTCGAAACGCCCATCTTCACGTTCTCGATCACGCCTTCCAGGAACTTCTGCACCTCCGGATCCTGGTACATCTTGTAGATGCTGCGCGTCTTAAGGCGCGTCATGAACTGCGGATAGTTCGCCACCTGGGCCACAGCGATCGTGCCGTCCGGCAGCACCTTCGCCGCGTCAGCCGCGCGAGCGCTCGCTGCGGCTACCCAGCACGTGACCAGCATTACCAGTGCGACTCCAAAGCCTGTCTTTCTGCGGTTCACCATTCAATCTTCTCCTTACCGAAGTCTCTCCGCGCGCCGCGCTTCCTGCGCGCACGCGCTCTCTCCACCGAAATGTCCCTTTCCTTCACACTGAAAACCTTTACCTCCCCGACTCGCCGACATCGTCTTTGACTGCTCGTCTTGATGGAGGCTCAAGGTAGTGATAGCCCGTGTTCGGGTTATCCACGTTATACGCGAAGGCCTCGTGGTTGTCCAGAAAATGTCTCAGGTAATTCACCGGCACGGCAAAGCCAAGCCCCTCCGCCATCATGCCCGCCTTGCGGTGCGTGACCCCTATCACCTCCCCCCGAAGATTCAGCAGCGGCCCCCCGCTGTTGCCGGGATTTATCGGCGCCGTCGTCTGCAGCGTCAATATCCCCTCCATCAGCCGCGCCCTGTTGCTGATTATCCCCTCCGACACTGACCTTTCCAACCCCAGCGGATTGCCCACCGCAAACACCGGCTGCCCCGCGCCAACCTTGTCATAAGACCCAAGAAACAACTTGGTTAGACGCAATCCGCCCAAGTCCTCAATCTTCAGCAACGCAAGATCGAAATAGGGATTCACAGCCAATATGCGCACCTTGTCAATCTTCTTCCTGTCCAGTCCCCCCTGTCCCTTCAAAAACAACGTGACACTCACCTTCGTCTCTCGCTCGATAACATGCGCGTTGGTCACCACATGGCCCTGCTCGCTGACGACGAATCCTGACCCCAGCCCGCTGGGCGTGCTCACCATCACCACGCCCTCCCCGAACTTGCGCACGCACTCGTCAACGCCAAGCTCCGTCAGATCTGCGGTACTGTAAAGCTTCCCGCCGTCTTCCCGAATTTCTTCAGAAGGCCTGTCAGCCTTGTCAATATCCTTCAGAATTTCGATAACATCGTCGCGCGGGACTTCAAGTATGCTGAAGCCCAGATCAACAAGTATGGCATTATTTCTCTCTTTCAGAATGTCGCCCTCGATGCTGCCGCCGCTCTTGAGAGTGATCCTGTCCCGCGCAGCCGCATCGCCGATAAAGATCGCCAGAATGACCGCAGCCACGCCTGCTGCAAGTTTCATCTTCTCTCCACAAAAAAACAGAAACAGCCAACCGGAAAACCGCGTCCTGCCGCGAGGCCGTGATTCTACCAGCTACGAACGGACAGACAAGCGCCAATCCGCGCGGACAATTCTTCCTCCCCCCGCCGCCCTCTGACTCTCAGAGTCGCTGGTTTCTTTCACGCGGCGGGGGGGGAGGTGGCCTCAATAGAGGCCGGAGGGGGGCATTAGGAAACTCCAGCGCGTCCTTCATCTGCCAGGATAAACGGGCGCATCCCTGCCGGACTCATCTTTTCTCCGCCGGAATCGGCTCACCGCCCGTCATCCTGAACGCCGCCTCAAGCGCCGTAAGGCAGGCGGGATAATTATCCTCAACGACCGTTTCCGGATTTCGCGGATTCCTCTGCCACATCCTGATGTTCGGCTTCGGGCTTTTCTCCTCGAACTCCTTCCGCTCCTGAAGCTCTATCAGAATGCTCATGCAGCCGTGTTCGTGATATAGCGAATCCTCCATATTCCCTTGGAAAATGGGTAGAGCGCGTGGCCAGGGGATGATTGAGTACCTCACGCCCGGCTGGTTCTTCTGGTACGCGCCGGCCATGTCCATCATGCGCTTCGCCCCGGCGTCGCTGGTCGCCTTCGCAGGTGTGATCTGCATTGCTTTGCAGTGGTAATTCACGTTGCCGAAAAAGCGGCGCTCTGCGGCAAGATCGCGGATGGCCCGCGTCTCCGGCTCGCTGTATGGCTTCGGCCCCCGGTAACCGGACGACTTTTCATCGTCAACGCCGGTCAGACTGGTGCGGAAGTTCGCGCCGCCGGACGGCTCCGGGAAATTTCTGTTCAGGTCAACCCCGTTGGCGTTTGTCCGCGACGCCTTTGCAGAAGCGCGCCCGCCGGACTTCCAGAACGCGGCGTATCCGTCCGGATTCAGGCACGGCGCGATGAAGACGTCTGTCATTTCGAGGAACTTCGTCTCACGCTCCGCCTTCCCGCAGCCCTCAATCAACCTTTTCGCAATCCCCATGGCAACCCGGTTGGCGATCCACTCGTCCCCGTGGATGTTCCCCCCGATCAGCGCCGCCGGGCGCTTCTTCCCATCTCCGCGATGGATTCTCAGGCAGTAAAGCGGGCGGTTCTTGACGCTCTTTCCATAGGTTATTAGCTCGACATTGCCCGGGTTGTCCTTTGCCGCCTGCGTGATCTCAGCGAACATCCCGTCAAGCGTGGGATATGGGGCAAGCGGATTAGCCTCCCCTGCGGCGGATGTTCCCGCCGGGAACCGGCCTCCGATAATCATGAATAGAATAACGACCAGAGCCGACCCGCTCAGCCGCATGCAGATGGCCTTTAGCGTCTTCCCGAGCGCCGTCATCGAGGCTCCCCCAGCTTCAATGCCTGCATCCGGCGCAGCTGGAGGCCCTGCATCCCCCGCATCCCCCGCCGTTCCCAGATGATTTGGCGGATGAGGACTTCGACGCTCCCGCCATGAAACCGCTCATCTTCTTGCGGATGCGGTCGCTCTTGCACTTCGGGCATTCCGGCTTTATGCGCTGGCTGAAGCCCTGCAGGAAAACCTCGAAGTCCTCCTTGCAGGCGTCGCAGTGAAATTCGTAGATCGGCATTGCTATCCTCACCATTCGAAATTGAAGAGCTACACATTAAGTCTCGGTTATTCTATGCGGATGAAGGGCGGGTGGGAAGGGATCATTCCACAAAAAAGATCGCAGGTTTATCTATTCCCGGTAAATGAAAGCGATGTGATATGAGGAAACAGGAAAGTTGTTATGTTGAGATGGCCTTATTTTATCAAAACAGGTATAAGAAAAATCCTCTATAAGACACTCACCTGCTTGAATCGGATACCCGTGAAACCCGATGCCCGAAACAGAATTTATCAGAGCTCGGCAATCGTTGACCGGATTATCCTTTACGCCTTCGGAGTATTGTTCCAATCAGACCCAGTCCAAAAAGCGCCAGGCTGGACGGTTCGGGCAGGACAAAAGTCACGGCTCCGGTCATGACCAGGTCAATTCCATCATTGGTTTCAGGCGTGTTTGTGGGGAAATAGGTAGCATTTGTCCAATCTACGAGGTCCAGTCCCGTGCCAGTTACATCCGGAGCGAAAAGAGAATATCCATAGATGGTGGTCCCGGCGGAGACAAGCGTCGTGGTCTCGATTATGTTTCCCCCGATAGGCTGGTTATTCACCGTTGCCGAATTGCGGTCAAGATTCGGCCCGCCGCTGACTTCATACCTGAGGACTTCATAAGTTTGAGACGGCGTAACGGAGGATGTGCCCCACGAACCTGCCGTGTAAGTGACTACATTGCCGTAATTCGTCGGGGTTGAACCGGCCAGACCGGTAATTGCGGCTATTCTGAATGCGTCATGTGCGGTTGACACTCCGCGCTCCATCACGACGAACGCAACGTCCGCAGCGGAGGTCAACCCTCCGGGGAATATAAAATCAATCCGCTCAATATTGTTGTTATTCCCTGCGGTGTTTCCTTCATTAGTGAACACATTATCGGAACCGTTGACTATGCTTCGAGACCCGACAAGGGCTGCCATGTCGGTGGTGTAACGTCCGTGAACATTGATGTTAGTAGCATCACGTGAAATCTGGACATTCCAAGCCAGCGACTGATTAGGGTTCGAGGTCGGGAAAGTCTCAGTCGCTGTATTGCGCCTGACATATACGTCACCCTGAATTGTCGGCCACCATTTACCGCTGGAATCCGTGGCGCTCGTGATACGCCTTACAAGCCCGTCATAATTGACAGTCATCCCGGCAGGGAAGACTATGCTTCTTGCATAAGTAGGGGCATAAGTGTCTTCCGTGGTTATTGATGTGACAACGTATGCCCTGGCGTTGCCAACCATCACCAGCATCGCCAGCGCTGCAATTGTAATGGCATTTCTACATGCATACATCGTGTGCTTCGCTCCTAGGAATTAATGGCGAGCGAACTACCTGCCACGGGGTGAACCTACAAACTTAAGGGAATTATATCGTAATCAGCACTATTGTCAAGGCATAATCTTAGTAAAAATAAGCATTAGGCTGCGACCGCCTGCGATATATTCTTATGGCCAGTGCTCCAAATGCCAGCATCACAAGGCTTGACGGCTCGGGAACCACCCCGCTGGCTGAAGTAACTTCACTGATTGCGCCTAACTGCAATCCAACATTAATAGCGCGAGTGAAGCCGGGCGGCGGGGCTTCGCATCCGACCTGGGCGCGGAAGTAAAGATATCCATCGGTCTTGTTGGCCGGGGTGACGTTGTCATCAAAGTAGATCCAAAAAGTCAACATTGGTGGTATTGTTCCCGACAAGATCGCTTTCCGACTGGCCGGTCTGCTGATCGCCGACAGGGGCGCAAATGTTAACATAGGGTATCGGCCACCAACCCGCAGTGGTCGGCGAGTTGATCGCCATCGGAAGCGCGAGCAACCTGAGTGTAAAGACCAAAATGGTTATAATTGATAGAATCGCAACAGCAATGACATCTTATTCTGCTCCTTCTCCTTTCCCCGGAAAAGTACTTCTTGTCCCCAAGTCCAATTAGGATGTTCCGAAAGGGCTGGCCATGTTGTCATCTAAGGAGCATTAGAATATAATCAGACCTTTCAAGAATGGAAGATTACTCCGCATTTATTACCAGGGATTCCTCAAATGTCCTCTTGCCGGTGAAAGGCGCTTGCAGTAGTCTATGGCGCGACTCCAATCCGCTCGAATAAAGATTGCATTTAGCGGGAGCCGGCCCTTGCATCCCACATTGCGAAATATCATAAAGGCCGTCTGTGCAGTTACTTGCGCTGTCATCATTCCAGCCTGCGCGACTGTCGCTCCTCCGGAACCTCAGAAGCCCCTCGAGCCGGAGACAATCCCGAAATATCTCTGGATCGTCAATCGCAATGCCCCCGTCATGAGTTCCGTGATCTCGCAGAGCGACTGGTTGACGTGGCGTCATGCCACGTATGACCGCGTCGGAATCAGATACATTCTCTCACAGTGCGCCGCATCCGGCATCCGGCGAGTCTATTACCGGACCTTCGGCGGCGGGCTTGCCCAGTATCCATCCGACCTGCCCGATGCCAGAATGATGAAGCAGCCAGAGACGGGGGTTGACTATTCCGGCTTCGATCATTTGCGGGAAACAGTCGAATTCGGACACAGGCTGGGGCTTGAGGTCTGCGTCTGGTACACGTTCCTGGAGGAAAATCACGCATGGCCCGACCATCTCAGGAGCGCTTATCTGGACAATCATCCCGGTTTTTGGGAGGTTGACGCGAGCGGCAACGTGATTGACGCGCTTCCGAGCTTCGCCTATCCGGAATACCGTCGCCAGCGAGTTGCCCTTGCGCAGGAAGTTCTCAGGAAATACCCGATTGACGGTCTGATGCTGGATTTCGAGCGTCGCGGCTCCCCGGGGCGCGGGGACAATGCGGGATACTCACAACTCGCCCTTGAGGAATTCAGGAAGAAGACCGGCAGTAATGATTTCCCCAAACCGGACGACGAGGCATGGCGCAGGCACAGGGCGGAATACATCAACGTGACAATCCGGGATATCCGGACCGCGATTGAGCGGCAGGGCAGGAAGATTCCTCTTGTCGCAATGGTTCCGAGCCGTCTGGACGGTATCAGCAGCGTTGCGGACATTGCCGCATGGCAGGCTGGGGGATTGTTTGACCGGACTTGTCTGATCGGCCACGGCAAGGCATGGGGATGGTGCGGCTCGCCCAGGGAGGCTTTCGAGCTTCAACAGAACCTGAAAGGGGAAAAGGGATTTGTTCTTTACGTCTATAAGGGAAGCGCCGATGAAATCCGCAAGAGCGCGGCTGAGGCGAATGAACTCGGACTGAACGAAATTATCTGGTTTGAGACCGGCCCTCTGGATTTCAACAATCTCTGGGACCTTGTCGCTACTCAATGCATCGCCCCGGAAGTGAGAATCAAGAGGGAATTCGCGGTCTCCGAACTTCCGTCAGACGCCCGGTTGCGGGTGGACGCAGATTGCTCGGCGGATGTCTTTGTTAATGGCAAAGAAGTAGCGGCGGAATTGACCGGGACAAGGACATTAAGCATCGCCGAACATATTCAACCGGGTATGAATGCCATTGCCATCCGGGCCAGGCCGCTGAAGGGCGCGTCCAGACCGGGGCTGGCGGCGGTGATAGAGACGACCTCGCCGTCAGGCCAGGTCGCCAGGATGATCAGCGACGAATCGTGGCTTGCCGCGGAAACGGACGTTTCCGATCAGTGGACGACATCGGGCGCGGACGGGGATGGCAAATGGCGCAAATCCGACGCGGTGGGGATGGTCGGACTCTGGCCCCGGATGGGGAGGAAGCTGGAGTGAACCCATCCGCCGGAAAACCGATTCGACTTCCAATTACCTTTATCTTCCTGATTTCATGCCTGTGCGGGGGCATCGCCTCATGTGGCGAGAATCTCGCTCCGACCCCGGGATTTGAAGAAAACGGCCCGTGGCAACTCGTCAATCTTTTCGGCGGCAGCGGCGTCATCGCGCGGGACGACAAGGTTGCGCGTTCCGGACAATTCTCTATGAAGGTGGTGAAGGCCAACGACGCCGGGCGATGCGCGCTGCTTTTTTATTCCAAGGATTTCCGGATTCCGGTCATTGCCGACAAGGTTTGCGAGTTTGGGGCATGGGTCAAAGGCAAAGGCGGGCGCGCGGAATTCGGCGTCCAGTACCGCGACGCCGCGATGAACCACGCGGGATACGATTCCGGCGGCTTCATCCAGTTGATTGACGACTGGCAGCGCGTCAGCGCCCGGATTCGCCCCCCGCAGAACGCGCGATTCATCGAGATCGTATTGAGCCACGAGGGCAAAATGGTCTGCTGGTGGGATGACCTTGAACTGAAGATCACAAGCGACCTGCCGCCGGAACTGATCCGGTTGGATCATTCCTCCCGACCGATGGACGAGTTGATAACGCGGGACGTTCTGATTGACGGGGAACCGGCGTGGCGAGCCAACTGGATATGGGCGTCAAGCCCCGGGCAACCGCGATTCTCAGCCTTCATCAACCACGCGCAATGGCCGACGACGGTCTGCGGAACATGGGGAGACCCCAGCGTCGGGTATCTCATGAGCAGGCTGGCGGCCGAGGGCATTGACAAGTTTTACTGGCACGTCTGCCACGGCGGGGCGACGCTCTACCCGACAAGCGTTCCGGGTTTAACGCCGTTCCGTGTTGAACCGGCGGGGATTGACTACGGTGACTGGAACGCATGGGCGAGGGCGGTCAAAGACGCCAGGCGCGGCGGGTTCACGATATGCGCCTTCGTCGAATCCCCGAAGCCGTCCGGCGAAATACTGGCCGGCATATGCGATGAAGTTGCGGGATACGCGCCTGACGGAATCATCCTGTCTTGCTGCGCGCATAACGGCAGCCCGATGCCTGTAGCGGAACTGGAAAGCTCGGCATCAGCCATCCGCGGCAGAATTGCGAAGGGAATCCGGCTCGGAATCCTGATTCCGGGCATACGCCGCAAGGACGAATCCGCAGGAGAAGGCGCGGGGATTTCGGGGCAACATGTCGTATCGAGGGAGCTTGCGGACGCCTATGCGCGAATTGCAGAAAGACTGCGCGGCGAAGGAATCATTGACGAAGTCATCCGTTCCTGCGCGGAGATAAGCGACGCGGCTTCAGGCATGAGCGTCATGCTACCCTCGCTTCCGGACCGGAACGCTCTTTCATCAATACTGGGCAAGGCGCGCGACCTAGGCGTGGCCGAGGCGGCCCTTCCGGAGTGCGTATCTGCTTTGACAAAGGGCGATATCGAACCGTTCGGCGGATTCGCCATGCCCGGGGGACGCGTGGAGTTCCGACGGGAGTTGCAGCTTGACGCCGAGCCGGAGTTCGCGTGGTTGAGCGTCACCGCCGACCAGAGATATCAGCTTGAGGTTAACGGGCGAGTCATCAGTTTCGACACTGATTGGTGGAGGGCTGAGACGTACGTAATCACGAGTTTTCTGCGCAGGGGCGCGAATACAATCAAGGTTGAAGCAACGTCGCCGCCGGGCGGAATCGGGGCGTTCCTAGCCGAAGGAGTGGTCAGATACGGCGGCAATGAGATGCGAATCGTAAGCGACGCATCATGGAAGGCGCGATGGCTTCCGATAGGCGACGAATTGCCGGTCCGAACGGTCGGGATACCGGGTCATTGGCCGCGTTATCGTTTAAAGCCTCCCGGGATGTATCTGGTTGATGAGCGCAAACGGGGGAATCTGGCAGGCGCGGCGCGGGGGGGGAGCGCAAAGGCCATGAAAACCGCAGGGGGCGGCGATTACGCGCCGGACAAGGCGATTGACGGAGTCCTGAGCGAGTCGTCCTCATGGCATGGGGAGGGAGTGTCAAACTGGTTGGAGGTCGCCTTCCCGGAGGAGCGAGTCGTAAGGCAGGCGAGATTGTATTTCGGCTGCCTGTCGCACGACGGAAGTAACTGCGCGGGATGCAGCCCGAAGGATTTTCGGATACAGGCCCTTTCCGGCGGTAAATGGGCGGACGTGATACAGCCTGTCCGCGGAAATCCAATCTATACGGGTGGCGACGAGTCCTTCTGTGTCAGATTTGATTTTCGTCCGTTCAAGACGTCAGCGCTCAGGTTATTCATCGAGTCGGCGCACGATGACGGAGAAAGCCAGAGTAAGCCGCAGACGCCGGATGCGAAAGCGCGGGAAAGAGTCGTTGTGGTGCGCGAGATTGAGTTATACTGATTCGTGTTGCGCGCATGGGCGATGACTGTCGGGAGATGTGCTTAATGGTTCCAGTTATCGGGGGGGATGGAGGTCCGAAGCGGTGAAGAATATTTTCTTGATAGCTCTGGCGGCATTTATGATGTCCGCCTGTTCGGCAACAGAGAATGGCAGAAATGGTTATGACAGCAAAGCTCCCTGGCCTGGCGCGAGGCGTGACGAACTGAATTCAGGACGAGCGGATGAGATAAGGCCGTCTCTCATGCGCGGACAATCGCCGGCGCGGGCATGGGCCTTTCAGACCGGCGGACCGGTCTATTCCGCGCCCGTCGTTGGAGCCGATGACACGGTCTATGTCGGATCAGCCGACGGATTTTTCTACGCCATAGGGCGGGACGGCGGGCTGCGCTGGTCGTTCCGAACTGGAAGGCTTATTGACAGCGGCGCGGCTTTGTCCGCTGACGGTCGGGTATATATCCCGAGCGCGGACGGACATGTTTATGCCCTCGACGCCTCAACCGGGCGCGAAATCTGGCGCTTTGCCGCGAGAAATTCGCGATCCGACCGCGTGGAGATTGTCGGCTGGTTTGAAGGCAATGTCAGCCTTTCGCCGGACGGCGCGATATTCGCCCCGTGCGATGACTTCCACGTCTACGTCCTGGATGGACGCGGTTCATTGAAGTACGCATTCCCGACCGGCGGCATGGTCTGGAGCGTGGTTCCGACTGACGCGGCGGGCAGGCGTTTCTTCGGCTCCCTGGATTTCAACTGCTATGGCATTGACCGCGATGGCGGATTGCTCTGGAAAACTCCCACAAGGGGAATTGTCAGTTCATCCCCCGTTATTACAAGGGACGGCGGCATCTGCTTCACGAGTTTTGACGGCAATGTCTACATGCTGGACGCCATAACGGGGAAGGAAAGATGGAGATTCGACGCCGGCGAATACATATATGGCGGGGCCGCCGTTGGGACCGACGGAACGCTTTATGTCGGCGTATGCGACGGCGGGATGCTGGCGCTTCGCGATGAGGGATCGAAGGCGTCCCTGAAATGGAAATACGAGACGCTTGACGCCATTCGCGGATCGCCTGCCGTAGACGGCGACGGCAACGTATATTTCGGCAACGGCGAGGGCAAGGTGTTCTGCATTACGCAGGACGGCAACAGGCGATACTCCATTGATCTGTCCCTGAATGACGACAACGACGTCAATGCCAATATCGCGCTCGGCAGGGAGGGACTTGTCGCTGCGGTCCAGGACGGGAGGATAGTTCGCATTCCTTACGCTCCCGGCTCGCTTGAATCCATATCCGCCCGGGTCTGCGCGGAGCCGGAAGAAGATCTCCCGCGCGACGGAACCCATCTTTTCTGGGTCACACCGGGTGGAAGCTTCATAAGTGATGAAGCGACGATCAGCGGCGTTCCGGTTGAAGCGCCGATAACGCTGAGGCTGCTGCTCCGCAAAGGGGGGGATACAATATCAGCCGGATTCAGCGCCAGCGGGATGACGCTTGATGCGGAGCCTCCATTCGCCAATCGCGTAACACTTTCGGCGGACAGGCGTTTCATGACGGTCATCCCGAGCGAGCCGATGGCGCCCGGAAGAAAATATCGCCTTCGGATCAGGGGAATGTCCTGCTGTCCGGGGGTCAGGATTTTCGGACACGTCTGGCTGACGGAAGGCGAGAAAATCGGCGATTTTGAAACAGACGTCGAATTCCAGACGACTCCCGCCGACGCTGCGCCGGTCTTGGAACCGGAACCGCTTGTAGTCTGGCATTTCTCGGTTCACACGCCCAGCGCGGTCGCGAGCTTCGGGCAGGTCGGACTTGACGATCTTAGATTCATTGTGACTCCGGTAAGAAAAATCTCCGAAGGATGTTGGACCGCGTGGGCGACATTGGCTGCGCCACTGGCAGCGCCGGCGGAGAAGCCCGGCGGGCAAGCGCGATATGAAGCGATACCGGGGAACAGAGCGTCATTCCCGGTTGAGGTTCGGAGAATCGGCGAGGCTGTCCTCATAAGCGCAAAGAACATCGCATTCGATCACGGCGGCGACAGGATCGGATTGCGGACTCTGCGCATGAGCGGAGTCCCGGGACTGTTTTATGATTCACTCGGCAGATCGCGCGGGAGCCTTTTTGCCGAGGGTGAATCCCTGTCAATGGCTGGCGTGTTTTATGATGTTCCCGTGGGTGGCGCGCCTCTTTCAGGCGCGGTCAGGATCAGCAGACTGGAGATTCCGCCCGTTCCGGAGGGGTTTTCCGTGAGCGAAGTTCGCGCTGAAGGCTCAGAGATTCGAGCAGTGTATGCGAACGCCAGCGGTCTTCGCGTAGCGGGACATCATTTCGGGCTGATGCTGTTCCGCGAAGGCAGCGGGAAGGCGATCATGGTAGACTATTCGAAGTTCACCTCGCACAAGAGCGATTCGGACGGCAGGATAACAGAAACCGTTTTGAGCCTTCCGGGAAAGTTGAAGCCGTGGGGATTGGCGGAACTGCGCGCGGCTGTTATTCTTGACGGAGCAGTCATTCATAAAGGAATTCTTGAGGTAGGACAGCAATGATCCTTGCCCGGACAATTATCCCGGTAATGGTGATCCTGATCGCCTCGGCTGTATTATCGGCGCCGTTTAGTCGCGCAGGCAGTCTTGAGGACGACTGGATACCGATAACCATCGCTTGTTCTCTCGGAGATGATGCGGCAGGCTCCTTCGATCCCGAATCTCCCGCGTGGAAATCGGCCGCGTCGGCGTGCTTCTTCCATGATATTTCAAGCCGGAAGGTTGATCCGATTCAACCGACCGTTCTGGTCGGCAGGCTCAAAGACGCTCTCATCATTCAAGCCTTCATGCCGTTGCCGGAGGGGGCGAAGCCGAAAGCCGACGCGCGCGGGCGAGACGGCAATGTCTGGGATGACGACGCGTTCGAGGTCTTCATTGATCCGGGGCATTCGCATTCGATTTATTACCAATTCATCGTCAACGCCGCCGGAGCAAAATGGGATTCCAGGGGAAAGGACGGCTCATGGAGTGTCGAGTGGGACGCGAAGACTGAAATCCGCATGGGCGGCTGGGCCGCCCTGCTGCGAATCCCCTACGCCTCGCTCGGCAAGGAGCCGACAGACGGCGATCTCTGGGGTTTCAACGCGGCATGGGACAGGCAGACGCCGCGGCAGGGGGTATTTGCATGGGTGTCGGTGCTGGAAACCCTCCATGAGCCGGGCAGGTTCGGACATCTGCTTTTCACGTCCGGGGCATTGCCGTGCAGCGTCGCCGGCGCGCCTTTGCTGAAGGACGATCGTCTGGAAATCCCGGCAAGAGCGCCCCGCAATTCCACCGTTCGCATGACTGTCTCGGAGTTGTCCTCCGGAAAACCCGCGAAGAATATCATCGAGACGGAAGCGAAGACCGTGGCGGACGAACCGATCAGGTTCAGCGTGGAATGGCCGAAGGCGAATGGATTCCGAATGACGGGCGATTTTCTGGCTGCGGTCGCTGTTTCCGATCAGGCCAGGAAGATATTCTGGCGCGCCGTCGCGCCGATCAGCGTTCCGGAGCCTCTGAACGTACGGTTGAAGACGCTCGCCTTGAGACAGGCGGCGCTTCTTGAGATTGACGCGACCGGCATTGGGATTCCATTGCCGGCGGGGGATTGCGTTGTCGAGTTCAGGCCGAAGGAAGGCGGCAAACCGACGCTGTCGAGAAAGGTTGATCTGGGTAATACCGGCATGGCTGACATCGAGATCGGAACGGCGGAACTCGCTCCCGGAGATTACATTGCGAACGTCGCGTTCATCTCCGGCGATAAAACTATCTTCAACAAAGAAATCCCCTTCATTACGACGGGCAAACCTGAATGGCTTGGTTCGAAGCAAGGCTTCACCGACAAGGTATTGCCGCCATGGACGCCGATTGAGGTCGCCGGGCGAACGGTTAAGGTTTCCGGCAGGAGCTACGAATTCGCGGGACTTCCCGGGCCGGCGAAAGTCACTATCGGAAGCGCGGAAATCCTAGCCGGGCCGATTGAGTTCCGCGTGGTCAGCGGGGGCGTGGAGCAGAAATTTACAAAGACGGCTGTCGAATGCATGGAGAAATCGGAAACGAAGGCCGTGCTGAAATCCGAGGCGTCCGGCGAAGACTGTTCGATACTCTCGAAGACCACAGTCGAATTCGACGGCCTGATACGCTCTGATTTCCGCCTTGACGCAAAGGGCAAGGCGATTGACTCCTTCCGGATGGACGTGCCCATCAGGAAGGAATACGCGAATTACCTGTATCACTTCCCCGGCAAGTGGAACAGCTCGTTCAACGTCGGGGCCTTCCCGGACAGGGACACGGCATTCCCGTTCAAGCCTTATGTATGGATCGGGGACGAGGAACGAGGATTCTCATGGTTCTGCGAATCCGACCGGAATTTCAATCCGGCGGACAGGAACGAAGTCACCAGGATTATCCATGAAAATGACATAGTAATACTCAGCATCAATGTGATTTCATCCCGCGCCGAAACTGCAAAGCCTATTGAGTTCACGTTCGGGTTCCAGGCGACGCCGGTTAAAACACCGGACAAGGACGTCTGGGATTATCGAATCTGCCACGCCGGGAATTACGGCATCCAGGATCAGCCCTACGCGCCGAGCGGGCGGATCATCTATCCCGCAGAAGGGAACATCAATTTCGGACAAGGAACGCTTGAGGTCTGGGTCCGCAACAACTTCGATTCGGACGTTCCCATCGAAGAGCCGGGCAACAAGGGCGCGCTGAACCGCGACCTGTTCACGGTGGTCTTTCCGAACGACGACCGCATCGGGCTTTACTGGAACATTGACGACCGGGGGATGCGCGTTTATTCGCGCGAGGGGGGAGCGTACCCGATCATCGTCGGGACCGCCTCAAAATGGAAGCCGGGCGAGTGGCATCACGTGGCGCTGACGTGGGGGACTACCATCGGCGTCTGGGTTGACGGAAAACGCCTGGGGTCGAAGCTTCACACGGGCAGCGTGTCGTCCGACCCGCGCGGGGCGGAGCTTGTCTTCGACGTCAAGCCGGGGCATTTCGACGTTGACGCAATCCGCATATCGGACGTCCCGCGCCTGAAATTCGACGTGACCAAACCGCCGGAGGCCGATGAGCACACGCTTCTTCTCGATCAACTTGACGAGAGATTCAAGCCGGACGGGAAATTGCAGACCATGCCCATGAAAGGGATATCCGGGCTGGTGACGGGGCAGATTGAATTCGCAAAGGGGCGTTTCGGCAACTGTCTCGCGTCGAAGGCAGGCTCCGGAAAGATGAGCTATCTGGATCATCTCGCGTCCATCGGCGTGCGCACGATCTGCTTCCACGAGCACTGGACGGACATACAGAATTACACCTCGACGACCCACGGCGAGAAGCTGAAGGCGCTCGTGAAGGCCTGCCACGAGCGCAACATCCAGGTGCTGCCGTACTTCGGCTACGAAATCTCGAACATCGCCCCGGAGTGGCCGCTTTACAACGAGGAGTGTCTGACATATCCGCGCGCCGGAGGATATCACCGCCAGCCGGAGCAGAACGCCTACATCGTCTGCTACAGGAGCGCGTGGCAGGACTTCATGGCCCACGGAATCGCTCGCATGATGGACGAATACGACATTGACGGCGTCTACCTGGACGGGACGGCGAATCCTTGGCAGTGCGCCAACCGGCTGCACGGGTGCGGATACGAGAAGCCGAACGGGGGAATCGAGGCGGGTTACGCAATCTTCCCGGCGCGGGAGATGATGCGGCGGATTTATACGATCGTGAAAACCCGCAAGGCGGACGGGCAGGTCAACGTCCATCAGTCCACCTGCATGACCACGCCCAGCATCGCGTTCGCGACGAGCTATTGGGACGGCGAACAATTCGGCAGCATTCCGCGCGGAGCCGACGTCTTCCAGTTGATCCCGCTTGACGCTTTCCGCTGCGAGTTCATGGGCCACCAGTGGGGAATCCCTGCGGAGTTCCTCTGTTATGATCGTCCGTACACGATGCGCGAGGCGATGAGCTTCACGCTCCTTCACGACGTCCTCACGCGCAACACCTACGACATGTCGCCGCAACTTTGGAAGGCGATGGATGAATTCGGGCGCAGGGAAGCTCATTGGCTGCCATACTGGAAGAACGAGGCGCTCGTGAAGACCGATTCGCCGGAAACGAAGGTCAGCCTCTACCTGCGCAAGGGCAAAGGCTGCATAGCCGTGATCTCGAACCTGGGCAAGGGCGCGCACAATGCGGAGGCCCGGTTCGATCTGGCCGCGATGGGATTGCCGGAGAACGTCGCCGGAACAGAGGTCATCTCCGGCGAGATGATCGCCCTTCCGGGCGGCGTCTTCAACATGGAACTTCAACCTCTCGACTTCCGCGTCGTGTGGATAAAATAGCGTTTGGGAGGCGTCAACATGGAAAACCGCATTGATGACAGGCAACTGATGTGCCTTATCGTGGACGATCCCTGTCCCGGCTACAACCCGTCGTTTTTCCACCTTGCCCCGGAACCGCATCCCCGGATGATCCCGGGCGACCTTATCCATCGCGTGGCCGATCTCTTCGACGAGTTCGGAGTCATGGGCAAGTTCAGCCTGATTCCCTACCCGATGGGCCAGGGCCGCATTGACCGCCATGTGCGCGGCGTCTGGGACGAGGTCGTCGTGGATTTCGTCTCGGTCGCGCGGGACAGGATTGCGGAGCGATTCGACATCACCCCGGAAATCCTCACGCACTGGAACGCGGTGGACATCCGCAATCCGGAGATTCTGCTGAACGAGCGGGAGGACGTCTACTTCGCGCACATTGACTGCGAAACCATGACGGCCTATATCGCGCTGTCGCTCAACATTCTTCTGCGGGTCGGCATTGACGCGACCGGCGTGACCTCCCCCTGGGCGCTTGGCGGAGAGCGGGAGGACTTCTACATCCGCGCGATACTGGAGGCGCAGAAACTGGTCAACGGAAGAAAGAAGACGTGGTATTTCCTGCACATTGACACGAAATCACCGTCGCTCGACCACCGCGTCGCCTATCGCAGCGATGACGGAAGCGAATGGGTCGTCAGCATAGTCAGCGGGGGGGGGGACTTCATCTGGGACACGCAGAAGGGCGCCGAGCCGCGAACAGACGACCTTATTTCGGCGGACGGCAAGACCGGGCGGCTGGTCGAGCTTGCGAAATCCGGATGCCCGATCACGTTCCACACACACTGGCAGTCAATCAACTCCGGCGGCAGCAGGGCGGGATTGGCCGGATTGCGGGATCTGTTCGGCCGCATCAACAAACACATGAGTGATCGTTACCGGTGGGCGAAATGCTCTGAGCTAGCGCGGCAGGTGGCGGAAGGAAAAGCGTGACCCCGTGCCCCCCGAACCGGAACATAGGGATTCTTGTGTATTTGTCCCCTCTCCCTCGGGAGAGGGCGGCGCTTCCGTCAGGAAGCGACGGGTGAGGGGCGAACCAAGTCGGACCACCGCCCTCGCCCGCCTTTCCGCTATTGCAGGCGTCGTCCTGCTCATGATGACGGTCGCGGCACATTTTGCAATCACCGGCATTGACCTGCTCGACATTTGTCTGGACGTTCTGTCATTCTACCGGACGCAACTGCTGATCCTGTCGGTTCTGAGTATCGCCGGCGTCTGCCTTGAATCGAAGCGGCTCCGACGCAGGATCATCTTTCCCGCGATTGCGGCGGCGATCAACGCCGTCGAGGTTCTGCCCTGGTGCGGGCTGACCGCCGGTTCGCAAACGCTCCGCGCCGACCCGGCGGTCCCCGGAAAGCCCGGACTTGTGCTATGCGTCGCCAACGTTCTGCGCGAGAATCCTGAAAAGGCGGCCTTCATCCGCTTCGTCCGCGAGATATCTCCGGACGTTCTTGTCGTGCTGGAGGTCAATCCGGAATGGATCGAAGGCCTCCAGCCCCTGCGCGCGCAATACCCCGGCTTCATCGAACAGCCGGACGCGCTGACCGACTACGGCCTCCTGATTCTCAGCCGCCTGCCGATTATCGCCGGCGGAACGGGCGACGATGGCCTGAACCTGCCGCGCTGCCGCAGAATCGCCTTCCGGTGGGAAGGCCGGGATGTGACGCTGGTGGCCGCTCACCCATTCCCGCCCGGCGATCCGGCGCGCCTCTGGCGCTTACGCAATCGCTCCATCCACGAAATCGCGGCGGCAGTTCGCTCAGCAGGCGGTCCGGCGCTGGTAATGGGCGACCTGAACATGACGATGTTCTCGCGCCACTACAAGAGCTTGATTTCGGAAGGCGGCCTTGCGAACGCCCGCGAAGGCATCGGACTGTTTCATACCTTCCCGAGCTTTCTCCCCAACTTCATGCGGATTCCGCTGGACCATGTTCTGCACAGCGCACATTTCGTCACGCGGCGGCTTGAAAAGAAAAGCATCCCCGGATCAGACCACCTGGGGCTTGTCGCAGAGCTTGACTGGATGGAATCCGGCGCAATTTCCCGTAAGGGCGGAG
Source organism: Planctomycetota bacterium (assembly GCA_022711755.1). GTDB lineage: Bacteria > Planctomycetota > Brocadiia > SM23-32 > JAKLEA01 > JAKLEA01. The sequence goes on from JAKLEA010000024.1 coordinate 53,050, forward strand.
GAGAATATGATTGAACCGACAAGAGAAAAAACATCCTTCCTGCCGGCGCCGTCCGGGCTGATAGCGGCGCTTGTCCTGTCAGTTATCGCGGCCGAATTGAGCGCCGATGCCGGGCAGCAGATGGCATTTCCGGGCGCCGAGGGCTTCGGACGCTTCGCCAGGGGCGGACGCGGCGGAGACGTTTATCACGTGACGAATCTCGATGATGATGGCCCCGGTTCGCTGCGCCACGGCATACGAACGGCAAAAGGTTCCCGCACAATCGTTTTCGACGTTTCAGGAACGATACAACTCCGCTCGGAACTCGAAATCGGAGTGTCGGAATTGACTATCGCCGGTCAGACCGCGCCCGGCGACGGCATCTGCCTGCGGGATCACACCCTCGGCATGAAGAACTGCCATGACGTTATTGTCCGTTATATCCGTGTCAGACTCGGCGATAAGAACAAGAAACCCGGCGGCTACGACACGTTGACCACAAACGATATAGATAACGTGATACTAGATCATGTGTCGCTGAGTTGGGGAGTAGACGGCAATCACGATCTGCGCGCAGGCGGAAATTTCACCATGCAATGGTGCATCCTCAGCGAAGCCCTGCACAACAGCATCCACGAAAAAGGCCCGCACGCCATGTGCGCGTCGTATCGGGAGCCTGACGGGCCTTTATCGCTGCATCACAACATCTTCACCACAAGCCGGGACAGGCATCCCACGCTGGGCAGCGCAGACCCGGGAGACGCCATCACGACAGTGGATTTCCGCAACAACGTGATCTACAACTGGAGCGGCACGGCCAACTTCTGCGATCACTTCATCAACGCGGTCAACAATTACTGGCGTCCGGGGCCGGAGACCGAGCCGGAGCGCAAGCCCATCGCCATGAAAGGATGCCTGCCGGACGCCGCGCACGGCTTCATGTCAGGCAACGTATTCGAAGGCAATGGCGGATGGACGCGGGACAACTACTCCTCGCTGGATTTCGAGCGCTGGCTGAAGGGGGGGAAGTACAAATACGCCGGCACATTAGCCGACTGGAAGGCCCCGCAACCCGATCTCGGAGACAACGCGCCAGCGACGCAGACGGCGGGAGATGCGCTGGAACTTGTATTGCGCAGCGCGGGGGCCTCGTTGCGGCGCGATGCCGTTGATCAGCGAATAATCGCCGACGCCCGCAATCGCACCGGCAGGATGATAGACTCTCAGGACGAGGTCGGCGGCTGGCCGGAACTGAAAAACGAAGCGCCCCCGACGGATGCCGACCGTGACGGCATGCCAGACGCCTGGGAAAAAGCGAAGGGCTTGAATCCTGAAAATCCTGACGACGGGAAATCTGATGCCGACGGCGACGGTTACACAAATCTTGAGGACTACCTCAATAGTCTCTGCCGATAAGCAACCTCTCCATCACCGAGGATCAATCACATGCCCGCAGCCGGAAAACGTCCCGAAGTCGTCGCGGTCTACTGTCCCCTCTGGCACACTTACGACCACGCCGGCTCGTGGAAGGGCGAAGGCTGGTGCGAGTGGGAACTGCTGCGGACGGCCGTCCCCCGCTTCCCTGGGCATCATCAGCCGCTTGAGCCGGAATGGGGCTGTTTCGACGAGAGCGATCCCGCGTGGGCCGCGCGGGAGATTGATCTGGCGGCGGACCACGGCATAGACGTTTTCATGATTGACTGGTACTGGTACAGCGGCGTCCGCATTATGGAGGAGGCGCTTGAGAATGGCTTCCTGAAGGCCCCGAACCGCAACCGCCTCAAGTTCTGCCTCATGTGGGCGAACCATCACTGGGCGGACTACTTCCCTGCGCCGTTCGGCAGGGAGTGGAACTCATGGCTCCCCTGCCGCCACTCGCTGAAGGACACGCTGCGTGTGATGGACTACTGCATTGAGCATTACTTCCGCCAGCCGAATTACTGGACTGTGGAGGGGCGGCTGTTCTTCAGCATGTTCAATCCCATTCACGCCATTCAGGAGCTTGGCGGGCCGAAGGGCTTCCGGGACGTCTTCGACCGGATGAACCGCCATCTGGAGAAATCGGGCCTTCCCCGGTTCCACCTGAACGCAATGTCGTGGGGCGCGGAACACGTCCCCACGTTCCGCGAGGCCGGATTCGACAGCACAACCTTTTACAACATCATCTCCAGCGGGAAGGTGTCGGAGAACCTGACGGAGCGTTACGAGGATCTGATCGTAAAGCATCAGGAGCGATGGGCGGCGATGTCAGCAACGGCGTTGCCGTATTTCCCTGTAATAACAATGGGATGGGACGTCACCCCGCGCTGCGAGAAGAGCGTCTCCTGGCCGTTTCCGCCGTCGCCGCTGAGCGGGAACCGCGATTATCCCTACATATCGGTCATCGAGGACAACACGCCGGAACTTTTCAAGGAGCTTTGCCGCATGGCCCGCCGGCATGTCGAGCAAACGGGCCCGACGCCAAACGCCGTCCTGATCAATGCCTGGAACGAATGGACCGAGGGTTGCTACCTCCTGCCGGAGAAGCGGCACGGGCTGGGATTCCTGAAAGCCGTGAAGGAAGCGCTGGGATAGCGCGAAATGCGGCGATCAAGAGCGCGCATGAAAAGGCGCCGTCACATGTGTTCGAATCCCGAATTGGATTTACATACGCGCAACAACGCTGCCATCGAGGAAAACCTCGCATGGGCAACCGCAAAAAATGCGGTCGCACACCCCTAGTTATCTGAGTTCGTCGCGGTCGTTTTCGTATTGCCTTCTGAATTCTGCACAGGACGCGGCCATCTTTTCCAGTATTTCGCGGCGCGCCGGATCGCCGGCCAGGTTGTTTTCCTCACCCGGATCGTTTTTCAGATCGTAGAGCATTTCATAGACCGGTTTCTGCTCAAAGTAGCGCATATAGGCCCATTGCTCCGTTCGGAAGCCTTCGCTTTTCGGTATTCCCTTGTGGTTGAACAGGTGTTCGTAAAAGAATGAATTGCGCCATCCTTCGGTCGAATCATTGCGCGGAAGCCCCTGCAACGCTATCCCCTGCATGGCGTCGGGGACCATAATGTCGGCAGCAGCTAGAATCGTCGGGGCGACGTCCACGTTGAGCGCCATCTGCCTGATCCGGCTTCCGGCGGGACGGCTCAGCATCCTTCCCCCGTCAAGGATTATCATCGGGATGCGGACCGACTCCTCGTACATCAGCCACTTGTCCGCAAAACCATGTTCGCCCAGGAAGTAGCCGTTGTCACTCATGAAGATGATGATCGTGTCGTCAGCAAGACCCTGGCGCTCAAGCTCCGCGCGTATCCGCCCGATTGCCGCGTCTACGCCGCTTATCATCCTGTAATACCCCCGGACCATCTGCTGATACTTCTCCGGTTCGTCGAAGCGCCAACGCCACCGGACCCGGCTTTCCGAATTCCGAAGGAATTCGGGCTGCTTCTCGAAATCCTCCTGCGTTGCCGTTTTCGGGACCGGGATTGTGGCGTCGCGATAAAGATGGTCAACCGTCTCCGGCCAGAAGTATTGTTTCGGGTCGCCGTCCTCGGCGTGGGGGGCATTGAAGCTGACGGACAGGCAGAAGGGCTGATCCTTCCGGCATCCCCTGAGAAAGGATATCGCCTCGTCGCATTCGATGTCGGTCAGGTGTCGTCTTCCCCCCGGAACGTCTTTGAAATACGGGTTTCGGTCAAGGGGTTTGAACACGTCGAACATGCGCTCAACGCCGCCCTTCTCGACAACGACTCCGAACTTGCCGACAAGTCCGGTCCGGTAGCCGACTGCCTTAAGCATGGCGGGGTAGCTCATTGCGGCAAGGTCGGCCCGCAACGGCGGCGTTCCGAACGTGAATCCGTGCGTTCGTTCGTAAAGACCGGTCAGGATTGAGGCGCGGCTCGCGGCGCAGATGGCGGTTGTGACGAAGGCGTTCTCGAACATGACGCCTTCGCGCGCGAGCCTGTCAATCTCTGGCGTCCGGATGATCGTATTGCCGGCGCAGCCAATCGCGTCCCATCGCTGATCGTCAGTAAGGAGAACAAGGAAGTTCGGTCTGTTACCGGATTCCACTGCTCCGATTGCGGGGAGCGAAGCGGCGGCAAGCCCGGCTCCTATCCGGCCGGCTTGAACCATCAACTGCCTGCGGCTTATTGTATTGGAATCGTCCAAGGGCTTTTCCTCATGATGGATGATAGCACATGAAGCCGCCGGACGGAACCCGAAGAACTCGGGATGAACTCGCCCGATAGACGGTGTATATTGTTGACGAACCTGAAATACCGCTAAACGGAGTCGCAAGACAATGCCATCCGTCATCTTCACGTTCGATCACGAGGATTTTCTCGTCCCCGGCAGCATTGATACGGCCGTCCAACTGGCCGAGGCGCTCACCCGGCGCGGCCTGAGGGGGAGCTTCTGCACGGTCGGCCTGCGGGCGAAGTTCATGCAAAGGCTGGCAACCCCGCGGCAGATCGCCACTTTCGAGCCTCACGAGATCGGTTTCCACAGCCGCTCACACGGCATCAAACCCGTGATCGCAGAGGAGTTGAGCAAGACCGGCTGGGACGAGGGGGCGGAGCTTTTCATCCAGCGTGAACGGGAAGGCATGGAATGGGTCATGGAGACGTTCAGGCGCGACCACCTGCCCGTGACGCTTCCGCCGGGATACTGCGACACGGCGGCCAACGGGGTGTGGGCGAGCGCGCGGCTTGGTTTCCGCCTCGTCGCGGGAAGTCCGCTGGTCTGGAACAAGCGGGGCGTTCATCACTGCGCCGGCTGCATGCACGTCAGGTACAGCCTTTGGCTCGACGATTTCGCCACGGGGGCGACGTTCGAGGAAAAACGCCGGCAGCTTGAGAGACTGCTGGAGACAGAGGAATATGTTCTCATCTGCGATCACCCGACGTATCTCTACAACGCGGAGTGGCCGGAGGTCGGGCAGGCTCACCTGCCGCCGGAGGAGTGGAAAATCCCGCCCCCACGCCCGAGGGAAACGCTGGAATACGCGCTTGCGAACATTGAGAAGATTTACGAGTTCTGCGCGAATGAGCCGTCCATCGAGGTCATCACCTACGACGAGTTGATCCAGCGTGAATCGCTGGAGCGTCCGAAGTCATTGCCCAGAGAGGCTGTAATCCAACTTGCCCGGGAGCTTGCGCTGGAGAACACGATCAGGGGGGCCGCGGTGGGGGGCGTTCCGCTGTCAGCCGCTGAGGTGATGGCGATGATGACGCATGTTCTGGCGCGTCCTGAGAAGCCGATTGTTCCGGTGCGGCAGTTGCTCGGACCGAAGGGACTGCCCGGATTGCCGGAGCGGGATGTTCCGGCGGATGGGGCGTCTCCGGGCATTTTGGCGCGCGCGGCGGAGGCACAGCTTGCCGGCGAGTTCATGCCCGACCGCCTGGCGTTCGGCAAGGCTGACGCGACGCCGGGAGGGTGGTTCCGGTATGCGGCGCAGGCGCTTGCCGACAACGAGATGTCCGCGATTCCGGCGTCATCGCCATTTCCGACGGAGGCAGATGCCGAAGACTTCCGCCGCAACTGGTATGGATGGTGCATGTTCCCGCCGGACATGAGCGCCGACAGGCTCATGACAATGAACAGGCTTCAGTCCTGGTCCTTCAGGCCAAACAGGATCGAATAATGAAAACAGAAACGCGAACGGGACCGGAACTGCTTTTCCTGGGGAGCGGGGCTGCGATGCGGATCCCGGCTCACTTCTGCGACTGCGCGACCTGCGAAGCGGCGCGCGGCAACCCGGCGCTCAAGCGTACTCGGGCGTCCGCAGCCGTGATCGGGCGGGAGACCGTTCTGATTGACGCCGGGCCGGACATGGAGGATCAGCTTGAGCGCGCGGGAATCCGCCGCGTTGACCGCATCTTCATCACGCACTGGCATTACGACCACGTCGCCGGGCTGGGCGGGCTGAGGTTGATCGCCTCCTGCGCGAAATGGCCGCCCGTGCAGGTCTACGTCCCCAGGCAGGCGATGTCGCATTTCGACCGGGAGCTTGAATACGTCAAGCCGGTCGTGAACCTTCATCCGATAGGGCCGGGCAACGCTTTCGATCTTCCCGACGGCGGATGGGAGGTTGTCAAGACGACGCACACTGAGGAGAGCGTCGGCTTTGTCTTCAAGGGCGAGCGCAGCTTCGCATACCTGGTTGACAGTTCCGTCCCGCCCGAAAAGACCGCCGGGAGACTCAGGGGACTGGACCTGCTAATACTTGAGGCCACGATGGACGAGCGGGACGAGGCGCGATGGAATTTCTCCGTGCCGGAAGCGGTCGAGTTCTGGAGGCAGACGGGCGTCCCACGGTGCATCCTGACGCACCTGTCCTGCCACCGATGGATTGGGGGGAGCATGAAGGCTGGATTCACGATAGAGGAGCGGGAGCGCATTGCGCGGACAAACCCGGGGTTGGAATGCGCGCATGACGGGATGCGAATAAGTCTGTGAACGCATTACGGGATTGTTGGCGTTCCCGCCGTGGCGTAATATACTAAGTTGAGCGGAGGTAAAAAGACCACCCGCGTCCGTCGGAACGTCGTCAGGGGGAAACAGGAATGAAGACGTCAATGCTTTCTGTCGTTGCGTCGCTGGCGTGCCTTGTGTTTCTTTGTCAGGCGGCTTTAGCCGGACGGGAGGCTGAAGCGCGCAGTCAGCAGGCATACCGCGCGGCGCGTTTCAAACTTGGCCGCCTTCAACTGGAGATTGACGGGAAGAAGACTGACTTCCTTGCGGCATACAAGGAATACGAGGCATTGATCGCCGAGGCCGGAAAGCTCGGGCAGGAGATGGACGGCCACAGGGAGTCGGTCGAGGATTTGAAGAAGATGCAGCAATCAAACCTTGACCGGTCCAAGAAACTCGAGGAGGAGACGAAGGAGAAAAGCGCGAAGCAGAAAGACCCCCGCGAGGACTGGATTCTACTGCTTGAGGAGAGGATCAAACGGGCCGATGAGGACAGGCGAATCGCGGAGCAATACATGGCCCGACACCACGGCCCCACGCAGGAGGAGTGGGCCAGGACCGTAATGAGGCGAAAGACGGACGAGATCGCATACCTTCAGAAGAAACTTGCCGAAGCCAGGGAGAACAAGGGCAAAAAGGATAAATCCTTCGACGAAAAACGCGGGGAACTTGAAAGCGACCTCAAGGAATCCAAGGGCGAACTGCGGTCCAAGAACGATGAACTGGAGGCGGAATCACAGAAGGTCCAGGCCAAAATTAACAACGCGGCTGCGAAGCACAGAAAGACGGAAGATCGGATCGAGACTTACAACGCCGCGTTTGAAAGTCAAAGGGCCAGGCTTCTTGAAGCCGGCATGCTTCGCGTCGGCTGCGATTACAGGATCGAGGGGGATCGGATCGAAGTCAAGGGCGGGATATGGAAACTCCTTGAGCCGGGTGAGGAGTTGTTCAACGCGCGATGCGAGGAGGAGGCCGCAAAGCTCATGATGTGGTTGAAGAACTATCAGAGCAGCCGCCAGCCGGACAAGGCGTCCGTCGCAGGAAAGGGCGTCATACGCCTGTTCGAAGGCAGCGCGACCGCCGACCGCGCGAAACGACTTATGGAGGGGAAGGAATAGGACTCCGGCCCGAATGGCTAAGCGCGAAGGCACAACAAGGGAAAAACCATACGACGGCGATCCGGATGAATCTGAATCGCGGAACTCCGGCGCGCCGGGTCTTACGACGATTCTGGCGGGGATTGCCGCTGCCGTGTTCCTGATCCTCTGGGCGCTGGGCTGGCCCGCGAAGGGCGAGGGGATGGAATGGTTCGGGGACGGGGGCTACCGCTTCGAGTTTCTTTCGAACGCCTTTTCGCGGGTGATTCTGCCTTTGGCCCACCTTTGTGTCATCGTCCTGGCCGCTTTCTGCGGGGGGCTTCGCCTGATGAGCCTGCTTCGCGCCGAGCCTGACTCCGCGTTTGAGCGCGTCATCTTCGGGGTCGCTTCCGGCCTGGGAGCGCTGTCAATCGGGATCATGATCCTGGGATGTCTCGGTTTCCCGCAGATATGGGTTCTTGAACTGGCGATGGCTGTCGCCGGATTCAAGCCGGCGATTAAAGAGTTTGAGCGAATTCAGGATCATTTCCGTTCACACAGAAATGCGGATGACGGCGTGGGCGCGTGGCAACGTGCCCCTGCAAATCGCGGGTTATTTCCCGCCCTGGCGGCTGGGGGGATATTTCTGTTTTTCGGCTGGATGGCCGCTCAGACGCCGCCCTTTGAATATGACGCTCTGGAATATCACCTCGGACTCCCGGCGCGATACGTTCTCGCGGGGCGCATTCCGCCAATTCCCGAAAGCGTTTTCGCCAACTTCCCTCAGAACGCGGAAATGATCTATTACGCGGGAATGCTGCACGCCGGGATCGAGGACGGCGCGCGCGTCGGCCTGCTGGTCATGCTCCTGTTTGCGGCGATCACGGCGGCGGCGATAGGCCGTCTCTGCGTCATGGCGACCGGACGCGACGCGGGGGCATGGGCGGGAGTGTTCTGGCTGGTGTGCCCGACGGTCTGCGCTTCAATCGCGACAGATTCCGACTCGCTCGTGGTGACCTGTTACTGCGCGCTTGCAATGGCAGCGTCGCTGACAATGCCAGGCACTGCCTCCCCTTCGGAGAAGGGCGACGGATCAACCTTTGATCGAGCCGGGCGATATTGCCGACTCTGCGGCGCGATGTGCGGATTTGCGATAGGCGCGAAGTATCCGGCGCTTCTCTGCGCCGCTGTTCCTGCCTTCGCGCTGCTTTCTTGGAGGTTGCTTGCGCTCCGCAGGCAGACGTCCGTTGAGTCGCGTAGGCTGATCGCGCCGCTGATGGGTTTTGCTCTGTGCGCGGGGGGGATGCTCCTCCCGTGGCTGGTCAAGAACGCCGCGTATACCGGAAATCCGGTCTATCCTTTTCTTTACGGAATATTTGGGGGGGAGGGTTGGACTGAGCTTCAGGCGGTTCGTTTTTCGGAGGCGCATTCGTGGCGGGAACTGTCCATCTCCTCGGCGCCGGGGCGGCTGGTTGACTTCCTGCTTTCCCGCAGCCTTGCGGACCATCATGTCAATCCGCTGGCGGTCGTCTTCATCCCGCTTGCCTGCGCTTTCGCGCTTGCGAAGGCGCGTCAAAACACGCCCTCGCGCGATGAGAAACCGGCCTTGATTCGAATCACGGCTGGCTCGCTTGCCTGGTTTGCCGTCTGCTTCGCGCTGTGGTTCCTGGCGACGCACCGCATTGACAGGTTCCTGTCCTGGGCGCTCCCGTCGCTTGCGCTCTGCTCAGGCGTCGGATACGCGCTCTGGGAAGGCGGTTGGGGGCGAGTCGCGAAGCCCGCGCTGGTCGGGATTCTGCTGGCCTTCGGGGCCTTTGAAAACGCGCGGTCGCTTGCGCAGACGGGCGGGTTCGAGGCGGCGGCCGGGTTTGACGCTTCCGAGGAAACTTTGCGCCGTCTGGGGATTCTCGAACATCGGCAGGCGATGGACTATCTGAACGAGGCCGGCGGCGGCGCAAAAACGATGTTTATCGGCGAGGCGCGGACCTTCCACGCCCGCTTCCCGGTCGTCGCGCCGACCGTTTTCAACCGCCATCCCATTGACGAAATTCTCGGTATTGCGCGTGAGGACCCGAAGCGGGCAATGGCCGCTCTGCGCGAGTCCGGGGTTGAATACGTTTTAATAAATTGGGCCGAATTGTCGCGCCTGCAGGCGACGTATGCCGTCCGCGATGCCGAGGGGAAGCCGCGCTGTCTGTTTGAGAATCTTGACGCCGCCACGCTGGACCCGTTCCCGCAGCTCTCAAGGGCAGGATTGACGCGCGTGATGAGCTTCGGCGAGCCGGCCATGCGGCAGGGATTCGGGACGGTTCCCCTGCCTGTGATTGATATCCTCAAGGCGCAAAGATAAGCCGTCGGTAATGGGCGCGCATTGTGGCGCGGGCGGCAGGATGGTTTTTTATCCGGCGGGGACACGCCATGTTCCCCACGCCGTGTTTTCAAGGGGGGAGCGGGGATTGGATTTTTCAATGGGTGTGGTATTGTGGAGTCACGGGCTTGAGGATGGCGAATTGTTCCGGTTTTTCGGAAGGCGGCGGGCCGCCCGGCAAAGAAAGGGCGGAAAGGGAAATGAGAGATGCAGAAATGTAGTCGCTGTACCCGGATTTCAGGATTTCAGGGGAAGACTCTAAATCAGCACCCCTTCTTCAACAGCCCCACCATATCGCTTTACCCGGACGGCTCACTCCCGTTTCGGGGATAGCTCGTCAATCTTCTGTTGGAGAAGTTTCAAGAAGGTTTCTCGTGAACCATCGCTATCGTGAAGTTCCTTGTAGAAGTATTCGCGAGCGCCTTCCTCAGAACTGTCCCCTTTCGCCGATTGCTCTATCATCTGTTTTGCGGCTAGAAAGCCCTCCAGCTTGTTCAGCTTCATGAGGCTTTTCGCGCACTCGTTTCGCACTCGTTTGCTGTTGGCGCTTTTCATGGCTTCCAATAGATAGGGGGAGGCTTCGTCGCCGAACGCGCTCGGAAATTGGTAGGCAATGTCCGCCGCTTCATCAACCGCGCCTGTCAACAGGATATTCCCCAACTTAGGAAGGTCGCGCTTGTCGCCGAGCCAGCAGAGACAGATGATGGCTTGTCCCCGGCAGACGGGGCGCTCGGTCAGTTGCCAAAGGATTTCGCGCGAGCGGTCTCCCTTCGCCGATCCGAGAAAACATGCCAGACTTTTCAGAACGTATTCATCCTGCGACTTGAGGATGTGATCGGCGTGCGCGAGAACGGCCTCGATATTTCGACGACGCCGTTCCGCATCCGCCGGATCGCCCGGTTCTCCCTCGACTCGTAAGGGAACGAAACTGAGTGTGCTGATTGCGCCCTCCAGCTTCCTGCTGTCCGGTGAACTGAGATAGGGCGTGGCATTTCGCAGGATGTCATCCGTAACAGGTCTGAATATGCTGCGTCGCCAGCTCAGGAAACGAGCCAGTTCATCCGATGGTCCGATCTCGCCCATCAACGCAGGCGTTTCCGAGGCCAGGAGGGGGTCATCAAACCCCCATAGCGAGTATATTACGTAATACCTAACTTGCGAGTCCATGTGTTGCGTCAGGCGGATGAAGGCCCGCAAGACATCCTTATCTGGTCTTGCCAGGAGGGACGGAAGCCAGTCTCTAACCAGCTTTTCGATATCAGATGGTTGTTCACTGATCTTGTTGCGATAGAATTCATCAATCAGATTCTTGTCCGGGATCTTGACTTCGAGCTTTATCCATTCGGAGACGAAATCCTTCGGGTTCTGGTCCTTGCGCACCATATGCACGGAGTGCTTATACTTGATTTCGTAGCTCCCAGGCTTCGTGAAGTCGAACTGCACGTGGATGGGAAGTCTGTCAATAGTCGGTTCTGAAGGATCATCGGGCGACCAGAACGAGATGCCGCGACTTATCCTAAATTCCCTTTTCGGCAGAGGATTTCCGTCACGCTTCACCTCGAACTCGTGTTCTCCGAAGTCCCACATTCCGAAGTAATACGGATACCCCCTGAGTTCGCCGTATCCCGCAGCGGCGGGGTTCCTGACCTTCACGTTGACCCACACCGGCATTCCAGCATAGACCGGCTCTTCTATTGATACCGCAATGTCATTCTCATCTCCTGTACATGGCCGGACACAACAGAAGGCGCTCGCAACCACGAAGACAACGATAACCGACCCGGGCGCTGCCCTTTGTATGATCCTCATCTTTTGCACCTCCCCGATTCCGATTCGACATATTCCATTCTCGCCAGGATGTCGTCGAAAATCAACCACGCAAACACCGGGGACCGATGGTGACACTGAGTTCCGGGTGGAAAAACCGTGCATAATCGGGGACAGCGACCGTATTTCTGTATCTCTCATTTCCCCTTCCGCCCTTCTTTTACCGGGCGTCCCGCCGACCGGGATGCATTACGTCGGGGCGGCTGCGCGAGCGCAGAACTGCGCTACAACAAGCAGCAAATCACCGATTGCGCGGTTATTTCCCGTAAAACCATGCCGACACGCCGCAAAATCGGGGACAGCGACCGTATTTCTGTATCTCTCATTTCCCCTTCCGCCCTTCTTTTACCGGGCGTCCCGCCGACCGGGATGCATTGCGTCGGGACGGCTGCGCGAGCGCAGAACTGCGCTACAACAAGCAGCAAATCACCGATTGCGCGGTCATTTCCCGTAGAACCATCCCGACGGCAGGATTTTCAGTTGCAGGGACAACCCGCCCTTGTAATTGAAGTATGTCAACAGTGCCTGATCGCCGACCCAGGTTATCGCGGGATAGGCCCAGGCGTCATCGCCCCGGGACTCAATATTGCGGAAGTTCTCCCAGGTCTCGCCCTCGTCCTTTGAGACGGCTGCGGTCAACGGATTACGGCTTTTCGCGCCGGGATTGTTGTTCCAGACGGCGAGAAGGTCGCCGGTTGCCGGTATTCTTGTGACTGCGACGGGCGCGGCGGTCCCGGTCAGGGCGGTCGGAACGGGATCACTCCACGTCTCTCCGCCGTCGCCGGAGACGCTCTTATACTGTCCGCCAAGCCCTGTGCGCATGAGCATCATCACGCGCCCGTCCTTGAGTTCGACGCACGCCGGCTCCCAGCATTCGCCCTTTGCCGGTTTGACGCGCCTGCTGTCGCGCCAGTTCGCTCCGTCTTCGTCCGAAATGCAACAGTAGCTCGTTCCGCCCTCCCATGCCTCCAGGAGAATGCGCCCGGACTTCAGGCGGATGCAGCGCCCGTTGGTCAGGCCGGTGTATTTCCCGGACGGGCTGAGCTGTTTCGCCGGCCCCCACGTTTTTCCCTCGTCTGCGGAAGCCCGCATCATGACGCGGCAGTCGGCATCCTCGGTGTTTTTCTGGCAATGGAAGAGCGCGATGTCGCCGTTTTTCAGGCGCATGAAGTTGACTTCCATCACGTTGCATCCACCATCGTTCTCGACCAGCGTGCGCTTGCCGCCCCAGGTCTTTCCGCCGTCGGCGGACGTCAGGCCTGATATGCGGGCGGGACCGTGGTCTGCTCCGTTGCCGGCGTAGAACTCGGTCCAGCCCAGCAGCAGGGCGCCGTCCTTCAGCCGGATGACGGCGGCTTCGCTGTTGCGCGGATTCAGGTTGCCCACCGGCGCGACTACCATTGAGAATGGGGATTGCCCGGCCGCTTCGTCGGCCTGCCCCAGCCTGCACAGCGCCAACGCCGCGATTCCGAATGAGATGGCGTAATTCATAGTCTGGTGGACTCCCGTGTTTGCCGGATGGTATGATGAAGACTGCGCGACGACCTTGCGACAAGGCTAACGCGGCGGCTGTCCGCAATCAAGCCGGGCGTGGCGTTGCGGCGAACATCTTCATACACATCTGATAGAGGAGATTACGATGAGCAATTCCAATGGACGCTCGTTCACGCGCCGCGAGGCGATCGGATTGATGGGCGCGATGGCATTCTCCGGGCGGGCCTTACTCGGCGCGGATCAGCCGGCCAAACCCGCGAAGGCCGGCATTGCGCTCCAGCTTTACACGCTGCGCGACCCGGCGAAGAAGAACCTTGCCGAGACGCTCAAGAAGACCCGCGACATGGGATGGGAATACGTCCAGTGGAGCGGCATGCCCGACCTGCCTGCGGAGAAAATACGCGAGGCGCTGGACGCCGCCGGGCTGAAGGCGATTGCGGCGCACTGCGGCGTGGAGCCTTTCGAGAAGGACTTCGACAACAACGTAAAGTTCTGGAAGACGGTCGGCGCCCTGAACGTCGGGCCGGGCGGCATGATGGGCGACTGCAAGTCTTCGCTTGAGGCATGGAAGAAGGGGGCGAAGCGCCTCGATGCCGTCGGAGCGAAGCTGCGCGGAGTCGGGATGAGATTGTCGTATCACAATCATGCAGGCGAGTTTGAGAAGTTCCCCGGCGATCCGCGCTGCAAGCTGGACATCCTCTACGAGGAAACCAACCCCGAAAACCTGTTCGCGGAGTTTGACACGGCGTGGGTGCAGGTCGGCGGCGCCGATCCTGCGGCTTACATCCGCAAGTATAAGAATCGCTGCCCGTGGATACACGTCAAGGACCTTGCGCCCGGGCAGCTTCTGGGCATGGCGCGTTTCCGCGCGCTGGGCAAGGGATGCCTGAAGTGGGACGATATCTTTGCGGCTGGACGCGAGGCCGGCATCGAATGGTACATTTATGAGCAGGACAACTTCGAAGGCGATCCGTTCGATTGCGCCAAGATCAGCTTCGAGTTCCTTAAGCGCAATCTGGGATGAGGTTGATGCCTGTCGCCAGAAGCGGCGATGATTCATTGACGAGCAACAGCACGGGCCAGATGGAGTCCGTCCGCGCGGAGCGATGGTCATGGCTGGAAGGAAAAAAGCCGTGAGGACGGATGCGACCGGGGCCATACTGGAGAGCATATCCGACGGTGTCTTTACGGTTGACGAGCGCTGGAAGATAACGTCGTTCAACAGGGCGGCGGAGGAGATTACCGGCATCGCCCGCCGGGAGGCGCTGGGGAAGCAGTGTTCCGATGTGTTCCGGGCCAGCATGTGCGAGACGGACTGCGCCCTTCGGCGAACCATGGAATCCGGCAAACCCATCATCAACAAGCCCGCATTCATTATTGATTCTGAGGGCAGGCGGATACCAATAAGCGTTTCGACTGCGATCCTGAGGGACGCATCCGGCCGCATTGCGGGCGGAGCGGAGACATTTCGCGACCTGAGCGTGGTCGAGGAGTTGCGCAAGGAACTTGAGGGCAGGTTCCAGATGGGGGACCTCGTAAGCCGAAGTCCGGTTATGAGGCGCATATTCGACATCCTGCCCCAGGCAGCGGCAAGCGAAAGCGCCGTTCTGGTGCAGGGCGAGACAGGAACCGGCAAGGAACTCGTTGCCCGTGCCATTCATGGGCTGAGTCCACGCAGGAACGGCCCGTTTGTAGCGATCAACTGCGGCGCATTGCCTGAGGCGCTTTTGGAATCCGAGCTTTTCGGCTACGAGACCGGCGCTTTTACCGGGGCCGACAGGCGGAAGCCCGGACGATTCGCAGCAGCTTCGGGCGGCACGATTCTCCTGGATGAAATTGGCGAGACAACGCCCTCCATGCAGGTGAAACTGCTGCGCGCACTCCAGGAGAAAGCCTACGAGCCGCTCGGATCGAATGAAACAAAAAAGGCTGACACAAGAATCATTGCAGCGACGAACAGGGACCTGGCAGACCTGATGCGCCGCGGTACTTTCCGTCGCGACCTGTTCTATCGAATAAACGTTCTGAGGATTGAACTACCCCCGCTTCGCAAGCGCAGGGAAGATGTGCCGCTGCTGGTGGAACATTTCATTGCAAAGTTCAACCTTACCCAGGGCAAATCAATCAATGGGGTCTCTCCGGACGTTACGGCGCTGCTCATGGCGCATGATTACCCCGGTAATGTCAGGGAACTGGAGAATATTATCGAACATGCCTTTGTGCTTTGCGCGCAGGGGACGATCGAACCGCGGCACCTTCCGGAGAGTTTCGTTGCCCGGATGCCTGTGGAACGGGGATGCGGTAATGTTCGAACATCCCTACGGGCGGCGGAGGCGCAGGCGATCGCGGCGGCACTTGAACGCAACAGTTACAACAGGGCCAGGACTGCCGCCGAGCTTGGCGTTCATAAGAGCACGCTGTTTCGCAAGGTGAAGTCCCTGGGCATTGTTCTACCGCCTGAGGACGGACGTTATAAGCGGAACAAGGACTCGGCATAGGGGCGCATTTATGCGACTCTGAATCCGGATATGGTCTCATATATGCAACTATATCACCTGAAATAGTCGTCAAGACTGGCAATCATAAGGCCATAACTATAAATATCATATGACTGTATTCGTCTTTCCCGCCATGCTTGGCACGCAATGTGCATAAGGACTGCATGGTTGAACAAGGAGAACGAAGTTGCGCATCGCAGTCCCTATCTGGAATGGAAGAGTCTCCCCGGTCTTCGACGTGTCCACGCGGGTGGTCATGGTTGAGGATGGGGAAGGTTGTCCGGTTCGAAAAGAGGAAAGCATTCCGGACGACCCCGTCGCCAAGACGGAGAAGCTTGCCGGACTTGGCGTGAAGGTTCTTCTGTGCGGGGCGGTGTCGCGCCACGTCGCCGGGATGCTGGACGCAAAGGGGATCAGAGTCATCCCCTTCCTTGCCGGAGATGTTGACCAGGTGCTGGATGCTTTTTTCAAAGGAAGCCTGCCGAGTTCGGACTACGCAATGCCCGGATGTTGCGGAAGACGGCGCGGTGGCGGAAAGGGCTGCGGCGCTCGACGGCGATGTCGCAAGGGAGGTTGCTGATGCCACAGGGAAACGGAATGGGCAGCGGACAAGGAAACGCGGGCGGAAGAAGGCGCATGGGAGCTGGCCGAGGTTCGGGCCAGGGAGGCTTCTGCGTCTGCGCCGCCTGCGGATACCGTGAACCGCACATGCGCGGGCAACCGTGCGCGCAAAAGGCGTGTCCCAAGTGCGGAACAAAGATGTCGAGGGAGTAGAACTCCCCGGAAAGGAGACTCAAATGCCAGGCGGAGATGGAACCGGACCGATGGGAATGGGGCCGATGACGGGAAGAGCGGCGGGTTATTGCGCGGGCTACGCAGTCCCGGGCTGCATGAACGGCACAGCCGGGCGCGGACGCGGAGCCGGCGGCGGCAGGGGAAGGCGACGGTGGTTCAGTGCCACTGGAATGAACGGCTTCCAGCGCGCCGCAATGGGCATGGCCGCCTTCGGCGGACCGTTCCAGGAACGTGTCAGCTTCAAGCCGATGAACAAGGATGAAGAGGTTGACGCCTTGAAGCGGCAGGCCGAGGCGCTCGGCAGCCAGCTTGAGGCAATCAGAAGGAAGATTGAAGAAATGGCATCTTCGGGAGAGTGAATGAAGACAGCCGAGAACCGGCGGGCGCAGCAGGATTCAGCGATTCTGCCGCGTCCGTTCCGGTCTTATTCTGGAGATGTTCATGAAGATTGCAGTCACATGCAGAGGCGCGTCCCCTGACAGCCCCGTTGACCCCCGGTTCGGACGGGCGTCGAAATTCATCCTTGTGGATACCGAATCTGACGGGTTTCAGGTGATTGACAACGCGCAGAATCTTAATTCCGCTCAAGGCGCGGGAATACAGTCCGCAGAGACCGTTTCAAGGCACGGTGCGGAAGTTGTCATCACAGGACACTGCGGCCCCAAGGCCTTTCGTGTCCTGAGCGCGGCGGGGATAAAGATCGTCGTCGGGGCGCAGGGAAGCGTCGCCGCCGCGATTGAGAGTTTCCTGAAGGGCGATCTTGCGCCGAGTGAGTGTTCCGATGTGGACGGACACTGGGAATAAGCGGAGCCTGCGATGATTCTTGCGGTTGCATCCGGCAAGGGCGGCACTGGAAAGACGACAGTTGCGGTCGGTCTGGCCCTTTCCGCCCGGGGCGGGGCGTCGCTGCTTGACTGCGACGTTGAGGAACCGAACTGCCACATCTTCGTCAAGCCGGAGATTCTGCGGCGTGAGCCGGTCATGGTTCCCATTCCCAAGGTGGATAAGGACGCCTGCAATTCATGCGGTCAATGTTCCGAATTCTGCCGGTTTCACGCGATTGTGGCGCTGAAGACGGAGCCCCTTGTTTTCCCCGAGTTGTGCCATGGTTGCGGCGGCTGCGCATGGATCTGCCCAAGGGGGGCAATCCGGGAAATCCGGCGCGAGATCGGCGCGGTTGAGGTGGGCATGAATGGCGGGCTGAGATTCATCCAGGGCATCATGAACGTGGGGCAGGCCATGTCCCCGCCGGTCATTCGCGCGGTAAAAGCCGCCGCGCTAGAAGGCAACTCCGAACATGACCGGGTGATGATTGTTGACTGCCCGCCGGGAACAGCCTGTCCCATGGTTGCCGCCGTGAGGGGAAGCGACGCGGTTGTACTGGTTACCGAGCCGACACCGTTCGGTCTGCATGATCTGCGACTGGCGGCAGAGACGGTTCGCAAGCTGGGGATTCCCTTCGGCGTAGCGATCAACCGCTCCGATTGCGGCGACGGGCGGGTTGAAGACTACTGCGGCGCGGAAAAAATTCCGATTCTGCTGAGGATTCCCGAAAGGCGCGACATGGCGGAAGGTTACTCGCGGGGTGAGTCAATCCTGAGCGCGGCTCCGGAATACAGGGAACCGTTGTTACGACTTCTTGAAGAAACAAGCCGGATGGCAGTCGAAAACAAGAAACCTTGAGCGAAAGCTCAAGCGCGAGGATCAATTGAAGGAACTTGTCGTCATCAGCGGAAAGGGCGGGACGGGCAAGACGAGCATAACCGCCTCGTTTGCGGCGCTGGCGCGGGACGCCGTCGTTGCGGATTGCGACGTGGACGCGGCAGACCTTCACCTTCTCCTCAGCCCGGAAATTCGTGAGCGTCGCGAGTTCAAATGCGGCGTTGAGGCCGTCATCCGCGCTGCGGACTGCACATCCTGCGGCAAGTGCGAGAAGTTCTGCAGATTCGATGCAATACGGAAGACGGTTGAAGGCGAGGAGAAGGCGCTTTTTGTTGTTGATGCGCTGTCATGCGAGGGCTGCGGCGTCTGCGCTCGGTTCTGTCCGGCGGGGGCAATTGATCTGGTTGAGCGTTCAGGCGGCGAATGGTTCATCTCGGAATGTCGCTTCGGTCCAATGATCCACGCCCAGCTCGGTATCGGGGGCGAGAACTCCGGGAAACTGGTCTCAATCGTTCGCGACGCGGCCCGCGAACTTGCTGTGAAGTCTGGACGACGGCTTGTCATCGTTGACGGCCCGCCGGGGATAGGATGCCCTGTTATCGCCTCAGTAGCCGGAGCCGACGTTGTTCTGGCCGCCACCGAACCGACGCTTTCCGGCGAACACGACGTAGAACGCGCCCTCTCGCTGGCCCGGCGTTTCGGCGCGATACTAATGGTCTGCGTCAACAAGTGGGACCTGAACCCGGAATTGACCGGGCGCATTGAGCATGCCGCCAGAGCAGCCGGGGCGGAAGTGGTCGGCAGAATCGGGTACGACAGAACTGTGACCGAGGCGCAGATTGCGGGAAAGTGCGTAGTCGAACATTCGGACGGACCTGCCGCTCGCGATATCCGGACCCTCTGGGAGAACGTGCTGAGAAGACTGGACTGACAGGGATTACGAAATCGGTTTCACACACCAATCGAAGGAGAATTTCATGAAGATCGCCATACCGATGGCTGACGGAAGGCTCGCAATGCACTTCGGGCACTGCGGAAGTTTTGCCCTGATTGATGCGGATCATGAAAACAGGAAGATTCTCAAGACTGAAACGGTGGAAGCGCCGGAGCATCAGCCGGGATTGCTGCCGCGATGGCTTGCGCAGAAGGGCGTCAACGTTGTCATAGCAGGAGGAATGGGGGCGCGGGCGCAGATGCTCTTCTCAGATCACGGCATCGGCGTCGTCATCGGCGCCCCTGCCGAGACGCCTGAAGAGATTGTGACCGCCTACCTTGCCGGGACGCTCAAGACCGGGCAGAATGTCTGCGATCACTGAAGCGGGGCGGCAATGAGCAATTCGCTTCGCATTACAGTATTGATTGAAAACAAGTCCAGCGGACCGGGTCTGAAGGCTGAGCACGGGCTTTCCATGTGGGTTGAAACCGGAGGATTCCGGTTTCTTTTTGACACGGGCCAATCCTCCGCCTTCATCTCCAACGCGGCACAACTTGGCATAAAGGTCGCTGATGCCGACGCTGTCGCTATAAGCCACGGGCATTATGACCACACTGGCGGCTTGGGCGCTTTATTGAAAGCGTTCAAGCCGCCCGCGTTCCATCTTCATCCGAATGCGCGGAGGGAGCGTTACATCCGCATGGGTGACCCGCCGCACAAGTCCATCGGAATGCCGTCGCATTCCCTGGAAGAGATTGGGCGCGTCGGAATCAAGGCGCAATGGACCACCGCCCCGACGCGGCTCACCGAAAAGATCGGTCTGACTGGACCGGTTCCCAGACTCACGGATTTTGAGGACGTCGGCGGTCCATTTTTTATGGACGCGGCGTGCGGCATTCCGGACGACATATGCGATGACCAGGCAGCATGGGTCGAGACCGAAGACGGCATAGTCGTCCTTCTGGGCTGCGCTCATTCTGGCGTTGTGAATACGTTGGACTACGTGAGCGGGATTCTCGGCGAACGTCGCATCAAGGCTGTGATAGGAGGCATGCATCTGCTTCTGGCCGACGAGCGAAGGCTGCGCGAAACCATATCGGCGCTGCGTCGGTATAAAGTCGGCCTGTTGGCGCCGTGCCACTGCACTGGCGATCATGCAATCGCATATATAAGGGAGCATTTCGCCGGGGAGGTCTTGCAACTGGGGGGCGGCTCGCGCCTGCAAATCTGACCCGTACAAAAGCGCGCGCGGCACGGCGGACTGCCCTTTCTTCGTTGTAGAAAGTCATTCTTCGGGCATCTGCCCCGGCCTCACCTGGATGATTGCTCAATCATCCGGATGTCGGCGTATTCCTCGTCCTTATTCCGATATGACGCGTCAAGCGCGATCGCGGCGTCCGGAGCGAGCGCAAACCAGCTTTTCAGCGTTTCCGGCGGGATGCGTTTCGCGGCGGGTGCGTTGACCGCCCATAACCTGCCGTTCTCATCGTGTTCCGGCGCGCTGACGAACCACATGCCTATCCTGCTTTTCATGGCGTCAGGAAGTTCGCCGGGTACGGTCCCCTGATCAAACAGCAGCGCAAGAGACGGCGCGATGCGCAGATTGGGGGCGTCAACGCGCGCGAGCATATCGGCAAGCTCTCCAGGATTGCTCGGACGCTTGATCGCCTGCCTGAGGTGAACGGTAACATCCACCGACGCCGCTTTGTCGCATATGGTTTTCAAGGTCCCGGCGAACGAATCCCATGTGTCCTCGTTCGAAATGTTGTTCTCCGGTGTGCGGTGAAGGGACAGGATCAGGTCTCGCGCGCCGATCATCGGCATCTTTGCAATGATTCCGTCAATGACCGCCATGCTTGATTCGTATTCGACCGGATCATTCCCGACAAGGCGAAGATCAGGATAAAGATTCAGCCCCGAAGTCAGGTCCGCGCAGACGCGCAGCCCTTGCCGGGCGATCCATCCCGATTCGCGCTTCAACTGTTCCACATCGCGCATGCGCAGATAATTCCAATCAACCACCACCCCGTCAAAATGCTCGAAGAAAGTCGGGCGCAGCAGGATTTCCTCCTGGATACTGCGGTTGCCTCGCAGGGGCAGGAGACGCCCCCGCGGCCCCGGCGACGGCGGCATGTGGGGGATTTCCTCCACGCTCTCCTCGCGGACTTTGACGCGGAATATCCTGACGTCGCCTCCAGCAATAATTGTTTCGGAACTCTTTCCGACTTCCGCGTTCTCAAATCCCTCCGGCAGGAAGCCGACAGCGTTTTTCTCGGACTGATCGAGCGGAATTTCCACCGCGGACTCGATCTCGCCGCAGAGAGAAACGAGCTTGAACGGCTTTGGGGCAAGGGCGTCGTTCGAGATCAGCAGGCTGTATTCGCCCCGGCCTTTCCTGCATGTAATCATATTCAACCCGTCGCCGGCATCGAACAGCTTCTGGCTTCGCAAGACCGCGTCCAGCGCGGCGCGAACGTGCCTCAGCAACGGGTACGGTTTGGGAAGAGGCTGGTCGGTCCTGCTCTGAACGTGGTCTTGAACTACCCGCGCCGAGGGAATCCCGAACGGGCTTGCAAGCGCGAGAACGCTCCCCTTGCCAAGCTTAGATTCGACGACGGATGGCGCGCCGCCAATCCTCTCCAGAACGCGCGCATGCGGAGGCAGGCTCAATTCGCTCAACTCGAACGAAAATTCCTCGCCAAGTCCGGCGCACTCATCCGGCCCGAATGAGCGAATGCCCGCATCAGCCTTCAGTCCGGCCAGGCCGTCGGCAAATTTCGACAGATTCCCGGCGGTGATGACGAGGTATCCGCCATTCTCGACGTAAGCGGACAGCTTGTCGCGCAACTCCTCCCCGCCTGAAAGCTCACCGCCGAGAATCAGTACCGGGTAGCGCCTCAGTAGCCAGCCCGGCGAGTCGCTGAGCAGGCAGTCGGCAATATCACCGTATGGCGTGGGCGCAATGAAACCGCGTTCGTCGTGGTAATATGACGAATCCTGGTATCCGGGATAAAGCATGTCCAGCACGCCATCGGTCAGGTAATCGCCAGGGCCGTAGGGGACGTTCCCCCACACGCGATAGACAAGGTCGGTGTAGAGATGTCGCGGGAATGACCAGCCGGAATGGAAATCAAGCATTACTGCCGCCGGGGTCATCATCACGCCCGGCTGTCCGTTCTCGAGCACCCACCTGTTTGCGGCCTGTTGAATTCTGCCGATGGGGCTGAGCGCCTCGCCGTCGAACCAACTGCTCTCGAATCCGGCGAATACGCAGTTGTAGAAGACGTGGCTGTACATTAGCCGCTTCAACAGGTTCAGGCTCGTGCCCTTCGTCGGGCCGTGGTCAGGGCCGGTCGCGCCATAGGTCTTGTAACCCCAGCGGTTGAAGACGGAGGCGTTGCCGAACCACGGCGCGCCGTATTGCTTGCCCGCGCCGCGTATAAAGGAGTAGTAGACCTGTCCGTTGGGAAGCCCCTGCGCCGTCTCGGCGCCGATGGTCGCGTAGACGCCGTCCTTGAGAAGATAGTGCCCGAAGTTCAGCGATACGAGCACGGAGAGCCTGTTGCCAAGCTCGTTACCCATGCGCTCGAAGTGGCGCTGGAAGTTCAGGTAATTCTCGAAGCGATCCCCCGGGATCGGGAACATCTGGTTCGCGTAGCCGCCGATGTAGCGCCCGTCCTGTTCGCCTATGTCCATGCCCAGCCAGCGCTCGCCGAGCTTGTCTTCGAGCATTCGGAACGCGTCTGCCGGCGGCTTGTACTGCTGCCAGTATCCGCCGGGGCCTGAGCCGGGCACGTACCCCCAGAGATCAAACAGATACAACCCGCGCCGCTTGACCTCGTCGGCAAGATCGCCCAGATTGTCGGCGAAGATAATCGGATACGAGGGCCAGAGCACGTTGCCGAGCTCGTGGGTCTTCGTGTATTTGTCAATCTCCTCGACGTAGCCGACGATGCGGTTGCCGTCCATGCCGAAACCGCGCAGGCTTGTGAACTGTGTGCGGTTGCCGAATGTCTCCCATGAAGGCGGCTTCACGTAACGGCGAGCGTAGTCCGGATGCTCGCGCGGGTCCATGAGACGGGCGTAAAGTCTGCGTCCTTCCGCGGTTGTTGTGGAGTTGCCCGCGTCCGATGCGCCGGCGCTTGTCGCTGCGCGGGAGGCGGGAGCATCCTTTCCGGAAACGTTTCCGGAACTTGAGCAGGAGAGAACGGTTGCCGCGATGGAGATTATTGTCGGCATGATGACGCCCCTGAAAAGTCTGGAGACTGTTTTGCGGTTGTTTCTGTTCATTGGGACAACATGATAACTGCTCGCGCAGCGCGTTCAATGCCGATGCGCTCCCCGTGTTGTGCCGCGCGCCGCGTTCTGCTACAGTTCCGTCCTGCGCAACGGCCCCCGCCCCGGGCGCGCCTGCGCCGAACGTTTTTCGAAGGGAATCCCTTTCATGCCATTCGTTCCCATGTCGCAACTGCTGAACGCCGCAATCGCCGGCGGTTACGCCGTCCCGTCATTCGCCGTCTGGAATCTTGAGACGACCAAGCTCGTTCTTTCCGTAGCGGAGCGGATGAAGGCCCCAATAATCCTCATGAGCGCGCCGGCGGAGTTCTCCGTCCTGCCGCCTGAAGACCTTGGCCCGGCCTCTTACGCGCTTATGAAGCGTTTCAACGTCGTCGCAGCGTTGCACCTTGACCACGGCGACTCACTGGACATCGTCTCCGACTGCCTGGACGCGGGCTACACGTCCGTGATGCTCGATTTCTCCGCCCGCCCGTTCGAGGAAAACGCCGGGGCGTTGAAGAAGGTTGTCGAGATGGCGCGCCCGCGCGGAGTCACCGTCGAGGGCGAGATCGGCAAGGTGGGACGCGCCGACGACGCCACCCGCGAGGGCGTAAAGGAGTCCACGCTGACCGAGCCTGCGGACGCGGTTGAATTCGTCCGCCGCACCGGTGTTGACACGCTGGCCGTCTCGATAGGCAACGCCCACGGAAAATATTCAAAGCTGCCGAAACTCGATTTCGACAGGCTTGGGAAGATATACGCCGCGACGCGCATCCCGCTCGTTCTGCACGGGGGATCGGGGACACCCCCGGAGGACTTGCGCCGCGCCATTTCGCTGGGCATCGCCAAGGTGAACGTGGCGACGGACCTTGTAACGCCGGTGCGGGAGTCGCTGCTGGCCCAATGGAAGGAACGGAGCGACTACTGGACGCCGCTGGCTATGGGAAAGGCAGTCAAGACGATGGTACCGGCGGTGGAGAAATGGATTCGCCAACTCGGGGCCGAGGGGCGGGCGTAGGCTGGTTTGAGCGACGCGCGAATCGCCTTTGCGCCAATCTGCCGCAATCTACAGGCGAGTAGGAGACCTTCGGCAGACTCAAACTGCCGGTATTATTCATTGACAAGCGGAAGGGGAATGAGGTATATGATAACCTCACGTAATAAATCAGTGTCAATTCTTGCCCTGCCGGGCGACCGGGTTGGGGCGCTTTCGAACAGCTTTTGGGGAGGTTTTCGAAAATGAAGTGCGCATGGATTGCCGTAGTCGCGTCAATGATGCTTTTTGTGTTTGCCGCAAGCCTTTCCGCCGCCGTGGCAATAATTCCGATAGCGGCAGATGCTGGTGACGGAACGGCCGTGGATATTGCCGGGGACTTGAATTACGACGCTGACTTGATAATGACTTTCGATATTAACTGCTTACTCGACTCGGCCACCGACCAT
Organism: Planctomycetota bacterium; assembly: GCA_022711755.1. Lineage (GTDB taxonomy): Bacteria > Planctomycetota > Brocadiia > SM23-32 > JAKLEA01 > JAKLEA01. The sequence continues at coordinate 77,863 of JAKLEA010000024.1, forward strand.
CTGGAACAGGGCTTGATGGAGTTCGACATATCCTCGATTCCGGCGGGTTCGATCATCAATTCGGCGGACGTCACCCTTTTTGAAAGTGTTGGCGTGGGCGGCATGATCAGCATATACGGCTACATCGGTGACGGAGTCGTGACAGTCGGGGACGAACTGGCGAGCAACCATCTTGCAACGTTCATGCCCGGCGCTCTGACCACGGTGATAATCCCGCCGGCATTCCTCCAGGGGCTGGTCAACAATGGGGATTCCTACGCGGGCTTTGCCCTGAAACCGGGATCAGACGGTGATCTTTACATATTCTACGGCTACCCAATACTCCCCCCTGTCCTGACGATTGACTACACGCCCGTTCCGGAGCCTTCGACGGTCGGGCTGTTCGTTCTCGGCGGGATCGGTCTGGCGTTGTATCGCCGCAGGAAATAGCAGCAGGCGGTTTGAGCGAATAAACAGAAGGGACAATCGGTCGTCTTCCGAACTGAGACGAGCGGTTGTCTCTTTTCGTTTTACTCATGAGCAAGGACGTTCACCTATCGGCAGTCATTCCTGATGGCCTTATGGCTCTTGAACTGCCCCCTCTTCGGAAGTAGCATCTGCTCTCTGGAAGTTCTCCGTGCGGCATTTTCACCGACTTTCCAGCTTCCGTTCATTCTCGGAGGACCGCGCCGTGACCAGTGAAATCAGATACGGCTTCATCGGATGGGGCGGCATCGCCGGAACCCATTCCAACTACCTGAAAAAAATCCCGGGCGTCAAGTTCGTCGCCGCGTGCGACATCCTCCCGGAGCGCCTCAAAGACTTTGCCGAAAAATTTGGAGTCCCGAAAGAGAACCTTTTCGAAGACTTCAACGAGATGGCGAAGATGAAGGACCTCGACGCCGTCAGCGTTTGCACGCCGAACAAGCTGCACAAGATGCCGACGATCGCCTGCCTCAAAGAGGGCAAACACGTCCTGGTCGAGAAGCCGATGGCCATGAACGCGAAGGACGCAGCAGCGATGGTCAAGGCGGCGGAGGAGTCCGGCAAGCTGCTCGTCATCGGCTTCCAGGAAAGGTTCGGCCCGGAAGCCCAGGCTCTGAAAGGCCTGATTGACAAGGGCATGCTGGGCAACTGCCTCTTCGCCCGCTGCACGGCACTGCGCCGGCGCGGCATACCGAGCTGGGGCGTTTTCGGGCAAAAGGAACTCCAGGGCGGCGGCCCGATGATTGACATCGGCGTCCACATCGTTGAATGCGCCCATTACCTGCTTGGCCGCCCGAAGCCCGTCAGCGCTTACGGCGCGACCTATACCTACCTGGGCAACAAAAAGCCCGAAGCACTCTCACCGTGGGGCGACTGGGACTACAAGACCTACACCGTCGAGGACCTGGCCATCGGCATGATCCGCTTCGAGAACGGCGCGACGCTCTCCATCGAGGCCAGCTTCGCCGCGCACATCGAGACATCGTCCACCAACATCATCATCATGGGGGACAAGGGCGGCTGCAGCCTTCATCCCGCCAAGGTCTTCACCGACCAGCACGGCCTGATGTTCAACATGACGCCCGAACACATCAAGCAGCAGGACCACTTTGAGGTGAAGATGAACCACTTCATTGACTGCGTCCGCACAGGCAAGCCGTCCGACGCCCCGGGCATTGACGGCGTCGTCGTGCAGAAAATGCTGGACGGAATCTACGAAAGCGCCGAGAAAGGCCGCGAGGTAAAGATCAAATAGTTCGCGGTTGAATTGACGTCAGATGATGCTTTACGACCGGCGGCGGGGCCGCGCGCTCCTCCGCCGGTTTTCATTTCCGGCGCGTGACGCTTTGTTGCGCGGCGAATCAGATATTGAAGCTGACATAACGAGGCATTATAAATGAATCAGGAATCCCGCCGACTGACGTGCCGGGCGAGGCGGGTCGAATCGAAAAATGGTTTCGCAGGGAGGAAGAAAAGATGAAGGGGTCATTCAGATACGCTGTCGCATTGGTCCTTCTTTGCGCGCTTTTGGGGATTGCCGCGCCCGGACGGGCAACGGCTCAGGAGGCGAAGAAGGCGAAAGCCGCCCCGAAGGTCGAGCGTCCTGACGACGCCGAGGAGGAGATTGTAAAATTCTACCGCGAGTTCGACCCGATGCGCATCGAGGAGCTTGATCGCATCAAACGGGAGAACCCGAAGGAAGCGGAAAATGTAATCGCGGAATGGCATCGCGAGATGAAGAAACTGGAGGAGATCAAGCGCGAGGCGCCGGAGGAATTCGCCCGCGTAAAGAAGGAGCGCAAGGCTGATAACGAGTGCTGGGAGATGGGGAAGCAACTGCGCGAGGAAAAGGACGAGGCGAAGAAAAAGGAGATCGAGGACGCGCTCAGGAAGAAACTCGGCGATGTTCTGGACGCGCGGTTGAAACAGCAGCGCAGGGAAATCGAGGAGGTGAAGAAGCATCTTGCCGAGCTTGAAAAACGCGCCGAGAAGATGGAGAAAAACCGGGACAAGATGATCGAGCACAAGCTGAACCGGCTTGCGGGGGAGCAGGACGACCTTGAATGGTAGACCCCGGGTCCCGAATCAAAATGAGAACTTCCGCCGTAAAATCATAAACAGTAACATCGGGGCGAACGAACACGCCGCCAGCAGGATCGAAAACGAGGCGACGAGTTGATCCTGGCCGTAGTGATACATCGAGAATATGCGCATTGGCAGCGTTGACGCGCCCGGGGGCGAGATCAGCGTCGAGGCGTCAACCTCCCCCAGGCTCAACGCGAAACAGAGCGCGGCGGACGCCGCGATTCCCGGCAGCAGGACGGGAAGCCCGATCTTCAGCAGGCTTCGCGCAAAGCCCAATCCGCTCAGACGCGCGGCGTTGAAGGCGTTGTCGCCGCATTGACGCCGGGCGACCGATAACAGCAGTACCGCCACGGGGGCGAAGCGCGCCGCCGACGCGACGCCGAGTATCCAGCGAGTGTCCGCAAGGGCTTGAAGCCCGGCGGCATTTATGATGCGCGCAAGCCCCAGCCCGGCCAGAAGCCCCGGGGCCACAAGCGAAACGCAGAGGGCGGAAAGTCCGGCGATGCCTGCGCCGCGAGAGCCGTTAGTGATCAGAACTGCGGCAGGAAGCGCGATTGCGCAGGCCGCGCAGCCCGCAAGCATGCTTGTAACCAGGGCTGGCGATGCCATGCGAACCGCCGGGATGAAATCCTTCATGCCACCCGCCGCCCGCGTCAGCGCATAAGCTGGGATTCCAATGGTGGTAATTGCAAGGGCGAGACACCATGCCATTGCAGCCCAGCGGAACATTCCGAGTTCATAGACGTGAACCTTCCGTTTGCCGGAGCCTTCCGACAACACTTTCCTGAAACCGAAAGCTACGGCAATCCCCCCCCCCGCTGCTGCGAACATGAGCGGCAGCGCTGATTCAGCCGCTCCCGCAAAGTCGTATTCCCCCGCCGCCCGGCTGAAGACCTCCAGTTGCAGAACGCTCAAACCCATCAGGCCGGGAACGTCGAAGTTCGACAGCGCCAGCATGAACGCGAGCAGGACGCCGGTCGCAATGCCGGGCAGCGCCAGCCTGCATGAAACAGCCGGTCCGCCGAACGCTCCCCGCATGAGCCTGCCGGCTGCTTCCTGGGATGGATCCGCGCGGCGGAATGATTCCGCCGCAATGATCGCAGCCAGCGGCGCGAACGGCATGGACAGCGCCCATCCGGCGGTCAGGAACTCGTTGGAGCCGGCGACGTAGGCCTCCAGAACGCCGCGCTTCGCCCCGCTCCCCAGAAGGCCCAGCCAGCTTATGCCGTGAATATGGGGGGGGATGACAAATGCAGGCAGCCAGAGGAATTGCCAGAAGCGTTTGCCGGGGACGTCCGTCTTCGTCACGAAGAACCCCGCGGGGATACCAAGCAGCGCCGAAAAGGCTGCGGCGATAAGCGCGACCTTCGCCCCATTGGCGAACAGCCGCAGCCTGTTCGGCCACGGGTTCCCAGCGGCTCGCCTGGGGACCGCCGCGGCCCGAACGCCCGTCGCGGAGTCGGAACCCGCGCCGCGTCCGACCGGCAGCCATGTCGCGCAGGCGATCAGCGGCGCAAGGCAAAGAACAAGGACAATCGTCCATCCCGCGATTCCGGACAAAACCCACGGATCGCTTCGCGCCGCGCGGATTTTAGCCAACGCTCCGGACATGGCCTTAAATCAATCCTTTTCCCCGGAGTTCAGCACCCGTTCGAGACGCTCCGGCTCAAACGCTACAAACAATGTCTTTGAGTTCCCGACAGCAACCCGCCCGGGGGCGGCCCCCTTCGGTTTCCGGACGTTCTTCGCAGGCGTGTAGATCACTTCCGCCTTCGGCGTTCCGCGCAGCTTGCTGAAGTGTACCGCCAGGTGCGCCGCGTCAAGCAGAGTCTCCAGCGACGCGGTCCTGTTCTTCGGCTTTCGTATTACCACGTGCGATCCGGCCCAGTCCTGCACGTGGAGCCATATGTCGTTGCCGCGCGCCGTGCGGATGGTCAGTTCATCGTTCTCGCTGTTGCTGCGCCCGACAAGTATTTCCATTCCCTCAGCCGAGAGAAAACGACGGAAGCGTTTTGTTTCCCTTGCGCCCGGCGCTGCCGGCGGCTTCGGGGCCTTCAACGCGCCGAGTTCAATCAGGCTTTCCTCGATGCGGGCAATCTCGTGAAAACTTCCCGCTGAAGCAAGCCTGGCGGAGACATCCTCAATAGCCTCCCGCTCCCGGCTTGTTTCGGCCAATCGCGCGCGCAGCTTGCCCTCGCCCGACCTGGCCTTCCGATGCTTCCGGAAATAGACTTCGGCGTTCTCTATCGCCGTGAGAGTTGGATCAAGATCAATCGCGACCGGCGCGAGTTCCGGATTGTAGAAATCCGGCAGAACAACCTGTTTCGCGCCCTTCCTGATCGCGCCGAGGTTGGCTTTCAGAATCTCGCCCAATTGCAGCGCGCGCTCGGCCCCGGCAGCCTCTCGGATTGACGCCATGATCTTCGACTCGCGCGTCGTCGCTGTTTTCAGCGCCCTGGCTATCGCCGTCTCAAGCCCGGCGCGTTTTTCGCAAACGTCAAGCCCTTCCTGAAGCGGGTCATAGATGGCTTCAATGGCGTGGCTGACGGGCATTGCGTCACCGGCATGCTCCATCGAAGCGGCGCGGACAATCTCCTGTCTGATTCCGGCTGACGGTTTCCCATGCGGTGCAGGCGGTTCGTATTCCCTGCCCTGTGCGAGAGGACGCCGCATTGCCTTCTCCCACGCTGCGGCGATGCGCCCATCCGGAGTGAGGAGGTAGATGTTCCCGCGCGCGCCAAGCATCTCCGCCGTCAACTTCCACGCCCGGGGCTGCAAATCAGGGCTGCGCTCAAGTAGTTCAAGAACAACGACCCGATCGCCCTGAGCCTGCTCGATGTCCAGCAGTCTTGCGCCGGTCAGTTTTGCCCGGACCATGTCAACGAACGCGTTGGGATCCCTGGCCGCGTCAATCCGTTTGTGGATAGCGCATATGCGCGACGCCTTCGGGTGAATCGAAACGAGGACGTGATGCCGCCTCTCTCCAGTATAGAAATGCAGGAGAAGACCACGCGCGTCAGCTTGGTCAATCCTCCGGAGGGCGGACATCCTAAGCGGTTCCCTCAGTTCGCCGATGGCCAGCGCAATTTCGTCCGCGCTAAGGCTCATGCCTTGCCCCCGCAACCGAGCATCAATACCCCCGCGACGAGCATACACGCCGTCTCTATGCGCAGGATGTTGCGCCCTAGCCCGACGGCCTCCGCCCCAGCACTGACGGCGGCATCCAACTCCAGCGCCGTGAACCCGCCCTCGGGACCTATGATCGCCAGCGTTCGACCGCGCCCCACCGATTCCGTCGAGAGAACCTTTTCCGCGTCGGGATGCGCGATCAGAATCCCGTCGAAAGGCTCGACGTCGGCAAGAAAGTCAAGCATGGCAACCGCCGGTCGGACTTCCGGCGCGGCGTCTCTTCCGCACTGCCTCGCGGCCGCGACGCCGAGCCGCCGCCATCTCTCGATCTGGGATTCCCTGAGATCACGCCCCGTGGAAGCCCCCCGCGCCGTCAGGAGCGGAATGAATTCCGACACGCCAAGCTCCGCGCATTTCTCAATTAAAAAGTCGGCGCGTTTTCCCTTCGGCGGCGCGAACGCAAGGCTCAGTCTGGCGGACTGGGCCTCCATGCTCTCTGCCTCTGTTATCTCGATTTCGACAAGGTCGCTGTCCGATATCCTCATGATGCCGCGAAGCCTCAGCCCCGGAGTTCCGAAGACTGTCGCCGGCGCTCCGTCCTGCAGCCTGAGCACGTCGAGGGCGTAACGCGACTGCGCGGCGTCCAGCCGGCGCTTGTCTCCGACTGCGGCTCCCGGCATGTGGAATCTGGCTTCTCTCTGCGGCACGCAAGGCTCCCTTGACCTTAATTTCGGTCCGTCCTGCCGGACCTTCCGGGCAGTCCGTATTTGCGCAATTGCTTCAGAGCGACCTGGAAATCCTTCGGTAGCGGCGCTTCAAATTCAAGCATCGTCCCTCCCGGCGGGACTGGTTGTTCTCCGTCCGGAGATGAGGAATCGCGTCTGACAGGGCCTGGGTGTCTGAACGAAATCCTTTTCGCGTGCAGGGACAGCCTGGCCAGGATGGGACGCTCCTCGCCTTCCTCCCCCCCCCGATAGCCCTTCTTGAACTCGGAGAGATATAGCGCCTCCCGCCTTCCATAAAGGAAGTCAACCGCAAGGGGGCTGCCCATTGCGGCCAGATGCACGCGGATCTGATGCTGCCTTCCCGTTTTCGGCTCGGCCTCCACAAGCGCGAAATCGCGGAAACGTTCTATCACGCGGAAACGCGTCTCCGCAGGCTTTCCATTGCGGCGGTCAACTTCCATCTGTATCGCGCTGCCCTGCTTCTTGCCAACCGGCTGGTCGCAGGCGCAATCGTCGCTCAGCCACGGCCCCTCACAAAGACAAAGGTATTTCTTTGACACCTTGCGCCGCTCAAACTGGCTTGCCAGATGCCGTCCCGCGTCGGCGTCCTTGGCGATGACCAGCGCCCCGCTGGTTCCCTTGTCCAGCCTGTGAACGGGGTGCGGGCGCGTGATCCTTTCGGAAGAGCCGGCGGCTTCGGCGTCCCTGTCCGTCAGCCCGGGATTGAGGTGGAGAAGCAGTTCCCGCATCAGCTCCCCCCCGCTTCCGTCACGTTCCGGAAAGACGGATATTCCAGCGGGCTTGTTGATGACCATCAACCTTTCGTCTTCGTAGATGATCTCGAGTTCAAGCGGAGGCGCATTGCTTCTGCGGCGGGCGCAAAGGTCCGGCGGAACCTCAATCCGGTCGTCCTGAACGAGCGCGCAGCCGGTGGTCACGCGCTTGCCGTTGACCATCACGCGGCCCTGGCCGACGGCGTTCCTGATTCTGCGTTTGGAGCAATCCGGAAGGGCGTCGAGAAGGAAGTTCAGGAGTTTTTCCCCGTCGCGCTCAAGGGGAACTCGCAATATGACTGGGCGGGGCGCATTCTGCGGGATTTCGGATTCCTGGTCTGACATAATTCCGCGTCCGCGCCGGCGAGATCGCCTCTTCAGGGAACAGTCTCGATGCCGCAGAGAATGTTGGCAACGAGGGCGAAGGAGAAGACGGTTACTGGAGCGTCCGCCTGCTTGTCCCTGCGGACGGCCTCAAGATATCTGACGTTGCCGGTCCTGACGTCAAGCGTAGTTAGATCGGCCTGCATCTGCTCGTTGCTGAGGATGTTCACTCCTATCCACACGACGCAATCGAATGGAAGCTGCGCCAGTCGTTTTGCCTCCTGCTGATCCGGCGGGATGCCGATCGCCAGCGCTTTTTGCTCCTCGCTGAGGGCGGACAGCAGGGCGCACTCGTCCGGTCCTGCGTCAATCGCCTTCTGAACGGCGACTGCCAGCCCCATCTCGTCTTTGACGCCGGAAAAGACAAGGAGGATTTTCGTAGGTTTTGGGGACGCCGCCCATTCCTCAAGATACTGCAGAAAGTCTTCCGAGACGTCCCGTGACGAAGATGCCCAGACGATGCCCAGCCGCGCAATCTCCTCTGCCGCCTTCGCCCCGCACGGCGCGGCTCCGGAAGGCGATTCCCCCCCAGCCTGGAAGACCATGTCAATGCCGCGCCGGGAGCAGTAATCGCCCATTCGCGCGTTGATGATCCGGCGCATGCGATTGAGGACGGCTCCCGTAGCGGCGTTGAATGATTCCTGGAACTCCTTCGCCGCCGCCTCGCAGTCCTGTTCGAGCTTCTCCCTCTGCTTTTCCCTGCTTCGGCGATTCATGAACGTTCCGCCGGATGGAAGTTTCGAGCCGTCAAGCTCCTCGCGCATTGCGCTGGCGCGCTGTTGCAAACGTTGAAGCTCGGGTTGGAAGGGGGCTTCCAGTTGCGTCTTGAGCGAGCAGCGCGGGATCACCGAAGTCAGGTTGATCGTCGCGATGACCGATGGTTTCGCGCCCGGTCCGCCCTTTGCCTCCTGGCCGCGCGCCGCATGTGTCAGCGCAAGACAGATCAGCGTTATCGCCAACGCAAACGCCGCCCGGATAAAAGGCCTTCCGCAAGAGGTTGCCATCTGTCTGTCCCCGATTCTAGAAATCGAGATCGGCGACGGTCAGGACTCCTCCTGGCCGTAGCCGCCCCCGTGATGTCTTGCGTACCAAAGGCGCACCCGGCTCTCCGGAAACGGCTCAAGCTTCTCCCCAAGCGTCGCCGCAAGCTCCAACGCGCCTTTCGTGGTAAAAGCCGCGTATTCCAGCATGACGGCCGCCTTCAGCGCTTTCAGGGGCGTTGACTCGAAGGTGAAAACGCCGTGGCAGCCCAGCAGAATCGCCGGGCAGCCCTCTACGGCGTGTTCCATGATCGCCTTGCCGATGTGGTCGGCGCGGTTGTCAACATATGGCGCGCAGGGAATCTCGGCGCCGAAAATGTCCGCGTGCGCAGTGCTGTACACCGGTATCGAACGGCACAACATGGCGAACATGGAGGCGTAAGCGGAATGCGTGTGAATGACCCCGCCGACGTTCGGCATCCGGCGATAAATCTCCAGATGGTGCGGCCAGTCAACGCTGGGCTTCATCCTCCCCGCCACCACTTTGCCTTCCATATCCATAGTGACGAGGTCGTCTCCGGTCATCTTCGAATACGCGACGCCGGAAGGCTTGATGATGAAGACGCCGTTCTCGCGGTCAATCCCGCTGGCGTTGCCTGCAGTACCGGCGACAAGCCCTTCGCGGGGAAGCTCAAGGTTCGCCTCCAGCACTTCCGCCCTAAGTTTTTCCAGTCTGTCGCCCTTCATCGCTTCTGCCCGCCGTATTACGCCATGCCGCCAAGCATGCGGTTGATCGCTTCCCCGACGGGAACCATCGGGAAAACATTCTCTTCCTGGTCAATCCTGAAGTCAATTATCGTTGGGACGTCCTTGATCGCCATCGCCTGTTCCAGCGCGGGGCGGACCTCCGCCTTGGTCGTCACGAGTATCCCCCGCGCGCCAAAGGCGTCAGCCAGCTTGACGAAATCGGGGTTGGCGTCCGCGAGGTGCGTCGAGGAATATCGTTTGTTGAAGAAAAGCTCCTGCCACTGCCTGACCATGCCGAGATAGCCGTTGTTGAGTATCGCTATCTTCACCGGCAGCTTCTGCTTCACCGCAGTGCTCAATTCCTGGATGTTCATCTGGATGCTGCCGTCGCCGGCGATGTCGAAGACCGTGGCGTCCGGGCAGGCCACCTGTGCCCCGATTGCGGCGGGGAAACCGAATCCCATCGTCCCCAGCCCGCCTGAGGAGATGAACTGCCGCGGCCTGCGGTATTTGAACCACTGCGCCGACCACATCTGGTTCTGCCCGACTTCCGTGCAGATGATCGCGTTTCCACCGCTTATCTCCGATATTTGTTCCACAACGTACTGTGGTTTCACGGTCTGCGCGCTGCGGTCGTAATGCAGGGGATACTTTGCCTTCCATTCGCGGACCTGCCCGACCCACTCCTTGCGCTCCGCCGCCTGAACCAGCGGCAGCAGTTTCTGCAGGATGAGCTTCGCGTCCCCGACCACCGGAACGTGGACCGGAATGCTCTTGCTTATGCTGGCAGGATCAATGTCAACGTGGATTATCTGCGCACGGGGCGCGAAGGCCTCGATCTTGCCCGTGATGCGGTCGTCGAAACGCGCCCCGATTGCAATGAGCAGATCGCAGTCGGTGATCGCGTAGTTCGCGTAGACCGTTCCGTGCATGCCCAGCATTCCGAGGGAAAGCTCATGTGTTTCCGGGAACGCGCCGAGCGCCATGAGCGTCGTCGTCACGGGGATGTTGCACTTGACTGCCAGTTCCCCCAGCAGGTCGGCGCAGTTGCTGCTTATGATGCCGCCGCCGGCATAGATGACCGGCTTCTTCGCGGCGTTGATCATCTTGGCCGCGCGCTTGATCTGACCGGGATGTCCCTCATAAACGGGATTGTAACCGGGCAGCTCGACCTTCTGCGGCACGGGGGCGTCTGTCTTGCTAGTCGTCACGTCAACGGGCAGGTCAATCAGAACCGGACCCGGGCGGCCGGTGCGCGCGATGTAGAACGCCTCCTTGACGATGCGGCCAAGCTCATTCACGTCCTTGACGAGGTAGTTGTGCTTTGTAACCGGGCGTGTGATCCCCGTCGTGTCGGCCTCCTGGAAGGCGTCATTGCCGATCAGGTGGGTCTTGACCTGGCCGGTGATCGCCACCATCGGCACGGAGTCCATGTTCGCGGTGGCGATGGCGGTCACAAGATTGGTCGCGCCGGGGCCTGAGGTGGCGATGCAGACGCCGACCTTTCCGGACGCCCGGGCGTATCCGTCGGCCATGTGCCCCGCGCCCTGCTCGTGGCGCACGAGGATGACGCGCAGGGCGGAATCGTACAGAACGTCGAAGAGGGGGATTACCGCGCCGCCGGGCAGCCCGAAGACGACGTCGGTTCCCTCCTCGCGCAGAACGTCAACAAGAATCTGACCGCCTGTCCTCATTTGGTCGGTTTCCGGATGTCTCGAATCAAGTTGTCTCTTCATCGCCGCGGGGATGGAGACTGATATCCCCCAACGGCGTTCCAGGTTGTCAAACCACGCGGGAGACGTGAAGTCTACACAACCCGGCGCGGGAAATGCAAATGGAAGTCGGAGCGAAGACTGCTGGAAGGCGCGGCAAAGAATCCCGACCAGGGAAGCGTTCATGCGTCAATTCCGGGCGATCCTCCCTCCCTTCCGCCCGTTGCCTCCCCCGCGCGCATCTCTTTTTGCGTTGACTCCGATTCCTCGATTGGTACAATCCATCCTGTGTTTCTTGGGAACCGAGCGGTTCAATCGGGTGATGCGAAGCTTATCTGATTCCTCACGGAGGACTTCCCGGTGACGATGATCAGGCGATTGGCGCTTTTGACATTGCTGGTTTCTGTTTCAATGGCCGGATGCAGCGGCAAGTATTGGGGCAATCGCAGGGACGACCTGCAGGACATCCTGCGACTCAACGGCGGCGTCGGCCCCGGCCTAGCCCTTCACGGGCGCATCTCGCGCGTCCCGCAACTGGGCGCGGGCTACTACAACGGCATGAAATGGGGCATCGTCGGCGAGGAATACGGCCAGTGGTATGAGCATCGCATGGACGCCAACGTAATCACCGGCTGGGGCGTCAGCGAGCGCACAAGAGTCCTGGGAAACATCACCAACCATCCCCACACGATCGGCAGGAAGTGCGAGTGGTCCCTGGGCGACAACAACAGGCGATGGGGCGAGCTTGAACTGAACGCGTGGCTCATCTTCGTCGGCGTCGAGGCCGGCGTTGACGTCATCGAAGCGCTCGATTTCGTCACCGGCATATTCGATATTGACCTGACCGACGACGACAACGCCGGCGAAGTTCCGCCGGCCCCGGAGGCCTGCGAGATACAGGACCCCGCCAAACCTTACCTCCTGACCGATAAGCCGAAGGCCGAAGATGCGGCGCAACCTGAAACCAAGCCCGCTGATCAGCCCAAGGCCGAAGAACCCGCCGCCAAACCGGCGGAAGAGAAGAAGCCAGAATAGCCGCGAGGCTGCGCGTTGGTTTCCCTTCAATATTCGCGCGATTCAGGCGCGGCGACAGACCGCGCGAGATTGCGCATCTTCAGGCTGCCGTCCGGCGCCCTCCTCCAATGAAAGAAATCACCGTCAGAACCGCCAACCGCGCCGAATTCCTCAACGTGACGGATGAAGTCCGCCGCGCCGTCGCCACAAGCAGCGTCAGGAACGGTATCTGTGTCGTCAGCGTCCCCCATACCACCGCCGGCGTAACCATCAACGAGAACGCCGACCCTGACGTGCCCGCCGACATGATCGCCGCGCTGGAACGAATAGTACCGCGCAACGCCGGATACGCCCACGCCGAAGGCAACTCCGACGCGCACCTCAAGGCGTCCATCATGGGATCATCGCAGACGATCCCCGTCGTTGACGGCAAACTCGTTCTGGGCGTGTGGCAGGGCGTCTTCTTCTGCGAGTTTGACGGCCCTCGAACGCGAAAGATGAATATCCAGATCGTCGGATGAGCGACAGCCAGACACCGGACGCCCCCGCGCCATCCGCCCCACCGGGCGATGCAAATATTGTCCCAACCGGCGAGAATGATTCCGCCATCCCTCCTTTTCGTCTGCCAGAGATCGTATTCCCGCACGCTCAATGGCCGCTGCCGTATGCGATCGGCCCCGTCCTGTTCATGCTTCTGGGGCAGGTATGCGTCTTTGGCGTTCTGACCTCTCTGCGCTCAGACGAATGGATGGAAGCGCACAAGGCCCTCACGCTCACGATCTACACGCTCTCGCAACTTATCGGCATCGCGGCGGGATTATTCTGGCTGGTCTTATGGAAAAAACGCGCCGCGCATTTCCTTGCGCTGGACAAATTCCCCGCCCCCCGTAAATCCTTCTTTTACGCCGCCATGTTCCTTATCACATTCCCGGCGGCGATGGCTCTGGGAGAGGCCATGAAGCTTGCCTATCGCAGGTTTGGCCTGGAAGTTGACATGCAGGATTCCATCCGCACGCTCCTGACGATCAAGTTCGGCGGCGGGTTGATTTGGCTGGTGTTTCTGTGCGCGGTCATTGTTCCAGCGATGGAGGAGATCATATTCAGGGGATTCTTTTACGCTCCGCTGGCCAACGGCATGGGCAGGTTCCCCGCCGCGCTGATCGTTTCCGCCGTCTTTGCCGTGCTTCACGGCGAGCTTGGCGCAATCGCTCCCATCTTCGTCCTGTCCCTCCTGCTCTGTTTCTATTACTCCCACAGCGGTTCCCTGTGGCTTTCGATCATCGGCCATAGTATGTTTAATGCCGTGAACATAGTCCTCTTGTTGATTTTCCGAGACCGGATGGCGATCTGATTTCGTTTTTTATGGGCGCTTTGCGCCCTACGGCTCAGGTTGAATTCGCCCGCACGGGTTTAGCATGCGCGCGGGTGCAAAGCACCCACCCTACGGCTCAAGATTCCGCGTGGGTGCAAAGCACCCACCCTACGATTGCGAGGGTTTTGATTACGCGGAGAGGTGTTCGGTTGGCGTCAAAGCGTCACAGAAAGGTCAGATGCCCGTGCGGGCAGGTCATGCGCCTGCGCACGAAGCACCAGGGGCGCAGGATCCGCTGCCCGAACTGCGGACTGGTCTTCCGCGCGCCCGGCAAGCGGGTGGACGAGCTGGTTGACAACGCCGCGCCCCTGACGACCGGCGAAGTCGAACAGCTCGAATCCCTGAGCGGGGATTCCCCCTCGGAGCTTGAACTGCGCCCCGTCTCCTCATCAAAGTCCGACGCGCCCGTCCCGCAGATCGGCGGCGACGACGACCTTGAGCTTGTGGAGGAGGACCAGACCGGACTCGACAGGCATGGCGCCGGGGACGAGCTTATCGAAATCGGATCGCAGGAATTTACCGACATGGGCGGGACCGTCGGCCCAGAGCCTCTTGCCGGAACACCGGAGGAAATCGCGGTACTGGACAATGGGGACTTCGAGGACATCCAGTTGGAGTCCTCCAACCGGATCGAATCCAGTAAGAAGCCGCCCCGCGCGGAAGCGCCGCGCCATGCCGAGCCGAAACGCCGCATCATCGAGGCCCGGCAGCCCCCCCCCACCCCGCCCCCGGAGGATGACGATGTCGCGCCGGGGGTTCCGGACAAGGCGCTGGGCCGCATGGAGGTCGAGCCGTTCGACGACGAGGAACTCCGGGCCGGCAACGATTTCTGGGAAATGCTCCCGGAGGCTTTCACGTGGCCGCTGAGCCTTCCCGCGATTCTGATCTACGTGTTCGCCGCCCCGCTTCTCCTGTTCCTGGGGACGATGGGGTATTACGCCATGTACGGCGGAATCGTCGGGCTGATCGGCGGCGGGCTGGCGTTCGTCATCCTCACGTCGCTCCTCAGCTCCTTCTCCTTCAACGTCACGCGCATGACCGTCTTTGATTATCACGAGCCGCCGGCCTGGCCGGGGATGGAGGATCGCTGGAACACGCTCTTCCGCCCGGCCGTCATGCTTCTGGCAATTTACGCGGTTTCCGCCGTGCCCCTGTATTTCTGGGCCGTGCTGCGGTTCGAGGTCGGCCTGTTCAAGGACACTGTGATCCTCGCCGATCCGATCTTCATCATCGCCGCGCTTATCGGGCTGCTTTATCTCCCGATGGCCTATTCAGCGACTGCCACGTTCGACTCCTTCTCCGCCCTGAATCCCGCCCTCTGCGTTCCGACAATCCTGAAGATTCCGCTGCATTACCTTGCGGCATACGCCCTCGTCGTGCTGGTTTCTTTCATATTTCTGACGCTGGAGCCTGTGATCGCCCACGCCTTTCTCAGGATGATGCCGGACGGCTATTTCCTCCCCCGCCTGCTGGGCGGATGGATGACGTGGGTGGCGCGTCTGTATATGACGATGGTGACGGCGCGGGTCATGGGGATAATGATCCACGCCAACGACTCGAAGCTGGGGTGGGTATCGTAGGCAGATGTGAAGGATGTCTCGTAAACTCAATCCTCCGCATAAACCAGTCGCTTACAAACCATTCAGAAAACGGAACTCACAAGTATAAGTTGCAACTGATGGAAGAATGTATTCATAGTATCGCCATTCCTATTCAGTCAGTCCACTCCAGCTTATCCAGAACAGACTCCCAAGCTGTCTGGCGGGCTGATTACCTGAAGCAGAATCAGGTTCCAGTTCAAAATGTCTCATGAACGAGCCGTCCGGGCCAAGCAGGTTGACCTTCATCCGTTGCATCCCGTCTGTAAGCGGAATCACTGCCAGCACTTTGCCATCAGGACTCGGCGCCGGCACACTGCCGCCGCAGTGTTCATTGATGTCGCGCACGTGCCCAGTCGCTAAATGAATAATCTTCGTCTTGTGTCCAACACAATCGTAGAAGTATATGTAGTCGTATGAAGGATTCAGCCGTGGATTGCAGCCTGTAACAAGCATTTCAGTTCGGCCACCCTCCAATTCGATTCGGAATATCTTTGGGGTTGCGGTTTCGTACTCTTTCGGCTGGGGTTCTCTGGTCATGCGTTTGTCCAATGCGCCAAAGTGCGCGACGAAGTAAATGCTCTTGCCGTCGGCAGACCAGATTGGTTCCTGCCCTTCCATGTGCTCGCCCAACCACATGCTAACGGACGGCGCGGACTGCTCAGTTAGCGCCCTTGCCATGCCATCATCAATGTTGAGAACGCAAAGCTTGTAGGCGAACCGACTATCGGCCTCATAAAACGCAACGTGTTTTCCATTCGGGCTCCATGAAAACGCCATTATCCACTTTTTCTCACCTTCCGGCGTTGCCTGCAGGTTCCGCGCTGTTCCATCCTCAACCTTCAATAGATACAGCTTGTCGCGGCATGGCAAGGCAATAAGTGACGAATCCGGACTAAGCCTCGATCCATGAAGGCGGGCTTCCTTTCGACTGATTGCGATATTCTTCCGACTGTTCGAGTTCAAGTCGCCAATAATCAACCCGATGGATTCTTGTCCGGCAACATTCTGGCGCGATGGGGCAGGCACCATAAGATATTTTCCGCTGGGATGCGCTTCCAGGATTGAGCCTATCTCTGAGATTGCGGCTCTCGTTATCCTGCCGCCTTCCGGTTCCAGCATGAACCATTCGCGGCAAGTCCCGCCTCCGGCCAACAACACATCGCCTGCGAAGGATGCCCCGCAAGCTGCCAGCAGGTTCAAGACAGTTATGAACAGCGTCAGACATGGACGCGCCGGCATGACGGACTGATAGGAATCATCCGAACAGACTGGCTCCCGACGAAACGCGGATGATGCTCTAAATCGAGACATGACATCTATTCCTCGTCATTTACCGGGTTATGCCAAAGCTTTGCGTACTGGAGGTCATATCTCTTCGCATAAGCAAACGGCGTATCCCTAAGGAATACCTTACCGGCGGAGTCTGCCGCATATGTCTTCCCAGGTTCGATCACCGTTTCCCAATGTCCTGTAACATTGTTAATATTGTTACCATATGAGATCACATCGCCCCTCTTCAGAGACATGGTTTGTATTCTGCCTGCCGGATTCGAAATATCGTATATTTCAGTCCGCCACCCCCCCCATGGTTCGCCAATTGTCCCATCGTATGCGTGCGCCGCCGCCATTTTGCAGGATATCCCGCCTTCGCCACCGCCAAGCGTAACAATGGTTCCATCCGGCAATTCGACTCCGCCAAAGCATTGCCTGCCCTGTTGGAAGTTCGCCGTGTCTCTCGCAAGGTGGTCCTGGAAGATGACGATCTGACGGGCGTCAACAAAGTCGCTCCCGGCAAGATCAAGCGTTGTTCCGTCCTGT
Organism: Planctomycetota bacterium; assembly: GCA_022711755.1. Classification (GTDB taxonomy): domain Bacteria; phylum Planctomycetota; class Brocadiia; order SM23-32; family JAKLEA01; genus JAKLEA01. Next base: position 94,668 of record JAKLEA010000024.1, read on the forward strand.
CTCCGCCACACCGGATTCAAGCTCAAAACGCCCTGACCGGCGGCTTGCGGAGACACATGGGCCGGGTCGTCGTAAATGTCCACCAGTATCTCCCCCGCTCCGGCTGTCAAGCCCCACCTGTACTGGAAGGCGAAAGGCGCGCAGCCATGCCGGAACGGAAGATTATACGGCCCCGGCGAAACGCTTGTGACGCCCTGATTGTCATAGCGATACGGGGGCGTCGTCTCAAAATACACGGGCGGAGCGCCCGACCGCAACAGGTTCGGCTTGGTTATCTCAAGTCGTATGCAATAGAACGCGATTTCTTCCGTGAGTTCCTCGCCTTTCACAGTCGCCGCAACTTTGATCACGGACTTCTTTGGCTCCTTGAACGCGGCAACAGCAAGATCCGCCGCTCCGGGCGGAATCGTGTATCCGATCGCCGAGAGTATTTGCCCGATGCCGCTGTAGCCGAAGATCGCGAAAAGTTCGCCATACTGCGCGTCAATGTCCGCAAACCGGTATATGCCGGTTGATCCGCCCTCTGCGGACCACGTGACTGGCCCGGTCGGTTGCTCGCGTTGCTGGATGTACGCCAGTATCGCAAAAGTCGGGGCGACGACCTGATCACCCCACCTCAGACACCGGTCGCGGATGGCCATGACCGAGTTGCCCTTCTCGTCAGTGTCAATCTTCATCGCCCCAACCGCGTGGAGCGAGCCGAAACTGAATCCCTGGCCAGCGTTTATATCATTCAGCACGGCTGTCAAATTCGCGCTCTGGGAGCTTATCAATGCCCCGCCTCCCGCGCCTGGGACAACCGGGGAATAGCAGAAGGTCAACGCCAATTCACCCGGCGAGGACGCCTGCGCCCATACCGACGTATCCCCCGGCCACGGCGCCCAACCCGAAGTCGCCTGCGTTGTCGCCTCGGACCCGCCGACTGCCGCGCCGGCCATAGCCGCCAGCAACCCGAACGGATTGCCCCCCGCCGCCAGCATGTCCGCAATTCCCTTGTAGACGTTGCCCCACGCCAGCCCCTTCCCGTTGCCCGGAACGTCCACGCCGACGCCGCGCA
>JAKLEA010000025.1 GCA_022711755.1 Planctomycetota bacterium
GCGGGGCCGTCCACTCCCCCTTGTAGACTTCCAGGAGCCGCCAGTTGTCGTCGGCGACGTGGATTTCGGGGGCGCCGCATGTTTCCTGATCGTACATGATCTTGGCCACTCTCCTGCCCAAGGCGTCATAGAGATATTTTACAAGGGGCGGGAAAGAGGGAACAGTCAAAAAACGACGTGATAGTCTCCATTTTCCCGCAGGTCAACGCGGGAGAGGGGGGGAACAGGGAAGGGCGAACATTCCCGCCGCCGGCATGCCGTCAATACAACCGGGCCGCCCGGCAAAGAAAGGGAGGAAAGTGGAAATGAGAGATGCAGAAATATGGTCGCTGTCCCCGATTTTCAATACAACCGGGCCGCCCGGCAAAGAAAGGGAGGAAAGTGGAAATGAGAGATGCAGAAATATGGTCGCTGTCCCCGATTTTCTTTCTTATCCTTCGGCGGCGGCTTCAAAGGCGGTGGATTATGCGCGAGGAAACTATGGAACCTGTGTTTCGCCAGCCGGTTTCTTCTCCTGTTGAAGATCGCTCTTCGCCTTGCGTTCAAGAGTTACGATAGCATCCCTTGCAGCATCTCTCACAGGATAAAAAGGTTCAGGCGACCTGACACATCCCGTATACGGCGATGTCATGGCATCCTGGAGCAGTGTTTTCAGGTACGGGATGCCGTCCTTGCCCGCGCTCATGGCGTAGGCGCGAACTGCAACTATGCGAGTTGACGGGTCTGCATCCTTGTCAATAATTTGCCTCACATCCTCAGCCACATCCTTGTCGCCCATCACTCCAAGGGCTATGAGGAACCATTTGATCGCCTCTTCGTTGTTGGATTTCCGACTCTGGTCAAGTTCAGTTCGGAGAGTAGGGACGGCATCATTGCCAATTCGTGAAAACGCTAGAAAGAAATTGTTAAGCGTACGAACGCGGACAGAAAGATACGATCCCATTGAAATGTTGTTGTCCTGACACTCAGCAATCTCCCTTCGAAACCGCTTGACGACCGGTTCAATCCTTTCCCTGACATCGTTCCGCTTGGCCCTGCTCAGGATTTCAACTGGCGCCATCCACAAAGGATATTCGGTTGTCTCAATCCTTTCGGTCAGGAAAAGCAGGTGATCAGCGTTCAGTTTGAAATCGGGATCTTTCTGTGAAAGTCTCAGAAGGATGGATTCCGCAGCCCGGTCGTCGCGATATTCCATTGCCAGTTCGAGAGCAGGCTCAAACGCTTGAGTATCCTTCATGTCGCCTACTATTTGCGCAAGCCTATTGCGCGACATCCAACCGGCCTCTTGCATTGCCGCAGCAATATCTGGAATGGCATCCTTCCCGAGAGCCGAGAGTTGATCCCCGTAGCGTTTCTCAGCGGCTTCGTCTTCGTGTTTGACAGCCTGTCGAAAAAGCCGCACTATCTCTTTTGCATCGTGGTTTTCTCCGCCAATGGCGCAGGAAAAGCCCGAAGCGAAAGCGATTGCGGAAACCAAGACAGTAGTGATAATTCGCTTGTCTGTACTCTTCCTGGCGTGAATTCTCATCATGGCCCTCCTTTCACTCAATGGGTTCTTTCCAGTCAAAACCATATTGAATCCCTTCATTTGACCAGTTCTGGCGAATGGCGCTTTCGACTTTCCATGTCGCCTGCGTAAAGTAAACATAATCTTCACCATCCCTATAACCATCGTGGTCGGTATCCCAGGTTCCCGCAACAAACGGCCCTCCTGGACCGAGTGTTTCTTCCAGATAGTCGGGAAGTAAATCATTATCGCCATCAACAGGAATATCATCCCGATGCGGCCACCATTGATTAAATAGATCTACATGTCGTTGTTCGTGACGACAAGTTAAGGCAAAGTTGTCAATACCTTCTACCACGTCATTCTTAATGGGACCATCTGGCACAACCCCGCGGTATCCAGCCCCCTTGCATATGAATGGAGTCCATACTCCATTGTACCGGGATGCAAATCCATCCATCTTCACTTCGCCGCCATAATACAATGGGTTACCAAAGCCTGCACTTGTTTGGGACCAGTAGTTGAACCAGTTCGGACTTCCAGCTTGTCCGCTTGGATGGTTCGTCGCATCATGGTCGAAGAAGACTTCTATTACGCGATGCAAAATTTCGTAACCCACTATTGTGGTGACTGCCTTTTTGCCGAATGCGTTGTTATTCTCAGGCATTCCGTGAAAGACTGCCAATGCCTGCCAGCATCCCACGTCAGGATCATATTCCGCTATCCCTCCCTTATCTGGATACCACGTCAAATCTGAATCACCTATACTTTCGACAATGAATCTTACCCGATCGGCGAATAACGCCCTGATTCTCTCGCTGTCAGGCAGTATTTGTACACGCCCCGGCATCATAAGCGTTCCTTCTTGCGAATCGTCAAAGCTGAACTCATTGCCATAGAAGTTGGATGAAGGCAACGCTGGTAACTGGATCAACCCATGTGTTAGAGTTGCTCGTACTGGATTAACAACTTCGATTCCTATGACCGTTGCCTGAACCGCGTCGCCCGTAAAATCCGCCGGCCATCCGTTTTCCGGCACTCCGGCCTTTGTGATTGAAAATCCCAGGTTGATGGGCGTTTCGGAGGGTTCTATGCCCTCAATGCGAAGACTTGGCGGCGGGGTAAAGTCTTCTCCCGCCTTCTCCAACCACATGACGGGCGACGGATTTCCGGCGTCATCCATGAACTTCACGCCGCCCAGGATGGTCATCGTTCTCATGCGCCCGTTGCCGAGGCTGCCTCCCTGAAGCAGTCTCGCCGGTTCAACCTTCAGCGTGAGCTTTGCGGTTGTTTTCTTATCTTCCGGCGGCGGCATCACGAAGAGTGTGAGTCCGGGAAACTCGTCTTCCTTCGACTCGTCCAAGCCTTCGACTACCAGATCGGCCTTCATTGTCGTGACGGCCAGCTTGTCCGTTCCGTTCTCAACCGCCCCGCCGGTGAAGGTGATGGAGATGCTGCCTTCAGCCGATTTTGCGCCTTTCAAGTAGAGAGAGAGGAAGGGCGGGATGCCGGGGAGCGGGGTTGGGGACGCGATGACCGGATCGCCGAGCATTCCCTGATACTGTCCCAGCGCGCCTGAATCCAGCAGTTGCTGAAGCTGCTGCCGCAGAACGCCAAGCGCCACGCCGTTGCCCGGCGCGCCCTGCGCACCGAGGTCTTCCAGTATCCCCCATATGTCGTTGTCGTCAAAGACTCCGCGAATCCCGCCCGCCCTCTCCTGATTGGCCATAAGAAATCGGATTATCCAACCGATGGGGGGCAGTTCCCCCTTCTTGTTCTTCTTGAACAACTCGTCAATGGCGCTTTTCGGGACGGGCAGTCCGGAATTTATGTAGTAGACAACGTCAAGGACTTCCTTCGGAACATTGCCGCTGTTGACCTCGGCGACAAGGGCGCGGCCAAGCTCCGCCGTCTGAATCGCCGCGCCGCCGCCGTATGTGAAGGAATACTCCGCAAGCGGGACAAGCGCGCCGCCAATATCAACATAAACCTCGCAGCCGCCGCCGTCTAGGGCAAGTTTAGCCGTTCCAGCCGGCAGGTCGGACCATTCGAGTCCGCCGGTGATTGAAACCCTTCTTAAGTGTGGCGATTCCGTATCGAGCGGAACGTTCGGCGGGCTGACAGGGATGATGAGGCCGGGGAAATCCTCTTCGTTCGACTCGGTCAGGCCGGGATCGGACACGGTCAGGACGTTGGGAGCAAGGACCCAGAGCGTCGCGCTGTTGTCCACGCTTCCTTGCGCGCCCATTTCGATTGTTACGCCGGCGGCTTGCGCTTCGGCAAGCGCTCTGGCGTCGTCGGCTTCGGGGTCGCTGTCGCTTTCATCCTGCGCAACCGCCTGAATACCTTCCGGTTGGATCAGATCGTCTTCTCCATAAGTCGCCTTGCCATTGTAACTTACGGAGAAAGATATCCCGGCTCGACGGCAGTTGCCGAACTTTTGTGTGAGTCTAGGCGGATTGTCCTCCGGCGGAATCGTCAAGAAATCGGAACTGTCTATCGTCGCCATGACGTACCATATGTGACACTCGTCGCCGGGTTCAGGCGTGTTTTCGTCAATATCCGACTTCAACGTGAAGGAGTCAGCGGAAGCGTAGGCGATCCTTTCCTCCATAAGATTGCCCTCCCCGCCGGGAATCGGATATCTGGCCTTCACCAGCAAGGTCTTGTTCTTTGTAAGGCTTAATGGCGTGTAGCCTTCTACGACCGCCGTTTCGACTCTGATTCTGACAGTGGCCGTGAATTTTACTTCCTGCTCCACGCCAATTATTCCGCCCTTGCCGGGGATATCGCCGGGTTCGAATGTTATCTTGCATTCCTCCTCGTTCGGCGTGTCATCCGAGCATCCGGTCAATATGGGAAGGAAAGCCGCAACAATCACGGCTGCGCCGAACAAGGACCTGATCGAGAATCGCTTCTCTCTCTCTCTCTCTCTCTCTCTCTCTCTCCACCGCCTGCCGACATGCCTGCCTCCTTTCGCGCCCCTGCGCCCCGCAATCAAGCGACAGCGAAACCTCCCAGCCCCAGACAAATACGACTATCTTACGAAGATTGATGTTAGCAAGATATTCGGTTTAGTCAAGACCGGCCTTCAGAATTTGGCAAAAAGCGAAATGGCATACACTCGCATTTGCGAGCGCCATCCCGATTGCAGGCCGGGCTAGCAACTGGTAGACTCGTTCGCATGGCCCCTGGAATACCCCCTTCGCAGTTTTGAAAGGGAGATGCCATGCGCGGATTCCTTATGACGATCCTTGTTTTCCTTGCGTTGTCCGCCCGGACGGCGCTGTGCCAGAACCCCGTCACCAACGGCGGATTCGAGGCTTCCTCCCTGGACGGAACACCCTCGGACTGGCAATACGTCGGGCGCGCAGTCGAGCCGACGACGGACGCGCACTCCGGGCAGCGGGCGTTGAAATTCACAAGGGCGAAGGGCGAGCAACTGGAGACGGGGTTGAACCGGGACTGGCAGCCGGACTCCGGCAAACAGGGCAAGATGCTCGCCGAGAGAAAGGGCGGCCTGCGCTTCTTCTATAAGGCGATCAGGAGCGACAACTGCCGCATGCAGATCATGGTCATCCCGATGAACTCGAAGCCCTTCGAGGACACGGGGCAGGACAGGACGACCTTTACGGTTCCGGACGCGCACGTAGGCGACGGCAAGTGGCATGAGGGGGTTATTAGCTACGATTACTCCGCCGCGCCTCTTGTGAAATGGCTCCACGTATCGGTCAGGCTTGTCGGCGGGGCGGGGGAGATGCTCCTTGACGATGTTTCATACGTGGAACGGACGGGTCCGATACTGGATATCGCGCGGCTGTCATACTGGCCGGACCCGAAGCGCGGGGCCGAGGCTGGCGTCGTCACCGCGCTGGTTAGAAACGCCGGGGACGAGCCTCTGGACGGGGCGCGGATGAACCTTGAACTTCCGAATGAGCTGCGGCGGGACGGCGCGGAAAAGATGGAAACCGGCCCCCTCAAGCCGAAGGGCGAATCGGCGCACTCATGGAACGTGAAGGGATTCTGCAATACGGGATCATCCATGAGCCTGACGGTCGGAACGGGAGGCCTGAGCGCTGAGCGCTCCTTCAGGTTCAAGCCGGACCTTGAGACGGAAGGTTTCTGGTCGGATCGTTTCATCGTCCGCGAGGGCGCGGCGGCGACGCTGACCCTCTGGCTGAGGAATCACGGGATGGGGACGCAGCGCCCCGTCACGTCCAGGATCATCCTGCCCGGCGGCATCAGCCTGGCCGAAGCCGGTGAGACACGGGATTTCCCGCCGATCAGGTCCGGCGAAAAAGAAAAGGTTTCATGGGACGTTGTCCTGCCGAATACGGCGGGGCTTTATGAGGTCCAGGCGGTTGTTGAAGTTCCGGGCGTCGGCGAGTTAAAGGCTCCATGCTCGATCTACGTGTCCGACGGCATGTACGCAGCGCCGCGCGCTCTGACCGACGTGGTGCGAATGAAATCCAACGACCACCAGGCGCATTTCGAGATCGTTCCGGGCGGGGCCGGGGAGCCTGTCGCGGTGATTCCGTGGACAGCCAGGATCATGCTCCGGAAGGCCGACGGCGGCATCGAGACGGTGATAACCGCCGCGCCGGGCAAGGTTGACGCGCGGGGTGAGGAGGCGAACGTAGCAACGGGCGGCAAGGACGCGGACGGGGGGGTCTGGGAGACGAAGACGCGGTTCGCGCGCCTTTCGGAAACTCTGACGGAAGTCACGACGATGATATCCTGCAACGAGGACCGCGAGGTTACGCACATCGAGGGGCCTACGCTGCTGGCCGGCGAGGGCGGAACCGGCGACGCGAAGATCGAGGGCCTGTTCTGCGGCCTGGAGTGGATGGAGGGGGACGAGACGTCATCGGGGCGGCTGGACATAGCGCCGGACCACGCGCACCGAAACCGCTGGATGCAGCATCCGAACATGGTGACGATTCCCGTCATGTCCGTCGCCATTGATAAGACCACCGTGGTCGGCTTGATGTGGGACCCGCGGCAGGAGTGGATGGAGGGCAGGCGCGGCCCGCAGCCGATATATGCCGGGCCGGATCGCTTCGAGGGGCGGCGCAGCCACGCGATGGGTCTTGCCGCGCCGAGCGCTGGAGACGGGCGCGAGCCGAACGAGATATGCGCGGCGAAACCGTTCCGCCTCCCGGCGGGGGAGACCGTCACTCTGAAGGCGATAATCTACGCCGACGCCGGGGCGAAGGACGCGCTCTCTGCGATGGACGCATGGCTGGCGAGGACGAAGCCCGACGACATCATCCCCCCCCCCAAGGGCGATTACGCGGAGCAGACGGAATTCATGATGCGCGCCTATTTCGAGAGCCTGTGGGTGTCGCCGGAGGAGGGATGGCTTCCGTTCCTGGGCGGGCCGGGGGTCTGGCGCAAAGCGTCGCACAACCCGATGTTCTGTTACGACTTGCTGCTGGCGGCGCGGATGACGAAGGACCCGAAGAAGGCGGAGGCGTACCGCGAACGCGCAAAGGACCAGTTACGCGACGGGCTGAGGCTTCCGTCCGCCGAGGACTTCGGATTCATGACCGGCGCTCCGGTCATGCAGCTTTCTCAATTAACCTCGCTGGCCGGCGGCGCGCGCGGCTCGCAGCTTGACGACGGTTCCTGGCGCTTCGACGCGGACCTGCAGGATCCGGGCATCTTCAAGGGGATGGACTACCACGAACTAGGCGCGGATGACGCGGCGGAGCTTGGAACCTGCGCGCTTCGCGCCCGCGACCTGCTCAGGAACGCGCGGATAACCGGAGACTACAAATCCTACGTCGCGGGAAGAAAATCCCTGAACTTCATGCTAAGATTCAAAGTCCCCCGCGCAGCGCAGGTCTGGGAAGTGCCCGTCCACTCGCCGGACATACTGGCTGCGGCTCACGCAGTCCAGGCCTTCCTTGAAGCCTACCGGTATGACGGCAGGGAGGAATGGCTGGACGAAGCGAAGCGCTGGGCGCGGGCCGGACTGCCATTCGTTTATGTCTGGAACGATGACAGGTACCCGTGGATGCGATACGGCTCCATCCCGGTCTTCGGCGCGTCGTGGTGGCAGTGCAGTTGGTTCGGCAACATCGTGCAGTGGAACGGTCTGGACTATGCGCTGGCCCTGCGGGAACTGCACGATTACGACCCGGAACCGAAGGGCATGGCCGTCAACTGGGAGCGGTTTGCCGAGGGTCTGACCGTCAGCGCCATGCACATGCAGTCCGACAAGCCGGAGATAGTCGCGCTCTGGTGCGATTCTTACAGCGCGCTCACCGGGGATCGGAACTGGGACTTCGCGCCGACGCGGGTTCTGCGCAACATGTGCGCCCTGATGGGGCAACCGCAGACGCCGATGACTGCGATCGTGAGCCGCGGTCAGTCCATGACAACGAGGGGGGCGTCAAGGTGCGGTGCGCCGATCAAGGGCGACAAGCCCCCCGCGCGCATTCATGCGTCCGCCTGCGCGAAGATCGAATCGCTTTCGTGGCAGAAGGATCGCGCGACGCTTCGCGCCGAGTTCTGGAAGGGAATTCCCGGCTATGCGATCTTTTCGTGCGTGAGCAGGCCCGGGAGCGTCACGCTGAACGGCAGAAGGCTTGCGGAGTTGGACGACCTGCTTGCTCCGGAAAAAGAGGGATTCCGTTACGATTCAGGGAACGCATACCTGGCCGTATGCGTCACAACCGACGGCAAGGTCGAGATCGTCTGCGACGGGATCGAACACGCCGAACATATCGGGCTTCCTGACCAGGCGGAAAGGATTGACTTCACTTTCGCGGCGGGAACCCAGGGATGGCAACCGGCAAATGATCTGGACGGTTTCAGGATTGCCGGCGACGCGCTTGAGATTCGCTCGACCGGCGGGGACCCATACATAACGCGAACGGCTTGCAACGCGCCCGCTGCGGACGCGCCGGTTGTGCTGGTGAGGATGAGCGTGTCGAAGGGCAACGCGGCGCAGTTCTTCTGGACAACCGATTCCCAGGGCGATTTCTCGGAGGACAAGAGCGTTACGTTCCCCGTGATCGCGGACGGGAATTACCACGACTACGTCCTGAACGTGTCCGCCAATCCTCGCTGGACGGGGCGGATCACGGCGATCAGACTTGATCCGTGCAATGATGCCGGGGCGGTGATCAGGATCAGGCACATCAAGGCCGGAAAGTGACGCTAGCCCCAGTACGCGGGGAGGACCGGATGAGCGACAACGATTCCATTATGGAGGCGATCCGGGAAAGATTGACACTGGGGCGGCTGGCTATGCTGGGCAAGCTGTCCGCGCTTGTCGCGCACGAGTTCAACAACATCCTGACACCGCTGGCGGGTTATTCCGAGCTTGCGCTTTACGGCAAGACGGAGGAGAAGGACGAGGCGCTGCGAATGACAATGACCTCGACCGAGCGGGCGGGAAAGCTCGTTCAAGCCCTCATGGCGGCCGGCGGACGCGACACATCCGGGCCGCAACCGAACGACCCGGTTGAACTGGTCAACAATGCGACGTTCCTGCTGAGCAAGCTGACCGGAAAGAAGAACGTTGAGGTTATGGTCGAGTGGAAGGAATTGTGGCCGGCGACATTCGATTTCTCGCTCATGTCCCTGGCGCTTCTGAACATCCTCTGGACCATCCTGTCCTACCTTCCGGATGGCGGCAGGATAAGGATTGACGGGGAGTCTTCCGAGAAAAAGGGGATGAAGCTGACGATATCCGACAACGCCGCCGCGCTGGACGAGGAAACAAGATGGTCGTTGATTCAGGCTTGGGTGGTTCCGGGGAGGCCCGTTCCAGGAAAGCCGGGGCAGTTCGAGGACGCGATAGGGCTGCGATTCGCCGGAGCCGCTGCAATGGTCCACGGCGGAAGCTTTGATCTGGTCTCCGACCGCGCTGGAAATCGCTACGTTCTTTCGCTTCAGGGGGAGGGATAAGCAAAAGTAGGGTGGGCTCTCTGAACCCGCGCGGCTTATGCCCTCGACAACCTGCCGGCGTTGGCGACGACCTTCCCGAATGCCTCCCCGACCTGTTCGACCCATCGGGGGGAGGGATCAACCGGGGTCGTCAGCCAGAAGCAGGTGTCGTGTATTTTCTCGCTGACCGGCAGATCGCCCCTCCGCAAAGGCTGACGGACGCCCGGGCCGAAGTCCGCCCACGGCCCGCCGCCGATGCGCCCGAAATCGAAATCTGTGAATATCGGTTCAAGGTGCATTACTCCATAGCCATACGGCGTTATGCGCGGGGTCGTGCTGACCCCTTCGGCGACAAGCGCCTTGAGCAGCGCGTCCACCGGCGCGCCGATTTCGTCCGGATCAAGCGTTCCGGTGTAGAGCAGCAGGCCGCCGCGAACGGCTTTCGGATAGGTCTTCTGAGGATACACGCCCCGGATGCCGCCGAGCAGTTCGTCAAGCCGGGCAAACCATTTCGCGCGTTTCGCGTTCTGGTCGTCGAGGCGCTTCAGTTGCGCCCGCGCCATCGCCATCGCAAGCGGATTGGCGCGATACTTGACCCCCAGCCCTATGTTGTGCAGGTCGGCGAACTGTGCCGATTTCCTCAGCTTCTCAATCCGCCCGTACTGCCCCAGAACCAGCATCTTCTCGAAAAGCTCGTCGTCGTTCGTCGCGGCCACGCCGCATTCGAAACCCGTGACGGGTTTCGACGCCTGGAGGCTGAAACAGCCGATGTCGCCGACTGCGCCGACCTTCCTCCCGTCCCATGTCGCGCCGTGGGCGTGGGAGGCGTCCTCGATGAGTTTGATCTTCGTGCCGTCAACGATCTCGCGGAACGAATCCATGTCCGCTGGATTGCCGTAGACGTGCGTGACCACGATTGCGGCGGTGCGGTCGGTCACGCGGCGGCGGACGTCCGCCGGATCGGCGCAGAAGGTGCGCGGATCGGCCTCGCAGAAAACCGGCGTCGCGCCGCAATGCAGTATGGGTGAGATGCTGGCGTGCCAGGTGACGGACGGAACGATGACCTCCGCGCCCCTGCGCGCCCCGGCGGCGAAGATTGCGCAGTGGAGGGTGGCGGTTCCGTTGCACATGCTGACGGCGTGGCGCGCGCCGACGCATTCGGCGAACTCGGCCTCGAACTTGTCAAGCTCCTCATACGCCCGCCCCGGATCGTCAAGGACTGCGTTCACGTGACTCCGCTCAAGTTCCGTCACGATCCGCCACGAGTCGTTCATCGGCTCGGTAACGGTCTTCGGTCCGCCATCAATCGCAAGAACTGGATGCGCCATCTGCGTTTCCTTTCAATCGGCCGCGGCCGGGCGGCCGTCATTTGACGACAATCTCGAATGACGCCTGCCTTTCGGAGTTTGCGGGCAGGGATGCCCGGTTTCCCGTGAGCATCGCGAAATACAGTTGAATCCCGCCCGGTCCGGAATCGAGCAGGAACGGATTCTGTGGAGGCTCCGGTCTTCCAGCGAATGCTCGTATTACCGCTGCGCCGGACTCGCAGACCAGCCGGAATTCAGCGCTACCGGCATCTTTGAGGTTGACGCATTCGAACAATCTTTTGCCGGGGGCCGGGCCGGGCGCGCCGCTTGCCGTCGCGCCGTCACCGTCGCACTGCCACTCCCTGACGCCGACGAACGGAATGCGATAAGCGAGAAACGCGTTCACGTCCATGCGGTCGGTGACCGGGATGACGCCGAACTCGACGCGGATGACCGGCGAGGAGTCAACCAGATAACGTATCCGGTATTTGATGCGCGGGTCTGCGTATCCACCCGCGTGGACGCCGTTCCACGCCGGGCGTCTCAGACATCCCGTGAAGGTGATCGCCGTCCGTTCGCCTTCGCGCTCGACTCCGTATCCCGGATTGGTCTCCCATTCCGTTGCGACGTGTGTCCCGGTTTCGTACAGTCCGAAGTCCGTGTAAATCTCGGAGGATTCGACAAAGCTCGCTCCGTCGCGCCGGGACAGCGCGTGGATCGTCCCGCCGTGCCGCCGGGAGAATGCGACGGAGTAATGCTGATTGGCGAACTTAACCCAGAGCGGATCAACCTCTACGCCCGGGATGCCGATGTCAGGGCGGGAGCGTCGCAGGGCTGCCATGCGCTCCACTGCCGCGGGCCATTCCGATATTTCGAAAGGTGGGGCGGAAAAACGCCCCGCTGCGATGATCTCAACCGACGACCCATCCGGGGCCGCCTCGATTCTCGCCAGCGTCGCGCCCGTGACATTCTTCAACCGGAATTCCCTTGCGCGGCCGTCCGGAAGGACAACGCCGATGGACGCCGCATCGAGACCGCTCCAAAGCCCATGCTCAATCGGCCTCCAGCATCGGGCCAGCGGAGGCGTTGCGTCAACGTGCGTCTCGCCGGGCTTTGTCTTGCGATGCCGGTCAAAGAATTTGTCATGCAGAAGCCCCTCGGACGTCTCGACAAACCACGACATGGCCGGACCGGCGGCATAGGAATACCTCGTGATACCGCTGCCGAGTTCCTTGATTGTTCCTTCCAGAACGAGCGTCTTGCCGCCCGTGACGGCTTTCCGAGTGTCCGATACCGCGAGAGAAGAATCAATCGGGCGTCGGCTCAATTGGATAACTACCGGTCGGTAAGCCGGTATCCGGATTGATTCCCCCCGTGAAAGGACATGCCCGTTCAGCGCGTTCCTGCAGCAATTATATGATTCCCATGCGCCGCATTTCACCCGAATTCGGCAATCAACGTCATCAGCCGCGAAGTTGACGGCGATAATGGACGCATCCGTTTCCGTATAGCGCAGGAAGGCGAGAACTCGTCCCTCGCTCGACTCGACGCATTCGTAGTCGCAGGTTCCCTCCCGAAGCTCCGGCAGTATGTGCCTGAGCCGCAGCCACTCGCTAAGCTCCACAGCAAAGCCGATTTCCTGTTCCTGGTGCAGGAGCAGTACGCCGGGGATGAGGGCGTTCAATGCGACAAGCGCCTGCGACGGGCCGACGCCGAAGAAGTCCTGCGCGGCGACCGTGTCATGATTAGCCAGGAAGCGGACGAGCGACGCCTGTTGCAGCGGGGAGTGTGTGTGCTGCTGGGCCGACAGCCATTCCCGCGCGCGCCTTACCCACAGGACCGTGTCCGGCTGGCGCGTGATCTCGCGGCAGACCATGTAGAACGGGTAATCGAAGAGCAGGTCGCCTGAGCGGAACATGCACGTGTGCCCGCCCTCAGGCAGGAGAACGGCATCGGAATTGATTTTGCGGATGGCGGAACGAAGCAACTCGTTCTGCCCCACGCCCCCCGCCAGCATCGCCGCGCTTGCCTTTCGCCCGGTCCCGGGACGCCAGTTGGGAACCTGGCCCAGACCGGCGCAATCCAGGCGGAAGCCGTCGGCCCCGAATTGCCCGACCCACCATTCGCCCCGCGAGAGCGTGACCTTCCGCCAGTCGGGATCGGCGCAATCTGCGGCCAGCACCGTGTTTCCCCAAACCTTGCAACGGTTGCCCGACTCGTCAAGACACCATGCGGAATCCGGGATTGACAGAGTCTCAGGGCTGTCCGGACAGACGCCGTATGTCACGATGTCGAACATTGTGCGGATGCCGAGTTTATGTCCGGCCGCCACGAAGGATTTTAGTTGCTCCGATGTCGTAACCTGCTCGTCAAGGTTGCGGAATTTCGGCAGGAAATACACCCACGGCGGTTTGTTTGAAACCGGCAGGAGCCAGACCCCGTCAACGCCCAGCCTTTTGTGATAAGGTAGCTGGACCTCGATGTCCGGCATGCGCGATCCGCGGTCGCCGGCTCCCCACGTTTCCAGCCGTCCCCAGGGATGCAGTTCCTCAAGAACAGCGCCGGTCAGCCACGCCGGGCGGTCCGCCGGAGGACCGTGATTGACGCAATCGGAAAGCTCGCCGGACGCAAGACGAATCTCCCTCGATCCGCCTTCGACGAGCCTGAGCCACTGGACGCCGACGGAGACCTCGTCTCCGGGATTCAGGAGCGCAAGCGTGTGAAAGCGATGCGCAATCGAGACGCAACCGGAGCGCTCCTCGACGGACGGATTCGCCCCGTCGTCAACAAGTTCGTACGCCGCGACGAGGCCGATGCCGAGAGACTCCGAACGAACGACGGCGACGCCCGTGTCGGACCAGGTCCATCCGTGTTCTCGCGTGGAGCGCCCCGGAACCGATTCAATCAGCTTTTTCTCGGAATATGGATAATTCCCCGGCAGACTCCAGACGGCATCCGCCGCGCCGCAGAGGGATACGCCGGGAATGCGCATGACCGCGCCCTTCACCTTGACGGGCGTTTTCCCGTTCCATCTGGCCGACACGCTCCTGCCAACGAGGTTTTTTTCCGCAATCACGGTGAACGAGACCGTCACAACCCAGTCCCCGGCGGAGCGCGTCAGCCTGTAACTTGCGTGACCGTTTTCAACGCCTGTCTCAACGGGCTTGGCCTTCCACTCCCGCGCGGGCGGCCATTTGCCTCCCTCGACGTTCATCTCGAAGTCGGAATCATCCGCAGATCCCATGATGTCCGACGGAAAGCCGGAAACCGCAAGCCCGCGCCAGTTTCCGCTCGTCTGATCGAAGGTTGGTCCCATCATCTTCAGGCGATCAGGACTTGAGGAGCAGGAGGTCATGAAAATAACGGGGGTCAGGAAGACTGCGGGGATCAGTTTGTTCATGGTCTCAGCCGCCGTGTTTTGTCCGGGCGATGATATGGTCCTGCATGTCCCTGCCGAGCGTCACGAAACGCTGGCTGAATCCGGAGACGCGCACAGCGAGGTTCCGATGCAGTTCGGGCTTGGACTGTGCTTCGCGCAGCGTGTCTGCGGAGACTACGTTGATCTGCAACTGGCCGACGCCGCGCTCCAGCGCGCAGCGGAAGGCAGACACCGTCTTCTCAAAGTTCTCGCCACGCATCAGTTCGGGCATCACCTCGACGATGATCGAGCTGCTGCCGGCGGCAAGGTGATGCGGGATCTTAGCCAGAGAGTTCATGAGGGCCGTCAAACCCTCCTCATCATTGCCCTGCTGCGGCGAGAGGCTGTATGCGAGCGGCGTCCCGGCGCGCCGTCCGTCCGGCAAGGCCCCGGTCTCCGACCCGAACGAGAGGTGGCTTACGAATGAGAACAGGTGCGCGAAGCAGCATCCGCCGCGCAGCGTGCGGATTTCCTTCAGATCGTCGCAGAAATCGCGGCTCGCGCGCGCGGCCCATGCGTCCGGGAGGTCGTCGTCGTTGCCGTACTTTGGCGCATCGCGCAGGAGCATCATCCGAAGCTGCTCGGCGTCGGCGAAATCAGAATCCAGTGCCTGCAGCAATTCCCTGACAGCCAGTTTCTTTTCATCGAAGACCAGTTTGGCGACCGCCGCAAGGCTGTCCGCGACGTTCGGAATGCCGATCGCGCAGCCGCTGTGGTAATTGAACCGCGCCCCGCCGGCCGCAACGTCAAGCCCGCGCGCGATGCAGTCCTCCGTCAGGAGCGAGTGGAACGGCATCTGGAGATATTGCTCCTGGGCAAGCTCCCCCGCGTTCGACGCGGCCATTGCCTTCCGGTTCGTCCAGCGCATCTGGGCAGCGAATGATTCGTATAATTCCTCAGCGGACGCGGCCTCGGACAGCGATTTGCATTTTGGACCGATCTGCCGACCATCTCGGTCGCGCCCGCCGCGAATGGCGAGTTCAAGGCATTTGGCAAGGTTCGTCCATGTGCTCACGGCGTGCGGGTTGGAGCGTCCGGGAATGACGATCTCCACGCAACCGATCACGGCATAGCCCCTGGCCTCATCCAGAGGGATGCCACGGCTGACGACTGCCGGGATGATCGCGTCATCGTTAAAGAAGAACGGGACGCCTCCGCCGCCTGCGACAAGCTCCATGGCCTGCCGGAAAAGACTTTCCGGTGTTTTCTTGTGAAATCGCACGGACAGACAGCGGATGATTTTCAGACGCTGCGTCGCTTCAAGACAGAGATAGCTGACGGGATTGGTTGCGTCGCTGCCGTCCGGATTCTGGCCGCCGATGGTCGCCTGCTGGACGTCATATATTCGATAAAGTTTGAGCCAGAGGGCTTCAAGAATCTCAAGCGCCTCCTCATGCGTCAGTCTGCCTGCGGCGACGTCGGCTTCGTAGTATGGACCTAAAATCTGGTCAATCCGGCCTATCGAGTTGGCGTTGACGTGGTCCTCAAGGCAGTTGAGAAGGTGTCCGAACCAGAGTGACTGAACGGCTTCCCGGAAGCTTGCGGCAGGCTTCAGCGGGACGTTTCGGCAGACCTCGGCGATTTCGAGAAACTGCGTCTTGTGTTCGGAATCGGGACACACTGCAGCCAGTTTCTCCGCTTCTTCAGCGTATCGGTTGCCGATGGCGCCGGCCGCTTCAGCAACCTCCCGAAACCCGCGCAGCGTCGTTAGCCGGATTGCGGACAACGGGTCGTCGGCCCGGTATTCATGTCTTGCTATCGCGTCGTCAATCTCGCGGATGATGCCCTCGAAACCGAGGCGCAGGAGTTTTTCGTAGCCGTTGACGCTGTGGTTGATGTACATGCCGCCGGCCCAGTAAAGGGCGCGCCCGTCGCCGAACTGGGAACCGTCCGAGAGGAAATGCCGGGCGGCGCAGAACGAGTCGCCGACCTCGCCGGCTATCTGCTCCAGTTCCGAGCAGAACGGCTCCGGAAGGCCGGACTCCCTCACGCGCTTCCGGCGGGAATCGGCGCTTTGAATCCCGCCCGCCCAGAATTCCGGGAAACCCCAGTCGCCGTATTTTTCCCCGACGCCGATGCCGACAATCATTTCATCCCGAAGAATTTTCGCCGGGAATGAGCGATAAACAGCGGCAATAGCCCGCGCGCGCCGCAGGTTGCCGGGACAACCGGCGTTGTCGCGGAACGCCCTCCAGAACGGCATTGCGCGATAGATCTGGAAGTCCTCACGATCGGCCAACGTCATCTCTCTAAGCCTGGCGATGCGCGGCGAGAGCAGACTTCCGGCTTCAGGATTATTGGCGGTTGTATTTGCGCGCGAATATCCTTCGTCCGGTTTTTCGAAGCATTCAGGCGTCATGTGAGTCTGAACCCTCATTATTCCGACAGGGTCTGGGAAACGAGCCGGTAAATGCAGGTGAATTATAGTGTCGAAATGCGCGGTCGAAAAGGCGATTCGGCGGAACTGTCAGATTGCCCGGCAGCAATTCTATGATATAGTCTCCGTCTACAGTGGCGGCTTTGACAAGGGATGAACGCAGGAGGCCGTGAAATGAAAATGACTGGTGGAACGGCTGCATGGCTGCTTGTCTGCATGGCGATGTCATGCAGGGCATTCGGAGAAGACAAAGTGGAACAAACGGCATCGGATGAAGCGATAATTTTCAAACGTTCCCTTGTAAGCATGGGGACGAACGCGCGTCTTGAGACCTTCCTGTGCAGGGCGCGGCGCGGGGAGAAGCTGACTGTCGGGGTCATAGGCGGCTCAATCACAGCCGGGGCATGCGCGTCAACGCCGGAGAAGCGCTGGGGCGAGAGCGTCCACGCATGGCTCTGCAAGACCTTCCCAAAGACCGAATTCGCGTTCATTAACGCCGGCATAGGCGCAACTGGATCAACGATCGGCGCCCACCGCGTCATGAACGACCTGCTCCGCCACAAGCCGGACCTGGTCATGGTGGAATTCGGGGTCAATGACGGCAATGACCGAAACCACGCCGAGACGTTCGAAGGGCTGATCCGGCAGGTCCTCAGGCAGACCGGCCAGCCGGCCGCAATGCTCCTGTTCACGATGCACAGGAATGGCGTAAACGCTCAGGAGTGGCAGACGAAAATCGGCTTCCATTACGGGCTTCCCATGGCGAGCTTCCGCGATGGAGTCTGGCCTGAAATCGAGGCCGGCCGGATGAAGTGGGAGGACGTTGAGGCCGACGAGGTTCATCCCAACGACAGGGGACACAGGTATTGCGCGGACTTTCTTATTCAGATCCTTGGCAAGACGCTCTCCGGCCTTCCTCCCGATGGTCAGATTGCGAAACCGTCGGCGATGCCGCATCCGCTTATCAGCGACGTATTCGAACGCGCAGGCATGTTTGCCGGAGAGAACCTGAAACCGATTGTCAATGAGGGGTGGTCGTCCGGCGACGCATGGCCGTTCGGGAAATGCCTGAATGCCGAAAAACTTGGAAGCAGGCTGGAATTCGAGATCGAGGGGACGGCCGTCAGCGTCGCCTATCATCGAATCAAAGGCCCGATGGGCATCGCGATAGCGCGGGTGGACGACGATCCCCCGGTTGATCTTAACGCATGGTTCGAGGCAGATTGGGGCGGCTACTCGCATTGGGCAATGGTGGCGCGTGACCTTCCCTACGGTAAACATCGCCTCATAATCGAGTTGACGGATCGCAAGGCGCCGGAAAGCGCCGGCACCAAGTTTCAGCTTCATGCGGTTTTTGTCGCCGGAACTGAGCAGCGTTAGGATTGCGCGCTGTAAAGCGCCCCTTGCAGAACGCATCTTTGAAATCTCGGCTATTTGGGCCGCATCAGGAGGAATGATTGATGAGATACAGACCGCTTGGACAGTCAGGGATCGAGGCCTCGGTCGTTGGTTTCGGGGCATGGGCCATCGGGGGCTGGATGTGGGGGGGAAGCGATGACGGGGCGACGGTCAATGCTATTCAGAAAGCCATTGACATTGGAATGAACCTGATTGATACCGCTCCAGCCTACGGTTTCGGAAGGTCTGAGGAAGTAATCGGCCGCGCCATCGCCGGACGACGTGAAAAGGTTGTTCTTGCGACAAAGTGCGGTCTTTGCTGGCATGTGGCGAAAGGCAATCACTTTTTTGACGCAGAGGGTCACAATGTTTATAAGTACCTGCATCCGGATTCCATAGCCTATGAGGTCGAGCAAAGTCTCAGACGTCTGAAAACGGATCGAATAGACCTTCTTCAGACGCACTGGCAGGAAACCACGACGCCGGTTGAGGAGACGATGGCAGGACTGATGAAACTTAAGGCGCAGGGCAAGATTCGCGCCATCGGGGTCAGCAATGTGACGATTGCCCATCTGGAGAAGTATTGCAGTGTCGGTCCGGTGGACAACGTGCAGGAGCGATACAGCATGCTGGATCGGAAGCTAGAGGCCGAAATTCTGCCGTATTGCCGCAGCCATGGCATTGCGGCACTCGCATATTCCCCGCTTGAGCAGGGACTTCTGACCGGCAAGATTGGACCCGACCGGAAGTTCAACGAGGGCGATCAGCGCAACACTCGCCCGAAATTCACACAGGATAATCGCAAGAAGATTTCTGACATGCTGTCGGAATTTCAGCCTGTCACAAAGAAATACGAATTGACACTGGGACAGCTTGCCATTGCATGGACGGTTGCTCAACCGGGGTTGACCCATGCGCTGGTAGGTGCGCGAACACCGGAACAGGTGATTGAGAATGCAGGCGGCGGGGATGCCGCGCTTTCGAACGATGATCTCAGGATTATGGAGCAGATCATTATGAGGCATTCGCCGGGGATCAAATGATGTACATGGTTCATATTATGATTTATTGTTGTCATTCGTATATTGTTTCTTGGCAAATGAAGAATGCTTCAATGAAGAATTCTTTCACTGGGCGAATACCGGCTGGCGATGGACTGACGTTTTTCCTGGCAATGATGCTGGCCTCGATGATCTACGCGCAGGAGGATACGATAATGAAATCGTCACAGACACCGCCCCAGAGCGGCGGGAACGCCTTTAACTCAATGGGCAGGAAACCGCTTTTCGAAACTCATTTCGCTAAGCTTCCTCTGGGCTGCGTACACCCGGCTGGATGGCTGCGCAAGCAACTTGAATTAGAGGCCGATGGTTTCACAGGGCATCTGACCGAGATCAGCCAGTGGTGCCGATTCGAGGGCAGCGCATGGGTCAGTAAAGATGGAGCCGGAGCATTCGGCTGGGAGGAACTCCCCTACTGGCTCAAAGGTTATCTGCCTCTTGGTCATATTCTGAATAATAATCGGATTATCGTAGAATCGAATAAGTGGATTGACGGAGTCCTTTCGAGCCAAGATGCGGACGGCTATTTTGGACCTGTTGAGAACAAGAAGAAATGCGACCTCTGGCCGAATATGATCATGCTTTGCGCCCTTAGGTCGCACTACGAAGCCACCGACGACAAGCGCGTTGTGCCGTTCATGTTAAACTACTTCCGCTGGCAGTCCAGGCTACCACTGGAGAGCTTCCTGCACGGCAGTTGGCAGAAATGGCGAGCCGGCGACAACCTGGATAGCATTCTCTGGCTCTATAATCAGACCGGCGAGGAATGGCTCATTGACCTTGCGCGAGTGAATCACGATTGTTCAGCCGACTGGAAGGCGACATTTCCGACGTGGCACGGGGTCAACATCTGCCAATGCTTCCGCGAACCGGGGCAGTACTTCCAGGTCTGCGGAGACCGCCGCTACCTTGACGCGGCATACAGGAATTTTCGCATTGTCATGGACAAATACGGCCAGGTTCCCGGCGGGATGTTCGGCGCGGATGAGAACTGCCGAGAGGGATACTCCGGCCCGCGACAAGCCGCCGAGACATGTTCCATGGCCGAGTTGATGTTCAGTTCTCAAATCCTTACGAGAATCAGCGGGGACGCCTTCTGGGCGGATGTCTGCGAGGACGTCGCCTTCAATTCGCTGCCCGCTTCCATGACCCCCGATCTGAAGGGACTTCATTACCTGACCGCGCCAAATATGGTCCAGCTTGACCGCGCAAGCAAGGCTCCGCTGTTACAGAATGGCGGCGATATGTTGTCCTTCAATCCGCATGATTATCGCTGCTGCCAGCACAACGTAGCATTCGGGTGGCCTTACTTTTCGGAAAATCTCTGGATGGCGGCGCGCGGCAACGGGCTTGCAGCAGTTCTCTATGCTCCGTGCGAGGTCAAGGCAAAGGTAGGGGACGGAACCGAAGTGACGATCACTGAGAAGACCGAATACCCGTTCGGAGATAGCGTCGAATTCACGATCACGTGCGCAAAGGCGGTCCGTTTCCCGCTCGTTTTGCGAATACCAAAATGGTGCGCGGAGGCAAAGGTTTCACTTGCCGGGAAGCAGGTTGACGGCAAGGCGATTGCGGGACAATGGGCGACGATTGAAAGGGAATGGAAATCCGGTGATCAGATTCGTCTTGATCTTCCCATGAATATCAGCGTGAGGGTTTGGGAGAGGAATGACGGCTCCATCTCCGTTGATCGAGGGCCGCTGACGTTTTCATTGAAGATCGCCGAACGCTGGACGAAATACGGCGATTCCGAAAAGTGGCCGGGATATGAGGTTTTCCCTGCAAGCGCGTGGAACTACGGACTTGTGCTTGACCCGGCAGACCCAGCGAAATCCTTCACGACGCAACCGTCCGGAAAACCACTCGCGGCGCAGCCCTTCACGCCGGATGACGCGCCGATAACTCTAAAAGCGAAAGGACGGAAGATACCGGAGTGGCAACTTGAAGCCAATGGGTTGGTCGGCGCAATCGGGAAAAGTCCGGTCATTTCCAACGAGCCGGAAGAGGACGTTACATTGATTCCGATGGGCTGCGCGAGATTGCGAATTTCCGCGTTTCCAAGAGTCGCCGGTCAGGGCGCCAGAGGGGAGGCATGGGATCCACGGGGATGTGCGCCGTCGGCCTCCCACGTCAATCCGGGCGACACCGTTCTTGCCCTCAATGACGGTATTCTGCCGAAGAGTTCCGGGGACCAGGGAGTGGCGCGTTTCACGTGGTGGGATCACTTGGGAACAGCGGAATGGGCGCAATACGCATGGCCAAAGGCGAAACGCGTCACCGGCTGCAAGGTCTATTGGTTCGACGACACAGGCAAAGGCCAGTGCCGAGTTCCCGAGGCGTGGCGCGTTCTTTGGCTTGACGGCGCGGAGTGGAAACCCGTCGAGAACGCGTCCGAATACGGCTGTCGGACGGACGCATTAAACGAGGTGAAGTTCAAGGAGGTTGAGACGACCGGACTGCGGATCGAGGTCCGACTAAAGCCCGGATTTTCAGGCGGGATTCTGGAATGGGCGGTCGAAGAGCGGGAGTGAATATGATCGCTTTCCTAAATGAGGATTAATGCCTAAACCAGTTGGATAACAAAGATGTCGGTTGTTTCACGAAGCGAAACGATTTATCGCGAGACACGGAACGTGGTCTACGGGGAAGCGGGCGGCGCTGGGCTGGTGATGGATGTCTTCTCCCCGGCCCAAACCGGCGGTCCCGCGCGTGGGCTGGGAATAATCTGCGTCACCAGCGGCGGATGGAACTCCGACCGCGCCATGGTGGAAAACTACCGCAATCTGGGAACCTTTGACGCGTTCTGCAGCCGGGGATACACGGTGTTCGCCGCGCGTCCCGGTTCCGTGCCGGTCTTCACGGCCATTGAGATGCTCGACAACGTTCGCGCGGGAATCCGGTACGTGAAAGATCGCGCTGGAGAATACGGAATCGCCCCGGACCGGATCGGCTTGTTCGGGGTATCGGCGGGGGGGCATCTGGCCTGCCTTGCGGCCGCGCGGGTTGAGCAGGGGGACCCCGGAGCGGCGGATCCGCTTCTGAGGCATGATACTGTGGTTCAAGCGGTCGCCGCGTTCTGCCCGCCGACGGATTTCCTTAACTGGAGTCCCGAAAGCGATGTCGTGAAACTCGCAAAAGGCTCCCTGTCGTTCCGGAACAAACCGCCCGAACCAGACCAACAGCAGATGGACGAGGCTCTGAGGGCCATCTCGCCGGTCTGCCATGTCAAGCCCGGTTTGCCACCTTTCCGGCTCGTTCACGGCGGAGCCGACAGCCTGGTGCCCTTCCGGCAGTCGGAACTGCTGGCGAACGCCTTGCGCAACGCGGGCAATTCCGTCCAACTGATCGAGAAGCCGGGCGCCGAACACGGCTGGCCGACCATACGAGAGGACGTTGAGGAAACCGCAGAATGGTTCAATTCGATGCTCGTGTCCCGCTGACAATAAGCGGGATTTGGGTATCGCATTGTATTAACTGGATTCTCAATTGCGGAGACGCAGATGGCCACAGCCAGAGAAGTTGCGCAGGCATTCGAAGAGATCGCCCCGATGAGCGCGGGTCTTGCCGGCGACCAGTTGGGATTCATCCACGGCAATCCAGACGCGGTCGTCGCTGGGCTGGGGTGTATGTGGTGCGTTCATTCACAGAGCCTGCGATACTGCGCAGAGCGCGGGCTGAATATGATCATCTGCCACGAGGCGCTCTGGCTTCCGGCCCAGACCAGTCCATGGTACGACGGCCCGACCGAGGAGCGCATATTCTCGAACCGGGTCCGGCGTGAAGGCTTGGCTGCGGGCGGGGCGGTCGTATATCGAAGCCACTCGAACTGGGACGGTTTGAGAAACATCGGGATCGCCGACAGCGCCGTTGCCGCGCTGCGCCTTGCGGAAGCGAAAGAGATCGGACGGCAGAGATTCTTCTCCGTTCAGGAACTTGCCCGTCCGGTCTACGTCGAGGAGTTGAAACGGATTGTGGAGCGCGGACTCGGCTTTGCCGGATGCCGGATATTTGGGGACGCGGGGAAGCAGATACGACGGTTTGCCTTTCTGATTGGCGGATTCGGGGAGAACCAGTGCCACATGCCGCAGGCGGCCATGGAGATGGGGGCGGAGGCGGTGATAATCGGAGAAATGAGCGAATTCATCGTGATCGCGTGTCTCGAGATGGGTCTGCCCGTCATCGAGAGCCTGCACAGCGTCAGCGAAATCCCCGGCATCAAGGCTCAGGCCGAAGTCCTGGCGAAACGGCTCCATCCCCTGCGCGTGGAATACGTCCCCAGCGGGGCGATGTCGTTCTCAAGACAGATATGAAATCCTGATTAATGTCCGTCATTTACGCAGTTACCTGAGACATGCCGATGACGGGCGGATTTCAGTTGCCTACTTCCGGGAAGCTGAGGTTACTGATATTGGATTGGTAATAATCCATGGATACCAGTCCCCGCAAGCCTGGAGAAACGCCTCCAACCTGTACTTGCCGGGTAGCGTGACCGGAAGGTCAACCGCGTCGGCATTCTCCATCCATTGAATTGATCCGTCGCGAATGATCCGTATAAAACACGGCAGCGGCAACCGTGCCTTGAGGACCATGCCCGGCCGGAATTCCACGGTCTGGCCGAATGTGAACTTCCCGTCGTCGCCGGTCTCGCACCAGAAGCCCGCGCCGTCGGTGGGGCAGATCCAGTCCATGCCTACGTAGCAACGCCCCGCCTTCAAGGCCTGAATCAGCGCGTCCTGCGTGATTTCACCAAGACAGACATGGTTCATCACGTTGTTGAAACTCACAATATACGGGTCTATCTGCGCGACGAACGGTCCCTTGTCCAGACCGAACGTTTCCTTAATCAGCTTCGTGGTCGGAGAGGACGGAATCTCTTTGACGAGGTGTCCAAGTGTGTCATGGATTACGATCCCGCCTTTGCCGTCGTCCTCGAGTTTCAGTCCGACGTTGCAGTGCGAGTCGGACGCCCCGACTCCGGGAAAGACGGCGCTGCGCGCCCGGTTGAGCGCGTCCCACAGCATGATCTGGCCGGCGGGGTAATCGTCAACGACGGCGAAGGTTTCCTGCGGGAAGTCCTTCACGCCCGATAGCAGGGGCATCAGTGTGGCCGGATCGCTCTGAGCCGCCATGAGCGCAACCAGGTCGTGATCCAGCATGTCGGAATGCGTGTTGTAGATTTCCATCCCGTCGGCCTTCGTCGCCATGATGGACTTGAACGTATGGCCCTCGGTGTGCTTGGCGAACAGGCCTTTAATAATCTCATTCGATTCAAGGGGATGGGCCAACTGCAGGCAACCCCCGCCGCCGCCCTCAACGCCCGGCATCAGGAGAACGCCGTTGAACATGCCGCGCTTCTGCATGTTCCAATGCTCCCCGTTCGGGCGCGTGTGTTCGGTGAAGCAGAGGGCTTTGATGCCAAGTTTGTTGGCGGCTTCAGTGATTTCTTCGTAGGTTCCACGGCTGTCGTGGGAAACAGAGGAATGAATATGCACAATCGCGCGGGTCGTAGGGAACGGAGTGGAAATCTGCTTGCGCGTTCGCTCGTATTCCGCCCGCTGGCGCGACAAGCCTTCCAGAAACTCCCGCGAAAGGCGGACGAGCATCGGAGATCTGACCGGATCGGCCAGGGAATGAATCGCCTGAAGAATCTGTTTTGCGCAGTTCGGGCCGATGCTGTTTTCCTCGCCATACTGGCCCTTCATAATGCCATAGCAGAACGGCGGCTGGGCGTCCCACTGGCACTTGGGGATGATATAACCCACTTCGTCGTTGGCCAGCCCCACGACGATGCGAGTCCGGGGCGACGGATTGGCAAATATTGGTTTTTCTGGGATGGCGTTGGGGAAGTCGGCCTCCGGTAGAACTGGGTTCTGCATTCCGCCGATCGCCAGTTCGGGATACATTTCTCCGGGGACGTTGATCAGTTCCAGATCGCCGAAGATCAGGCGGGACACCTCGGTTTCCATGCACGGAGTTCCCGCCTTTATCTCCGCTTTCACGTCGGTTTGTTCGGCGATCCACATCCTGCGTTTGATCAGGCCGGCTGCTGCCGCGGCGGCGAACCTTTTGTTTCCTACCTCCAGCGCGATTCTCTTCTGCTTGATCGTGAAAGGCGTCAGGCTGACCGGCTTGGAACGACCTAACGCCTCCTCTGCGCGCCGGGCCGCCTCCAGCCCGACGGCCTTGCACCACTCGGATTTCTTCAATTGCTCCTTTGTATCATCCGGCGGCTCCTTGATTTCGCCGCCGGGACTCATCATCCCCCCCAGCGTTCCATTGAAGAAACTTGCCGGGCACTTGTGAGTCTCCTTCAGTTTGCCCAGCAGATCGCCAACGTAGTCTGCTGAAATTCTATGATTCCTGGGGCCGAGGGACTCGGGATGATTCGTCCAGAAGACCAGCATTCCGATCATCTCCCCCCTGGCGGACTTGAAAGCCAATACCCGCATCTTGCCCTCGATGACTATGGGGATGCGGTCGTCGTCGGTCAGATTGGAAACGTCTGCCTGCCCCAGCCACGCCTGCTCGCAGGGCTGAAGGGCTTTTTCGGCGTCCCTGACGGCCTGCGCCGCCTCCGCCCTCAGTCGCGCCATATACTCCAGGTCCTGGCCCGAATGCGCCTCGTCCGGACCCGAAAGTCCCATCGTATCCGGCCCAGCGTGGTTGTGCGTGGCATGCACGAGGACGTAGTCGAAGTCCTTCAGTTGAGACCGTATTTCCATCGCTTCGTCGAAGAAAAGCCCGATGACGTCAAGCGACAAGAGCGCGACCTTCTGTTTGCCGTCCGACAGCACGGTCGCCCTGGCGCTTATAGGATCGCGCAAACCTTCGGCGGGCCTGTTCCTGCCGTAGCCCGCCATCCAGACCTTGCTGTTCTGCCAATCCGGGGTGATGTCACGTTCGGCCATGCCGACGCTCAACTGCGCGGCAAGGGCGGTCGTTCCAAAGGATGCCAACATTACGATCAGAAGGAGTCGCATGAGTGTTGCGCGTTTCATTTCTGCTTCCGACGGTTTTCGACCTGATTTGAATCCTCGAACATCAATTCCCAAATACCATATTCGTTCCATCCGATTTCATTGTCACGGTGACATGACGTACTGTCAACCTCCTTCGGCTTGTTTTCGACGGCGCAAGCTGAAATACGTTCACGCTTTAAAATCAACACATGCAGACAGACCGCCATCACTCCGGAATCTCGTGGATGCGCGCAGGCGGCATTATTATCGGGCATCTGTTGCTTCCGGGCGCGCCGGCGCGTAAGTTATCGCGCGGTGTTGTTCGGAATCGAAAGGGGAATCACATGGCGCAAATCGGCGAAACCGCATCGGCACGTCGTAATGCCTTAGCTGGATATTTCATCGTCGCCATTTTTATGGCGCTTGCGTCAATCGTCGGCGGGTGCGCCACGCCTGCAACCTCAGTGAGAGACACCGAAAGCGAGTGGATCATTGAAAATGCGTCGCTGATGGCAACGGTCTCGCCGGCGGACGGCAGACTCTCCGTCCTCGATAAGCGATGCGGCTACCTTTGGCGGCAGATGAACGAGATTCCCGTAACGCGGGCGCTCTCCTTCCGCAAGACCGTAAAAGCTCCGGAAATCAACGGCGACCTCGGCGACTGGCCCGGAGAGGCGACGCTTGAACTGAATCACATGATGACCGCAGACGCCAAGAACGTGAGCAACAACGGCGATTGCTCCGCTGACGCAACGCTGATGTGGGATGCGGAAAATCTATATCTCGCCGTGAATGCGCGTGATGACGTTGCGAATCCCGGAGCCGCGTATCAGGACAGGTGGTGGGAGCGCGATTCGATAGAGTTCTGGATCGAGGGAAGGCAGTTCGGCATCAGCCTGAATGAAACCGAGCCTCAGGTCCGCGATGCGGAAGGCCGGGTCAAAGGCGTCCGCGTCGCCGTCGCGCGGGAAGCCGGCAGCTATCGCGTTGAAGCCGCTCTGCCCTGGAAATCCCTGAAAGCGGGATTCAGGCCGCAACCGGGAGGGGGCTTCAGATTCGCTCTCGGAATCAACGATGCCGACGCCGGAACCGGGCGCGAGGGACAACTCTACTTCCCGACAACCTGGGTTCACTCAAGCCCAGACACCTTCGCGATGGCAAAACTGGCTGGCGAAGATGGAAACATTCCCGAACATGTGAATACCGGAGCCGATGCCGGATTCCGCAACGTCCGCCGCCTTCCCAACGGTGGAAAGGGTATCCAATTTGAAACCGACTTTAACACGCAAGGCGGAAAGACAATCACCGCCACTCTCTCGTTCAGCATGCCCGATGACGGCGCGGACCTTCAGATCGAGACGACATTGCCCGATTTGCAGGCTGAGATTGGAAGCTTTGATTTTCTGACGCCGTTATATCTCGATTCGCGCAGGCCCGTTCTTGCGGTTGCCGACTATTGCAACGGGCACATCTATCCGGCGGACCTCGATCCGTTCCCACGGACGTGGCTTGACGGCGGGCGGCTGGACATGCCGTGGGTCGGGATGTGCGACCTTGAAAGCGGAATCGGCTATTGCCTGATAATCGAGACCAGCGACGACGCGGCGCTTCGCTGTAATCCAAGGAAAAAGATGTGGGGGGGGAGCCTTGTCGCGCCCCAACTGCACTGGACGCCCAGCAAGGGCAGGTTCGCCTATCCCAGGAGCGTGATTTATCGCTTCTACGACAGGGGCGGCTACGTCGCGGCGGCGAAGGCATATCGCGCATACGCGAAGGAGCAGGGACTTATCGTTCCGTTCAGCGAAAAGCTCAAGCGGAACCCAAACATCGCGCGGCTCTTCGGCGCGCCGGACGTCTGGGGCGACGCCAGTCTGAGTTTCGCGCGGGAAGCGAAAGCCGCCGGCGTTGAGAAAATGCTCATCCAGGGCCGGACGACCCCGAAGGAAACCGCCGAAATCAACGCTCTGGGCTATATTACAAGCGAATACGACAACTACACGGACATCCTGCCCGTCGAGAAGGAGGACGGCATTGACTCAACCCACGGCATCCTGCCTGACCACGCCGCGATGATGAGCGACGGCAAGCGCATTACGGCCTGGCTGACATGGGACAAGCAAACGCAATACATGAAGCGATGCCCCGCGCTCTGGGTTCCCGCCGCGCAGAAGGTCATTCCGAAGGTTCTCGCGGAGTATCCCTTCCTCGGGCGCTTCATTGACGTGACGACGGCGGAGGGTATTTACGAGTGTTACGATCCGAATCATCCGCTGACAAAGGGCGAGAAAAGGCGTTGCGGTGAGGAATTGCTGGCATATGTCAGAGCGAACGGACTGGTGACGGGGGGGGAGCATGGAATCTGGTGGTGCGTGCCGCATCTGGACTACATCGAGGGCATGATGAGCAGCTACCAGTTCTCATGGCCCGCCGGGCACCTGCTTCACCCGAAGACGAAGGACGAGGAGTTCACGGACCCGTGGGGCGGGAAACTGCCGAAGTGGTCGGAATATGAGAAATGGGGCATCGGTCACGAGTGGCGCGTTCCACTCTGGGAACTCGTCTTCCACGACTGCATCGTCTCGACGTGGTACTGGGGCGACTCCAACGACTTCCTGCTCGACGCGGCGCCGGAGATTACTGCCAAGAAGAATGCCTACAACATCCTCTATGGCACGATTCCGATGATGTGGGCCGACTCCCAGGGCGCGTGGAAGAAGAATCGCGATACCTTCCTGACAAGCTACAGGAATACCTGCAAGCTGCACGAAGCGATTGCAGGCGCGGAGATGGTCAGCCACGAATTCCTGAGCGAAGATCACGCGCTTCAGAGGACGGTTTTTTCTGATGGAACGGAGGCGATTGTCAATTTCGGGGATAGCCCCTTGTATGTCGAGTTCAGAGGTCGCAAATTGCTGGTATCGCCAAACGGTTTCATGGTTGAGGGGACGAAGATCAGCCAGTCATGCCTGGTGGAAGACGGACGGATCGTAACGAACATTCGCATGGAAGGCTATTCTTATGCCGACGATGACGGAGAGGCAATTGAATTACAGGCGTCAGGTCAGAACACCATACGCATGCGCATCAGCGATAAGCCTGCGGCAGGATTCAAAGATGGTCATGAAGACATCTTTCCGATAGTTCATCCTGTCAGCGTGGACCTTGAGGCAATCACCCGGGGCTGGGACATTGCAACCACCCGCCTTTATAAACTTGATGAAACGGGCCGTCGCATACACGAGGCGATGCTCCATGCAAGCTCGGTGGAAGGCAAACCGGCATTAACATCAACCGGCGTTCTCCTTGGCAACTACGAATTCATCTGCCGTTCTGAGACGGCATTGCCCAACCTTCAGGAGTCTGACAAGTCACTGGAAATGGCCAATTCCGCCACGCAAGGCGAAAAGATTCGCGTTCATGCCGACATACTGAACAATGGCTTTGCCGACGCAGATAATGTCGAGGTGGCGTTATATGCCGACAGTGTTGATCCTGACCGCAGGCTTGCATCCGCAGTAATAAACGTGAAAGCGCAGCAGACAACAGCGCTTGAGTTCGAGATTGACACCTCCCGGATTGACGGCGAACACGCGATTATCCTGGCGATAGACCATGAAGATCGTATCCGTGAAATTTGCGAGGCGGACAACAAGTCATCCGATCGAATAACCGTGCATCCGAACAGCGATGCGATCAATAAATCAAAATGGTTGAAAATCACCACCGCAGAAGCGTCATTGCAGAATGAGGCGGTTGCCGCGATGATGGACCTGGGCAATGCCGAGCCTGCCTCCGTCAGGGCAGAATTTGATAATAAGGGAACCATAACGCGAATCCCAGCCCAATATGATCCTCTTGAAAACGGCGGCGGGGAATTATGCCTGTTAATCCCGGAAAATGCGGTTGTCGGCAATCAGGCGCGAGTGAAGATTCTTTGGAATGACAAAGGAGATGGGGGCATTCTGATGAGTCAGCCGGGTAATATATGGCATGCCGACAATAAGCGGATTGACGCCAAAACATATCGCCTGCGATTCGAGAACGGAACGCCTGTTGACCTGATGGTTTGGGAGCCGGACATTACAATTCTCCCGTATGAAGCATTCATCGGGCAACTCGTCTTCTCCTCCCGCGACACCGGCTGGACCAGCGAACCGGGGGAGGTTCAGGAGTTCAAAGTATTACGCTCCGGCCCCGTCAGAACGACTATCCGCGTAAAGAAGGCGCTTCAGGCCGGCGTGGTTTATGAGAAGACCTATGACTTCTACCCGCGCCGCTTTGATCTGACCGTATCGCTCAACAAACCCTGGCCGGCAATCTACAGCCGCGCGTTCTACAAACTCGGCGGCAATTACGAGGACAGCGGTGGGTTCAAGGCCGTCGTTGATGGCAAGGGCGACGCGGAAGGCGTCTACGCCATGTGCAGGAATCCGAAATGGGCTGCCGTCTACGATGACAACCACGCGCATTCCCTTGTCGCGATTTCGGATTTCGCCGAGATCGCCTACTGGGATTCCGGCGCGTGGGGCGGCATCGGCCTGGTCACGGACAAGCATGAGAACGTTAAGATGAGTTACGGCTTCCAACCCGGCGCACCCGATGCGAAGTTCGCCGAGGAGCATTGGCGGCGGATACAACCGGGCGCGATAAAGGTCGAATGGGAGGAGTAGCGCGAAAATCGCGCCTGGGAAACTTCAAGGAGCGTAAATGAAAACGATGGTCCAATCCGCAATCTGCGCGATGGTCGTCTCGTCGCTTGTCTGCGCGAGGCTTTCAGCCAAGGAGGATGACATGGGAAACTGCGATCTGCTTCTGACGTATTCGCGGCCGGCGCGAAACTGGGTTGAAGCCCTGCCCGTCGGCAACGGACGTCTCGGCGCGATGGTCTTCGGGGGAATCGCGGAAGAGCGCATCCAGTTCAACGAGGACACAGTCTGGACCGGGGGACCGCACGGCTACGCCCGAGAAGGCGCGAAAAAGTCCCTGCCGGAAATTCGCTCCCTCCTCTTCGCCGGGAAGCAGAAACAGGCCGAAGACCTTGCTATGCGCGAGTTCATGAGCGTTCCCATCGGACAGAAGGCATATCAGGCGCTCGGCGACCTGAACATCCGATTCGATGGGATTGATCCGGGATCGGCGAAGAACTATCGCCGAACGCTGGACCTTGACGCGGCGATATCGCGCGTAGTTTTCGAATCCGGCGGGGCAACCTTCACCCGCGAGGTTTTCGCAAGCTTTCCCGCTCAGGTCATCGTCTGCCGCATCACATCCGACAAGCCCGGCAAGGTTGCGTTCTCGGTCGGGACATCATGCGCGCACGAGGGAGTAGTCGTAAAAGTCTCGGAGGTTGCGCCTGCGATTTCCGCGCTCTCGATGAGCGGCGGGGTGAAGGGGGGGGCTATACGCTTCGAGACGCGCCTGATTGTGAGGGCCTGGAAGGGAAGCGTAAAGGCAGGTGAGAATGAAATCGCGGTGGCCGGAGCCGATTCCGCAACGCTGATCCTGTCCGCAGCTACGAACTACAGGAACTATGAAGACGTCACCGCAAATCCATTTGAACGCAACGACAAGGTCATCGCCGCGGTCAGCGGGAAGTCGTACGAACAAATCCGCGAAGAGCACGTGACGGATCATCGTTCACTTTTCCGCCGCATGAAGATAAACTTGGGGAAAAGCGAAAATTCCGCGCTGGACACTGACGAGCGCATCATGAAGTTTGCGGAAGGGAAGGACCCCGCGCTTGCGGCGCTGGTGTTCCAATACGGGCGATATCTGCTGATCGCGTCAAGCCGCGCCGGCTCGCAGCCCGCCAATCTGCAGGGCATATGGAACGACCGTAATAATCCGCCGTGGGACAGCAAGTGGACGGTGAACATCAACACGGAGATGAACTACTGGCCGGCTGAGACGACGAACCTCGCTGAATGTGTCCTGCCCCTGTTCGACATGCTGGAGGACTGCGCGAAGACCGGGGCCGTCACGGCGGAGCGGCACTACGGAGCGCGGGGATGGGTATTGCATCATAATACCGACCTCTGGCGCGGGACCGCCCCGATCAACCACTCCAACCACGGCATCTGGCCGACGGGAGGGGCGTGGCTCTGCCAGAACTTCTGGTGGCGATACGAGTTCGGCGGCGATGAGAAGTTCCTGCGCGAAAGGGCATACCCCATCATGAAGGGCGCGGCGCAGTTCTTCGTTGACGCGCTGGTCCCGGATCCGAAGACAGGCTGGCTGATCTCCGGCCCGTCGAATTCGCCGGAGCTTGGCGGACTGGTCATGGGGCCGACGATGGACCACCAGATCATCCGCGATCTCTTCAGCCATGTGATCCGCGCCGGGGAGATTCTCGGCGTTGACGATGAGTTCCGCGCGCAACTGGCAGACATGAAGCGCCGCATCGCGCCAAACCAGATCGGACGCTACGGCCAGCTTCAGGAATGGCTTGAGGACAAGGACAACCCGCTGGAACGGCACCGGCACGTCTCGCATCTCTGGGGGCTGCATCCCGGCGAAGAGATCACGCCGCGCGGAACCCCCGAACTTTTCCAGGCGGCGAAGCAGTCCCTCCTGTTCCGGGGCGACGGCGGCACGGGATGGTCAATGGCGTGGAAGATCAACTTTTGGGCGCGCCTGCAGGACGGCAATCACGCGCATAAGATGCTCGGCAACCTGCTGACGCTTACCGGTAGCGATAAGACAAAGTATGATGGAGGCGGCGTGTATCCCAACCTGTTCGACGCACACCCCCCATTCCAGATTGACGGCAACTTTGGCGCGACGGCGGGCATCACGGAGCTGCTTCTCCAGAGCCACGGCGGGGAACTGAGCCTGTTGCCCGCCCTGCCGGATGCGTGGCCGGAAGGCTCCGTATCAGGATTGCGCGCGAGGGGCGGATTCGAGATTTCTCTGAAATGGCGGGGTGGGAAACTGACGGAGGCAGCCATCCGCTCAATCCTAGGCAACCCGGCGAAGGTCAGATACGGAGGGAAGACGATAGAGATTGACCTGAAAGCCGGGGAAACGAGCAGGTTGGATTGGGAGTTGAAACCCGTAAATTAGCGCTGGCTCCGGCGCAAGTCCGGACTCTTCCAAA
This sequence comes from Planctomycetota bacterium, assembly GCA_022711755.1. Taxonomy (GTDB): domain Bacteria; phylum Planctomycetota; class Brocadiia; order SM23-32; family JAKLEA01; genus JAKLEA01. The sequence continues at coordinate 33,023 of JAKLEA010000025.1, forward strand.
ATTGTAATAGCCGAGGTTCACCCCGTCCGCAGGAGATATCGGGCCTGAACCTTGCGCCCGACCGTAAGTCCGATCCCGCTGAAGACATATGTCCAGGCGACGACGGCTGAGGTAATTCCGTAATTCCATATCATGCCGATGACGATCGCGGGCGCGGCGAGGCCGAAAAGAACAATGGCATGGGATGGAAGCTTGCGAGGTTCGAGGTGGGCATAGCGATATCGGCTGACCATGAGCATCGCCAGCATCCCAAGCAGTCCTGGCATCATGCGGGCCAGAATTTCGGCGTCTCCTACTCCTCCCAGCCAGTTGTAAAGCGCTAACATCCCGAATATTCCAGCCGCCGCGCCGGTCGTGGGCAGTCCTGTGAACGCCCCGTGGCCGGAGGAACTGGCGGAACTCTCACAGTTGAAGCGGGCCAGCCTGACGGCCGCGCAGCAGGCGAACGCGATCCCGGCGATGACAGCAACGGGACCGGCTTCCGGAAGGGCGATGCGGGTGATCATCACGGCGGGCGCGACGCCGAAACTGACGGCATCAGCCAGTGAATCCAATTCGCCCCCGAACTCGCTTGTGGCGTTGAGCTTGCGGGCCATTAACCCGTCAAGGCAGTCGAACAGCACCGCCATGGCCAGGAACGCGGCGCCGGTTGTGGCGGCCGATTCCGCATTGGTCGAAACCACGCAGGCAAGGACGCCGGACGAGAGATTTCCCAGTGTAAATGCAGATGGGACTGACTTTCTGATGTTGTCTCTTACCATTGGCCTTTCCCTGATCGTTAGTATCGGGTCCGCTCGCGTTTGATTATTACAGCAATTTCAATGCCTGAAATGTCCAACGTTTGGGGCAAGCCGCCCGCAAATGTCATATGTGATTGGAACATGGCATGATAAGACTGTCGTCAGTTCTATTCATCCTGGGCTACACCCATTAAAACAATAGACAGGCGCATGAATTTACATGCGCCTCGTAATTACAGCATATGCGGGGGATGTATTTGAAGGTGACACTGCTAAACACGGACGCTTAAGGAAAGATTGTGAACTGTAATGGCATGATCTCTGGTTCAAAGGGAGACGCGCGTTCACCTGCAGCCGAGATTTGCAGTTTCCGGCGCAGATTAGGTTGACCGCAGGACGGCGTCTCGCTAAGTTATCGGGAACGTTGCTCGACATCTTCCGGGTCGGCGGGATTGCCATGAGTCGGCTGCAAGTTATCATTGCGATAGTCTTTTTCGGATTGGTCTGCTGGTGGCTTTATCCGAAACCAGGCAGGGAACTGCCGCAAGGCGTCACGGAGATTGCCGTCTGGCTGCCGCTTGGGGAAGACGTCACCTTCAGAGCCGCCGTCCAGGGTTTCGAGGATCGCAACCCTCAGTACCGCGTCGTCATGGGCAACGCCGCCGTGCAGAACGCCACTGGCGACCCGACGCGCTTCCTGCTCGGCGTCGCAGGAAACGTCCCTCCGGACGTGATCCATTTTGACAGATTCGCCGTGACGGAGTGGGCGGCGCGCGGGGCGTTCCGCCCGCTTGACGACCTTATCGAGCGCGACAAGGCGGAGATATACGGTGTCAGACCGGAGGATTACTACGGTTCGGCGTGGGATGAGACCGTCTACAAGGGGCAGTGCTTCGCGATACCCAACTCGATTGACACCCGAGCGCTTTACTATAACAAGGATGCAATAATCCGGGAGGGATATGTCTGGGCGGAGAACGATCCGCAGGTCAAGGCCGGACTGGCTCAGGCGGGAGACGCGCGCCCGCCTCAGAACTGGGAAGACCTGGAAGAATACGCAATCAAGCTGACCCGGCGGGACTCGAAGGGCCAGATGACGACGCTCGGCTTCGCGCCGAACTACGGCAACAGTTGGCTCTACATCTACGGCTGGCAGAACGGCGGCATGTTCATGAGTCCCGACGGGACGAAGTGCATGCTCAACGACGAGCGCATCGTTGAGGCGCTTGCCTATCTCACGCGCGTCTACGACCGTCTGGGCGGGGCGCAGCAGGTGCTGGCATTCCAGTCCAGCTTTCAGGGCGGACCGCTTGACCCGTTCCTGATTGGCGACGTGGCGATGAAAATTGACGGCGACTGGTTCCTGAACACCATCGCTACATACCGCAAGGAATTGAACTTTGGCGTGTGCCCCGCGCCTATACCGCAGAAACGCCTCGACGAGGGAGCGCAACCGATCGGCTGGTCCGGGGGGTTCGCATACGCCATCCCCTCGACGGCCAAGCATCCCGATGCGGCTTGGGAGCTTATCAAATGGCTCTCCTGCCCGAAAGCCAACGAGGTGCGTCTTGCGCAGGACAGACAGCAGGCCCGAAGCTTCGGCAGGCTCTTCATCCCGCGCATGCACCCGAACAAGAACATCACGCTGGAGCGCATCGCGGAGTTGAAGGGCGACCCGACGCTGCCGGATCGCATCAAGCAGGGTTACATGGCCTTCATAGACCTGCTGCCCCGCTCGAAGTTCCGCCCGGTGACGCCCGTCGGGCAGAAACTCTGGAACGAACACGCCCGCGCACTGGATCGCGGAATGCTGCACGACGTCAACCTTGCCAATCCACCCACAGACCAAGACGCTCTCAGGCTTGAGGAGGCCAGAGTCGCCCTGACCGATGGCACAATCGAGGTTCAGCGCGACCTGGACATTGTCCTCAACCCACCGCAGGGCAGGCCGATCCCATGGACATTGCTCATCGCCATTTATCTTTCTCTCATTCTGGCCGTAATATTCGGCATCTGGATATGGAATTTCAAGTATCGTCCGGTGGGAGGATATTTCCGCCGGCAGTGGTACGCCGGCTGGCTCTGCGCGGCGCCGTGGATCATCGGATTCGTGGCGCTGGGCGGCGGGCCGATGATTTTCTCCATCATCATGAGTTTCTGCCACTACGACGTGCTCAATCCGTCCGTGCCCATAGGCGTTGAGAACTACCGGCGGCTGTTCACCGAAGACCCCCTTTTCACCAAGAGCCTGCTCAATACGCTGTTCATGGTCATCGGGGTCCCGCTCGGCCTGATAGTCGGCCTGGCCATCGCGTTGCTGTTGAATCAGGAAATCCGGGGGATGAGCGCCTACCGCACACTGTTCTATCTGCCGGCGATTGTTCCGACGGTGGCGTCGTCTCTGTTGTGGATATGGATGTTTGAGCCTACGCGCGGCCTGATCAACCTCGCGCTACAGAGCATGGGCTTCCAGGGGCCGATGTGGCTCCAGGACAAGGCGTGGGCCAAGCCGGCGCTCATATTGATGGGGCTTTGGGGCGCGGGCGGCGGAATGGTCATCTGGCTGGCAGGACTGAAGGGAATCCCGAAGCATCTCTACGAGGCGGCGGCCATTGATGGCGCCGGGGCGCTCGGACGCTTCTACCACGTCACGATGCCGATGCTCACGCCCTACATCTTCTTCAATCTTGTCATGGGTCTGATCGGGACTTTCCAGGTCTTCGATCAAGCGTACGTCATGACGTCGGGCGGGCCGGCGGACTCTACCCTGTTCTACGTCTACGCGCTGTTCAACCAGGCGTTCCGCTATCTGCATATGGGATATGCGAGCGCGATGGCCTGGTTCCTTTTTGTCATCATCATGATCCTGACGGCGATTCAGTTGACCCTGTCGAAATACTGGGTCCACTACGAAACCACGTAGGGTGGGTGCTCCCGCACCCACGCGGATGTCTGGAAAGGGCAAGGACCACAATGCTGGGAGTCAAGCCGCCGCTCTGGTCGCAAATCCTCCTGCACGGCACGCTCGTGTTCTTCGCCCTCATATTCTCATTTCCCTTCATATGGATGCTCGGCACAAGCTTCAAGCAGGACAAGGAGTTGAGCGCCAGCCGACTCTCTTTCATGCCGCGCCCCCCCAACCCGGAGCCGATATCGCCATACATTGACTCCCGCCAGTTCGATCCGATCAAGATGCCGGACGAAAGTGTTCAGGAAGCCGAGTGGGAAACGCTCAAGGACACTGTGACGGTGGCGATTGACGAATCCCTGCGCCCCTGGGTCCCGCCGGAGAAAAGCCGCGTCACGCGCGACCAGGCTCTGCCCGAAATGCGACAGGGCGTCTGGCATCTGCTTCAGGGCAAGCTGCCCGTCAAGTTCTGGACTATGAAGCCCGGAGAAGCGGCTGACAAATCCGTGCGCGAACTAATAACTCCAGAAATGATTGACGAAGCATTCGACCTCTGCCACCGCCGCTTCATGCTCAGCACAATCACCATCCGCACGAAGGATTACAGCGAGCACAAGGCCGAGCCTGTTAATGCCGATCCAACCCCTTGGAGCATCGTGTCCGGCAGCGCGGAACTCACGCCGGTCAAGCAGATACAACAGACGGCATATCTCGTCAGATACGATCTTTCCGGCAACGGGGAGCTGCATCTTTCCGCCGAATATCAAAGCCCCGTCCCGCTTGAGGACATCAAGCATATACGCGTCTCCTATCGTCAGGATGAGACATGGCATCGCGTCTATTACGAGATCGAGATGAACGGGCGGCTCTACAAGCCGGATGAGCCGAATTATCAAGGCTATGACGACTGGGTGGAGGTCACGCTCCAGCACCCCAGCGAGGACGACAGGCGCCTGATGGCGAAAACGTGGATACTGATCCGCCAGGGGGAGAAACAGGCGGGGCTGGAAAACCGACCCGGCCACTTCAAAGTCCACTGCAAGATAGTCCGCAGCGGAATGGCTCGCGCGTGGTGGGGCAAGATGCGCAACAACTACCAGGCCACGCTCAAGCAGGTCCCGTTCTGGCGCTACGTCAGCACAAGCATATGCCTGGCCATACTGCGCATATCGCTCACGCTGTTCAGTTGTTCGGTGGTCGCGTATTCGTTCTCGCGGCTGGACTGGCCGGGGCGGTCAATCTGCTTCACAATACTGCTGGCGACCCTGATGATCCCGGGGCAGGTTACCATGATCCCGCAGTTCATCATCTTCAAGTCGCTGGGCTGGTACAACACGTTGTTCCCGCTGTGGGTGACCTCGATCTTCGGCGGCGCGTTCTTCATCTTCCTGCTCCGGCAGTTCATGAAGGGCATACCGAAGGACCTTGAGGACGCGGCGCTGATTGACGGATGTGGCTACTTCCGGATTTACTGGCACGTCATCCTGCCGAACATCAAGCCCGCGCTGGCGGCGATAGCGATATTCACGTTCCTGGGCAGTTGGAACGATTTCATGGGGCCGCTCATCTACGTCAACGACCAGCGCATGTACAACCTCGCGCTCGGACTGTTCAGCTTCCGGCTGGAGAGCGGGGCGGCGTTCGGAATGCTCATGGCCGGTTCGCTGATCATGACCACGCCGATTATCGTCATATTCTTCTTCGCCCAGAGATATTTCATCCAGGGCGTCACGCTGACGGGAATAAAGGGGTAAGTTGCGATGGGCGCATAAGCGCGTGCTCGCTCCCGAAAAATCGGGGATATCGCCTCCATTGCTCTTGACTCGCGCCATTGCGCATGAAATAGTTCCGGGCATGGGACGCTTAGCGCGGGGTATCATGCCCGCCGTCGCATACCAGTCTACGGTTGCCGGCCCGAACTATCCTGCAAACGGATGAATCATGGCAAACAGAATTAGCATGAGATGTTTTCGGATCGTTGCGCTTCTCGCCGCGCTTATTCCTGTGGCCCTTGGGCGACAGGCTCAGGCGGGGGGCGATGGAGAAAGGAGCGGAAAGATGGAGCACGCGCTTGTGGCCGGGGAGCCGGGGAAGTTCGCCGGCTGGCCCGCGAATAACGGTGTCTGGACGTGGGACGGCAGGGAGATTCTCGTCGGATTCTCATATGGCGATTACGAGGAGAAACAGGGGCATAACATCGTGAACTCGACGATCAGGTCCCTGCTTTCCCGCAGTCTCGACGGGGGGATGACCTGGAAGATGGAGGAGCCGGGAAACTTCGTGGGACAGGGGCAAACGCCGTCCGAATCCCCCGGCGGCATTGATTTCGCGCATCCCGATTTCGCCATGCGGCTGGTCGGAGAAGGCTACCACGGCTCCATTGACGCAAAGGGCGCATTCTTCTTTTCATATGACCGCGGGCGGAACTGGCGCGGGCCTTTCCGGTTCGGAAAGCTGATGGAGCATCCGGAACTTAAGAACCTGCGCTGCACGGCCAGGACGAATTACCTCGTTCAAGGCTCGAAGGAATGCCTGCTTTTCCTCTCCGGAAAGCGGGATGAGAAGGGGATGGTTGACCGCGCTTTTCTCGCCTCGACGCGCGACGGCGGGGCCACGTTCCAGTTCGTCTCGTGGATCGTCTCATACCAGGATCCCAACCGGGCGGTGATGCCCAGCCCGGCGCGCTGCACGTCAGGGAAGCTGGTCGCGGCGCTTCGGCGCAGGGCCAGCCCCGACGACCGCTGCTGGGTTGATCTTTACTCGTCAGGCGACGAGGGCCTGACATGGTCTTTTCTGAGCAAGGTCGGGGACACGGGCCACCAGAACGGCAATCCGCCCGCGCTGGCCCGGCTTGCGGACGGACGGCTGTGCTGCGTGTTCGGCAACCGCGCCCGGCGAGTCATGATCGCCCGGGTTTCCGGCGACGAGGGGAAGTCGTGGGGCGACGAGATCATCCTGCGGGACAACTTTGTTCAGGACAAGTTCGGGGATGACGATTTCGGCTATCCCCGCCTTGTTCAGAGAAATGACGGCAGGCTGGTAGCGATGTATTACTGGGCGACAAAGGAGCGACCGCACCAGCACATTGCGGCGACAATATTCACCCCGTAGTTGGAGGATGCTTCAAGCGGACCGACGGGCTGCGCTTCCCATCGCGCGCCTGCGATCCGAAGGTTTGAGAACATGGAGATTGAAGTCAGAAGAATTGCGGAGACCGAGATTGACCAGTTGATGGCGCTTTACCCACACCTTCACGCGGACGACGTTCCGCCGGACGCGGCGAAATTGCGCGAGACATGGCGGGAAATCTGCCGCAATCCGGACATCGCGTACTTCGGCGCGTTCGTTGACGGGCGGATGGTTTCGACTTGCTGGATCGCCGCGATGCCGAACCTGACGCGCGGATGCGGCAGGCAGGCCTACCTCGAAAACGTCGTCACGCATCCCGACTTCCGGGGGAAGGGCTGCGGCAAGGCCGTCGTGCGTCACGCGGTCGAATACGCATGGAGCCGTGGATGTTATAAGGTAATGCTCCTGACCGGGCGCAAGACCGACGCCGTCTTCAACTTCTACCGATCTCTCGGTTTCAGCCGCGACGAAAAGCAGGCGTTCATCCTTCGCAAAGGGCGGAATGATGGGAAATGAAATGGATGGCGAAAGGCCGAAGGCGATAATCCGCCACGAAGAAGACTGCCGCAGCGAGCGCAGCACATGCGGATGGCGTCATCTGCTTATTAGCAGTCAGGACGCGGCGGACAAACCGGCGGCGTGGGTTCACGCCGTGGATATTGACGGCGCGAAGGAGCATTATCACAAGGCCGGAACGGAGATTTATTATGTTCTGGAGGGGGAGGGATCAATCCGTCTGGATGGGGAGGATCATCCGATCCGCAAAGGCTCCGTCGTCCACATCCCGCCGGGAATCATCCACGGCGCGAAGGGACGCATGCGCGTCCTGGTAGTCGGCATCCCGGACATCACCGAAGGGGATCTGTTTTTCCCGTAAGGCGCGTTGCAACGCGCTCCTACCCGCAATCACTGCAAGCTCATGCGCCGACCGGATATCACCGCGTTGCATCAGGCTGCGCGACGCGCAGCGGGATGACTTCGGGGCGGCCGTCGTCGCCGAAACCGATGCGGGCCGAGACACCGTAGACGGAGGCGATCATCTCCGCCGTCAGCGTTTCCGCCGGGCTTCCGCTGGAGTGAACCCGACCGTCATTGAGAACATAGACCACGTCGGCAAACCTTGCGGCCAAGTTCAGATCGTGGAGCGCGACGACAACGCTTATGCCCCTTGATCCTGCCAGCGCGCGCAGAAGTTCCCCGGTCTCGAATTGATGCTTCATGTCAAGGTTTGACGTCGGTTCGTCAAGCAGCAGAACTTGCGGCTCTCGCGCAAGGGCTTGGGCGATTGCCGCCATTTGCGCCTGTCCGCCGCTGACTTCCGTTATGCGGCGGCTCGCCAGATCCGCGATGCCGAACTCTCTGAGTAACCTGTTGACACAGTCAACGTCAACGGCGCTCACCCGCCAGGAAAGCTGGTGGAGGCGCCCCAGCAGGACGAACTCGAATACCGTGAGGAACGCCTGCGGCCAGAAACCCTGAGACAGGTAACTCACGCGCCGCGCCAATTCCGGCGCTTTAAGCCGCGCAACGTCAACGCCGTCGAGAAGCGCCTTTCCCCGCGGTCGAAGCAATCCGCAAAGGCATCGCAGCAGCGTTGACTTCCCGGAGGCGTTCGGGCCGATGACGGCGGTGACCCCGCCGCCGATCGTGACGCTGACGCCCTTCAGCGCCGGCGTCTCGCCATAGGAGAAGTCAAGGTTGACGCCCTCAAGGATCACCAGGAATTCCTCTTCCTGCCGATAATCATGGCCGTAAAGAACGGAACCCCGATCAGCGAAGTGGCTATGCCGACGGGGAAGATCGCGCCGGGGAACAGCATCTTGCTCGCTATTGACGCCAGCGAAAGCAGCAACGCGCCGATCAGTCCCGAAAGCGGGAGGAAATAGCGCTGGTCCTCCCCGACGAGTATCCTGGCCAGGTGCGGTCCGACCAGTCCGATGAAACCGATGGTCCCCGCAAAGCATACCGCGACCGCCGTCAGCATGGAGACCAGGATGAGAATCCGCAGCCGGAGCCGCTCCACGTCAATGCCCAGGTTCTGCGCCTGAACGTCGCCCAGACGGAGAGCCGTGAGCTTCCACGCCTGCGACGCGATTATCGGGATGGCGATGGCAAGAACGGAGGCGACGACGGCCAGCTTCGGCCACGTCGCGCCCTGAAGGCTGCCGAACATCCAGAAGACGACGGCCTGAAGCTCGTCCTCGGACGCGATGTACTCCAGAAAGGCAACGCCGGAGTTGAAAAGGAAGAGGAGCGCTATGCCGCACAGGATGATGGTCTCTGAGGAGCCGCGCTTGATCTTCGCGATGCCGTAGACAACAAGCGAACACAGTGTCGCAAAGACAAAGGCGTTGGCTGGGACGATGAACGCGGCAACCCCCGGCGCGACGGCCACTCCGCAGACCATCGCCAGCGCCGCCCCGAAGCCCGCCGCCGCGGACACGCCGAGGGTGAACGGGCTAGCCAGCGGATTGCCGAGGATGGTCTGCATCTCAGCCCCTGCGACTCCCAGGGCGCAACCGATAAGCAGGGCGAACGCGGCAGTCGGAATCCTGAACGTCCAGACAATCGTGCGCAGCGTTGCTTCCGATTGTCCAGGCTGGAAGACCGCGGCAACTACTTCTGAGAGGCTCAACCCGGCAGGTCCGGTCAGAATGTCCATTGTTGCGGAGGCGAGAACGAAGCAGAACGCGCCCGCCAGAAACAGCAACCGTCGCCGGGCCAACCGCCCGTAGAATCCCCGTTCAGGCATGGACGCGCTCATGCGGACTCCGATTCTATGAACTCGTCAAGCGAACTCAGCTTCGCGCCCATTGCCCCCAGATCGTCAAGCATTCTCCGATATCTCTCGTCCGTGCCGGAATCGTCATAGCCCTTGGCGGAGCGGATTTTAACGTCGGTCAGAATCCTGACGCGGTATCCCGCTTTGAGTAGCCCGTTGGCCGCGGAGTCAACACACAGATCGAAGCCGTTTCCGAAGACGACCCATTCCCGCTCGCCGAGCATCTCAAATAGAAGAACGGCGTTGCCGTTGTCCTGGAACATATCGTACGCCCGGCAGGTGTAGTTCTTCTTCGGATCGCCGTAGGATTTTTTCTGCAGGTAGAAGATGCGATAGCCTTTCACACGGGTTCGCCATTCGGCGTCAGCAACGTCCAGCGGGACCTTCAGAATATCCGGCAGTTCCTCGTCTCCCAGCATCCGCCCCGAACAGCAAGTTGTAAAGACCAGCGGAGAGCCACTCTTTTCGGCAAGATCGTGCAAGGTTTTCACGGCCGACAGGATCGGCGCGACGCGCGGACGGAAATCCAGACCAATCCCGTCGGCGTTCAGCTCAAGGCAATCAACATCGAAGAAACCCAGGCGGTTGTTCATGGTTGTTCCTTGAGGGCGATCATCCAGGCGCCGCTGTAGTCAACCGGCATGAAACGCTCGTGGAATTCCTTCAGCGCGGCTTCGGGATTCAGGTCGGCAAAATCTTCAGGATAGAACCATTTTGCAAGCTGCTGACACGCCGCAAAGTCAATCGTGTGCATGCACAACCCGTGGAAGATGCTGTAGATCCGCCCGCTCCTGACCGCCTTCAGACCGTCCCACCCCGGCCGTCTTGTGAAAGCCCGAAGTTTTTCCCGCGCATCGTCCGCGTCCCCGCCGTAGCCCAGGCGCACACAGTCCGTCCGGTCCCAACTCGCCCCAGTTATCACGATCACGTCCGGATCAGCCATCAGAAGGAATTCCGGGCTGATCGCTCCCATCGCCGGCGCCACGCCGTCCGCAATGTTCCGGCAGCGCAGGCGATGCATGACCGTGCCCCACGCGATGGGTTTTTCGACATTGTAGCCGTAGGTTGCGCCGTATGCCGCCGGCCCGCTGCTTCCCGACTCGAAGTAGACCTTCGGCGGCTCGCCCTTGAGCTTATCGAGACGCGAGAAGACCTTGTCAAGCTCGGTGTTCACGAAGGCGTTGATTTCTTCGGCCCGGCGTTCCCTGCCCAGAACGCGCCCAAGAAGCTCAATGCTCTTCTGCGGGCATTCGAACGGGTCATGCTCAAAGTCCAGAAACAGAAGCGGCAGGCCCGCCCTTTGCATCCGGTCTATGCTTTTGTATCCCCGCTCGGCCATAAAGGTTTCGACTATGACGAGGTCTGGCCTTAAGGCCAGTACCTTCTCAGCGCTGACCGCGTCATCGAAAATGGACCCCAGTACCGGCACGTCGGCCAGCCCGGGGTAGCGCCTGACGAATTTATCATAGGCGTCGCGGTCGGCAGTCTGAATATCCGGCCCCCACGCCACAAGCTTTTCCGGTAGTTCGTCTTCGAGAAGCAGAGAGACCTCATAGATGTCCCTGCTTCGGATCATAACGATGCGCTTGACCGGTCGGTTGAACGAAACCTTCCTCCCGGCGAAATCGGCCACAGTGACGGCGCCTGAGTCCGGCGTCGGCGATCCTGTCCCGGCGAACGCAATCACGGAGAAAGAAATAACGCACATGGCCGCAGCCGGCAGACGACTTGTTGCAGCTTTCTTGACCACCATCGGCATGATCAGGGATTCCCAGACAAAGCCGTCGCTCCCCGCCGCGTCTGTACCGAACCCGTGGTTGCGACGCCCTACGGTTTATCTTCCTCCGGTTCGACCGGAATAATATTGTACAGTTCGTCGGTGTTTGAATCTCCGTCCTCGTCCAGGTCGCCGATATCGTTCCTGCGGACGCATTCAGCCGGGATGTTTGCGCCTTGTTTCGCGGTATACTTTTCCTTCATGACGGTCGGACGCTCCGTGCTGACGTGCCCATCAGCCCACGCCGCGTTCCCCACCCCGCCGTGGCGGGCGTGGAAGTTCGGATAGTCGTACGAGGTGGGACAGATGAACCAACTGGCCTCGATTATGTCTGGATATACCTTGTTGTTGCGCGCCTGGTCCGCGAAGGTCAGCGTCGTCATGGGCTTCACTATGTCCTTCAGCCGGACCCATTTGTAGGTCCAGTTGTTTTCACCCCCCGTCGCGCCGTCGGACATATAGAAGAAGTTGTAGCCGATGCCCATCGCGCCGAAGTTGGGCGGTCCCGGCCATGACGGACATGTGCGGACCTCAAAACTCTGCGCGTATTCGTGGATCATTCCGGCTTCAGGAATCATCCGGTCGCCGGTTTGGGGCCACGCGCAGCCCCAGAACCTGTATTTATAGCCGGAGTTGTTGCTGTAGTCCCTGCCGGCTAATGTGATCCCGTCATTTTCGTTGGCGTATAACTGCCACGCGATATTCAGTTGCCGGAGATTGGATGAACACTTCCCCTTGCGCCCCGCTTCCCTGGCTCTGGACAACGTCGGCAGCAGCAGACCTGCCAGAATCCCTATGACGGCTATGACAACGAGCAACTCAATCAGCGTGAAACCATCATGCGAACCAAATCGCATTCCATATTGCGTCTTCCTTCCGCCGCGTGTCGCGGAGCCTCGCATTGTTGTGCCTCTATGAATCCGCCGGTTCACTCGAAATTGCGCCATGCCGCGCCTGCGCTGGGTTGGGCGGCTTGCATCCCGCGCTCAAAGATAATACTATACCTTGTCGGCGTATGAAAAGGAACTCGCCGATGAATTTCGTCTTCCTGACGCCGGCGCCGCTATCGCGCCGGAGGAGAGAGAGCATGTTATTCCGAACTCAGACATTATTGCCATTCGCCGCAGCGCTTGTCGTCCTTATCGCCTCCGGTTGCCGCCGGGACGATGGAAAACTGCTCTGTCACGTCGGCGAGCCGATGCGGGCTGTTATGGAGGACATCGCCGCTCAATACGAACAGAAGACGGGGAAAACCGTCGAGATCGCATGTGACAGCTCCGCCGATTTCGTGGAGAAGATCGAAACTGCGCGGACCGGGGATGCGTGCGTCTGCCATGATCCTTTTTCACGCAGGCTGGCGAACAAGGGATTATCGGCGGAAACGTGGACTGCGGCGTCTCTGACGCCGATGATCGCGGTCAGGAAAGGCAATCCGTTAAGAATCAGAAGCGTAAATGACCTCGCCCGCCCTGACGTTCGATTCGGCATGACAGATCCGGATAAATCCGCGTTGGGATGCGTCTGCGGGATATTGTTCAGGAAAGCCGGCATCGCCAACCGGATCGCGAGGAAGACGGTACTACCGGTTGCAGACGCAGAGGAGGCGGTCGAACGCATAAGATTGGGCGTTCTGGACGCGGCCGTTGTCTGGGACGCGGTCATAACGGAGAATGAAAAGAACCTTGATGCGGTGGATATCGAATCCCGCTTCAGGCCGCAGCCGGGCGCGGATCATGTCTTATCGTGCTTTTTCGGGGATGTGGACCTCTGCGTGGTAAACGTTTCCATCGCTGCGCTTAAATACTCGAAACGTCCGCGTGAGGCGGTTGGCTTTGCGCAGTTTGTAGCATCACCGGAGGCAAGGGAGGTCTGGATTCGTCACGGATTCTCTGTCCCCGCAGGTGCGCCCGTCTCTGCAGTCCCCCCCCGCGCTCCGAGCCAGCTTCAGGGAGAGCCGCCTCTTTAAGAAAACCCGGATTACGCCGCCCTTTTCGCGAATATGGAGGAGATCGGGTTGAGGCATGTGAACAGCGATGCCGGATTTCAAAACGCGGATGGGCCTGAAGATGTAATAATTGCATCGCCCGGTCCTTATCAGGCCAATGCCGGCGATGGTGAAATCGGAGCATCAGTAAGGATGCTCTTCAAGTATGCTGGTAAGTTCCGGGGCTATGCGGTAGACGAGGACGGAATCCCCGGCAGCGGGATAGGCTCTGACCAGCGCGCTCCTGCGGGCGACGTCCTTGAGCACGTTCACCTGAAGCCCCCAGCGGCCGGGGAACTCCAGGTCGGACTGCGCCATGACGAAGAATCCCGGATGGGCATTCTCATCGGCCAGCGCGTCGAATAGCGGGGGCAGGTCTGGCCAGTAGAGATGGGCGTGGATGTTCCATGCGGTCATGCGGTCGCGCGTGGTCCACGTCCTCAACACGGGCAGATGCTGCGGATTTATCGCGTCCATGTCCGCTACGGATTGCGCGATAGCCGATTCCAGGGAACGCAGGTATTCGACGCGCCGGATGGCGTTGGTCAGCAATGCAAGAACAAGGACCGCCGAAATAATTGGAGGTGCGAGTCTTCGCCGGTGTTCTGAAGACGCATAAGTCGCCAGCGACAGGGCGGCAGGTATGCAGAAGAGCATCCACGAGAAACGGAAGTAGCTCAGTTCGACAAGGCCGGAAAGCGCCGGGACGGCCCAATTAACAACACCCGACAGGAAGAACAGTCCGACGAACGGGTCGGACATGCGATTTCTGAGTTTCCACGCGACGGGAAGAAATGGCAACGTCAGCAGGCCGGCGAGGAGCAGGATGGCTGATTGCCTGCCGGGAAGCGGGGGACGGAGGCGCGATCGCCGCAGAAATTCGCAGAAGGCGTCGAACTGAGAAGATTCCAGCCAGAAGGGGGCCAGGCTGATCCCGGCTCCGACAACGGCGGCAATCAGTCCGAAAAAAAGGAAAGACGGGAACGGAATACTTTTCTTTCCGTCTATTCGCTCTTTTGCCATTCCCCAATTTCTCTGTGCGGCCCAGAGCAGACCGGGAAATATCGCAATGGCGATGGGGATTTTCATTCCCGCTCCGAATCCGAGTATGCCGCATCCGGCCGCGAATGCCCGAGCGCTTCCGTTTTTCAATCCAAAGGCTTGCAGGGCGGTACCGACGGCAATGATTCCCATACAGGGAACATCCGGGTGGCAGTTGAACGATTGACCGAAGAACTGCAAGCCGAGGAATCCGCATAACGCCAGGAACGCGCCAAAAGACGATCCAGTTGCCATTTGTCCTGCTGCAATCACGCCGAGCGCGGCAGCCATCCACATTGCGAAGCCGACTGCGCGGGGAAAGATGATAAGGTCAACCATGCGCTCCGGCATTTCGGCAAGAGCGTTCGGCCTGGCGTGGTCCAGCCTGAAGCCTGATGCGCGCAGGCAGGCTGCGATGGCGTATTGCGTCGGATAACCGGGATGATCAACATATTTCGGCACGCCGTCCCACGCGGCGATTGCGACGGCGGAGACGGCGTAGGTGGCATCCGGATCGCTCGTTGTGAACCACCGACGATTAAAGGACGCCTCCGCCCAGACGAACGAGAAACAAATTAGGAGGGCGGCGTGGGGAGCGAAGCTCCAGAGAAACCGGACGGTCGCATGGCGTTGTCGGGTTGCGGACATTGTGTCGTGGAAATGAGAACGTTATACTGAATTCCCGCGCATTTCGGGCCGTTTCATGCGGCCATTGAATGGGACACAGTGTAACTCGACGCCGCTTGAAAAACCACGCGGACCGGGCCGTTTGACATGGTCGTAACGGCCGCGCAACGAGGCGCATTGATGGACAAGGAGAATTGGATGAAGAACGTCATCGCGTGTCGTCCTTACTGCTACGGCAAGTTTCTCGGCCCCAACGCGTACAAGCATCTTGCAGGCCTGGGAATCACGGACCTGGAATGGCATTTTACTCCCGGCAAGGAACGGGCTGAGCTTGACGACCTGAAATCCAACGGGATGAAGGTCGTGAATGCCTGCATCTCGATGAAGCTCAACAACGAGCAGGACGTGGCGGCTGTCGTCGCCGAATTGGACACCGTCGCATCGCTGGGCGTGCGCCGCTGTTTCGCAAGCGCAAGCGCGTCCGCTGAGACGCCGAAGAAAGACGCCTACGCCCGCCTTCGCAAGATCGGAGAGGAGGCGGCGAAAAGGAAGATCGTCATCGTCATTGAGACGCATGAGCCGCTGGGCCACAACTCGAAGGTGATCAGGGAGACGATGACGGCGGTGAACCTTCCGAGCATCCGCAGCAACTTCGACACCGCGAACATCTACTACTACAATCACGACGTTGACGGCGTGAAAGAGCTGGCCGCCATCGCGGAATTCGTCGAAGGCGTCCATCTGAAGGACACGGACGGCGGGTATCACTCGTTCAATTTCCCGGCGCTTGGGCGCGGGATTGTGAATTTCAAGCGCACGTTCGAGATTCTGAACGGGCGCGGCTTCCACGGCCCCTTCACGCTGGAGATCGAGGGCACGGCAGGCGAGAACATCAGCGAGTCCGAGACCTTCGAGCGCGTGGGGGAGTCAATCCTTTACCTGAAGAAAATCGGCGTGATGGATTAGTTCATGTAGGGTGTGCGCGCAACAGGCGCGCGCACGCGGGACAGTAGGGCGCGTCTGAGCAAGCCGCTACGGCGGCGAGCGAGAACACGCCGCAGGTTCGACATTCCGGGATTGCGGGCAGGAGGAACACAACATGCAGAGAATAGCTTTCTTGCTGAAGGTCAAGGCGGACAGACTGGAAGAATACAAGCGGCGGCACAAGGAAGTCTGGCCGGAGATGCTCCAGGCGTTGCGAGACACCGGCTGGCATAACTACAGCCTTTTCCTGCGCGAGGACGGACTGCTGATCGGCTACTGCGAGACGCCGAATTTCAAGAAGGCCGTCTCCGGGATGCAGAAAAAGAAGATCAACGCCCTCTGGCAGGCGGAGATGAAAGAGTTTTTCGAGGAGCTTGACGCCGGGGCAGCGGACACCAGCATGAAGCCGCTGGAGGAGGTCTTCCACCTCGACTAGAATCCTATGGAGGGAATTGGCAGTTTCGTCCAGTTCCTAAGTTTACAATGGCGGGGAGCGATCGGTATCCGGCGGGATTCTTACCGGAACCGGCGATGGCATTGTCGCGTCTAATCGAATCGAAGGGATTCCGGAGACATGCCCCGCAGAAGGCGAAACGTCGGCAAACTGCAGAACGGAGAGATATCCGCACGCTTGCGTTTCATCGCGCGACGTGTCCGGAGCCTTGACCTGCTGCTCGGTGTTCTGATTCTTGCCGCGTTCTCCGTGGCATGGTTTTTCGGCCTCGTCCTGCTGGATCACGCCTTCATTCTGAATTCGACATTCCGCAGGGTCGCGTTGACCATATTCGAGATTGCCGCGATTGCCGGCGCGGCAGGGACCGCGTGGGCGTTTCTCTTCCGCCCGGTCAATCTTTTTTATGTGGCGCGGTTGATAGAGAACGCGAATCCCGCGCTGAAGAATTCGCTCATAAGCTATCTCCAGTGCGAGAGGGAGAACAGCGCCCCGCCGGACATGCTCGCACTGATGCGCGGGCAGCTTTCATTGCGGTTGGCCTCGATTGACTGGCGGGAGCTTGTCAACCCGAAGCGGTGCGTCCGCGCGGCGTTCGCCATGGCGATATGTCTTGCGGTCTTTCTGGCGTATGGCATGCTTTCCGAGAAAAGCGCGCTGGTGTCCCTCAGGCGCGCCCTGATGCCCTCCGCCGACATCCTTCCCCCGACGGAAACGCAGCTTGTGAACATCCGGCCGGGAGATACGGACGTCCTGAAGGGCGATCCGCTTGACGTCTACGCGGGGGTTTCCGGCAAGGTTCCGGATCAGGTCGTGCTGCATTATTCATCAGGCGGGGACGGGGGGGAGGAGCAGATTCACGAGATGCTCCGATCCCCGGCGGGAGATTGGCATGCGCGGATTCCGATGGTTCTGAAACCTCTCTCCTACTTCATCACCGCAGGGGATACTCGGTCGGAGCGCTTCGACTGCTCGGTCAGCGTCAAACCGCTTGTCACCGGAATCGAGATAGGCGTCGCCCCGCCGGAATACACGGGAATTGCGCCATACTCGGTGAATACCGGCAGCGTCAAGGCTCCATACGGATCAAGACTTTCGCTGAAGGCTGCGGTGAACCAGCCCGCGCTGGAAGGATGGGCGATATTTGAGCAGGCTCCCAAATTGAACCTGAAGGTCGAGGGCGACGGGACGCTTCTGACCGCCGAGTTCCCTCTTCTGCGCAGGGACGCTTATTCGGTCCACTTTATCGAGCAGGGCGGCAAGAGAAACCTCCAGCCGGTACGGCACGAGCTTGAGCCTATCCCGGACGAGCCGCCGAAGGTTGAGATTCAGTCCCCGCCGGACGGGACGGCCGTCAGCCCGCAGAAGCCGTTCGATCTGGCGTTCCGGGCGGTTGACGATTATGGGATCCAGAAGGCGCGCCTGCGATACGTCGTGAACAATGAGGACGCCCGCTTCATGAATCTTGAACTGCCGGAGAAAAAGCGCGAGGACGTGAAATTCCGGAAACCGATGCGGGCGATTGACCTCGGCGGGGCGGTCGGCGACACGATCGCATACCGGATTGAGGTCGAAGATGGATTCCCCGACAAGCCTCACGTCGTTCAGAGCGACGAGAGGAAGATCATCGTAATGGACGAGGATAAACTTGCCTCGGCGCAGAAGGAGCAGCAGGAGAACGCGCAGCAACAGCAATCGGAAAAGCAGCAAGAGAACGGGCAGCAGCAACAGAAAGAAGGCAGTGCCGAGTCCGGCGAGGGTCAGAAACAGGAAGGCTCAGAGGGGGCGGGAAAGCCTTCTGAGGGCGAAGGCAAGGCGGGCGAGCAGCAGACAGCCGACGGAAAGGGGCAGGCGGGCGAAAAGGAGGGGGGGAAAGGTTCATCTTCCGAACAAAATCCGGCAGGCGGTGAAGAAGATGGGAAAGTCGCCGAGGGGCCGTCTCCGGAAGGCATGACGCAGCAGGATAGGGAAAAGCTCGAACGCCTGCAGGACGCCATGAATCGCAAGCAGGAAAGGGATGGCGGCAAGTCTGAAGGAGGCGAAAGCGCGCAAAGCCAGGCCAGCGAGAAGTATGATGCCGGGAAGAGGGGGGGGGATACACAAGACGCTGTAGGACAGGGACAGGACGGGCAACGACAGGAGGGGGATTCCCGGCAGAAGGGCGGACAGGTTGCCGAAGGAAAATCAGGGGAAGGCGAGAGTAAAACTGCCGCCAAGGAACGCGCCGGCGCGGAACGGCAGGATGGACAATCAGCCGGTCAGGAACGGCAGGAACAGGCTGGCGCGGAGCAGCGGCGCGGCGAAGAATCATCAGGGGAGCAGATATCGGAGAAGAGCGACGCGCAGGAATCCGGGAAGCAGTCAGAAAGCCGCGGGGAGCAGGTTTCACAGACGGCAGAAAACAAGCAGGGCGAAGGAGCGCCAGACGCAAAGGCCGGCGGAGGAAGCGGGGAATCGGCTTCGGGCGGAAAGAACAAATCGGACGGCAAGGCAGGCATCGAACGCGCGGGGGATTCCGCTGCCGGGGGCGGAGCAAATCGGGGCGGCGGCTCCGAATCAACGCAGGAAAAACCGGGAGACTCCAGTATGCCCGGCGCGATTGCCGGCGGCAGGAAGGAGAACGGCGAAAAGACGGGCGATGCCGGCAGTGAAGGAAGCCGGAGCGTTCCGGGGCAGACATCGTCCGGCAGAGAGGGACAGGCCGGAGCCTCAGGCGGGCAATCAGGAAATTCCAAGGCCGGGAATGAAACAGCATCAGGCGGCGGAGAACAGGGGAAGGAAGCGGTTGGCGTGAAACCCGGCGGGGAAGGACAAGGCAGGGAGCAGAAACGGGCTGCGATTGCGAAGGAGGCCAAAGAGGGGGGGGATAAAGAGGGAGCAGCAGCCGGGCAACCTGATAAAGGCGATAAGCCGGAAAAAGGCGCGGATGGCGTCATGAAACCCGGAGAGATTGGCGAGAAGTCCGCTCGGGCTTATCAGAAGGCTGCTGACGCGATGAAACAGAATGAGGAAGGCAGCGCGCAGGATCAGTCCGGCGATGCCGCGGGACAGCCTGCATCCGGGAACGAAGGGGGGCGGCAGGGCGGCGGCGCGCAGAAACCGTCCGGAACGCTCAAGCCGGGAGATAACGCAGCAGGAGGCGCGCCGGCCGGGGGGATGGGAGAGGGAAAGCGGGATCAGAACTCTTCCAGCGGCGTTTCAGAGAAAATGGCTGGAGAGGGGAAGGAGTCCGATTCCGGAGGCGGGGGGCCGGGAAGGAAGGATCCATTCGGAAGCAATGACGCCGCAGCCCGGGGCAGGGGACGAGATGAGACGATTGACGACGCGAACCGTGTGCGCGGGATGATAAACAAACTGCGGGAGCAGATGAACTCAGGCAAGCTGGACAAGGAGTTCTACAAAGACGCGGGAATGACGGAGAAGGAGTTCCGCGACTTTGTGACGAAGTATGACGGATCGGCCCGCGCGAAGCCGCCTTCCATACCTGAGCCGACTTCATCCCCGGAAGAGATCAGCGAGAAATCGGAAAAGCCGGCGTTCCTCGCGCCTGGGGTTAAGGCGGGCAAGGGCGCGGTCGGCGAGAAGGTCGGGCGCGGGACGGGGGCATCTGACGCCGGCAAAAAGGACGCGATCCAGTCCCGCTTCGAGGCGGCTGAGGAAACGATCTCGCCGGAGTATCGCGATCTTGTCAGGGAGTATTACATCCGCCTGTCAAAAGGCGAAGGCTCGGACAAGGAAGAGTAGGAGGCGAACGCCGCCCGGCCTACCACCAGGGGCCTTTTTCCTGGAACGTCTTCACAAAAGTCTCGATGGAACGGTCGTAGGTCTTCTCAACGTCCGGGGGGAAACAGCATCCCGGCAGTTGCCCCTTCTTCAGGTGGGATTGCAGGCATTCGCAGCAGATGCCGCGGTTGCCGCAGGCCATGTACGAGCATCCGCAGTTCTTCTTGTTTTTGGCTACAGTGCATTCTCTCATCGTTTGGTTTCCTGAAACTGAAATTATCTGAGCTTCCCGCCAAGTTCCTTCTCGATGGCGGCGATCACGGACGCCTGAATCGCGTCAACCTCTTCGCGCGTCAGGGTACGGTCCGGCGAACGGTAGTTGACCGACAGGGCAATGCTCTTCTTTCCTTCCGGGACCTGCTTGCCGCGGAAGAGGTCAATGAACGCGATGTCTTCTATCAGGTCGGTTCCATGCCGCCTTACGCAATTCTCAAGCGCGGCCCACTGGACCGATTCATCGAGGACTATCGCCAGGTCCCGCTTCATTGCTGGGAAAGCGGGGGGCCGCTCGTAGGCGAACTCGAACCTCGCAAGCTCGATCAGCATGTCTGCGTCGAACTCCCCGACGGCGGGCTTGCTCCTGATGTCCATCTGATCCAGCCATGCGATGCTTGCTTCGCCCATGACGCCGAAACGCCTTCCGCCGAGAGATGTCTCGATGCCTGTTCCCTCTTCGAAGCATGGCAGGGAAGTCGCGGAACAGACGATGGGTTGTCCGATGAGAAGCCGCCCTAACAGAGCGTCGAGGATGCCTTTGATGTGTCCGACGGGGTTTGCCTCGTCGGTAAGAATCCCAAGCGCCATTTTCTCAAGAGGCCTGTCGCTCTCGGCCGGGCGCGCGGTTCGTTTCGGATCGCCGCCCAATCCGGTCAGGTATACTTTTGAAAGCTCGTAGAAAAAGACCTGGGCGATTCCGCGATTCTGGTTGTATCGTTTCGCCTCCAGCATGTTCGGGATCAGCGCGCGGCGCATGTGGGTCTTCTCAGAGCTTATCGGATTGACCAGCGCCGCCGACTCGCCCGCGTTCCAGAGATTGAGTTCCTGAAGCGGCGTCTTCTGGACAAGGCTCGGGGTCATCACCTCGGAAAGCCCCATCCCGCTCATGACGGACCCGATCGCGTCGCAGACCTCGCGCGAGCGTTCCCGCGCCGCGAATGACACCACAGCGCCAGTTTCGGTAGGTATCCTGTCGTAACCGTGGATTCGGGCGATTTCTTCAATCAGGTCAACCTCGCGTGCAAGGTCGGGGCGGAATGTCGGGACCAGGAATTGTAGACTTTCTCCGTCGTCGGAGACCAGTTCCAGGTCCAGCGCCTTCAGGATTCGGATGGCCTCGCTGCGCGGGACTTCCGTCCCCAGCAGGCGGTTGAGCCTTGAGGGGCGCATGGAGACCTTCAACGGCGTTGCGTCCATGAAATTGACGTCAACCACGCCCTTGGCCGCCTCCGCGTCGGGCAGCATTTGCAGGATGAGCGCGACGGCCCGCCTGCTTGCCCATTCCACCGTCCCGGGGTCAACACGACGCTCAAACCGGCACGTAGCCTCCGAGGGGAGCGACAGTTTGCGCGACGTTCTGCGGTTGTTGGCGGGATCGAAGAACGCGCTCTCGATGAGGACGTTGCGCGTCTCCGGACCTACTTCGGTGTCCAGCCCGCCCATGACGCCGGCAATCGCAACCGGCCTGACGGCGTCGGCTATTACGAGCATCTCGCCCGTCAGTTTGCACGTTGTGCGGTCAATGCTGACAAGCTCCTCGGCCTCGCGCCCGCGTCGCACTACGATGCGCTTTCCCGTCAGCTTATCGAAGTCGAAGGCGTGCAACGGCTGCCCGCACTCGAACATGACGTAATTCGTCGCGTCAACGACATTGTTAACGGCCCTCAGCCCCACGGTTTCCAGGCGGGTTCGGAGCCATTCCGGGCTGGGTTCGATTCGGACGTTTCGGATCACGCGGGCCGTGTATCGGGGGCAGAGGT
Organism: Planctomycetota bacterium; assembly: GCA_022711755.1. Classification (GTDB taxonomy): domain Bacteria; phylum Planctomycetota; class Brocadiia; order SM23-32; family JAKLEA01; genus JAKLEA01. The sequence goes on from JAKLEA010000025.1 coordinate 55,205, forward strand.
CCTGCGCCTTGATGGCCACGCTCGTCAATCCGGTCGCGTCCGGCCCATTCTCCGGAAAGGCCGTCGGGGGCGTCTTCACGCGCCCGCCAGTCATCGCCGCGATCTCGCGCGCGACGCCCAGGTGGCAGAGACAATCCGGACGGTTGGACGTGACCTCGATTTCGAGGCGGCAGTCGTCCCCTCGCCGTTCGATTGACTCGCAGACGAGGCCGACACGGCTTAGTCCATCCGCCAGTTCTTCCGGGCTGAGGTTGAAATCCACGCAGTCTTTCAGCCAAAGGTAGCTGACTTTCATTTCCGCATTCTCCGGGCAAGTATTGAAACCGCCGCGCAAAAATGAGATTGTAAAGCCCGGCGCGGGAGAATTTCAAGGCGCATGAACCCGGCGCTGGAACACGGCATGACGCGCCCATGCCCGCAAGGACCAGAATCGTAATGTCTGAACGCATGATGATATGTCTGTCTGCCGACGTTGACGGCGACGCCAACAGGGCGGTTCCCGGCAGGATTGAAAGCGCATCCCCCGGCTATGACGAGGCGCGGTATGATGCATGTTTGGAGGGATTCCAAATCCTTCTGGACCTGCTGGGCGAGAGCGGCATCCGATCAACCCTTTTTCTTGAGGGACGAGTGTGCCGCCGCCTGGCGGATTCCGGCATAAGAAGCGACGCGCTTGCCGGACATGAAATCGCCTGCCACGGCTACGCCCATGAGGACTTCACTGGAAGGGAAAGCGGAATCCCGATGTCGCGCGGTGATTGTCTTGCCGCCATAAACCATTCGATTCGGACCATTCGAGAGACCACGGGACGTGATCCGGCCGGATTCCGCGCTCCATATACCCGAATTAATAAATCACTTTTCGAGGCCGTTCTCGACGCGGGATTCAGGTACGACTCCAGCCTGACATGCGAGATGAAGACTTGCGGACTTAAACCGTTCCGCCCGGCTTCGGGTTCCAGGGAGCTTATCGAATTGCCACTTGCGAGGACGAAGGATTCCAAAGGGCGGACGAGGGGATCATATCTCTGGCCGGTCTTTGAGAAGCGGAGAAGCATTGAGGAATACATCATGTCGGCGGAGGCGTTATCGGGAATAAGTCCGAATGGGTTTATACAGTTCGCATTGCATCCGTGGCATCTGGTAGTTGACGAGAACGGGAGGCGATTCAGCGAGAAACGCATCGCTGGGAATGTTGACGCGCTCCGGCGACTCTGCCGCGCGATGTCGGACAGAGGCTCCTTCCGCGCGGTTACGCTTGATGAGGTCTGCGCATCGTCCGATGCAGGGGAAAGAGTCGAATTTGACGACGCTCAGGGCGTCTGCTGAGCCGCGGCGGGGGATGACGGCGATTTCTCTTTATCGCCCCCTTGTTCCTTCTCTTTCGCCTTGATCTCCATTAGCGTTTTCAACTCATCGGCCCGTCTCTTTGCCTCCGCCCATTCCGCGCTTTCCTGATGGTCGTTGGCGATTTTCTCATAACACTTCAACGCAAGGTCGGGCTTTTCGAGTTTCGCCGCCGCGTCTCCCAATTCCAGCAGCGCGGACGGTATCTGATTCCGGTCATCCGCGTAGCGCAGGTAAGTCTGCGCGGCCTTCATCGCCTCCTCGAAGTTGCCGAGTTTATTGTTGCACTGCGCCCGCAGGACCATGTTGCGTCCGTCAATCCGTCTGGTCGGATACTCCCATTCCAGCCGGTCGAGCGCCTCAATGGCCGCCGCAAAATCCCCGCGCGCGAAGAATGCCTCGACCTCGAACAGGCTGCCGCCCACGCCGATGTTCTCAGGCGCGTTTCTCTTGAAATACTGCTCAGCCTGAGCCTTTATGTATGCTTCCCGCGCCTTGGCGGTTTCCGCCTGGTCGCGGTAAATGTCACCGATGCGAGTCAGCGCGGCGCGGACGTGCCAGGTCTTCAATCCCTCAAACTCCCGCGGGATGCTTTCGTAGATTGTCAGCGCCTCGCCGTATCGCTTCGCATAGTGGAAAAGGACGTCGGCCATCCCGTAGCGGATTTCGACGACCTGCTCCGGATTCGTGAATTCCGCAAGCGCTCGCCGGTATCGCTCAAGCGCCTGATCCGGGTCGCCCCCGAACCGGCACAACAGTTTCCCGATGTTAAGAAGGCACTCCAGACGCTGTTCCGGCTTCAGTTCAGCCGCGCGTTTCTCCAATCCGAGGCTGCAATTCAGCAACGCCTTGTCCCGCCCCAGTTCCTTGAGCAGCCGCGCCGAGTTGGCCAGCCCGGCGGCGTTCATTGCGGTGAAGTCATACTTCTCAATGATGTCCGCGTATTCCTTTGATCGGTCCAGACCGGAATTAAAATCCTCCCACGCCGGCTCCACCAGGATGTCCTGCGCAGTCTCCGTCAGACGTCCCAGATCGGTCTTGATCGTCAGGCGAAGGTTGTATTTCCCCGGCGCGGCATACACGTGCGTCGGCTCCGGCCCGGTGGCGGTCGTGCCGTCGCCGAATGCCCACCATGCCTCGGCGGGCTGCCCCGGGGAAGACATCGCCCTGAACCGGACGCCGACGAAAATCGCGCCGTCGTAGTCCAGCATGCCGGTGGTCCGGAACTCCATGTCCCCGACCAGCGCGGAAGCGCGCTTGCGGATTTCCGCCGCCCCGGCCTCGCCCGGCATTCCGAACACAGAGGGCGGCATGATGTCGAAGCGCTCCTGCCCCGGTTGCTGGACGGCTACGTAGCAGATCGGCCCGCCCTTCGTTGCGTGAACGCATTCGAAGAGATGCGGCCCGCCGCTCAGGTTCGCGCTTCCCGTGAAGCGGTATCGCCTTCCCTGTTCCGGCGTCTGGCCGGGGGGTTGCTGCGCCACGAGCTTGCCGTCAACGAGCAGGTATGCCGCATCGTCCGCAACCAGCGCGAAGGTGTACCTCCCGTCCTTTGGGAGCGTGGCGTATCCCTTGTATCGCGCGATGAAGTCGCTGTTCGGCCCGAATGGATTGAATATCTGGTAGACGCGCGGGGCGAATCCGACGCCCATGATCCTCCTGCTTGCGTCAAACGCCGCGCGGGCCTCGGTCAGGCTGCGATATCCGGCCGCGCCAAGCTCGCGAACCTCCAGGACAAGGCCGACCGGAACATCCCATTCCTCCGGTCTTCCGGCGTGGGCGTTGCCGAAATAGACGTGGAACGGTTCCTTCGCCCCGGTTGTATCAAATACTATTATGCAGTATCCGTCGCTTCGCCGAAAGAGGCATTTTGATTTGACCGACTTCCCTTCCGCGTCGGCCACTCGAATATCGCCTCCGTCGGACCGGGCTTTGTCGGACACGTTCAGAACGCAACTGACGATCTGATGCCGCCGTTCGATGTTGAGCGTTTTTCTGTATTGCCAATCCGGATTCCACCACGGCGAATCATCGCCACGGCAAATCATCGCTGGGCAAAGGAGCGCAATCGTAATAAATTGCGCAACGCTCAGCGCCCGTAAGTTGAACGCGCGGATCATTTTCTGCTTTTCCCGGGCGGCTCAGGCGGTCTTTGCGGCTGGGCTGTCATCTTCTTGAGTTCCGGCGGTAGTCTGGTCTCGTCAACCTCGACAAGACTGACATTGTCGAACCAGTACTTCCCCGGGGGCCAATAGGCGTAAAGCACGACTTTGAAGTATTCGGGCTGTGCCGGTTTGTCGTTGATTGTGCTTTTCCACTTGGAGGGATGCATCAGCATGCAGTGCGTCTTCCACTCAGGACCGGCGTCATGGAGATAAAGCTGCGCCTCCCCGATGCGCCGCTCCCGCCCTCGATGAGTCAGGTAACCCCTGCACCACATGAAAGGCGTGAAAGTCGCGTTCTTTTGCGCGGATGTTCGGCAGTCAACCGAGAGCAGATAGACGGCCCCTTCCCGATATGTCACATGGGCGAGAGATTTGTAATGAACGCCGTCGTTGCCGGCGACGGTGTCGTATTTTGGAGGTTTGGTGGGCAGCCTGGCAGAAGCTTTGCTGTCGGGATCGCGTTCGATTTCCTTCTGCCTTTCCTGCCACTGGGTGAGAAGCACGTCGGTGTCAATCATCACGCACCTTCCACCGTCGCGCCCTTCGGGAATCCAGAACGTGCTGAGTCCGTCAAGTCCCTGCCAGTTGTCGGGCTGCCTGTCGCCCTTCTCGAACTCCCCGTTGGGGATCAAATTTCCGGACAGTTGCCAATCGGGACGTTTATCCCGGTCCTGGCATGGGGCTGTAGCATCCATGACGGCGATAATCGCCAGCGCTATTGTGAACTGTCCCGCCATCCTTTGCATAATGGATATGGGCATGTCTCCGTTCCCCTTCATGGAATGGTTCATCTGGATTCCGTCAACGCCTTGTAGTAGTCCCCTAGCATGTCCTTGTATTTCTCCGGGGCCTTCTCGGAGAGGCTGTTGACGATCTCCGTCCGCATCTGTTTGGGGAGCGCGGAGCCTGTGTCGCGGTTCACGCTCTTCTGCCGCTCAACGGCGTCCTTGACCTCGCGCAGATTTCCGAGGACGACCTTCTGCGTCCGGGAGTAGTCCCTCAGCCGTCCCGCCTTCATGTCCTCTTCAGTCTGCCGCATTTCCCCAATTGCCTGGGGCAACCCGCCCCTGGGGTAGCGATAGACCTTGAGTCCGTGATCCAGGGATTCGGCTTTGTTGACGATCTCGGCCTGTTTCTGCGCAAGACGGACCAACTGTTCCGCGACCTGCGGCGGGGCCGGTCCGCGCAGCCCTTCCTGGCCGTCCCCGCTGGCGCGTCCGCCGCCGGTAGAGCCGCTCACCGGATCCGTGCTCGTGTCCTGAACGCGCCCTTCCTCGAACGGATCGGGGGTCAACCGCGTGGGTGTGTCGCGTCCGCCCTTGCCGGTTGCCGTCTCCTCGACGAATTGGCCGCTCGATTTCCCGCTGCGGCCTTCGCCGCTGCGCCCGCCTATCTCCTGCTGGTTGGGGAGCAGGTTGCCGGTTTTGCCCTGGGCGCTCATATTACTGATCGGGCCGTCCATCGTTCCCCATCCCGCGCCCTTGTCAATCGAGTCCATCCATCCGCTCGTCACGTCCTCCAGGTCTTCCGTCATGCTTTCTTCAGAATCGAGGAGTTCGCCGATCAGGTCCTCAAGCTCGTCCGGCAGATCAACAATCGGAACGTCGTAATCCTGAGTAGGCTCCTCCATGTTCCACTTCTGGAAGTCCTTGACGTCCATGAGCCACTTTTCCAGGTTCGTCTCAAGCGATTCGGCCAGTTCCAGGCCGGACTGCTCGTGTGGGACGGCCATCTCAACAGTCTTGCGCGTGAAAGCGTCCTCGGCCAGCTTCACCTCGCACCATATCTCAAAGAGTTCCTTGGCGACGGCGCTGTCCGCGAAGTCCTGCGGCGGGAGTTTGCTGAAGTCGGTAACCTTCTCCTCGAAATACTTCGCCCACTTCGCTTCCGTCTGCTGCGCTTCTTTTATCGCTGCGAGGTCTGCTTCGGTGAAGTCCTCGACCGGCTTCTTCTCAAGCGCCCTGGTCGCCTCGAAGGTCTTCTTCTGCTCCTCCTTGTATTCGGCTATTTTCTGGAGGAGTTCCTCGGCGAGCTTCCGCGCGGCATCCCTGTCAACGGTCTCCCCCCCGATTTCTTCCTTCTTCGCCGCGAGTAGGCTTGCCAGCGCGTCTTCCTCCGCGCCCAGCAGCGCCTTGAGCTTTTCTATGATCGTCTTCTGAACGGCCATGAGTTCGCCTGCGGCATTCCTGGTAGCGTCACCCCCGCCGGTCTTTCTCAGCGCGTCCGCCTTCCTCCATGCGTCCTCCATCTCGCCGTCTGCCATGCCGGCCAGGACCTGTATCATTGCCGACTTCCGCGCTTCCAGCGCCGCTCCTTTCGCCGATTCGGAAGCGGGCGCGTGTCTCTGCACCAGCGCCCGGGTTTCATCCCGGACGCTTGACTGCTCCAGAACCACGGCGGCGCAGCGATCCGCCAGAAGCTCCTGCTTTCCGGCGGCGTCGGTTTCCGCGCCATCCTTTTCGCTCCACTTCGAGAGGATCAACGCCTTGTCCTGAGCCTCGGTCTGCTTCTTGATGAGCCGTCTGATTCCGGTCTCCAGCGATTCCATATCGGAATCAGAAATCTTCTGGTCGGCCTTGTCCGATGCGATACTCAGGCGATAGACAATTGAGCGCCCGGCGTTCTCGTCCTGCCTTTCAAGGCCATCGCCCGTCCGAACGCAGTAGAGGATATTCTGCCCAATCTCCAGTCCAAGGGACGCCGGGTCAATCTCAAATGCTTCGGTCAGCGCGCGTCCGCCGGGGGGAAAGCTGCGGGAGTCGCCCACTCGCCATTGCTTCCCGTCGTCGCTCAACAGTAGCTCGACGGTCCTTACGCCGTAATCATCCGTCGCTCGGGCATGGACAGGAAACTTCTGGTCCGGCGGAATTGACGCGTCCCTGCCGGGCAGGACGATCTCACAGCGCGGCGGGTTGTCCGGCAGCGCCAGGACGGAGTGAATCAGCGGCGGGCTGGGCGTTCCGGCTTTGCCGGTCGCCTCGATCTGATATGCGCCGTTGCGTCTCAGTTCGAACCGGCAGGACGCCTCCCTTTCGCCGGCGAGTTCCATCAGTATCTCTTCCGCGTTGTCGGTCGCGGGGGCTGAGGCATCGGCTACGTCGGGGGATCCGGGGTCCCCGGCTCCACGCTCTGGAAAGAAACGCCAGACTGCAGCGCGAATCGGCGAGTCACTGCGGATTGACAGGCTGACCTTCGTCCCCGTCACGGCCTGGATGTCCCCGCCGCGCCCCTCCTGCTCGATTGGCGGGAGGCCCAGGTAATCGGGAAACTCGCAGAGAATCTTCAGGGATTCGATGAATGGGCGTGGTTTGACCTTGATCGTATAATTGCGCGAAACTGCGTCTCCGGCTTCAACGCGATACCGGACGTCCGAGGCCAGCGCGGCGAACTGGAACACAAATGCGCCGCCCTCGAAGGCCATCTTCTCCCTCTTCTCGCCCCTCTGGTCTTTGAATACGATTGTCGCCTGTTCGGGGATGACGCCGCGGGGCGCAGCCTCGACAAGGAGCGACTCTGCGATCAGGATTTCCGCGTCGCCGGGCGTGATTTCAAGCCGCGTGTCCGTCAACGGCGGAACGTATTTCCAGGGCATCCAGAACCTTGCCCATGCGTTGCCGAAGGCGCGCGGAAGCAGGATTGCGTAGGCAAGGAACGTCGCCGATAACACTAGCGCCGCAAGCCCCGGCTTCCTGATCGCTCGCCAGTCGCCCGGATTTCGAGGGCGGATTTCCCGCGCGCGGGCCGCCGCCTCGGAAAGCTGCGCGTCGGCAAGGTCGCGTTCCAGCGCGCTGAGTCCGGCCTTGTGAAACTGGACTGCGTTGATAACAGAGTTTTCAAGCCCCGGAATCAGTTTCTCAGCGCGGGCCGCCACGATTTCATTATTCAGCTTGAGGATAAGCGGCTTCACGACCAGAACTGCCGCGCCGCATGCGAACATGATGACAGAGGCTGCAAGCGACGAGGTGCGGACCCACGCGGGAAAGCGGGCGACGTTGTCGCCTGCGAACAGGATCAGGCAGACAAGGCCGGATGCCGCCGCAAGAACCATGATTCCGCGCAGGCACATTGCCCCCCGCCATCGCCTGCGGAATGAGGCGATCCAGTCCTCCAGCGCCGCGTAATTCTCGGACGGCGTCCCGGGTTTCAGCGCGTCTTTCGGGGGGATGTCGCTCACGGCTGGCCCTCCCGCCTGATGATAAGCGAGACTTCAATCTCCAGTTTCGGATTCTCGCCTGTGATTTTCAATCCGCTCAATTCGCGCGTGGGGTTGATTTTCCTGGCCGGGCTGCTTTCGCCCTTGTAGAAAACGTTTCGGCTCAGGAAAAGCCGCCGGTCAATCTTCCATTCGGTCTCAACCTTGTGGAAGACGAACACGTCGTATCGCCGGATGAGTTCCGCGCCCGGGAGGGTCGTGTCACCGAGCCGTTCGCTCAGGATCAGCCCACGCATTTTTTCCGGCGATCCGGCCCAGTGAACGACTCGCTGAGTTTGAAAGAAGTCACCGACCTGTTTCAGCATCTCTTCAAGGCCCGCCATGTTGACCGGAGCTAGCGCAGCGGCTTTTCCGCGCGATCCATCCGGTTTCCAGAACTGTAGGAAGAACGACGATTCAGTTTCGACTATCGCGTCGTAGGTTCCATACGGCAGGTTTGCCGCCGCATAAATTTCGCCCTGTAGCGCAGCCTCAAATATCTGATCCTGCTCGTATTGGAGGAGCCATACCTTCAATATTTTTTCTGGGGACTTGATGCGGATGCTTGCGGAGCCGGGCGTTGCCGGCGTCTCCGGTTTCGCGCCGTTGCCTTCAAAGTCAACCGCGCTGACATATGCGAGGTCCTTCAGTTCCTGCCCGACCTCGCCGGTCTGCTTCCTGACGAGCTTCAGCTTCTGCCTTTCCCCCCCCTCAACCTCTACGTAAAGCGTGGCGGAGATGACGTGCCCGCGAACCTTGCGCCCGTCAGGATAAAGCAGATCGAGAAAAAACGTCCGGACGGGGTACTTCTCCCCGGTCATGATCTTTTCGTGGAATCCCTCCTCCTTCCATACCCACTTTTCCGCCATCTCCTCGCGTTCGACGACTGCGCGAAGGCCGGACAGATCTGCAAGCGGTACAAGCAATCGTTTCTTGCGTTCAATATCGTAGAACACAAGCGGGTTTTCTCCGGAGATGGAGATTCCGCCCGTCAGCGTTTCACCGTTCGACATCGTGACCTTGCCGATCAGGGGATGATCCGTCTCCGGCGACTGTTCTTCATCCGCGACTGCCGGCAGGAGAACGAACGCGAAAAGAGCGATAAACCCGATTATCATCCCGGAAGTCGCAAACGGGGCAGTATTCTCGTTTCTCATCCGCCGGTTCATATCAGTTGCTTCCTCTTCCGAAGGACCCATTCGGTCGTAAGGCATCCCATGAACAGGAGGAAAATAGCCGGGCTGTTGTGCAGGTTAATCTCTTTCTCGCTGACGGTCTGAGTCTCGCGCGATTCGATCTCCGCCGGAAGGCGTCCGGCCGTCAGGATGGTGAACATCTTCCCTCCGGTGGCCTGGGCCACGGCTGCAAGCGCGTCCTCGTCCGCGTCAACATTGTCAAATTCGCGGTTCAGACTGCCGACGACGAAATCGAGCCGGACGGTTCCCATCGGTTCTGAGTCGGGGCGTCCGCCTTCGGCCTTGCCCGGATGGGCGCGGACGACGAGGCTGTATCGCCCCATGCCTTCCGGGATAAACGAGCCGGTGAACTCCCCGCCGCCAAGCGGCACGTGCTGAAGCGCTAACTCCTGCTTTCGTCTTGCTTCATTCTCTCCTTTTTCGCCTTTCGTTTCATCCTTCCGGGCAACGGATTCCGGCGGAACGACCTCGGCCCACACCGTTGCGTCGTCGGCGGGGATGTTGTCGCTTGTGCGGACCCGCGCTGTAATATTGACGATCGCGCCGGATTCGTATTCGAGCTTGTCGGTCCGCGCGGAAACCAGGTTGTCTCCGCCGAATTTGGCGGTGTCGCGGCTTGCGGCCCATCGCGCGGCCTGCCCCCAGAACTTTTCGTATGGGGACTTTCGCCCCTCGGATTTCAGGTGGAAATACCACTTCCACGTGGTGTTGGCTGCGATTGTCAGCACACGCCCCTTGCCGGACTGGTGGGCGAGGATAACGGGCATCTTCCCGCCAGCGCGCCCCGGATGAACTCCCAGAACCGATACCCCCGGCTTCGCCTCCCCTGCCAGATTGCATCCCCCCAGCTTAAGCCCTTCGGAAGCTTGATCGAAGAGCGCGTCGCAACCCTCAAGTACGGGATGGGCCTTGCCCTCGGGAGTAAGCGACAATGCGAACGACTCCTCGACAAATCGCGAATCTCCTTCGCCGGGTCTGAAACCGATCAGGTTTCCCATCGGAGATTCAACCCACTCCCGGCTGAAGGCCCGATTTCCGCCGGTCATGATAAGTCCGCCGCCCTTTTCCTCCACGAACTGCTTCAGCAGCATCAACTGCCCGTCGTCGAACTCCTCCCGCATGACGTCGCCCAGTACCACGACGTCCAGGGATTCGTATGCCTTCGCCTCAACCGGCAATCCCCGGCGAAGGTCCACTCCGGACGGGGCGCCCTGAATGTAGAAGACGTCCTTCATAGTCTTCACGACGGAGGTCAGCGTGACGTTCGGATCGCCGGCAAGAGTCCGGGAAAGAAATTTGTACTCTGTGCGCAGCGTGCCCTCGACCATGAGTATCCGCAGCCGGGGATCGGTGACGTTGACGAGGAAGGCCCTTGAGTTGTCTCCCGCGACGGACTCCCTCTGCAACGGTTCGATCCTTGCCGTCAGTTCCTTCAATCCCGTAGTCGTCGGCAGGTATGGGATGGTCGCCATCTGGGTCCCGTCATCCGCCTCTAGAGCGACCGGCGCGGAGGCAATCTGCTTCCCGTTTTCTTCAAGCGTCAGGATTGTCTTTCGTTCGGCCTCCGGGACGGCCTGAAGGTTTCTTCTGAGGATTCGGAACGACATGTTAACCGTATTGTTGACGATACACTCGACGTTCTCCGGCGCGCCCTGAAGGGACAGGTTGAAAAACGCGCCCCTGCCCGCCATTCTTGCGCCTAGCATAACGGGATAAACCGGAACGCCGAGTTGCGCAGCGACCTCCGCCGGCGCTCTGCCTCCGGTAGACACTCCGTCCGTGAGCAACACGATGCCGGCCAGCCCGCCGCCCCCCTCGCGGCCCGTGACGTCCGTCATGGCGTCGCCCATGCGCGTCATCAGGCCGTCCGCCGGGATGCCGTCCTTCAGTCCGGTCTGATCGAGGGATGAAATCGAATCTGAGAATGCGTAGAGTTTCAAATCCCGTCCGCGCCCGAGCTGGCGGGCCAGCCCATCCGGCCCGACCAGGATTTCCCTCGCTGCCTCGATGCGGGCGCGGCCCGCGGCGTCGGCGATTGACATGCTTCTTGACACGTCGAGCAGGACGGCGATCGGCTTGCGGTCGCTGCGGATGCGCCGCCAGGTCAGCGCCGGTTGAAGCAGCGCAAGCCCCAGGAGCAGTATCGCGAGCGCGCGGAATGCGGCCATGGGGGCCAGCGAGCGCCGCCCCAGAACATTGCGCTGCCGTCGGTAGGTCCACAACGCGACAATGAGCGCCGCCCCCGCGATCAGGATCGGCAGAGCGGGATGCCAGCGTCCGTTGAAAACCAGTCTCAGCGCGTTCATTTCTTAAGAACAACGTTAGCGACGTAACACTCGGCCGCGGCGAACAACAGCGCGGCGGCCAGCAACCAGTCCCAGAGGGGAAGCCCTTCGCGCTTCCGGCGCGCGGTTTCCGCAACATCAATCCCGCTGCGAACAATGCGGCAGTTCGGAGCAGCCTTTGTGATCGCGGCAATATCCGCGCGGCGGAGATCGCTTTCTGCGGGATCAACGTTTGCCGCAATGTGTCGCTCTATGTTCCGCCCCGCTACACGCAGCGTGGCAGTGTAGAAACCCGGCATCGGAAGGGCGGGAAATTCGGCGAAGATCGCGCCGCCCGTTCTCTCCCCCTTCGCTTCGAGGCGTTCCCCCGGCGGGCCTTCAATCGCAATCGCCTCACCCGCGTAGGAGTCAAGCAGCGCGCCCTCCTCGCTGTTCTGGGCCAAACAAATCCGTGCCGGAACCCCGACCGTCACTGAGTTCTCGGCGGCCTGCGAGGATGACAGATACTGAACCGTCTGCATGATCATGGGGAGGAAGATCGGTTTCAGCGGGAGATTATCCCATGCCGTGTCCGCGCTCCCCGCGTAGAGCAATACCTTCCCCTCTCCGAGCGATTTCTCCGCCAGTATCGGATCGCCCCCGGACAGCGCCATCAGCGTGGCGTTTCTTTCCGACTGGGGTACCGTCAGGATCATGTGGCGGTAGTAATGCAGTCTGCCGAAATCAACCTCGCCGGCGTACCCGCCGAAGATAGGATGTCCCGTCTTTACCGAGCCTATTATCTCGAAAGCGTTTTCTGCGGCATCCGGCCGGTTCTCGCCGCCGGTCCGAGCCGGACCGATCTGGGCGGGCAGCATCGTCTGGTCGGATTCCGCAGGACCGAGAAGCATATTGTAGACCGCCGGGCTTGCCTGATCGCCCAGGAAAATGAAGACTCCGCCCCCAGCCCGGGCGTAATCCCGCAGCGCTCCAGCCAGCGCAGGACTCGGACCCGGCACATTTACCATGAATACGACCGCGTAATCGGACAATGTTTTGATTCTTTCTGCGTCTGCTACGGAGACCTTGACCGGCTCGATGCGCCCGATGCCCTGGATGCCGCCCGACCGCAGCGCGGCCTCCAGGAAGAAGCACTCGTCCAGATATGAAACGGGGGACGGTGAGCCGTTTATCAGGAGGACCTTCAGCTTCTCCCTGAATCGAAGCGGCAGGAAGTGGCTGTTATCGGCGTCCAGCGCATCCGGGCCAAGCTTCGCCTCAAGCAGCAGCCATTCCTTTCCGGTCTGACGTGTCAGCGTCATGGGATAAGTCATGGCCGCGCCCGGTCCAGCTTCAACGGGGCATGACGAGAGGACTTCCTCTCCGGATTTCAGCGCCAGACTGTTTCGCGCCGTTGCGTCTGAGAAGTTTCTTATCATCGCGTCAACGCGGATCGGCTCTCCCTCCCGAGTTGAGCGGGGAGGAACAGCCAGCCCGGTCGCCGCCAGGTTCGGTTCCATTGCATCGCCTGCGTCAAGGATAACAGTCGGAACCGTGCGTGGTATTTCGGCGAGTGTTTTAACCGCGTCTTCCGGCCATGCGATGCTCTGCATGTCGCTGATGACGTAGAGTTCCCGCATGGGATTTCCCGCGCGGTTGAGAACGTCGCGCGCGCGCGCGGCGGCTTCCGCGAGATCGGCCCTGGAACATGATGCTCGAATCCCGCGCAGGTTCAGGCGGATTTTCTCAAGATCGGTCGCAAATGCGGCCTCCGACTTCGAAGCTTCGGACGCGAGAATGACCGAGACTTCGTCCTGTGGTTTGAGCGTTGAGACAATCTCGAGCGCGGCGCTCACGCCCCGCTCGAACGCCGACTTGCCGGAACTGAGCGCCCTCATGCTGCACGAATCATCAATGACGATGACAACGCTTGCATGACCCGTTCCGGCGAAGACGGCGCTCTTGAATACCGGCCGCGCCAACGCGAAAACAAGCGCCGCAATCAGAAGCATACGGAGAGCGAGCAGTAATAGTTCCTCAAGCCTGCGTCTGCGCATGATTTTCTGGTCAATCATGCGCAGGAAGCGAAGCGTGCCGAACGGGATTTCGGCCAGCCGCCGCCTGAAAAGCAGGTGGATGATGACCGGCGCGGCAAGCGCGGCCAGTCCGATTAGGAACATTGTTTGTCCGAATGCGAACATCTCGGTTCGTCGCGGCTCAACGGGCCGCCAGCGTCCGGCGGCTCAGATACGCCGCCAGCATGAACTCGTAGGGCATGGATGTATTGACAAACTGGTAGTCAATGCGGCTGGCCGAACACTCGCGTTTAAGCTTCGCCGTGAAGTCCTCGACCTGTTTCAGGTAGGCCTCCCGGATTGCGCGGGGCATCACCTGCATCCTTTCCCCGGTCTCCAGGTCCCTGAAACTGACCAGCCCGTCGAAGGGGAATTCAAGCTCGGCGGGATCGAAAAGGTTAAAGACGATCATCTCATGCTTGTCGTGGCGGAAATGGCGGAGGGCCTTCATCACCGCGTCCGTGTCGTCGTAAAGGTCGGAAATCAGAACGATCAGCCCCCGGCGCTTGATCGTGTTGGCCACGGCGTGAAGCGTTCCGGCCATGCCGGTGCGCCCGGATGGTTTTGAAGATTGCAGCGCGTCAAGAATGCGTTTCAAGTGCGCCGGGGAGCTTCTGGGCAGCACGCGCTCCCGCACGGCGTCATCAAACAGGACAAGCCCGACGCTGTCGCGCTGCCGGACCATCAGGTACGACAGCGCCGCCGCCAGGAAACATCCGTAATCGAATTTGCTCATCCCCTTCGACGCATAGGCCATCGAGCCGCTGGCGTCCAGAAGGATGTTGCAGACGAGATTCGTCTCCTCCTGGTATTGCTTGACGTAGCGCTTGTCGTTGCGGGCGAAGACCTTCCAGTCGAAATGCTTGAGGTCGTCCCCGGGGACGTATTCCCGGTATTCGGCGAACTCGATGCTGTAGCCGTGCAGCGGACTGCGGTGAAGCCCGCTGATGTATCCCTCAACGACGCTGCGGGCGACGAGGTTCAGGTTGGCGAACCGGCTGTACGCCTGTGGATCGTAATACTTCGTCCCGGATGCCTTAGCCATGGATTGAGGGGGGGGGGATTGGGGATCAGGCTCGTTCGGCGGCCCGGTAGTGGGCCTCGTCAGGCTCGCGCACGGTCTTGATGAGCCTGCCGATGATCTCCTCGACCGAGATGCCTTCTGAATCGGCGTTGAAGTTGGTGAAGATTCTGTGCCTCAGCACGGGTTTTGCGACGGCCCGGACGTCCCCGCATGAGACGTTGAATCGCCCGTCAATCACGGCCTTCGCCTTCGCCCCGAGGACGAGGTACTGCGCAGCGCGCGGGCCTGCGCCCCACGCGACGTACTCCCTCGCGAAGTCCGGCGAATCAGGCAGATTAGGCCTGCTGGCCCTGACCAGGTCGGTGGCGTAGGTCACGACGTGCTCGGACACCGGCACGCGGCGGACTATCTGCTGCACCTGAACAATCTGACTGCCCTCAAGGATGTATTTCGCCTTCGGCTCGACCTCCCCCGTGGTCGCCTTGACGATGCTGATCTCCTCTTCGCGCGACGGGTAACCGATCATGATGTTGAACATGAAGCGGTCCAATTGCGCTTCCGGGAGGGGATAGGTTCCCTCCTGCTCAATGGGGTTCTGCGTGGCCAGCACGAAGAACGGCGGCTTGATCGGATACGTCCGCCCAGCCGCCGTGACGCAGTATTCCTGCATGGCTTCCAGAAGCGCGGCCTGCGTTTTCGGCGGGGTCCGGTTGATCTCGTCGGCAAGCAGGATGTTCGTGAAAATCGGCCCCTTCACGAACTTGAAGCTGCGCTGCTGCGTTCCGGGATCAACGTCAAGCACCTCCGTCCCCGTGATGTCGGACGGCATCAAGTCGGGTGTGAACTGGATGCGTTTGAAATCCAGATTCAGTATGCCCGCTATGGTCCGGACCATGAGCGTCTTGGCCAGTCCGGGCACGCCGACGACGAGGGAATGCCCCCGGCAGAACAGGCAGATGATCATCTGCTCGATGACCTCGTCCTGGCCGATGATGACGCTATGAATCTGATCCAGGAGCGTTGTCCGGACCTGTGATAGTTGTTCGACAAGGCGCTCCTCGTCGCCGGTAAGGCTCATCCCGCCGCGAGCGGGCCGCGAATCCGCCACGATTGCTTCTCCCTCTAGTGGGTCATGAAGTACGCGATCACGTTAACGCCCAGCTTCAGCGATTCCGCCGGTTTCGGGGCGGCGCAGAAGGGGTGTTCGACGCCGTTCCATCCGCACCCCAGAGAATAAGGGCTGTAGACGACGGGCGTCGTGCCGGCTATCTGAATCCCCTCCAGCAAAGGCGGTCTTGAAGTCTTCCCGTAAAGAACGCCTACGTAATCGTCAAAAACCACCGCAGCAAGATCAATCTTGAACACCGTCGAGAAAACCGGATGGTCTTTCTGAATCGCTTCAAGCTTTGCGGCGGGAAATACCCGAGCCATTTCGCGCCGGAACGCCGCATCGAATGCGGGACGCCCGCAGCACGAATCGGCGAACAGAAAACCGCCGTTGTTCAGGTAGCTCCTCAGGCTCTCAACCTCCCGGTCGCTGAAGCGGAAATCCTCGTGCCCGCTCATGTAAAGGAACGGATAGGCGAGTATATCGCTGGTCTCAAGGTTGACGACGCGCCGCTGGAATTTCACCTCTGCGGAGGTGTTGACCGCCAGTTCCTTCAGGAGATTGGCGATTGCGTTCGGGTGCGTGTCCCAGTTTCCCTGGAAGGATACCTGGCCGAAGACGAAATCACCCGCCGGCTCAAGGCCTTCCTCGTAGAAGACCTTGGTCACGGCGTTGGAGCGGGCCAGCCGGAAGTATGACAGGCAGTAGGCGACCATGTTCACGCCGATGGATCGGGCGCCGGCGGGCTTGACGGCCTGTGCCCCCTTCCGCTCATGCCCGTCCCATCCGCAACTCATCCCATACTGGCTCAGGAAAACGGCGGTCCGGCATCCGATATCCATGCCCCATAGCGGCGACTCGCCGTCCTTCAGATCGGGCGATTGGAACGTATACTCGATTGACTTGATTTCGTAGAAACAGTGAAAGACCGGATGATCGAGCGAAAGGCGATAGACCTTCCGATCCGGAAATACGCGGGTCAGTTCCCTTTTGAACGATTCGAAGAAGTCGCGGCTGCCGAAGCATGAGTCGGCCCAGAGCGTGCCGCCGTTGAGCAGAAATTCCCGGATCTTGGCGATCTCCGCGTCGCTGAACCGGACCTGCTCCGTGCTGGAGAGATACCAGACTGGGCGTTCTGCTGGATTGGTCGTCAGTTGCTCAAAGGTCAGCGTGTCCCTGCCGTAGTTGGCCCCGATGGCGCGGGAGGCCTCGTGCAGCAGGGATGGAACGTCGCCGGGATCGTTGTTCCAGGGCCAGTATTCCCAGTCGCGCCCGTCCTCCAGCTTCATCTGAACCTTCTGCCCGAACTGGATTTTCGCCACCAGAGACGGGGGCTGGGGCGGGCGTTTCTTTTCGGTTCGGCGCAGGGGCGTCGCCGGGAGGGGAAGCGGCGGCAGGGCTTCTCCGCCCTTGCGTCTTTGCGGCTGGACGGGGGGAGGGACGTTGCACGGCCCGCGAGGGGAGTCCGCGGCGCGCGCGTTCCAGCATGACGCCGGGACAGCCAGGGCGAGAACTCCGCAAAGTATCGCTCTTCGCAGAATCATGTCTGATACCTCGAACAAAGACAGTATGACGGAAATGGAGGCGCTAAACAGCCCTGATTTCCGGCAAATGAGTGTACGTCTTATCCACATTATATTCAACAAATTGTGTGCCAGATGAAGGCATCGCCGTACTGAAACCGGATAATCTGTCAATGGCGCATGGGGTATTCCCTGAAAAGAGTTGGACATCGCCGTTTCATAATGCCATATGAGTAATATTGCACAGGTGTTATGATAATGATGCGTCTGGAATACAAAGACAGGCTCAGGATGTCAGCCTTTCCCCATTAGTCTGTCGCTTATCAAAGCCGAAAGCAGGCATACCTTACCGATTCGGCCATATGGCGTTGGGAATTCCGACATGCGCGGAACATATCCCACACATGACAGCCTAACTCGACTTATGCGCCACCGCCTCTTCGACGCTGTTGAACACCTCAAGCACGGAGTCGAGTTTTGTCACCTGAAGAATATCCACGATCAGCGGTTGGGGGTTCACCAGGCGAAGATATCCTCCGTTTGAACTGCATTCCTTGTAGGCCATCATGATTCGTCCGAGTCCGGTGCTGCTTATGAATCTGGCGCGGGTCATATCCAGGACGATTTTGTAGACACCGTCGTCGAACAGGCAATGGAAGGTCTGCCCAAGCCTGTCGGCCTGAATCTCTGTAATGTCCCCGGCCAGCGTGAGGGCAACTGCGTCGCCAACGCGCCTTACGCATTCATCGCCATGATTGTCGGCGTCGGGTGGCATCTGTCTTATCCTCCGGGAGATTTCTTCCTGGCCCAGGGGGCGTATTTGACCATTGTCACGGCATTTCCCTTATCGTTGTAGCTCACCTCGTCCATGTATGCCCGCATGAGCAGAAGGCCGCGCCCGCCCTCCCGCTCAAGGTATTCGACGCCCCGCGGGTCTGGAACTTCCGAGGGATTGAAGCCCTCGCCTTCGTCCGCCACAGTGATGGTCGCGCGATCGTCCTCAAGGAAGAAAGTGACGTGGACCTTCCTGGTCCGGTCATGTTTGTTGCCGTGGCGGATGGCGTTGGTGACGGCCTCCTCCAGCGCAAGCCGTGTGGCGAAGAGGCTGCGTTCGCCGTATCCCTTCGTCTCCAGCAGGCCGAGGATCAACCTTTCGACATGGCGTATTTCAGCCGGATCGCTCTCGATGGAAAGCTCATGAACGGCGACGGGACTCTGAGCGACCTCCAGAGCAAGGATCGTGAGATCGTCCCCTTCCTCGAAATAGCCGGGCGCAGGCGGGACCTGAAGCAGAAGCTCAACCATGTCCTCCAGAGACGCATTCCTGTTCGCCGTCAGAACCTCGTCAATCCTTGCGTCCCTGGCGGCGCCGGGAGGGCCGAAGCGGTCCAGCGCCCCGTCGGTCAGCATCAGCAACCTGTCGCCGAACTCAAGCGCAACGGTTTTCTCCTCGTAACCCGGATCGTCGAACATCCCGACGAACAGGCCGCGCCCGTCCAGACGGGTTACCTTGTCGCGCAACAGCAGGGGAGGAGGCTGGCTGGCGTTAACGTAGCGCAGTACCATGTTATCCGCGTCCAGCACGCCGAGGAACGCCTCCAGGTAGTAGCTTTCCGGCGTTGAGTCGCACAGGGCGGCGTTGACCTTGTCCAGGATTGCCTTTGGGGAGAACTGGTTGGCTGAGAAAGTCCTGAAAGCGAGTTTGGCCACGGCCATAACGACCGCGGCGCGCAACCCGGAGCCTGATACGTCGGCAATAAGCAGTCCGTATGAGTTATCCCCAAGCTCAATGACATCATAAAAATCGCCCGAAGCTTTTGCGCCGGAAACGCATTTCACCGCGATTTCCATCCCGGGCATCTGCGGAAGCCAGACCGGATTGAGCCGGAGTTGAAGTTGGCGCGCGATCTGAAGATCCCTGTCGTAACGGGCGCGCAGAAGCGCATGCTCGTCGCACGGGGCGTCCGGAGCGGAACGCGCAAGCCGCGCCTCTGTTTCATGCGCATCCATCTCGCTTTTCAGGCCGGCGTTCTCCTGTCTCAGGCGCGCAATCTCCTGTTTCATACTTGAGATTTCATCGCGCAGGGAATCCAGCGCGGCTTTGGCGATATTCGCCTTTTCGCGTGATCGTTTTGAGTTTGGGGATGAGCAGTCGGTCATGTGGCCGCCCCCGAGATGCGCCTACACCATCTCCGACATCGCCGCCTCGACGCTCTCGTGAAACTCGAAAAGCTTGTCCAGATTTGTAATCTGGAATACTTCCATGATGCTTTGCCGCACCCCGCAGAGACATATGCGCCCTTGCCTGGCAACAACCCTCTGATGAACTTTTATCAGTTTGCCGAGGACGGCGCTGGAGAGGAACTCGACCCCGGCAAGGTCAATTATGAACTTCGCGCCCAAAGCCCGGGCGACAACGTCAAGCATCTCAAGCCCCACGTCGCGGATGCTCAACTCGTCAAGGACCTTTGTGTCCTTGAAGCGCATGATCGTAACGCCGTCCTTCTCCTGCGCCTCAATCGTCTTGTAGTTTTCAACCATATGCGGCCTCCGATGCGCGTTTGCAGGGACGATTGCTGTTTCTGGAATGCTATTTCTGTAATGGACGGCTGTCAAGCCATAAACCGAAACACATGGAACGATTTGCCGTTGACAAAAGACATTGAATGCGATAAGTTCTTATCCTGTTATACTTTAGGTTTGAAGGAGGGATGAATATGGCTCAGCAGGTCATTGCCAAGATCACTGACGCCGCAAAAGACGTTCATGACAAGATACTGACGAACCGCAAACCCACCATGTCCGTGCCGGTTCGCAACCTCAGCAACGTCACCTTCCGCCCGAAGAAGGGATTCTTCGACCTTAAAGGCGCAAAGAAAACACGCACCTTGACTTATAATACGGTCAAGACCTTCGCTCAGACGCTCCGCATGATGGCCATGTCCAAGAACATTATTGAGACGCATGACATAGCCACCAAACGTGAAGCTTACTATGTCTCCAAGAACTGGGGGGACGCGCGTTTCGACGAGCAACCCGAAAGCGATACCGTAATGGACGATGTCGAGGCCATGTTCTGCGTCAACCGCGAACAGCTCGGTTTCGTTCCGGACGAACGGGGAGGAGACGTTGCAGGACCGCTGCGGATAATTGACAGGGACAGGGTGACCGGCGAGCGGATTGTTATTGACGCAACTCGCTTTGGATCAGGGGCTTACAGCGTCCCGGTCAGCGTTGAAGAGCTACAGTTCGAGACAGACGCGAAGTTCATCCTGGCGATTGAAACAGGCGGTATGTTCCAGCGCCTGAACAATCATAAATATTGGCATGATGCCAACTGTATTCTGGTCAGCATGGGCGGCGTCCCCACGCGGGCATGCAGGCGGTTCATCCGACGTCTTTCCGACGACAAGAACCTGCCCGTCTACGTCTTCGTTGACGGCGATCCATACGGGATGGGAAACATCTACCGGACGCTCAAGGTCGGCAGCGGAAATGCCGTTCACATCAACGAGTATTTCTGCGTTCCCAACGCGGCATTTCTTGGCATAACTCCTGACGACATAATTGATTATGAGCTTCCGACCCATCCGCTGAAGCCCCAGGACATCAAGCGGGCGGAGGATATGCTGAAAAACGATCCGTTCTTTATCCATTATAAGGAATGGGATGTAGCCATAAAAAAACTATTAAAAATGGGCGTCCGTGCAGAGCAACAGGCGCTGGCTAAACATGGTCTGAATGCTGTTGTTGAAAAATATCTGCCCGAAAAGATTGCAAATCCGAAGAAATTCCTGCCGTGACCGACAGATCGGCGGATTTTGCTTTCCAGGTCGTAAAACACTGCATATCAATGGTTAAAGACTTGGCATAATGGCGCTATCTTGTCTTTGTATCGAGATCCTGAATACGGCTATGGTTTATTTTCATTATTCCTCCTTGACACTGCTGACTCTGACACAACTAATAGGAATGATTACTATTCGCGGAGATAAACGATGGCTGGAACCGAGATAAAACTGACCGAGCAGCGAAGGGTGATACTGGAGGAACTCCGCAAGGTGCGGACCCATCCGTCAGCCGACGCGGTCTATGATCTGGTACGCAAGAGACTCCCGCGGATCAGCCTTGGTACCGTCTACAGAAATCTGGAAGCAATGTCCGAGCGCGGAATGATCAGGAAGCTCGGCGGCTGCCAGTGCCAGATGCGGTTCGATGCGGATGTAACCAATCATTACCATGTGCGCTGCCTGAAATGCGGACGGGTTGACGACGTGGCCGTCGAGACATGCGAGGTGCTTGAAAGAGCGCTTAGGGAACGCAGCGATTACGCGATCCTGGGCCATCACGTTGAGTTCATCGGTTTCTGTCCATCTTGTAGATGCGCGGGTGAAGACGAGCGTTCAGATCAACCGGAAGGGGCTGGCGAACGATGACTAACGATGTTTCACATTCTGATCTGAAGCCGCACCTCGACTGGCTCTACGAGGGATTCAACCGAAGAGAGCTTGTCCACCCCGATCCGCTGGAGTTCTTGTACCTTTATCCTGATCCGGCGGACATGGAGATTGTCGGACTGGTCGCGTCTTCGCTGGCATATGGAAGGGTGGCGCAGATTTTGAAAAGCGTTTCCGATGTTCTTGATCGCATGGGCAGCCCGATGCGGTACGTCGTGGATACAGGCCGGGAGCGGTTCCACTCGGATATGCGCGGATTCAAACATCGTTTTGCCGATGGGGACGACGTTGCGGAACTCCTTTTCGGCATCAAAACCGCGATTAAGAGCTTCGGCTCAACAAAGCAGTGTTTCCTTTCATGTTGCTCAAGCGACGACGAGACCGTCATCCCTGCTCTGGTCCGATTCGTCGCGCGGTTGCGGGACACGGCAGGAGGCCATAACTCCCACCTCCTGCCGTGCCCGTCCGACGGTAGTCCGTGCAAACGGTTGAATCTGTATCTGCGGTGGATGATCAGAAATGACGACGTTGATCCAGGTTGCTGGACGGGTGTCACGGCGTCTAAACTGGTTGTTCCGCTGGACGTTCATCTCCACAGAATCAGCCGCGCCCTGGGCATGACGCAACGTAAGCAGGCAGATATGCGGGCGGCTCTGGAGGTCACTGAAGGATTTCGCGGGATTGTGCCGGACGATCCGGTGAGGTACGATTTCGTGTTGACGCGTCTGGGCATACGCGGGGACATGAAGCCCGACGTGTTCCTCAGGCGCTGCGGCGTTCAGGGGAGCGAGTAAAATGCATGATATGCGCGAAATGCATGGAAGCCAATCCGCTGCTGGAATTGGCGCAAACCTGCTCGCCGAATTCTGGAGCGTGCTTGGCGACATGGCTCCCTATCTGCTTTTCGGCTTCGCAATTGCCGGGCTTCTGCATGTGCTGATATCCGAGGAAAAAGTTCGCAGACATCTTGGAGGGCGGGGCCTGCTGCCCGTCCTGAAGGCGACGCTGCTGGGTGTCCCATTGCCGTTGTGTTCCTGTGGCGTTATTCCGGTCGCCGCGTCCCTGCGCAAGAGCGGCGCAAGCAAGGGCGCGACCACCGCATTTCTGCTTTCGACTCCGCAGACCGGGGTTGACAGCATTCTGGTGACGTACAGCCTCCTTGGGCCGGCATTCGCCGTCATACGTCCATTCGCCGCTCTCGTTACCGGCATTAGCGGCGGCGCTGTCGAAACTATTCTTGATCCCGATGAGGAGGCCGTTTCTTCGGGCGCGGACGGGACTGGCGTAAAAAGCGGAAGCGGTTGCGATGGAAGTTGCTGCGGCGGGGAGCATGGCGGATCAAAGCCGCGACGGGCGGCGCGTTACGCGTTTGTCACCCTCCCGGCTGATATCGGCAAGCCGTTGCTTGTCGGTCTAGCGCTGGCCGGGCTGATAGCCGTGGCGGTTCCGGACAATTACTTCGGCGAGAAAGTCGGGACCGGTCTTCCCGCCATGCTGCTGATGATGCTTGTCGGTATACCGATGTATGTGTGCGCGACAGCCTCCGTGCCGATTGCTGCCGCTTTGATACTCAAGGGTGTTTCGCCGGGTGCCGCCCTCGTTTTCCTGATGACAGGCCCCGGCACGAACGCGGCGACGATCTCAACAATCTGGAAAACCATGGGACGTCGCGCTGCTTTCGTTTATCTCGGCGCGACTGCCCTATGCGCTCTAGCATCAGGATTTCTTCTTGACGCTTTCGTCGTGGTTGACGGCGGCAGAATGGTCGGGGCGTCGGGTTGGATGATGCCGGAGTGGATCAAGTCGTCATGCGCGGTGATTCTTGCTGCTGTAATAGTCCATTCCATACTGCTCAGGAGGCGAAAAGGCGGATTGTCCGTAGCCAAGTCTCCGGCGATTTCCGGCGGCGAGGAGACCGTGCTCAAGGTCAGCGGCATGACGTGCAGCCACTGCGCGGATAGCGTTCGCAAGGCGCTTATGTCCGGCAGCGGGGTCCAGTCTGTAGAGGTTGATCTTACGTCGGGAAGAGCAGATGTGCATGGAATGAGGCTTGATCGCAAAGCGTTGATACACTCGCTTGAGGAACTCGGATTTGCGGCGAAAGAAGCCGCAACGTGATGATTGGCATGATTTGAAACGGAGACCAGGATGCTGAACGACGGCGACAAAGGAGTGATTCTTCAAAGGGACAAGCAGACCTACGCGGTTGCCCCCCACCTGCCGTGCGGCGTTGTGACGCCCGCGCAGTTGAGAAAGCTGGCGGACGTTGCGGAGAAATACGGATGCGCCGCGTTGAAGGTCACCAGCGCGGAGCGGATCGCGATGGTGGGGATCAAGGAGGCGGACGTTGACGCGATGTGGAAGGACCTCGGAATGTCCCCCGGCGCTGCGGTAGGGCTGTGCGTCAGGAGCGTCAAGGCATGTCCCGGAACGACATTCTGCAAGCGCGGGCTTCAGGACAGCCTCGGGCTGGGCATGAAGCTGGACGAGCTTTACCATGGAGTTGAGCTGCCGGCCAAGTTCAAGATCGGCGTGAGTGGTTGCCCGAACCAGTGCGCGGAGACGTGCATAAAGGACCTGGGCTTCGTGGGCAAGCGTTCCGGATGGACCGTGATGGTCGGCGGGCAGGGCGGGGGCAAGCCGCGGCTGGCGCAGGAACTTGTCGAAGGGTTGAGTGATGCCGATGCCCTGCAGATCGCGGAGAAGGTGATCGCTTTCGTCAAGGAGAAGGTCGAGGGCAGGCAGCGCCTGGGCTGGGCTCTCGAGAAAATCGGTTTTGACAATTTCAAGTCATGCGTACTGGGTTGAGCGGTCGGACGCCCGGTCTGGATTGATGAAGACATCAGCAGGGAGGAAGAAAGAGATGCGCGAGATGACGGCAGGCAACCTCAGGAGCGCCTACGGCGGCGAGTCAATGGCCCACATGCGTTACAGAACCTGGGCCAACGCGGCTGAGAAGGAAGGCTTTCCGAACACGGCGCGGCTTTTCCGCGCAATAGCCGCTGCGGAGGAGGTTCACGCGAACAATCATTTCACGGCATTGCGCGAGCAGGCCGGGGCGTTCACTGTGACGGCCGGGGCCGGATTCGGTCTCAGCAAGACGTCCAATCATCTGGCCGGGGCGATCGAGGGTGAAGTCTTCGAGATCGAGGAGATGTACCCGGCATATAAGGAGGTCGCCCGCTTTCAGGAGGAGAAAGAGGCGGTTCAGAGCTTCCATTATGCATTGTCGGCGGAAAAAATACACGCCGAGATGTACAAGAAGGCCAAGGAGATCGTGGACGCGGGCAAGGACATTGCGCTCGGGCCCGTGCAGATCTGCCTGAAATGCGGATACACTCACGAGGGCGAGACTCCGAAGAAATGCCCCGTCTGCGGCGCGACGAGCGAGCAGTTCAGGACATTCGCCTGAGCCGCGTTGAACGGAAGGAGAGCAGAAATGAACATCCACAGATTTTCAAAAACGATTCTGGTCGCCCTGGTCATTGCATCGCTGAGCGCCGGATACGCTTCGGCGAATTGCGGCGCGTGCGGCCCGAAGGAAAAGAAGGACAAGGCGGAATCCGCGAAGTACGACAAACCGGAGAAGTGCGACAAGTGCGGCACTCCGGAGCAGTGCGCTTCCTGCGCCGTCTCCGCCGCGAAACCGCAGACGAAGTGCCCGGTGATGGGCGAGAAGATAAACAAGCAACTCTACGCCGATGTCGCGGGAAGGCGCATTTACGTCTGCTGCGCCGGTTGCGTGGAGAAGATCAAGGCCGATCCGCAGAAATACATTCAGAAGGTCATTGACAACGGCGAGACGCCGGAGTCGCTGCCCATCGCCGCCGAGGTAAGCACCGCGACGCTGGCCGTGATGGTCAGGGCCGGCGTTCCGGTCGTGATTCTTGACGCCCGGACTGGCAAATACGACGACGGGCGCAGGATTCCCGGGGCGAAAAGCCTCAGCCCCGAGGCCAAGCCTGAGGAGATGGCAAAGGTTGCCGGCGATAAGAAGGGCCTGATCGTGACCTACTGCGCCGGGGTGAAATGCCCCGCAAGCAGGAAACTCGCTGAAAAGCTCCGTTCCCTCGGATACGCGAATGTTCTTGAATACACAGAGGGAATACAGGGGTGGACCGACGCCGGACACGAGATTCAGAAGAAACTGTGAATCCGCAGAGGGGCGTTGCAGCGCGCCCCCGCGGGATAGCGGATCCGGGTTGGATTCGCATTTCATTGCCAACGGCGCAATCGGGAGCTAGAATGCCTGATTCAGCTGGAGACTGAGCGTATCTCCCGGGGCGTGCGCCGAAAAACATGCCGTCAGTTGCGGGGGCGCGGCATGCCGCGCCCCCGCAGGACAGGAGGACATTGTGAAGGAAAGAGCGGGAGCTGTGACGTTCATGGGCAATCCCCTGACGCTGGTCGGCGATCCTGTGGCGGAAGGTTCGCCGGCGCCTGCCTTCGAGGTTCTGGCAAACGACCTCAGCCCCAAGGGGCTGGATTCGTTCAAGGGGAAGACGCTGCTGATTTCATCCGTTCCGTCCCTGGATACCCCGGTCTGCGATGTGCAGACTCGGCGTTTCAACCAGGAGGCCGCGAAACTCAGCAAAGACGTGAAGATACTGACGATCAGCATGGACCTGCCGTTCGCGCAGAAGAGATGGTGCGGGGCGGCGGGCGTTGAAGCGGTTGAGACCTTGTCCGACCACAGGAACGCCTCCTTCGGAATGGAGTACGGCCTGCTGATCAAGGAACTGAGATTGCTGGCCCGCGCGGTGATAATCGTGGATCGCGCAGGGACGGTTCGTTACAGTCAGCTCGTCAAGGAGATCACACAGGAGCCGGATTATAATTCCGCTCTTGAAGCCTTGAAGAAGTTGACAAAGGGGTGCGGCTGCTGCGGGTAAGCCCGCCGCCGTCCGGATTAAACCTGGCATCTGAAAGGAGATTGTGCAATGGCGGAAAGACTTCAGGTCTACAAGTGCGCGGCGTGTGGAAACATCGTCGAGGTTCTGACCGGCGGCGCCGGGGAACTCGTCTGTTGCGGGAATCCGATGGAGCTTCTGCCGGAGAAGACGGCGGATTCGAAGGTTGAGAAGCACGTCCCGGTCATCGAGAAGGTTGACGGCGGGTACAAGGTTAAGGTCGGTAGCGTTCCGCATCCCATGGCGGAAGATCACTACATCGAGTGGATCGAGCTGCTGGTTGACGGCAAGGCGTACCGTCAGTTCCTGAAGCCGGGCGTTCCGGCGGAAGCGGTCTTCGCGGTGTGCGGCTGCTGCGGATGCGGCAAGGTCTCCGCCCGCGAGCACTGCAACAAGCACGGGCTTTGGAAGGGAGAGTAGGAATGATCGGCAAGAAGATGGAAGCAGCGATCAACGAGCAGATCAACGCGGAGCTTTATTCGGCGTATCTCTACGCCTCGATGGCGTCCTACTTCGCGTCGAAGGGACTCAAGGGCTTCGCCAACTGGATGAAGATTCAGTGCGGCGAGGAAGTGGCGCACGCGATGCGGTTCTACGGCCACGTTCTGGACCGCGGCGGCCGCGTTCTGATGAAGGCCATCAAAGGTCCGGAGACCGAGTGGGCTTCCCCGCTGGCGGTCTTTGAGGCGGTTGCCGTTCATGAGGCCAAGGTCACGGCGCTGATAAACGGGCTTGTAAAGCTGGCCCGTAAGGAAGAGGATGAGGCCGCCCTCGCCGCGCTGCAATGGTTCGTAACCGAGCAGATCGAGGAAGAGGCCAACGCCGCCGACATAGTCCAGAAGCTGAAGCTGATGGGCGATTCGCCGCAGGGCTTGTTCATGATGGACGCTGAGCTGGGCGCCCGGACGCCGACGCCCGGCAATCCCGCTCCGACCGTGCCGCTGCCGGCCAACTGACGCGTTCAGGGAGACAAGGAAGTGAGCATAAAGTTCAACGCTGACGAAGTTTTTGAAATGGCGGAACAGCTTGAGCGCAACGGCGAGAAATACTATCGCCGCGCCGCCCAGGGAACGGACAACAAGAAGGCTCAGAAGTTCATGCTCCAGCTTGCCGACATGGAAGCCGAGCACCTGAAGACCTTCGCTGCCATGCGCGCCGCCGTTGAAGCGGCCGCAAAGGAAGACACGGTATGGGACCCCGACAACGAGGCGGTCGCCTACCTTCGCGCGATGGCGGACGGCTACGTCTTCAACATGTCCGAAGATCCGGCGGAGTCTCTGACGGGCAAGGAGTCCCTTCAGGACATCTTCGCCAAGGCCACTCAGATGGAGCGCGATTCCATCGTTTTCTATCTCGGCCTGCGGGACATGGTTCCGCCCAAGCTGGGCGCCAAGCGCATTGACGGCATCATCGAGCAGGAAAAGGGCCACATAGTGGCCCTGACCAAGATGCTCAAATCGCTCAAATGAGCGACACGCGGAGCAACGCCGAATGAATGGCCCGTTCGAAGCGATAAAGGTCAGCGACCGCGTATATTGGGTCGGGGCAGTGGATTGGGACGTTCGCGATTTCCACGGCTACGCCACAAGCCGCGGCACGACCTACAACGCCTACCTGATTCTGGCGGACAAGCCGACGCTGATTGACACGGTGAAGGCGCCGTTCATGTCCGAGATGTTTTCGCGGATAGCGTCGGTCATCGAGCCTGGAAAGATCCAATACATAATCTCGAACCACTCCGAGATGGATCATTCAGGCTGTCTGCCGGAGACTGTCACGGCAATCAAACCGCAGAAGGTATTCGCCTCGACCATCGGCGCGAAAACGCTCGAAAAGCACTACCACGCCGGGATGGAGATAGCGGCGTTGAAGGACGGTGACGCGCTCAGCCTGGGGAACATGAACCTTGCCTTCGTCGAGACAAGAATGCTTCATTGGCCCGACAGCATGTTCAGCTTCCTGGCTGAGGAGGGCGTCCTCTTCTCGCAGGACGCGTTCGGGATGCACCTGGCGGACCACAGGCGTTTCGCCGATGAAATCCCGGACGACGTTCTGGAGTTTGAGGGCGCGAAGTACTACGCGAACATCCTTCTGCCGCTCTCTCCCCTGGTTCTGAAGCTTCTGGCGCGGGTTCCGGAACTGAATCTTGACATAAAGATCATCGCCCCGGACCACGGCCCGATATGGCGCAAGGACCTTGCTCGTCCGCTGAAGTCGTATGAGCGATGGGCAAAACAGGCCCCGACCCGCAAGGCGGTCGTGGTGCATGACTCCATGTGGGGCGCCACAACCCTGATGGCCAGGGCCGTCGGCGAAGGACTTTACGCCGGCGGGGTGGATGCGAGGATGGTCAAGCTCCGGGCCTCGCACCGCAGCGATGCTGTAACGGAGGTCATGTGCGCCGGCGGGCTGGTCGTCGGCTCGCCAACGATCAACAGGACGATCTTCCCGACCGTCGCGGACTTCCTCTGCTATACGAGGGGATTGAAACCGCAGAACCTCGTCGGGGCCGCGTTCGGCTCGTATGGTTGGAGCGGGGAGGCTGTAAAGCAGTTGAGCGACGCATTGGCGGAAATCGGCGTCGGGATGCTGAATGAGGGGCTGCGCGTCAATTATGCCCCGGACTCCGAAACGCTGGCGGAATGCAGAAAATTCGGGTTGGATATCGCCGCCAGGATTGTGGAAAACTGCGGCGGCTGAACGGATTCTGCCCCGCACATTCAGTATTCGATGCCCGGCGCGGCCTTGATCCCCTTGTCATATGGGTGCTTTACGCAGCGCATCTCCGTCACCAGGTCGGCGCGTTGGACGAGCGCCGGCGTCGCCCCCCGCCCCGTCAGCGCCAGGTGCATCCGCGCAGGTTTCTCGTCCATAAGCTCAAGAATGTCCGACTCGGCCAGCAGGCGCAGGTCCATCGCGCAAATGATCTCGTCAAGTACCACCAGGTCCAACCGCCCGGACCGGATCAGCCCTCGCGCCGCCTGGAGGCCGTCATGAGCGGCGGCTTTGTGCCGGGCGAAATCCGGATGCTCCGGCTGCGGAACAAATCCCAGACCCGCGCGGACGGTTTCAATCTCCGGAAAACGGGCTGATAATGCCGCAACCTCCCCGCTCTCATCCGCCTTGACGAACTGAATCACCGATGCCCGCAACCCGTGTCCGCAGGCCCTGAGGACCATGCCGAATGCGGAGGTGGTTTTCCCTTTGCCTTCCCCTGTGAGGATTATTATCAGGCCTTGCCCGTCGCTCACGTCCGCCTCTCCTGATGCGTTGCAGCCTTACCCCGGGCGCGGATCGTTCGGCTTACGCCTCCTCTGCGTCCTCAGGATGGTATTTGCGGTAGACCCTCATGCCGATGTTAATCCCGGCGACGACCGTCACCGCAAGTCCCAGCAGGATGAACGGGGCCATGCTGCGCGGCGGCTTGCTCACGCGGAAGGAACCCATTGACTCCTCGAACTTTTCCTGCTGGACAAGATAATCGTATGAATTGGCGGCGTACGTCAGCGTGAAGTAGCCTTCGCGCGTGGGCATCAGGACGACCAGAAGCGTCGTCGGCTGACGTCCGTATTCTATCTCGGTTATGAACTTCCCGCAGTTGACCCCGCCAAGCTCAACCACGTCGGCCAGTTTGACGGAGGCGGAAAGACCTCCCTGCTCCTTAAGAACGCGTTCCAGTGCACGCCCGAAGGAATCAACGAAATCCTGTGTGCAGCGTATTTTTGCCGGATTGTCGGATATTGCCAGGCATGACGCCGGTTCCCCTTCGGGACTTACCCATAATCCCGCGAAGCTGGTCGCGGTTTTTCCCAGCAGGTCGTTGAACTGGACCACGAGCTTGGCCGGATCGTTCTTCAGCGTATTGGACGCCGCGCCCACGAGCGAGGCTTGCCCTGTCTTGAAGGCATCCCCCTCCGGTTTGCCCGACTGGACGACCTCCGCGGCCGCCGCAGCTTTGGCCCCCCCCTTCAGAAGCTGCCATTTCGGCGGGGGATTGAAGTAGAAGCGTCCGTCGGGATCGTCGTAACGGACCACCTCCTCATCCTGCGCCGCGCACGGCAAGGCGGCAAACAGCGCGGGGAGCAGGCACAGGACCAGCATCAATCTCGTTCTGTTGCGCTTCATCGCTGCCCCTTCATTCGCGTTGAAGAAGGACACATTCTCTGAGAGCGTATATGAAAAGGGGTAGGAAGGTTCGTCGCATGACGTTTCAAGCACGAACCCGTGCCGCTTTCGCACGTGGTCCACGTGGGTTCAAAGAACCCACCCTACCTGTTGGCGCCATTTTCATACACGCTCTGAACGGCGCGACCGGCAGACGGCATTCTAAGCCGGGCGGCGACATTGGGCAAGGCCTGTTCCCGAAATTAGAACGCAGGCGCGCTTGACCGGCGCAGAGATGGGAGGGAAAATCCACTGCATCAGGAATCATTACAGTAAAAGACGCATTTGTTGTAGCGCAGTTCTGCGCTCGCGCAGCCGTCCCGGTTGCAGAAGAACTGAACAGGCGAATCCCCTGCGCTACAATATGCGCCCTTCATCCGTTCTATACCCGGCGTCTTCAAACAGCAATATGACATTGCGTGACAGAACAATCGAAGCAGGCGAACTTGTCCGGCGGGCCGGTCGGGCTGTTGCGCGACTGTCTCACTGCGATCTCTGCCCGAGACGATGCGGCGTTGACAGACTTGCCGGGAAACGCGGATTCTGCGCTACAGGACGCCTTGCCGAAATCTCCTCGGCAACCGTTCACGGCGGGGAGGAACCGCCGATAAGCGGAACACGGGGGAGCGGGACAATTTTCTTCACGCACTGCAATCTTGCCTGCATTCATTGTCAGAACCATCAGATCAGCCAGGGCGGCGCAGGCCGCGGCGTCAGCCCCGAAGAACTGGCGGCGGAAATGCTGGAACTCCAGAAGAAGAATGTCCACAACATCAATCTGGTCTCCCCAAGCCACTGTGTAGCGCAGATTCTGGAAGCCGTGCCGATAGCCCTGGCGGGCGGGTTGAAGCTGCCGGTCGTTTATAACTGCGGCGGATACGATTCAGTTGACGCGTTGGAACTGCTGGAAGGCGTCGTTGACGTCTATCTTCCGGACATGAAATACGGATATCCCGAAGAGGCGGAGCGCTTATCGGGGCGAAGGGATTACGTAGAGGTCAACCGGCGCGCGCTCAAAGAAATGTTCCGTCAGGCCGGTCCACCAGTATTCGATGCCGACGGCATAATTCGGAGTGGGTTGATCGTGCGGCATCTTGTTCTGCCGGAGGACAGGTCGGGGACTTACGAAGCGCTCTGCTTCATTGCCGAAGAGGTGTCTACTAATGTCGGCTTAAGCCTAATGGCGCAATATCGTCCGATGCACAAAGCGGAGGGCGCGCCGGACATGAATCGCCCCATTACCGCGAATGAATATCGCGCGGCGATTGAATGGGCCGGGAAGCTGGGATTCGAGACCTTCTGGGTTCAGAAGCCTGAAAGCGCGGGAAGCTGGGTCCCGGACTTCAACGAGGACGATCCGTTCAGGTCTTCGCGCGGCGGGTAAGAACCGTAAAGAACACTCATTCCTGCGGACGCGATATGCCTGAATCGCTAAGGACGACGAACTCAAGCGTCATCATCCGGCGGCGTTCTTCGGCTGTTCCGTCAAGGTGGCCCAGCAGGTGAAGCGCCCCATGCGCGGCATAAAGAGCAATCTCGTCCCGGAATGGAATCTCGCGGGCAAGCGCCTCACGCGCAGCCGTATCCGCCGAAATCACGATCTGTCCCATCGCTGTTTCGTCTCCCTCGTCGTCAAGGCGGAAGGACAGAACGTCGGTCGGGCGCGCCTTGCCCAGATATTGCTTGTTGAGCCTTGCGATTTCCTCGTCGCCGACGACGGCAAGGCTGACCTCCCAGGAGAGTCCACTGTCGGCCAGCGCCCTTTTCACCACGTTTAAAAGCAGTTTGCGGGGCAGACGCCTGTTCGTGCGTCGCGCCATCTCAATCCTGAGCGTCGGGGCCTTTTTCTTCGCCATTCCGGATGCCTGTATTTTCCTGTTTGACGCCGTTTCCGTTGCCCGTCGTTCTGCTGCCGTCGTAGGCGTTGACTATGTCGCGTACCAGCCTGTGCCGCACGATGTCTTCCACGGTCAGGTAGACGTAAGCCACGCCGCGCACGTTCGTGAGCTTGTCCTGCACGTCAATCAACCCAGACATCTGGTCGGTCGGCAGGTCGGTCTGTGTAATATCCCCCGTGACGACCACCTTTGAGTTGACGCCCAACCGCGTGAGGAAGGTCTTCATCTGTCCGACGGTGCAGTTCTGCGCCTCGTCCAGGATTATGAACGCGTCGTTCAGCGTCCGTCCCCGCATGTATGCGAGCGGGAGAATTTCAATGATCTGAGAATCCAGGTAATGCACGATTGCGCGCGAGTCCATAAGGTCGTGCAGGGCGTCGTAAAGCGGACGAAGGTAGGGATTGACCTTCTCCTGGATGTCCCCCGGCAGGAATCCCAGGCTCTCGCCGGCCTCCACCGCCGGTCTGGCAAGGACGATTCTTCTGACGCGCCCCCGCTTCAGGGCCTCCAGCGCAAGCGCCACGGCAAGGAACGTTTTCCCCGTCCCCGCCGGGCCGATGCAGAAGACCAGTTCGTTCCCCTGAATGGCCTCGATGTAGGCCCTCTGGCCCTCTGTGCGGGGGGATGCCTTCCCGGACAGGCTTGCCGCCTCGATGCCGGTCTCCCGCGCGGGTTCGGGTTGATCATGAACGGGCGCGTCAACGCGCTTGAGCGCAAGATTGACCTGGTCGTATCGCAAAGAGCCTGTTTTCCGGACGGTTCCCAGCAGGTCTTCGAATACGGCGGTCGCCTTCCTGACGGCCTCCGGATCGCCGTCCATCCGCAACTGGCGCCCGCGGGCCACAAGCTGCACCCCAAGCGAATCCCTCACCTTCCGCAGGAAACAATCCCTGGCGCCGAACAGGATGCGAACCTCAGTGTCGTCGCCGAACTCGATTACCTCTGCCATTGCGCCGGTTTCCGGCCCTTTCTTTCAGAACCTTGTGCGGATGTTCTCAACAGCCCATGCGGGAATGATGCGCCTTATGCCCATCGCGAACATTATACCGCGTATCGCCCTGTGGCGAAGGAGATTTCATTCCATTTACGTACGGGGTCAGTCATGGGCGGGTAGAGGGATAGTCAGGAGGAGTTGTTGCCGAAGAGGGCTTGATAGTGGTCGAGGTTGGGATTGAGGGCGAGCTGATCGAGGAAGTTTTTGAAGGCGGTCTTGACGTCGGGGACGCGGGTTTTGAGCGTGAGCAGGACGGTCATGAGGATTTCGCGTGTTGCGGCCCCGGCCTGGGACTGGCTGCCGAAGCTGACCTTGCGGGCGATGACCAGCGACCTCAACTCGCGCTCGGCCAGGTTGTTGTCGGCGGGGATGTTGCGGTCATCGGCCCAGTGGTATAGCCGATCGGGGTGAGACCGGAAGATGTCCTGGTAGGCTTGAATGGCCGGGTGTGACGCGCTGTGGGCGATGACGCTCTGGATTTCCTTCTTGAGCCACACCGCTTCGCTCTTGAACTTCCGGTCCTTTATCGGCAGCCCGCGCAGCCCCATGGCTGAGGACAAAAGGGGGGCCAGCCTCTTGACGAAGGCCGCCGCCTCGGGATCGTCCGGGAAGTCCTTGGCGACGTCTTCGAGATCGCGCAACA
>JAKLEA010000026.1 GCA_022711755.1 Planctomycetota bacterium
CACGCAGCAGACAAGCCCTCCGATCGTCACACTCAGGGAAAGCCCCCCTCCTGTCACTTGCGTGACATCCTCCCCCCGCCGCTGCAACGCATCAGAATCCCGGCGGAATTCTCCGCGCGGCGGGGGGAGGTCGCCTCGATAGAGGCGGAAGGGGGGCATCGGGAAGCGGCATCGTCGCAGGCACGTGATGCGCGCCCTCAGTTTTCGCCAATGCTCGCCGAAATGGGCCGTTTTCGGCCATATCTTTCCGGCGGAATGCGCTTGGCCGCCTCCTCCCGCGATTGCAGGTATTCCCTTATCCCTCAAATAAGTGGATTTACTCCTTCCTGGCGCTCATAATGGCTAGCTCGTGGCGAGTTCTGATCCTTTACGGAACATCGGCAGAACAAATGAAAAGCAAACAAGAATTCGTCGGCTCCTGGCGAATCATGAAAATGTCGGCATGGGACAAGGAATACATTGACCTTGTCGCGCCCGGTCGCATAACAATCAGCAAAAACGGGAACGGAACGTTTCGATTCGGCGCGGTTGAAGCCGAATTGGACTGCCGGATCGAAACATGCGGCGAGGTCGAGCAACTGAACTTTTCCTTCGCCGGGTTTGATGAAGGCGACGAAATCAGCGGACGCGGATGGGCGAAAGTAGACGGCAATAAGATGATCGGCTGGTTTGGATTCCACCAGGGCGATGATTCCACATTTGAAGCGAAGAAAAGCAAGTGATCTCCCACTCGTTCGGTATGACGCGCTGCAACGCGCGTCCCATTTCGGTTCAAAACACTCCCGCTCGCATCAAGCGTAATTGGCGCAGACTCCGATGAAAGAATTTGGATCAATTGACGCGCGCCCCTACCAGCTCATGCTTATCGTTTCCCATCTGGGCGGGCGCGCGAAGATGAATGAAGTGAATACCGACGAGGCCGGCGTTGGCAACCTCGGAGACGTGCGTTTGGATAATATCCTCCGCGCCGTCCGGGAAAATCCCGCAATCCCCCTGACGCTGCGCTGCAACGTGACGGGCACGTATGCCTTCCAGAATCCCGGCCATGACGACGACACCCCTGAGGGCGAACTGTTCAACGCGCGACGCGATCTCAGGATTCTCCAGCGCATGGGCATGGTCCCCGGAGACACGCGCCCGGCAATCGAAATCTTCCGCCGACTGCTTGAAAACATCGAATCCGCGCGCGGAATCCTCTGGCTAGACGATACCTCGTCCGAATCGTGGAAAGGCGCGAACAGGAACGCATGCCATTATGACGAAGGCCGCGCCTTGGGCCTGGACGCAATCATCCCCCCCCGCGATAAATCCGAAATGCGCCGGGCCAAATCTGAGTCAACGGCAGCGATGTATAAGGCGGGAATCCTCGAAATACGCCCCCATCATCTTATGTGCATGTCATGCTTCTACGGGGATCGCGAAAAGCTTGCCCCCATAGAAGTTGACAACCTTTTCGAAGCCATTGACATCATTCAGAAAAATCCGGAGATTCCCATCCGGCTTATCTGCGGACCTTGTATGATCTGCCCCCCCTGTTACGGCTATTCGCCAAAAACAGGATTGTGCTCGGCAGGCGTGGCCATGTCCCTGCGCGACGAATTGAAAGACCTCGACGTCCTCCAGAAACTCGGCATGAAATACGGCGATGTCATTCCCGCAGGGAAACTGTATTCGCTGCTTTATGACAGGATTGCTTCAACCACAGAGATATGCGGACACGGCGACGACAAGGTCAGGGGGTTGGAATGGCACGTCTGCCGGGGCGCGGGCGGAAGCCCCGGCTATCTCCGCGCAAGAAAGGAAGGCCTCGGCTTCCTCAATCGCCGCGACTCCAGCACAATGTAGGGCGGGTTCCAGCGCAGCGGAACCCACCGATGATTGCCAAAACCCGGAATTGACGGCAATGATGTCCCCCGCCGCATTGATTTCCAGCCGTGGCAAGATAGAATTCGTTTTTCACTTTTGTTTGTCGCGTTCTTAACCCTCGCCGATCGTCGGCGGCCCGCCAGGCCGACCTTCATCCGGCGATTCCGAAACAGGAAACAGCATGGCCAGACACAGCGCAGTCGTGGTCGGAGCCGGCGGAATATCCGGCGCATGGTTCCCCCCCCTCCTCAAGGAGAAGGTCGAGATACGGGCAATCGTTGACCTCAGGCTGGAAACAGCGAAGGCCCGCGCCGAGCAATACGGAGTCACCTGCGACATCTCGACGGACCTGAAGGCGACGCTAGTTAAACATAAGCCCGACTTCGTAGTGGACCTGACCGTGCCGGAGGCGCACTGCGCCGTCACCTGCGCGGCGCTTGAGGCCGGATGCCACGTCATCGGAGAGAAGCCGATGGCATCCAGCATGGCCGAGGCCCGCAAGATGGTCCGGACCGCCGAAAAGACAGGCAAACTCTACATGGTCAGCCAGTCCCGCCGCTGGGAGGCGCGCCACGAGATTGTGAAGCGCGTCGTCACCGGCGGCAGGATCGGGACGCCGACGGCCGTCAACTGCGATTTCTACATCGGTGCGCACTTCGGCGGATTCCGGGACGAAATGCCAAGCCCGCTGATCCTGGACATGTCCATTCACCATTTCGACCTTGCCCGTTACATGGCCGGTCTCGATCCTGTTGCGGTTTATGCGAAGGAGTTCAACCCGAAAGGCTCCTGGTACAAGGGCGACGTGGCGGCCAGTTGCATCTTCGAGATGTCCGACGGCGTCATCTTCACCTACCGCGGCAGTTGGTGCGCGGAGGGCTGTCACACAAGCTGGAACGGCAACTGGCGCTTCATCGGCGACAAGGGCACGCTGATCTGCGAGAATGACCAGACGCCGCATGGCCAGGCGCTTGCGGGCAATACCGGCTTCCACCGCCCGATGAAGGATGTGGCAATCCCCGCGGCGCGCGTGAAATTCGGCGGAATGCACGGCGCGCTCAGGGAAATGCTGGCCTTCCTGAAAACCGGCAAGAAGCCCCAGACCGAATGCCACGACAACATCAAGTCACTGGCCATGGTCTTCGCCGCGATAGAAAGCTCGCGCAAAGGAAAGCGCGTCACGATTTCAGCCGACTGACAAACGACCATCCATCAGCGACGAAAGGAAACGCAAATGGCCGAGAAGATTCGCATTGGCACGCTCGTCCCAGGCGGGGCGAAGACCGCCAACTACATCAAGCAGATTCTCCCGCACGGATTCGAGTCCTTCTCCATCACCTTCTGGCAGACGCTGGGCGGCTGCGACCTAAAGAAGCTTGCTGCGGACTGTAAGGAGGTCCTTGCCGGAAGCGACGCCGTGATCAGTTCCATCACCGTTTTCGGCAACCCGCTCATGGATGACGACAAGGGGAAGGAAACACGCGAGGGATGGAAGAAGCTTATTGACGCCGCAAACCTGTTCGGCTGCGACTTGGTGACAGGCTTCACCGGCAGGATTATTGACAAGCCGATACCCGATTCCATGCCGAAATACGCGAAGGTCTACGGCCCGCTGGCCAAGCGCGCGGCTGACAAGGGCGTTCGCCTTGCCTTCGAGAACTGCGACATGGGTGGCAACTGGCGCAAGGGCGACTGGAACATCGCGCACAATCCGGCGGCGTGGGAACTGATGTTCAACGCCATCCCGTCGGACAACATCGGTCTCCAGTGGGAGCCGTGCCACCAGATGGTCAACCTGATTGACCCGATGCCACAACTCCGCGCGTGGGTCAAAAAGATGTTTGCCCTCCACGGCAAAGACGCGACGATCCTCTGGGACGTTGTCAAGCAGCACGGAATCGGCGGCTCGCACCAGTTCGCCTTCCATCGAACCCCCGGCTTTGGGGACAGCAACTGGACGGACATCATCTCCGAGCTTCGCCGCGGCGGATTCGTCGGAAGCATTGACATCGAAGGCTGGCATGACCCGGTCTATCGAGGAGAACTTGAGATGACGGGCCAAGTCTACGGACTGAATTACCTCAAGCGTTGCCGGGGCGGGTCATTCGTCCCGAATCCGGAATAGACGCGCGCCTGAACTGTGAGACACTTGCGTTACAAGACTGGTGCAGGGACGCAGCATGCTGCGGTATGTGTTTAGCGCCCACGATTAGCGCCTACGATGCAGATCTGTCCGCCGCAGTCGCTTTTTAAATCTTTCCTTCCCCCGCGCACAGCGTGGGGGAAGGTGTCGCCTCGCTCGTCGAAGCGACGGAAGGGGGCAATGATCGCACCCGTCTCATTTCAACAGATCTCTTGACGCTAAGCACATACCACGTTGCAACGTGCCCCATGCCACTGCTGACTGTCCATTTTCATTTCGCAACCAGCCAACACAGAACGACCGAGATTTCCTGCTACATACGCCGATCTTGGCCTTGATTTCCACCATTTTACCATGTAGATTTACCGGACTATGATTACGACAGCGCTGATAATCGCCCAAGCTGAGGCTGCTGGGCAGGCCGCGGGCCAGCCCCAGCCAATGAACACTCTCCTCTTCTTCGCCCCATTCATGGTTCTGATGTTCGCCTGGATATACTTCCAGGGGCGCGGCCAGAAGAAGAAGGACAAGGAGCGTGAGGAGATGATTTCCGCAGTCCGCCCCGGCGACCGGATCGTCACCATCGGTGGACTTCACCTGAAGATTGTTTCGACCGACAAGCCGGATACCGTGATAGCCCTGCTTGATGACAATAAAGATGTGAAGATCAAGATCAACAGGTCAGCCATCTCGAAGGTCGTCAACTCAAAGGATGCGCCCAAGGACAAGGACGAAAAGAAGGCCAAAGAATAATTGTGACGACAGCCGGAAACAGACAAGCAGCGCATGATAATAACACCGCCTTCGGGCGATGGAGCGCTCAGTTGTCCTCCGCCAGGGCTGAGGACTCGCCGCAGCTGCCCCGCTGGCTAATGGTCGGGCTTCTCGCGGCGACCAGCCTTCACGCCTCGCCGGTCATCCAGCGCGCGTCATCCGCCTCAACCGGCATGGGCGGATCCGGACAGCCGCAGGCCGAAACGCTTCAATCTCAGACCGCATTCAACCTTGCCGGAACTCAGACCGGCATTCAGCATGGAATCCGGCGGCATCAGGAACCGGAGCGGGAGTTCATCCTGCCGGAACAGGACGTTAATGAGCCGCTGGTGTTTGCCTGCGTCCTTCTGCCGTATTCGTTGAATACCCAGTCATCTTCCCAGCCTGAACGTATCAGCAGTCGCGCTCCCCCTTCCTATCTCGCATAACCTCCGTCTTCTTCCGTCGCCCATGAAGCAATTTCCCGCGCGCGACGGCAGCGTTTTTCCCCTTCACGTCCCCTTTGAAAAATTGCCAATCGAACCCGGCTCATTGTTGTTTTGCGGGCCGGTTCTTCCGCAGGTGGAGAACAAGAGATGCACAGCAACCGTCCGATGTGGATTTTCACGCTAGTACTAGCCATCTTTGCTGCCTTTGCGGCGTATCCCCCCCGCGATGTCGTAAAACGCGTCGAAAGGGTCCGCCTGAGCGCCGACGGCAAGACCGTCATGTCGGAGAAACCGGAACTTATCCGCGAAAACCCGATGCCATTCCCGTTCGCAACCCCGCACGTCGAATACCGGGACATGAATCCCCAGGCCGACGGAACCATCATAGCTGATCGCTACACGATCATTCCGGCCCGCATCCGGACCGGTCTGGACATCGCCGGCGGCGCGGAGCTTGTCTATCGCCTCAAGGCCGGGGACACGAACGTCGCCGCCCTGACTCGCGATACGATTGACACCCTGCGCCGCAGGATTGACCCGAGCGGAACCAAGGAATACCGGATTCAGGAGCAGGGCTACGGCCGAATCCTTATCCAGGTCCCGCGCGCCACTCAGACCGACGTGAACACACTGAAGGCGAAGCTTGAACGCCTCGGCAAGCTGGAATTCAAAATCTGCGCGACTTCGGATCGTAGCGTTGACCGCGCACAGGCCCAACTCTATGACGACGCGGCGAAGGGACTTCCCACGCCCGGCTACGTCCGGATGGACGTCTATGACCCATTCGAGAGGCGCGCCCCCGGTCAGCAACTTGTCCCGGGAAGGGACTGGCTCCTGGTAAGCGCCGGCGAAGCCCCGATCACCGGGCGCGACCTGGCTTCCGTGCAACCTTCCTATGACAACCAGGGACGCCCGGCGATCGGCTTCCAATTGAAGCAGCGGGCAGCGGCAAAGTTTGGTACTCTCACCGAAACCTTCCAGAACAAGCCGCTCGCCATCATTCTCGACAACACGCTGCGTTCCGCCCCGACGATCCGGTCCAGGATAACCTCCTCCGGTATCATCGAGGGCAGCTTCACGCAGGAGGAAATCCGCGAGACCATAGCAGTTTTGCGCGCCGGCAGCCTGCCCGTTGACCTTGAGCTTGAGATGGAAAGCACCGTCGGGCCGAGCCTGGGCGGCGACAGCGTGCGCAAAGGCATCATGGCCAGCGTGACGGGAGCCATTCTGGTCCTGGCTCTGATGGCCGGT
The DNA here is from genome assembly GCA_022711755.1 of Planctomycetota bacterium. Taxonomy (GTDB): domain Bacteria; phylum Planctomycetota; class Brocadiia; order SM23-32; family JAKLEA01; genus JAKLEA01. Next base: position 6,463 of record JAKLEA010000026.1, read on the forward strand.
TATTACTACTACATGGGCGTCGTCGCCAATGTCGCCCTCATGCTCAACCTGCTTTTCCTGCTCGGCGCGATGTGCCTCATGCGCAGCACGCTCACCCTGCCCGGCATCGCGGGCATCGCCCTGACGCTGGGCATGGCGGTTGACGCAAACGTCCTCATTTACGAGCGCATCCGCGAGGAATGCAACCGCAGCAGGCAGCTCAAACTTGCATTGAAAAACGGCTACGACCGGGCTTTTCTGACGATCTTCGACTCGAACATCACGACGCTGCTTACCGCAATCGTTCTTTACATGGTGGGAACAGGCCCGGTGCGCGGTTTCGCCATCACGCTGGGCGTGGGCATCGTCATAAGCATGTTCACGGCGCTGGTTGTAACGCGCATGATCCTTGAGTGGCTCATGGGACGCGGCGTTATCCAAGAGTTCAAGATGCGCTCGCTGTTCTCCAAGCCGAATTTCCCCTTCGTTGCCATGCGCAAATACGCCTACGCCGGCTCGGCTGCATTCGTGATCTTGGGCCTTGTTGTGCATTTTGCGCGAGGCAAGGACGCCTACGACATTGACTTCACCGGCGGCGCCCTCGTGCATGTGCGCATGGCAAAGCCGACGCCGGCTGATGAAGTTCGCGCAGCCATGCGGACCAAAGGCTACGAATTCTTCGAGGTGCAAAGCGAACGCACGCGCGAAACCGCGGCAACGGCGGGGGAAAACCCGTCAGAGTTCGCCATACGCGTGCGCGACATAGGGCCCGAAAAAGAGAATGAGAAAATACGCGCCGACATTGAGGCTGCCTTAAAATCCGCGGGGCTGTTCAAATCCCTCGATCTTGACCCCGCCACAAAGACGCTGCGCATCGAGTTGGCTCGCGAAATTCCAAAGAATGAGTTTTACGACCTGCTTACTGGCGCCGAAGCGGCGGACTTCTCAAGCGAGGAGATTGCAGTCATTCGCGGCGACGCGACAAAGAAAACAAACGACTTCGAGATTCGCCACGATCGCAGCCAGGAATCCATTGACGACGCGGCTCAGATCATGCGCCTTGTCAGGGCCGTCGAGTCCTCCCTGCCTCTTGAGAAAATCAAGGTCGCCCTGAAATCGTCCGAGCCGGTCCAACCGCTCAGACAGTCCGAGGAAAGACAGGCGGCAAACGCTCCGGCAATCTTTACCGTCGAGATCGAGTCCGACAAACCGGTGACGCCTTTGATGCTGGAGGCCGTCCTTCGCAAGGCAGGGATAACCAAGTTCAGCATTCGCGAACGCCAGACGACCGTCCTGCCGGACAAGGGACGCTTCTACGATCTTTCGGCGGTTGAAGCCGTCGCCCGCGACGCTCGTGACAAGCTTCAGGGCGAGATGGAACTCCCGAAGATCGCAAGCGCCGGCAACAGCTTCAGCGTCTCCCTCACAGAGCCGCTGAATGAGGACGAATTCCTGCAAAGGCTTGGCGACGGCCTTCCGGCCCATTCGGTCGTCATCCCCGTCGGCCATCCGTCAAGCATATACACGGTCCGCATGAACGAACTCGGCCCGGGCAAACGGCAGGACAAGGTCCGCGATGACATAATCCAGGCCTTCCAAGGCAACCTGTACCAGGAAAAGATCGAAGCGACTCTTATCTCCGCAGCCGAGGCCGATAAACCGGCCACGCCGGCGCAACCGGCAGTCGAAGACGCCGCCGCTGCGGCTGCTGCAGTCGAAGCAGTCCCCGAGGACGAAAACGCCCGCTGGCTCACCTTCTCAACCGCCGTCTCCGGTAGCAGGATCAATGAGCTTTTCGAAGAGGTCAAACTCAAGCAGGCGACGGAACTCAAGCAACACCTGCTGGAGGAAGCCACATATGACCGCGTGAAGGTCTACCTGACAAAGGAAAGGGCCGATGAGCTTCTGCCGAAAATTCAGGCGAAACTGGCCGACCCCACGCCCATCCGTCGCATAGTCAGCATCGGCGCGACGGTCGCCGGCGAAATGAAGACCCGCGCATGGCTGGCGCTGGTCTTCTCATGGATCGTCATCATCGCCTACGTCGCTTTCCGATTCCACGGGTTCAGCTACGGCGTGACGGGCGTAATCGCGCTGGTGCATGACGTTCTCACCACTCTGGCTGCCATCTCGTTGGCCTCGCTTGCCGGCGGATTGTTCGGCGACATGAAGATCGGCCTCACGGTCATCGCCTCCTTCCTGACGCTGATCGGTTACTCCATCAACGATACGATCGTGATCTACGACCGTATCCGCGAGAATCTCGGCGGCGTACGGGGCAGAAAACTTGACGCCAAACTGGTTGACGACTCGCTCAATCAGACCCTGGCGCGCACAATCATGACCTCGATGACGACCTTCCTTGTGATGCTGACTCTCTACTTCTTCGGCGGCTCAACTCTCCGTACGATGAACTTCGCGCTGCTGTTCGGCATCATTACGGGAAGCTATTCCAGCCTCTTCATCGCCGCGCAGTTGCTCGTTGACTGGGAATACGTCGCGAAAGTCATCTCGATAATCTTCAAGACCCTGACGGTTCCCTTCTGGGGCCCCGGCTGGCTGCTCAACAGGGGCAAGTCAACCGCCAAATAGGACATTTCTTCAACAGAATCGCACGTCATGGGGCGCGGCATAAACGCGCCCCATGATCATTCCTTTCTGAAGGCGCGCCTACGGAGGCGAATACAGATGCCGCGTCCGAACCTGCTGTTCTTCATCAGCGACCAGCAACGCTCGGATACGCTCTCGCCGGACAGCCCATGCATCACGCCGAACTTTGACCGCCTTGCCGCGCGCGGCGTCCGGTTCAATCGCTGCTATGCCCCGAATCCGATCTGCTCCCCCACGCGGGCAAGCATTATGACCGGCGTCCTGCCACACACGCACGGCATGGTTGACTGCACACATACCGTGGCCCCCTACCGCGCCGAATTCAACGCGAAACTGCCCGTCTTCCCCCGCCGGCTCAAGGATTCCGGCTACAGAACAGCCTACTTCGGCAAGTGGCACATAGAACGCTCCGAGCGCCTGGAAAACTTCGGCTTCGATGTCTACGACGTCGGCCACGATTCTCTTGCCGAATATCGCCGCTCTCATGGCTTCGGAGATCGGAAAGAAAAGCTCCTGCGCAGTTGTTCAGTGAAGCAGAAAGGCTATCGCGATTTCCTCCTATGCGGCGTGACCAGCGAGCCGGAGGAAGCGACCGGCGAGTATCATTGGACCTCCCGCGCCATCGAATTCCTGAAACAGAATTGTGATTCTGACCGCCCCTGGGCGGTCTTCATAGGAACCGAAGGCCCTCACGATCCATATGTCGTGCCCGAAGAATTTTTTGGAATGTACGATCCGGCGGCCATTCCACGCCCGGCCAGCTTCGATGACGACCTTTCAGACAGACCGGCGATCTATCGCCGAATCCGCCGCGTCTGGGATCAGCTTGACTGGCCGCAATTCGCCGAGGCGACCGCCTGCTACTATGCCTTCTGCACTTTGATTGACCGCCAGGTCGGACGCCTTCTGGATGTCGTACGGAGCATCGGTCAGGAGGACGAAACTCTCGTCGTCTGCACGGCCGACCACGGCGACTACATGGGCGCGCACCGCCTGATGCTCAAGGGCATCCCCGCGTTCGAGGAAGCGTATCGCGCCCCTCTCATCATCGTCGGCCCCGGCGCGCAGCGGGGGGAAGTCCGCTCCGAAATCGTCAGTTCCATGGACCTCGCGCCGACAATCATCGAAATGCTCCTCGGCGAGGAATTCCCCTGTCAGGCCCGTTCTCTAAGACCCCTGCTTGAAGGCAATGCGGCAGGTTGGCGCTCCGAAGCGTTTGCGGAATGCCACGGACAGCGATTTTTCTACACCCAGCGCATCCTCTGGCGGGAACGGTGGAAGTACGTCTTCAACGGTTTTGATGAGGACGAGCTTTACGATCTTGAAAGCGATCCCTGCGAGATGCGCAACCTGATCGGCGATCAGTCATGCCGCTCAGTCGCGGAAGAGATGGCGGCAGGCATGTGGGATATCATCAGGCGAACTGATGACTTCAACATGAGCAAGGCTCAATACGGCATGTTCCGCTTCGCCCCCGTCGGTCCTGAATGGAACACCGCATAACCGTAGCGCACACCTCATTTCACCAAACATTCCGGGGAGATCAATGATATGAACAGGCGCGATTTTCTACGCAACGCCCTTGCCGGCGCAGCATCTCTGTCCATCCCCTCCGCATTCGCCGCAGCCCAGGAGCACAAACCAACCAACATTGTCTTCATCCTCGCTGATGACCTGGGATGGCGCGACCTGGGTTGCTTCGGCAGTTCATTCTATGAAACGCCAAATCTCGACCGGCTGGCATCGGAAGGAATGCGGTTCACGAACGCGTATGCTGCATGCCCCGTATGCAGCCCGACCCGGGCAAGCATAATGGCAGGCAAATATCCCGCGCGCATGAAGACGACCGACTATTTCGGCGCGCCGCAGCCTGAAGCTGCGATGACACACAAGCGCTTCGCGAATATGCCCCTCCTGCCGGCGCCATACCTTAACCGCCTTCCGCTTGAGGAAATCACCATTGCCGAGGCATTAAAAAATGCAGGTTACTCGACTTTCTTTGCCGGAAAATGGCATCTTGGCGGAGAGGGCTATTATCCCGAAGAGCAAGGTTTTGACATTAACAAGGGCGGGTACCAGGGCGGCGGCCTCGTCAGCTATTTCTCCCCCTACAAAAACCCGAAGCTGGAGGACGGCCCCGTCGGCGAGCATCTGCCGGCCCGCCTTGCCGCCGAATCGGTGAAATTTCTGAAGCAGAATGGAAATCGCCCGTTCCTGCTTTATCTTTCCTTCCATTCTGTCCACATCCCACTTCAGGGCCGAAAAGACCTGGTCGAAAAATACGTTCGCAAAAATCAGGGAATCAAACATGACGGCCCCCTGACGCTCCCCGAAGGCAAGAGCGAGACCCGGCAGGTGCAGGACCACGCGGTCTACGCCGCCATGGTCGAAGCCATGGACAGCGCCATAGGCGACGTGCTGAAGGCGCTGGATGGGCTTGGCCTTGCCGGAAACACAGCCGTCTTCTTCATGTCCGACAACGGCGGCTTGTCCACCGCCGAAGGATCCCCGACCAGCAACATCCCTCTCAGGGCCGGCAAAGGCTGGCTTTACGAAGGCGGAATACGCGAGCCTATGATCGTGCGATGGCCGGATGTGGCAAAACCTGGAACCGTATGCGACTCCAGCGTGATCAGCACGGACTTTTATCCTACCGTCCTGGACATCGCCGGTCTGTCGCAGATGCCGCAACAGCACATGGATGGGATAAGTTTCGCCCCGCTCCTGAAGGGGGGCAAAATCCCCGACAGAGGGCCGATATTCTGGCACTACCCCCATTACGGCAACCAGGGCGGCGCGCCAGGCGGAGCAGTCCGCGACGGCGACTGGAAACTCATCGAATGGTATGAGGACGGACGCCTTGAACTCTTCAATCTGAGGTCGGACGTTGGAGAGAAGGAAAATCTCGCCTCCCGAATGCCGGACAAGGCACAGGAAATGCGTCAGAAGCTGAGAGTCTGGCGCGAAAACGTCGGGGCCGTCATGCCAACACCTAACCCGAACGCCGCCCGGAAATAGACGCGGCAAACGCCGACAATTCCCGGCACATGGTCACTGATTGGATCATATAGAACTCGGGCGCGCCGGCAATGCTTAATCAAACGCGTCTTGACATTTTCTAAAACTGCTGGATACAATCCCGCATCGTCTGAATCATTAATATGTTTGTCCATGCCCGCGTCTTTCAGCGGGTCTTTTTGTTTGGTCCGCATGATTTTCGGCGGACTGCCTCAGCACCGGTAGCGTCAGGGGCTGAGCCTCAACGGAGATGAATCGTGGCCAAGTCGCTTCTCATAGTCGAGTCTCCAACCAAGGTAAAAACCATATCCCGTTACTTGGGCGAGAATTTCATCGTCCGGGCGACGATGGGGCACGTGCGCGACCTGCCGGAAAAGACGTTCGGCGTGGACATTGTGCGCGATTTCAAGCCCGAATATCGCATCCTGACCGGGCGCGGCAAGGTCATAAAAGCCCTGAAAAAGGACATGGAAGGGGTGGACATCGTCTACCTGGCCACCGACCCCGACCGCGAGGGGGAAGCCATCGCCTGGCACGTCGCCGAAGCCCTGAAACTGTCCGAGAAGCGCACCCACCGCATCACCTTCAACGAAATTACCCGGCAGGCCATCACGGAATCTCTGAAACACCCGGGCTTGATTGACTCCAACCTGGTGAATGCCCAACAGGCCCGCCGCATTCTTGACCGCATCGTGGGCTACGAACTAAGCCCCCTGCTCTCCCGCAAAGTCGTTCGCGGACTGAGCGCCGGGCGCGTCCAGTCCGTCGCCGTACGCCTTATTGCAGAACGTGAGCGGGAAATCCAGGCGTTCAAACCGGAGGAGTACTGGGAGATTGAGTGCCGCGTGAAGCCTTCAGGGGCTGAAAATGAAGCCTTTATCGCCTCCATCTGGGGCAAAAATGGGCAGGAAATCAGCATCCAAAGCGAGGAACACGCAAATCAGATCGTCACAGAACTCAATTCCTCCTCTTTAAAGGTATCGAGCTTCCAGGAAAAAGAATCCCGGATCGCCCCCTACCCGCCCTTCAACACCAGCAGCATGCAGCAGGGAGCATCCACTCAACTGCGCTTCAGCGCCAGCAAGACCATGCGGATCGCTCAGCAGCTCTATGAAGGTGTTGAGCTAGGTCCTGAAGGCCCCACCGGACTGATAACCTACATGCGAACCGACTCCTTCCGCATCGCCGATCAGGCGCTCGGAGCCGTCAGGGACTACATCAACCAGCAATACGGCGGCCAGTACCTCCCCGAGAAAGCCCGTGAATATAAGTCCCCGAAAGCGGCCCAAGCCGCGCACGAAGCCATCCGCCCTGCCGATGTAAATCTCTCGCCGGACGGCATAAAATCCTTCCTTTCACCCGATCAGTTGAAGCTCTATCGCCTGATCTGGACACGCTTCGTGGCCAGCCAGATGGAATCCGCCCGATACTGGGTGCGTTCTGCCGAAATCGAAGCCGGGGCGTGCAATCTCCGCGCGCGCGGCCGCAGGCTCATCTTCGACGGTCATATTCGCCTGACGGGAAGGGACGAAGACAAGGAAAAGGACGAGCAGGAGTTGCCGAAGCTCGACGTCGGCGCTCAACTTGACCTTCTGGACGTCGAACCAAGCCGCCATTTCACGCAACCTCCCTCCCGCTACACGGAGGCCAGTTTAGTCAAATCCCTGGAGCGTGAGGGAATCGGTCGTCCCAGCACCTACGCGACCATCATCTCGACAATTCAGCAGAGAAATTACGTCCGCCAGGTGAAGCGCAAATTCCACGCCACCGACCTCGGTCTGGCAGTCACGGATCAGCTCGTAAAGCACTTCCCCCGCGAAATTGAGGTCGGCTTCACGGCAACGATGGAGGAAAGACTGGACGACATCGAAACCGGCAAGGCTCAGTGGCTGGACGTGTTGCGGGAGTTCTACTCGCCGTTCAAAACCGACCTTGAAGCCGCCAAGACCGAAATGCAACGCCCCCCCCTCCCGCCGGACGCCGGGGACAAAGCCGTCTGCGCCAAGTGCGGGAGCGCAATGGCAGTACGCTTCGATCCGCAGGGCAATATGTTCCTGGGCTGTTCCAATTACCCGACCTGCTCCAACATAGTTGATCTGAAGGTCCAGGAGGAGGAGCGTGTTGAGTCAGAGCATAAATGCCCGAAGTGCGGCGCGCCCCTGCTGATCAAGTCGAATCGGAGGGGTCGGAAATACTTCGCCTGCTCGGCCTATCCCGCTTGTAGCAACATCATGGGCATTGACACGGATGGCAAGCCGGTCGAAATGCGACGTCCGGAAGAAACGGGCATCAACTGCGAGAAATGCGGGCGCCCGATGCTTATGCGAAAGGGCAAGCGCGGCGATTTCCTCGGCTGCTCCGGATACCCGAAGTGCCGGAACACCAAGCCGAAACCCGACCCAAATGCCCCCGAACAGGCAGAGGAAAAGCCGAATCCGAACGCTGCGGCTGAATCCGCGGACGGGGATGCGGAACGCCAGCGTTCATATGGCAAGTGCCCTGAATGCGGGGCGGCATTGTCCCTCCGCTGGGGGCCGCGCGGGCGCTTCCTGGGCTGCGTGAAGTATCCGGAGTGCAAGTATTCCAAATCCGCCAAAGGCGTCGCCTCAGCGCCGCAACCAGAAATGACGGATCAGAAATGCGACAAATGCGGAAAGCCGATGGTCATTCGCTCCGGCAGGCATGGACGCTTCCTGGCCTGCACCGGCTTCCCCGGATGCCGCAACGCAAAGCCGGTCGAGAAAACCGGCTTGAAATGCCCGCAGGAAGGTTGCAGCGGAGAGATAGTCCCCCGACGCGGCAGAGGCGGCAAGACATTCTACGGCTGCAGCAATTATCCTGAATGTAAATACACGTCCAATTCCCTGCCGGGCGATAATGGAGCCGCAGAGGAGAAGCCCGAACATGGAGCGGACGAAGCCGGTCAGCAGGAGCAGGAGGGACAAGAATCCTAGGCGAGCGTTTTACCACCCCTCAGTAGTCCCGCCTAGTTCTTCATACTCAGCAGTACACCTCTGCGGGCCCGAGTATCTCCGGATAGAATTGTCTCAAGAACCTTCGTGTAAGAAAGCACAGTCCGCACTTGGACACGGCGGTTCGCGGGATTGCGAATCCGTGCATCTCCGCTGCCCAGCGCGCCAGCCCCAGCGGCCCCCCTTCGGACAAAATCCGCGTTATGAAATTGGCGTCTCTCAGCCCCCGCGATACCATTTCCGCCACCGGCGTCTCGTCCGCCCTGCCGAGTATCACCCCACAGTTGGTCTGCGCGTTGTCGTATGGATCAATGTGGATTTCCCATATTTGTTGCGAGTTGAATTCGGTCGCGCAATCCTGCCCCGAATGCTCAAGATGCCATCCGCGTCCGTTCGGAAGACTCTCCACGGGGTATTCGTCCATGTACCGGCTCAGGCGGTCAAACGCGCTGCCGACGAACATCGAGGGATGCTTTCGCGCGTATTCGCGCAGCCTCGCCTCATCCCGCGTTATTTCCGGCAAGGCGCGAATCTCATCGTCCGACGCCCGGCTGCACGCCACATTCTGCTCCCCGAAAAATTCGAACGCGATCCGCCGCGCCCGGATAAAGCGCTCCGGCGGGACGTGTTCCTGATGGTAAGGATCGGCGCTGAAAAGCATCCCTTGAATACCCATCGAGCGGAACAGCCCGAAGCGCTCCCGGCAGATTTCATCACTCACTGCGAACGAGCAGTTGCTCTCGATGAAATGCGGCTGGACGCCCTTTTCGGCGGCTATTTCGAGGGCTTTGAGCAGTTGCGGCCAGTACATCATCGCCTCACCGCCAGCGATGTGTATGACGCGGCCAAGCTCATGCAGATCGCCCAGATAGCGGACGCATTTCTCCGGGTCCATCACAACGTCCGGACGCGACGTGGAACACCCGAAGCAGCAATGCCGGCATGCGATTGTGCAGCGATAGGTGAACAGAATCGCCGCGACGTAGAGTTGCGGATACGCGCGGCAGATGCCGATTTCTGCAATGAGCTTGTCAACCTTGTCGCGGGGCATCAGAAGATCCCTTATGAAATGTTAGTCCAAAAAGAAAAGCACGATGGGAATGATGAAACCGAGTACGGCAATAACACCTGCACCGAGTAATACAGGTTGCCAGTAACGACCAAGAGTTTCTCGATTGGCCATCCAGAAGAAAGCAAACAATCCGATTGCGCACGCGGCCTTCCCGGTAACAAACCCGCCAATGACGTAGGGATTTTCAGAGATGCGATAAAACTCAAAAGACCCGCGCGTAGGAGGGATCACAACTTTATTTAGCGCCAGATTGGCTCCAATTATAATACAGATTAAACAAGGCAGTACCAGTCCGCAACCAATCTGCCGGGGGGACGGATCCTTTGAGTAATCCAATTCCAAGTGGTTGAACTCCGGATGTTTGCGACACTTCCTGTTTATCCCGCCTCCATCATCGCCCTTGCCTCATCCACAATCTTTACTGCCGACGGCAGTATCGCCGCCTCCAGCTTTGTATTGCACGGGATTGGGACGTCCGGGCACGCCAGCCTTCGCGGCGGGCATTCCAGGTAGTCCCAGATTCTCTCGAATACACGGAAGCCAAGCTCCGCACCCAGCCCGCATGTGATTGTTCCTTCTTCAACAATCAACAATCGTCCCGTCCGCTGCGCTGATGCAACTACAGTATCAACATCCAGGGGGCAGAGAGTGCGAAGGTCAATCACCTCCGCCGATATGCCCTCCCCCGCCAGAATCGAAGCGGCCTTCAGCGATTCGACACTCATGCGGGAATAGGCGGCGATGGTCAGATCGTCGCCGCGGCGCAGGATTGCAGCCTTTCCAAAGGGAACGAGATGCTCGCCTTCCGGCACGTCGCCCTTCAGGGAGTAAAGCATCTTGTTTTCTATAAAGAGGACGGGATTGTCGTCGCGGATGGCAGTCGTGAGCAATCCCTTGGCGTCCGCGGAACTGGCGGGGCAGGCGATTTTCAGGCCTGGGACGCGCATGAACCACGTTTCCAGGCTCTGGCTGTGCGTCGGGCCGTAGCCGCGTCCGCCGCCGGAGGGCGTCCGGATGGTCAGCGGAACGCGTACCTGCTGGCCGTAGACGTGGCGGAACTTGGCGGCGTGGTTGAGAATCTGGTCCGCCGCCAGCGCCAGGAAGTCGCAGAACATCAGCTCCAGCACCGGCCTCATGCCCAGCATGGCCGCGCCGGTGGCGACGCCCGTTATACTGCCTTCAGAGATCGGCGTATTACGGACGCGCTCCGGACCGAACTCGTCAAGCAATCCCTCCGTCACCTTGAATGCTCCGCCATAGAGGGCGATATCCTCGCCCATGCAGAAGACGTTCGGGTCGCGCCGCATTTCCTGCGCCAGCGCCTCGCGGATCGCCCGGGCGTATGTGATCTCTCTCACGCGAACAGGCCCTCCGCGACGGATTCAGGATCTGGTTCCGGGGAATTGCGGGCGAATTCCTCCGCGTCAGCGACTATGCGCATGGCATCGCTGCGAAGCTTCGCTTCCGATGAATCGTCAAGGATCCCGAGGGAACGCAACCTTTCGCTGAAACGCAGGATGGGGCAGCGTATGAGCCATTCCGCCTCTTCCTCTCTCGTGCGGTAGGGCATGGTGTCGCTGCGGCTGTGCCCGCAGAAGCGATAGGTCTTGAACTCGATAAGCGTTGGGCCTTCGCCGGAGCGCGCCCTTGCCGCCGCGCGGGCTGTGGACTCCCGGACGGCAAGAACGTCGTTGCCGTCAACGACTTCTGCCGGGATTCCATAAGCCGCGCCGCGCTCCGCAACGTCCTTCACCGCGGCCATTTCGCTCCAGGGCGACGACATGGCGTATAGGTTGTTTTCGCAGGCGTATATGACCGGCAATTTCCAGATGGCCGCCATGTTCAGCGATTCGTGGAATGTTCCCTGGTTCGACGCTCCGTCGCCCAGGAAGGAGACGACGACGCGCCCGTTGCGCTTCATTTTGCAGGCCAGGGCCGCGCCGGTGGCGATGGGGATTCCGCCGCCGGTGATGCCGTTGGAGCCGAGGAAGCCGACCTCGAAGCACGCCATGTGCTGACTGCCGCCTCTGCCGCCGGCGTAGCCGTCGCGCCTGCCGAACAACTCAGCCATGACGCGGCGTGGATCGGCCCCCTTTGCCAGCATGTGACCGTGTCCGCGATGGGTGCTGACGGCATAATCGTCCGGCCTGAGAACAGAGAAGATGCCGACCGGAATGGCCTCCTGCCCGATTCCGGCGTGGCATGTCCCCACGACTGCGCCTTCCAGGAATACTCGTAACGCCCGCTCTTCGAAAAACCGCAGGAGCAACATGTCGCGGTACAACCGCAGCATCTCCTCCCATGGAAGAAGGTCTGCCGCAATGAATTTGTCAGCCGACTCTGATGGCATTTAGTTTATCGCATCATCCCCCGATCACCAGCGCAACCGCGTCTCCGTTCGGGTCAACGGAAACTACTGCTGTGTTGACTGCGTTCTTATTGATCGCTTCCTCGGTCACGCGAATCTCGCCATCCACAAGCTTTATCGGGGGAGGATATCTCCCGTCCGATGCCGCCAGAGCCGCTATGATAACATCAATCGGGGCGGAAACGGCGAAAGTCGCCCCGGTAAAGACCTGTGGCGCGATGATCGGACAGTCCGCCGGCAGGACCTTTCGCATCGCTTCAACCTGTCCGCAGTCAATCCGACCGCTCGCGCGAATACCGGCAATGGCCACATCAATTGTACGCGCTGAGATCCCAGCCGCTCGAACTGCTCGGTCTATGGCTGAGGCAACCGAATCGAGCGATCCTGAACTGAATCCCATGCCCTTGATAAAGGCCAGGGGAGTTGCAGATCGTTTTGTTGCCGAAATCTCCGTCTCCATGAAAAGCATTGCCGCCGCCTCGCCCGGCGCAAAACCTTCCGACCCGAAAATGCCGTCGCTCAAACCTCCCAACAGAATCTCCGGGCATAACGCCTCAGTCCCTCCGGCCAGAAATGCGTCCGCCCTGCCCTCTGCAAGCCGCCCCGCAGCCCACGCAATCGCGTGCGCTCCGGCAGTAAATCCGGAGTTGAAGTTACAGTTCGGCCCTCGAACGCCGAATTCAATGGAGAGCAGGCTGTTTGTCGCATTTGCGTAGGCATGAGGGAAGATGAGCGGCGGGGCAAGCCGCGGTCCTTTCTCAACCAGCTTCTGGTGGAACGCAGCCGCAGTCGCCATGTTCCCAAAGGTCGTCGCCGTGCTCAGGCCGAGGCGCGCAGGATTGACCGGGGCCGCCTTGCAACCGGCTTCCCGCATGGCCAGAACCGTCGCGCCCATCGCAAGGGCGCTGTTGCGGTCAAGATACACCTTTTTGGCCTCGACATAATTCTTTAGATCAAAACCTTTAATAAGCGCGGCCTCAACCAAAGTCCCATCCGGTAATGCCGTGCTCTCGATCGCTCCGACGCCCTCAAGCAAATTCTCCCTGAACTCGGTCCTCCCGCAGCCGATAGCGGAGACGACGCCGATTCCCGTGATCGCAATTCTCACCGGAAGTCCTCCGACGCGAATATCACGGCGCAGTTGCATCCGCCGATACCGGCAGAATTCGATATGACGGTTTTGGCTGCCGCCCGGCGGGCCATATTCGGCACGCAATCAAGGTCACATTCGGGATCAGGCGTCTCAAAATTGATCGTTGGAGGAATGATGCCTTCCCGCAACGCCATGATTGATGCAATCGCCTCGAACGATCCAGCAGCGCCCATGCCATGGCCGACGGTTCCCTTTATCGAGTTGACCGGTATCTCCAGCGCGCGTTGTCCGAGCGCGGCCTTGATCGCCCGCGTTTCGGTGGGGTCGTTCAGTTTCGTCGCCGTGCCATGAGCGTTGACGTGGTCAATCTGTTCGGCGGAAAGTCCGGCGTCTTCGAGCGCCATCAGCATGGAATCGCGGATTCCCTGACCGTCCTCCTGTGAATGCGCCATGTGGTAGGCGTTGTTATTCATTCCGCCGCCAAGGAAGAGCGCCATTACGCGCGCACCGCGCGCGGCGGCGTGTTCACGACTTTCCAGAACAAGCGCTCCTGCCCCTTCGCTGAATAGCGTGCCGGAACGGTCGCGGTCAAACGGCCTTACAACGCCTTTCTGACTCATCACGCGCAATACGCCCAGCCCGCTCCATACGTATCTCGATATGGCATCATACCCCGCCGCCAGCGCGACCGGAACCACGCCGTCGCGAACCAATTGCGCCGCGTGGATTATCGCGGCGTTGCCGGACGCGCAGGAAAGACTCATGGCAACCTTCGGCCCGCCAAGTCCGAGCTTGAGCGCCACGCTCTCGGCGTCAGATTTCAGCAATGACGCCGTCAGCGCCCCCTTTGGAGGGCGACGCCCCGCCGCCGCATCAGCAAGAAATCTCTCAAGGACGGATGCCGAACCGAAATTTGTGGCGGCGATAATGGCGCAATCATGGCGGGATTCAAGGTTTGCCTGCCCGCCGCCCAACGCCTCCCGGCACGCCGCAAGAAGAAACTGCGCCGCAAGATCAAGCCCTGATTCGCCGGATTTTGGAGCATCAAACCCGCGAACCTCTCCCCCAACGGGATACGAGAACTCACTGACGTTCAAACGTGTCAACGCCCCAAGCTCGCACCTGCCGGCCGCCACCGTATCCCAGAAGACTGCGACGCCGTTACCTGCGCAGGACACGACACCCATCCCGGTTATTGCCACGTCCCTGGCCAATTGTTCTCCCTTTTCGGCTAAGTCGTTATGCCGCCGTCAACATTCCATATCTGGCCGGTCACGTAACCACCCAATTCGGAAGCCAGGAAACAGACGGTTGGCGCGATCTCGTCAGGTTGCGCGAAGCGATGCTGAGGCACTATCTTCAGCGCTGTTTCCCGCTGTTTTTCGTTCATCCCGGAAATCATGTCGGTTTCCGTGTATCCCGGCGCGACGGCATTGACCGTGATTCCGCTCTTGGCCGTCTCCCTTGCCAGCGCGCGGGTCAGCCCGAAAAGACCGGCCTTTGCGGAACAATATGCCACGTGATTCGGATCGCCGAGGATGGCCGCCGCAGAAGTGATGTTGATGATGCGGCCCCAATGCTGCTTCATCATCGGGCGGACGGCTTCCTTCGAGCAGAACGCGGCGGAGGAGAGATTTACGCGCAGAGATTCCTCCCAGATCTCCGGCTTCATCAGGACGCACGGAACCGTGTGAAGAAGCCCGGCGTTATTCACAAGAATGTCAAGCCTTCCGAATTCCTGCGCCGTCCGCTCGATGAGAGCCGCCGCGTTCGCAGGCTGCGAAACGTCCTCAGCAAAGACCGATGCCAGTTGTCCGCCGGCGCGTATTGCCGCAGCCGCCTCCCCCGCCGCGGAAACATTCTGACGGCAGTTAAGCATCACCGCCGCTCCGCAGCGGCCAAGCCCCAAGGCAATAGCCCGGCCTATGCCGCGCGACGCTCCGGTGACGACGGCCACACGTCCTTCAAGATTAATCCTTCCGTCAAACTCCATCGGCAAATCCCCTGCCATTTCCATCCCGTTGCGGACAGTCACGTCCTGCCGCGGGATGCCAGATAGTCCTCGACGTCCTTCTCCGTTATCCTCTTCCCGTTCAATGCGCCGGGAATGTCCGCCAGGTCAATGCCCCGCTCGCGAGCCATCCGCCTTGCGGGCGGTGTTGCGCGGACGCGTTTTGAATCGTCATCGTGAGGCGCCGTTGTTACGGCAGGCAGAGCCTCGACTCCGGCGTCACTTGCCTTCTGCCACGCCGTCATAAGGATTTCATTCTCGCGCTGGATGTCTTCCGGTTCGGCTTCGTCGGCATCGCCTATGGTAGCCAGCACGTAACCAACAGGAACTGCGCTTTTCTCCGGGGCATAAATTCGCCGCAACCTCCCGCCCTCCTCCGATTCGTATTCGAAGGTCGCCTTGTCCGTGATGATTTCGACCACCGGTTCGCCTGGCAATACCTCATCGCCGCCAGACTTTATCCATCGTGAAATCTGGCCGTGCTCAACATTAGCGTCAATCTTCGGCATTCGCAACTTGTAGACCATGATGACTCACAATGTAGCAACGATGCGAAATAACGTCAACAAAAGCCGACATGAGTCTGTCATATGATTACAGACAAGCGCGAACATATGCAGTATTCCTGAACCGCGTCGAATAACCGGATCAGCGGGCAATTTCTCGATACGTTTTCAGATACGATTGAGCCGTCGCCTCCCACGTGAAACCTGAGGCCCGCCGCTTCCCTGCTTCAATCAAGCTCTGCCTGAAGGCTTCGTCTGAGAAAATCCTTGCTGCCGATTCAGCGATTGCCTCATGATGGGCGGCAGGAACAAGTACCGCCGAGTCCCCCAGCGATTCGACAATCGGCGGTATGTCTGAAGCCACAACGGGGCATCCGCAGGCCATCGCCTCCAAAGGCGGTATCCCAAATCCTTCCGCAAAAGACGGGAAAATCATCAAATCGGCGCTGCGATAAAGACAGGCCAGATCACCAGTGGCAACCGGTCCAAGCAACCTTACATCATCGCCCATTGACTTCAAAGCGGCGAGCGCGGCATCAACGCCCCAGTTGATCCTTCCCGCGATGACCAGCGAGTGCGGAATGCCGTGCCGCCTTTTCAGAATCCCGAAAGCGGCTGCCATCGCGCCCGGATTCTTCTTCGGTTCCAGACTGCCGGCAAACAGGATGAACGGACGTCTAACCCCCAATCTGCCCAGAACCTTGGACACGTCCTCTTCCTTGATTTCCGCAGTGAATTCGGGCGCAACACCCGGCGATATTACCTTAATCCTGCCCTCCAGTTTCGGCATCCGCCATATGATCTGCTCTCTCGTCCACGTCGAGGGAACGACTATCGCCTGCGCCGATTTAAGGCATAATGGCAAGATCATTTTGTAGTGAAACGCATTAAGCGGCTTGCAGAACTCAGGATGCGAGATCGCAAGAATGTCATGCGCCGTCACGACAATGGGCAGCTTATGGCGGACGGGACAGACGTATGCCCCGCAGTGCAGAACGTCGGCCCCCGCTGAACGCGAAACCTTATCAAGTCGCGTCTGTTGATAAAAAGACCTGCATAGTCTGTTTCCGCCGATACTGCTAACTTTTATACAGTCAAATCCCTTCCGCGTGGGCGGAAATGGTTCCCCGGGATTCTCATTCAAAAACACAGTGAATTCAGCATCTCCGGATTTTCTACTGAGGGCCGTCAGCAAATGGCGCAGATACCACTCCACACCCCCGCCCCCCGGTTTGAGATTCAGCGCGTCAATGGCGATTCTCATGCCCCCCCCCTCACTTTTGAGTCAAGCAACTCTTCATAAATATGGCAGGTCAGTTCAACCGTGGTCCGGATATGAAACTCCCTCTCAACGACGCGCCGTCCTTCCCTGCCGAACGCAACGCGCCTGTCGGAATCGCGCAACAACGTTGCCAGAGCATCGGCAAGGGCATACGAGTTCGACGGTAAAACAAGCAGGCCGGTTTCCCCATTTCGCACAATCTCCGGCAACCCGCCCGCGTCAGTCCCGACGACCGGCTTTGCCAGCGCCATGGCCTCCAGCGCAACACGTCCGAACGGTTCCGCCAGCGACGGCACGACAACGACATCCGATATCGCCATCAGCGATGGGACGTCTTTCCGATAACCGAGAAAACGGGCGCAACCTTCCAACTTCATTTCATTGCACATGCGCCTAATCTGCGCGGAATACTCAGGATTATCCCCGAACAGATCATCCCCGGCAATCAGGCAAACGAACCTTTCACCTCTATCAGTAAGGATTTTCAGCGCATGGAGGAGGTCGCCGTGCCCCTTCCACGGAACCATTTGCGCCGCCATGAGAATCACAGGAACTCCGTCGGCCAGTTTGAGCGCCCTTTTCGCCTCCGACGGCGAAGCGCATGTCGCAAATGCATCCGGATCAATGCCGTTGTGAATAATACGGACCTTCGATCCCGGCACTCGCGCAGGGATGGCCCGCGCCACCGCTTTGCTGATGGCGATGATCCTGTCAGCACGAAGACCGGCGAATGCGAGGACCGGGGCAGGCCCCCGAAGGTCGCGGAAATGCCAAACAGACGGGATACGCATCCGACGCCTGACCGGTGCAACATAACATTGGGCGATGGTGGAATTGGCGTGAACCAGATCGGGCGATATCGCGGCCAGAACGCGCGCCAGCGCTCTGGCTCCGATTCGCCACGTCGTCGCATAACGCATGAGTCTGGCAGGATTGACGCTGCGGCGGAAGCGGACCATCTCCAGCGGTTTAAGGCTGATCTCCCGCGAGAGAACCTCGTCGCAGAGCGGACCGTCCGGCGGGCAGACCACCACAGGCTCCCATGCCGACCGGTCAAGCCCATCCAAGAGCGCCAGCAGGCTCCTCTCCGCTCCGGACACGCGGTTGGCATGATTCACGTATGCTATGGTTCGCTTCACGCATACGATTATACGCATTCCCCCAACGCGCACAAACCGGCTAAGCGTCATGACGCAGGGGACGTCCGATACGGACACATCCTGTCCGCAGGCTCCCACTTTACTGCAACTTCGGCCCCGCAATGCGCTCGCCGTTACGCTGGCGTGACTGATCCGCGGGATCGAATGTCCCATAAAAAAGCGCATTTGCGTCAATCCATGTGACCAAGCGTTCGATATCCTCCGGCGTCAATTTCACTTCGTTATGCCCCTTCAGCAGCATCTTCATCACCTGGCTCGCTCGCGCTCCGAAGCGATCCGGGAATGTCATCGGCTCCCCGTTCCCCGCCAGATCGCTCCATGCCGAGAAAGCCGTGCGCGGGGCCAGCACGTTGTAGGACCTGGTGTATGCGCCTTCCGCTTCCCCGGTCAGAATGATTGGTTTCCCCTCCGGCCCCTTCGGTTTGTCCGCGCCGTGGCACTTGACGCAGTTCCTGTCCAGCACAGGCTGAACCAGTAGCGCGTAACTCAGCGGATTCGACCCGTCCGGCCCGGGGGCAATCACCGACGGCTCGCGTTTCAAGGCCAGCGGTGGATTTCCGGCGGAGGCAGTCGTCGTCCGGCGCTCATGGCAACCGATGCAGGAAACCTTCTCGCCCGGTTGCAGGTACGTGATGCTGCGCATGGTCTGGACAGCCTGTCCACGCTCGTCCAGCGCCTGGAAGCAGAATGGAATTCCGGCTGGCGCTCGGAAATACGCCGAGCCGTCGCTTTCAACGGGAACCGTGCCGATCACCTGCTTGCCCGGCGAAGCGAATGCCAGCCCCACTGTCGGCTGATTGGCGTTCGGCGTGGTCTTTGGCAGCACCTGAACGACCCGCAGCCTCGTTATCTTTTCTTTCGGCAAGGCGGGATAACCTTCATAGACATTCTGAAGGAAGAACGTCCCCTCTCGCCCGGCATCTTCGTCAGCGATTGACGCCACTTCAGCCTCCCTGGGTCTGGGCCGAAGCGGCACAGGCCAGAGGCTGGATATGTTGAGGTCACGATAAATCAACTCTTTGTTGCCGAAAGCGTCAACCAGATAAAGCCCGAACATGTTCGCCTTGTTGCCGGTCGGCTCTCCGATCAGCGGATCGAAACTGTATGACGCCAGGAAATACTTCTCCGAGAGCGGATAAGGGCTTCGGTAGCAATGCCCCGGCCAGCGCAAGGCCTCTTCAGGTGTTGCGTATTCCTTCGGGCTGCCGGGTGCATGCCAGCCTACGGGCGCTACGGAAGTCTCGCTTTCCGGGAACGGCGCGTCAGGCGTCAGACGGGTAATCGGGTCGGCACCGTCGCGTCCCTTGTTGATGTCAAGAAGTATGATTGAGCCGGCCGTCATTGCATGGTGCGCGGCAGCCGTGGCCATCACCAGCGGAGAATCGGAGACCTGCCGCGCCTCCCATACCCCGACGGGATTGAACGTATAATTACCGTAGAAGATTGAAGGGTTGGAGCCGTCAGGCATCGCCGTCCATAGCTGCTGATAATGAACGGCGTGACGATCAACGTAATCCCAACGCGTGTATATCAAACGTCCGTCCGCCAGTACCGACGGATCCCATTCGTGAGTTTCATGGTATGAAACCGGACGCGGATTTGAGCCGTCAGACTCCGCCAGCGTAAGAGTGTGAACCGGGCACGGCCCGCGCCCGCAGCGGTGGAATCCGCCCCTGCGCGTTGAGAGCAGCAGAATTCTGCCGTTCGGCAGTTCCTTCGGCGCAAAGTCGTCATATGGACCGTCGGTGATCTGCTTCAGATTGGAACCGTCTGGTTGGATTTCGTAAAGATGGTAGCGTCGGTCAAAACATGTCTCGCGATTGGCTTCCGAAGGCGTATATGGGATTTCGCAGAACGCGAAGAGTATCCGCCGGGCATCGTAGGAAACCTCAGGCTGCATGACGCTGCCCATAGGAAGTTTCCCGCCGGTCATATCGCGGCATGCCATTGATTCCCCAGGCGATTCGAGGACGAACAATCCGCCTCCTGCCCTGGCGCAACTTCCGATGTATTGCGTCAGTTGGTGGCTGAAATACGGCGTCGAATGTTTTGCGAAAACGAGCGGTCCCGTTCGGGTCAGCGGATTCGCCAGCGCGATGCGGCGACGCAACCGATGCGCGCGAAGCCACAAATCCTCCCACGCGGTGTGATCATTACTCCCCTGCCCTTCCAAACCTTTAAACTCATCCTTCAACGCCTGCCACTGCGCCGACTCGATCTCAAGGACAATCCCGGACTTTGCCAGATCGGCGATCAGTCTGTCTCCACGGCTGATAATCCGCCCTATGGACTTGGCAAATGATACTGGTTCTCGCTCCGTCCCGATGCCGTCCTGCATCCTCCAGTCCCACTCGATGAGCGCTTCATGGAGCGCCCCGCGCATTGCCGGAAGCTCCGGCGGGGGAAAGACTTCTTCATTCTTCGTCTTCGGCATCAAAGCCATTCGCCGGACGCTTTCCCCCTTCGCATATCCGACATTGCGCCACCTGACAAGCCCCTCCCCCCCCCTGCCCTTCGTCCGCAGTTCAAGCAATGATTCTTTACGCGCCAGACCACAGGAAGAAGGCATGATTTGCAGCCGCGCCGTTTTCTGATTCTCTACGAGGATTGCTCCGGAAGCCTCGCAACCGTCCAGCAAGAGCGCAACCTCCGCCCTTTCCCCAATCGCCAGCGTCGCTTCAGCCTCAATCCGACCGATTGATCCCGCATTGCTGATGGGTATTCGGACAGATGCCGCTTCTTCGCCTGAAACGCAGGCCGCAAAAGCGAACCGTCCCAGCGAAGCGATCTGCGCGCCATTCTCCCGCGCATATAGCGAAAATCCGGCGACATCCGCGCTTTGAATATGCGGCCCGCCGAGATCAATGACCGGCATGCCGATCCGCGAAGCGTCCGCCGCAAGGACGAGCCGGGCGTCGGCCCAGTTCGCCATGTCGCAGGCAATCCCGTCCCCGGCGTCAAGGGCAACAAGCCTTAGCTTTAAAGCGCCGTCCAGCGGGACGCTGACGGGTTTGGGCGGGTCGCTGTCGGTCATCACCCCGCTGTCGAATCGCTTTTCATCGTCAACAAACACCTGGAATATGACGCTGCCGCGCGCGCCGCCCTGCCACTGAATCCCGACGTTGGCATCAAACCGCGTGAACTCTCCGTGCGGCAGGTCAATGGCGATCTCCCCCGGCGCATGGTTGCCCATCCCCTTTTTGAAACCGGTTTTCTCAATAAGGATCGGACTAGCGCGCCGTCCGTCCGGCGGGATTGCTGCGGTATCGCGCCCCAATGTGCCCCACCCCTGGCTCACCTTCGCGGCAAATGCGTCAAGCGAATCGCCCAGAAAAACCGCGTCGCCATCGCTTCCGGCAAGCGATCCTGAGACACATAGAAGCAAAACGACGGCAAGCGCGAAGGCGCGTTTCTGTTTCATGGCTCGCACTATGCCGGTTGATCGGCGCATGACGAATGTATGCGCCATAAGCATGGAAATCCTCATGCGTCAATGATGCATCCGCGCAGGTATGCCGCGAAACTGCTCACCCCGTCAACAGGATCGCTCGGTTCCTCATATTCGATTGAAAGGTAGCCCTGGTAATCAGCCCGGCGCAGGATGCGCACCACCTTGCGATAATCAATCAGGCGGCGAGCTTCCCCGTCCCGGCAGGTCACCTTGCAATGCGTGGTGACGGCGCGGGATGCGCAGTCGCGGTACTGCGTGTAGATGTCCCCTGTGAAATTGCCGAAATCGAGATTGAGACCTATCCACGGGTTGTTTTTGAACGGACGGATCAGTTCAAGCGTTCCCTCGGCATCGGATGTCAATCCGCCGTGGTTCTCAAGCGCCAGGCTGACGCCCTCCTTCGCGCCTTTTTCCGCGCACTGGGCCAGACCGTCAATCACCCATCGCACGGCTTCCACCTTCTCATGCCCCTCGGGGACTCCACCCGCAAAAACGCGCAGAACAGCCGAACCGAGGCGGACCGAATGCTCTATCCATTGCTTGACGTGCTCGATCTGCTGATTTCGTTTCTCGGGATCGGCGTTGCTGAAATTTCCGCCCACAGCCGTGCCGGATATGTCAAGGCCACGCTTGAATGTCTCGCGCTTTATGTGGTGCAGATACTCGGTCGTCAGCTCCGGGAAGTAATAAGCCGTCAACTCCACCCCGTCAAAGTTTAGATCCCGGCAGGTATCCAGGAATTGTTCGAGGGTCATTTTGTCGTTTTTCAGCAGATCGCGATAGGAATATGCGCATGTGGACAACTTCATGATCTTTATCTCCAGCCTGAATTCCTCAGTATTGCCTGGAACGCTCAGCTCCGGACGGACTTCTGAATGCTTGATTACCCTTAACATCCTGAAACATCAAGAGAAATCGAGTCTGAAGAGACGGCGGCTGCTCGGGCATGCAATCGCGCCTCATGACCGTTGCCCGCATTGGCGTGATTTTAAGACCGGGGTGTTCCTTCGCGCAACCACATTGAAGATCGCGAAGATATCATTTCATTTCGGCATTGACCGTCAACCGTTCCGGCATCAGACGCACGAGAACCGCGCACGCCGCGGCGCCGACGCCGAAAATCATGAGCACTGACGGATCAGCCAGCTTCACGCCAAAGAGCATCGGCAGAGCGACGCCGAAGTCGCGCCATGCAAAAAGGAATCCGTGCAACGGCAGCCTGTTTCGAGGCGTCGTTTCATCCCCAACCCATGCCAAACAGACGGTCGGTATCGTCCCGAACATTAACCCCAGCAATGCCGCCCCCAATGCGTAAGCCGCTGTCGAGCCGACGTAACGGCTCAGAAACATCCCGCCTGAACCCAGCAGGAATCCGACGCTCCAGACCCGCGCCCTTCCGAAGCGATCGGAAAGCGAGCCGGCAAAGCGAGACGCCGTAACCTGCGCAATGTAGAAAGGCGCCAGGGTCAAGCCGATGCTCCCAGCGCCGGAGATTGCGGCGATCTGCGTATTCAACTGGCGCAGACAGATCCCATACGCCGGAGAACTCATGAAAAGACAGAAGACCACCGTCATCATGCGGCGGTCAGAGAACCATTTTTTGAACTGCGCCGGCTCGCTTTCAACGTATTCGTTCTCCGACGGGCGGATCAGGAACGAAACTCCAACGCCTAGCGATGAAGCAGCAATTGCCCAGCAAATAGCCCCGCGATAATCGGCAATTGACGACGGCGACTTGCCGCAAAGAAAGCCCTGAACGATAACGCCGAGAACCAGGCCGGCTTGCGTCCCGAAATACAGATTACCTGCGGCCTTGCCATAGGCCGACTTCTGCGAAAGCTCAAGCATCCTCATGCTTGAACTCCCCCAGAAAACCGACGCCGCAATGCCCCAGACAATCGCCCCCGCAAGCAGTCCTGCGAAACTGTCGCAGAAATATAGATTCACCGTAAAGAATGCGTACCCGGCCACGCCAAGATTAATGCTCCTCCTGATGCCCAGCCTGCGGACAACGAACGGGACGAACTGCCGCGCAAACGCGAAAGACAAGTAGACCAAAGCCATCACAAGAGATGCCAGCCTTTCGCTTCCCGTCTTTGATTCAAGCTTCAGGATCGGCACGACGTAAGGCTGGATAGCCCCCGTCCCTGCAAAGGCGCAGAAGAAAACGAGGGCGATAACAAACGCTTGATTGCGGGCGGATCTGCTCATTTTTCTGCTCAACTTTTCCCGCCGGCCTTCCGTATCAGTTCTCCAGCTTTCTTCACCATACCGACCACAATCAGGTCAACCGCCCTGCGTCCGATCTCGATTGATGCCTCCGTCCTGGGGTCATCGCCATGCACCCCGACTAGCGTCTCGTCCGCGCGGCCGCGGAAAACGCTCATGTCAACGCAATCCGGGCGCAGGTACCAGAGATATGACGTTTCCCACTTCGCGGCATGATCGCCCCCGACATCCTTCGACTTCGACGGATAATGAAACTCTATTCCCGCAAAAGCCTGAGAATCCTTGAATCTGGAGTTGAATTCCTCGACTGCTTTCGATGCCCAACCATGCAGGGGATAATGACCGCAGAGGAGGCACACGGCCTTCATTTCAAGGGTATTCATTTCCACTAGAACGTGATAGATGAGCTTCGTATAAAAGGCCTCCTGCTCTTCAGCCGTATTGCCGAAGTAATCGAGCGCAAACTTGCTTCTCTTGAATCGCATCTTCTTGATGACGGCCAGCCTGTCGCGAGTGGTTGCCTCGATAAGGTGGGACACTCGCGGCTCGCCGTACCAGAGCGTCGGAAACGCGAAACCACCCGATTTTGCGGCGGCAAGCTCGCATAACTTTTCGGCCTTAAGAGCGTCGTTGCCGACGGCCATATGCTCTCCATGCCATTCCAACCCGCCAAGCCCGATGAACGCCGCCGGAAAACTTTTCCGACGCCCGACTATCTCGTGGGGAAGCATCTCCTCGTATCTGACCTTTTCCACCTTGCCGACTCCTTTCTCTGCCGAATCCATTACGGGTAAATGACTTCGTAAAGACTGTATCCTGTTTGTGGCGGACATGCTGGAAGCCGCCTGAAATGCCTTTCATCCCGAAACAACATAACGGGGAACAACTCAGCCATGCCCCTGTCTGTGAAGGTCTTCCTGAAGCATGGCCAGTCGTTGTCCGACGGGTCTTTTGCCAGAACGTAGCGTATGTTCATTCTCTTCAGCGCCGCGAAGACTTCATCAGGCTTGGCCGCTGCGTGAAGGTCATAGGTTTCCGGACTTTGGTAATGAGCATATTCCCAATAAGGGCGCTCCCTAAAAAGAAAGAATGCGAGGGCGCCCTTCTCGGACCACGGCGCTATCAGAACGTTCTCGCCCGGAGCGAGGGTCCTTCGCAAGGCTTCGCCCATTGCCCAATTCTCCGGAGCAGAATACTTCAACGCCTCATCCTCGTGGAAAAGGCGAACGTCGCGGATGAACTGCACATATGGGCCTAGCGGCCAGAGACAGCAGACCGCAACGACAACCAGCGCGACAGCGGATGAAACCTGCTGGAACGCTTCAGCCGATTCCGGTTTTTCAGCGTTGATCCTTATTGAAACCCATCGCAGCATCGCGAATATCGGATATGCGGCCAGCGCGCTCAGCGGAACAGCCGATGGAACCAACAGTTTATGGCTCGCATTCTTCGGCCCGGCAACCAGCCAGAATAGCAGTGGAGCAAAGGCAAAGACAATTAATGGAATGACATTTCCAAAGACTCGCTTCGAACGGGGAAGGAGCGACAGAATGACCGCGACACCGATGAGGACAACGTGCGCGGGGCAAAGCAGTTCGCCCTGGAACCACGCGCGGAGGTCAGACGCCGACCCGGGGAAGAAGTCATTAAGACCAGTCATCCAGCGCAATTTCGAGAGATGGTCCCCACCTTCATACAAGTATCCCGGATTCGTATCCGCAAAGACGCTGAGAATTTTCAAATCTGCCGCAGAGATTCCCGGCGGATTGCCGAAAAGACCTGCGTGGAACGGGTATACCGGACTGCGATACTTGACTGCGAGGACAATGTTCCATGACAACATCAGGAGCATTGTGACCAGAAACCATGGGAATAACGCCCCTCTGGCGCGACGCACAGCCTCAACAAGCGCAACTGCCTTTGAACCGGGTGGAACCTGTGAGACTCCGGCAGTCAGCACGATCGCAGCCAGCAGCATCGCCCCAAGATATGGACGCACAAATCCCGCGCCCACCAGCCCGAAAAGAAAGATCGCCCCCTGCCTGCGATCATTCGCGGCAATCCACTTCAATCCTGCAAGAGACACGGCCAGGGTAAAAAAGGGCGTCAGCGTATCATGAGAAATGGTGAAGCAAGACGCCCAGTAGCGCCGACAGCCAAGCAGCATCGCGTATCCGAGAAAACCCGGGATGGCGGAACAAAGGAAGAAGCGGCTGAACGCGCCCACCGCAACGACCGTCGCAAAAGTATAGAGCGACGGAAGCAGGTTCGCCGCTATCTCGGGTTCCCCCACAGAGGGGCAAAGGCGATAGCACACGGCTGACAGGAATGTTGCCGCCGGATTGTAAAAAAGGTGGTCGTTGTGGTGACCGATTTGGATTGGAGAAAGCCAGGGGAATATCCCCTTCCCGGCGAAAAAACGCCCGCCATCGTGAATACTCCAGGCATGGCCGTACCATATCGCCTGCCCTGGGTTGGCGACGCTGAACCACGCTGGAACCAACATCGCCGCAAAGCACGCCATCCCTGCCCAGGGGCCGGTTTTCGATATTCCGATTCCCCTTCCCGACTCATCGTCAGCAGAAACGAGCCTGAGCGTCTCCGCCCCATCGCCTTGCCCATGGACCAGGGAAGCGACAGCGACAACCACGAGAATGGCAAGAAGGAGTATCCCATTCAGTCCGCCGATAATCGAAAAGGGAAGAAGGATAATTGAATTGATGGTTGGAATCAGAATGAAGGTTGCGATAACACGTTCTTCCAGGTTTTCGGAAAACCTTCTTGATAAAAGATACGCCGGGACGAGGATGCATAACCAGGGGAATGCTTCGGGCAGAAGCAACGGAGTGAACGCCAGGACCGAGAGGGACAGGATATCAGCGCCGACTGTTCGGTATCTTTTCATGGAATCGGGTCGGCTGCCTTATGTGGAGATTGTGCCGGCAAAGGGATGACCTTCCATACCGATGCCCATTCGTTTTCAAAGATTTTCTTCAGGTAAGGTCTGGCCTCAGGGCGCAGACCCAGCAACTGCCTCGGCCCCTTCCAGGCGCGTTTCATTACCAGCCAATGCGTCACGCCCTTTGCCCGCAGGAATTCAGCCTCCGCCCG
Source organism: Planctomycetota bacterium (assembly GCA_022711755.1). Taxonomy (GTDB): domain Bacteria; phylum Planctomycetota; class Brocadiia; order SM23-32; family JAKLEA01; genus JAKLEA01. The sequence goes on from JAKLEA010000026.1 coordinate 33,325, forward strand.
CGGGCCTTCCGGCGTTCGCCCATCCGGCAGCGCGCGAAGCCCCTGCCATGTATCCTCGAACACTACGCCCTGAATGCTGTGCCCCCCGAAAACGCGGTTTCCGCTGACTGCCGGGAGGTGGTTGTTCAGAACCTCGTCCGTGAAGATCACCTCGTCTATGCCCGTGTTGTCCCGGACATATTCCATGGCCTCGCATATGCCCTTGGGCATGTAAGCGCGATAATCGCGTGTCGCAAAGAAATACAGATCCCGTCGAACATGGTAGATGTTCGTTCCGGCAAGAAGGATCAGAACAAGAACCAGTATGGTCAACCTGAGATTGCGGTTCGCGGCCCATGCCCTGAAGCGTCGGGCAAGCTCGGTGTTAATCTCGAGGAGGCCGGCAGTCGCCAGCAAAGCGATTGGAATATGCCAGCCTTCCGTCATCCTGCGCTGGAAGTTCACAGGCAGATATATGGCAACCCAATGAATCATGACCCATGCCCCGAGCAATAACGCCATCCAGCTCCCGCGCTTTGCGCATCGGAAACAGCCATAGGCAGCGGGAATCCAGAGGAACCCGTAGCAAAGGACATAGCCGATCGGCCGCTGGCTTGGAAGCACGTTCTGCTCCGCCCACTTCTGGAGCGTGATGTCGCTCCTCATGCTGACCCACGTATATATTGGAGCCGGAACGCAGAGCAACGCGACTATCATGGCGACAGGAATGATGCGTCCGGAAGGAAACTTTAACCTTATCCAGGCCAGTCCCACACAGACAGCGCAGACCGACGCGCCGGCAATAAGGTCAAAAGGATGGCTCAGAAGAAGAAATAGTCCGCAGATACCGCCTATGACGGCAGATATGATGGCCGCCCTTAGCGACGCAACGCCCACTGAACCGGCGCATCCCGCCAGCATCAATCCGCGCATCAGGAAGAAGACGAGCAGAGCCATGAGCGCATACGATATCGCCATATGCGGCGATTCATAGACACTCATGAACACAATGGCTTCCGGCTGAAAAACATCAGCCGAAAGGATGTTCATCGGGCCTGGATATCGGGCCTTGTATAACCAGCCGACGCCGGAAGACGTGAAGGCAATCAGAACAGCCAGACGACGCGCTGACGGGGCTTCAAAAACGAGCGACGCAAGCAGGTATATGCCCATCGCCGCCGCAACTCCGAAAACAATCCTTCCGAGGTGATACGCCGCCGGATTTGAAATCCCTGTCAACCGCGCGACATTGCCGATCAGCACGAACTCCGGACGGAACAATCCATGATTCGGCTTCTCAGGCGTATAGGAATTTCTTATCAGAATCTCGCCGTTGCGCGCGCGCTCAATCTGAGCAAGGTATGTAGGCAAGTCCCCTGAGTTCAATGTGTGGACGAACATGAATTCAGCATCCGGCGGCGAATTCAGATACCCATATATATAAGGAACCAACGTAAGCAGCATGAAAATGGAGGCAATGCCGACGACCGGCAGGCTTTCGCGCATAAGCGATCGAAGGCCCTGTGGGGGTATGGCGCTGCTTGTAGAGATCGTCATTGACTCCATGAAGCATCCCAGCCTGACGCGGGAGAATAAATCAGTTTAAACGCAGCGCCAGTATAACCTTTCATGATTCAGGCGCAACCCGGCTGACAACGCGCGGCGCGGCGACACGGACATCCTGATGTTCAACGCAGTGGTTCAACTCAGGCTATTGCTTGTCCGCTTCAATATCTCTTCATTATAATCCAAATATATGGAAGCATACATTACGATCAACTCCGGAGAGCGCGAGGGCATCCTCATCACGCTGCGCTGCCCGGCGACAATAGGCCGGGCATCAGGTTGCGACCTGCGCCTGACCGAAGACAAAAGCGTTTCTTCCCGCCATGCCCGAATATTCATAAAGGACAGTTTCCACGCCATTGAAGACCTGCATACGCGCAACGGCACGCTTGTTAATGGGCGCCCAGTCAGAATCCACTTCCTGAAATCGGGCGATGTCATACAGGTTGGAGACACCATGCTGCGCTTTTCCCTTTCCGACAGCGCGACTGAGAGACGCATGGATGGGGAATTGGCGGATCAGGTCGAGGCAGCATCTGAAACTGATCGAAGCGGACTCAAAGTTGGCTTTTCAAAGACGGCCATTGGAGCCGCTCTTTGCGGGCTTGGCGCCTTCGGTCCCTGGCCGCAGTTAGCTGTCTTCAGCCTGGCAGCGATTATACTTGGGATCATATCCCTGGCGGAGATACGGCGTGGGGCATCGCGCGGCCTTCCGCTGGCTGCTGCCGGCCTGCTGCTCGGTTTGGGCACCGGCGTGTATCATCTTCGAGATATCGCCTTCCTGCCATACGTTTATCATAAAAGGGAAATGGCATGCAGGGATAATCTTCGCCAGATACACGACTCGCTTACGAAGTACCGCACAGACAACGCCGGAAGGTACCCCCCCTCGCTTCTGGAGCTTGCGCCAACATACCTGCGGGATTCCTCCGCTCTGCGCTGTCCGTCATCCAAGGATGCCGGGGTGTTGGCTGAATACGTCTACCTTGCCTCTGGAAGGCGCGACAGCGACCGCGTCCTGCCCGTCGCCGCCGATCCGGATTCAGCCGCACACGGAAAACCCGGCGGCAATGTGCTATACTCAGACGGCCATATTCAGTGGATTCCGGCGGAAGAGATGGCCGGAATCCTTGAGCAATTCGCACCGTCAGAGCAGTCGCCATGATTCAACAGCCCCAGACGCGACAATTCAGATCGGTGACGAGCGTCAGGCTCGGAATCGGCTTCGGAATCGTGTTGAGCGTTTTCGCCTTCACGGTCTACGTTGCGCTGTCGCGCTTTGAAGACATGCAGAAATCCAACCGAAAAGTCAAAGAACGCCAGGATAGCAGGGAAATCGCCCTTAACCTGGGAAATCTGGCCCAGGACCTATTCTTTATTGAACTGGATTTCGAAAGGACCGGCAACTACTCTTACCTGGGAGAAGTTGAGGGGAAGAAAGAGGAAATTGACCGGCTGGCAGACGAACTTCAGGCCAGGAGCGAAGACGCCATAGAAAGAGGATGGATTCTCGAACTCCGCAACCAGGTTGACCGTATACACGACCTATGCTCAAACCAGTTGAACGAGGCCGTCACAAAAAAAGACAAAGAGCAGATTGAAAGAGTAATGTCGGCAAGCAGGGAAACTCTCATCACCATAAACGAACTCAACGCCCGGCTTGGACGTTTTCTGGAGGGAAAAACATGGGACGCTCATCAGGAATCGCTCAGGCTATCAAAATCGAGCGCATATCAGGCATACGTCCTTGCCGGACTGGCGGTGGTGGTAGCCGTGGCGGCTATCTTGGTCACCCGGCGTTCTATTGTCAGGCCAATTAACAAGCTGGCCGCCGGGACGGAAGCAATCGCCGAAGGCGACCTTAACCGGACCATCGAGGTAAGGGGCCAGGACGAATTCGCTCATCTGGCCGCTCGCTTCAACGATATGACCCGCCGGCTCAGGACCAATCAGGAACAACTCCTGCGCGCGGAGAGGATGGTCACCATCGGCCAGCTCGCCGCCGGCGTCGCGCATGAAATCAACAATCCCATTGCCGTAATCCTCGGGTATACGAAAATGCTCCTGACCTCTCTCGACCCGGAGAGCGACGAGTATCAGGACGTCAGCACGATCCAGGAAGAGGCGTTCCAGTGCAAAAAGATCGTTGAAGACCTGCTGCACCTGGCGCGTCCCGCGCGAACCCAGCCGGAAGTTGTCGCGGTCGGCGAGGTTATTGACGAAATCATCTCCATGGGCGAGAAGCTGGGCCTGACCCAAGGCGTCGAGATCGTCAAGGATATACAGGCCGGGCCCATGAAAATGGTGATGGACAGGACGCGCCTGCGCCAGGTCGCGTTGAACATCATCATCAACGCTCTGGACGCGATGAAGGAATGCACGGTCAAGCGCCTGCGCGTGACGGCGATGTGCCAGGCCGGGCCATACGCATCATCTCATGCGCCCATGACGGAGCAACAGCAGGAGAGGCGATACCTGGTACTGACGGTCGAGGATACAGGCCCTGGAATGGCTCCTGAAACCTTGAGAAGAATCTTTGAGCCGTTCTTCACCACAAAATCCCACGGAACCGGGCTTGGCCTGGCCATCGCGCACGGAATCGTTCGCGCACATGGCGGAAGCATTGACGTCGAAAGCGACGGATCAACCGGCTCCACGTTCCACGTCAGCCTCAGAATTGTCGAGGATGAAGACGCCGACTCTACGCAATCGGGCCGGACTGAACGCGGCGGAGTTGCGCAGGAAAAGACCGGCATCGCGACCTGACGCCGGACGGAGCAAGTCATTGACTGAATTCGGCAGAACCAATCGCAGGCTGGCTATAATCGGCGCGGGCAAGGTCGGCATCGCGCTTGGAAACATCCTCAGCAAGGCCGGGCATCGGATTGTCGGCATTTCCAGCCTTTCCGGTGTCTCAGCGCAGCAGGCGCTGGACATGGTTGACGCTGAAGTCGCGACCGCCGATTCTTCATCCATCGCGCGGAACGCCGATACCGTCTTCATCACGACCCCGGATGACGCGATAGAAGGCGTCGCCGGGGCGCTTGTCTCATGCGGAGCAATCGCAGACGGCTCGATTGTCATTCATTGCAGCGGCGCGCTCTCCTCGGAAATCCTTTCCCCCGCCCGCGCCTGTGGAGCGCGCGTCGGATCGCTCCATCCGCTACAGAGCTTTGCGACCGTTGAACAGGCTCTGGAAAATCTCCCCGGATCGTTCTGCTGCATAGAGGGCGACGATGAGGCGATGCCCGTGCTCCAGGGCTTCGTGCGTGACTTGGGCGGAGTGGAACTTAGCATCCCCCCTGAAGGCAAAGTCCTCTACCATGCGGCGGCATGCGTCGCCAGCAACTACTTCGTGGCGATTACCGAGCTTGCCATCCGGATTGATATCGCCGCAGGCATCAGGCGCGATATTGCGCTGGCCTCCCTCCTGCCTCTCATGACCGGCACACTAAATAACATTAAACGCGCCGGCATTCCGGCGTGCCTCACCGGCCCGATAAGCCGCGGCGATGCTGAAATCGCGCGGCGCCACCTTGAAGCGCTTCGGGAAGCGCTTCCCGACGCCGTCCCACTTTACTGCAAATTGGGCGGATTGACGGCAGAGGTAGCATCAACAAAGGGAACTCTCCCGGCGGAAAAAGCCGCCCGGCTGGCGGATATCTTCCACGAGTTTAAAACATGATCCCTCTCATCAGGATTTGCATGACAAGGAGACAATCCCCGTGAACTCAAGAGAACGCGTTACGCTGCAACTGCGCCATCAGGAAACCGACCGCATCCCGAAGACAGACAGCCCGTGGGGAACGACGATTGAGCGCTGGCGCAAGGAAGGCCTCCCGGCGGACAAGGGACCAGGAGAGTTCTTCGGCTACGAGTTCTGCGGCGCGGGGGCGGACAACTCCTTCAGGCTCCCCACGGAGACCATCGAGGACACGCCCGAATACACGATCACCCGGAACGGCAACGGCGCCGTGATGAAGAACTGGAAGGGCAAGACATCCACGCCCGAATTGATCGAGCACACGATAAAGGATCGCGCCGGCTTCGATCTCTATAAAGACCACCTCGAATGGGACGCTTCCCGCATCCCAGGGCAGGAACACCTTGACAACTACAACAAACAGCGCGAGCGCGGGATGTTCTGCCACTACGCGGCCGCCGTCGGTTACGACTACAGCAGTTCCACCTGCGGCCCGGACAACCTTCTGATCGCCATGGCCGAAGACCCGGGCTGGGTGGCTGATCTGTTTGACAGAATCGCGGAACTGACCATCCTGAACGCCGGGGAAATGATGAATCGTGGCTGGGTTTTCGACGGCGCGTTCCTTTACGACGACATGGGCTACAAGAACGCCACGTTCTTCTCCCCCGCCGTCTATCGCCGCCTGCTCTTCCCGTCGCACAAGAAGATGTGCGACTTCTTCCACAGCCACAAGCTCCCCGTGATCCTGCACAGTTGCGGGCGCGTGACCCAGTTCCTGCCCTACCTTATTGACGCCGGATTCGATTGCCTGCAACCTCTGGAGGTCAAGGCGGGCATGGACCTGCTTGACCTGAAGAAGCGTTACGGAGATCGCATGGCCTACATGGGCGGCATTGACGTGCGCGTCATGGCGCGCGGGAACGACGAGGAGATGCGCCGGGAGATCGGGGAGAAGATCGCGGCGGCCAAAATCGGCGGCGGATACATCTACCATAGCGACCACTCCGTCCCGGACAACGTGAGCTTTGAGAGCTACAGGAAGGTCATGGAACTGGTAGACAAATACGGAGCGTATTGAATTCCTAATTTCGCTCGGTAATGAGGCATGAGTTTCATCAATCCCTGGCTCCTTCTCGGCATCCTGGCCGTCGCCGGGCCGATCATACTGCACCTGCGAAGCCGCAGGGCGGCAGCGGTCCATCGCTTCGCGGCGATTGATTTCCTCCTGAGCAGCAGCAGGGAATTGACTCTTCACCTGCGCCTGCGGGAGGCGCTTCTGCTCGCGTTGCGCTGCCTGATCGTCGCGGGCCTCGCCTTCGCGCTGGCCGGACCGCTGCTGAAAATGGCGCCCGTCGGCTTGAATCGCTCCGCGCCGGCCTCGACCGTCATCATTCTGGACGACAGCATGAGCATGAGGACGCGCGTCGGCGGGCGGACGCTTTTCGACGCCGCAAAGGACCGGTGCGAAGAAATCATCAGGGGCATGGGCGCGCGGGATGAGCTTGCCCTGCTGCCGATATCGCGCGCCGACGCCCCTCCCCCGCTTGAGAAGGACGGCGGCATGCTTCTGTCCAGACTTGAGAGATTGGAACCGTCCTTTCTCAAAGGAAATGCGGCATCTGCGCTTCGGAACGCCGCAGATGCATTGGCATCGGCATCGCTTGCGTCGCGGCGCGTCGTCGTAATATCCGATTTCCGTTCCGGAACATGGGATGAGGAATCGCGCGGAGCAGTCCAAGACCTTGCGGCAAAAGGCATATCGCTGACCCCGGTTGACGTTTCCGATGGAAAGGCGTTCGATAATTGCTCCATTGCCGGGTTGTCAAGTTCCGGGGATTCGGGCAGGCTCAGGATCGGAGCAAGCGTCAGAAACCACTCCGCGTCCGCAAAGAAGACCGGAACGTGCCGGCTCATGCTGGAAGGCGGTTCTGAAGTCGCGGTCTCCTACTCGGTTGATCCGGGAGGCGAATCGCCGGTTGAATTCAACATTGCCAATCCGCCAAGCGGCGGTCTGATCTCCGGAAGCTGCTCCATCGAAGACGACGCGCTTGCGGAAGACAATGTCCTATACTTCACGGTATTCCCCCCTGGGCCGTCGCGCGCGTTGCTTGTTGACGGGGATCCGCGCGCAAGAATCCTGGATTCGGAAACTTATTACCTTGCCCGCGCGCTGGAACCCGGAAGGGAGCATAAATCCGCATTCTCAGTCGAAATCTGTTCCGCGCCGGAATTAGCCGACAGGAATACATCCGGATACGCGGCGATATTCCTCTGTAATTGTTCCGTATTGGACGACTCGTCCGCGCAGAAGATCGCAGCATTCCTTCAATCAGGAGGCATAGTCTTCATCACGCTCGGGGATTGTTTTATAAATGATGAACTGCCGGAATCCCTGCGGTCAATCATGCCGGGGGAATTCGCCAGCGATACTCCTCATGGCGGAACACAGGGACAACCCGCGCGCGCGGCCAAGTTCGGCCCAGGCTGGCGCGCGTCCTCCGATTCCGCGGGGGCGCTTTACGGCTTGACATCCGGAAGGATCGAAAAATATTTTCTTACAAAACCGGCGCCTGATTCTGAAATCCTCATCACTTTGGACAACGAAGCGCCTTTGCTGCTAGGCAGACGCATCAGCGCAGGCTACTGCTTGATGTTGACAACCTCGATTGATCGCGACTGGTCCGATCTCTGCATCCAGCCCGGTTTTCTTCCACTGCTGCACATACTGCTCAGAAATCTCCTCGGCAGAGACGCCGGTGACATGCCTCCGGTCGTCGAAACAGGGAATTCAATATTCCTCCCCCCAACAGCATCCGGCGCCAATATCTTCATCAGCAGGCCGGACAGACGCGTGACTGCTCCGATGCGCAGCGGGGTTGGAGAGGAATATGGGCCGATCGAACTGCCGGGGATATACCGCGCAGTCTCCGGCAAGGCAGATGGGCCGGTCTCATGGGCATTCGCCGCAAACGCAACCCGGGATGAATCCACACTCTCAGTGTTCGGCGGCGTCGCGGAAGGTTTATTGGCAGGAAATGTCGGCAAGAAAGGCGAAATGATCGAAGCGCGGGCTGAATATCGTCCATTATGGCGCATACTGCTCCCCCTGCTCCTTGCCCTCACCCTGATCGAAGCATATATCGCTCGGAAATAATCCGAGCGGCCGCTATTCAAGCCCTAGCATCGGCGGCAGTTGCGCCAGTGATGTTATGGTCAGGCAATTGGCGGTCTGCTCTCCCCGTCGGTCAAGCAAAATTGGAATCATCCCCGCCGCGCGCGCCCCATCCACGTCCTCTGCCGGACGGTCGCCCACAAGAATTGCCCTCTCGGCCATAACCCCTGCTTTTGCCAGGGCCGCCCGGAAGATTGCCGGATGCGGTTTCAGATAGCCCTCATAACTGCTTATGGTCACAGACTGGAAAGAATCCGCAAGACCAAGCGCGGACAAGAGCTTTTCCAGCCTGCTGTCCCAGTTGCTGATGACGCCAAGATGAACGCGCGCGCTGCAAAGCGCTTCAATGGCCGGTTTCACGTCGGGATACATACTCCATGCGCTTCCATGAGCATAATATTCATAAAGTTCCTCAAACATCCGGTCATACAGGGCCGGGCCTTTCCCGCTCATGATTCTGTCCACCAGTATTCGCCACCACTGCCGCCCACTCGGATCCGGGGGATGAAGATATTTCTCCGGACAACGCCTTGTTTCTTCAACAAGCTCGCGCCAGCGCATGCGGAAGAGTCTTTCCATTTCATCCGGCGCAATGAAAACTCCATATCGCGCGGCTACGCTGGAATATACCGTGCCGACGGGTGGTTCAGGATATATCAGTGTTTCCCCGGCGTCGAGAAACACAGCGTCTATTGCGATCCCTCCATTCAACAATATCGCCATGTCAACCCGCCTGCGGATGGTCCAACCACAATACGACTGAGAGTATTCCACAACCGCACACGAACAGCCGCCGCTCCTGCGCTTCTAAGCACGATCATTTCCCAGTTTTTTTCGCTTCTAACACCTTGCGGACCTCTTCAAGCGTTCTTTGCGCAGATTGTGCCCAGCTTTCCCTGGTTTTCGCATTGCTTATGCAAAGCTCCAGATATCGCTGGGCGTCTTCGTAGCGTCCTGCGGCATGAAAAATGATGCCGCAGTGGTATGCCATGACCGGATATTGATATGAAAGTCCTGCGACTGGATCGAGCACTCTGGCGGCCTCGGCATGCTTTCCGGTCTTGTAAAGTATCCACGCAAGCGTGTCTGCAATCGCCGGACTGCCGGGAGAATACTGCCGCGCGATACGCGCAAGCCTCTCCGCCTCTTCATACTGTGCCATATCGCAGAGATAGTATGCAAGGTTGTTTAGCAAAATGACGTCTTCCGGGTTATAGCTCAACCCCTGCCGCGTGAACGTGACGGCCGCCCGCAGGTCGCCCTTGGCGGCGTACATCTCGGAAAGAAGCCGGATCAGGACGATCTTGCGACTTTGCTCGCGCCTGGCCCATTCCCGCATCGCTCGCTCCGCCTCCTCGAACCTGCCAAGTGATTGGCAACATAAACCATAGTTGATCATCGCCATATCAAACTCTGGATACTCGTTTAGCAACGCTTCAAGAATCAGCAGGGCATCGCCAGAGCGCCCCTGCTTGAGCATTACTTCAGCCATGACCAGCCTGGCTCTCTTGATTACATCACGCTCGTTGGGAAAGACCTTGATGATGGATTCCGCGAGCCGCAGGGTTGACTCGCGAATGTCATACTGATGCAAGAGGTCCATCGCCGCCACATAAGCCAGAGGATAAGGGGCGTTGGCCGCAAGGCGACGGCCGATAACCAACTGCGCCAGCAGAGCGGCTTCCTCGTCAGTACCTGCGCCGGAAACCGCCCGGGCCAGCGTATGGATACTCACCTTTGGAAGCCCGTTCCTGCACGCCTCCTTCAGAACCGTCTGCGCCTTCTCCTTCCTGCCGGTCTGATAGAAAAGGATAGAGATCGCACAAAGAACAGCCTTGTCATTTCTATTCGCAAGGACAAGCGGACGCAACAACATCGCAGCCGCCTCATGTTTCCCGCCGGCGAGCATGACATGAGCAGTCGTCAGAAACGCCCATCGCCCAATGTCGTTCATAAGAAGCGGCCTTGCCATATTGCTCAGCACAGGCTCGATATTTCCTTTTTTAAGTCCATTGCCTGTCTCCAGGATAACATCTCGCGTGGCGCTAAGCGCGCCCTTGCCGGCGGTGATCAATCTCTTGGGATCGCCGGCAGCGCTCACGGACACCATCAATTCATACTGGACCTCAGGTCCGGGCAAGCGCAACATAAAGCCCCCGCCCATGACGATCGCGACATGAGTGCCGAACATGTACTTCCCGGTATGATAAAGTGAACGCAACCATTCCTGCGCCCCGCCGTATCCCGCAAGACTGTCTGCGGTCCGCGCAAGATAGAATCCCCCGAATTCAATCTTTTCTTTCTCCGCGGCAGCGAGCCATTCATTTACATCCGACTCCAACAGCGGCATGTCAATGCAGGGCGCTTTCAGCGCCCATGCCGTAAGGTCGGGTTCATCACTGAATATAAATATATTATTGCGCATGTTCAATTTCTGTTTAAGCTTGTCCATTTTGTCAACGTCCACCCTCTGCCGTGTGACGCTGATCTGTCTGCTCAGGAGCGGGATGGCCCCCATCAGCACTAGAATTGCCGCAATCCCGTATCTGAAGGCCGGACCTGCCATCGGATTGTTCCACAGCGCATGGAAGAATCCCTTCTGCCTGCTGACCTCGGCTTCCTCCTCTGCCTTATCTGTCGCAAGCACACCCCTGCTTAGCGACAGACCGACGACCTGGCCTGCGGCCAGCGCCATAAAAGGCAGGAGCGCCGCCCCTTCGATCGGGTCCCCCATCGTCAGCCCCTGCTGGAAAATGAAGCCGGCAATTCCGATGGTGAAAGGAAAAAAGAAACCTCTATACTTGCCGGTCCCAAGCTCGCCCGTCAGCATGAACGCAGCCGCAAGGCACAACACCAACGCCCCCCCCCAGAAGAGCACGCTCCACATCCCTGCGCCGGACAATATCTGCGAGAGGTTTAAAAACATCCGCTCCAGATGGTCGGGCGCAGAACCGAACAACTGCGCAAGCACCGAATCGGATACCGGAGACGAACTCCTGAAGAAGGCGTCGCGATTGCCGAATGCCCCGTTGAGAAGCTCATACTTCCAGAGCGTGATCAACCCCGGATGCCCCGAAATCAACGCGTTTCGCGCCGGCCATGGAAGCAACGTCAAAAGGAGCCCTCCGGCCATTGCCGCGCGGTGCGTCCTGAAACCGGAATTTTCAGACGCCAGCAGCCAGACAGCCGTCGGCAGCACAATAAAGGCCATCGGCCACGAGCAGAGGCAGACAAGCCCGCCGCATATGCCCAGAAAGAAGAAATGAATCGGATGAGGCAATATCAATTCTTCGGACTTGCCAGACTCCGAATCGCGCGACTTGGAAATAAAACAGTCCGCATACATGCACATGTACAAGACAAAGAACACAGAGGTGAATATCGCGGGCGACCCGCTGAACGCCGCGCGCGCGGCAAAATAGCTCACGGAATAGAACGCAAGAGCCATGCCCGCAGCAAAACGATTGCGCCACTTCAGCGCCAGATAGTAGGTCAACCACGCTGAAACAAGCCAGAATGCCCCGCCTGCAAAGGGGATGACGCTTTCTTTGACTCCGGTGAACGCGAAAAGCGTAGATAGCGCCATGGGATACAGCGGCGCGGTGGCCAGGTCTGGATGATTACGAATCATGATCTCTGAACCTGCCGCATCGCCCCCGCCGGATTTAATAAAATACATGTCAATAGGTTTTATGATGTTCGTGCTGAAACGCCCGGTTTCATAAATGTTTCTAGCGACGTCTGCGCTTCGGCGCGCAAGCTCCCCCTTGATTATCCTGTCCTCGGATGTAGGGAACTCCCGCACGAACGCGACTCCTATCGCAAGTGCTGGGAGAAAAAGAATCCCTGCCCATGCGACGACAAGCTGTGCGATCTGGTTTGCGTTAACCTTGCTCTCTGTGTCCAGCAACGGCGCAGTCAGAAAGTTAAATACAGCGTCCGTCAGGTTGCTCAGAATTCCCGGAACCCGATCCGTCTTCTCCAGACTCGCGGCGCGTCGCCGTTCCGCCGCCGCGAAGAAGAAACGGTTCACCCATCGCTCCATCCTGCCCGCAATTCTCTGAGCCCGCTCCAGGGAAAGACCCGGCGCAGCCGGCGCGGCGTCTTCATCAATTTCAGATGTCCGGGACATGGCCGCCATGCGCTCAATCCGGCGCTCGCGTCTCCAGCTAAGCCATCGTGACAACCCGGTCCAACTGTTCTCAACAAGCCTCAGCAATGCCTCTATCAACGCGGGGAATAATCCGAGAATCCGCGCCACGAATGAACTCTCGCCGTCATAGCCGTCCGGATCGCGCCCACGGCGCGGCCTGAATGAACAGGATGGCTTGCCAGTCATGCTGGATCGGATCAGGCCATTTTTTGTGTTATTCCGGTTTCTTGTTTGCCTGTTCCAGGAGTTCATTAGCATTGTCCAGCCATTCTGTTCCCACCTCAGCATCCTGAACAGCCTCCCGAAGATAGAAACGGGCTTTCTCAGGTTTATTGATGCCCATCAGTATCACGCCATAGTGATAACAGATCGTCGGATTGCCCGGCAACAGCCTTTCAAAAGGCTGCAGAACGGCCTCCGCGTCTGTTTGCTTCCCAAGCTTGTGCAAGACCCAGGCAAGCGTATCCCTGATGTGTATGTTATCCGGCTCTTTCGACAGCAATGCCTGGGCAGTTGATTCCGCCCATTGCACATTCGCCTCGTTGTCAGACTCGGAGTAAAGGAACGCAAGGTTGTTCAGCAGAATCACGTTGTCGGGATATCTGGCAAGCCCATCCCTGCATGCCTCGATGGCCGCTTTCAGGTCTCCGCGTCTTGTCCGCAATTCGGACAGAAGCCCGTAGTAGCTTGGTCCGCGCTTCTCTTCCAGCACGATCCTTTCAATCGTGCTGTCTGCTTCATACGGCATTTTTGCGTCGTTGTAGGCATAGGCAAGAAGCTTGTGCAATTCGAGCACAAGAGGAAACTCTTTGATGGCCGTCTGTAAAACCTGGATCGCTTTCTCAGGCTGCTTCTGACGCAAAAAAGCCCCCGCCAGAATCGAATAAATATGTTTTTTCGTTTCACCTGCTTCAGGCATTGACTTCAACATGCCTTCAGCAGCGATGATCGCGTGATCGTACAATCCCGCGGAATAATAACGCTGCGCCTCGCGCAGCTTCACAACGCCATACGGTTGACCCATTCTCTGGTCTGCCATCGCCGCAAGGCGGATGGCGTTGACTGCTTGATCCTTCTTCCCCTGTCGGGCCATCAGGAGAGCCAGCGTCTCGGGATTGAGCATTACCTTGGGGCTTATGCGCCTGGCCTTCGCGTAAGCTTGTTCAGCCTTGCTGAACGAACCCTTCCATGCATATACGCGCATCATGCGCGCCTGTATCTCAGCGTTGCGGGGAAAGACCTTTGCTAATCTCTCGCCCCAGAGCGCCGCAACGTCCAGATTTCTTTGATCTGTAAGAACATCCAGCCAGCGTGTCACGATTGACCCGAGGGAATCCTCCCCCCGGACGTACAACCAGACAGACGCAAGCCGGCACGGATCCCCGGTCTTCATTCCCAGTATGATGTCGGAACGAACATCGGAAAGCAGTCTTACCGAGCGCTGGTATCCCGCTTGCGCCAGTCTTGCATAGAGGTTGCCCGTCGCAGGCTCGAAAACCGGTTCGCTGCCCTCGCCAGGAATCTTGAACGGTCGCCTGAAGTTCGCGCCAACTCTTGACGGTGGAACCGGAGCCGTGTCTGCAACAAGGCCGAATGGAGTATAAATCGCGGCAAGCCAGCGGCAGGCATCAAATCCTGATGCCATCCCCGGAGGCGAACCTGCCAGAAAAACTCCGCCAAAACCAGCGCCGGATTTCTCAATGGCCTCAACCATGTCCTTGTAATCGCCATACAAGACCGGCAAACGCGCGCTTGTCTTCCCGCCAAACCACGCAAGCCACTCCGGCTTGTCAGAAATATACACCACACCGGAAGCCGGTTCAGGTTTCAACTCTGAAATCCCCTTTTCGAGAACAGCCATCTGCTCAGGCTTCCCCGGCAACCTTACCGTCTTGCCAAGAAGGGCGACATACTGAACCGAAGCGATAACGACAAGAACGACTCCAAGTCCCCAGCGAATTCCCAACGCCTCCCAGTCCAGGCTCCAGACGCTGCGATCTCTCTTTCTGCGGGATGAATGCTCGCGCCTTGCCGGGGCGAACCTCTCGATCGCATCCGCGCCATACATGGCTGCGCAGAAGGACGCCAGCGGAGAAATTGCCACAAATATGGGATCAGGTGTGGTAACCACGTTCAGTAAAATGATCAGTAACCCTATGCCGATATACAATGGCGCAAGAAAATCGTTCCGCAATTCTTTCACCAGCCCACCTGAAATGAGCAACCCGACGAACATGACAAAAGCCGCCACTCCAGCCTGCTGCATTGCAATATCAAGCCTCAGCGATATGCCTATAATAAACCTGCGGGCCAGTTCCCATGCTCCATAGACAGCGCAAACCAGCGCCGAGTCAGACGGGGGATGCATTACATTGGATAGATCCGATATCGGAATAAACACGCCGGCGAGAACATTAAAAGCCCCAAGCGTGGCAAATGGGCTTCCCGTCTCCGCCCACTGATACACACAGGACGGCGCAGCAACCGCAAGAAATCCCCAAACCATCCATGAAGCCCTGACCTTCCCGCCCCCGCGGATGAAGATCCATACTGCGGCGGGCAGCGTTATCAGTATCATCATGTAGTTGGAAAAGACAAGCAATCCTGCTATAACGCCCACCATAGCTGGGGTTACCGATACAGGCGCGATAATCTCCCCCTTAGCATCCTCAGCGTTTATGCTCTTAGCGGTTTCAATCAGGCATCCGGCATAGATAACCAGCAGAAGCGCCAGCCATTGCGAAATCCCCCCGTCAAATGCCGTCCTTAACATATTCGAATTTAATGAATAAAAGGCGAGCGCCAGCGCTGCAATGCGCCTATCATTCATCTTGAAACCAAGCCTGTATGTCAACAACGCAGTCACAAACCACAGAAGACACGACAAAGCTATCACCACCGTATCGCTCCGCCCGAAAAGAGACATCGGCAGCGACAATACAAGCGGATATATCGGAGGCATGGAACGCTCGGGATGATCCGGCAGTTTCCGGACGGATGCCAGGGATAGCGGATCAACCACGCTGGTAACGTAACCCCGCCCCCCGGAAAGATTTCCAGCTATCTGAGCGCAGTACATCGCGGAATCGGACGACAGCACCCGACTTTCAGTAGTCGGGAAGTTTTTGACAAATGCAAACCCCAGTATCATCAGCGGCCCGAAAATAATGGAGAACCATGCTACGATCAGCAGCGCGGTCTCATTAATGCTGATCTTCTTTCCCCTCTTATACAGAGGATATACAAGAGTGGTCTCAACCGCCGTCTGAAGCCCTTTGAAGAATTGGACCAGGGAATGGCCGGGCGTCCTGTGTTTGTGTCTCCTCCTATCGGACTTGACCTTATCAGCATCTCCGTCCGGCATGATCAGCCGTCGCGGCTCTCCCGGTTCCCGCCTTCTAAGAGCCTTTCGCCGCCTTTCGAGCCGCTTAATTCCTTTCCTGATCGTGATTTCAACTGCTGTAATCGGTTTCGAGATCGCCTGGCTTATGAATTCAATGATCAGGAAGAACAGCGGTTTGCGCGACGAACGCCTTCGCTTTCTCCTGGGTCCTTCCTCGGAGAGACCTGCCAGGGGCGCGTTCCGCATCGAAGCGCCGGACCAGCCGACCCAGCGATTTCCACCTGACGATTTGGTCACTTCCTGATGCCTTTCCTGAGCTTGTTTAAAGTTTGATTCGCCTGTGGGACCCAATATTCTTCTCCATTCGCCCTCTTTACCGCGTCCTCAAGTAATCTGATCGCAGCCGGGCCATTATTGTTGTTTTCAAGCACGCATCCATAATGGTATAGAATGAGCGGTTGACGCCACATCACCGGACGCATCGGGGCGAACAAGGCATCTGCCTCCTTCATCCTCCCGCGTTTGAAGATTATCCAGGCCAGCGTATCCGCATAGTGAATGTTGCTCGGGTCGGCAATATGCGCTTTCCAGGCGGCATTTTCAGCGGTTTCAAGATTGCGCTCGTTAAATGAAAGCCAATAGGCCATCACGTTCAGAACAGAGGGATTATCGGGGGTTTTCTCCAACGCCTTGACGCATAGGGCTTCGGCGCCTTTGAAGTCTCCTGATCTGGCGCGCACATCCGCCAGAAAAGCATAAAAGTCCGGTTGATCCATCAATTCGGCTGGCATTGATTGCAATGTCCGGGCAGCCTCAGAATGCCGTCCGGCAGCGGACAACGCCCCGGCCAGTCTCAGCCTGGCTGGGATCCATTCCGGGCAGGTCGCGACAAGCCTCTCAAGCAATGTTATCGCGCCTTCGCCATCGCCTTTCATCGCGAGAAGCTCAGCATGGCGGATCGAGAATTGCCGCTTGAATTCATCATCATCAGGGAAGAGATTCTCCAACCTTGCGGCAAGCCTTCCGGCAAACTCAATGGCTCCGGCATCAATGCAGCAATCCAGGACCTTAATATAGGCCATCGGGAAATCCGTCCCCTGGGCCAGTCGTATCCGGACCACGTCCGTAATGGCTGCCGCCGCTTTTTCGAAGTTATCGCTGAGGGCATGAGCTTTCAGCCGCGCCTCGGCAAACGCTTGCGAGCCGGGCAGCGCCTCAAGGATATCCACGGACTGCTCCGCCAACTTAACCTTGTCAAAAGCAAGATACAATTCCACAAGACGCGCGCGCGCGGCGGAGCTTCGCGGCAACGCCCGCGCCGCTTCCCCTGCCAGAGACATTGCGTCGGCATATCTCCCCCTCGCCTCCAGCAGACTACCAAACCGGTATAGGAACCATGCGTATTGCTCGCCAAAACCGGACCACCAGGCCAGCGGGTAAAAGAGGACATGCGCACGCCCGCCCTTAATGCCATCCACTATCGCCGCGTGGCAGAAAACAAACTCCTTTGCTCTATAGATCAGATCCTCCTTGGCCGATTCCATAACAAACGTCAGGTGCGGCAGCCCGCTTCTGTTCAACTCACGAATCTCAGAAACCGGGATAAAAACATTGTCCGATGTTCTCCTGCCCGCTACCGTTTTTGTCGAGGCCAATTCAGCCAAGCGAGCCTGAAACTCGCCGCTCAATCCCGTCGGAACTGCGCCGGACAGAAATATCCCCTTGATATTCACACCCTTCAATTCAAGGTTATCTTGAAGACTTACCAATTCTCCCATGAAGACCGGCAAGGGATATGCGGCGCACCTTGTGAACCAGGAAACCCACTCCGGCGCGTCTGTAGCTACGGCGCACTCAGATCCCAATCCTTCCACCGCCTTCAAGGCGGACGGCACGCCGCGCGGCGATAGCGGATCATCACTCGCCACCGACAGGAAAATCCACGCGAGCGCCACAATAAGACACACGATGCCCCATTCGAGCGCCAGCTTTCCACGCTCATACCAGATTCGCATGCTCCCGGACATGCGCGGGATCTGTATGGCTCTGGCCCTGCGCATCAGCGAGGCAACCCCTTCCGCGCCCAATACCGAAATAATCGGCGACAAGGCGATGAGAGCGCCGGTATCCATTCCGCCTGAAGCCGTCCATACGGCAACAAGAATCACTCCGCAGGCTGGAATCCCCCTTCTGAAAAGTTCCCGCCCCTTCAGCTTTCCCATGAAGAAAATCGCAACTGACATGAGGGCGCAAACCGGACCGACTCCCAAGGCGATCTCCATCAGCATCGGATGAAGGTTTTCCGGAAACTCCGAGGAACATGCTGAGATACGCCGCCATAGAATCCAACCGACACCTACCTCGCCTTGCGGTGAAGCCGGCAGATGCCTTCCACCGCTGAAGGCAATCGCGAAATCCCTGAACGGTTCTGAAGACGCGCCTCCTTGCCAGGCAACCAATGCCAAGGGGGCGACAAGCAGGCCAGACAATATGCCCCATTTGGCAATCGCTGGAACCTTCATAGCCAGGATCGCAACCAAGACGGGCAGGATAAACCAGACCATCGCATAATCGCTTAAGAACGCAAAAGAAGCGCAAACTCCGGCCAAGATTCCGACAGCAAAAGTCGTTGCCCGCGCGGAAGCATCCACTGGAAGAGAAGATCGCCGTATAAGTTCCCAGAAACAACCCGTAAAAAGAATCGCCCACAACCCAGCCATCGGCGTCCCAAGCCCGTCAACAGCATCTTCCGCAATCCCAGGCCCGGAACAAAACATGATCATCGCCAATAGCCCGGCGCCGAAACCATCGTAATGTTTCACTACCCAGAACACTGCCCATGCAGTCAGCACATATCCCGCAATGGACGCGCCGGCAACAGCAATGTCCGGAGATAGTTTGAACTTACCGGCCAGCCATAATGGCGGGACAAGTTCCACAGAATGCAGTAACGGTCTTTGCGCAGCGGATTCCGCCCAGCCTTCTCCGAAGTTCAAACCCTTTCCCTCTGCGAGGCGCCTGGCCGCCAAGGCGTCAAGCGTAGCGCCACGGTCATTCAAGGCGTAGACCTGGTCGGTGGGCAGTCGTTTAATCCCGCCTATGTATATGGCGATGCAAGGCAGAAACGCAATCAGCGCCCACGCGACCGCAAGAAATGCGATTGCGTCCACGCCCATATCTTTCCTCTCAGCGTCAAACGGCAGCGTCAATATGCCATATATAAAATTGGCAACAGGTCCGCGCTCCGTTTTCCTCCTTCTTGACGGGGCAATGCGCGCAGATTTCTCTTTATCCCTGTGGCGTCTTTTCCGCCTCATAGGCGAGCTAATCGCTGCCAGAACGGCTTCGATAATCCACTGAAAACCTTCAAAGAATCGTGAAAGCAAACCTTTTCGCCTGTGTGAGCGCCTGCCTCCTCTGGCCCATGCGCATGGACTATCCCCACGGGCTGCCAACATGCTGCGCCGCTTCATGCGCGACCCGTCGCCGGGGAGAAAAACGCCAGTCATCGGACTCCAGCCTCGCAATCCTCAAGAGCCTGTCGCGCCTGCTTCAGCCATATTGCGCCTAATGGAGCCTTCTCAATAGCGGCTTTGAGTAATCTGGCTGCGGCGTCATTCCGGCCCATGCCGGCCAATATCGAACCGGCATGAAAAGCAATTTCCGGCTCCCGCCATGCCGCCGGAAAGAACGGCTTCATTACTTCTTCAGCCTCTCTGGCGCGTCCCTGGCGCATCAGCCCCCATGCAAGCGTATCGGCGAAGCGAATGTCCGACGGTTGCCTCGCAACAAGGCCGCGCGCTATAGATTCGGACTCCTTCAACTGGCTCGGTGATGCTCCTTCTGACAGCATCGCCGAGGCCATGTTATTCAAAAGGACAAGGTCATCCGGAAACGCGGCAAGACCCTCCCGACTGATCTTGATGGCCGCCTCCCGATCTCCCTTCTCGCCGCACATGGCCGCCAGACACCTGAAGACAAGCAGTTTCTCACCATCCGTCTTCGCCCAGAGCCGGTACTGCGTTTCGGCGTTCTCCCAATCGCCTATTTTCCGATATGACACCGCCAGATCGAAGCGCGGTTGTTGCCAGTCGGGCCACTTGGACACCAACTCGTTCAGGATTGGAATGGCATCCGCGTACCCGCCGCCGTTCGCATAAGCCACAGCCAGCAGATATGATGCCGTCCTGTGAACCTGCGGATTCTCTGGAAACATGTCACGCAATGTATTGGCAATCTTGATCGCGTGCCGGTGCAGGCCGACCTGCCCGCATAGCATCACCTGGTTCATTCGCGCCTTCAGCAGTGGTATCTTCCGATTGAGCCATATCCTCCCGAGCAGGTCAACGCCTTTCTCAGCGTCTTCCACGCGCCCAAGTCTGACAAGAGTCTCAAGATAAAGGGGCCAGTCGAGGCGAACATTGATGTCCTTGGAAAGGGCTGCCCGGAAGTGCCTGTAAGCTCCTGAGAAATCCCCGGATACCGCCAGCGCCCGGGCATATTCCGCCCTTGCCCGCGGGTAATCAGGGGAAAGTCTCACCAGGTGACCCGCCTTTGCTATCCCGCCCGCGAAATCCCGTTGAAGCAGATGATACCTTACCTGGAAGAGCAGAAACTCCTGCGCAGGCTCCTCATACCCGAGGAACCTGGCCGCAGAGAAGAAAACGCCAAGCGGATCACGCTCCCGCAGTCCGCGAGCCGCCAGAGTAAAGGACCACCGCGCATACCTGAACATTTTCAAAACTTCGTCCCGCCCCATCAGCAGCGCGTTCGGCTCCCTGTGCCCGGCTACTACCGGCCTTCCGGCAAGGCGATACATCATCCCGAAGCGGGAGCCGGTGACAACAAACGTGTTGCAGACCGGCGAAACATTTGAATAGAGTTTATCCAGCCAGTCCGCTCCGAAGTATGAACTCATGGCCTCGCCCGGCTGTGATAACAGAAAACCATCAATCGAGCGTCCTTCTCTTCCCGCAATCATGGCCGCTTCCGCAAGGTCCCCGGAGAATACCGGAAGCCTGACAACCGGCATGTCCGCATGCCATGCCACCCTTTCCGGCATATCGCTTGCCAACAGTTGCCGTTTCACCCCCATCTTCGCAAGATTGCGTTTCAGGAAGTCAACCTCAGGTGGTGTTTTACCCGTATGCCATCTGGGACGATCCTGACCGGTCAGCGGCATCAAACCTATCACGGCCAGACCGACGCACGCCATCCCATGCCCGACAGGCCATCCGTAGCGCAGGTTCCAGATGGCGACCTTTGTTCGCGCATTCAGGGAGCGAATTTGCTTTCTCCGCTTCAACCTTTCAGCAAGCGCCGAGAATGTTCCGGCTCCTCCAATCGCAAAAAGCGGAGCAGCCATTGAGAGTTCTATCCCTATGTCCGATATCAACGCGCTCCAGAGCGCCGTCAGGATCGCCCCGACAACCAACGGCATCAGGAAATATGCCTGCGCAGTTGAAGATGATCCTGCTGCGCTTCTATGCCTCCGCCGCCTTGAACCGGCCAGTCTGAACGTATTGGCGACAAACGCGGCACCGGCCACCAAGCCGACCTGCAACCATAAAACCATCAAAGCCTTCAGCAGGCTGTCCGGAAGTTTCAAGACAATTCTAAACAGGTATATTACGCAATTTCCCAGAACCGATTCACAAGGCAACCAGCCAAGCCGGTATACCGCCGCCGAGGGAACAAGCGCGTCGCCAAGCATCTCCTGTAACGCGATCCCCGGCCATGACAGCAGAGAAACACCGGGAAGCGTGACCGAATATACGGCAAGCGGCATCAGCATGATCGCCGCTCCGACGGCAATCGTCACCGGCATGCGCCCCCCTTCGCGGACAGCCCGCGCGCCAACCGCAATGGCCAGCGGAACAGTCAGCAACAAGGTTGCCACACTGGCGACAGCCATCAGCCCGATCGCCAACCCAAGGGCCAGACAATCAACAATCATCCACGATCCCGCCTGCGTCTTATCCCGGCGGAATAGCGGAATCAGGATCGCCGAAGCAAGGCTTAGAACAAGCGCAAGCTGAAACGCAAGAAATGACGCCCTTACTCCCGATAAAGACGCTCGAAGGAAATATCCGTTCGTCGCGATAAGCCCCAGCGCGAAGAAAGCTGCGATCCTGTCCCCCCACCGCATGACGACACCATAAACGATCCAACCGGTCATGAGCCACAGGATGGCCCCAAGCCCCAGAATCACCGTGTCAGCCTCGATGTCCCGGAACCAACCCATCAGCGCCGAGATAAACAGCGGATATCCGGGAGCGTGTCTGGACATCCAATGCCCCCCGATACGCGGTTGATATCGCATGGAAAGGGGGTCAAGAACATATGTGGTCAGTCCCTTTCCATTCTTGCAGTTTCGCGCGGTCTGCGCCATATCCATGGCCAGCGGCATCGTCAGTGATATCGAGTCGGCGGTGGGAAATTCCCTGGCCCATCCGCCAAGAAGAATCGCAGCAGGCAGAACAATGATGCCCATCCATGCCACAAGAAGCCATCCTGCTTCAGTGGTCTTCAGCTTGCGTCCCTGCGGGAACAATGGCGAAATCAATATGTTATAAGCCTTCTCCGCCGGATTGACGCTCTCGCTGCGTTCCCTTCTGCGCTTCACGCGCTTGACAATCCGTCGAGGCTCATCAGCCTCCTCGTCAGATTCTTCACCGGATTCATATTCCCCGTCGCCGGATTCGGCAACGCCCTCATCAATCTCCGGCTTATCAGAAGATTCGCGGTCTTCTTGATTGTCCGGTTCATCTGCGTCTTCCCTTTTCGAGTCAATGTCTTCGTCTGCCGGAGCATCCGTCTCAATGTCTCCGATATCCTCCTCACGTTCTTCTTCCGCAGGCTCTATCTCCGATGCATCATATTCTTCCTCTTCAAAGTCCTCTTCATCGTCAATATCCTCTTTATCAGGCGGCTCGCCTTTCTGATTGTTTTGCTGTTTTCTTTCTTCGAATCGTCTGGCTGCCTCAAGAATCTCCTGTTGAACCGTCAACCTCGGTCCCGAATACGGTTTCTTCAGCTTCACAGCAGGTTTCTCAGGCGTCGCGTCGCCTGATTCCTGGCGCTCAGGAATGTCATGGCGGATCCTCCTGCTCCGATGATGACGATGATGCCTCCTGCTGCTTCTCCTGCGGGAAGTATGCCCCTGCGGCGAGAAGAAATCCGCCAACAGTCTGAGATAGAAGTCAATGCTTAACAGTGAAGCGGGATTGAATCGTCTCCTGCTGGGGTTGGAGCAGCTTTTCCTGCGCCGCCCCCGTCTGCGGGGTTCCTCCCGAAGCAATTCGGGAGAATCCCCCCCCCCGTTTCGCTCGGGCTGGACAGGACGCTTATCACCCGCCGTTGGCTCATTCGGCATGGTCATGAAACCATGTCCCCCGCATCAGGGACGCTGGAGTTATTGCTGCTCCTCGACGGGTAATGGCTCCGCCTTCACGCCCAGCTTTGTCGCCAGTTCCTTTGCCTGCGGCAGCCATGCCGGTGTTTTCCTGGCCGCCTCGATTGCCATTTTCACGAATCGCCCCGCCTTTTCCTTGTCTCCCCTGGCGTCATGAATAACGGCGTAGTGATATGCCGCTTCGGGGTTCCTCCAAAGAACCGTTTCCTGCTTGGCCAGGATTTCCGCAGCCTCATCCAGTTTCCCGGCTTTGAACAGCACCCAGGCAAGCGTGTCGTCGCTCTCGATCGTGCCCGGCATTATCCTCGCCGCGTTTCGGGCGTGCTTCTCCGCCTCTTCCAGCTTCACCCCTTCCTCGGCGTAATGTTTTGAAAGCAACAACAGGAGGCGAACGTCCCACGGAGACTTTCGAAGCCCGTCCAGACAGGCCTTCTCCAGTTGCTCCCCGTTGTCATTCTTTGCATAGACTGCTGCCAGAAGCGCGTAAAGCTCCTGTTTCTCCTCCCGGGTATGCGCCCATTCACGATACAGGTTGATGGCCTCCTGGTACTGCCCGGTCTCAGCGCAAAGGTCCGCAAGACGCTTCCTGCCCTCGCGCCACTGAGGCCACTTTGCATACATCTCCCGCACAAGGTTAATCGTCTCCGCCGCGCGGCCGGATTCCAGCGCGCTTTCCGTCATCAGCCGTCCGATCTGCTGCTGCAGGAGAACGTCATCCGGAAACTGGTCAATTATCTGCCTGCCAAGATCAAGCACGTCGTCGTGCAATCCGACCTGGAAGCACAGGAAAATCAGTTCCTGGAGCGGTTTTGGATAAGGCTGCGGCTGCTGGCTCATACGCTGGAGCAGCGACTTGCACAACTGAGCAGCCTGCTTCCTTCTGCCCAGGCTGGCCAGCGTCTTGGCAAGGGTATAAGTATCCACCGGGGCGGACAACGCCTGCGCTCTTCTGAATTCATTAAGCGCCTCCGGGTATCGTCCCAGCCGGGCATATAGCATTGCCAGAAGGCTTCGCACCTGCCCGTGGTCCGGGGCCAGGTTATCGGCCACCCACTGAGCCCTTTCCGCCGCAAATTCGTATCCTTCCAGCGTGGTCTGCAACTGGATAAAGAGAATCTGCGCCCGCAAGAATTCCTTTTGCTTTACCGCATAGGAAAGCGCCTCGCCGGACCGGGCGAAATCGCCCTTGTTGAACGATTCCACCGCCTTTCGGAAAGCGGTTACACGGTCGTCCTTGCTGATCGCGTCCATGATGTCCAGCAGCACAACTGCGCCGACCCCCTTGTCCTGCTGTCCCTCCTCCTTCTCATCCTCCGGAAGCCTGCCCGCCGCAAGCCTGTAGATCATGCCGCGGCGCGAGCCTTTCACTGCCTTGGTGTTTCGAAACACTCCGTCAGGAACATAGGAATAAGCCAGCCACGAACAGAAAGGAATCCGTGACGCGGGATCGCCGTCCCTGAGCAGGAAGAAGCCTGCTATGTCCTGCTGATTCTGGCGCGCCACGTCAAGAACCTTGTCCAGGTCCACGTCGCGGAAAGGCGCTCGCACGCACGGTTGCTTGACATACCACGACGTCATCTCCGGCAGATCGCAGACGATGATCTCTCGGTCAACCTTGCGTTTGATCAATTGCGCATCAAGAAAGTCGAGCGTCGGCAGCTTGTAGCGCGCCTGAGACGTGGTGGCAAATCCGCCCAGGAAAGGCAGAGTCGCCACGAACACGAGCGTCAGACACAATCCCCATCGCAATGCAGGCCCGCTCCATTCCATCTGCCACGCAGGATGCTCTTTCGGCCTGTCCAGAACGTCTCCGACCAACTGCGCCGCCCCTAAGACCACCAGTGGCACGAAGATAGTCAATTCACGGGTCGGGCCCGCCGTGAATGCCGCCAACACGCAGTATATCGCAATACTAATATAAAGCGGCAGATAGAAATTGCGCCTTGAGCGCTTTGTAAGCGCTTCGCCCAGCGCATGAGCGGCGAACAGCACCCCGCCGGCCAGCCCGCAACAATTGATGAAAGCCACCATCACATTGTCTGAGTTCTTTCGGGCCTTCCTCAGAATTCCGGGAAACTGGTTGACAATCAGCTTCCAAAGGCTTCTTCCGCCCTCTGTCTCTCCAAAATACGTCATCCTGAGATATTCATCCCGCAGCCATCCGCCTTGAACGTCGGACAGGAGGGTTCCCGTGGCGATGTTGAACAACGGATTCCCGGTCTTCATAGACACCCAGACCAGGTAAGGCGCCACAAGCAGCGTAAAACCCACGAACAGGCCGACCGCGCCAATCCATCTGGCCCGCTTCTGGAAAACCAGGACCGCCAGAATCGGCGGCAGAACAACGATCAGCATCGCATAGGAAGTCAGCACCATCACGCCGGCCAAAGCCCCCAGGAAAAACAGGAATGGGGTCGAAAGCTTGGGGATATCGCTGTCTTCAACAACGCCTTCTTCAGGCGGGGACGTCATGGCAACGTGACCCAACATCCATAGAAAACCCGTCATCAGCGCGACTTTGAAGCACAGGTCCAGACCATCAGTCGCGGCGGTGATAAACGTCAGATTCACAGCCATGAACGCAAGCGCCAGCCCAGCCACGCGCCTGTCCCCCCACTTGATAATCATGGCATAGGTCAACCAGACCGCAATCAACCAGAAAACACAGGAAACCCCTATCACGGTTGCATCAGACGCGCCGAATATCTTGAAAAACACTCCAAGAATGATCGGGTATATCGGCCGTTTATGAATCGCGGGAGTATCAGGCATCCTGCCCGTCACGGCCAGCACGTAAGGATCCATGACATCCGTCACAAACCCCCTGCCATCCGCAATGTTGCGGGCGACCTGGGCCTGATCCATTACGCCGTAATCCCTCAACCTCCATGATTCCCCCGCTGTGAACTCTCTGCTCAACGAAAGGCCAAGCAGAAGCAGCGGACCGCCTACTATCAATCCCCACACGACCATCAACCGGGCAATCTGGTTGAAACCAATGGCGTCCTGCCCGCTGTAAAGCGGAGCAATGACCATATGCTCGACGAACTGAAAAGCCTTCTCAGCCGGGTTGGTCGGCTTGTCAGGCGCTATTTCGCGGGCAATGATTCTCCCCTCGATCGGAGATGCCGCCTTTTCAACTGCTTTCTTCAGCGCGTCTGTGACGCGTTCCGTCGCAGGCGCGGGATTAGGTTCAAGCTCCTCGTCGTCCTTGCTCCCGGCGGCATCAGGGGACGAACCTCCCGCGTCTTCGTCATTCGCGCCGGCATCCGGGATAGCGTTCTTATCGTCTCGTCTTAAAGCTCGAACAAGCCCGGCCCATCTTGAGCCGAAAAAACGCATAGCCATTCTCTCTCGCTCCGAACTGGAAAAGAGTTAATGAATCTACTTTTGCGCGGGCCAACGCCGACGCTTGAATCCGAACAGGCGCATTTACCTTCCGCTCCTGTATTCGGAATGAAGATTATAATGTCAATCCTCAATAGTTTCCATATTCAAATTACATTTGGCCGTTCGCCATTCAACCCTTGACGCGGGATGCCGCCACGCCTATGCTTGTTCTCTGGGATGAAATTGATCATGTTCTTGTAAGCGCCGGCCGGCGCACGGGAATGCCATGCCGACGCGCCAGGAGGAAACATGAGAATCAGAGTATACCATGTGACACCCCGCCTCCCCCAGGAACTCGAACCGCTGCGCGAGATGGCCTACAATATGTGGTTCTCCTGGCACTGGGAAGCCATAGATCTATTCAGAAGGCTTGATTATGACCTCTGGGAAGAAACCAACGGCAATCCTGTTCTCATGCTGTCCTCAGTGCCAGCCACTCGCTTTGAAGATGCGCGCAATGATGAAGGTTTTATGACGCACATGTTCCAGGTGTATGATGAGTTCAGCAAATACGTCCAATCCGGGGCTACTCCGAGCAGCGACGACGGTACCGGCAAAAACAGGACAATCGCCTACTTCAGCGCAGAGTATGGAATTGACGAATGCCTTCCCCTCTACTCCGGCGGACTCGGAATCCTGGCCGGGGATCACCTGAAATCCGCCAGCGACATAGGCGCCCCTCTGGTCGCTATCGGCCTGCTCTACCGCCTCGGCTACTTCCAGCAGCGCTTAAGCCCGGACGGCTGGCAGCAGGAGGCTTACAACGAAAACGAATGGGCAAGCATGCCCGTCCAGCTTGTCAAGGACAAGGACGGAAACCCCGTTCGAATCTCCGTCCCGATGGGACGGGAAACGGTCGTCGCCCTTGTCTGGCGCGTCAACGTCGGACGCATCCCCCTCTACCTGCTTGACACAAGCCTGAAGGAAAACCCGCCACAGCATCAGTCCCTTACCGATCAACTTTACGGCGGCAACCTTGACACGCGCATACGCCAGGAAATCCTGCTGGGCATCGGCGGCATGAGGGCGCTCGGAGCATTGGGGATAAAACCCGCCGTCTGCCACATGAATGAAGGTCATTCAGCCTTCCAGTCCCTGGAACAGACCAGACAGTTGATGCAGGAATACGGCCTAAGCTTCTGGGAAGCGAAGGAAGCCGCATGGGCTTCCAATGTATTCACAACCCACACCCCAGTACCCGCAGGCAATGACCGCTTCCCCCCGGACCTAATGGGAAAGTATTTCGGTGATTACACGGGGCAACTCGGTATCCCCTGGGACGACTTCATGGCCCTGGGCAGGGAGAATCCGAACGATCCTGGCGAATCCTTCTGCATGACCATTCTGGCCCTTAAAATGGCGGCCTACTGCAACGGCGTCAGCAAACTGCACGGAGACGTATCCCGCAAGATGTGGCGCAACGTCTGGCCCGGCGTCCCGCTGGACGAACTCCCGATCAAGCATATAACCAACGGAACCCACCTGCGCTCATGGACCAGCCATGACCTTGTTGACCTTTTCGAGCGATACCTCGGACCGCGTTTCATGGATGAACCGGGCGACACACAAGTCTGGGACCGCGTTGACCAGATACCGGACGCGGAGCTTTGGCGCACGCACGAGCGGCGTCGCGAACGCCTTGTCGCCTTCGCCCGCCGCGTCCTGAGCAAGCAGCTTGAGAACCGGGGCGCTCCCCCGTCGGAAGTGGCCATGGCAGACGAGATACTCGATCCCAGCGCGCTGACCATCGGCTTCGCCCGCCGCTTTGCAACTTACAAACGCGGAAACCTGCTGCTCAGGAACCCGGAGCGCCTAGCGCGCCTTCTTACGGACGCCGAGCGCCCAGTCCAGCTCATCTTCGCCGGCAAAGCCCACCCCCACGACAACCCCGGCAAGGAGATGATCAAGGAAATCGTCAACGCCGCCCGGAACGACAACTTCAGAATGCGCCTCGTTTTCCTTGAGGATTACAGCATCAAGCTGGCCCGTTACATGGTCCAGGGTTGTGACGTCTGGCTCAACACGCCCAGAAGGCCACTGGAAGCAAGCGGAACCAGCGGCATGAAAGCGGTCGCCAACGGCGCCATACATGTCAGCACGCTGGACGGCTGGTGGTGCGAAGGTTTCGCGGAGGACATCGGATGGTCAATCGGCAGGGGCGACGAGTTTGCGGACTATGAAGTGCAGGACCGCGTCGAGGGCGGCACGCTCTTCGATCTTCTTGAAAAGGAGATTGTGCCTGCGTTTTATGACCGCGGGCGCGACGGTCTTCCCAAGGCATGGATTCGCCGCATGAAAAGCTCCATTCGCCGCCTCGGCTCCGTTTTCAACACCCACCGCATGTTTTCCGAATACCTGCGGAAGTTTTACATCCCCGCAATGGAAAACTGGCATGCCCTCTGCGCCAACGGAATGCAGGAATGCGGAAACATCGCCCGATGGAGGCGCATGCTGCAAGACAACTGGCGCAACATCGCCGTTCTGGACGTGGCCACTGACGGAATGCAGGACCCGATGTCCGCCGGGGATTCCTTCAGGATCCGCGCACACGTCCGGCTTGGACCGGTCAGGCCCGAAGACGTGCGCGTGCAGGTCTATTGCGGCGCCCTCAATCACGCAAGGGAAATCGCCCACGCATCCCTCATTAACATGGAATCGAAGGGGAGTTCCGGAGACGGGGTCCACGCATTTGAGGCGAACGTGCGTTGCGACAAGGCAGGCCGTTACGGATTCGCCGTGCGCGTCATGCCGCACAATGATTCCCTCCCGCATACATTCCAGCCCGGACTGGTCACTTGGGCTTAAACCGGAAGGAACGGCAGCGTCGTGGCTGAACGCTTTGCATATCCATTCGAAATTCCGATCCTCGATATTGTAAAGGAAATGGACGCTCTGCGCGCCGAATGCGATGCGGGACGAAAAGACGCGCAGGAAAATCTCACCGCGCTCCAGACCCGCCTGAACGACACAGCCCGCGGAATTGTAGCATCCCTGGACGCATACCAGCGCGTCCAACTGGCCCGACATCCGGAGCGCCCGCAGGCGCTCGACTTCATCAGCCGCATTGTTGACGACTTCATCGAGCTTCACGGCGATCGCCGTTTTGCGGACGACAAGGCCGTCGTCTGCGGTCTTGGAACGATATCCGGACGCCGATTCGCCATCGTTGGCCAGCAGAAGGGGCGCGACACGAAGGAGCGCCTCATGCGCAACTTCGGCATGGTCCATCCGGAAGGTTTCCGCAAGGCGCTTCGCGTCATGCTACTTGCGGAAAAATTCGGGCTGCCGGTACTGTCCCTTATTGACACCAAGGGCGCGGCGGCCGACCTTGAAGCCGAACAGCGCGGCGAAGGCTTTGCCATCGCCGAAAGCATTGCCGCAATGTCCGTCCTGCGCGCCCCGATAATCGCCGTCGTCATCGGCGAAGGCTGTTCCGGCGGCGCGCTAGGCATGGCCGTGGCCGATCGCATAGGGATGTTCGAGAATGCGTATTACTGCGTCATCACGCCTGAAGGTTGCGCCGCGATATTACACCACGACATCGAGAAGGCGCCTCAGGCCGCGGACGCCATGAAGATCACGGCCCGTGAACTTGCCGGGATGGGCGTCGCGGACGAGGTCATCCCTGAACCCCCCGGCGGCGCGCACTGGAACCACGCGGCAGCCGCCGAATCCCTGCGCGAATTTGTCCTCCGCAGCCATGACGCGCTCGCAGCCATCCCCCTTGATAATCTGCTTTCCGCCCGCGCCGGACGTTATCGCAAACTCGGCGCGTTCCTGGAAGGCGAGGCAGCCGAATCCGAAGCGCTCAGCAGAGGAACAGAATTCGGAAACGCCTCCTCAAGCGCTGAATAACCGGACTGAAACCGCCAGGACTCAGGATATGAAGATCAGTCCCCGATTGAACCTGCTTGTTGACGCCTTGATGTTGTTGTGCATGTGTTTTCTCGCCGGCGTTGGCCTCCTTCTGAAACATGTCCTTATTCCAGGACGCGAGCGAATTGAAGTCTACGGGCGTAATGTCGAACTCGCGTTCCTGGGCAAGGGTCGGCACGAATGGGGGGAGATACATCTGGCGATCGGAGTGGTCTTGTTGCTTCTCCTTGCCCTGCACATCATTATGCACTGGAACATGGTTGCGACAATCCTTCGAAACTCGATTCGCAATGCTGCCGCGCGATTCGTGATTGTCATCCTTCTGACTACGCTGTCTCTTGTTCTCCTGTTGTTTCCGCTTGCCGTACAACCGTCATCCGCCGGGTTGGATAAAGAATACGGCGAGCGGAACGGTGAAATCCATGACGGACGAGGCGGCGCTCAGCATGACCCAGGACAGGGCGGCGGCAGGGGCGGCGCAAGACGGCGAAACCGGGCATCAGAACATTAGGGTTCCCTGGCATCCAATATCGCCCGTATCTTGACGGCAAGTTTCAGGGGCGAGAACGGTTTCTGCATGAATTCCCTGCCCTTGCGGATGATATCGGCAAGCGCGGCGGCGTTATCGGAGTATCCTGAAATGAAAAGAACCTTCAATTCCGGACGCAACGCCCGCAACCTGTCGGCAAGCTGCTTGCCGCCCATCCGCGGCATCACAACGTCGGTCAGAAGCATGTCAATCTTATCAATACCGCGTTGCCGGACAACGTCCAGCGCCTCCCGGCCATCGCAAGCCTCCAGAACCTCGTAGCCCTGCTGCGTCAGCACGCGGGACGCCATCCGCCGGACGGTTTCCTCGTTCTCCACAAGGAGTATCGTCTCATCCCCTTCCGGCAGGATCGCGGATTCCTCCCGCATGTCCAACGGCATCGCCTTGTCGGCCACGCGGGGAAGATATAAGCTGAACGTGCTGCCCCTGCCCGGCTCGCTGTAGACCTGTATGTGTCCCCCGCTCTGGCGCGCTATTCCGTAACAGGTTGAAAGTCCCAACCCCGTCCCCTTGTCTTTTGCTTTCGTTGTGAAAAAAGGTTCGAACAACCTGCTCTTTATTTCATCCGTCATGCCCAATCCCGTGTCGCTGACAGCCAGCATGACGTAATCCCCCGGATGGACGCCGTGATGCAGCCGGACATACTCCGCGTCAAGCGACCTGTTCGCGCTCTCGATGGTTAATCGCCCGCCGTCCGGCATCGCGTCGCGGGCGTTGATGACCATGTTCACAAGAATCTGCTCTATCTGCCCCGGATCGGCGCGAACCGTTCCAAGATCATCCGCAAGCACGGTCTGGAACTCCACGTTCTCCGTAATCAACCTTCTCAGCATCTTGTCCATGTTCGACACGATATTGTTCAGATTCACCGGGCGCGGACTTATCATCTGGTGGCTGGAAAACGCCAGAAGCTGCCGGGTCAGGTTCGCGGCCTTGTGCGAAGCGGCCAGGACCTCATCAATGTCGCCGCTGGCAGGATGATTTCCCGATAACGCCCCGCGAGCCGTTTCTGCGTAGCCCATGATGGCGGTAAGCAGGTTGTTGAAATCATGCGCGACGCCGCCGGCCAGACGCCCTATGCTGTCCAGCTTCTGAATCTGCCGCAGTTGGCCCTCCATCCTTCTGCTTTCCGTAACGTCCTGAACAATCGCCAGTTGGTATTGCTCCCCCCGGAATGTTATCGGCGATACGCTCAGCAGCGTGTCGAACGCGCTCCCGTCCTTGCGCTTGAATTTCACCTCCGCATTGCGAATCCCGCCTTTCTCTCTGACCTGCGCAATGATTGTTTCCCTGTCCGCGGGATTATAATAAAACCTGGTTATGTACGGATGCTCATCCACCTCTTCTCTGGTATAGCCTCCCGGAAGAAATGTGGCGTCGTTATAAGCGACAAGTTTGCCGTTTCGGTCCGAAATCCCGATGCCCAGCGGCGCGCTCTCGAAAAGCGTCCTGAACATGGCTTCGCTTTCTCTCACCTTCCGATCCGCCTCAATGCGCTCCGTCATGTCCTGCACTATAGCCAGAAAACACCATTCCGCCTTGAATACGACCGGCCTGACGCTGACGAGAACCTTATAATGCTCTCCGTTCTTGCGCTTGAACATGACCTCGGCGTTGTCAACAAAACCTTGTTCTTGGACAATCACTCCCAAACGATCATATTCAGAAGGATCAACGTAGAAATCAATAATCCGCTTGGGGACATCCGGATCGCCCTCCATGTAACCTGCGGATTTTAAGATTGCGGGATTATGTGTGATTATGGTTCCGTCCATCGCGCCCAACCCCACGCCGATGGGCGATTTCTCAAAGAGAATCCTGTAGAGGTCTTCACTCTCCCTGACCTTCGATTGCATCAATTTCTCGTCAGAGATATCGCGCATGGTCCCCAGCATGCCCATGATCCTGCCTGACGCGTCCCGGATGAGAGAATTGAACATATATGTCGGGAACGGCGTCCCGTCCCTACGAGCGTGCATTATCTCGCCTTTGAACCAACCCCTTTCGCAGATGATGCGGTTGGCCTTATTCACGGCAGGCATCTGGTCAGGCGTATGGAAGATTGATAGGTCTTTTCCGTAAAGCTCCTCAACGGAATAGCCGTGCATCTCAGCGAAAGCCCTGTTGACAAAAAGGATGTTGCCGTCCGGATCAACGGTCGCCACACCCTCGCTGCTCTGCTCAATCGCCATGTTAAGCAGGCGCAATTGATCCTCAAGGTTTCGGCGATGGGATACATCTCTGGCGGTGACAATCGCATGTTCGACGCCATCCCCGAATTCGGCGACCGTCATGCTGTATTCAAGGCGGCGCGTATTTCCGGCGGGATCCGAATAATCGGCTTCTCCTGTGAGCGTCGCGCCGCTTTGGAACACACTTTCCAGATTCCGCTTCACCTCATCGGCGTAACTGTCTTCGACAAACTCCCAGACCGTATGCCCAATGATCTCCGCCGCATCCCGTCCCTGTTCAATCCTGTTGACTGTTATAATCCGCCCTTCCCTGTCCGTGACCGCAACCTTATAAGGTATTCCCCGGAGCAAAGCCCGCCATCTGGCCTCAGCATTAGCGAGGGACCGTTCCATCTCCTTGTGTTCGCTAATATCCCTGCCGATCGCAATGACAGCGGGACGGCCCCGGAATAGCAACCTTCCGTAGAACACGGAAAGTTCGCACTCCCGACCGTCCCTGCGCGTTATCTTTAACTCGTTCTCTCCCTGCCCCTCGGCGCGCGTCAGAAACAGCCTGTAGTTCTCCTCCTCTGTAGTCCAACTCTCTCGCGGCAGCAGAGATGTGAAAGGACTGCCCTCCAGTTCCGCCGCTGAATAACCGGTGACGGTTTCCGCCGCCTTGTTGATGTATTTCAGCACGCCATCCTGAACAATGACAATGGCATCTCTTCCGCTCTCAATGATGCTTGTATAAGCCCCGGCCATCTCATCGAACATCCCGCTGGCCAGCCCGTGTGTATCGGCGTAGCGGCTGCATTCAACCGAACCTATTATCTTCCCGTCGGGGGATCGCAGGGGATAACAATACATGTCCACCCATGAAGTCACCGCGCCGTCGCTGTTTCTCCTCCTGATTACGTCATAAGTCGGTTTTCCGGTCTCCATAGCCCTCCTGGAGGGACAGTCGCCGCACATGGAGGAGAAATTCCTGAACACCTCGTAGCATTTCCTGCCGACAATATTTGCGTTCCCGGCCCGACTTCTGACGGAATCATTTATGGCAATTATAGTGAATTCGCGGTCTATTACGCATAGCCCGTCCAGCGTGCTGTTGACGATGTTTGAGAGGAGGTCATGCCGGGCCTTTAATTCGGCAAGTTGCGCATCCTTCCCTGCCAGGGCCGCCTCAAGCTCGGCAATCTTCTGCTTCAGCAGTTCGGTTTCCCCGGCTGTCTGCTTCACCCGTTCTCGTTTTTTCCCCACCGCTCTCCCCTGAATGTTTTTGCCAAGAGAAAACGCCTACATGATCCCTTGTTTCTTCCCGCTGTGCATTCTTTGCCGGTTGTAGCTCAGGATGGACGTGATGGTCCGCGACGTTCCGCACTTTGAACAATCGTAAATGGGGACAATCCCCTGCGCCCATGCGACTTTCTGAACTCCGATGAGAACGAACGTGGCTGCGTGGTGACACGCCGGGCACTGGAATTGCGCTTCTGATGGAGCTTCCGGGCCAGCGCTTATCGGCTCGGTTTCAACGTCCGCATCCGTCTCAAGCATCGTCATCGCCTCGGAACTGATGATCGCCGTTCCGACTCTGTAAAGCCCGTTGCCTATCTGCCTGCACCACTTCACTTCGGTTAGAAGCCTTTCCGCGGCTCCGCCTCCGGGGGATTCCACCATGACCATCAACTGTTTTCCCGCGTCCAGCGATTTGCGCACGTCAAACGCAAGGCCGGACATGCTCATGTCCACCCCGGCGGCTTCAACCAAGTCGCGTCCGGGATTGTCAAGGTTTCTATGCTCCGCCGGCGAGTAAAGCAAACCGATTCCCACGGTCGGAAATCGCGTTGCCTGCCGTCTCTCTGCTCCGCTTTTTGGTTCCTCACTCGCGGACTGCATAGCAGTGTCTTCCCGTCAGCCACAGTTGCTTGTCAAATGAGTCCCCGGGAACACTTTCACAACCCACATGGAATATGATTCAGAATATATCGGCAACTGTCAAGGGAATTTCCATTTCACCTGCGCTCCGATTTGACTGGCGACTTGTCAATCCCCGCTTCTATAATCGCCGCCGTTGTAATTGTGAGCCAATCCCGCAGAATCATCGCCTGCAAGGAGTCATGCAGTGAACACAATCTCGGAACCCGCGCGTGAAACACCTATTGTCGCAGAAGCCGACGTGGTCGTGGCCGGCGGAGGGCCGGGCGGCATCACCGCGGCTGTGGCCGCCGCCCGATGCGGCGCAAAGGTCATCCTGATTGAGCGATACGGTTTTCTGGGGGGGATGGCCACTGCGGGCATGATCGGCCCCATACTTTCCCATCGCGCCCATAACGCGCCCGTCGCCATTATCGGGGGCATACCGCGCGAAATCTGCGACCGCCTTGCATCAATGGGTGGGGCGGTTCCATGGGAGGCGGCTCTGAAGGACTGGGGCGTGCGCTTCTCCCCGGAAATCTTCAAGGTCATGGCCGACCGCATCGTCCTCGAAGCCGGCGTCCGAATCATGTTCCACAGTTACATAGCGGATGCCGTCGTTGAGAACGGCAGGATCAAGGCGCTGATCATTGAAAACAAGTCCGGCAGACAGGCCGTGGCAGGCAGGTTCTTCGTTGACGCCACCGGCGACGCGGACGCGGCCTTCCGAGCCGGAGCAAAGACCACGCACGGCAGGCCTTTCGACGGACGGGGGGAATCAATGGGGTCAATGTTCCGCATAGGCGGCGTGAAGCCATGCCCGAAGGAGGCGCATGACGCCGTCCGCCGCAAGATCGAGGAAGCCCGCGCAAGCGACTACCTGCACACCTACAACCCAAGCTTTTTCCAGCCCTCCGCCACCGTCCGCAGCGATGAATCCACCCCCAACCTGACCCGCTTCGGCGGCAGCGCCGTAGATGCTGAGACCCTCACACAGGCCGAAATCTTTGTGCGAGAGCAGTCCTGGAGAACATTCACGTTCTACAAGGAAAACGTCCCCGGCATGGAGGATAGTTTCCTTGCCGCGCTTCCAACAAACGTGGGGGTGCGGGAAACGCGCCAGATAGTCGGCCCATACGCGCTGACCGGGGATGATGTACTCGCCGGACGCAAGTTTGACGACTCAATCGCCCGCGCCAGTTGGTGGATAGACATTCACTGCCCGATGGGCTACTCGCACCCCGGGCATCTCTGCAACTCGAAGTGCGCCATGAAACAGCCTTGCGCCTTCAAGGACGCCGGGCTGCACTTGAAGATCGAAAAGATGCATCCGCCCGAGGGCGACTGGTACGGCGTTCCCTACCGTTCGCTGCTGTCAGTCAGTTTCCCGAACCTGCTTTCCAGCGGTCGCTGTATCTCCGCGACGCATGAAGGTATGGCAGGAACTCGCGTTATGGGAACCTGCCTGGCAATCGGCCAGGCGGCCGGAACGGCGGCGGCCATGGCTGCGGATAAAGGCATCGAAGCGCCGCAACTACCGGCCAACGATCTCAGAAGAAAGCTGATCGAAAACGGGGCGTTGGTTTAACCCAATCTGCCTGAACTTCATGCCCGCCATCCAAAAGACATCAGCAGCCGCGGCAGTCGCCATCGCCGTTGTCATCTGCATGTTTATCCCACCGGCGCTACCTTTCGCCCTTCTATCGCTTCCGGCGATGCTCATGGCATCAGCGCTGGGAAGGGACAGCCTGGAAAAGACGGCGCTGTTTTTCCTGGGTATTCCGGTATCGGGTTGTCTGATCGCATATCCGCTGTCCATGTCCGGACTTTTCACCCGCGAAATGTGGCTCGCCTGCTGGTGCGCACTTTGCCTCGCGTGGCTTGGACTTTATCTGAAGCAACGAAATATCGCCGACGACAGCGCAACGAAGCATGTCAATCCCGACAGTCCGCGACATGGTCCGACGCTGCTGATCGCTACGGTGATAACCTGCTCTCCCGTGTTACTGACGGCCGCTCTCTGGCCGTACGCCGCGCTTGTGAGCGGACACTTCTGGAGCATCCACGACGGCGGCGCATGGATCGCCGCGCAAGGGGCCTTCCCGTGGCTTCACCCTCTGGACATAGGCCACCACAACGACCACCTGTTCTACAATCCCGGCGCGACGTTTCTTTCCGCGTCATGTTATCTCTGGACTGACGACATTGTGCTGGGCGAGTCTTCTGCAAATTTGATCCCGATCATCTGCATGTTCGGCGCGCTCATGTTCCTGATGGCATGCGGGCGCGAGCTTCCAGGAGGCGTCTGGACCGGCGCTGCGGCATTCCTGCTCTTCTATTCCCCCCCCGCAAACCTGTATCCGTGCGGGCACATGACGCATGACGCGCTCGCGCCGTTGTGCGTCGCCGCGCATGTGTTCTATGCTTTGCGGACACTCAAGAAGCCTGAAATGCGCGACTGGGCGGGGCTGATGCTCTCACTTGCAATGGCAGGCATGAGTCGCGCATGGCTCGTTCCCGTCTTCATCGGGGCATGGATCATCGTCTCCATCCCGGCGATGAGGAATGGCGGAATGCTCTCCGACTCGGTCCGCGCCGTATGTCGTTTCGCGATTGGACGCAGGGCGGCGGGGTTGCTGATACTGGCGACGGCGGCGGCATTTTCGTGGAACATATTCCTTTATGCGCAGTATGGAAATCCGGTCTTTCCCCATGCAGCCGCCATGTTCGACCCGCCGGCAGGCTTGACAGCCGATGAACGGGAAGCAGTTCACTTCGCCTCCGCAATGAACCCCGGTTACGAGGAAAGCGGAAGGACGGCATCTCTGCTGGGCCTGGACGGCGCGGAGCAGGCCGGCGGGCGGAAACTGGCGTCATTGTTGTTGAAAGGCGGCGCGGTTTCAGTCTTCATCTGCCTTATGGCCGCTGTCGGATTTGCGGCGATAAAAACGCCAGGGATGTATTGGCTCATCGCTTTTATCGCTGTGAACATGGGCTGGCTTCTATGGCCGTCTTC
Organism: Planctomycetota bacterium; assembly: GCA_022711755.1. Classification (GTDB taxonomy): domain Bacteria; phylum Planctomycetota; class Brocadiia; order SM23-32; family JAKLEA01; genus JAKLEA01. The sequence continues at coordinate 71,578 of JAKLEA010000026.1, forward strand.
GCGGGATGTAAGCGACAAAATGTTCCTGCCGGGAATCCTTGCCGCATGCATTCCTGCCTCCGCCGGCATATGCAACCTTTGCGGACGCCTTTTAGGTTACATACTGAAGAACGACGGGAAAGGCGGGAAACCGTCCTTGGCCGGAGCGCCCGCGATGATGACCATAGCAATCGCCTTCGCCGTAACGCCAGGGACGGATTATGCGGCGGGAGCGATCAGCGCGTTGAGTTCAGGGCGCAATGTCTCCGGGCTTGAGGGCGCTCGTGGCATGTACCCGGATATATTCACGCTTTACGAATTCTTCGCCATCAACGAAGGGGCTGCCGACCGAACGCTGGTCGCGTCCTGTTCGGAACCCGGCGGAGCGGCGCTTTTCCTGCTCCGGAACGGCCCATACTGGCGTTACAACTTCAGCGAAAGTCCGCGCTTCCACGCGCTGCATAAAGCGACTTCGGAAACCGACTTGGCGCAGATTTTAGAACAATCGGGAATCGCATACGTTCTGTCGGTGTGGGATAATCCCGTCATCTTCGCTGCGTATCAGAAACGGGCCGGGGAAATGGGTGGATCGGGAGAGATGGCGCGGATGCTCTCCAAACAGGGGAAATGGCGATATCTGCGGCCGATTATTGACCATCCCGAACGGGCTTTTTTCTACCAGTACCTGCTCGCCCGTCTCATTCAGCCAGAAAATTCAGGGAAAAGATGATCTGAGACCGGGAAGATTTTTCCTGAAAACCGCCCTGATTCTGCTTGAAATTTACCCCGCCATCCCGCAACATTACTGGATTTGAAACAGTCGGGCAATCGTATCGCGTGACGTAATCGTGGAATATCGGGGTGGAAGTCCGTCACGTTGGCGGAGCGAACGTGACGCCGCCTCGTTTTCCGGTCTTTTCCGTTAGAACGGGATGGACTTCGGTCCCCGAGGAATCGAGTCCAAAAGTCGTTTCAGAGTTTTGAAAGAAAGGGAAGGCAATGGCGGAAGCAACCGAAAAGAGCTTCATTTTGGAGGAAAGGCCGGACGGCATCGGCGTCCTGACCTTCGACCGCCCCGGTCAGCCTGTGAACGTCTTCAGCGGCCACGTGATGAAGGAGCTGAACGACATGGTCGGGGAGCTTGAGAAGAAGCAACTGAAGGGTTTGATCCTTCGCAGCGGCAAGGAAGGCCAGTTCATAGCCGGCGCCGACCTTGAAGAGCTGATGTCGGGGGTCAAGCAATACGGCCCCGGCGCGATCATGCAGGTGATCGAGCTTGGCCACGACACATTCACGCGCCTGTCCAGGCTTCCATTCCCCACGCTGGCGCTCGTCGGCGGCAACGCGCTGGGTGGCGGATGCGAAATCACGCTGGCAATGGACTACTGCCTCGGCGTCGAGGGGAAGAACACGCAGATCGGCCTGCCCGAAGTGATGCTTGGCATCATCCCGGGCTGGGGCGGCACACAGCGCCTTCCCCGCGTGATCGGCATCGGCGAAGCCATTCAACTGGCCCCGGCCGGAAAGACACTGAAAGCCGACGAAGCCAAAAAGCTCGGTCTGTTCTTCGACGTGGTTCCCCCGGCGAAGGCCATGGACGAGGCAGTCCGCATCCTGAAAATGACCCTCGAAAACGGCGACTGGATTAAACGCCGCGAGATGATGGAATCCTCGATGGGTCTGAGCGAAGACCAGCACCTTTTCGCGTTCGAAGGGGCCAAGGCCTTCGTGAAGGGCCAGACCAAGGGCCAGTACCCCGCCCCTGTCGCCTGCGTTCAAGCCATGGCGGACGGAGTCAACAAGCCGCTGCAGGAAGGCCTGGCGAACGAGCGCAAGATCATGGCGACCCTCGCCGGCTCGGAAATTTCCCGCAACCTCATCGGCATTTTCTTCATGGATAATCGGATCAAGAAAGACAAGGGCGTTGACGATCCGAATATCAAGCCGAAGGAAATCAAGAAGGCGGGCGTTGTCGGCGCGGGTATCATGGGCGCCGGAATCGCCACTGCGTTCATCCGCAAGGACATCGTCTCGCCTTTGCTGGACATCAAGGAAGAATTCGTCCAGAAGGGTGTCAATGCGATAAAGGAAAGCATCGGCGAGCGCCTGAAGAAGAAGAGGATGAGCCCCGAAGAGGCAATGCAGGCGCTGGCGCTGCTGGTTCCGACACTGAGCCATGAAATCCTCTGCAAGGACACCGACATCATCGTAGAGGCCGTTGTAGAACGGCTGGACATCAAGCAGCAGGTCTTCAAGAAGCTGGAGAGCATGATGCGCGACGACGCCATCATCGCCAGCAACACCTCGACCATTTCGGTAACGAAGATGGCCGAGTGCCTGAGCAAACCGGAGCGCTTCGTCGGGATGCACTTCTTCAACCCCGTTGACAAGATGCTCCTGGTTGAAGTCATCCGCGGCGCGAAGACGAACGACCAGACAGTTGCGACCACAGTCGCCCTGGCCAAGCTCATCGGCAAGAAACCGGTCGTCTGCAAGGACTGCCCGGGCTTCGTAGTCAACAGGATACTGATGCCCTACCTGAGCGAATCCGTCCAGATGCTCCAGGAAGGCGCGGAGATCAAGACCATTGACAAGGCGGCCACGAAGTTCGGTATGCCCATGGGACCGATCACCCTTTCGGATATGATCGGGCTTGACACGATGGTCCACGCCGGAAAGGTTCTCATGGAGGCCTATCCGGGCAGGTCGGCCACCCCGATGCTTCTTCCGAAGTTGTTCGAGGCCGGCAGGCTGGGCCAGAAGAGCGGCAGCGGCTTCATGAAGTACACCTTCAAGAAGGGCAAGCCCAAGAGCGAGCCGGACGAGGAAGCCCTTCAGGCGATCATTGACGCCTGCGGCACCGAAAAGCGGGACATCAGCGTGGAAGAGATGACTGACCGGATGTTCCTGCCCATAGTGAACGAGGCCAGCCGCCTGATGGCAGAAGGCATCGTGCGCGATCCGGGCGACGTTGACATCGCCATGATCTACGGCACGGGCTTCCCGCCGTTCCGCGGCGGCGTGCTGCGCTGGAGCGACACGCTGGGCGCGGCGCAGGTCGTCAAGAGACTCGAGAAACTCCGCGGGCTGGGCGAGCGTTTCGAGCCGTCCCCGCTGCTCAAGGAAATGGCCGCCAAGGGTCAGAACTTCTACAAAGACTAGACTCCGGGAGAACATACAGATGAAACAGCCAGTAATCGTTCACGCGCTCAGGACGCCGATGTCAACGGCCAAGGCCGACACCGGAATGTTCCGGGACGAAAGGGCCGACGACTTGTCCGCCCATTGCATGCGCTCGATTGTCGAACGCACCGGAATCGAACCAGGCCTGATAAACGAGATCCGCTGGGGCTGCGTGCAGCAGCAGGGCGAGCAGGGCTACAACGTAGCCAGAATGGCCGCAATGATCGCCGATATGCCGGTCGAAGTCCCGGCTGTGACGGTCAACCGCCTCTGCGCTTCCAGCATGGAAGCCATCGCCGAGTCCGCCAAGAACATCATGCTCGGTTACTCCGACGTTGAGATAGCCGGCGGCGTCGAACACATGGGCCACATCGCCATGGACAAGGACTATGACGCCTCCCCGAAACTCCATCGCAAATGGAGCCCGGCCGTCATGATGATGGGCCTGACGGCGGAATATCTGGCAATCAAGTACCAGATTCCCCGCGCACTTCAGGATGAATTCGCGCTGCGCAGCCAGGAGCTTGCGCTCCAGGCGACGGAAAAAGGCGAGTTCGCCGACGAAATCGTCCCCACGTGGGGGCGCGACGACAACGGAAGCAAGGTCCGCTGCACGCGCGACCAGGGCATCCGCCCGACAACCATCGAGGCCCTTGCCGAACTTCGCCCGGCCTTCGGCGCTGTCGGCACGGTCACAGCAGGCAACTCCTCTCAGTTGAGCGCCGGCGCGGCCGCCGTGCTCATCATGTCCGAGGACAAGGCCCGAGAGCTTGGCATGAAACCCCTTGCCAGGATTCTCTCCTCCGCGGCAGCCGGCGTTGACCCAGGCGAGATGGGCATCGGCCCTTGCCCGGCCTCGATGAAAGCTCTCAAGCGCGCCGGCCTGAAAATGTCAGAGATTGACATCTTCGAGTTCAACGAGGCGTTTGCCGCCCAGGCCCTTTCATGCCTCAAGGTCCTCCAACTGGACATTGAGAAACAGAAAATCAACCTGCACGGCGGCGCGGTCGCGCTCGGACATCCCCTCGGATGCAGCGGCGCAAGGATTGTGGTAACACTCACCCACCTGCTTAAGCAGAAGGGCGGGCGCTACGGCCTGGCCACCCTCTGCATTGGCGGCGGCATGGGCATGGCCACTGTCCTGGAGTCATGCAACTAACCGGATCCGATTCCTGACTGCGCAATGTTGCGCAACGATGGATGCGTCCGATAATTCAAACGACGGACGCCCGCGCATTGACAATAATCCCGGATCGGGACGAGCATACAAGCTTTGCCCCGGTCCGGGATTTCCGTCTGATTTCACTGGCAACGGAGACGCGTGTCCATGCTCACGGAAAACATCCCGCAACTTCTCGCCTATCAGGCCGAACGTCTCGGCGACAAATGCGCGCTGAGATTCAAGTCGGACGGCCTTTACCACCCCGTAAGCTGGAAGGACTATTACAATATCGCCACCTGCGCGGCGCGCGGGCTTATTGACGTCGGCGTGGAACCGGGCGATTTCATCGGCCTTTACAGTGACAACCGCATCGGCTGGCGTTTTTCCCACCTGGCAACCCTGGCCGCCGGCGCCGTCAGCGTCCCCCTGCACGACCGTCTTTCCGAAACCCAGGCCCGCGTTCAGCTTGCAGAAACCAACGCCAAAGTCGTCTTCGTCAGCGACCAGGTACAGGCGGACAGGATCGCCAAAGAAGCCGACAACATGCCTGATCTTCGCTGGGTCGTCCACTTTGACACGAACCTTCGCATCGCCGGCCCGTATGGCGCGATCTCCTGGTCCGCCCTGGTCAACCGTGGTATTCATTGCTCTCGAAAACTTCACGACGAACAGGCCAATCGCCAGCGTAATGTCAAGCCCGATGACCTGGCCACCATCATCTACAGTTCCGGAACCTCCGGCGCCCCGAAAGGCGTCATGCTGAGCCACGGCAACCTGCTTTACGGCGCCGAGTGCGTCGTGAACACGATTGACATGGGCGAGAGCGACGTGGGGCTGAACTGGCTTCCGCTGAGCCACGTTTTCGGGCATCAGGTTGACCACATCACCGCTATCCGCTCCGGTTCGGAAGTCGCCATCTGCGAGTCAAGAGAAACCTTCGTCGCCAACCTGATCGAAGCGCGCCCGACGATGGCGTGCTGCGTTCCGAGAATTTACGAGAAAATCCGCAACGCGCTGGCCGAGCTGCCCGAGGCCGAGCAGGCCGCGAGAGTCAAGGCCATGTCCGGCGGCAGGCTTCGCTGGTGCATCGCGGGCGGCGCCCCATTGCCCGTCTACCTGGGAGAATACTTCGTCGAGCGCGGCATCCTGCTACTGACCGGCTACGGCATGACCGAGTCAAGCTCCGTGATGACGCTCAACACCCCCGATAACTACAAGATCGGATCAGCGGGCAGACCAAAAGTCGGATGCGAGATCAAGATCGCCGAAGACGGTGAAATCCTCACCCGCGGCGAGCACGTAATGAAAGGCTACTGGAAGAACCCGCAGGCGACATGCGAGACGATCGTTGACGGCTGGCTGCATACTGGAGACGTGGGCTACTTCGACAAGGACGGCTACCTCTTCATCACCGACCGCAAGAAGGACATCATCGTCTACTCCAGCGGCAAGAAGGTGTCCCCCGCCCTTCTCGAAGGGCTTCTGTGCCGCTCACCATTCATTGCCGAAGCGCTGGTCTGCGGCGAAGGCCGGTCCTACCTCAGCGCGATCATCGTCCCCGAAATGCAACCACTGCGCGAGCAGGTGAAGGACTGGGGGATGAAGTTCGAGAGCGACGAGGAAATGCTGCAGAACAGCCGCGTAGTCGAATTCATGAACGCCAACGTCCAGCGCTGCCTGACCAATGCGTCCCCCTGGGAAAAGGTCAGGAAGTTCATCATGCGTCCGAAGGTCTTCAGCGTCGAGGACGGCGAGGCAACCCTCACGGCGAAACTGCGCCGCAAGACGATCATCGAGCACCACAAGAAGGAATTGGACGCGCTCTACGGATCGGAGTAGAGAGCGCCGCAGATATACAGGGCGTCAGGAATAGCTGCGCATGATTGTTGCGCCATATCTGTACCCCCTCATCCGGCGTGCCGCAAGCGGCACAGTCACCTTCTCCCCGGGGAGAAGGTGAACGGCTTGCGGTGGAAGAGGGGTGATGGCCGAGTGTCCTGTGAGCAAATATTATGACGCTCTGTATAATTGGTGAAGAAACTCCCGCACCCAGATTCAGTCCCGTTCGCGGGAGTTTGCTTTAAGCCCTTGCAGGTAGACGTCGAGCAGAGCGATATCCGCCGGCGTGATCCCCGGAATCCTTGAAGCCTGCCCCATCGAGGCCGGTCTGACCCGCCCCAGCGCCTCCCGCGCCTCAGCCCTCATGCCTTTCGCCCCGGCATAATCAACATCATCCGGTATTCTTACATTCTCCATCTTGCGGAATTTCTCGACCTGCGACTCCTGACGTCTGATGTAACCCTCGTATTTCACTTCGATCTCAACCTGCTCAATCGCCTCTCTGGAAAGCGGCAGTGAAATCAGCGACTCGCAGAGCGGCAGAAGTTTCCTGAAGTTCATCTCCGGCCTTCTCAGCATCTCTTCAAGGGAATTTGCCCCGTAACGTTTTTCTCTGATAATCCGCCTTGCAACCTCGATCTCATCCAGTTTTTTCTGGAATGCGGCCCAGCGCGAATCCGCAATCAGTCCCAGCTTTCTTGCGAGCGGCGTCAAGCGCCGGTCCGCGTTGTCCTGCCTGAGCAGAAGGCGATGCTCCGCGCGGGACGTGAACATCCGGTACGGCTCCGCGACCCCGCGCGTGACCAGATCGTCAATCATCACGCCGATGTATGCTTCATCTCGTCCAAGCGTCTGCGGAGTTTCCCCGCGAAGCGAGAGGACGGCGTTTATCCCCGCCATCAGTCCCTGCCCGGCTGCCTCCTCATAACCGGATGTGCCATTGATCTGCCCCGCCAGGAAGAGTCCTCGGACCTTCTTGCACTCCAGGCTCGGAAGCAATTGCGTCGGCGGGAGATAATCGTATTCAATAGCGTAGCCGTAGCGCATGATCTCGGCGTTTTCCAGCCCGGCAATGGAATGCAGCATCTCCTCCTGAACGTCCTGCGGCAGGCTGGTCGAAACGCCGTTGCAATACATCTCCAGAGTGTCCGGCCCCTCCGGCTCAAGATAGACCGAATGCCACTCGCGCTCCCCGAAGCGCAGGACCTTCGTCTCAACGCTGGGGCAGTACCGCGGGCCGACAGACTTGATCTGCCCGGTGTAAAGCGGCGCGCGGTCCAGGTTGCTAAGTATTATTTCGTGCGTATGCCTGTTGGTGGCCGTCATGTAACACGGCAGTTGCGTGTAATTCACTCTCTCGTTCGCATACGAGAATGGTTTTGGTTCAGGATCGCCGGGCTGTATCTTCATCCGTTCCAGCGAGATCGAGCGCCTGTTGATGCGCGGCGGCGTTCCGGTCTTCAATCGCCCGACCTCAAGCCCGAGGGTCTCAAGACCTCCCGAGAGTTTATCGGCTGACAACTCCCCCATTCTCCCGCCTGTCGTCCTGGCATCTCCGACGTGAATCACACCCCGCAAGAAGGTCCCCGTGGTCAGGATGACCGCCTTTGCGCGGTATACAAGCCCCGACGCGCAGCGCGCGCCGGCGACTCTTCCCGCCTCAACAATCAGGTCGTCGGCGATATCCTGCCGCACGGCCAATCCGGGTTGGGCCTCCAACGCCTGCTTCATCACGCGCTGGTACAACTTTTTGTCGCATTGGGCGCGGGGAGCGTACATGGCCGGCCCCTTGCTTGTGTTCAACATCCGGAACTGGATTGCCGAACGATCCGTCGCCTTGCCCATCTCCCCGCCCAGCGCGTCAATCTCCCTGACGATCTGCCCCTTGGCCAGTCCACCTATCGCGGGATTGCAGGACATCTGGGCGATTGCATCGAGATTGATAGTCAGCAGCGCGGTCCGGCATCCCATCCGCGCCGCCGCAAGCGCGGCTTCGCAGCCCGCGTGACCCGCGCCCACAACAACAATATCGAAATCAAGCTCCATGCCGGGGCCGCGCCCTTCACTTCTGACGCCACGCATAATAGGTCGCGCCTTCGCGCTCCTCGGCGGCGACCTCGCCCCGCTCCGCCAGCATGCCGACGCATTTTGCCACGATATTTCTGTCCGCCCGCAATCCGGAAGACAGGTCTGAAAGGCTGCATGGCCTGCGCTTGAGCATTTCAAGAATCTCCGCCGCAGTCGTTGTCATGGCCGCGTCGGGAGATATATCCTTGTAGGAAGCCACGACCTCGGCGTTGCTGCCGAGCATGGCGGCAATTGCTTCCAACCTTTCTCTTGAAGCGGCGCGCGCCTCCCTGTACGCAGGCGGGCGGATGGCGGTATTCAGTTGAACGCGGTCGGCGGGTATCGTCGCCACGATTTTCCGCAGCGATTCGACAAATGCGTCGTCGTCATTGATACCGGCCAGGATGAAGACCTCCAGCCACATCTTCCCCGACCGTCCCTCGGCAAATTTCCGTAACCCGTCCAGATAAAATGGGAAATTGATTGCCGGATGTGGGTGGTTGACCTTCCTGAAGCTATCCTCGTCAACGGCGTCAAGCGACGGCACGACAAGGTCCGCGTCCGCCAGCGCCGCGCGCACCGCCCCGTCCCAGAGCATCGTCCCGTTGGTCAGGACAGCGACGGGAACGCTTGCCCGCGATTTGATCTCGCGGATGATTCTGCCGATATCCAGATGCAGGGTCGGCTCGCCGGAGCCTGAGAGCGTGAAATAATCGGGCCTGGCCCCAGCCTCAATCTTTGCCGCAACCTGCGCCAACACCTCATCCGCCTCCACCCATGCGCGGCGTTCGATGGTTTTGTTGGTCGTGCATCCGAGCTGGCAATACAGACAGTCCAGACTACAGGTTTTGAAGGGCAGCAGGTCAACGCCCATTGACCTGCCCAGCCGGCGCGACGGAACCGGACCGAATACCATTGAACGTTTTTCCATGCGAAAGCCTGCCTGGATCGAAGCGCGACGGTATCCGCCACGCCGCGCGAAGGGTTGACTCTTCCCCCCCTCACCCACCGCCCGCCCGAAGCGGGCGTCACGGTTCCCCCTCTCCCGGTGGGAGAGGGAAGATTCTTTTGTGGGAGAGGGAAGCCGTGGGTGCGGGAAGGTTTAACGGAATTTCGCCGCGGGACATGAGGATGGATCGCAGCTTTCCCTGTCGCCGCAGCATGGGGAACGTTCCCCGCAGGGCACGGCCTCGGCGCCGGCCTTTACCTTGATCGCCGGGGCGGATAACTGCCGCTGCAACCTTTTCGCGCCGCACTTCCCGCAGCGAAGCTCCGCCTCCTCCTCAGCCTTGAAAATCAGGAATTCCATCTCGTGCCCGCACTTGCGGCACACATAATCGAAAGTGGGCATGTCCGTCTCCCCGCCATCCCGATCAGAACGCGACTTCAAGCGCATGATCAAGGTCGGCGATAATGTCTTCCGTATCCTCAAGGCCGCAGGACAGGCGGACGAGGTCGTCTGTAATGCCAAGTTCAAGACGCCGCTCCGGAGTCTCGGCGTAGTAGGAAATCAGAGCCGGATGATAAATCAGGCTCTCTGATCCCCCGAGGCTCGGTCCCAGCAGACAGAGCTTGCATGAGTCAAGGAAACGCATCGTTCCATGTAGGTCCGAATCAACCTTGAACGTTACCACCGCGCCGAAACCCTTCATCTGCCTTGCGGCCAGTTCGTGGTGAACATGACTGGCCAGGCCGGGATAGTAGACTCTTTTGACCTTGGGATGCTTCTCAAGGAATTGAGCCACCGCCAGGCCGGAAGCGTTGTGCCGTTCCATGCGGACGCCCAGGCTCTTGACGCCGCGTATCAGCAGGTAACAACTGTGCGGATCGAGTATCCCGCCGGTCGTCTTATGATAGGTTGTGACCTTGTCCAGTAATTCCTTGCGCCCCAGCAGCGCGCCGCCCAGGATGTCATTGTGCCCGCCCAGATACTTTGTCACGCTGTGGATGACGAGGTCAATGCCGTATTCGATTGGCCGCTGGTTGTAGGGCGTCCCGAAGGTGCTGTCAATGATCGTGATCAGGCCATGCCTGCGCCCGATTTCGGCCATCCTGCCCATGTCGGCAATGTTGAGGTAGGGATTCGTCGGGGACTCGGAGATAAGTAGCCTGGTCTCCGGCTTAATGGCCTTCTCCATGGCCTCGTAGTTGCCCATCGGAACGACTGTCGCCGTAATCCCGAAACGTGGAAGATCGTTCTGCGCGAACTGGAGCGTCTTTTTGTAGACGTCGTCGGTCAGAACGACATGCTGCCCCATGCTGACAAGCCCCATGATAGTGCAGGTGACGGCCCTCATCCCCGAATCAAAAAGCATGCAACCCTCGGTTCCCTCAATAGCAGCCAGCTTGATCTGAGCCGTCTCGCGGGTCGGATTGCCATACCGCCCGTATTCGTAATGCTGAACCTTGCCCGTGCCGTATGCGACGGCCTCGGCCATGTCTCTGAAAATGAACGTGGAGGTTTGCGCTATGGGTGTCGTCACCGAACCATAGTCATGCTTCTCGCCGGCGTGAACGGCCAGGCTGTCAAACTTCAGTTTTCTCTCTGTCTGTCCCAAGGCATTATTCCTCATTCAAAGCGTGAATGTGAAGTACATGAGAACGATCGTATTCTACATGATTCCGCCGAATTCGGCAAATATCCTTCTCAAATTCACTCACGCGGAAACGGCCATATTGATTCTAGGCATTTTAACGGTTCTTCGTCCAGTATTTTATCCGCGCTCAAATTCCGTCCGCGAAATGATGTCTTCCTGCACAAGCCTACCCTGGTCGGTAAAGTAACCGCAGTAACCACTTATGCGGACGACCAGGTCCTTATATTCATCAGGCGATTCCTGCGCTGCCCGCAATGTCCCCGTAGTCACGACGTTGGGCTGAATGTGCATCCCGCCCAAGCTGAAGTAAGTCCTCAGCAGATCGGCCATTTTCCGCCTCCCCTGCTCGGACTCGAACGCCTTCGGCGTCACGCGGGCATTTACTGAATACCCGTTGCCGACCAGTTCCGACCCCAGTTTCGAGACGCTCCGAAGCATGGCCGTCAAGCCGCCGGTCTCGACGCCGTTCGATGGGGAAAGGCTGTTGGAAAGCGACTGCCCGGCCTTGCGTCCGTCCGGAGTCGCTCCCATGATCATGCCCTGATAGACGTGCATGCCGTATGAGAAGAATCCGGGACGAAGCGTCCCACCTCTTGCGATATTATGACTGCTCACCGCCTTGCAGAAGATATCCATGACCAGCGCTGCAATGCCGTCCGCCTCGTCATCATCCCGCCCGTACTTCGGGCCTCGCTCCGCCAGCAGGCAACGCTCCCGCTCATGCCCGCGGTAATTCGTTTCGAGCATTTCCATCATCTCGCGCATGGTGAAACGCTTTTCTTCGAAGACGAACTTCCGGATTGAGGCCAGCGAATCCGCCACTGTTCCGAAACCCATGGCGTTGATCGCGCCGAAGTTGTATTTTGCGCCTCCGCGCGTCATTTCCTTCGCCTTGTCAACGCATCCCTCCAGTGTTGCGGACACAAATGGGCAATGGCAGATTTCCGCGTAGACTTCATCTTTTACGGCAATCCCTTCCGCAACAACTCCGACACAGAATTCAACCTGCCTGCGGAACGCCTCAACCACGTCTTCAAAGCGCTCAAAGTCGCATGGATCGCCGGTATCAGGCCCCATCTGACGCCCCATGAAACGCAGCTTCCCGCGATTCAGGGCCATTTCCAGCGCGCCGACGAGCGACACGTCATTGCCTGACGTGCAGCCGAAGGTGTTGCCCTCCGAGGTCGGCTCCACGCAGCCGATGATTACGTAATCGCGCGCGTCCTCAATGGAATGTCCGCACTGAATCATCGCCTCGATCACCGCGTCGTCGTTATAAACCGCCGGGCCGGAGGTGCATGAGAATACTTCCATGAGTTTCATCATGAATTCGTCCGGCGTATCCCTGTCAATCCTGACCGACAGACTGTTGCTCATGCAGCGCATGTTCCGAGCGGCATCCAGGAAGATCATGGACAACTCATTTGTTGCGTCCCTTCCATCCCGGCCAACCCCGCCAATGGTTATTGCTTGAATATCCCCCCCAAGCTCTCCCGCCGTTGCCTTGGCCAGAGGGGGCAGCAGAAGAAGATTGCAACTCAGCTTGATCAGCAGTTCTTCGGCAAGCTCCGTCGCCTCCTCCCGCGTTATGCTTCCATTTGCCAGATCGTCCGCATAGAACGGATGAAGAAACTGATCAACGCGTCCGACGGAGAGATAGCTGCCCATGCCATAGGCAATCAGAGCGGCAGTCTGGACAAGCCAGAGGAACTGAACGGCCTCACGGAACGTCCGGGGCGGTTCCCATGGAACCCGACGGCAATGCCCTGCTATTCTGCGCAGTTCCGCAGCGCGTTGAGGATCATTCTCCGACTCCGCCATTTTGTCCGCCAGCTTTGAGTATCTTGCGGCGAAATCCCTTGCCGCTTCGCAACTTATGACAACCGACTCCAGAAATGCCTCAGCATTCGCATCACCGCCTGCGGCCTTGATGTCCGCCAGTCTGGATTGCGCTTCCTGAGCGACGGACTTCAACCCGCACCGGATGATCCGCGCATGGCCCATGCAGAGATGCCCCTGAACGTCGAAAACATCCATGATCAGCCCCGGGTTGTTGAAGACAAGCTCTTCTCCGCCCTTCAGCAGATAACCCGGACGCAGGCTGATCACCGGATACCATTTCTTGAGCAGGTCGGCCATGTCGAACGATGAAAAGCGTTTGAAGGATACTCCCGGCGCGAGATTGAGCCTGGCTCGCGTGGCCGGATTGTTCCAACGCTTCTTGCGCAAATCCCTGATGGTTCTGCCCTTCCAGTAAGGTAGAATCTCGGTCAGCAGTTCCTTCCGATCACGCCTGGATATCTGGAATGGGCGATCTTTGCGCTTTGTCACCGAATTCAAGTCCCACTCCAAAACGAAGTTTAATTCCCCCCGCTCGATCGGCAGTATCGTGCCCAGAATGGCGCTTGACCTGTTACCGACAATCAACTCCTCGTCAAGGATATTTATGCTTACATTGCGAAGCGTATGCTCCAACGCTTTTGCGGCGCGAAGCGAGGGATGCATCCCTTCGGTGGCCTTATGAGACTCTGTCCAGTAACGCGCACGCTCAATACAGACGGTATAAGGCGCGTCAAGCACGCGAGATTTCAGGCGTTGGGCGCGGGTCATCTGAGACAATTCATGCAGCATCAAATCCACTCATCCCCTTATGTTAGCACAGTTTATCAGCAAGTAAGATTGCACCATCGCCGGATGATTTCCTGTATCCCAAGTAATTGTCTATCGCCCAAAGTATAGGAGCCGCATGAAATCCTTTCAATCCTATCGCTTTTGCGGGTCTCTGGTTCATATCGGCGTTTGTCTATTACTGCCTGACCCGTACCCACTTTAAGTGGTTAATGCTCATATACTTATGACAATGAATGATTTATTGATAGTATATAGGGGC
>JAKLEA010000027.1 GCA_022711755.1 Planctomycetota bacterium
GAAAGCCGGACCCCGAGAACCGCGCCGCCCAGGTGCTTTCGCTGGCCTGCCGCGATCGCGCCCAGGAACCGCGGCTTCGCGCCGCCTTCGAGCGCTACCGGGCGCTCACCAACAACATTCCGCGCGTGTTCGACACCGGCATCCCGGTCGTGGACAAATTGCCGGTCAAGCACTGGTGCTGCTTCTTTCTCGCTCGAACGATGGGGAACATTGCCAATCCGGAATCGGCGGACGTGTTGATTAATGCTCTTGATAGTTCCTTGAGCGAAGGCGCAGCTGGACATCCTGATCCGTTGGGGCCGGGCGTGCTGTTCCTTCACAATGATCTTACGCCGTGCTGGCGCGCGGCTGCTGCCTGGGCGCTTGGCCGGATCGGTGATAAACGCGCCGCGCCGGTTCTGTTGTCGGTCGTCCGCGATCTCAAGAACGCTCCCGACACGCGTCATGCCGCCGCAGAGGCGCTGGCGCTTGCAGCAAGTCCTGATGACATTGCAGATATCAGGAAGCTGGCAAGCGACTATCCTGAAATTGCCACGCGCAAAGCATTGTTTAGAGTATATGCAGAGTTATTACGGTAGCGGGAATCCGAACATGGTAATCCCCCTTCACCCGCTGTCATAAGAAGCGAGCAGAGGAAAAGCGTCCGGCGTTGTGCGTCAACAGATCGCTGTCTGCATCCTTCCTCTATTATTTAATCGTGGGAAGGACGATGACTGAGATTGTATCGGGAGCGTCAATGCCCTTGTTGACCAGCCACTGGGATTCAAACCACATGTCCATGTTGATGACGATCAGTTCGCGTCCGCGAACGATCACCTCGCAGGGTTGGTCAAGGCCGCCGTCGGCTCCGGAGGTGTCGCCGTTCTCATGCACGGTGGCGATCCCTCCCTTCGAATCCACGGCGCGGACGGCGTTTCTCAACATGTCGGCGACATAGATAAGGCCGTCCTCCTTGCACCAGTAGATTCCGTCGCAACACGCCATGGGGTCCCCCTTTGCGAATACAACCGGGGGGTTCGCTTTGCCGTCTTTGTCGAAGGATGTTCGGTAGATTATGCCGTCATCAAAGATGCCGCAATAAAGGTCTCCATTGCCGTCGAGTGTAAGCCCGTCCGCGCCGAACCCGATCCGTCCGCTTGTTTCATAGACGGCGATCAGATGTGGATCGGCCTTTTCGGGCGTCCAGGGGGCAAGCTTGACGGGGCCATTCTTCCACTCGTCAATCCGGATGGCGTACACCCCGCTCATCAGCTTGCCGCCCTTTTCGGGCTGTTTCAGGATTGTTTCGCTGACATAAACGGTGTCACCGCGCCAGATCACAGCGTTGGACACGACGAACCCCTCCGCCACCACGTCGCATCCGACCGCCTTGCCGTCCTTGATCCGGATGCGCAAGAGACGCGATTTATTTTTCGGATCATTGAAAAGCTGGTTGTCGGCCACGTAAAGATTGCCGTCAGGGCCGATATCGCATCCCATTGGGCCAACCTTGCCCGTGTCGGGATGGAGGTCTTCCTTTGCGAATTCGTACCATTTCGTCACCTGGTTCTGCTTGTCAATCTTGACCATTAGCGAGGGGGCTTCCGCCTTTATCTTTCCCGCTTTCAGCAAAGCCCCGTTGTTGAAGTTGGGAACGGAAAGGAGGATGTCGCCCCCATCGGTCATCGTGCAGCCGTCCGGAGTGTTGGCATAATCGGGAAGAGTGACCAGAATGCGCGGATTGCTCTTCTGCGCAGGCGACTCCTTCGCTTTATTCGATCCCTCAGTTTGCCTTTTGCAGGCTCCCGACAGGGCCAGAATTCCGGCAATCACCGCGACAAAGACGATCCTTTTCATTTCTTGCTCCTTTTATTTTCCAAATCCCGGCAGAGGGCCTCTGCCTCGAATCAGTCAAACCTGGTCGTGATAGAAGTTCCGCAAGGCTGGATAGAGCCTGCCGAACTTCTGGAAATGCGCTTCGTACTCTTCGGTGGTTCCGGGGTCGGGTTCATACCGGATTCCTTCCCGCCAGACCCGCTCGAAGGCTTCCGTCTCGTCCCGATAAACGCCGGCGCCGATTCCCGCCAGCAAAGCCGCGCCGAGAGGAACCGCTTCGGAGAGATCGGGAACCTGGATCACCATGCCGCAAACGTCGGCCTTGTTCTGCATCCAGAAGCGGTTTTTCGTCGGGCCGCCGATGGCGACAATCTGTTCCGCTTTTATCCCGACGTTTTCCTGGAAAGCGCGGAGAATCTGGAGGAACTGGTAATTCACCCCTTCGATGACGGCCCGGAACAGATCCGCGCGTTTGTGGGTGTTGCGCAGGCCCGCGAAAGAACCGGCAGAGAGATGGTCGGGCACTGGACAATGGCTGCCGGACATGTGGGGAAGGAAGAATAAGCCGTTGCTCCCCGGCTTGGAAGACTCCGCCAGAGAGATCAAGAGGTCCCAGTCAACCTTTCCTTCCGCCTCCGCCGCGCGGCGCTCCTCCCCGCCCAGCTCCTGCCGGAACCACTCCAGCATATCGGCTGCCACGGCAGCGCCCATGACGGCCCAGCGGTCCCGGGCCACATGAGCGTCCACCAGCGCACCCGTCTTTCTCACGTTCTCTGTCAGGACCGGTTCGGAAAGGGCTGTGACTACCATTTCCCATGTGCCGAGCACATCGAGCAGCGCGCCGGGGCGGAAGGCGCCGGTAGGGAGACATCCGCAACTATAATCGTGCCCGCCCAGAACCACCGGCGTTCCTCTGGCCAGCCCCGTTGCCTCCGCCGCCCGGGCATGAACCTTGCCCAACACTGTTCCCGCGGGACGAGGCTCGCAGAGCAGGTTCCGATCCACCCCTGACCGGGAAAGCAGTTCATCGCTCCAGGCACGGGTCCGAAGATCGAAGAGCAACGTGTTGGAGGCCATGCTGTAATCGGTTGCGTATTCCCCGCACAGCATCAGGTTGATGTAGTCTTCGATCAGCACCCACTTGAAAGCGCGGTCGAGAATGGCCGGTTCGTGTTCGCGCATCCAACGAAGCCGGAGGGCGGTGTTGAAAGGCCATATCTGGTCCCCTCCGATTTCAAACTGCCGTTCGGCTCCGATGTTCTTCACCCACCATTCCTGCTGGGGGATCGTCCGGGGACAATGCCAACTGATGAAGGGATAGAGCCACTTGCCGTCGCGGTCAACGGGCAGGCCGTCCATGCCCATGCCGGTAACAGCCACCCCGCGGATGCAGGAGGCGTCCACGCCGGAAACCGCTTCACGAATGGAGGCGGCTACGCCTCCCCAAATGGCATCCGGTTCCCAAACGGCCCAGTCCGGATGGGAGCCGTCGGGATGACCCAGTTCGGTGGGTTGGGATCCTTTCGAAACGATTTCTCCATCATCATTGAAGAGAACCGCTTTCAAATTGGTGGAGCCGACATCCACTCCCAACAGGTATTCCATGCTGTTCGATCTCCTTTCGCCGGACCGTGGCCGGCCTCATCCCATCGCTTCCGCAGCGCCGCAGGGATCAAAGGCGAAATCCACGGGATAGGCGCCGTAGGCCCGAGCGGTATTCCACATGGCCAGGTAATTTTCCGGACGCACCGACGAGTGAATGCTGTTGCTGGAGGACAGAATGAAGCCGCCTCCCGGCGCGGCCTTCCGCATAACCTCCAGTGTTTCCCGGACGACGTCCTTCACCGACCCCGTCACCAGGACGCCGGCGCAGGCGACGTTGCCCTTCAGAGCAATCCGGTCACCGTATTCCTTCTTGATCTTTCCGATTTCAAGCCCGCCGAGCGGATCAATCGGATCGAGACAGTCGAACCCGGCTTCCAGAATCATCTCCATCAGGGGAAGGATGTTTCCATCGGTATGCTTGATAACAGGGAGTCCCGCGTCGTGAAAACCGGTCACCACCCGCTTCAGGCCGGGAAAAAGATGGTCGCGGAAGGCCTGCGGGGAGATGAAAGGAGCCATGCCGGAGGAATAGTCGTCTCCCGTGAACAGAAAATCGGCGCCGGCCCGAGCCGCCTGCGCCGCGAGGCGGATATTGATGTCCACCGACATTTCCACCAGGTCGCGGACGAGGTCCGGATCGGTCGCAAAAGCCATCATCAGGTTTTCGAATCCCATCAGATTGCGGGGGATGGAGAGGACGTCGTTGACGTGGAAACCGATGGCGTATTTCCCTTTGTATCGCTCCGCCAGTCTCCTGAGACTTTGGAAACGATGGGGCGCCGCCGGATCGGGAGGACGATACCGGCTCAGGTCCCCCCGGTCGCGGATGACCGGCTCCACTACCGTGGAATGCTGTTCCTCTCCCCGCTTCACCACGACTCCCCATTCGTTGCGGAACAGTCCTTCGCCAACCTTTTCCGAACGGTAATCCGGGTCGGTCAGCATGGCGTCCAGTCCCATCCTAACCGTGAACTCCTCCATGGAGGCCCCCGGGCAGATTGCCTCCCGGACTACCGGATCAATAATCCACTCGAAATGCGGGATGCGGTCTGGTTCCTCCCCGCGCAACACAGTCATCACCCGATCCCGGGAATTCATGCTTTGCCTCCAACGGGATATTCAGTTTTACCGACCATAGCCGCTTCCCTCTCCATGCGATCCCCATCCCAATTCAATCTTTCTCCAACGATGGCGGAAAGCTCCCGCATTGCGGAAGGATTCGCCCGGCCCATCAGCGCGATGGTCGAACGGCGACAGACAAGGTCGCTTAGGCGCTCCACCCCTTCGGTCTCAACAAGATGGGCGATTTCCCCGATTGTGTAGTCGGGCAGGTGTTCCAGTGGCGTGCGCCAGGAGGAATCGGTCCGGCGGGCCAGTTCTCTCGCCTCCGTGCCGTATCGGCAGAGAAGGTCCGCCGCTCGCTTCGTGGGGAGACCTGTCTCCCTCGCAAGGTCTTCCACCCACTTATTCCGTTCCGCCTCTTCCCGGGGGAAACCGCTTGCGCCGGCATAAGGGATTTCCTCTGTTGAACAGACGCGGGAGCGCCCTAAGAACTCTAGCAGACGGTCCGTCGTTTCCTCCGCCAGGGCGCGGAAGGTGGTCCACTTGCCGCCGATCAGGCTTAGCACCGGGAAGGAACGGTCCCCCGCCGGGGCATCCTCCCGGATCAAATGAGAGCGCGGCACCCGGCCGGTGTAATCCAGACCGGAGGCCGGAAGCGGCCGCACGCCGCAGAAGTAATAAACAATCTGCTCCCGGGAGAGTGAGAGATCAGGAAAGACCCCGCGCAGGGTCTTCAGCATGTAATCAATCTCCGCCTCTTCACATGCGGCTTCATCAGGATCGCCGACCCGAATGTCCGTGGACCCCATGATTACGCGGTCCTCGAACCCGAAGACGATGCAGACGCGACCGTCCTCATGCTCGTAGTAGACCATCCGGTCTCCGAGGGTCTTGAGCAATTCCGGATGATCGAGCACCAGATGCGATCCCTTGGTGCCTCCCATGTAGGAAGAGCGGATGCCGAGAGACCGATTGGTCTTGTCCACCCAAGCGCCCGTGGCGTTGACCACAACCCTGGGGTTCAGGCGCGCTTCCTCTCCGGAAACGCTGTCCCTAATCCGGACGCACCCATCGCCGTCTTCGCTGACGGAGGCGTAGTTGAGCGCCATCGTCGCCGGATGCTTGCGGAGCGCTTCGTTGATCATCCCGATGCAGAGCCGTTCCGCCTGACTTATGCGGGCATCCCAATAGGTGGCAGTGCAGACGATGTCCTTCCGAAGACCCGGGGTCTGCCGAAGCGACTCTTTCCGGGAAGTGAAGAAGTGGCGGGGCATCATCCGACGCTTGCCCGTGAAGGCATCGTAGAATCTCAATCCCGTTTTGACCATGAACGCCCCGCGCCCCCCCGGAGTGACCGGAAATCCCAGGAAAACCAGAGGCGACTTGATCAGCCCGGCGAAAAGGGAGCTGATGGGGATGACGGTCTTCAGCGGACGGACATAATGCGGGGCATGGCGCAGAAGCAGATCGCGTTCCCGCACGGCCTCCCGCACCAGGCGGAATTCCGCATTTTCCAGATACCGAAGTCCGCCATGGATCATCCGGGACGACTTTGAACTTGCGCCGGAGGCGAAATCCCCCTTGTCAACCAGTACAGCGTCAACTCCCTGGAAAGCGAGGTCCCGGAGCAGACCGGTTCCATTCACCCCGCCGCCCAGAATCAGAACGTCGCAGGTTTCCCGGTTCTTCCAGTCTCTCCAGTTTTCCCGACGGGATTTCATTTCAGTCCAGCCCCGCCGCGGCACGGCGCTCCCGCCCGAGCAGATCGGCGGCGATCATGGCATTGACGATGTCATCCGCGGTCACGCTGAAGGGATGGTTTTCGCAAAGCGATCCCTTGCCCCCGCAGATTTCGCCGATCTTCATGAGCCGTTTGCGATCAATGTTTTCAAGGCCGATTTCCCGGAAAGTGACCGGAAGGCCGATTGCAACCTCGAAATCCACTATCGAATGAACCTCGTTGATCTTCTTGTTATCGTCCAGACAGAGCTGGGTAATGACGCCGAAGCCGACCTCGTGGCCGTGCATGAGGCCATGACATTCGGGGAAGGAAGGCAGGCAGTTGGCAACCATATGGGCCGTCGCCACGCCGCCGCTCTCGAACCCCAGCCCTGACATCAGCACATTGGCCTCGACCACCTTCTCGACCGAAGGCGTGACGATCTTGTTTTCCACCGCCCGTTTGGCCTCCACGCCGTGCTCCATGAGAACGTCGAAGCAGAGCCGGGCGATCGCCATCGCCACCATGGTGGAGGTTCCCCCGGCCAGGTTGGGACCGCGCGCCTGGAAACATGCCTCTGCTTCCACCCAGGTTCCCAGGGCGTCGCCCATCCCGGCGACGAAGGCCCGGACGGGGCCGTTGGCCACCACCTGCGTGTCAACCAAAACGAGGTCTGGATTGACGCCCCAGCTCTCAAATCCCATACAGTTTCCCTCTTCGTCGTACCAAACGGTGTAGGAGCTTGTCGGCGAGTCATTTGAGGCGATGGTGGGACATGTCACGATCCGGGTTCCAACCGCCGCCGCTGCGGCCTTGGCGGTGTCCAGCGTCTTTCCGCCTCCCACGCCAATGCAAACCCCGGCCCCGGACTCCTTGAGAATGCCGGCCACGCGGGCGGCCTCCTTCTTCGTGGAGTCTCCCTTGAAATCAACGTCCACCAGTTCGATTTGGGACTTCAGGAAGCTTGCGGCAAAGGTTTCTCCTACGATCTTCTTGACCTGTTTGTCCCATAGCACGAGCGCCTTGGACCCGAGGGGCTTGATCCAGTCGCCCGCTTCCTGGAACACATTCTTTCCCTGCACGTATTTCCGGGGCGCGATCAGAACTTTGTGTGCCATTTGGTTTCTCCCACTATGGTTTTAAATGTGCCCTGTTTGATCTTAGACAGACTTCATCTGTTCCAGCAGCCCTGCCACGTCGGCGATTTCCCACGCTTCGGCCAGTTTCCCGTCGGCAACGCGAAAAATACTGATGGCGGGACAGCGGATTTCTTTGCCCCTTGCTGCGATGCCGGCGAATTCCCCCGTGTGTTTTGCATGCAAGGCAAACTGACAGACCACCTTGTCCTCCTCCGCGATCATCTCCTCGTATTCAATCCTCATTTCGCTGAAGACAGAACCCAGAATATCGCGAAAGAATCGCCGCGCCCCGTCGGGGCCAGGCGGCAGACCGGGGGGAAAATGATGATCTACGAATTGTTCGGTGACGACCTCACCCATGGCAGCGAGGTCTCCCAAAGCGGTTGCATAGTACCGCCGAACCAACGCCTTGTTTGTTTCAGACATGCCTGTTCTCCCTTCCAGTGTCCGGTTCAGTGCGAAATGGGTTTTCGACTTCATTTGAGATCAAGTGAGCCATCCACGAAAGATCAGATTTATCGAACACGTCCGGAAGCTCGGGATATCCTCCGAAAGCCGGTTTCGGGAGCGCCGTAGAAGCGAACAACTCTCCCAGAACGATATCCGTCGCCACCCGGCTGGTCATCCCTGACGGTTTGCTCTCCTGGGTTGACTGCCTTCGTTCCATCTGCCGCGCCTATTGTCTCAATGACGTCCAACGGCGTCAACCCGACTTTGCGCGCAAAATGCCATTTGAGCGCTCTCCGCCCGATAGCGGATTCTCCAGGAGATTAAAAACATCATTTCAGTTTCTTTCATCATCTTCGGCTGCAACTGACATCCCACTGTTGCCGTATCACACAACTGTATCCGAACCAGTTTATAATCTTCATCTGAATCCTCCCATTCCCCGGCGAATGTCGCCGCTGGATAATTGTTGCCCCGGCATGAATTCAAATTGCGTATAATCTCCCTCGCAAACTTAACAATGGGAGATCAACTGATGAGCTGGCACGTGACTGACGAGCACATGAAACTTGGCAGGGAACTCGTGGCCGAGACGAAGGCCAACGGCGGGATGGCGCCCGTGGACCTTGACCGATTCCACGCGGATCAGGAAATCGCGAGGAACAACCCCTTCGGGAAGGATATCCCGCAGTGCGCCCTCGGCATCCGCATGAGCGGGGAATGCGTCTACGCCGAACTCGGATACGACGAGGATTACTGGCGTTACGACCACGATGAGGCGTGGCGTCTTTCCCTCAACAAGGCTTACAATGACAAGGCGGAGGCCATCATCGGCAAGAGGCTCCTGAACGAAGCGCCGGGGCGTCCCGACCTTCAATATCCTCCGGTCAAGCAACTGCACGATCTCTTCGAGGCGCAGCAGAAGTGGAGCACTAATTCCTGGTGGCTCGAGCAGTCCGCGCGAAATGAGTCGGAACTCGGCGCCCTGCTTGACCGCGTGGAGCGACGGCTGGAAAATCCGCGATCCTTCATGCTCCCCGCCAACTGGCAGGCCGAGAAAGAACGGCTAATGCCACTGGGCGTCAAGCCCCGGCTTTACAGGGGACAGCGCGGCCCCGTCACTTTCGCCTGCTCAATCTACGGACCTGAGAATTTGATTTTCCTCATCCAGGATAACAGGATGCTTGCGGGGCGGTTCCGCGACGTCATCCTGCGTTCCATGCTTGCCATCGGGCGTGTCATGGACGAAGAAGCAGGCTACACCCCGGAGAACGCGCCGCACGGATTCGGCTTCGCCGACGACAATTGCATGCTCCTGAATCAGGACATGTACGAGTTTTTCGGTTATCCTATCCTGAAAGGAATATTTGAGCGCTATTCGCCCGATCCCGGCGACGGACGCCACCAGCACTCGGATTCGGAAATGGCCCACCTGCTGCCGATCCTGGGCCGCTTGAACATGACGAGCGTCAACTTCGGCCCCCGCGTTCGCGCTGATGAAATCCGCGAATACCTTCCCGGCGCCGTCATTGACGGGCAACTGGCCCCCTTCACTTTCAGCCGCAATGAGGAGGTCAACATGGTTGCCGAATTCGCCCGGGATTTCGAAATGACCCGCCGCGCGCGAGGTCTCTGCTTCACAACGGCAGGCTCGATAAACAACGGCTCCCGCCTTACCGGCCTGCGCCTAATAATGGCAGCGATTCAGAGATACGGGCGTTTCTGATTTTTCCCCGGCAAGAACATGAAGCCCGCGTCTGGATTCGCCAACGGCGTTGAAGCCGGGCGTCGGACGCGCTTAAGATAATCATCCTCCGGGGAGGGAGATTATTTCGTCAGTTCCTTGATGCGCAGATTTCGGAATTCGATTACGTCCCCATGTCCCAGGAAACCGATGTGCCCCTTCTCGTTCTTCAGGCCGGGATGCTTGTTGCCGTCAATGGTTCCCTTCTCGCCGGCCTTGTCAATATCCGCGTCCACGATGGTCACGCCGTTGAGTACGACAGTGATCTGACGGCCCTTCGCCCTGATTTCCTCGGTGTTCCATTCGCCGACAGGCTTGAGTTGATCGCGTTTGGCCGGCACAACGCCGTATATCGAACCGTGAGCCTGATACGGGCGGATGTCCTTGTATTTCGGATGCCGGTCGTCGAGAATCTGGATTTCCATACCCTCGTATGCGGCGTCGCCCTTGAGCGGAGCGCGAATGCCGACTCCGTTGTTTGCGCCGGGCGTCAGTTTGAACTCAAACCGGAAAACGAAATCCGCATACTCCTTCTCCGTATAAAGGTTGCCGCCCGGCTTGCAGACAAGGTTGCCGTTCTCGACGATATAACCCTTCGTGTCGCCCACCCAGCCCGCAAGGTCCTTGCCGTTGAAGAGCGGGACAAAGCCCTCCTCCGACTTGTCCTCGGCAAACGATTGACAGGCAGGTCCGGCGATGCAAGACAAGACGGTCGCCAGGCCCATGATCCATTTCGCGCGAATGCTCATTTTCTCTCTCCTTCCATTATGCGGCAAAGCGGAGCGTCATCCCTGATCGGGATTTTCTTCTCGGTTTCTCGCTGCCCTGAATTCTCAAATTCACCTGATGCCTGTGTCAAGCACATTTCGCAAGGCCCGTTCAGACGGATGCGCCCACGCAGACGGGCATGTTCATTCCAGAAATCAAGCAACAGACAAGCCCGCCGACCGTCACAATCAGGGAAATCCCCCCGCTTGTCACTTGCGTGACATCCTCCCCCCGCCGCTGCAACGTCACAGAATCCCGGCGGGTTTCTCCGCGCGGCGGGGGGAGGTCGCCTCGGTGGAGGCGGAAGGGTGGCATATGGAAACGCCATCGTCGCAGGCGCGTGATTCAGCTACCCGGATAAATGGGCACACCCGTTCAGACCGGCATGGGTATGGACGCATTACAGTAGAAGAGCGATCAGAGCGGACTTTGCAGCGGAAAGAGCTTGTGAAACAGGCATACATGAGAGGAAAATCCGCATGTCATTGGAGAATGGACCATGGAACATGCTTGCAAGGGAGCGACACTCATGCGCTACGATGCGCTGCTGTTTGATTTCGACGGACTGCTGATGGACACGGAGGCGATTCATATCGTCGCGTGGGAGGTCTACCTGAAGGAATACGGGCTGAGGGCCACGGAAGAGCAGCTTGCGCACGGCGTGGGGATGACGGACGCGAGGGTCGCGGAGAACTTCAAGGCGATGCTGGGACTGAAGCCGGCCATCTCTAAGATCGTTTCTGACAAGGCGGACATCTATTACCGGATGCTGGGGGAGGCGGACCTCCGACCGTTGCCGGGTGTGGTTGACCTTCTGGCCGGGGGAACAAAGGCGGGCTTTGCGCTGGGCGTATGCTCAAGCTCACAGAGCCGGGAGGTTGAGCTGGGGCTGAGGCGCATGTTGGAAGGCATGAGCAGGCGGGGCGAGGGGAACCTTCCCGCCGACCCGCGCAAGGTCTTCCGGCACATATGCTGCGGGGACGTCGTTGAGGCCACGCGGCGCAAGCCGGAGCCTGATCTTTACCTTCTTGCCGCAAAGGCGATGGGCGTTGCGCCGGGGAAGTGCCTGGCGCTGGAGG
Source organism: Planctomycetota bacterium (assembly GCA_022711755.1). Lineage (GTDB taxonomy): Bacteria > Planctomycetota > Brocadiia > SM23-32 > JAKLEA01 > JAKLEA01. Next base: position 11,380 of record JAKLEA010000027.1, read on the forward strand.
ATTCGCCATCCGGCTCGAAAGCGGCGGTCGCGGCCGGGATGGGCTGCGTATGCGCGCTGACAAGATATACCCGGAATATGGAATTCCCGGAAGGCGTCAGGAAGGTCAATTCGTTAGCCGAGGTGGCCGCCGATCCGGAGAGATTCGGGCTGCCGTTCAGCCGCGCTTCGGCAGTCCCCTGATGCAGTCTTCAACGTCGAGACCCATCCTCCGCTGCCAGAACATTGCCTCGGTTATCTGCCCGCTGTACCAGCAACCGGGGCACAACCCGCGCTTCGTCATCGCCCGGGCCAGCCCCATGCGGCGGGAGTTCCATATTTCGCGCAATCCGGCTTTGCGCAGGTTTCCAACCGGGGGCATGCTGCAACACGCTCTCACATCGCCGGAGAGCGCTATATCAACCTCTGTCCAGCCGGCCATGCAGGGGCTGAGCCTGAGGCGGCGGCTGCGAAGAGCGTCGCCCGCGTGGCGCAGGAGCGTCTTGTCGGCATAGAGCAGGACGTCGTCCGGATCGCTCTCGATCACAAGGCTCAGATTATTCTCGATTTCGCGGATCACGTCCTCGGACGGCCAAAGCTCCATGATACGGTCTTCGATGCCGCGGACGAGTTTCAGCGGATGCCAGGTCATCTGCCAGGAGCGCGCCCGCGCGTAGTCCAGCAGGGGCAGGATGTCCGGGGCATTCGCCGCGCTCAGTGTTGACGTAAGGAGTCCCCATACGCGCCCCTCATTGCGCCACTTCTCCAGCGCGGCGAGAGTCTTCATCACGCCGTCCATCTCGATTCCGCGAATTCGTTTATATTTTACCGGGTCGAGCGTATCTACGCTGACTTCGATTGCGTTCAGACCGGCATCAAGAAGTTCTTCAAGGCGATCAACGGCGTCGAATGCCCCATTGGTGACGATAATGCTGTAAAGCCCGGTTTCGGCGCACGTCCGGATGATCTCCGCCATGCCCCCGCAGAGCGTAGGCTCACCGCCGGAGATGCCGACTACGCGGCCTCCCATCTGCGCAAATTCCCGGAGTGCGCGGCAGAGCATTGGCGCGTCAATATCCCCCGCCGGATGGTCCCAGGCGGGGCAATACAAGCAGCGGGAGTTGCATCGCCCCGTGCCGACGACGAAGCATACCAGCGGATTCGGGACGGGGCCGCCGCCGGATAGCGCCTTAGACAGACGATCGGTGTATCCGGCGGCCTCCCCGCCGGCCGGCCGGGATGCGGCCTCGATGCGGACAGGCTGGTTGCGCTTCACGTGATGCCGGGAATCCCTTTACTTCCAGAGCGAAAACGGATTCGTGTAGCCGTGCCTTCCGCCATCAGCCGGTGCGAATCCGTAGGTCAGGCCGATGGTGACTATACGCTTCGGGCCGGCCTTCAGGCGGACTTTGCATCCCTCCAGCTTCAACGGCTGGCCGGGAGCTTCATCAATGGCAAGCAGCCTGGCGGAATCCGGCGCGACGCCTAGCGTGACGGTCGGCTGGATTGCGCTGTCGGAAAGGTTCACGAACCGCAGGACGATTTCGTCCCGCCCTTCGGCGCGTTTGACGGAGGTCAGGACAAACATCGGATCGCTGGACGACGCGAAGCTCAAGGCCCGGGGCAGGTCGCCCGCGCAATGGAATTGCGGACAGGTGATCGCCCGAATGCCGTCCGAAAACGCAGCGGCCTCCTTCATCACGCCGCCGCTTCGCCAGTCGCCCTTGTGCGGGCAAACCGCGTAATCGAAGGTGAACTCCCCTTGCGCCTGCGCTGAGCCGCCGTATTGCAGATCCGGCTCGCGGAAGACCGCCAGGGTTGCTCGCAGCAGCGTCACGGCAATCGTGCGGCGGGGATCGTCAATGACGAAGGATTCCGGCAAGCCGAGGTTGAACACGGCCAGTCCGCCTTTGCCGTCGGATACGTCAGTAAAGGCGCGCTGCGGGATGTTTCCGTTCCAGAAGACCTCCTTCGCCGGGCGCTTGATCGGCCTGCGGACGACATCGTAGACCGATTCGGCGTCCGAGTATTCCGCCGCGACGTCCGTCGGGAACAGGACGCGGAGCCTGTGGTCCTTCGCATTGTTGTTCACAGTGGTTCTGAACTCGACGCGGCGCGAGCCTTTGCGCAATGTAACGTCGCAGACGATCGGAAGCGCGACGCGCTCGGTGCGGCGGGCGCGGTTGTTGTCCGTGGCGGAGACAGGGACGGACATCGAGAACTCGGCGCGGCAGGTCGCGGAAAGCGGGCCGTTCTCAACGGTTGAGATGCGTCCCGGCGCGCCTGCGCTGTAGATGATTTCGTCTTTTTCCGGCGCGGCGTAGTCGTAACTGTGCCCGGCCTCTCCGCCGTCCTCGAAGACGTTGAGTCCGGTGAACAGGCGTCTGGCCGCTTTGTCCAGAACGTCCACCCTTCCGTCCGGAGCGAGCGTAACCTTGAGATGTTCGTTCTCCATGCATCCGGGGCTTTGAGCGATCCAGTTGCTCATGTCCGGCGCTGAATCCGCCGGCGGAGCGCCGATGCCGTCCCTTGCCTCCGGCCTTATAGGTCGGACTTCAAGCAGCGCGTAACCGCAGGCCGGCAGCTTTACCGGCGCAAGCGTCACGTCCAGTTTGCGCGCGGGGAACCTGTTCGGCAGATTGTGCGACTTCAGTATCAGCATCCCCTCGCGGCGCTGTGAATGGACCTGATACGGGACAGCCCGGCCTTCGGGGTCGAGTACCTGGAAGACGTTGAAATCGGCGTCCTTTGCGGGCAATTCCAGCTTCAGTCTCAGGGACTCCTCCCGCTCGAATCCCGACGGGTTGACGACCATGAGCGCGTGGCTGTCCTTTTGGAAGCCTGATGCTGCAATGCGTCCGCAGACGTTCTGCATGCCCCGGTCGGCAAGCCTTCCAGCGATGATTGCGGCCTGCTCAAACCGCGTGGCCATATCCTTATGGACCTGGTTGACCGAGCATCCGCATATGGAATCGTGCGGGTGGCACTGAAGCACATGTCTCCAGGCGTGCCAGAGGAAGTCGGAGTCATAGCATCCGCCGGCCAGCCAGCCCATCGCCTGAAGCGGCTCGGAGTAGCGCTCAAGCAGCGTTTCGCAAAGCTGGTTGAGTTGTTTGAGTTCGATGTGCGTGCTCAGCGTTCCGGAGAGCAGAGAACCCTGGCGCTGCTCGCGCAGTTCCCCGCGCATGACCTTGAGTTTGCGTCCCGGCGCGCCTTTGGCCGCGTTCTTCAACTGCTCCATGTATTCCGGCAGCGTGCTGTGCGCGACCTCAAAGTCCACGTCCTGCCCGAACCAGATTTGATTGACCGCAGGCAGCGTCCGGGAAAGATGCTCGTCGGCGAAGAGATGGTCGCATCCGTTCATCATCGCGCAGTGCGGAATGGTCGAGTAGCGGGCCGCGTGTTCGCCCCGCTCTTTCAAGTAGGCGGCGGCGTCTTCCGGCTTCTCCGGGATCATCTGCGCGTTGTTGTACCAGCCGGCCATGTGATGGGACAGGACGCGAGACCCGTCCGGGCTTTCCCACCAGAATTCCGATTTGTTCTCAAGCCCGTCCAGCGTTATGCCACGGCCCATGATGGCCGTGCCGACGCCGAACCCGTCAAGTATCTGGGGCATCTGCCCGATGTGCCCGAACTGGTCGGCGACGTATCCGACCAGCATCCTGTTGCCGCCGAAGCTCTCGCAGATCGCCTTGCCGAGAAGCATGTTCCGGACGATTGACTCGGCGCTGACGAGGGCCATGTCATTGAGGAGGTAGAACGGGCCTATCAGCAGGCGGCCGGAGCGGATGTGCCGGTCAAGCCGCTGCCGGTTTTGCGGTCTTATCTCAAGATAGTCCTCCAGCGGCACAGTCTGGCCGTCGAGGTGGAAGGCCACGTAATCAGGATCGCGGTCCAGCAGATCCAGAAGGCGGTCAATACAGTCTGTGAGGGTCATGCGGAAGCCCTGGAATGGAAGGTACCATTCCCGGTCCCAGTGGGTGTGTGAGATTACATGCAGTTTGATCTTTGTCCTGGCCATTGTGTCGCCCTTGTTGTCATGAGCCTGCGGGATTCATCCCCGCGCGTAGTAGAAAGGCAGTTTGCGAAGTATAGCCGGTAAATACGTTGAAAGCCAAGCGCTGCGAAAGTGGAAAAGGCTTCAAAACAACAAACAGTCCGGCAGTGGAAATGAAAGCACCGCCGTAGCCGCGTGATAGTTTTCCGATTCATTACGCCCAAGCAGGCGATCCCGAGCTATCTTCGGCTCATCACCATGAAGTTGACGCATCTCTCCACATTTGATAGCATTCCCACGTCGTTTGTCTTTTTCAAGATAGGACTATCCGCCGCCTTCCCACGCGAGGCTCCTCAAGCCTGCGAGGGGGATGGTCTGGATTCGCCGCGCGCAATAATGCCTCGAACGACTGAAAGACAACCAGCGCCCGTCCTTTTGATTGTCAACGGCCCCGACACCGGCAGGCAGTTCCCCCTTGGGGAGATGACGGTCATCGGACGCAGCGTTGACGCGGACGTCTCTCTCCAGGACGTCACGGTCTCCCGTCAGCACGCCCATATCATCAAGCTCCCCGCCGGTTTCATGCTTCAGGACTTGAACAGCGGCAACGGCACATGGATAAACCATCGCAGGATCGGCGAAAAGATGTTGCAGAACGGGGACGAGTTCCAGGTCGGGGACACGATTCTGCGCTTCACTGATGTTTCAAAGGCGGAATATTCGCCCACCCAAACGCAACTGACAATCATGGATGAGGATATGGAAGGCGGCTCCACGATGGTCATGGACACCGTGGACGTCGAGAAGGCCCATGACAGGCGCAGTTCGGATGCGGGGAAGGACCTGGAGCTGGTCTCGCGCCGTCTGAAGGCCATGACTGAAATCAGCGGCGCGCTCACCACGACACTGGAAGAGGGCGCGCTGCTTCAGAAGATACTTCAAAAGCTCTTCGAGGTCTTCCCGAACGCCGACCGCGGTTTTGTCATCCTGAAGGACGCGACGACAGGGCAACTGGCCCCCCGAGCCGCGCACGGCAGGCGGGGGCGGCTGGCACTGGAGTCGGTAGCCATAAGCAGGACCATCGTCAGCGCCGTCCTGCGGGAGAAGAAGGCTGTCCTAAGCAAGGACGCCATGAACGACGAGCGCTTTGCCGAGGGGGCTAGCATCGTGAACCTTCAGATGCGCTCGGTCATGTGCGCCCCGCTGATATCGGGGGATGAAATCCTGGGGATCATCCATCTGGACACGCAGCAGGCCGGCAGCTTTTTCAACGCCGACGACCTGTCCCTCCTGGCCGGGGTCGCGTCGCAGGTGGCGCTTGCGGCCAACAGCGCGCGGCTTCACGATCGCCTGATGAGGCAGCAGCGCCTTGAGCAGGACCTGCGATACGCCAACCGAATACAGCACAGCTTCCTGCCGAAGAAACCGCCGGACTCAAGCGTCTTCAGCTTCAGCAACTCATACCGCACGGCGCTGGAGGTCGGCGGAGACCTTTACGACTTCATCCGCGTGAGCCAGGATGAGATTCTGGTAGCGGTCGGCGACGTGAGCGGCAAGGGGATACCAGCCGCGCTGATGATGGCCAAGGTTTCCAGCGACATGCGCTTCACTGCGGTGGCAGAGCGGGATATGACGCGCATGATGTCTCGCCTGAACGAAAGCTTCCTGGAGTCCTCGACTGAGGACGCCTTCGTAACGCTGCTGCTCCTGCTCCTGAACGAAAAGACCCTCAACATGCGGATCGCCAGCGCCGGGCACTACTTCCCCATCCTCAAGCGCGGCATTCTGAGCGGGATTGAAATCCCCTCCCGCGACACAAGCGGCTTCCCCATCGGCGTGGTTCCTGAAGCCGAATACGAGATTCAGGACGTTCAACTGGAACCAGGCGACGTATTCATCGCCTATACAGACGGAATTATCGAGGCGATGAACGCATCCAAGAGCTGCTACGGGACCGACCGCCTGAAGGAAGTCATGCGCAACAGCGTCAAGGACGCGCGCGGACTGACCGAGGAGATTCTGAACGACCTGCGCAACTTCATCGGCTCCAGCAGGCAGAGCGATGACATCACCCTCGTCAGCGTCCAGGTGGCTGAAGCAGGAAAATAAGCCGATTGCCCGAACATTTGAGCATTCGAAGATGATAACCGGCATAGACGATAAAAACAGACTTGAGACATCGCTTGCAGAATTCGGCCAGTCGCACCTGACCGAGCGCGTCTTGAACACTCCGGAAGGCAGCCCCCTGCGCCGGCAGATTCTTGGGCTGGATTTGAGCGACCTTCGCATCCAGAGAGATACGTTGGCCCGGGGGGATGAATTCATCCCCCCGGCTGACGACTTCGAGCCGGTCCCTGCGATTGACCCGTTCAATTCCCCAGAATATGCCGCCCGGCTGGATGAGGCGAGAAAAGCCGGCGGGAGGCTTCTGGAGTCCGGGAAGGTCGCAGTGGTCACGGTGGCCGGCGGGCAGGGAACCCGCCTGGGTTATCCCGGCCCAAAAGGCTGTTATAGGATAACCCCGATCCTGAACAAGACATTCTTCCAGTGGCACGCCGAGAGAATTCTCGCGGCATCGCGCCGGCACGGACGCCCCCTGCCCTGGTTCATCATGACCAGCGAGCATAATGACGCCGCGACGCAGGCCGCGTTCGAGGAGAATGCATGGTTCGGGCTGTCAAAGGACGACGTCTTCTTCTTCAAGCAAGGCTCTCTCCCGATACTGGACCGCAGCGGGCGTCTGCTCCTCGACGCCGGCGGGAATCTGCTGACGGGACCGGACGGGCACGGCGGACTGCTGACGGCGCTGAATTGTTCCGGCGCGATGGACAGGATCATGGAACGCGGCATACGCTATCTGTCCTACTTCCAGATTGACAACGTCCTGGCAAAACCCGCCGATCCGGTTTTCCTGGGATTCCACGCGCTCGAAGGCGCCGAGGTCTCCTGCAAGGTCGTGCAAAAGCGCGACGCCGAGGAAGGCCTCGGCCTGATAGCCCGGCGGAATGGGCAGCCCTGCGTGGTCGAATACATGGAGGCGATACGCAACCGCATGGCCTACCTGACCGACCGCGAGGGCCGCCTGCTGCACCGCGTGGGGAGCGTGGCGATACATATTTTCAGCGTTTCGCTGCTGGACAGGCTTTTTTCGATGAACACGCGCCTGCCCTGCCACGTGTCCTGGAAGAGCATGGAACACATAAACGCGGAGGGGCGGCGTGTCGGCTCCTCTGCGGGCGATGGAAAGGTCGTCAAGTTCGAGCGTTTCATCTTCGACACACTGCCCTTCGCCAAAGCCGTAATGGTCATGGAAACCCCGCGAAGCGAGGAGTTCGCGCCGGTCAAGAGGAGTGAGGGCGCGGATTCCCCGGCGACCGCCCGCGCGGCCATGCGCGACCTTTTCGCCTCATGGCTGAGCGCGCTCGGCGCGGAGGTTCCGGAAGACGCTTCCATTGAGATAAGCCCCCTGTTCGCCGAGGGTCCGGAGGAGCTTGCAGCGAAGCTCGGGAAAAAACCAAAGCTTGCCTGGCCGCTCGTTCTTGGGTAATACTTGGCTGCGCAGCGAAGGGTCAGGCGTCGCCCCCGCGCCGGCGGGGGCGAATCCGCAAGGCGACGCGACAAAACCACATGGGAAAAGACACACCTGGCGCAAGCTCCATAGGCTCGACCTTCAGGGAATACAGAGTCAAGGAGAAACTCGGCGTAGGGGCGCGTAGCACTGTCTACAAGATCCAACACCCCGATACGGGGAAACTCTACGCCCTTAAGCACGTTTCCAAGGTCCTGCCTGAGGACGAGAGATATCTGCGCCACCTGACCAACGAATACGAAAATATTTGCAAGATTCAGAACGGCCCCGGGGAGAAAGACGCGCATCCGAACATCGTGTGCGTGTACGATCTTTTCAAAGAGCGCAAGCTGCTTCGCGTGACCGGACTTTCCATGCTTCTGGAATATGTTCCCGGCAAGAACCTGGGCCAGCGAAGCGACTTGCCCATGAAACGCCTGATTGACGTGCTGATTCAGACCTGCAAAGCGCTTCAGCGCATGCACGAAATGGGCTACCTGCATTGCGACCTCAAACCGGACAACATCATCGTCATGCACAACGGGTGGGCGAAAGTCATTGATTTCGGGTTCAGTTGCAAGACGAACACCGAGTTGGGGAACCTTAAAGGAACTCGCGACTTCATAGCCCCGGAACAGGTCTCAGGCGGAGTCGTGACGGAGCAGACGGACATGTATAATCTCGGCGCGACGTTCTACAAGGTATTCACTGGCCAGGCCGTGCCGGCCGTTATGCCGAGCATGAGATCGGAAAGCGCCATATTCCTGAGCGGGGACACCATCCGGGCCACCCCGCCTGCGGAGTTGAATCCGCAGGTTCCCGTGTGGCTCTCCGACATCATCATGCAATGCATCGAGAAGAAACCGCGCCACAGGCCCGCAAGAATCACAGACGTTCTCAACGCGGTCGAGACCGAAAAACTCCGCATGGAGCTTGGCAATACGGACCAGTAGGAATCCATGACCCAGCAGCAGGCGGCGACAGACGACATGCTCGGCCAGCTTGTTATTAAGGCTGGTCTTGCATCCGCCGCACAGATCGCCGAATGCCTGGCCGCCCAGCGGTCAATGCAGGAACTTGGCGTTCGCAAGCACCTGGGGGACATTCTGCGCAAGAAGGGGCTTATATCGAACGAGCAGCTTGAGAAGCTGTTGCGCATACAGGGCATCGAGCCGGACAGAATCCCCCTGAACATCGGAGGGTATAAGATAGTCGAACGGCTCGGTCAGGGCGGGGTATCGGTCGTCTTCAAGGCCGTGCAATCCAGTATGAACCGCGTGGTTGCGCTTAAGGTGCTGACGAAGCGAGCCGCCGCCAACCCCAACGCACTGAAACGCTTCAAACAGGAAACAGCGCTCATCGGCCGCCTCAATCACCCGAACATCGTCCAGGGAATTGACTCAGGCGAAGACTCCGGTTTTCACTTCTTCGCGATGGAATTCGTATCTGGGAAGACACTCGCGGAGGTCATCCGGGATGACGGTCCCATGCCCCCAACCGAGGCCGTGAGAATCGCCCGTGACATTGCGTCCGGCCTTATGGAGCTTGAGAGCAAGGGGATCGTCCACGGCGACGTCAAGCCCGGCAACATCATGCTGACGGAGAAGCGGACGCCAAAGATCATTGACCTGGGCCTTGCAGTCTATGAAACCGACGGAGGAAGGCTTGACGAGGCTATTGTCCGCGCGTCCGGCACCGCGTATTACGTCAGCCCCGAACAGGTCGTCGGACGAAGCGACCTCGACTCACGGGCTGACATTTATTCGCTCGGCATCACGCTCTTCGAGTTGCTCACGAGGCGTAATCCTTTCCATCGCTCCGCCCGCATCGTCGCGCGAAGCAAGCAGTTGTCCGAGCCGATCGCATGGTCCCGGCAGAAGGACTACAGGATTCCCGACGTTGTTGTCCGACTGATCCACCATATGACGGAGAAAGACAAGAACGAGCGCCCGGCGAACATGGCGACGTTGGTTCGAAACATGGATGAGATCATAGCCGGTGGATCGCCGTATCCGCCGCTTAGCCACGTCCATGTGGCGCAGGCATGGCCTGGTCCGGCAGGTTCGCGGGGAATGGTCGGGCCGGAGGAAAACCTTGCCCGGATGCAGCGGCTTACAGGTCTGATTGAAGCCCGCAATTCGCTGATCTCAGGCCTGCCGGACTCCGCGCAACGAAACACTGGCATCTATGACTTCCTCAAGGAGGCGCTGGGATCCGAAGACGCCCAGTCATACGTGAAATTGGCCATGATTGCCCTTACAGAGAACGATCCAGCCAGGGCGCGCGAGTTCCTCATGAGGGCGAGCCATGCCGGCGCGGATGTTTCAGAAGCGATAACACGCATTGAGATTCTTCGCGCGCCGCCGGGCATGGTTTTCATCCCGGAGGGGGAATGCGTCATAGGCTGTGACGAATGTCCGGACGAGTCCCCGAAGCGAAGCCTCTTCGTGAAATCCTTTTACATTGACGAGGCGCCCGTGACCAATGACTGCTACGCGGAGTTCTGCCGCGCGACCGGGCATCCCCCGCCGTCGCACTGGCCGGCGGGGCAATGCGCGCGCGCGCTGATCGGGCTGCCGGTGGTCAACGTCAGTTGGAGCGACGCCGAAGCGTACGCCAAATGGGCGTTCAAGCGGCTGCCTTTCGAACCGGAATGGGAGAAGGCAGCCCGCGGGCCGGATGGGTTGATCTATCCCTGGGGCAACGAGTTCGATCCCGCCAGGTGCAACTTCGAGGAATCCGATGACAAGGGGCTGTCACAGGTCGGCAAATATGCAAACGGCGTCAGCCCGTACGACTGCTACGACATGATCGGCAACGTGGAGGAATGGACGGCTGACTGGTATGGCCCGTACCCCGGCAGCGCCATCCGATACGATCCGTCCGCGCCCAAGCTCAAGGTCACGCGGGGCGGGAGTTATAAGGAGAAGATCACCGGACTGCGCGCCTCGCGCCGCTACGCCCGCGATCCGCGGAGCGTGGCCTATTACATCGGATTCCGCTGCGTCAAGGATGTCTGAAGTCCGGAGAGCCGGCGAACCGGCAAGTCATGACAGCGCCGAAGCATGACATCGTGATTGTCGGCGGGGGCGGAAGCGGCCTTGCGGCGGCGGCGTCCGCCGCGCAGAACGGCGCGCGCGTGATCGTCCTTGAAAAGGAGGCTGAGCTTGGCGGATGCACGGCGATTGCCGTCGGCTCCTTCACAGCCGCAGAAACCTCATATCAGAAAAAGGCGGGAATCACCGACCGCGTTGAAGATCACGCTCAGGACGCCGGCAAATTCGCTACTCCCGGCATCGAAGCCCGCAACAATGCTGAACTGAGGCGCTACTTCATTGAGCGCTCGAGCGAGACGCTTGACTGGCTGGCCGGCTTGGGGCTGGTCTTCCAAGGTCCGTCGCCTGAGCCGCCCAACCGCGTCCCGCGAATGCACAACGTCGTGCCCGGGGCCAGGGCTTACATCCTTGCGCTGGAACAGGTCATCCGACGGCATGGCGGAGAAATTCTGCCGGGAGCGCGGGCAAACGGCCTCATACTGGAAAAAAGGCGGGTGATCGGCGTCCAGGCCGAGGTTGACGGGATTCCAGCAGAATTCATGGTGTCTAAGGGCGTGATTCTTGCCGCCGGAGATTATTCATCCTCCCCGGACCTGATCGCCGAAAACAAAGGAAAGGAATTCGCAGGAATTGAAGGAATCTGCGCGTCGGCCACCGGAGACGGACACAGGTTGTGCGAAGCCGTCGGCGCGGTCATGATCAACATGGACGTAACCTACGGGCCTGAGCTTCGCTTCATTCCGCCGGAGCGCAAATCCCTGCTCAGGCGGCTCCCCGCCGGCGGAGTCTTCCGGAACGTCATGGGGGCGGCTGTTCCGTTCGTCCCCAAGGGCGTCATGAACGCCGTCATCAAGCGGGAACTGGTGACGTGGCAGCATCCCGAGGACCGCATTTTCCGCGACGGCGCGATCCTTGTGAACGCGCGCGGGGAGCGATTCTGCAACGAGACGGTCTCCCCAGCCCGCGAAATAGCCATTGCCGCCCAGCCGGGCAAGATCGCCTATATCCTGCTAGACGAACGGCTAATCGCGCTCTACGACCAGTGGCCGAACTTCATCTCCACCGCGCCGGAAATCGCCTATGCATACGTCAAGGACTACCTGAGGCTGCGGCCGGACGTCGCCCTGGCGATGAATTCTCTCAGCGAGATCGCCGCCCTAAGGTGCATTCCGCCCGGAAGGCTCGAACACGTTGTTTCGGTCTATAACCGATACGCAACCGGAAAGGCTGCCGACCAGTTCAGCAGGACCGGGGACTCCGCGCCGCTTCAGGGGAGCCGATGGGTCATGCTGGGGCCGGTGAAAGCCTGCTTCACGACGACCGAGGGAGCGCCTGCGATCAACCGCAACATGCAGGTTCTCGACGGGGACGGAGTGCCCATCCCCGGCCTCTACGCCGTCGGCCAGAACGGACTGGGCGGGCAGATTCTCTGGGGGCACGGCCTGCACATCGCCTGGGCCATGACCAGCGGCAGGCTTGCCGGCCGGTTGCTTGCCGGGATGAAGGCCCCGTAAGCCGGAGGAAAGATTCATGACCGCTATCTGCGTCGCGCTGATACTTGCAGCAGCGCCGGTGAAGCATCCCGTCTATCCCCCCCAGTTCCGAGCCGATCAGGTCGAATGGCTCAAGTCCAACGTTGCTATCGCGATGGGGCTGACGCCGAAGCAGTTGGGCGACATGGTCCCTGGGGCGTCTGGAATTTTCTTCTGCGGCTGCCCGAACTGCGACGGGGGATCGCAGGAGAACAACATATTCGACTGGGAACCCGGCATAGGCGACGGCGTGAAATGCCGCTTCTGCGGGATGCAGTTCCCAAACGAGAAATTTCCTTACAACCGGGAGAAGGTCATCATCGCCCCCGGCGGCGCAAGGCAGGTCTATCGCTGGCACGAAGACAAGGACGGCAGGCAGTACTTCATCGAGGCCAACGCCTGGTATAAACGCTGGTCCTGGATTCAGACGATGGCGCTGCAACTGGCGAACCTTTACGCCCTTACCGGCGACAGCCAATACGGAGACCGTGCGGCGGCAATCGTCGGCAGGTTCGCGCAAGTCTACCCGGATTACGCCATCCGCTTCGATTATCCGTTCCAGCCCGTGAAGTTCTGGCCCGCCAACCAGAAGTGGCCTTACGAGGGATGCAGCCCGTACAGGGGCGCGAAATTTTACTGGTGGGCATACGGCGACGTGCCGGGAACACTCGCCCGGGCGTACGACCTTGTCGCCCCCGGCGACTCGTTCGAACGCATGAAGGACCTCCTCGGCGAGAACGCCCGCGAACGCATCGAGAGGGACCTTTTCCGCATGGGTTACGAGTTCGCGGCTGCGAATCCCGACACTTATACGAACATGTCCCCGTGCATGTACGACGACATGATCGTCGTCGGACGGGTGATCGGCGCGCCCGATATCATCCGCGAGGTTGCCGACCGGCTGGGCAGGCTGGGCAGGCAGCGATTCTTCTTTGACGGCTGGTGGATGGAATGCGCCCCGAGCTATCACTGGCAGACCGCAGGGGCGATGCGCAACGTCATTGAACTGGCTCGCGGTTATTCGGACCCGCCGGATTCTCCGGAACCGAGGTTCGAGAACCTCGACCTTGAAGCTGAAATCCCCATCGTCAGAAAGGCTTTCGAGGTCGGATATCAGGGCTGCCTCCCGGATGGACGGGAGATGCCCGTCAACGACACGTGGTGGCACTCCCGACGGCGTCCGCTCGATGAATCAACGACCCGGCTGTGGTCGGGAATGGGCCATGCCATCTTGGGAGCCGGCAAGGGTGAATACCAGTTTCAGACCCACATGAACTGGAACGCCGGCTACGGCCATACGCACATGGACAGCGGCTCAATCATCTTATTCGCGCACGGGCGGGAGCTGCTTTCCGACATCGGCTATACACATACGCGATATCGCAACTGGACCGTCAACTCCGCTTCGCACAACATGGTCGTAATTGACCAACGCTCTCAGATTCTGCCGCACGGCGATCCGAAGACCACAGGCAACGTGAATTTCTTCGACGACTCTCATTCCCGCGTGACGGTCATTGATCTCGACGCCCGGCCCGCATATCCGGGCTGCAAGGTCTACCGGCGACGTCTCATCCACATTCACGTTGACGAGGGACGCGACTACCTTGCCGACGTCTTTGACGTTGAAGGCGGCGATGTCCATGACTGGTTCCTGCACGGTTCGGCGGACGATGAGGGCGCGATGGAGACCTCAATCGAATTCGCCGGGAAGGTTGAAACCCTCGTCCCCGATTGGGGCGGCAGGAGGGAATGCTCCGGAGAGAACTGCGTGGACTTCGAGGGGAAAACCTACCATTCCTACGGCTTCCTGCGCGATATCCGGGCAGCCGATTCCGCCGGACCGTTGTCGGTCGTCTGGCGATACGATGGTTCCGCGCTGAGGACGTTCGCCTTCCCTGAGCCGGGGACAAGGCTATTTCGCTTCAAATCCCCCGCCATACGGAAGGCCGGCAGCGACGACGCGAAGCTGAACGACCACCTCATGAACGGCGTCATGCAGAGAACGACCGGGGGACGAAGCCGTTTCGCCGCGCTGCACGTCCCATTCAAGAGCGACGAATGGATCAAAGGAGTCAGTTATTCCGACGGAGCATTCACAGTCAAGCGTGAAGGCGGAAGCGAAACCATCCGGTTATCGGACGAAGCCGTGACCATCGAGTCGTCTTCCGGGTGGCGCTACGATTCAGGAAAAAGGATTGATGGAATAGTGATGTCGGTTGACAGATCAAGCGGCTTCGCATTTGTCGCAGACTGTCCTGTACCGGCGGCAAAGCTCGTCAGGCTGGATTTTGGCGGGGCAAGACTTGTCTTCTATCGTGTCGCTAAGTGCGAAGGCCCGCGCTTCACGCTCTTGGATGATCCGGGATTCGAATACGAAAACGGAGGCGCGACGGCGAAGTTTGTTTATCATCCTCACGAGGAATTGCCGGCGCCGATAAAATGGACCGTTTGGACCGGAGGGGATTGATAATGCGGGCTATTTCTTCTTTGGCGCAATCAGGTCGTCAATTGAAAGCCCCTGCACCCTTCGAAGCGCTTTTTCCACGGCAATGGAAGCATCCTTATCTGTTTCACGGCTTTTGGCCGCTTCCAGTTCTCCGACCAGGGACTTCGCCTTCTCTTCGTATTCCCCGATCGCGTCGGCGGCGGCGGTTCTGACCTTTGGCGAGGCGTCCTTGAGCAGTTTGCAAAGCGACGGGAGAGCTTTATCATCCGTCATCCGCATTTTGCCGACCGCCGTCGCGGCGGCGGCCCTGATTTTCGGTTCGGCGCTTTCGAGAGATTTCAGAAGTCCGCGTCCGGCCCTGGCCTCGGCCTGCGCGCCTATCGCGCCGAGCGCCCCGCAGACGGCGACTACCACGTCCGCGTTTTTATCGGTCAATGCCTTTGAGAGTTCGTAGGACGCTTCGCTTGCCGTCGGTCCCATCTGCGCCAGAACCTGGCAGAGCGTCGCGCGTGTCTTCACGTCGTTATCCCCGGCTATTCTCTCCCCGATGGGCTTTGCCAGAAGTTCGTCTTTGACTTGAACCTTGAGCAGCGCGTCAGCCGCGGCCCGTCGCACATTGACATCCTTATCTTCCAGACATTCGACAAGCTTCTTGCAGGTTTCCGGGGTAGCCTCCTTTGCGCCCGGGCCTATTGCCGCGATTTTCTTCGCGGCGGCGGTTCGTATAATCGCTGAAGTTGAGCCGAGGTCCGCCAGCAGGGGCTTGACCTGTTCGCTGTAATCCGTCTCTATAAGTTTCCCGCTGCCATCCTTCTTTTCATCCTTTGCCTTCTGATCTCCGGTGTATTCCTCGTCGTTCTCAATGACGGCAATCGCCTTGTCCAGCGCCTTGAGTTCTTCCGCGTTTTTGGCCTTCAGCCGTGCGTCCTTGATTTTGGACAGTTGGGAGCGCGCTTTGCCGCCGTAAGTCGCCATTGCCAGAGCAGCGAATATTCTGACGTTCTGAACGTCGTCAGGGAGCAGTTTGGCTAGATGTTTCAAGGTTTCATCTGAATTCCTGTTTATCCTGGCCAGAGCGCGCGCCGCCTCCTGTCGAATCCTCGGATTCTTGTGTTTCAGCGCCTCTATCAGAGAAGACGACGCGGCCTTTGCGGCGGGGCCTATCGCAATCAGCGCCTCAATGGCGCCGACTGCGCAATCCAGGCTTGCATCTGATACGGTTTTGCCAAGCGCCTCGGCTGCCGGGGCGGCTGACTCTCCCATCTTGCCCAGTGTCTTGCATGCGGCGCGACGCACGTCCTTGTTCGGGTCGTTCAACGCCCCCGCTATGGCTTTGCACTGCTCGGCGTCGGGACCGACTGCGGCCAGTGTGTTCAGAACGGCAATTTTCGTCTTTACATCTTCTTCTGCGATGAGAACGATTATAAATTCACAGATTCTAGGATCATATTCCTTTGCCTTCGGCCCGATCTTGCCGATCTGCTCGACCGCTGCGCGGCGCTGCACCGGGGAAGGGGCTTGCAACTGGTCAGCGGCCCTGAACAGCGCGTCGCGAGCGTCATCCTCTTTGGCGCAGAATGCCTCCGGGGCGCCCAGCGCAAAAATCAAGAGCAGTATGGACAACCAAACACCAGCCGGCGGCCTATTCCTGTATGGGCGAATCATCTGCGTCCTCCGATTGGCTAATAGCATTGATTAACTACATAGTAGGCCAATAAGCAATGGCAGTCAAGCGTCAGCGACATGGGATGTCGCCGGCGAGGCTCGAGTCTTGCGGAAGGCGCGTTGAGAGTATCAGGATAATTCGATCCAGATATCAGCCCAGTCTCAGCGGGGAATCATCGCATTCAGAACACGGTGATTCAACTCATGCAGAGCGTTCATGTTGCTGCGCCAGTGGAGCATTTGCCGGCAGGTCTCGTAATCCGCCCAGCGATATTCCGTATGTTCGGACGATATTCTCAATTCGATGCCGTCAACGCGAACGCCGAATGTGTATTCCGGGACAACAAGGACATCCGGCCCCCAGAGAAGTCGCCCCGCAAGTTCCAGCACGGGCACGGTATTGCGCGAATCCAGAGGGAAAAATAGCTCGTCCCGGGGGATGGCCGCCTCCTCCCACGCCTCCCGAATGGCCGCCTCTATCGGCGCTTCGGCGTCTTCGCCCCCGCCGGCGATGAACTGCCAGTAGCTACCGTCGCTTCTCCTGAAGACGGCGTATTCGACCGTTGGTGGATTTCCCCGGAACGGCAGGACAAGGATTTGGAAAGGCGCGCGCATAATTAATTCTTCTTCGCTTCGCGTCATTCAGCGCGTTCGGCTCGGTCATACGCGGATGGGTGTCATGCTGCGCTTTTACAGCGGCAACAATACTATCCGGTGAGGCTCTCTTCCAAGCCAGAAAAGAACCGCCGTCACAATCATCCAGACGCCGCCTATCATGCACTCGCCCAGCAGAACCCCGTAGAGGGCAGGCTTGATTTTGTAGTAGGTCTTCGACCCGCCGTAGCGCATCACGCTCAACTTTATAAACCATCCCAGGCAGATCGAGGGCCACATGATCGAGGCAGGCCACGTGTGCGCCATGATGAATCCTATGGGATGGAAAGGCCACCACGCCAGCCTGCCGCGCATGAAGCTCAGGAACGCGACCAGCGCCGCGCCGCCGGTGAAGTGCATGACGTTCCGCGCCACAGGCAGGGGCGTGCGCTCATGGCCCTGGACGCTGCCGAGGATGTAGTTGAAGGAGTTGAAAAGCGCCCAATGCTCGTGGCGCTTCGGCCCCCAGTAATAATCAATGCCCAGATGAACGACCGCCCCAAAAAAGATCGAGACGAGCATGGCAACGATGATTGCCGCGGTATAGCGCCTGTGCTGGATGCGCGCGGACGCCTCGGCCATGCGCGTATTGTTCAGAAGGTATGGCAGCAGGCATTCGCGCAGGTCATGCCCGACCACCAGCGTCATGAGAGCAACCATCATCACGGCCTTCAGACCCATGACGCGGATGCCGATGATGGACAGGCAGGCGTGAACCGGCCACCAGCGATGCTGGAAAAGCGTGACCCCCGCCTCGGCTATCACCCGGCCCGCAACGATGTTCATCGCCATCAGCATTACTACCAGCATCAACGCCCAGACCGGTCCCATGCCCCTCCACCCCATGCCGTATTCGCAGAGCCACCCCCAGCACAAAGCGCAGCAGAGAATCAGCGTAATGAGCGCCCAGCCCTGCTCCCCCTCCTTCGCCGGCCTGCGGAACCGGATAATGTCCCATGACGCCCGCGCGACTTCCTTGAAGTATGTCCGTCCCGCGTAAATGAGCGTGAACATCACCATCAGGTAACCGCCCATGTGCTGGGCCACGCGCGGCTCATCGCGCCAGGGCAGCCCGATCCAGAACTGCGCCGCGTCCGTCAGGCATACGAAGATGAAAAAGAACCATATGCTGAACGCCACGTCCGCGGGGATTATGACGGCGATGGCAACCATCGAAAGATAAAGCTGGCCGTTGTAGACGGCCTGGTTGACCAGGCTCCACGGATGTTCGTTGAACAGACCGCCGAGTTGCCACGCCAGCTTCACCTCCGGAACCTTCGGGTAATACTGCGCCAGTCCGTGAAGCAGGAACAGCAGCGACGGCACCGACATGCCCAGCCACATCATCCGGTTGCGGAAGAAGTCGTTGAACAGCCGCCCCGGCTCAGGCTCGCGGACAAGCTCCAGCCCGAATTGCGCCAGCGGGAAGGTCAGGCTCTCATTGTAGACCCACTGTTTGCGAACGATTATGCAGACGCAGAGGAAGCCGACAAACATGGGCAGCAGGAAGACCGCCCAGACCGCCATCGAGCGGATCCACGGCCCCCATAACGCCGGTTCGCGATAGAAGTAGACGTCCCCGCGCGCGAAACCCTCGATCACCCTCTCGGTCGGATCGGTCGAGGGAAAGAGGCGCGGATCAAGCTGCGCGACTAGCTTGGTCCACGTCGGGCGCACCGTATCGGTCAGGTAGAAGGGTAGCGCAAGTCCGTTTGCCCAGTAGCGATGAAGTCCGGCCGTCGCAAAGCCCGCCGAGGCCATCATCATTGAGAAAACCACGATCAGCTCGGACGAACTGAAGTGCGCCCCCTCGAAGAAACGCTTCACGACGGAATTGAGCATGATCGCCAGCAGCGTCATCAGAAGGATGATGCCCAGCGGCAGGTGATTTCCGACGAAGAATGTATTGCCGAGAACGTAGTCGTTATACGGGGTGTACGCTGTGACGAATATGACGCCCAGCAGGCCGACGATGAAGGCCCGGAGCGTGACGCCGGAATGGCGTCCGCACTGGCGCGTGTCAATATGAATCCGAGAGTGTTCCCGCATAGGCGCAGACGCCCTCGTGCCCGGCAGTCAACCGCCCGACCGGAACCGAATGGCACATATTGTATTGCGAAGCCAAGCGGGGTCAAACGGACGTTGCGATATTCCGTCCGAATAGGTTCGAATCTGCCGGATTTTCAGCAATGTCAGGAACGCGCAAGGAGGTCAACAGGTTGCAGCGATGCCATACACGAGATGCCATTGGTGTATCAGAATCATACACTGGTGGCTCAAAGGAGCCACTCCGTTGCAGTAATCAACACATGCCGTGAAAGGGGCGTTATGTGGACTAAATGCGCCGGTTCAACATAGGCGGTTCATATGCAACGACTTATGAAACAACAGTGAATCGGAACGTTTCGGCGGGCAGGCTTAAGCGGAACGGCACGCGGTTTGCTTAAGGATAACATGGCTTGCCCCATGGAAGGAGGTGCCAGGATGAAACGGACCACCTACTCGAAGTACCGCAGGATGTTGGACGGGATCAGGAAGCGCCTGATCAGGGACATGGAAGGCCAGATTCGGATTTGCCGCGACGCAGCGGGAGAAAAGACGTCGGAGTCCATTGATTTTGCCAACAACAGTTACGGCGAGGACATGGCGGCAACGATGGCCGAGATGGAGCACAGGGAATTGAAGGAGATCGAAGGCGCGCTTGAACGGATAAAGGCGGGTGAATACGGCAAGTGCAAGAGATGCGGAAAGCGGATACCAAAAGCGCGTCTGGAAGCCCTGCCTTTCGCGACTTTGTGCCTGGAGTGCAAGACAGCGGAAGAGCAGGATGACGAAGGAGCGGACCGCGATACTCACTACTTCGCAGGCGGAACTTTCACCGCATCAAACGAGGATCCGGACGATTCAAGGATCAGGGATGTCCTCAGAGACATTGAGCTGAACGAACTGTCAATGGAGTAGCGCGTATTTCAGGCCGCATTCACCCCAAGGCCCCGGAGGTCGCCGGATCTCCGGGGCCTTTCTTTTTCACGGCTGATCGTCTTTCCCGATAATAGCCTCTCCTGTTCAAACGGCAGTTTCAGTTGCACATGCCGGACATTGCCTTCCGATTCGCGCTTGTCTGGAACATGATTGCCAAGTATAGGATACGGTGTACATTAGGCGCTGTTTACGGCAGACACCGCAACGAGTGAGGCAATCGCTTCCAACCCGCTGCGGCAGATCAATCCTGAAACACCGACAGCAAGAACCCGTTGATGGGAATATCGGAGAAAACGCCGGACTCCATCCCGCATTCGCCTGCCGCGCGCGAATCGGGTAACAATCCCTTCCGCGCAGTATCCGTCCTCTGCGCCCCAGCCATCCTTTGCCTGATTCTCTACGGTCGAACCGTCGCTTATGACCTGGCCGGGGATGATTACGCCTGCCTTGCCCGGGCGATTGATTCCGGCCCCTGGCATACCCTCTTCATCGGCCCGGATACGCTCAAAAACCTGCTTCAGACCGAGGACTGGCGCGGGGACATCGAACAAGACGGCAGCGACGTATTCCGCCCCGGCAACGTCTGGTTCTTCAAGCTCGGATGGGCGCTCTTCGGGAACTGTGGACAGGGCTATCGCCTACTGAAGCTCCTCCTGCTTATCTGGCTTGCCTACGCCGCCATTCCAGTCGCAAATCGCCTTTTGTGTCCGGCGGACACAAGCTTAAACGCCTCCATTCTTGGCGCGGTTTGTTCATGTCTCCTTATTGTCAATTACAACGTCCAGTTCGTGATGACGCTGCCGGCGTGCGAATTTCAAAGCATAGCCGCCGCAGCCTTCGCCTGCATGGGAGCGATAGCGCATGATAAATGGGCGCGGACCGGCAGAATACGGAACGTGGCATTCGCAGTCTTCTGGCTGACTGCGGGATTGTCATGCCGGGAGAACGGCGCGGCGATGCTCGTGCTGGCCGCATGTCTGGACATTGCGTCCCGAAGGTCGCCGGGGAAGACATGGAAGGCATGGATCGCCTATGTTCTGGTCATAATCGGCTATCTGCTGATACGCATGGCCTATTACGGCGGCAGCCTCGGCAACTACAGCCATATTCCGGCTGAGGCCGGCCTTGCCCCGCTGCTTCTGAAAGCGGCGTCAACCTTCGCATCGTCGCTCTTGATAATTCCCGCGTCGGCATCGGGACTGGTTCGCGAGGCCCCGGCGGGGATCAGCCCCGCGTTCACAGCATTGTTTATAGCGGTAATCGCGCTCGCTGCCGTCGGCGGCAGGACGCGCGCCAGGACATTGCTTCTCCCCGTGTCGGTTTATCTGGCGGTCGGCCCGGGCTACATCGGCGGCATTGACCCGCCGCAGTTGCTCCTGCCCGCCCTGCTGTCCGCTGTGTTTATCACCGGAAGTCTCAGGGCATTCTTCAGCCGGAAGATTGCCGTTCCGCCTCTCATCCGCAGTCTGGGAATCATTGCGGCGGCGTCAATGCTGGCGCTACACGCCGGTTTCTCAATCCTGCATTACGCCCGTTGGGCGCATGTCGAACGTCTCGACGCTAAAGCCGAGCAGAAACGCAACGAGGTCAAGCGCAAGGTCGTCGAGATAAGCGCATCGGCAAGCGAACCGACGCTGATAGTCTTTCTTCTTGTTCCGGTGGATCAGCGATACGGGCTTTTCGAGAACACGATGGCCCCCGCCGTCAGGATATGGACCGGCGGTCGGTGCGTCGGACACGGCCTTTTCGTTTCATACCCCATGCGGAGTGACGCTGCGCCGGAATGCAAAATCAGCCGAAAGGGAGCAAACAAGGTCGTCCTGAAGCTTCGGCGATTCTTCTTCTGTCCCTCTCAGGCGACGAATTTCGGACCGGTCTTCGGCAATGACGACTTCACGGTGACAATGACGCGCTCGGAAGACCCGGACGGATTCCATACCGCAGAATTGAGTTTCAGCGACTCGGCGCTGCGCCGGTTTGCGAAGATATACTTCATCGTCCATGATGGCGCGTCGTTGTCATATTGCCGGGAATTGAGGGAGATTCAGGCTGAGACGCCGTAGCCGCCTTCGCCAACAGCAGGATATGTCCGAATGTGGAAGATTTGAACGCTTAATGACAAGTCCTATTTACCTTAGGCGTTCGCTTGAAGCAAGCGGGCTGCATCTCAGGGCGAACCTTGACTGTCGAGTCCCAAGCTCCTATTTCAACCTGTAGACATCATTCCCGCACGACGCATAGACCGTCCCATTTTCATCAACCGTCACGTTCGTGACGTTGTCGGGAAGCTCGGTCATCTGCCGGAACTGCTTCGTTTCAAGATTCAGCTCCATGACGTCCTTCCCGCTGCCGTAGAATACCAGCCCCTTGCCGTTCCCGGCGAACTTGTAGCTTCCGACGCCCGGGACGTCATCGCTTGCCGGCTCTACGAACTCGTTTTTCACCGGATCGAAGATGAGAATGTCCCCGCCGGCGGCGATGACCACGAGGCCGGTCTTCACGTCCCGGATGACCGGGCCGACGCGCCCTTCATCGGGGAATTCCTTCCTGAAGGTCACCTCTTTCGTCGCGGCGTTGATGACGCCGAACCGGACCGGCTCCCCCTTCTTGTCGGGAAGTCCGTTAGCCCCGACACACGTTCCGGCGAAGATGCTCTTGCCGTCCGTGTCAACTCCTGATATCGCCTGCTCGCCAAGCGGATTCTCGATCAGGATGTTCTCGCCGGTGTCCGGGATGGTGATTGCAATCGCGCCGCCGTATGCGCCATATTTGGCCATCCAGCCGGAATAGAGCCTCCCGTCCGGGCCGGTGACGATCCCGCCCGTGGGCCGGATGTAGGCCGGGCTGACGCGCGCGATGGTACGGGGATTCTTCCCGTTCCACTGGTCCCATGCCTCGTCCGGATTGTAGCGGACGATGTCCCCGCCAGCGTAGGCCGCCGCATAAGCGACGCCGTTGACGAAGGTCGCGTCATAGACCTCCCCCCCCGAATCGCACACGACGCTTGTATTGACGGTCTTGCCGGTCTTTGGGGCGATCCAGAAAAGGGTCTGGCCGAAGTGCGGACCGCCCCAGATTCTGCCCCTGCCGTCCGCCCGTAGAAAGAGCGTGGGCCTCGGACCGGATTGCGCCGGAATCGGAATCAGATTGAGGGTTGCGTCGCCGGGTTTCAGGACAAAATATTCCTGGCCCCGGACGCCGAGGACCTCGTTCCTGCTGTTGCAGGCCAGCGTCCGACCGCCGCGAAGGTCAATGTCCGACACGAAGGTCAATTCCTTGTCACCCTTGCGGAAGAGATAGATCGCGTTGCCCTGGCGCAGGACAAGAAGACCGTTCCCGCTCATGTAGGAGTCAACGTACCACGCGCCCTTGTCCTTCGGCGGTGTTGGGAACGGGGGCGGATCAACGACTGTCAGTTCCGGCCCCTTGCAGACGCGCGATCCGGCAATGAAATATCCGTCCCACACGCACCCCGTAGCCGCGCCCTTTATTTGCTCCGGCACATCAGAGAACTTTTTTGTCACGGGATCATAGATTAGCATGACAGGCTTCTCAGTCCCCAGACTGCAAAGGAGACGCCCGTCCGCCATCGAAGAGACCTGGCGCAGGTAAAGGTTCGGCGGGGCCGGAGCGCCGCAGTCCTCGACCGCGTAGGTCGTCAGGTCAAGCGCGCCGAGTTTGCCGCCGGGGTAAGTGCCGCCGTAAAGGCGTCCGTCGCCGCCCATCGCAAGATTCCAGATGTAACTCTCGCCTTCGAACTTCGCGACTTTGACGAACTTCATCTGGTTGAGGTCGAAGATCATGAACACGCCGTCGTAGTAGGTTCCCACGACGAGGCGGTCGCCGGGGACTTCGTTCAGCGCCCACGATCCCGCGCCGGCGGGGGCCTGATAGACGGCCCCCTCATTCTTGACCGTATCAATAAAGATTAGTTCCGCACCGCTGGTCTCGTTCATGTTCGTCAGGACGAACCATTCGCGGTCGCTCTTGCGGTCCTTCACGCAACGGCCCGCCAGTACCTGGAAGCCCCGGCAGGGCTGCCCGATATGCTCGAAAGTTTCGGCGACAGCCGTCTGTCCGACGATTGCCGCCAGAATCATGGCTGCTCCGTTTGCCAGCGCGGGCGCAAGCGCCCACCCTACAGTTGCACGCATGGCTAATCTCCTGATCTACATTACGCGTTATTCCGCGCTCTTCTTCCTGCGCAAGGTCCTGAAATCGCCTTCGCGCGCGGTAACGCCCTCGCGGTCAAGCCCTTCAAGCAACGGGAGCAGGTACTTCCGCGACGCGCCAAGCATGTCGCGGCATTGACCTACGGTCATCCTTCCGTTCTTCTCTAGGTGTTCAACCACGAGCATTTTACTCCGCGCAAGGACGTCTGGAAGGACGAAGATATCTCTGTCCAGCGCGACAAGCTCCTCGGAATCCAGCATGGCGTCCATGACGCGGCGGCAATCCTTCTCGGCGCATCCGAGTTTTTCCGCCGTCGCGGACGGCGACGGCGCGCCAAGCCCGCATCGCTTGAACTCTTCCAGTATTGCAGATCGAATCGTTGCGTCGCGTCCTGACCACGCGGGCTTATGATTGGCAAGCCTGAGCTTGTCCGCGCGAAGCTCGATGGCCGCCTTCTCCTTGAGTGACTCGATTGCCAGCCGCTGGCACTCGCGATGCTCCGGGAGGGGCGCGACGGCGGAAATCACGTTGTTGAGCGCGATCCATGCCCGCGCCGGCTCCTTCCTGTGAAACGACGCAAGTGAGGACAACGCGGCTTCCGCCATTGCGGACACGGCTCCCGTGCTGAACCAAAGATCGCGGCGCCCGGACTGAATCCTTGCGGAGTCTGATAATTCGCGCATTATCTCTTGAAGCTGTTCTTCCGGCAGGGCGCAGACGATCCTTATGTCAGCCAGGTTCATGCCCCTCGCGCCCGCCCGGTCCAACGCCTCGATGAGTAATTCTTCGATCGGCAGCGATTCCCGCTCCGCAACGTCTTCCCCGCCGGATGCCTTGCGTCTTTTCGGGGGGTGTGGATCAACGATATTTCCACCGCCGATGACGAACATGGGCGAGTAACTTCGGACGACGAACAAATCCCCGGCCGATGGAACTATCGGAGCTTCCAGGCGCAACTGAGCCAGTCCGGACTCGCCCGGAGATAATGTATCGGCCTCCAGGAACACCACGCGGGCCATAACCTCCTGCGTTCCGTGGTGAATCCTGACACGGGTCCGCTGCTTCATCGGTTGGCGGCACTTGCCTGAAAGCGTCAGCCTGACGTCAATCATCAGGCTTGGCTCAAGCGCCCCCGGCGTGGCCAGCGCGTCGCCCCTCTGCATGTCGTCCTTGGCCGCATCAGCCAGGTTCAGCGCGGCCCGCTGCCCAGCCATGATGGTCGTGACTGGCGCGTTGTTGAAGTGAAGGCCCCTGACCCGGAAAAGCGATTTGCGCGGCAGGCAGGCGACAGTTTCGCCGACCGATAGCCTTCCGCTCCTGACCGTCCCGGTCACGACTGTCCCCACTCCCTTCAGCGTGAACACCCTGTCAATGTTCAATCTGAAGATGCCATCGGTCGGGCGCGCGCGGATCGCGTCGGAAAGCCGCGAAAGCTCAGCGCGCAATTCTTCCAGACCGCTCCCCGTCACCGCGGAAACGGAAACGATGCTCGCCTTCTCAAGGAACGTGCCTTTGACGAGTTTTGTTATCTCATCGCGGGAACGCGCGAGCCGCTGGGCGTCGGCCCTGTCTGACTTTGTCAGCGCGATCACGCCGGTTGGAACACCGAGGTACTTGAGAACATCAAGGTGCTCGATCGTCTGCGGCATTACGCCCTCGTCCGCCGCGACTACGAATATGGCCGCGTCAATACCCGAGGCTCCGGCAACCATGTTCCGCACGAACATCTCGTGCCCGGGAACGTCAACGATTGCCGCCTCGTTCTCCAGCCCTTTCAGCGGGAGGAAGGCGAAACCGATGTCAATCGTCATCTCCCGCGCCTTCTCCTCGGCAAGGCGGTCGGGATCGGTTCCCGTAAGGACGGTCACGAGCGTGGATTTGCCGTGGTCAACGTGCCCGGCCGTGCCGAATACGACGTGTCTGGCGATATTCATCTCTGGGCAGATTTTACTGATTCCGATATCTCGCGCAACGCTTCGATTATGATTGTCTCCTCGCCCGGCAGGAGTGTTCTCGGATCGAGCAGGACGGCGTCCTTCTGAATCCTGGCGAAGATGGGCGTTTCGCGCATACGTAACCTTTCAGCCAACTCCTCGCATGTGATCAGGGATGAATTGATGGACACGACGCTTGTGGGAAGCCCCTGCCCGGCAAGAGACCCGCCGCCGACCTGCGATTCGTCCTCCCGGACTTCCGCGCGCAAGACGCCCCGGCAGGTTTCGCTGATGTCCCCCGCAAACGCCTCGGCCTCCTCGCGCAATTCGTCCCGTTTTCGGCAAAGCATGTTCATCACGCGATGCCTTTCGATCAGCCGGTCGGGATCGCGGAAAAGGCGCAGCGTGGATTCAAGCACGGTCAGCGTGAGTTTGCATACCCGGAACGCCCGGTAGAAGGGATTCTTCCTCATTCTTGCTATGATCTCGCCCCTGCCTAAAATCACCCCGCATTGCGGCCCGCCGAGCAGTTTGTCCCCGCTGAACAGGGCGGCGTCCGCCCCGGCGGCCAGACTCTCTTTTACAAAAGGCTCATACGGAAGACCGTATTCCCGCAGGTCGGACAGGGCGCCGCTCCCGAGATCGTGGGCGCAGAATATCCCCCTTGCCTTCGCCAGCGCGGCAATTTCGGCAATTCCAACCTGGGACGCGAACCCCGTTATGCGATAATTGCTCTGGTGGACCGACAGCAGAAGCGCCGTATTCTCGCCGACGGCCTTCTCGTAGTCCTTCAAGTGCGTCCTGTTAGTGCATCCGACCTCGACCAGGCGCGCCCCGGCCAGCTTCATGATATCCGGGATGCGGAATGAGCCGCCGATCTCAACCATCTCCCCGCGGGATACAACGACTTCCTTCCCCGCTGCAAGGGAATTGAGGACAAGCACCGTCGCTGCGGCGTTGTTGTTGACGACCAGCGCGGCCTCCGCGCCTGTGATCTCGCGGAAAAGGCCCTCGACGTGCGTCTCGCGGTTCGATCTGTCCCCGGAGCGGATGTCGCTCTGGACGTTGCAGTATCCCCCGACCACCTCGCCCAGCGCTTCTGTTGCCTCCTCCGAAAATGGGGCGCGGCCAAGCCCGGTATGCAGGATTATCCCGGCTGCGTTCACGCAGCGCCGGAGGCTGCGGGCGGACGCCGATGACGCGAGGGATTCCGCCCGCCGCGCCAGATCGTTTATGTCAGGGACGGACTTCACATCGCCAGTTGAGATCGCCTGACGGATTTCATCAAGCGCATGGCGCGCGGCGGAACGAACGATGGATCTGGGGCATGAGGAGCAGACGCCGGCAAGGATGGGATGCTCCATCAACTCATCCACGCGGGGAAGACCTCGAAGCAGGGCGTTGCGTTTTCCCATGTCGGGTTCACGTTCCATGGTTATCCGCCCAAATGCGAGAGTTTGCCTGCCGGAACACTCCGGAAAGCAGGATTAGAATGGCGGGAGCGTGTGGGAATCGAACCCACCAAGGACTGTATTAGAGCCCCACACCGGGTTTGAAGCCCGGCGAGATCCACCAGAACCCATCCACTCCCGGCGGGTAATGTAACGCGGAAAATCGAATCCGGCAGTCCAGGAAAGAAATCAGCGAACCTCGACCCGCTTCTTCGCTTCAACCGGGGAACCCAGCGGACCGGCGTCAATGCTTGCCTTGATTTCATACGTGTTTTTTGGGGCCACTCGCACGGAGTAGCAGGGCGCGCCCCCTCAACTAAAGCCGAAGTCGTCGCTGTTACCCTCTGCCCGGCTGACCTCCTTGCCCTGCAAGGTCTCAATCACAATGCTGAATTTCGAGACGTCGCCGTTCTTTCTGATGCCGGATAGCTGCGCGTTGCCGGAGCGGAAATGCAGCCCTATGCCCACATTACCGCCTGATTTTGGCTGGGCGACAATCTCCAGCGTCGGGGCCTTTATGTCCGGCAGCGGCACGGGAATTTCTGTCGAACGCGCCGTCCCTCGCCCGTAGACTGTCCAGTCATATACCCATGTATCCTCTTTGCCTGGCTCCTTGGACCACTTTGCCTCGACCGACGTGTTGGCAATGGCGAAGATTCCCGTCGGGTTCTCCATTATGACCAGCGCCACGTTCATGGCGACGGCGTCTTCGGGCGTTTCCTTGTCCTTTCCGCCTATGCCGAGTTTCTTTGCCAGTTCTCCTGCGGGAACCGGAAGTTTTACCTTCGGAAACTGTTTGTGAGCATTGCCTCGGCTTGCGTTGGAGCTTGTAACCTTGACCGGTTCAGCCTTGTCCAATCCCTCCTTCGTCTCCGCCATCCTCAACTGATCGCCTTCGACCTTGAGGTAGAAGGATTTGGTCTTGGAATATATGAGGCGGATCAACAGGGGTTTCGATTCTGCCGCCCGTAGGGGCAGGCACAGGCCGACAAGGACGACCATCATCGCCGCCAGTTTGACCGACTTGATTTTCATTAGCTAGCCTCCCTTCAAAATGTCTGCATACTTATTATCCCAATGCAGCGGCACATTGTCAAACTGAAGGAATATCCCGGGTGAGCGACATCAGCCGCTGATCTGAGGCGTTGCGCAAGCGTCTTGCCTGCCGGGGATCGTAATCACTACTTCTTTCCAAGCCCCATATGCGCGCTCATCTTCGCGGCATGGTCGGTCATGAGAATATCAAGCCCGCGCTCCGCGAGCTTGTCCCAGTGCGCCGGCAGGTCCGTGTCCGCCCCCATGCTCTTGACCAGGATTTTCGACCCATGCTCGTGAATTTCCCTGACAAGCTCCGGTGTCGCCCAGTCCTCGTCAATCTGGATGATCTCCGGTTTGTACTTGAAGGACATGCGGACGTGCATGTTCGACCTGCAGCGGGACAGAACCGCGATGTCGGGATGCTTGCCCCTGAGATGCGACAGCGTGGACGGCAACTGGCACTGGATGAGAATCTGATTCGATTGTCCGGACTCACGAGCCACCGCCACGCAAGCGTCAGCCTGCTTGGGGGACTCATTCTTAAGATCAAGTTGCAGGACTGTGTCATACGGCTTCACGATTTCGAGAGCTTCCTTGAACGAGAGTATCCGCAGGCCGGGATGCCCCGGCTGGCAGAACTGCGGCATCTCGGCGTCGGTCAGGGAACATGTGTCCCGCCCGATCCATTCCTTCGGGCCGGAGAAGTTGCGTTCGTTGAATTCCCCGTCATGAAACAGGAACATCGAGCCGCTCTTGTTGGTCCTGATATCAATCTCAATCAGGGGGCAGCCCGCCTTTGCCGCCGATTCAATCGCTGCGACGCTGTTGTCCGGCCCAGCGTCCCGGTCGCCCCTATGGCCTGATGGCCACTTGATTTTCGCGTTGGGATCGCGCAGCCGGGAGATTACTGTCCGGGCGGCGTCCTGCTTCTCCGCGACGGCGGATTGGGCCTGAGGTCTTTCGCCCGCGCAGGCAAAGGCCGTCAGCAGAAACAGGCACGGAGCAAGACACGCAAGGGCGTTTCTTTTGTGTGGCTTCATCTCGATCATTCCGCAATGGTGAAAGTTGTATCCGGTTCGGGGTGGCTCAATTGCCGCAAGCCTCAGGATCAAGAATGGTGAAATGATTCCGGCAAGTCAATACAATTCGATTTGCAGACGCGCAAGCCATGCCCGTCTTCGTGTTGACTATCGCCCCTCATTCTTGTGGGAAGGAGCGTGAAAATGATAATGCGATTTGTCATGGCCGCCGCTTTATTCGCGACACTGTTTGGTTACGGCTGCGCGCCACAGAAATCCGACGGAAATCTACAGAATAATTCGCCGGATCGCGCGAACGACTCGACCATGAAGATCGCCAAATCTCCCGACAAGAAAGAACTCAGGAAGGCGGCGGCCCATCGCAAACGCCGAATCATCATGAACAACGACGGCAACGACTCCTGGAGCAAAGAACCGGAGAAAGACAAGTCCCCCGAAAACTTCCTGAGCAAACGCACTTCACCCCTCCTCGGTTCCCAGGTTGACGCAATCTTCTACTGCACGGGCGTCTTCAACTCATACACGCATCACAGCGCGGAGACCGAACTCCGCGCGATGGCTGACCGGGGCGTGGACGACTGGGCGCACGAACTCATCAAGACCGGACGCGATTCGCTGACGATCATGGCGGACTTCTGCCACGCCAACGGCATGGAGTGTTTCTGGTCCATGCGCATGAACGACACGCACGATTCAGCCGATCCCCATCTCTTTTGCCAGTGGAAGAAGGATCATCCCGAACTGCTCATGGGGACGAAGGAAGACAAATTCCCGTACGGCGGCAGGCGATGGTCGGCGGTCAACTACGGCCTGCCCGAAGTCCGCGAAAAGGTGTTCCGCATCCTTCAGGACGTCTGTACTCGATATGACGTTGACGGTCTGGAGTTTGACTTCTTCCGCCATCCCGTCTACTTCAAACCGCAGATGACGGGCGATCCGGTCACGCAGGAGCATTGCGATATGATGACCGACCTGCTCAGGCGGGTGCGGAAGATGGTGGATGACGAGGGCGTAAGGCGCGGCAGACCCGTCATGCTTGCCTGCCGCGTCCCGGACTCTCTCGGCTACGCGAAGGCCATCGGGCTGGACGTCGAGAAATGGCTTGCCGATGACCTTGTGGACATCGTCTCCGGCACGTGCTACTTCCATCTGGAGCCGTGGGAGAACCTTGTCGCCCTGGGGAAGCGATACGATGTTCCGGTTTATGCCGTCCTGAGCGGTTCGCGCATCGTCAGCCCCAGCGCGCCGGAGAGCAAGGGCAACATCGAGGTCTGGCGCGGGGAGGCGTGGCGCGCATGGGAGGCCGGCGTGGACGGAATCTATACGTTCAACCGCTTCGACCCGAAGGATCCGATCTTCCGCGAACTGGGATCCACGGAGACTTTAAAGGACCTGCCGCGAAAGTACGAATTCAATCCCGGAAAGGCAATGGGAGCGTGGCTGAAGGGCGGGGACGCATTCCTCGTCGGAGAGTAATTTTTGAACCACAAAGGGCGCAGAGGGACGCGAAGGATGGGGATAAATACAAGAGAGATTTTGGGCTGAACGCACTGAAGGAATAAAATGGGAAACAGCGGTAGATTGAATACAGCTCAAGTGCGGGAGAAAATGCGCCGAATCACATGTGGAAGAGTTCCAGTGAGCGGTGCCCGCAAACTGTCAACACCCGGAGCGACAGCATGAGATTGAATGTTTCAGCCGACAGAACGCCAAAGAAGCGATCAACGCGATTCCTGATTGCGGCAGCGCTGATCCTGGCGCTGTGCGCGGGAAGCGCTTTCTGCGATGAGACGAGAAACCCCGAAGCGCTGGCCTTCGCCAACGCCTTCGCTGAAGCCTATGCCGCAAAGTTCCCCGCGTCATGGCAGTGCGACGTGAAGATGGCGCAGGCGGAGAACGTCTTCGACCAGAACATGCTCTACGGTCCGCTGCGCCCGGTTATGCGTCTGACGTCAACGCCGGAAGGCATGACCGCATCCGTCTCCCTGGGCGGCAAGGAGGGCAAGGGAAAATCGGACAAGGGGGGGGATTCAATCATGTCCGCCCTGGATTCCGAGGGCGGAACCGAATGGCTGACCTCCTTCGCGCAACCGCTCTATCCGCCGTTCTGGTCGGGACTTGTCAAACGGCTAGCCGCCCACGCCCCGAGCGCGAAGCTTACGGACTGGCCCGACGGCGGCGCAGGGGCAAAGGCGCTGGAATTCGGCGGCGTCGAAATCGAACCGGAAACCAACACGAGGCGCGGCCTGCGCGTCCTGCGCTTCAAATTCCTGATTGACGGCGACACCGTCCTTCGCGGAGTGCGGGCTTACATGAACACGTGCAAGAAAATCCCGCTCATCGAGAACGAGGACTGCCCCCCCGACGCTCTTGACACGATTGACGTGATAATCTGTCTGGACTTCAGCTACGCGAAAATCCGCGCTGGCGACGCGGAGATGCTGTTCCTGGAAAAGGCGTCGCTGGAGCCGCTGCTGGCCGAGGACGCCCCCCGAACCGCCGAAGTCTGGACGGTCGCGCTCAAGAACTGCAAGATCAAGGGAACGGAAAGGGCCAAATGCCCCGCAGGGGAAATGCCGCCCTTCGCCAAATCCGAACCACCGGTTCCGCCGCGCAAGATGACCGAGGCGGAGATCGCCGCCATCGCCGCCGGCCCGAAAATCAACGAGGAAATGCTCAAACGAATATCGGAGGACACCCCTCCTTCGGAGTTCTGCTTCACCGCCATCGCCGACCTGCACAAGATGTGGGATATCGTCGAGCCGATGTTCAAGGAGATGGAGCAGTACCAACCCCGGTTCTGCATCGTCGCCGGGGACATGACGGAGGAGCACGAGAACGAGTATCAGGAATACGTCGAGCTTATCCGCAGGAGGCCGTTTCCGGTCATCAGCGTTCCGGGCAACCATGACATGGGCGAAATGGGGCGCGTCTGGTACAAACAATACCTCGGCCGGGAGCATTTCTATTTCGATTACGGCCCATTGCGCATTGTCGGCGTTGACTCCTCCCTGACGCGCATCGGGGACAAGCAGCTTGACTGGCTCCGCGAATCGCTGAAGACGGACAAGACGAAGATCGTGTTCAATCATCATCCGACCATGATGTCGCGGTGGTGGCCGCACGCCTTCTTCCCGGGATGCCTGAAATTCATGCAGGTATGCGAGGAGGAAAAGGTTGCGCTTGCCCTTTCTGGCCATTCGCATCTTTATGCTGAGAGCAACCGGCTCGGGACGACGTATATGATGCTCGGCGCGTCGGGAAGGCTCCCGCCCCCGGCGCCAACGGGGGCGGCATGGAGAGGTTTTGCCGTTGTGAAGGTCGGCCCGGACGGATTGAAGACCGAATTCATCAAGAGCAAAGCGGCCGCAAACGCGCCTATTCATCCCTACGCGGAAAGATTCAAGCAGAAGCGGCAGAAGAAGGATTAGCAGGGATGGATTACAGTCTGTGGCGCGTTCGAGCGAAGCAAGAACGCGCCGGCGTATGCAGGCGCGGCGCTTTCCTCAAAACCGCGCCTTGCGGCTGGCGAGGTAGGGCAGCAGCGCGCGATCAAAGCTCATGCTCGTGTCCACCTGCACGAAGTCAATACGCGCCTCGTAACACTTGCGCCGGTAATGCTCCACGAACCGCCGCATCTCCTCCAGGTAGGAATCGCGTATCGCCAGCGCGTCCACGTCGAGGTGCTCCCCCGTCTCCGGGTCCACGAAGCGCGTGAGGCGCGAGAACGGGAACCCCGCCTCCGCCTCGTCAAGCACCTGGAAGATGATGACGTCGTGCCCGCGATACCTGACGTGGTGAAGGCTCTCGATAACCGCCTCCGGCTCCGCCAGAAGGTCCGTGAAGATCATGACCATGCTGCGCTTGGGGATGATCTCCGCGACGTTGTGCAGCGCCTTCGGCAGGTTGGTCTTCCGGTGCCGATGAGCCCGCGCAAGCATTCCGAGGATGTCCGAAAGGTGCTTGAGCTTGCTTTTCGCCGGAAGAAAGCCGGTGGGTTCCTCGTCGAACGTCACAAGCCCCACGGCGTCCTGCTGGTGGACCATCAGGTAGCCGATTGAGGCGGCAAGGCAGATGGCGTAATCAAGCTTTGTGAACTCCTGCCGATACGTGTACGCCATTGACTCGCTGGCGTCCAGAACGAGGTAGCACCGCATGTTCGTCTCGGCGTGGAAACGCTTGATGTAGTAGCGGTCCGTCCGGGCGTAGACGTTCCAGTCAAGGTCCTTGATATCGTCGCCGACGGCGTAACGGCGATGTTCGCTGAATTCAGAGCTGAAGCCCTGATACGGACTGCTGTGAAGCCCGGCAAGAAAGCCCTGCACGATGAACCTTGCCCGGAGATCGAGCCGGGAGACCTTCTGTATGATCTCCGGACGCAGGTAAGTCTCGGCGGTTTCCGTCTTGCCCATCGGCATCTCGTATGCGTAGGGGCACGTTGCAACGTGCCCCTACACCAATGCAGGGCGCGTCTTCCCGCGCCCCTACAGCATCGCCCGTATTGCGGCCAGGTTTTCCGGCGTCTGTTCCGGTTTGACCTTGCCGCTCGGCTCGAACTCCAGCATCCCGGAATATCCGGCCTTGTCCAGAATCCGCATTATCTCGGCCCACCCGGTCAGCCCCGCGCCGACCTTGCAGTATTCGTACGGCGGATGCGCCCCGTTCTCCTCCTCATGCAGGTCCTTGACGTGGCAATGGACCGAATAACCCGCCAGCAGCTTCGTGGCCGCCACTGCGTCAAGGCGCGCAATCAGGAAGTTGCCCGGATCGGGCGTCACCTTCAACCGGTCCTCGCCGACCGTCTTGACCATCTTTGCAAGCTCTTCGGCCCTGCCGCAGAGCTTTCCCGCGTTCTCAATCGTGAACGCTATCCCCGACTCCGCCGCCAGCGAACATGCCTTGTCCAGACCGTCCGCGAAGCGCGTGAACGCCTCCGGCCCCTCGTTGGTGTGCTGCCCGCCATAGCTGAAAAGTATTTTCGCGCCGAAAAGCTCGCAACCCTCAAGGGCGATGCGTATCCGGTCAAGGGAATCTGCCCGGACGGCCGCATCGCCGGAAACCAGGTCGGTCCTGACGCTGACGACGGGCAGGCCTATACCCAGATCGTGCAGCCGTTTGGCGATATCGGATACGCTCAATTTCGCGCCCTTCGTGCGGCTCAAGTCAACGTAATCGAGCAGGTCAATGGTCTGCAATCCGGCGTCGCGCCACTTGCGCAGCGAGTCCCACCACGGCCCGTCGTTGATCGCGCTGTGCGCAGACTGCATCACGCCGAGGGTTATGCGTTTTGAGAAATCGCTCATCGTCAGTCCTCCGGGATCGTTTGATTCAGATCATCATGCGCAACTGCGCCAAAGATGGCCTTTCTCTTCCCCTCATCCACCGCAAGCGGTTCCCCTTCTCCCCAGGGAGAAGGTGGCGGTCCAAGAGGCCGACGGATGAGGGGACGCAGTAATAGCACGTGCATCATGCTCATTGCAACTCGCGGGCGGCCCGTTCGACTACTTTCCGCATCGCCGCCAGCTTGCCGGGGTCAACCTTCGGCATTTCATGGCCGGCGACAAGGGCGTCCGCCTTCGCCTGGCATTTCAGCATCGTCTCCCGTTCAGATTCCGCGCCTTTCCATCCGCTGCGGTCAATTATCTGCGGACACCACAGGGCGTCCCGGAAATGCCCGAACGTGTGATCCGAATCAAGGTAGTAGCGCTTCGTGCCGAAACCGATTTCGAGCATCGTGTCCAGCGCCAGCGTTTCAGGCGTAACCTCGACCGCGCCGCCGAGGAATCCGAGCGACTCGACCAGTTCTCTTTCGAGGATCAACTGCGCCGGACAGATAGTCTTTCCGTTGTCGAACATGCCCTGGCCAACGCCGGGATGGCTGCCCGTGAATGCCGCAATTGTCATGGACTTGTACGCTTTCTCAAGCGCGGCATACATTCCCGGAGCGCGGCAATCGCAGTACTCCCCGCAGCTTGCCGAAATCGTGATCCCCGTCCACCTTCTCAGAAATTCCACGACCGCGAAGACGCGATACATCGAATCCGGGTTCGAGTAGCTGACCGACCCGGTTCGCATGTCCAGCGTCCCCGCCCACATTGAACCGCCCAGCCCGACCTTCGGATTGAGCGCCCTGCCTACGATCCAGGTTGCGACGATCTCCGCCGCTGCCATTGCAACGTATCCGGCGACCGTGACGGGCGCCGTCGCGCCGGAAACCGCCATCGAGGTCAGCCCGATGTTATGCCCCAGCCGCGCCATCATGGCCAGGCGATCGGCCACGTCCCTGTCGAATCTGAGCGGGTGTGCGAAGCAGATCGCCCCGAGTGAAAACCAGTCCTTGATTCCAAGGATTTCACCCATCTCGATCAGGTAATCAACCTGCCTGACGTTCCATGCGAAAGCCGGGCCGGGGCGATGCGCGTATTCGGCCAGCAGCATCGCGGCCTCAAGCGGCTCTACTATCGGCGGAACGTCCGTAAGCAGCAGCGAATGCCCGATTCCGTCGTCGCGGTGCAGCATGTCCCCCAGCTTCGCCATGTAGACGAAGTCGCGCTTGTTGCCCCTGCGCCGTTCGCCGGTCGGGTAATCATGGAAGAACTGCGCCACCTGGGTCCCGACGCCGGGCGGTTCCGTTCCGCCGAAACGGGGGGCGTCATCAGCGGACGATCTTGCGAACTCCCAGCGAAGCTCCTCGGCAAATCGGGCCGTGAGTTTCGGCGGGAAAGAGGCAATCTGCGCGGAATGATCCACCCTTGCGCCCCAACGCTCCAGCGCTTCGAGCATCTCCCGATTCTGACACATGATCCCGATGCGTTCGAGGATTACTGCCAGCGCTTCGGCGATCTGCCCGACGCCGCCGTCCGTCAACAGGCTTTTCTGAAACATCGGCACCCTCCTCCCTTTTTGGAGCGCTGAGGCTTTGCTTACCGAAGCTCTGCTTACCGCGCCTTCTATTGCGTCAATTGCATTCCGGCTCCAACGGCCCGGCCAGTTCGTCAAGGTAGAACAGTTTGCCCGGAAGCGTGGGCATGAAGGTGGAGGTCAGCCACGGCGAAGGCTCGTGATGCAGCGTGAGCCGGAAGGACATGGCCTGCCACGTCATGCCGCGCGAAAGCGTGCCGTCGCATCCGCCGATGATCGCGTCCGCCTTCAGGAAAAGGCCGGGGCCGATCGTGTTGGCGAAAGCGGGAACGAGCGTTGTCCGGCTCTTGAAGCTGGTGATTGCGTTCTGTTCGATGGTGAGCGGATGCAGCTTCGCGCCCAGGCGGTGCGTCGCTGCCTTCCATGCGTCGAGGCTCTCATACTCGGCGGCGAAGTGCGGCTCCCAGAAGGCGATGTGGCAGACGCGCCCCACGCCGAAGACGACAACCAGCTTCGCCCCCCCCTTGCGCAGCGACTCGATCTGCCCCGGGTATTTAGGGAGCGAATTCCGCACAGCGAAATGCCGCTGCTTCTTTGGAACGGTCAGGCTTCCGAGCGGGCCGTAGAACGCCTGCTCCATTGCGCACTGGAACGCCCCCGGATTGTCCGGCGGAAGCGTGTTGCCCTCCCCGTCGCTCCATTCGTCCATGTTGAAGCCGTGGACGTGCTTGCATGAAACGCCCCACTCCTTCAGGAAGAAGACGGCCCAGCGATACATGCCCATCGGACCGACCGGCAGGATGAAGGCGACCTCCCTCCCGTCCTTCGCCGCCTGCGATATCTGCAACGCGATTTCATGGCCCATCATCGTGTCGAAATCGCCTAGAGAGGCGCATCGGACGGGGCTGAAGTTCTTATTCCACCATTTCTCCCTTGCGCCGATCTGCTCGGCGGGGCGTGCGCAGATTTCGTCGAACTTCTTCAGGTCCCAGCCCTTGGGGAAGAATCCTTCAAGGAGCGAGCCTTTGAGCGTGGAACAGAGGTCAAGTCCCATCCCGAATCCCCTTTCGCGCAAATGACGATGCAACCGGGCGCGGGAACGCGATCCCTGCGCGCTCCCGCCCGATTTCAAGCGGATGTCATCATATGCCGCAGAGGGGCTTTGTCAACAGAACGACGAACCGTATCTCCAGCGCCAGCCGTTTCCGCCACAGCCAATCCCGCGAAATCTGCTTTGCATAAACACCCGCCGCGGAATAGCATCTCTGCACCCGCACTTGTAAGGCGCGCGCGGCGCGGCGGCGATGCCGCAAGCCGCGCACACGCGGAACCTCAACGACTTCGCCATTTCTCCCGGAGGATCAGATGGGCGCTCACGAAGACCGCATCAAGGCAATGGAGTTCGACCACCCGGAGTTCATCCCCATCGGCGTGGGACTTCTCCCCGCGACGTGGATCAGCTACCGCGAAAAGCTTGAGGAGATCATCAGCCGGCATCCCATAATCTTCGGGGAATACGCCAAAGGAAGCCGCGACTTCGACGCCGTCAGCGGCCTTTACGTCGAGGGCGAGCAGACCGACGCCTGGGGTTGCCAGTGGAAGAACATCCGCAAGGGCTGCGACGCAATGTGCGTCGGCCACCCCATCCCGACGCGGGAGGCTGTTCATACATACAAGCCCCCGGCCCCCGGAGCTGGGCTACCGCACGGCTTCATGTACATGCGCCTGTTCTACCTGCGCGGATTCGAAGAGGTTATGGTTGACTTCGCCGAGGAGCCGCCCGAGTTGCAGATGCTCATTGACATGGTCTGCGAATACAACTGCGGCGAGGTGCGCAAAATGTGCGAAAATAAACTACCGAAGATAGTCGGCTTTGGCGACGACCTTGGGATGCAGCACGCCCTGCCCATCTCCCCGGCCAAATGGCACAAGTACCTCACCCCCTGTTTCAAAAAGATATACGGAATCGTCCACGCGGCCGGAAGTTCCGTCTACATGCACACGGACGGCTGTATCATCCCGATCATCAGCGAACTGATCGAATGCGGAGTCAACGTCGTCAACCCGCAGATTCGCGCCAACGGGCTGGACAACCTGGCGCGTGAATGCCGCGGCAAGGTCTGTGTGAACCTCGACCTGGACCGCCAGATGTTCCCGTTCTGCAAGCCGGAGGACATTGACGGGCACATCCGCGAGGCTGTGGAAAAGCTCTCTCTGCCCGAAGGCGGGCTTTGGATCAGTGCGGAATGCGGCCCGGATGTTCCGCTGGAAACCATCGAGGCGATCTGCGTCGCGCTGGAGAAATACAGGGCGTACTACAGGTAGGACGGATGCTCGCTTGGCAGGCGTCTACGAACTCAGTTTCTTCGCAATCCCGGCGACGTGCCTCCCCTGGAATCTTGCAATGGCCAGTTCATTCTCAGACGGCAGCCGCGATCCGTCCGGGCCGGCCAGCGTCGTCGCGCCGTATGGCGTCCCCCCTGTTATCTCGCTCATGTTCACCAGTCCCTGTTGCGAGTACGGCACGCCGACCACGATCATGCCGTGATGGAACAGCGTGGAATGGAAGCTCGTGATCGTGGTTTCCTGCCCGCCGTGCTGGGTGGCCGTGCTTGCGAAAACGCTGCCGACCTTGCCGATGAGCGCCCCCTTCATCCACAGCCCGCCCGTGCGATCCAGGAAGTTGCGCATCTGCGCCGCCATGTTCCCGAAGCGCGTCGGCGTGCCGAAGATTATCGCGTCCGCTTCGGCAAGCCGTTCAGGTTCCGCCATCGGGATGTGCGCGAACGCCTTCCGCGCTGCTTTCGCGCCTATCTTCTCCAGAATATCGTCCGGCATCAGTTCCGGAACCTGGAAGAGCGAAACTTCGACTCCCTCGACCTCGCGCGCGCCCTGCGCGACCGCCTCCGCCATGCGGTAGACGTGACCGTACGTGCTGTAGAAAACTACCTGGACTTTAGTTGGCATTTGTCGCCTCCTTTTCACGCATCATTTATCATCCATGACGAATTGTAACCCGAAATCATTATTCCCGCCCACTCCATCTCTTCTTATTCCAACCTCATTCTTAACATTTCTTAACATCTGTGTTCATCCGCGCGCATCTGTGGCTGACGTTCTCGTTTGAATCTATGTCTCCCGCCGCTTCGCCTTCTCGTCCTCCCAGAGCGTCACGTCCGCCGCCTCGAACGTCATGTCGAGATTCCCGACCTTGACCTCGTACCTGTTCCTCAGCCTGTCAACCGCCGCCACCTCTCCCCACTTCCTGATCTTCGGGATGTAGACCTCGTCCCCGGCCTTGATCTCCCGCTTCGGAAGCCTTCCGTCAAGCACCCCGTCCATCTTCTTGAGGAAGCTGCGCAACCCGTCGCGCGTCTTCTTCAACGCGTCCGCCGCCTTCTTGTGCGAGCTGCGAAGCTCCTCGTATCGCTCGTCGGTCAGTTCGATCAGCTTTACCAGCGACTCGCGCGTCTGCATCGCCACGTCCGCCGCGCCTTTTCGCTCCTGGCCCTTCAACCGGTCCAGCTTCTCCCGGTATTCCTCCTTCGAGCGCTGGGCCTCCTGCTCAAGCCATTCGACCTTCTCCCGCCGCTCCTCCAGCTCCAGCCTCGCCCGCTGAATCTCCTCCACGTGCCGTGCCAGGTCGCTCTTCCCGCCCTCGGCGAACTCAGTGGCAATGCGTATTATCTCGTCCGGCATGCCCAGCCGGGAGGCTATCTGGAGCGCGTTGCTGTTGCCGGGTTCGCCGATGGAAAGCCTGTAGGTCGGCTTCAGGCTGACCAGGTCGAAATCCACGGAGGCGTTCTGTGCGCCGGAGTGTGAGCCGGCGTAGAGCTTCAGATCGCCCAGGTGCGTCGTGACGATTGCGGCAGTCTCGCGGCTGCGGATTTCCTCCAGTATGGAAAGCCCCAGCGCCGCGCCCTCCGCCGGATCGGTCCCCGCGCCAAGCTCGTCAAGCAATACGAAGGTATTACGCGACGCCGTCCGCAGAATCTCGATGATCCGACTGATGTGCGATGAGAACGTGCTGAGGCTCTGCTCGATGCTCTGCTCGTCCCCGATGTCAGCGTAAATCCCCTGGTAGAGCGGAATTTCGCATGTTCCGGACGCGCAGACGTGCATCCCCGCCCACGCCATCAGGCAGGCCAGCCCGACGGTCTTGAGCGCCACCGTCTTGCCGCCCGTGTTCGGCCCTGTGATCAGAAGGATCCGGAAATCGTCTCCTACGTGAATGTCAATCGGGACGACCTTCTCGAACCGGTCTGCGTCGGGGGCCTTCACTCCGTCCTTTTCCCCCGTCGGGGCCTCGTCGCTCAGCGCCAGCAGGAGCGGGTGTCGGACTCCCCGAAGGCGCAGGACCGTGCCGGGGCAGATCGTCGGCGCGGACATCCGGAAGGCGTCGCTCATCCGGGCCTTGGCGTAGGCCATGTCAATGTCCGACAGCACGTCCAGAGAGTGCAGAATGCCCGCCCCGGACTCCCCGACTTCGTGCGTGAGCTTCCAGAGGACCTTGCGGATTTCCTCCGCCTCTGCGCTCATCGCCGAGGATAGCTCGTTGCCCAGCGGCACGATCCATGACGGCTCCATGTAGGCCGTCGCTCCGGAATCCGAAGTGCCGTGGACGATGCCGTCAATGAGCCCCTTGAACGTGGAAATAACGGGTATTACCGAACGCCCGCGCATGAAGGTCACGTTCGGAAATTGCACGTATTTCCTTACTTCGGCGGAGTTCAGATAGGAGGCCAGCCTCTGGTTGATGTTCGCGCGAACCCGCGCGATGTCCTTCCTCAGGCGCGAAAGGCGCGGCGTCGCGGTGTCCGCGACGAAGCCGCCGCGGTCAATCGCCTCCTCGATGGATACGCGCAACGTGCGGAACGCGGGCAGGCTCTGCCCCAGAACGCGAAGGTATGGGAAGTCCTGGCTCAGATTCAGCAGCGCCCCGGCCGTCGCCTCCCCCGCCCTGAGCGTTGACGCGATTGCCAGCAACTCCGGGCAGCCCAGCGGCCCCCCGCCGGCCGCCGCCCGCTCGATCTCCGCTCGCACGTCCTCCACGTCGCGCAGCGGAAGCCGCAGGCCCTCGTCCATCGCGCGGCGCATTTCCGAGGTTTCGGCGATCAGGCGGCGTATCTCCTCCTCCTGCATGAACGGACACAGGGATTCCGCCTGCCGCTTGCCCTCCGCCGTCAGAGCGTAGCGGGACAACATCCGCGTGACCTTGTCGAATTCAAGCGTTCTCAGCGTGTGCGCGTCCATGCCCAAAGCAGTAGCAGAAGACCGCGAAAAGGTCAAGCGCAGGAACATCCGCGCGCCAGTCAATCCTCCTTTATGCCATATCCCAAGTCCGAATGGCCTCGACACGCGGGAGCGTATTCGCTATGATTAGTCATGTTGCATCCGGGGCGGGCCGACGACACCGCCCGTGAATGTTGACCAACCATTGAGGAAATCCACGTGCCCCTCTCCAACGAAGACATCGTAAAACTAAAGGAAAAGGCCTGGAGCATACGCCGCATGATCATCCAGACCACGATCTGGGCGGGCGGAGGCCACGTCGGCGGGGCGTTGAGTCAGACCGACATCCTCGCGGCGCTCTACTTCCACTACATGAAGATTGATCCGAAGAACCCCGGCCTGGAGGACCGCGACAGGCTCGTCCTGAGCAAGGGGCACGGGGGCATCGGTCTGGCCGTCGTTCTGGCAGAGGCCGGTTATTACAAGGATGAGTTGCTGAAGGATTTCAACCACACCGGATCGAGCTTCGGGATGCACCTGGACAAGCTGAAGGTTCCCGGGGTGGACGCCTCAACCGGATCGTTGGGTCATGGCCTTTCGATTTCTGTCGGCCTGGCGCTAGGAGCGAAGCTTAAGAAGGCGTCCTGGCGCACCTACTGCATCCTGGGCGACGGCGAGTGCGGCGAGGGCAGCATCTGGGAGGCCGCCATGGCCGCCAAGCATTTCAACCTCGACAATCTGATCGGCTTCCTCGACCGCAACATGCTCTGCATTGACGGCGAGACCGAGAAGGTCATGGCGTTGGAGCCGCTGACGGACAAGTGGAAGAGTTTCGGCTGGAACACGATCAGCATTGACGGGCACGACTTCGCGCAGATAGGCGATGCCATCGAGAAGGCCAAAGCGTTCACCGGCGGCCCGACGATGATCATTGCCCGCACCGTCAAGGGCAAGGGCGTCGAGTACATGGAAGGCAAAGCGGCCTGGCATTACGGCGGGCTGGACAGCGGGATGGCTGAGAAGGCGCTGGCCTCGATTGACCGCGCTTACGGCAAGGCATAGGAGCGAACAATGGCTGAAACCGGCTTGACATACACCGTCTACGACGCCGACCACATGACCCAGGCGGAGATTTACGGCGCGGTCCTGACCAGGCTCGGCGGGGAGCGTCCGGATATTGTCGCGCTGACCGCCGATCTGGCGAAATCCACCAAGATCGGCAAGTTCGGGGAGAAGTACCCGGAGCGGTTCTTCAACGTCGGCATCGCGGAGCAGAATCTTTTCGGCGTGGGCGCCGGGCTGGCGCTGGCGGGCTTCACGCCCTTCATCTCCACCTTCGCCGTTTTCACGTCCCTTCGCGCGGCGGAGCAGGTTCGCACGGACATCTGCTACCAGAAGCTCAACTGCAAGATCATCGCCACGCACTCCGGCGTCTCCTTCGGACAGGCCGGCACGACGCACCACTGCACCGAGGACATCTCCGTCATGCGCTCCTTCGCGGGCATGACCGTCATCGTTCCAGCGGACGGCATTGAGACGGCCAAGGCCGTGGCCGCCTGCTGCGACTGGGAAGGCCCGGTCTACATCCGCATCGGGCGGGGCTTCGAACCGCGCTGCTACGAGAACGACCAATACGACTTCCAGATCGGCAAGAGCATCCAGATGGCGGACGGGAGCGACCTGACCGTCATCGCCTGCGGGCCGAGCGTTCAGCACGCAGTCGAGGCCGCCAAGGTTCTCAAGGCGGAGGCCGGGCTGTCCGTGCGCGTTCTGAACATGCATACGATCAAGCCCATTGACAAGGATGCCATAATCTCCGCAGTGCATGACACGCGCCGCATCATCACCGCCGAGGACCACAGCACGATCGGCGGGCTGGG
Source organism: Planctomycetota bacterium (assembly GCA_022711755.1). Taxonomy (GTDB): domain Bacteria; phylum Planctomycetota; class Brocadiia; order SM23-32; family JAKLEA01; genus JAKLEA01. The sequence goes on from JAKLEA010000027.1 coordinate 54,870, forward strand.
GACGTCCGTGGCGGAGGTCATCGCGGAGACCGGCAAGTCGTGCCTGCTCAGGAAGCTCGGCATTCCGGACCAGTTCGCCATCGTCGGCTACCCGGACGACCTCTACAACCATTACAAGATTGACGCCGATGGCATCATCGAGGCGGCAAACGCGATCATGGGCACGGAGCTTGAAGCGGACGAGGACTGGGAAGACGAGTTCTGATCCCCCCCCCTGACAATCGCCGGATACGGAGACGCCGAATGCCTGACCGAGACCGCCTGCTGACGCGCATCCTGATGAGGGCGTCGCTGCCGCTTATGAAGACCGTCCTGGCTGAGGACGAGAAGTTCGCCGCCCGTTATCGCGGCTGGAACAAGGTCGTCCAGTTTGAGATCAGGGACGACGCGGAGCTTGCCTGCCACCTCGCTTTCGAGGACGGGCAGCTGAGCTACAAACCCACCCGCCACCCCGACCCGACGATCAATTTCATCTTCAAAGACAGCAAGGCGTTCAACGCCATGATGACCGGCGGCGTCGCCTTCCCGAAGATCAAGGGCATGATCTCCCGCCTGCCGACGCTGGTGTCATTTCTGCCGTTGATGCTCAGGCTGACGATCCTTCTGCCGACCAAGGTTCCGAAGACGGCTGAAGGCCGCGCCCTGAAGGTCAAGATGACGCTCTACTTCATCACCACCGCCCTGTCGCAGATGAACAAGGGGGGGGATGAGGACATGCGGGCGTTCACGGAGAAGATGCCTGATAGGATATTCCAGTGGACCGTCAAGCCCGACGGCCCGCACGCATGGCTGCGCGTCAAGAGGGGCAAAACCAAGGCCGGCAAGGGGCTTTACGCCCGACGCCGCCCGTTCATAACGATGGTTTTCTCCGACACGGAGGCCGCGTTCCAGGTGCTCACGAGCCAGGTTGACATGGTCGAGGCTATCAAGGACAACAAACTCGTGGTCGAAGGCTCCCCGGAGTATGGCAAGGATTTAGGGAATATCATGAAGAAGATCGAGGCGATGGTGGGGTGAGGCTCGGAATGGGCAAGGTGGAAAACAAACCGGATGGGCCCGTGCAGATGCGCGTGAAGGAGGCGGCACAATGATTACCGAACTCGGAGTAACGAACTTTAAATCATGGGCGAACATACCCAAAATGCGACTGTCCCCCATCACGGGAATATTTGGAGCAAACAGTTCTGGAAAGACTAGCATCTTGCAACTTCTGCTCATGCTCAAGCAGACTGTGGAATCTTCCGATCGAGCACAGGTGCTAGTGTTCGGCGATGATAGAAGTGGATATGCAAATTTAGGATCATTCAAAGAAGTCATCCACCGACACGATTCATCGCAGTCGTTATCTTGGTACCTCAGGTGGGCTCTCTTAGAGAAACTTCTGATCGATAATCCCTTTGAAGCCGAATCTCCGCCATTGTTTGCCTCGGATGACATGGCCTTCAAAGCTAATGTGACGGGAAATGGGGACCGGCCCAAAATCGTGGAAATGTTATACAAACTTGGAGATACTTCGTTCACAATGCATCGAAGGGGGACGAACGGTGATGAGTATGATCTAAGTTGTGATTCGGACCATTTCAAGTTCATAAGGACTCCTGGCCGAGTGTGGCCGTTGCCTGCTCCCATCAAGTGTTATGGGTTTCCTGATCAAACACGTGCATATTTTCAGAATACCGTTTTTCTTGCTGATCTACAGTTGGCTTTTGAGAAAATGTTTGGACGAGTGTTCTATCTCGGTCCGCTCAGGGACTATCCCAGACGCCAATACTCATGGGGTGGGGCAAGACCAGCCGATATGGGACAGCGAGGTGAACACGTAGTGGATGCCATTTTGGCGGCTGGAGATCGCGGTGAGAAAATATCAATGGGCAAAGGGAAACGGAGACGTTCGCTGGAAGAACATGTTGCATGGTGGCTAAAGGAATTGGGCCTTGTCCATAGCTTCTTGGTTGAGGCTGTTGACAAAGAGCGCAGAAATTTCAGAGTCAAGGTAAAGCGATCTCAGAACTCTCCGGATGTATGGATCACTGATGTCGGTTTCGGAGTCTCACAGATATTACCAGTTCTAGTTCTTTGTTTCTACGTTCCCGATGGTTCCACCATCATCCTCGAGCAACCAGAGATTCACCTTCACCCTTCTGTCCAAGCCGGACTTGCCGACGTGTTCATTGACGCCGTCAAACGTCGAAACGTCCAGATTATCTTTGAGAGCCATAGCGAGCATCTCTTGCGCAGGTTACAGCGACGCATCGCAGAGAAAAAGATCAGTCAGAACGAAGCGGCGTTGTATTTCTGTAAAACGGGGGCTGAGCATTCGATTCTGACCTCTCTTGATATGAACATGTACGGAAACATAACGAACTGGCCAGAGGATTTCTTTGGGGATGAGTTTGGTGAGCTGGCCGCGACGATGGAGGCTGCAATGAAGCGCAAGAGGGACGAAACAGCCTGATGAGGTTCAACGTTGTTGATACCAATGTGGCGGTGGTTGCCAGCGGGCGACATTCAAAGGCAAGTCCGGATTGCGTGTCGACCTGCGTTAAAGTGATGCGGATCATTATCAAGTCCGGTGGTGTCGTCATTGACGACGAGATGAGGATTCTCGAAGAGTATAAGAACAACCTCAGCATGTCCGGACAACCCGGTCCCGGCGACGCTTTCATGAAATGGGTTTGGGACAACCAAGCCAACCCTAGGCGCTGCGAACAAGTCCGGATTACTGAAGACGCCGCGAAGGGATTTGCCGAGTTTCCCGACGATCAAAGACTTGCCGATTTCGACCGTTCAGACCGAAAGTTCGTTGCTGTCGCCCTGGCAAGTCGAAACAGACCCGAAATCCTGAACGCCGTTGATTCGGATTGGTGGAACTGCCGAGTTGCGCTTGAAGAATGCGGCGTAATAATCAGATTTCTCTGCCCGAATCAGTTTGGCGATAGGGCTGAACGACAGGACAACCGAACCCGGCAGGATCTGCCCGCGCGATAAGCATTATCCCCGTTGCGCGCATTTTGAGGCTGCCGCGCACATCCATTTTCATCTATCCGGATTTCCGCTTGTATTTATAAATAGGATAACGTATTTGTTTATATCTGCCAACTTGTGATAAGCAGACGGAAATAATGCGGGATTGAATTGGCGACCGCAGTGTGGCGCAAAGGGCGATGTGCGGATGATCAAACTAACCACAGGGGATTTGGGAACCAGGTCCACTCTCGGCGTAAGCATCAAGCGGCATAAGACCTTTCTCTGGAAACACGCGGGGCTGCGCCGGCTGTCCAACGCCGCGCTGTGTGTTGCGGAAATGAAGGCGGGGTTGTCGCGGTTGCGTTCGCATCCCGTCTACCTTCGCGTGAATATATCTCCATTCTGCAATTTGAGATGCGCGGGATGTTCGCTGGCGCATTCAGGCGACGGGAAAACCGACGCAAGTCGCCCGCGGCGCATGATGAGCGTCGAGCAGTTCAAGAGCGCCGTCGGCGAACTTGTTCCATACGCGATTGGCGTGAACCTATATGATGAAGGCGAGCCGTTGCTCAACAAGGGAATTTACGAAATAGCCGAGTTTCTCGCCCGCAACAACGTCGGCTCATGCGCAAGCAGCAATTTCTCCCTTGAGTTGTCGGACGATGACCTTGACAAGTTATCCGACTGCGGCCTGGAACACCTGATAGTCGCCATTGACGGCGTCTGCCAGGAAACCTATGGGCGCTACAGGGTCGGGGGGCATCTGGACCTCGTCCTTGATAACGTCCGGCGGCTCAGGGACATCCAGAACTCGCGCGGAAGGAAGCTGCCTCATATTGAATTCCAGTTCATACAGTTCGGATGGAACGCGGATGAAGCCGCGAAGGTAATGGAAATGGCCGGGGAGCTGGGCGTCTGGCGTTTCACGGTCGTGCAGGGAAGCAGCCACCTCGGATGGGAAGGCATGAGGTTCAAAGGGGCAGCGGCGGAAAGGCGCAAACGGGGTTGTTATCAGATATGGGTCTGCGCGAACATCAATTCGGATGGGGAGATGTATCCTTGCGACTACGGAGAGGACCATGGAATGGCGCCCCTGGGATCAGCAGCCGATTATCAGCGGCTGGGCATGAGGAACCATCCCGATCTTGTCCGGTTAAGGCAATCCTTCCGGGCGCGATCCGGTGGTCTACACGAGATATGCGCGCATTGCAGCTTGTATGCAAAAGGTTCCAGTTCCCCGCCTGTTAGAAATCGGCTTAATACGCTTTAGCGAAGACTGCCCGTCCGCCGGTACGGTTATTGCTTTCGGGTTTCCGCTCTGAACAGTTCAAGCAGCTCCAACGTCAAGGTCCCGGGCTTGCCGTCTCCGATGATTCTGCCGTCAATGTTCACGACCGGGACGATCTCCGCCGCCGTGCCCGTCAGGAAGCATTCATCTGCGGTGAACAAGTCGTAGCGGGTCAGGTTTGGTTCAAGTACCGGAACGCCGATGCCTGCGGCCAGGTCCATCACTACTGCCCGCGTTATCCCCTTGAGCACTCCGGCGCTGGCCGGCGGCGTCAGCAGCTTGCGGTTCTTGACGATGAAGATGTTGTCCCCGGTACATTCGGCCACGTAGCCGTCCTTGTTGAGCATGATCGCTTCGACCGTGCCGCCGTTGATGGCTTCGATCTTGGCCATGATGTTGTTGAGATAGTTGAGGCTTTTGATGCGGGGATTGATCGCTTCCGGATGGTTGCGGATCGTCGGGACGGTGATGACGTGCAGGCCCTTCTCGTAGAACTCCTGCGGATAGAGTTGGATTGTGTCCGCAATGACTATGACGCTGGGATGGGGGCACTTGTTCGGGTCAAGGCCGAGCGTGCCGACCCCGCGCGTGACGACGAGGCGTATGTAGCCGTCCTTGATTCCGTTGGCGGCGACGGTGGCCTCCATCGCGGCGACGATCTCTTCCTTGGTCATGGGGATCCTCAATGCGATCGCGCAGGCGGATTCGTAGAGCCTGTCAACGTGCTCCTTGCACCTGAAGATTCTGGCTCCATATACCCTGATGCCCTCGAAAACACCGTCGCCGTAGAGAAGGCCGTGATCGTAGACGGATATTTTTGCGTCCGCCTTTTCGCAGAGTTTGCCGTCAATGTAGACCTTGGGTCCCACGCGCGGATCTCCCAATCAATGTCCGTTCGCCGGGGTAGGACGCCGGTCACGGCCCCGCTGGGCCGAATCGTTCCGACCGGCGGCTGATCCCGAACCTGAGACGATCTTAGCGCAATTGCCGTCCGGCTTCAACATGCGTCAGAAGTTTGGGCGCACATAATCTCGTTCGGCAGGTCAGGCGCGCCCCGAAGTTTCCGCCGATTAGGTTTCACCTCCCAATCCGATCCTGGAACAGAAAGATTTTATCGCCGCGTGGAAAATATTCCCGTTGACTTGCGCGCGAAAGGGGCTATAAACTTTGCTATGTACGTACTTAGGCTGGAAAACCGCCCGTGATTCCGGCTTCGCCCTGAGAGCGACGTCGCCGGATTCCCAGGCCATCTTCCTCGCACAATCCCGACAATTTTTTACATGGGTGAAGACCAGCGTGGCAATCACTGACATACTTAGCGAAGGCCTCATAAAGATCGGCATGGAAGCCATTGACAAGGACGAGGCCATAGCCGAATTACTGGAAGTTCTCGTCAGGGCGGGCCGCGTGAAGGACAGAAACGCGGCCATGAACGCCATCCTGCGCCGCGAAGCGCAGGGATCCACTGGCATAGGCGGCGGCATCGGCATTCCGCACGGCAAGGATCAGAGCATTGAACGCCTCGCGGTGGCCATAGGCACCAGCCCGGACGGCATCGAGTTCGACGCGCTTGACAATCAGCCCGTCAACGTCGTGTTCATGGTTCTGGCGGAGGGTAACAACCCCGGACCACACGTGCAACTCCTGTCGGAACTTGCCGTGCTGTTGCAAACTCCCAATTTCAAGGAGCGATTGATCGCCGCAAGGAATCCCGCCGAGGCGCTCCAGATCGTCCGCGAAGCCGAGGAGTATGAGGCATGAAGGAAATCATCGAGGAAGTCCTTCAGATCGAGCGCGACGCCAACCGGATTCTTGAGGAGTCGGAGGTCGAAAGCAGGCGGATCACCGCCCAGGCGCAACAGCAGAAGCAGAAGATACTGGACGACGCCCGGCGTGACGCCCAGCAGAAGGCCCAGCAATTCCTGGAGAAAGAAAAGGACGCGATCAGGCAGCAGCGCGAAATCCGCCTCGGCGAGGCGCGCGTCAGGGCGCAGGCCGGCGTTTCCGTAACGCCTGAGGTTCGGGACCGGGCAATCAGGATGATTGTTGATATATTACTGGGGAAAGCGTCCCACATTGCCGCTCCCTGACTATCAGGAGAATTCAAGTGGCAGCCAGACAGGATGACGAGCGGCGCGACTCCCAACCCGAAGACGGGCGCAAGTCCGGCGCTGTGGTGCTTGATCTTCCGGCCAGTTACGTGGCCGCCAAACTGCACGCCAGAAGGGCGAGAATATTCGAGTATGCGCGACTGAGGGATCTCGCTTCCTGCACCAGCCTCAAAGAGCTGTCAACCCGTCTCGGAGCCGATTCATCGCTGGCCGATCACGTTGATTTCGAGTCGTGGTTGATGGAACGCCACGTGAATGATTTCGGCTCCATCCGCGACATTCTCTCCGAGGGGCAGTCCCAGCTTGCCAACATACTTTTACAGCGTTATCAGATCGAAAATCTGAAGGCCTGCATCAGGTACATCATCAACGGGCGGGACCGGCGCGAGATGCGCAGGCACCTGGTGCCGCTGCCTGAGCATATGGAAAAGGAGATCGCAGCGGCGCTGGAGGCCCAGGACCTCGAAACGCTTCCCTGGCAGATCGCGAATCCGGGCCTCAGGAACGCTCTCGGAAAGGGGCTTGTCCTTTACAAGAAACGCAAGCAGAACTTCTTCCTTGAGGCGGCGCTGGATTCCTTTTACTACGCCCGGCTGATCGCGGTCGGCACGGAAAAGAAGACCACGCTGGGCGAGCTGGGGGCCAAGCTGGTCTACCACGACGTGAATATTTACGGCGTCCTGCTCACGCTTCGCGGGTGCCTGAATTACGGCGTGACGCGGGAGGAAATCCTGCAGGTTGCGCCCCCGCCGGCGGGGCCGATGAGCAACGAGCGCTACAGAAGGCTGTCCGAGTCAACCAATATCCAGCAGGCGCTTGTGTTCCTTGAGCCTCTGCTGAAACGCTCCCGAAGCGCGGCGGCAATACAGGACATCCAGGGCGTGGAAAGCGCCATGTGGAGCAGGTTGTACAAACTTGCGAACAGGGCGTTCTACTCCTCAGACGAGCCGAACGACCTTGTTCCGGCTTACTTCATGCTCAAGAGAATCGAGATGAAGAATCTCCTCCGCCTGGCCGAGTTGATACGCTACCAGGCGCGGGAAAAGGAGATTCTCGACCGGTTCATTGAAATGGAAAGACAGGACTGACAAGCGTGTTCCGACCCACCAGAATGACGAAGCTGGACATGCTGGTCCTTCAACGGGACGCGGAAACCGTCACCCGCACCCTTGGGAACCTGGGCGCCATCCATTTCACCAGGGCGAACGAGCATCCCGAAGCGCTGCCGCTGGGCGACGTCGAGCACGATGAGATGCGGCGCTCCGTGCTGGAGCTTCAGGCGCGCTGCGACGCCCTTTGTGAAGAGCTTGGGGTGGCGCCTGAATACAATGAAGAAACAAGTATCGTCTATCTCGAAGCGGTTCAGACGGGGCTGGCCGACATTGAGCGGGAAAGCGCGTCGGTCACAATGAAATATAGAGACTTCAAGCAGCGCCGCGCGCATCTGGAAAAGCTGCTGGACGAAGTCATGCCCTACAAGGACATGGAAATCCCGCTTGAACGCCTCAACAGTTTCTCATTCCTCCATTTTGCGCTCGGGACAATCGAAAGGGCAAAAAACGCCATATTCAGAAGCGAATGCCCGAAGGGAACGGTCGTTTTCGAGTTGCCAGCCGCGCCTTCTCAGGAACCAGACAGGATTCACATAATGGCCGCCTGCGCGCGCTCATCAAGATGGGCGCTCCAGACCGCGTTGGAAAATGCGTCTTTTGAGGCGGACAACATAATCGAGAGACAGAAGGGACTTGGCAGCGAGATTTACGGCTCTTGCGACAAGGAACTGGTAGAGGTGAGGGCTGCGATGGCCGGCATTGAAGCCCAGAGGAGCGCTCTTGCGCAACGCTTCGGCGACCAGCTTGTCTCCTACCGCAAAACTCTAAATCATCAGATTCAGATTCTCGACGCGCATAAGAATTATGGAAGCACCGGCTCCACATATCTCATAAGCGGCTGGGTTCCGACGGACAAGGTTGACGGAATCATGGCGGAGATTCAAAAGCTCGTCGGCAACCGCACAGTAGTTGAACTCCGCGCTCCCAAACCCGGTGACGAGGAAGCGCCCGTTCACCTGAAGAATCACCCTCTCGTCCGCCCGTTCGAACTTCTCGTATCTGGCTACTCCACACCATCTTATAACGAAGTGGAGCCGACGATTCTTGTCGCGATAAGTTTCCTGCTGATGTACGGAATCATGTTTGCCGACATGGGGCACGGCATGTTGCTGGCGCTTATCGGGCTGGCCGTTAATAAGAAAATGAAACCCCAGGCATCAAGAGACTTGGGATACATCATGGGCTGCGCCGGCGTTTCGGGTTTCCTGTTCGGGATTCTCGAAGGCAAGTTCCTCGGCTGGAAGATGTGGGAACCGTTGCTCATACATCCGGAAGAACAGGTCATGCTTTTCATGGGAGTAGTGGTTGGCCTCGGCGCTCTGATGATATCGGCCGGGCTGATTCTTAATATCATAAATCGTTTTCTGATAAGGGATTATGAGAAGGCATTTCTTGATAAGGCCGGTATTGTCGGCGCGCTTTTCTACTGGGGCGCTCTTGCCCTGGCGGCCCGGACGATTGCGGGAGTGGTCATCCAGACTTGGCACGTCGTTCTGCTGGCCATCCCTCTGGTTCTCTTGTTCTTCAAGGAGCCGATCATCGCGATCCTGAAGAAAAAGAAGCACCTATTCCACGAAGGTTTCATGATGACAATCATGATGGAGATTATCGAGCTGCTGGAAATCCTCAGCGGCTACCTGGCCAACACGATTTCCTTCGCAAGAATCATGGGCTTCGCCCTGAGCCATTCGTTCCTGTGCCTGGTGGTGGTTGACATCATCGGCATGGTCCTGAAGTTGCCGGCCGGGCCGGTTCTGGCCGTCATCGTCGGGATAATCGGGCATGGGATCATCATCGGGCTTGAGGGGCTTGTCGTCGGCATCCAGTGCATGCGTCTTCAGTACTACGAGTTCTTCAGCAGATTTTTCCGGGGCGGCGGCACGGCCTACCGCCCGTTCAGACTTGGATAGAGGACACCGCGCAACGGCGTTCCCCTTTTACATGATACGGCTCTCCGACGCGCGCGCTGTGCGTGCGCAATACAGGGAGGAAAGATGGGTAATCGCGCAAAGACGGTGGTTCGTGTCCTGATGTGGACGTTGATAGTGTTCAACCTCGCGGGCGTGGTCACGGCACAGGTCGTGTTTGCTCAGGAAGGCGAGGCGATTGCGGCTCACGCGGGCGAAGCGACGAAGTCCGCCAACTGGCAGATCGCATGGGCGGCGGCGGCGGTGACGGGGCTTGCCTGCGTGGCGGCGGGTTACGCGGTCGGCAAGGTAGGCAGCGCCGCGATGGGCGCGGTTGCAGAGAGGCCGGAGTTGATGGGGCGCGCCATCCTCTTCGTGGGCCTTGCTGAAGGCATAGCGATCTACGGCCTGCTGGTCGCAATCCTGCTCATGCAGTCAATGTAAAGGACGCGCCGGATGCGGTTTTTCGTTATCGGCGATGAGGACACCGTGCTCGGCTTCAGCTACGCCGGAGTCGAGGGCCGGGTGGTCCACACGCCCGAGGAGGCCCGCGACGCTCTTCGCAATGCGATGACGTCCGGGAACGTCGGGATCATCGTCTTGAACGACTACGTCGCGGAGTCCATCCGAGAGGAAGTAAGCGAGATCCGCCTCGAGGGCAGCATCCCGGTTATCGTCGAGATTCCGGGGATGGCGGGGCCGTTGCCGGACCGGACGTCCCTGGAGAAACTGATCCGACAGGCGATCGGCATACGAGTGTGACCAGCATGCCACAGGAAGAAGACGCAAAGAAGGCATTGTCTGAGGAGATACTTTCCTCCGCGCGAAAGCAGGCCGAAAGGGCTGTCAAGCGCGCCGAAAGACAGGCTGCCTCCACCGAAAAAGGGGCGCGGCAGCAGGCCGGCGAATTCGTCGAGCAGGCGTTGACAGTCGTCCGCGCCCGCATGGAATTCGAGCGGCGCAAGAGCGACGCGCTGACCGAGATAGAGGCATCGCGGCTCCTGCTGGCCACCCGCGAGGCAGCCGTGCAGGATGTCTTTGATGCGGCGTTGAAACGCGCCGAATCCCTTTCCGACGACGAACTGGCCGAGACAGCCAGTTTCCTTGCCGAAGAAGCCGTCGGAGGCGTTCCGTCCGACGACGTCATCATCCTTCTGCCCGCCGGATGGCTGTCGCGGTTGGGCGAGGCGGGGGCGCGGTCGCTTGCCGACGGCGTGGTCGCCAGAGGACTGGCCGCAAAGGCCGAGGTTAAAGGCGGCGACGTGCCGGGCGGGCAGGGGCTGGTGGTTGTCAGCACGGATGGACGTCTGCGCTATGACAACTCACTGAGTCATCGCCTGGGACGAATGCGCTCCATTCTCAGGAGCCGCGTGGCCGCTCTGATTCTGAAGGACGACGCATCTTCGGATGGCAAATAGCGGGGCGCGTTTCTGCCCCAGACTGGAAGAGAGATCAACCGTGGCAGAGAACGGACAAATCAATCCGGGCGCAAAAAACGGCATAATAGCCAGGATCAGCGGCCCGATCGTTGACGCCACCGGCATGCGCAGCGCCGGCATGTACGAGGTTGTCGAGGTCGGCTCGCTGCGACTTGTCGGCGAGGTCATCCGGGTCTCAGGCGACGTGGCGACTATCCAGGTCTACGAGGACACGACGGGCGTCAAGCCCGGCGACGTCGTGCTTCGAACCGAAAGCCCCCTCGTCGTCAGGCTCGGACCTGGACTGCTCGGCAGCATTTATGACGGAATCCAGCGCCCTCTTGATCAGATTCAGAAACACAGCGGCGCGTTCATCCGCAGAGGGGAGAAGGTGTCTCCCCTGGACGCGGAGAAAAAGTGGCTGTTCAAACCTCTGGTCAAAGAGGGAGACGCGGTCGGGAAGGGAAAGCCGGTCGGCGTCGTGCAGGAAACCGGCTCGGTGGAGCACCGGATACTTCCCAAGCCCGGCGAATGCGGAACAGTCGTCGAAATCGTCCCGGAAGGCGAGTATACGGTCGAGAGCCGCGTCGCGCGGCTGAAGGGCGAATCCGGCGCGATTTATGACGTCTTCATGGCCCATCAGTGGCCTGTCCGAAATCCGAGACCGATCTTGGAAAGGCGCTACGCCGACGCCCCGCTCATCACCGGGCAGCGCGTCATTGACGCCTTCTTCCCTCTTGCGCGCGGCGGCACGGCGGCCATTCCCGGCGGATTCGGGACCGGCAAGACCATGATGCAGCACGCGCTGGCGAAGTGGTCGGACGCGGACATCATAGTCTACATCGGCTGCGGAGAGCGCGGCAACGAGATGACGGACGTGCTGACGGACTTCCCGAAATTGATTGACCCGAGATCGGGCCGCTCCCTGATGGAGCGCACCGTTCTTGTCGCCAACACGTCGAACATGCCCGTGGCGGCCCGAGAGGTTTCGATCTATACCGGCATAACGATGGCCGAATATTATCGCGACATGGGATATGACGTGGCGATCATGGCCGATTCAACCTCCCGCTGGGCCGAGGCGCTGCGCGAACTGGCCGGACGCCTTGAGGAAATGCCCGCCGAGGAAGGTTTCCCGGCGTATCTTGCCACCCGCCTTGCGCAGTTCTACGAGCGCGCCGGCGCGGTGACGACGCTGGGCGGCGGCGAGGGCAGCGTGTCAATCGTCGGCGCGGTGTCTCCGCCCGGCGGCGACTTCTCCGAGCCAGTCACGCAGCACACGCGCCGTTTCGTGCGCTGCTTCTGGGCGCTGGACACTACGCTTGCCAACGCGCGCCATTATCCCTCGATCAACTGGCTGACAAGCTACAGCGAATATGCTGAAGACATACGGAGCTGGTGGGAGCAGAGGGAACCGAGCTTCCCCGCCCTGCGCGAGGAGGCCATGGAAGTCCTGCAACTGGAGGCGCGCCTGCAGCAGATCGTCAAGCTGGTCGGGCCGGACGTTCTGCCGGACACGCAGAGATTCGTGCTGATCGTGGCGGAGATAATCAAAAACGGATTCCTACAGCAAAGCTCCTTTGACAAGGTGGACACATACACGGATCCCGAGCGGCAGGTCTTCCTGCTCGGGCTGATGATGGAGTTCTACCGGCGCGGAAAGGCTGTTATCGCGGCGGGTTCCCCAGTCGTCAGGCTTCATGAAATGAAGGCGGTGCGCAAACTCTCGGTGGCGAAATCCACGGTTCCCAACGGAGACAAGCAGGCCATGGCCGACTTGCGCCGCGAGGTCGGCGAAGAGCTTGAAGCGCTGGAGGCTGAATACCAGAAATGATCCAGGAACACGGGCTTGAATACGTCGGTTTGGGCAAGATTGACGGCCCACTTGTCTTCGTCAGGCGCATCACAGACGTCGGCTACAACGAGGTCGTGGAGATCATTGACCGCGAAGGTCATCCACGGATCGGGACCGTTCTTGACGTCAGCGACGAGGTGGCCGTAGTCCAGATTCTTGAAGGAACCGACGGTCTTTCCAACGCGAATACGCGGGTAAGATTCCTTGGGCGTCCGATGCGCCTGCCCGTGTCCAGTGAGATGCTTGGGCGCGTTTTCGACGGGCTGGGGCGCCCGCTGGACAACTGCCCGATGCCCTTCTCCGGAGAGGAGCGGGACATTCAGGGCGACCCCATCAATCCGTGGTCGCGCCAGTATCCGAGGGACTTCATCCAGACCGGCCTGAGCGCCATTGACGGGATGAACACTCTTGTGCGCGGACAGAAGCTCCCGATTTTCAGCGGTAACGGCATACCGCACAACCGCGTTGCCGCTCAGATAGTGCGCCAGGCAAAGCTCCTCCAGGAGGACGTCCAGTTCACGATCATATTCTGCGGCATGGGCGTCAAAAATGACGTCGCGCAGTTCTTCGTGCGCAACTTCGAGGAGACGGGCGTAATCGGAAAAGTTGCGCTGTTCCTGAGCCTTGCCAATGCGCCCAGCGTCGAGCGCCTATTGACGCCGCGAACGGCCCTTACGCTGGCTGAGCATCTCGCATTCGATCTCGGCATGCACGTGCTTGTCATCATGACGGACATGACCAACTACTGCGAGTCCCTGCGCGAGATAGGCACAGCGCGCGGCGAAATCCCGGCCAGAAAGGGATATCCGGGATACCTTTACAGCGACCTTGCCAGCATCTACGAAAGGGCCGGGCGCGTGAAGGGCGGCGAGGGCAGCATCACGCAGGTTCCGGTCCTGACGATGCCAAACGACGACATTTCGCATCCCGTGCCCGACCTGACGGGCTACATCACCGAGGGGCAGATCGTCATGGACCGCGAGCTTTTCCAGCGCAGCGTCTATCCCCCCATCGCAGGCCTGCCGTCCCTTTCCCGGCTGATGAAGGACGGAATCGGCAAGGGCCGCACGCGGGACGATCATCCGACGCTGGCCAGCCAGCTCTTCGCGGCATACAGCAAGGTCAAGCAGATTCGCGGGCTGGCGGCCGTCATCGGCGAGGAGGAGCTTGCCCCGCTTGACAAGATTTACCTGCACTTCGGGGATGAGTTCGAGCAGAAGTTCCTGAAGCAGCAGGAATTCGAGGACAGAACCATCACGCAGACGCTGGAGCTTGGCTGGGACGTAATTTCCATTCTGCCCAAGAGCGAACTGCCGAGACTGTCGGACGAGTTTCTCAACCAGTATTACCGTCAGGACGTTGCAGAACGGGCGGCAAACAAGCAGGCCGGAAAGAGTGATTCGGAGGCGAAGAAGGTCGCCGTGCCTGCCCAGGATGCCGCGAAGCTGGAATCTGACCAGGAATAACAACCGGAAAGGCCCATGCCCAAGCTTAACATTCCGCCGACCAAGAGCAACTTCCTTCAGATCACGCGCGATCTGGACGTGGCGACGGAAGGTTTCGATCTGCTGGAGCAGAAACGACAGATTCTGGTGCTCGAATTGATGCGGTATGTCAGCCAGGCCAAGACCGTTCAGCAGGATGTGGACACCAAGGTGGCAAAAGCGTTCGAGGCGCTGCGAACGGCGGTCGTTAATGAAGGCGTCATGAATCTCAACCGCGAAGCGGCGGCAGTGCCGGTTCAGCAGGAACTGTCCGTCAGCACGCGACAATTGATGGGCATCGCGCTACCCGTGGTCGAGGCCAAGCTGCAAAGGGAATCCATGCCGTTTTCGTTCGGGCAGAACACCGCCGCGTCGGACGAAGTGATCCGGCAATTCACGGATCTGCTTGAAGCCGTCACGAAACTGGCCGAGGTTGAGAATGCCGTCTTCCGTCTGGCCAGGGAGTTGAAGAAAACGCAGAGGCGCGTGAACGCTCTTGAGAAGCTCTTCATTCCTGACTACAAGGAAACGCTGTCCTACATTCTGGACACGCTGGAAGAGCGGGAACGCGAGGGTTTCGTGATCATGAGAATGGTCAAGGAGCGCAGGGACGCCCGTTAGGCGTGAGAGCGCGATCTGACCCCGCGCGAAAGGCGCAGCACAATGAAGCAGTTGATCACACGCATTCTGCTGTTGGTAGACAGGTCCAGCGCCGCAGTGCCGGCCGCCAAGTACGCCATCGAGATGGCCCGCCAGCAGAAGGCCAGACTCGTTGCGGCGACGGTCATTGACACCGAATCTCTGCGCAATCTCCTGCGCGCGCATATCTTTGTCAACCAGGAGGTTGACGAATATGAGAAAGAGATGGAGGCAAGCTCTATGAAACAGATCAATTACATCGTCGAGCTGGCCAGAAAAGAGAAGGTCGAGGTGAGTTCACTCGCGCTGAAGGGCAGCGTCCACGCAGCGATTCTTTCCCATATGAGAAGCGCTGAATACGATTTCCTGATCCTGCCGGGCTTCGTCTCCAGCATCGCCAAGAGGGACCTCGCCGCGCGTGAAAAGCAGTTGATCGTTGACGAGACGCCCTGCCCCGTGCTGCTTGTGCGCTGACCGGCTTGAGCATATCCGGCTTTTTTGACACCCTCCATTTTTTCGGTATCATATCCCACCGGGCGCGCAGCCCGCGTCTCCCCCGGCTTTTCCGGTTCTGCGTAATTGATGCGTCAAGAGGTCATGATGGACCTTTCAGACAGGGTTTTCCTTGTACATACCTTTGAGTGCCGCACGGCAAAGTATCCTCCCATTGAGGACGCTCCACGCAACAACGCGTTTGGGATACGCTCGTTTGAATTCTTCCTGAAGCTGATTGAGGCCCGCCGCCTTCCGACCGATGTGTTCAGCACGCCGGACTTCGCCCGAAGCTGTCCGGACGCTCTGGCCGCGGCGGAGGCGGTCGGATGCCGGATGGGACTCCTGTGCCAGCCGCAGGCCGAGGGTTACACCAACTTCCTCGGCGGGTTCCAATACGACCAGCAGCGCGAAGTCCTCTGCGCAGCGCGCGAACGCTGGGAGAAGGCGGCAGGGAAACCCACAAGCTCGCTGCGCGCCAGCCACTTTTCAGCCAATGATTACACCTTCAGCATCGCGGTCTTTGAAGGATTCCGCCACGGAAGCTGTTCCATGTCGCAGCGAATGGACGTCGCGCAGAAATCCGTCTGGCGCAACGCCCCTGCGCACGGCCACCATACCGACCCGCTTGACAGGAATTGCGCCGGCACCCTGGAATTTTTTGAGATGCCCGTGACCTCCGACACCGATCCCTCAAGCCGGAAAAGCCCCGCCGCCTACACTCCGGCCCACATGGACATGAACGGCGCGACACCCATGGATATGGTCCGCGCGCTGCTCCGCAGGCACATTGAGTCCGGCATGAAGGACGGGGCCGAGGTTCTGACAATTGTCGCCCATGGCACGAACGCGGCAGACTTCGGAGCGTCGCAACTGGCCAAACGGATGGACGACATGCTGGATGCCGTCAGGAGCGTCGTGGAGGCGGACTTCGGGCTTGCCCTCGTTCCTGCGACCATCGGCGGAGTGCACGAGGCGGCGGACGCCGTCTGGGCATCCCGCAATCAATGATCGTTCCTCATGTTCCTGAATGAGATAAAGTTCAGAATTGCGGGACTGCTGGGCTATTGGGTTCTCCGCATCCTTGCCAGCACGTGGCGGGTGGTAGAGGTGCCCGGCGATTTCGGCAAACGGGTCACTTCGGAAAAGGAGAAGTTTATTCACGCATTCTGGCATCGCGTGATACTCATCCCCGCCTACACGCACAGGCGCATGCAGGCGGTCGCGCTGGTCAGCCGCCATTCAGACGGCGAATATATTGCAAGGATCATGCAGTACCTCGGCTACAAGGCCGCCCGGGGCAGCAGCACGAGGGGAGGCTCGGAGGGATTGCGCGAACTGGAGCATCTGGCGCTTGACGGTTATTCCCCCGTCCTGACGGTGGACGGCCCGAAGGGACCGCGTTATGTCGTCAAGGTCGGCGCGGTTGTGCTGGCAATGCGCACGGGCATCCCGTTGCTGCCGTCCGGTGGCGGCGCGTGGCCGCAGTGGGTCATGCCTAGCTGGGACGGCTTCATCATCCCCAAACCATTTGCAAGAGTGGTCATTTATCACGGCATACCTCACAAAGTCCCGCCCGACGCCACGCCCGAGGAGATTGAAAGAATCCGGGCCGAGATTGAGGCGGAGTTGCATGAACTTACCCGGCGCGGCGAATTCACCGTTCGCGAAAAAAGCGGCGGCGTGATCCCTGAAGTCGGAGTCCTCTGAAATGCAATGCCCGGTTTCACGGAGCGCGACGCATGCATGAAATCTTCTTCCCGTCGCCGCCGTCCATACCCGCGTTCCTGACGGGGGGCGCGGCGCTTTGCGCTTTGCTCTTCTGGTGCTATCTCAAACCAATCGGCGCGCCGTCCGCGCGATGGCGGGCGATATTCATCTGCCTCAGGGCCGCGGCACTGGCGTTGCTCATGTTCTTCATTCTCGACCCCTTCGCGCGAAGCCTTGCCAACACGGGCGGCAAAAGGACGCTTGCGGTTCTTGTTGACGCCAGCAGGAGCATGAGCGTCGGCGACGGCATCGGCAACGCGCCGCGAATTGAGGACGCCCGCCGCGCCGCCGCCCTGACAAGGGAACAGACGGACGCCAGCGCCGCGGACGGAATCGCGGCAAAGTTATTCGCATTCTCAGAGAATGTTGTCCGGCTCGCTTCCCCCGCGGACATGAAGCCGGACGGAATCCGCACAGACATCGCCGGGGCGCTGACTTCGATCCTCTCAACCGAGGGAGCCGACCTGGAGGCCGCGCTGCTTGTAAGCGACGGCGCGGCGGGCGATGCGCCAGAGATCGCGCCGGTCATCGCGGCGTTCCGGGCAAGGGGAAAGCGCGTATTCGTCCTGCCGGTCGGAATCCCCGGAACCCTCAGGGACGCAAGGGTGGCCAACACCTCAATCCTGCGCCGCGCAAGCATCGGCACGGAGGTCTCCCTTGACGCGTTCATCGAATCGCGCGGATTCGACGGCGTCGAGGCGTCGCTTGACCTCTTGCGCGAGGGGGAACTCATCCAGAGCAGGAAGGTCAAACTCGCTGACGGAACAATCAAGACGAGGCTGAATTTCACCCCCGAACAGGAGGGCTACCTTCGCTACACGGTCCGCATCGCCCCCCCCGATGGCGACGCCGTGCCGGAGAACAACGCCGAGACCGTCGTGATTGACTCCCGGCGGAGCCGCATCCGCGTGCTCTACATGGAGGGCAGCCAGTACCGCCAGCAGGAGCGCAAGCTCTGGGAATTCCAGTATTTCGTCCAGGCCCTTGAGGAGGACAGAGACATTCGCGTGACGTCGGTCTTCAAGGACGACGTGGCAGCGGCGCAGAAGGCCGGCATCGGATACGTCAGGGATCCGGAGCGTGGATTCCCGACAGAGAGGGGAAAACTGTTCGAATACGATGTCATCGTGTCGTCGGATATTGACATCGAGTATTTCACTCCGGAGCAACTCAGGAACACGTCCGACTTCGTGGCGCTGCACGGCGGCGGATTCCTGATGATCGGCGGATACACGGCCTTCGGCGCAGGGGGATACGACGAGTCGGCGATTGACAAGCTCCTCCCGGTTGACATGCAGGGGCGGCGGGATGGTTACTTCGAGGATTACCAGGACCAGTTCCGCCCCGTGCTGACGCCGGAAGGTCTTGAGCATCCGGTCTGCGCCCTCTCCCCGGACGCGGAGGAGAACGGGCGCATATGGGAGAAGATCCCGCCCTTTGCCGGATTCAACTACACGGAGAAGGCCAAGAGCGGGGCGACCGTTCTGGCCGTCCATCCGACTCGCCGCAATCAGAACGGGCCATATGTCATCCTGAGCGTCCAGCAATACGGGCGAGGCAGAAGCATGGCGTTCACAACCGACACGACGGCGGGATGGGGAAATCTCTTCGAAGCCGGCTGGGGGGAGGGCGACGGGGACAACCGTCATTTCCGCAGGTTCTGGCAGAACGCCGTTCGATGGCTGGCGTCCTACAGGATCAACCTTCCGAACAAGCAGCTTATGCTGAGCACACCGGTGAATCGGTATTCCGCCGGGGACATGATAGAGATCAGCGCCGAATGCCTTGACAAGGATTACCTGCCGACGGCGCGGGCGGAGGTTCGAGGCTCCGTGAAACTGCCGGGGGAGGAGTCCCGCGAACTGGTTTTCCGCCCGGACTCCTCGAATCCCTGGCGTTATCGTTCACAGTTCCGCGCATCCGCCCAGGGGCGCTATGAACTCAGGGCGGCGGCTTCGCTTGAGGGGGAGGAACTTGCGGAGGACCTGCTTGTCCTTTTCTGCGACGACTCGGACGCCGAATTGCGCTCTCCGGAGCCGAACCATGACCTCCTGAAGCGAATCGCCGGGGAGACGGGCGGACGGATCGTTGCCGAGAGCGAGATATCGGGTGTGGTTGGGGAATTGGCGGAGAAATCCCTGCGCCGGCGGGAAGTCGCCTCCGCGCGATTCTGGACTCGATCCGTATTCCTGATCCTGACTCTTGGCGCGTTGTCGCTGGAATGGTTTCTCAGGCGGCGCGTCGGCCTGCCGTGATCCACTCGGTGGGGACATGCCCGGCGGGGGACATGACGTGGCCCCGCTGGACCAGCTGGCCAGACCACGAGCTTGAACTCTCTCTTGGCGACCGGTAGATTGGCGGCAGACGGTGAAGTGTGGCCAGATACATGCCGCGTCCGTCACAGGGGAGCCGAGTGATGGCTAAAGCAACTGGACAAACTGAGGCCGCTCCTGCTGCGCCGCGGGAAGCGATAAATAAGATCGTGCCATTCATCCTCCTGGCGCTTGCCGTGTGCGCATCGTCCTGCCGGAAGAATCCCCCCGCTCCACCCCCGCTGCCCAGAGAGGATGAAACGACCGAGAATGCGCTGACAACCGCGACTTCGGAAAAGGAATCGTTCACGGTCGAGACAAGGCCAGACGGGGCGGTCATCTACCTCGGCGGCAGGCTGCAGATGAAGTTCGCGCTGATCCCCGCCGGCGAGTTCATGATGGGATCGAACAAATACGATACCGAAAAGCCCATCCACCCGGTCCGTATCAGCAAGCCGTTCTACATGGGCGTGACCGAAGTCACCCAGGCGCAATACCAGGCAGTTGCGGGCAAGAATCCGAGCATCTTCAAGGGACCGGATCATCCCGTGGAGGCGGTCACGTGGTTCGATGCGGTGGAGTTCTGTAAAGCCCTGGGCGAGAAGACGAGCAGGACAATCCGCCTGCCCACCGAAGCGGAGTGGGAATACGCCTGCCGCGCAGGAAGTATAACGCAGTACTTCTCTGGCGACGACACGACCAGCCTATCTCGGTACGCATGGTTTCGGCAAACCCAGTTCGCGAGTACCGGCAGATACTCACACCAGGTTGGTTTCAAGAAGCCCAATGCATGGGGTCTTTATGATATGCACGGCAACGTCTGGGAATGGTGCCAGGATTGGTACGCAGACTACCCCACGAGTATAGAGACTGCCACAGACCCGACCGGCCCGGAGTCCGGCGCACAGCGCGTCCTGCGGGGCGGGGCGTGGAACGACTTCAGCACGATGGCTCGTTCAACGCTGCGAGGTCCAAGCCTTCCAGAGACGAAAACGACCACCTACGGATTCCGCGCTCACATGATGACTGAACCGGCGGATGTAGCAGTTAAGCAGGACGCGGCGAAGACACCAACCGAAACGCAGGGCAAGGCTGTTGCCGAGAAACCTGAACTATCCTCCGAATCTGCCGAAAAGGAAATGACACTCGATCTCGGAGACGGGGTGACGATGGGACTCGTCCTCATCCCTGCCGGGCAGTTCATCATGGGCAGCGGCAAGAGCATCCAGAGGGTCACGCTGACAAAGCCTTTCTATATAGGCAGGACGGAGGTGACGCAGGAGCAGTATGAGCAAGTGATGACAGCGAATCTGGATAAACTCAACTGGAAGTACAAACCTTACAAGCCCGGGACTCCGGAGGAACAGGAAAAGGACGCCGTCGCGATGTGGAAAAACCCCAGTGTGTTCGATGGCCGGCAAAACCCGGTAGAGAACGTCTACTGGATTGACGCAGTCGAGTTCTGCAAGTGTTTGAGCGAGATGACCGGACGGAACGCGCGCCTCCCGACTGAGGCTGAATGGGAGTATTCGTGCCGGGCCGGAAGCACAACCGCCTATTGCTTCGGAGATAACGAGTCGCAACTTTGTGAATACGCCTGGTACTGGAAGAACTCAGACGAGAGGACGCATCCTGTCGCACAGAAGAAGCCAAATGCTTGGGGGTTGTACGACATGCACGGCAACGTTCTCGAATGGTGTCAGGACGGATTTGCAGACTACCCCGGAGGCGAAGTGACTGACCCAACAGGCAACAGGTTGGCCGACAGTCGAATACTCCGAGGTGGGTCTTGGCGACACTCGTCGGTTAATGCTCGTTCTGACTACCGGGTGGACAGGACACTACCTGTTCATCGTAGCGGATATCGCGGATTCCGCATTGCAGTTGATGTGACACCTTCAGCATCAAGCCAAAAGCACCATTGACGTCGCTTTTCACGTGTTGCGGCTGTGCTTGACCGACGCCTCTATGGGATCGGCTCCTTCGGAATAGGGCTTGTCTTTCCTCTCCTACGTTTCCATAGCCGGTAAGCGAGAATCAATAGGACAGCTAACGACGTAATCGTAATCTCCCGTAGGTAAGCGCGTCGGTATTCGACCATTCCTCCAAGACTCCCCAATTCTCCCTGCGCTGGCACTTCGTAGACGCCGCTCCAGGGTAACCCAAATACCCAATAGCTCTCCGCAACTACGCTGCCATTTTCATCCCATCCCGTCCACTTGCCGTGCTTCCAGAGCATCAAATAGTGTCCGTGGACCAATATCTGATCGTTCTCGTGCCAGCCCATGACTTCTCCCCTCTTGCTTTTAGTGTCGTACGTTGTTTCCAGTCTCTTCTTTCCTCCGGGCCAATACTGTGTAATATTCTTCTGTGAATTGCCTTCCTCATCACTTGCCTCCGATAAGATCCCTCCGTCCGGCCGCCGTCGTGTCAATACTCCCGTCGGCTTGCCGTCGGCATATCTGCCCTCGGCATCTTCTCTTCCGGACCGATCCGATCCTTTCTGCATGCCCGTTTCCTTGTCATGTACAAACTCGCGTGTCGCTCTGATATCGCCATCGTCGTCGTACCAGGTTTCCTTGCCGTGTTGGACTTCACGCCCATTCTCATCTATGTAATAAGTGTACCGCCTATGCACAGCCCCGTTGTCATACCTGGATTCGTAGACCAGCAGTTCCACGGCGGGATTTTCCTCTACAGCAAGACAAGGCGCAACAGCAAAGACCGTGAGAAAAGCATAGATAAAAAGGACCGGTAGCCAGCATGGGATGAATGTCCCAAGCTGAAATCTGGCGACAAGGCATCTTGATGTCTCGCTTCCCTGGATAATCCGCAGCAACTGTCCCATGGTCACTGCCTCTCCTGGTTGGCGAAACTCAACACTTCGATGACTTGGCGTAGGGCCTTGACTTGTTCTTCAGAAAGTGTAACTGCTGCATCGTCTAACAACTTCATCTCTGGATCTGCCAGAGCTTCCACCACCTTCTGGACAAATCTTTGTGTGTCCTCAGGAGTGTCTAGTTTCCCGTATATCATATTCCCTTGTACAATCATACCTAATGTATACATCCACACCACAACATCCTTCCCGTGAAATCGGGGACAGCGACCTTATTTCTGCATCCTTCCTTCACTTGTCCTTCCGCCCTTTCTTTGCCGGGCGGCCCGCCGCCTTCG
>JAKLEA010000028.1 GCA_022711755.1 Planctomycetota bacterium
CGGGTCGTCAGCAGCGCGCAAGGCGCGATGCGTTGCCCCGCCGTTGGAAACTCCTGCGGTCTCTTAGCGCCTGCGCGGCGCTTTTCCTCGTCTTCCTGTTCGCGGGTTGCAAAGGCGGGATGATCTTCGTAATCTCCCCCAATCCCGCGGAGATCGGGGATATAGTCACAATGAACGCCACGGCAACATTCGTCGTGCCGGAAAGCGAGCGCGAGGGGGTCAAGCAGGTCAACGTCACTTATATAGAAAGCTCCTTCAGTTGCGCCGGCGTCAGCGGCGGGCGGGATGAGGAACTTGCCGGTTGCGTCGCGGATGAGAGCAACGATTGGACAGTGCCATTGCCCGTAATGAAGGAACCGAAGACGAAGACCTTCGACGGCCCGCTGAAGCAGAAGGCACAGGCGAGAGCGACGCTGAAATACACCATCATCTACGAAACCGGCTCCGAATCGGAGGAACGAACGAAGGAAATCAGCGGCGAGAAGGATTTTTACGTCGTTCGCGCTACGATATCGCGCGAGGGCGGCCTCGTGGTCGGAAAGGACCCGCGATCCCGCGTCAAGGTGTCGGTGAAGCTTGAGCCGTCCGGGCTTGATTTCGGGTACGCCTGGATTCAGTTGGCCGCCGGTCCCGGCGGCGTAACCTTCTACGCCGACCAGTATTCTACCGAACCGATAACCCCGGGCTGGACGGTCGGGAGCGGAACCCGGCCCTTGACGGACGGGGCGAGCGCGGAGTTTCAGCAGGCGCTTGCGTCGGGCGATATCCCGCCGGACGTGGCCGGGCTGGTGGAGCATCTTGCAAGCTGTGGATACGTTTCGCTTTCGCAGGTGACGGCGGCGGTCAAGGGGCGTCAGTCCGACAGCCTTCCGCCGCTGGGATGGGTGATATCCGAGTGGGTGAAGAAGAACCCGAAGGGCGCGAGGCAGTTGGCTCAGAGATACAACCTTGCGGAGCTTCTGCGCGGGATGGGCGTGAACCTGCCGGGGAACGGGAAGGGGCTTGCGTGGGGGAATGTCTACAAGCAGATTGCGGACATGCTGGCGGCGGGTGGCAACCCGTTCGGACTACTGGCGACTGCTGCCGACGGGGTAACTGGCGCGGCAGGCGCGACGATGCAGGCGGCTGATTCATTGCCCCCCTGGCCCGGCGACACGTCGGTATGGGTTGAGGCGTCCCAGCCGGGCAAGCTCAAGCTCAGGTTCGTCTATTATGAGGCCCTGCCCTCGTCCGGAGACGGCGCCCCGCCCACGACCTCATCGGACACAATTGACCTCTGGGCGGCGTGGATTGAGATCAGCAACGATTTGTGGTGGTTTGATGGAGAAGTGCTTCCGGGAAATGAAGGTTTTCTGCAAACCGCGACGTTGACGAGTGTTGGTTTTAATGACGGTAACTATCGCTGGAATATAGTCCAAGGATCCGATAAAGTCCAAATTATGGAAGGCAATAATCTTGTCTCGGAAAAATCGGGGCAGTATCTTAAAAGTGTCATAGTGAAATCTATCAAAGCTAGCAATATAGAGGATGATATTGGATATAAGCTCGATTATTTGCCTTTAGAGCACCCAATCGCATTATCCTCAATCAATGATAGTGATGTATGTATTAAACAGATTATTGTTGAGATTTTATCCTGCTCGCGTCGCGGAACTGCTAATACGCCAAAGGGTATCACCAAAGTTCGAATGCCATCAAATATTCAGACGACGGATTATATTCAGCTAGATCCGGCATTGTATGTTATGCGGTGGGGAGAAACAAAAGACTGTGGATGGGTATGCGGATATAAATATCAAGTATACGGAGTGGGCAACAAGCCAGTTATGGGTATTTCTGGAGGAGAAAAGTTTACAGGAGGAAGATTCTTCGGTTGGGAACCTTGCAATCCATCACTAGATCAATTGCCCTGGAATGCGCCGTCCCCGGGGCAATTTAAAACTGCAGCACACAATAATACAATTCGAGGCTTTCCCAACGGATATGAGACTCTCCTTGATGCGGGTTATGATATGGATAGATATGGCGCGACCGATCATGAGGACTATCAAAGAAACCTATCTCCAGTTTGGCCGGATAATGCAAACTCGGGCACACCTGTTATGTATACGAAGCAATCATACTATTACGGTGGTAAGAACAATAATATTGAAGAACATCAACTTCAGTTTAATCGTGCAAGGGCTATATGGGAATGGACATGGCAGTTAAGTGGAGATGGTACTCAGGTAATTACTTTCAAGGAATAAGGCTGACACATGGGAATAGGATTAATGTCACAGGCTTGGACTGTTATTGTTGCTGTTTTATCCGGCTCTGGAATTTTCGTCATATCATCCTCTTGGTACCAGTTGCTCGATAACAAGGAGGCAGTTATTGCAGGCAAGGTAATATCTGTTAATATTGTTAATGAAGGGACATTTCAGCTTACCGATGAAGATGCTGGAGTCTTTAAAAAAGACAATCAGGAGGTTCGTGGCATTTGGAAAGCGGCCACAGTACTAGTTGACAACTCGATCAGATCAAAGACCAAATGCGGAGATACTATTCAGATCCTTTACTTCAAACCACCGGATCGCATAGAAGACCATCCTGTCCCGCACTTCGAAGCCAAGGTTGACGTCGGCTGCAGATACATTTTCTTTCTTGATAGAAAAAAGACTCCTCAAGGCCAGTTGGGTATTGGTCTTGGAGGATCATGCCTCATAAAGGTCGCCGCATTGCCGCCGCGGAGTTTGGGTGTGATGGATGACACGTGGGCAAGGTTTGATAAGGAATTGGAACATTGCATCCGAACCGGGGATCGTGAAGATGTACTCTTTATAATCAAAAGACTTGGATTCTGCCCAGATTGGAATGGCGGGGTCTTAACAGATCTCTTCTGGGAAAGAGCCGACGCGCTTGGCGCCGACATGCGCGTGAGATTCGCATATCTCAGGCTTCTGATGCGGAACGGGGACAGGCGGGCTTTGCGCGCTCTCTGGGACATTGCGATCCAGAATCAAGGATTTATCCCTGTAGATAGCGACTACGTTTCTTGTGATGCATACGAGGTCAACGACAACCTTTTTGGACCGTTTCCACCTCGTATTCTGCTCGGTATTGTCCCCGAAGTCATGTCCCGAAGTGAGAAAGGCGTGAAATATGCTTTGGCAGAGAGGATATGGAATCAGTTCACGGGTGATATGCCCAACAGTGGCAAGAAGTTTACCGGGCGCGCGCTGCCTGATCCTGATTTGGTTCCCGTCCTTATGGCCGTTGTGAACGACGGGCAAATTGACGCTGAATTCTATGCATCAATTGCCTTGTCCAAATTGCATCCTGACGTTTGTCCGACAAATCGCGACATCTTTCTCAGAACACCGGAACTGTATCGTAAGCGATGGCTCGACTGGTGGGAAAAGGAGGGGAAGAAGAAATATCCCTCTCTTGAGGAATCCCTGGCCAAGTTCGCCAAAGAAGTCACCGAGCAGGAGAAGAAGGATGCAAGAAATGCGAAGAAGAATGACTAGAGGCGACAACAACGGAGCGACAATCCCGACAGGCATGGCCATGCGTGAGCCTGCCGCAAAGAGGCAATTGTTTCTCCTTTTCGATGCTTGAGTGTCGCGCAGGTCATTTCAATGAATCATACTTCATAATAATCGCAACACAAGTATTCTCAGCACTTTATACTACCTTCACAGAAGTTTCAGCAGAAGACTTTGCTTCTACTGATGTTCGCACAATAAAGCGAAGGATTCCTCGCTCTGGACATATCCGAAAGGATGCTTCCAGGGCAGATTCGGTGTCGCCATATTGTGCGAGCATCAGTAAGTGTCTGCCCCGGCCTGGACGGGATAATAGGAGTCAGGGACATCCGGAATTGCGCAGCGGAAACCGGTCCAGTGGTTGGAACAGTCGGGCGACAGGCTGTCCCGGAACGTGGTTTTCAATTCGACCGGGCCGCTCTTCCAATGTCCGCCGCGCACAACCTTGAAGCGTCCCTGTGACGGGCCGGCGGGATTGGAGGCGGGACCGATCGCGTAGAATTTTGGGGCGTACCAGTCCCTGCACCACTCCGCGACGTTGCCGCACATGTCCAGCGCGCCGCACGGGCTTGCGCCCTTCTGGAAACTCCCGACGACCAGCGGGAGCCTGCTTTCGGCGATTCTGCCGGACCAATTGCACAGGTCCGGGTTCCATTCCTTCCCCCACGGATACGGCAGGGATTCATCCCCGGCGGCGGCGCGTTCCCATTGCGCCTCGGTCGGCAGGACGGCGACGGCCCATTCGCAGTATGCCGCAGCGTCATGCCAGGTTACTCCTACAACTGGTTGATTTGGCTGATTTAGCTTTTCGTCGGACATGGCGGCGGGCGCGGGGCGACCGGTGGCGCCGAGGAAAAGCAGATACTGCGAATTCGTGACCTCGGTCCGGTCAATATAGTATTCGCGCAGATGGACCTCGCGCCTCGGGCGCGCGTCGTCATAACCGGTTTCGTCCCCCATGATAAAACTGCCGGCGGGGATGTGAACCATCTCCGCGCCGTCAGAAGCCCTTATCAGACTGTTTCCCTTGCGTTCCAGCCCATCGGGAAGCGAGCGGGCAGAACCAGAGACGGCAAAGGGGCCTTTTTTCCCCGCCGGGTCTCCCCGCAGCGCAAGCCAGAGTGAGCCGATAATTATTGTAACACCTGAGATAACAGCAAGATACAGCATGAACATGGTCAGTCCGCCTCTCTTGCGCCGCGGGGTGGAGAGGGGGGAAACGGAGATGATATCTTTCAATAACTCATTGCAGTTCTGGTAACGTTGGAGGGGATTCTTGGCCATGCAGCGGCGGATGATTTGCGCGGCAGCCTCCGGCACATCTGGCGCGCGCCTTGCCAGGCTGGGCGCGGGGTTATCAGCGTGCTTGGCCGCGATTTCTTCGGCAGTCCGGCCAGTGAACGGGGGATATCCTGTCAGCAAAAAGTAGAACAGCGCGCCGAGGCTGTAGATATCGGAGCGTTCGTCCGGTTCTTTGCCGGAAAGTTGCTCGGGGCTGAGGAAGCATGGCGAACCGACCGGGAACGCGCCGGATGGGTCGGCGTTGAGGAAACGGTTGAAGCCGAAATCAGTCACGACCGTTTTGCCGTCGGCGCAGATGAATACGTTTTCGGGCTTGATGCCGCCGTGAATGATGTCCTTTTCATGCGCGGCTGCCAATGCGCGCGCGATATCCGCAATCGTCGTCGCCGCGTCGGCTGGAGGCATTCGCCCGGCGGAACGGATTCGATCCCGGAGGTTCTCGCCGGCGATCATCTCCCTTGCGGCGTAATAAAGATCGCCGATCTCGCCTGATCCCAGGAATCCGGCGATTGACGGATTGTCAAGATTCTGGAGGCTCTTCCCGGCGGATTGCCTGGATTCTTTGAAACGCATGTTCCGGCTGATCGCTCTCAGGGGGATCGCTTTTATGGCAACGGATTTTCCGCTGCGGGAGTCGCGGGCGCGATAGATGACGCCTTTATCGCCGGTTCCGATTGGTTCCTCGATTATGTATGGGCCGATTATTGCGGGGGGGCGGGCAGAGCCTTCGATATAGGGAGTTTCAACGCCTTCCGCGTCAATCTCCGCGCATATTCTTTTTTGAGGGGCGTCTTTTTCGATAATTAGAGGCGCTGAACATCGAGGGCATGACGTGACGCCGTCCGTCTCCACCCGATCGGGCGGCGGGATGAAGCTGACGTTGCAGCCCGCGCAATGGAGACGGCGGTCAGTTTGTGAGCGGCTTTGCGGCGTTGTGTTTTCTGAATCGGGCAAGACAGCGAACCGTGTTTTTTTCTGCGGCTCCGGCGGCTTCCGAAGACAGTCACATCTACAGTCACGTCTACGGTAATGTTATCATGGCGTGGGGATGCGGACAAGGAAGGCGGAATTGCGGATGGGAGCTTTCAGGTTGAAAAACGAGTGGAGTGTGAATATCATTTCCCCAGTCTGAGGCTGGAGGAAGCCGCTTTTTGCAGAACAGGGCTGAAGGAGGCTTGAGGATGAGAAGTTTGATGACACGGACGCGGAAAAGGCCGGTCTGCCTGATGATGGCGCTTGTGCTTACCGCGATTTCAAGCGGCTGCTGCACGATATTCAGCGGCAGGACGCAGCCGATCAACATGAATTCAGAGCCTCAGGGCGCAAAGGTGTCCGTCAATAATATGAATCTTGGCACGACGCCATGCCTGGTCTACATGGAACGGAATACGCAGTATCCGATGCTCAAGTTTGAGAAGGAGGGCTACAAGGCAAAGGACGTTCAGATGCAGCGCAACCTGAATGCGTGGCTTATTGGAGACGCCTGCCTGTGCCTGATTTTCATCATCCCCGGGGTGGTGGCTCTGGCGGTGGATTTTGTGGATGGATCGGCATTCGAGCTTTATCCACCGATGGTCAATGCGACGTTGGAGCAACAGCAATAGAGCGCCCCAGACTCTTATTGGGATCGGGCAGAAAATCGGTCTCCCGCTTGGCTGTGGGAAGTTCGCGGGAGATATATTTGCCGCTTGGAATATCGGGCGGGGCGTCTTCCGCTGCGATGCGGAACAGGAACTATCGTTTGAAAATCGCTCCGGTCTGGGACTAAACGTATTATGAATGAGCAATGCAGCCAGTCAGAGTGAGGATGAAACAGTAGCGTGTGGGGTGTCCAGTTCGGATCACTCGTCAAGCACAAGACTTCCCCACTCCTCATAGCGCTTTTGCTCGGCCAAGCCGAACGCGCCAACTATCGCGAAAAAGAAGGGACTTGCCGCAACAAACGGCCAGAACAACGGCAGGAAGCATTCAATAAGATCAACGTTCAATCTGTGCCCCATCGAGGGCAGCCATCCCGGCGCAAGAGCGCGAAACAAGATCGCTACGACCACGGCTACAGGAACCGCAAGCGCGCACCAGCCCGCGGCGCGAAGCGCGTCCTTGGTCTGCAACGGGCGAGGAAGAATCGCGCGGCGGAACCGGTCAATACACAAGCTTCCCAGGAAACAGCCGACGAGCAGCGAACCGATAAACGCGCCAAGAAAGTGCGCCCCCCATATCACTATTGGCCCAGCCGGCGCGGGCCTGAAAAGGGCAATGGGTAGCGTTGATGCAATCCCTAAAAGCGCCCATCCGATCCAGAAGACTATCGCTGCGCCGGTCACTCTCGAAGCGTAGCGGAGTCCCGAGTCTTCCGGGTTCCATTTGCATGCCCGGCGTTCAATGGCGACATACCACTCGAGGCACGGGAAGCGTACACAGAGCACTCTCTCAAGCAGGGGAACAGAAGCCTGAAGCTCCAAGCGCAGATCGCTGGGATCGCCAAAGCGCTGCAAGGCGCGCGCGACGGCCGCCGGTTCGTCGCCGTCCCGCTCAAGCTCCTCATCATAGGTTGCCGTCAGGTGCGCCAGGAGTTCCTCGCGCATTCGGTCCTTCCTGTGACCGACGGCCCGGATGGGACGCACGACGCGTTCGACCTGCTTTTTCAGCTCACGCATGGCTCTGCTCCCATGAGTTGCCCGACAACGCGAACGAACTCGCGCCACTTTTCCTGTTGCTGGACCAACTGCCTGCGCCCTTTAGACGTCAAGCGATAGGTTCGCCGTCGAGGGCCGCGAATACCTGGGGGCTTGTCCTCCCATCGGCCGCGGATGTGTCCGGCCTCTTCCAGGCGGTAGAGGGCCGGATAGAGCGTTCCCTCCTTCAGTTCGAGCATGCCGCATCCTCGCCCCTCCAAGCGGCGCATGATCTCGTAGCCGTGGGCTTCGCTCGTGGAAAGCGCCGCCAGCACCATCGCATCCAAGTGCCCACGCAGCGTATCGCCGTTTATCTTTTCCATGCCAATATACTATGACAGTCTGAGTAATATGTCAAGTGAGAATTCGGCATCATATTGCGAGTAGGTCGGTGAAAGTGTGATGCAGAATGGAGAAAACAGGTGCAAGGCGACGGGACTTAACCGAAACAGGACCTGAACTGTTGTTTGAAAAAAACTCCGACTCGTGAGTAATATATTATCAATGAGTTTGTATCAGTCCAGAAAGAGGATATGCGTGATGAGACGACAACACCCCCTTCGCTTTGTTTTTAGCGCGGCAATGGTCGCCATTACCGCGCTGTCATGTGCTGATGTCTACGCCGAGGACGCAAAGGATGCCGCTGCGTCCACGGATTCAGCAACAGAAGCGATCGCCAAGACCGCCGCAATCGTCCTTTTTGAGGATGACTTCAGCAAGGGCGCGGACAGGTGAACTTTAACCGACGCCAACCCCTGGGAAGCGCAGAAAGAGGGGGAAAACGGGGTTTTGGCGCTGGCGGTGGATTTTGTAGATAGGTCGGCATTCGAGCTTTATCCGCCTTCGGTTAATACGACGCTGGAGCAACAATAAAAACAAACGTCTCTGACAGGTCAGGCTATTGTTTCTCCGCTGTCCCTCCCGCCTGACATTTCGCAGGTGCGGCACATTCGGCTTAGAAATAATACCAGATGCTCTCGTAGTCCGTCGCATCCTCGCCAAAGTCTGAAAGACGATTAAGGTAGTCCAGTATCGGCACATCTGTTGCCAGGTATGTTTGCAGTCTGGCGATGTTTTTCTCCCACGAATGGAACTCGTAGACTCGCGAGCCGTCTGGCAGGACTGACACCATGTCCCGGTGCTGATAAGCGCGCAGATAATTTTTGCCCAGCCCCGGGACGTTGTAGACCGGCTCATCGGTACGGCAGAGGCCGGGCAGCAGGCGACTTTCCTCTTTGACCTCCTGCAGGATGCGCGCTATCGGCACGCGGTATCGCATCGTTTCCGCCTTGCCCTTCGTGGCAAATGTGTAATACGGGTCAATGCCGATGCGTCTCAAAAGCATGCGCAGGCGCGCGCTCTCAAACCGCCGAGACGTGAAAAATGTATAGACCAGTTGATTATAAACGCTTATTCCACGGCGTTTTATGCGGTCAATTGCCGCCGCCATCTCCGGCGTCACCTCATAGACGTGCTCGACATGCGTGATGACTGCAATATCCCGCCTGCCAAGCTCACGGCATGAACCAAGAGTGTCCGCCAATTCTTCGGTCACGCGCATGGGCATGGTGACCGGGGTGCGCGTGCCAATTCGGATGATTTCTATCGCGGGTATGGCGCAGAGCGCATCCAGTATTTCCTTCAGTCGGGCTGTTTCAAGAATCAACGGATCGCCGCCGGTTATCAATACCTGCCGCACGGCAGGATGATCGGCTATCCACCGGATGGCATCCCTCATGCTCTCGGGAGGCGCAAAAGCGCCCGGAGCCATGACCTGGTCAATCTCCCAGTTGCGCTGACAGTAGACGCAAATCTGCGGACAAGTTGACACCGGTTTGAGGATGACGATTGACGGATAACGGCGTGTCACAAAGTCAATCGGAGATGTGTCAGTTTCAAGCATGAAATCACACCCGACGCCGTCCGCTCCGCGCTGTTGCGTCATGGCGCGGATGTAGTCGCGCGGTGGAATCACTTGGGCGCGGACGGCATGGTCGCGGCCCAGCGGCTCATCGTCCATCAGCGAGGCATAATAGGGGGTGATGCCGAACGGCAGACGGGCGGCGCATGCGTCGGCAATATTGCGGTGTTCCTCCTCGCTTAAGGTCACGACCTTTGAAAAGGTCTCAACATCGGAGATTACATGGGCGGTCTGCCATCGCCAGTCGTTCCAGTCGGCTATCGAACCGCCAAACACGTTAAGAATTTTGTTTCGTCGGAATTGGCGATATTCCGGGATTCCATCATCAAACCCTGACGCATAGCGCGCCATCTTTTCAGCAGTCAATGCCCAAAGATGGTCAAGCTCATCGCTGCGCAGGATCGCCGCTTCCCGTCCACTCGGCTTGTCGGTCAGCGGGACGTGGTCGTAGCGAAGCGGTCCACGTCCGCGTATTCCGATCACCCAGTGGATCAGTTCGGCATAAAATCCTGGCGAAAGGTCGGGGCGGACGGTTCCCGCAGCAATGTCCATGAGCGCCTTCGCGACGCTGAAACCGACGCGGGCGTCGGAAACACTGCTTAGCGCGGAGCGTAATGCGCGGGAGCAATCGCGCGCTGATATGCGTTCATAGGAAGGTCTGCTAGTATGGTCGCTGATGGTTTCAGCGGCCATCCTGTCAGCGTTGGAGCGCAGGCGTTCCCGAACTTCGTCAAGGGATGACGTCTCCTTAACACCGGAAAACAGGTCAACAGCCTCTCGGCGCAATGAGTCGGCATTGAAATCAGATTCCATGAAAGCCATCCCGATCCTCCTTCACATTTCGTAATTCTCAAACCTTGATCTCCAACTGCGGGCTTGCGAAAAAGACTTTCCAGAATCGTCTGCCTGCATGTCCAGAGCCGTAAAAAGGTTCGAACAATTAATTCAATCTTCCACCCGTAACCCCCCTATAACGATTGTGACGTTATTAAACCAATTATTGCCTTACGATAGCGAATCGTCAATAAATTGTCAGTGAGTGTTCGTTTAAACTACAGGAATTCCCGCATGACTCCGCGTCTGCCCCGGGGCGCTTTCGTCAGGGGCGTCCATTTTTTCCGGATATGAAGGTCATGACCATTTGCCTTTCACCATACAGCCCCTTCCGGCCTCTGTCGAGTTGCAAATGCGGCAGGGAGCAATGCAGGTATCCCGCACATGTCGGTTCAAAGACATACCCGTCTTCGGGGGCGTGTCCTTTTCATCATGGCAGTAAAAACTCTTGTTTGAAAACAACCCCGGTTCGTGAGTAGTATGTTACAAGCAAGAGCAGGAAGTCCGTGGCGAACAGGAGACACAAATGAGAATCTGGATTGTGCCGGAATTGACGCTTGTCGTCTTGATGTTCTTCCTTGTTATCACGTTCCAGATGGCATCAACCGCCGGAGAAAAGAACGAAGCCGCGGGTGTCAATGGTGCAACCGCCAAAATCCTGTTCGAGGATGACTTCAGCAAGGGCGC
This sequence comes from Planctomycetota bacterium, assembly GCA_022711755.1. Taxonomy (GTDB): domain Bacteria; phylum Planctomycetota; class Brocadiia; order SM23-32; family JAKLEA01; genus JAKLEA01. Next base: position 10,950 of record JAKLEA010000028.1, read on the forward strand.
GGACAAGTGGACTTTCACCGACGCCAACGCCTGGGAAGCGCAGAAAGAGGGGGAAAACGGTGTTTTGGCGCTCAAGGCGCGAAGCAAATACAAGCCCGCAGTGCGTTCCCCGGAAAGCATCGCGTGGGCGAAGGACCTCGACGTGAAGAGCTTCGTCATGGACGTTTGCCTGAAAACCACCGACACCGTGGGCGGCGGGCATCAGGACATGTGCCTGTTCTTCGGGCGTCAGGACGCAGAGCATTTCTATTACGTCCACATAGCGATGAAGTCGGACGCGCACGCTAACTCGATTTTCATTGTCAACGGCAAACCCCGCGTCTCCATCGCGAAGGAACGAACCAAGGGAACAGCATGGGATAAAGGGTATCACGTGGCCCGGATTGTCCGCGATGCGGACACCGGCGTCATAGAGGTCTACTTCGACGACATGTCAAAGCCTATAATGAAGGCCGAGGACAAGACTTTCCTGTCCGGTCCGGTCGGAATCGGCTCATTCGACAACACAGGCGTTTTCGATTACGTCCGCGTCTGGGACCGCAAGCCATGAGACGCGCGACGTGATTTGCGAGGAAGCCAACATGATTCGACGTATTGTGTGCCTTCCGGCGGCTGCCGTTCTTCTGGCGTCCGTGGCCGCCGGAACATTGAAGGGAGAGGAGATGGAAGCGACCATCAAGATCGAGGACAAGGGGAGCGCGTTGCGCATCGAAGCTGACGGGCAGTTGCTGGCGGAATACCGCTACAAGGACGTCCCGCGCCCGTTCTTCTACCCCCTGATCGGGCCGACGGGAAAGAACATGACCCGCCACTGGCCCATGAGCGAAGAAGGCAAGGGTGAAAGCAGGGACCACGTGCATCACAAGGGATTGTGGTTCACGCACGGTTCAGTCAACGGCGTGGACTTCTGGGCGGAGAGCGACAAGTCCGGCAAAATCGTTCACGATAAGTTTCTGAGGATGGAATCCGGCGGCAAGGAAGGGGTTTTCGAGTGCGCCAACCAGTGGGTTGCCGCCACGGGGAAGGTCGTCTGCACCGACCGGCGGGTCCATCGTATCAGCAAGCGCGGGAAGCAGATTTTTGTGGATTATGACGTGACCATCGAGGCCTCTCAGGAGGAGATAACGCTGGGCGACACGAAGGAAGGCAGCATGGCGATCAGGATGCCGGAGACCATGCGCGTGAGCGGCAGCCTTCTGGCAAAGGGTTTCATAGTGAATAGCGAAGGCATAAAAGACGCCGCGACGTGGGGCAAACGGGCGACATGGGTTGACTACTACGGGCCGCTTGAGGGGGAGACGGTCGGTGTTGCCATGTTCGACCATCCGTCCAACCCGCGGCATCCTACTACATGGCACGTCAGGGACTATGGCCTGTTCGCCGCCAACCCGTTCGGGATTCACGACTTCGAGAAGAAGCCTGCAGGAGCGGGCGACATGAAGATAGCAAAGGGCGAAAGCGCGACCTTCCGCTGGAGGGTCTACCTGCATCCGGGCGACGCGAAGGCCGGCAAGGTTGCCGAGGAGTACGCCCGCTACGCCGGACAGACCGGCAAGTGATTTTTTCTGCCCGATTAAAAAGACATTTCCATTTCAACAGGACACAGAAGAGGTCAGACAAAGATGAAACAGCTTTCCAGACGCGAGTTTTTGAGAAAGACAGGTGGCGCGGCCCTCGGATTGGGTCTGGCGTCGAGTTTCTCAGCCAAGTCATACGCCCAGATCGCGGGCGCGAATGAAGACATCCGGGTGGCGGTCGTGGGCTGCGGCGGCAAGGGCGCGGATCACGTCAACAGGTTCAGCGGCAAGAAGGGCGTCCGTCTGGTCAAGATTTGCGACGCAGACGCAAGCCACATCAATTCAAGGTTGATCATCGCCCGGCTGAAAAGTCCGACATGCGAGGGCGAGCAGGATGTCCGAAAGATTCTTGATGACAAGGGGATTGACGCGATTGTAACGGCGACACCGAACCACTGGCACTCGCTGATGGTTGTATGGTCATGCCAGGCGGGGAAGGACATCTACGTCGAGAAACCGGCGACGCACAACATATGGGAAGGCCGCAAGATTCAGGAGGCGGCGGCAAAGTATAACCGAATTGTGCAGTGCGGCATGCAGCAGAGGTCCAATCCATGCTGGACGCCGGCCTTCCAGTGGGCCAAAGAGGGAAATCTGGGAAAGATTCTTTATTCCCGCGGCCTGTGTTACAAGCGTCGCGGCAGCATCGGCAAGGTTGACGGTCCACAGCAGGTTCCGGCGACGGTCAATTACGATCTCTGGTGTGGTCCTCGGGAGACCGAGCCGCTGATGCGCAAGAATCTGCATTACGACTGGCACTGGGTATGGCCGACGGGCAATGGCGACATCGGCAACCAGGGCGTTCATCAGATGGACGTTGCAGCATGGGCGATCGGTGCGACAGAACTGCCACCGGGAGTCATAAGCGTAGGCGGACGCTTTGGTTACGTTGATGACGGTACGACTCCGAACACGCAGTTTGTGGTTCTGGACTACAAGCCAGTTCCCATAATCTTCGAGGTCCGGGGCCTGGCGGATAACAAGGAAACGAACGCTGATGCGCATTTCAAGGACACTCCCTATCGCGTAGGGAATATCCTACATTGCGAAGGCGGCTATGTCGTTGAGGGCAGCGCATTCGACAACGACAAGAAACGTATCAAGACATTCAGTTCCGACGGGGGCGAGGGGCATGACGACAACTTCATCAAGGCTGTGCGCAGCCGGAAGATGTCCGACCTGAACGCCCCGCCGTTGACCGGGCACATCTCCGCTGCCTGCTGCCACATGGGCAACATCAGTTACCGTGTCGGGCAACAGGCTTCGCCCGATGAGATACGCGAATCGGTCAAGTATGACTCCGGCGGGCTTGAGACGTTCGAGCGGTTTGTCGAACACCTCAGCAAGAACGGCGTGGACATAGGCAAGGAGAAGGCCATTCTTGGGCCGCACCTGAAGTTCGATCCGAAGACCGAGCGGTTTGCCGGCAACGGGGCGCTGGACGAGAAGGCCAATGCGTTCCTGAAGGACAGCTACCGGGAACCCTTCGTTATTCCGGAGAAGGTCTGAGCGGTTGCTTCAGGCTGTAACGGCTCCGAAAGTCGCATTGGTGGGTCAACGCATCGCGCCATGTGCGCTGCTAACGACCCACCCTACTTTCACTGCGTTGACCCACCCTACTTTAGGCATCTTTGGGTGCGGCGCGGACGCATTCCGGCATTATAAATGATTTATCTCAGCTTGGGCGAAATGGGATTGAATTCACCGGCGGCGCGATGTAGACTTACTCATTCGGTTTTTTTGTTCAAACGGCCTTTTGTTGAGGGCCGTATTCCGGCAAACGCATACGGAGGTTCGATAAAATGAGATGGGGAGTCTGCTCCGGTCCAGATAACGCAGCCATGCTGGCTTCCGTCGGTTATGACTATTTCGAGCCGGCGGTCACCGGCGTGCTTAAGCTGCATGAGCGACGGCTCAGAGCCGAAGAAGTGAGTCTGATGTTCGCCAATCTCCCCATCATGCCGGAGGTTTTCAACTGTTTCGTTCCGGGGACGATGCGCATCACAGGTCCGGATGTTGACTTCGCGGTGCTTCGCAGCTACGTCGAGCAGGTCACCATCGCCTGCGGGGCCGTCGGGTGCAAGGTCATTGTCTTCGGAAGCGGCGGAGCCAGGAAAGCGCCGGACGGTTTCGACCGGGAGCAGGCATACAACCAGCTTGTCGAATTTCTGAAGATGGCCGGGGATGAATGCGCCAAGCGCGGCATTACCCTGGCGATAGAGCCGCTCAACAAGACCGAGACGAATATTATCAACAGCGTTGAGGAGGCAGTGCAACTTGCTGACAGGGCGGATTATCCGGCGGTGCGTGTTCTGGCGGATTATTATCACATTGCGACCGACAATCAGCCGTTGACGGAGGTCAGCGACGCCGGGGGGATGCTTGCCCACTGCCATATGGCTGAGCCTAGAGGGCGCGTTCGCCCGGCGACGGGGATGACGGATTACGCCCCGTGGTTCAAGGCTCTGCGGGACGCGGGTTACGACCGGCGCTGTTCGCTGGAATGCAAATGGGACAACCTGGCGCAGCAGGCGGGGGAGACGCTTGAGTTTCTGAAATCGGTCGCCGCCTCGGTCGAAGAGTAATTTCAGGATATCCGGATTAAGAGGATTTGCGACCGTCCGGGGACGCGATTGTCAATCGTCCGTGGGCCACTGTTTCGGCGATCTTGAGTCCTTGTCATCCGGTTCGTCAGTGGGCCATTGGCCTTTAGGCGCATTGCTTGAGTTTCCGTTCGGCTTTTTATCGCCGGAATCGCCGTTGCCGTCAGATGAATCGCCGATGCGTCTGATAGGTTCGACGCCGGGCGGGGGGAATATCTCGCCGCACAGCGCGCCGGCCACTTCAACGCCTTCCCGAAGGCCGTGGCACAAGCTTCCCTTGCGTCCCTCGCGCCACGCCCGCACGATGGTCTGCCTTATCGCCATAAGGTTTTCCAGCCCCAATTCATGGGCCACGGTCTCGTCGGCAACCACCTCGACCATCTTTTCAAACCGGCTGACGTAAATAAGCAGCACGGGCTTGCCCCGGGCCTGCGTCCATGACGCCTCCCGCAGCGTCAGCAGCGCGTTGCCCTGAACCTCCTCCTCCATTGTCCGGATATTGACCAGGAAGCGCTTCAGGGGTCTTACGACGCGGGCAATCAGGACGCCCAGCACGAATGAACCGCCGATGAGGAGCAGCGCTTCGTGGATCGTGAAGGTCGAGTCCCACGGGCTGGGCGCGTCCGTGGCTTGAGTGGTCTGCCACGCCTGCAACTGGTAGAAGAATCGCCCGAGCCAGACGCAGATCATCGTCATGACTGTGAAAAGAATTCCGACAACGTCCTCCGCGCGATGGTATCTGTCGCTGCTCTGGGTGACGTATGTGAGTATCTGGACGGAGGTTTTCTTCTCCGCCTCGACTATCGCGTCTTCCACCAACGCATTGTCGTCTTCGCTGAACCCGACTTGCTCTCTCATGTCTCATCCGCCAGTTTGATGTGCAGTTCGCGGAGCTGCTTCGGCTCGACGACGCTCGGTGCGCCCGTGAGCGGGCAGGCGGCCTTCTGGTTCTTCGGGAACGCGATCACCTCGCGAATGTCGTCGGCGCCCTGAAGCATCGCGACCATGCGGTCAAGGCCGAAGGCGATGCCGCCGTGGGGCGGAGCGCCGTATTCCAGGTTCTTGAGCAGGAAGCCGAATCTGTCCCTGGCCCGTTCCGGGCTGATGCCAAGCAGGTTGAAGACCTTCTCCTGCATCTCTCGCCTGTGCATTCTAATGCTTCCGCCGCCAAGCTCCACGCCGTTCATCACAAGGTCATACCCCAGCGAACGCGCGTTGCCGGGATCGGTCTCGATCAGGCCGACGTCGTCGGGATGGGGCGCAGTGAACGGATGATGAACGCTGTCCCAGCGTTTCTCGTCCTTATTCCACTCAACGAGTGGGAAGTCAACGACCCATGTGAGCTTGAAAATACCCTTGGGGATGATGCCCTCGCGGGAGCGGGCCAGGGTTGTCCGAAGGAAGGACAGGCAGGTATTGGCGATCTTCGGCTCGTCCGCGACGAAGAGAAGGAGGTCGCCCTTCTGCGCGTTCATGCGCGTTGCCAGTTCTGCGGCCAGATCGTCCGAGAAGAATTTGCGGATGGGGGAGGCGAGGCCTTCGTCGCCGTATTTGAGCCAGGCGAGGCCCTTAGCGCCGATGCCTGCGATATCCGTCTGCAGGTTGTCAATGTCCTTGCGGGAGAGGTCTCCGAAACCTTTCGCGTTGAAGCCTTTGATGACGCCGCCGGATTCGATTGCCGACGTGAATACGCGGAAGGTTGTCCGTTTTGCGATGTCCGAAACGTCGCAGAGGTTCATGCCGTAGCGGATATCCGGGGCGTCGCAGCCGTATTTGTCCATGGCTTCCCGGTAGGTCATCCGCTGAATGGGCAGCGAAAGCTCCAGACCAAGTGTTTCCTTGAAAATCAGCGCCATCATTCCTTCGATGATACCGATGATATCCTCCATGCCGATGAAGGACATTTCGACGTCAAGCTGGGTGAATTCGGGCTGGCGCTGGGCGCGAAGGTCTTCATCGCGGAAGCAACGGACTATCTGGTAGTAGCGGTCGAAGCCTGCGACCATGAGCAGTTGCTTGAAAAGCTGGGGGGATTGCGGCAGGGCGAAGAATGTGCCGGGGTTGAGCCTGCACGGGACGAGGAAGTCGCGCGCGCCTTCCGGGGTGCTTTTTGCCAGGAAGGGGGTTTCAACGTCAACGAAGTCCAGCGAGTCGAAGTAACGCCTCATTATTCTGGCGACTTTGTGCCTGAAGATGAGCCGCTGCTGGACGACGGGCCTGCGCAGGTCCAGCACACGCCATTCCATGCGCTGGGCTGTGGCTATTGAGTCCTCGGCGGCCATGTCAATGGCTGGCGTTTCGGCCTTGTTCTGGATTTCCAGGTCGTCTGCGGCGATTTCGATCTCGCCCGTCGGCATGGAGGGATTCACGGTTCCTTCCGGCCTTGCGGCAACCTTGCCGCGCACGGCCACGACGTATTCCGAGCGCAGCGTTCGCGCCAGATCGTGAAGTTTGGCGTCTGTCCGTGGGCTGAATACGACCTGGGTGAGGCCGTAGCGGTCTCTGAGGTCTATGAAGACCAGGCCGCCGTGGTCGCGCCAACTGTTGACCCATCCGGCCAGCCGGACTTCCTGATCGAGGTTGCTTTTGCGAAGTTCTCCGCACGTGTGCGTTCTTATCACGGTGTTCTCAATGCCTCCTGTTGTCGGGCCGTCTGCGGCCCGGGATTATGCGCCTGCTTTTATGGTTGCGAACCGGGGCGGGATTCCTCATCCTCCCAAGGCCATTTCAACCTTGTCGGCTCGCCGCGCTATCTCGAAAATGGTCTTCCCGAGCACGTTCGGGGTGGCCGCCTCCATCAGCAGCGTGTTGACGAGGGTTAGCCAGAGCTGGCCCTTGCGCTCCCGAATGGCCAGCGCTCCGTAGGGAATGTAGAGATTCATCTGCAGGGCCTTCTCCGGCGGGAAGTCGGCGGCGGGGCCGCAATCGCTGAAGACGATCAGCAATTCGTCTCCGTCCCGGTCCTTGCGTCCGAAGATCACGCGGACCTTCTGCTCGCGTTCGCCGGGAAGCTTGACGTGGATGTCGTATTCGTTTTCCCTGTGGAGTTCCCACTTGCAGTCGAATTTCGCCACGGCCTGCCGGATCAGTTCGTCCGGGGCGGAAGGCTCTGCGGCGGAAATTTCCATAGTGACGGGCACACCCGGCGTGTCGTCAGGCTCCGGCGCGGGGGCGGGAGCCGACTGTGGCGCAGGAGCGGATTGCGGTATGGGCCTGGCAGGGGATTGGACGCTCTGCTTGGCATGCCATTCCTCCCATGCCTGGCGATTGGCTCCGAAATCCTGCCCGGTGATTGACTTCAAGGCGTCCGAGGCGACGCTCATCAACTCCGCATCGGACAACGCGGGAATCAGGTTGGGAATAGCTGCGCGCGAGCCTATCTGACCCAGGCAGTTTGCAGCTGCCCAGCGCACGGCAGGCGTCCTGTGCGAGAGCGCTTCGCACAGGGGCTGGACCGCCTCGTCCCCCAGCATTACAAGTTGGCGGCAGGCCTGCGCCCTGAGCCTGAAATCGAGAAGCTGCTTTACCAGTTGAGTCGCTTTCTCGCTCATATCCCGGCTCCTTTCAATTGTGACTCTCGTATGCGATCAGCAAGCTCCGCCACTGGGACCTGCGCCGAATCGCCTGTGCTCATCTGTTTCAGATTCACTGTGCCGTTCTGGAGTTCGGTTTCGCCCACGACTGCCGTAAATGCCGCATTTAGGCGGTTGGCCGATCGCATCTGAGCCTTCAGGCTGCGGCCTTCGTAATCAAGGTCCGCGCTGATGTCTTTCCGTCGCAGTTCGGAGACCACGCGGAAACAGAACGATCGGGCCTCGTCGTTCAGGGCCGCGACGTAGACTTCGATTTCCTGTTCGGGCGGAGACGGAGTTCCCTTGTTCAACTCCTCCCATGCCAGGAGGGTCGCTTCCGCGCCGATGGCGAATCCGACAGAAGGGAGAGGCGGACCGCCCAATTCTTCAACCAAATTGTCATAACGACCGCCGCCGCAGACGGCGTCCCGCGCGCCGAGCGCCTCGTGGGTAATCTCGAAGACAGTGCGGGTGTAGTAGTCCAATCCGCGCACAAGCCGCGGAGATTCCATCCATTCCACGCCGAGGATATCAAGCCCGGAACGTGTGGACGCATAGTGCGCGGCGCAACCGGCGCAGAGGTGATCCGCGACCTTCGGCGCTTCGTCGGCGATGGTTTTGCAGGCGCGATTCTTGCAGTCCAGCAGGCGCAGGACGTTGCGATCCATACGGGACTTGCAGTCGTCGCAGAGGCTGTCCTTCCGGGCGGCGAAGAAGGAGCGCAGCGCGTCGCGGAAGGCAGGACGGCAGGCCGGGCAGCCGATGCAGTTGACTTTGATTTTAAATTCCGCCAGGCCGAATTCGCTCAGGATGGACGCGGCAATGCCGATAACCTCCGCGTCAAGCAGCGGAGAGGGGGAGCCGATGGCCTCCGCGCCGATCTGGTGGAATTGGCGCTGACGGCCCTTCTGCGGGCGCTCCCGGCGGAACATCGCGCCCATGTAGTAGAGCTTCCAGAAACCCTGTTTCTTGTGCAGGTCGTGCTGGATAAAGGCGCGGACTACGGGCGGAGTCCCTTCGGGGCGGAGGGTGACGGTCGCGTCCTCCCCGCTTGGGAAGGTGTACATCTCCTTCTGGACGATGTCCGTATTTTCTCCGGTCCCCTTTACGAAAAGCACCGTGTTTTCGAAGACAGGGGTGCGGATTTCGCAGTATGCGGCGCGCTGGAAGACGTTACGCGCGGCGGTTTCAAGCCGCCTCCAGATGGGCGACTCGCCGGGGAGTATGTCCCGCGTGCCATAGATACACTGTATTTGTTTTTCTGCCATCAGGAAGAGTCCTCAATCCAGTCGTTCAAGCAACAGTAATATATCAAACTGTGGCCGTACAGCCAATAGCGCGAACTTCGGATTCGGTTCATTGCGGGCAATCAACCACAGTTTTTTACTGGGTCAATAGTCATTCATTCCGCAAGGCGTCTTCTGACATGGAAACGCCCCTTTCGGCGATCAAAACGCCGGCGACGTTCATTACAAGCGCCGCATAAGTCAGCATACGGACTTGTTCGCCGAGTACCAGGGCGACCAGCATCAGGCTCAGAAAGGGGCAGAGATAAGCCAGCGGGGCGATTCGCGCCGGGTTGCCGATGCGAAGGGCCATAAGCCACATAACGTAAGCCAGACCGTTGACCAGCGCGCCCAGGCAGGACAGAAGAAGAATGCATCGGAGCGAAATGGCCGGCAGGCCCTTCTGAAGGACTATAATCACAACGAAGCCTGCCATTCCGGCTGCATTGTAGATTGTCTGCGAGGCGAAAGGCTTGCTTTGGACTTCTGATGCGTAACTGGAAAATATCGCCCATGACAAGGCGGCCAGGACTCCGAGAGCAATTCCGCCGGCGGGAGAGGAATAAGCGGCATTTTCCGCGCCACGCTGCACGAGCACCGCAAGGCATACGCCTGAAAAGCTCAAGGCCAGACCAATCCAGCCCGCCGGATGCGCCACGCTGCGCCTTCTCAGAACGCTCAGGAAGACAAGGAACGAGGGCCAGAGGTAGTTGCCGAGAAGGGGGTAGACCGGGCCTCCGACTCCAATGCCCCGGTAAAACGCGCCGGAGTATACGAAAATGCCCAGGAAGCCCAGCGCGGCAAGCCTTGACAATTCTGAGAAGGTTCGGGGAAAGGAGGATGGACCTTCAAAGAGCAGGGCGGCAGCCAGATTAAAAATAAGCGCGGCCAGGCACGCGATGGAGACGACATGGAGAGGCGTCGCGCCCCAGCGATAAGCCATGCTTACCGCGCTTGAGGTTGTGGACCAAAGGAGAATGGTTGCGATTCCGAGGGCAACGGGCGTCCAACGATTTTGTCTCGCGTCAGGCATCAGGCGGGTATTATACGCTGGCTCGGAAGAAGATGCGCATGGCGATATATGCTTCCTCTATGCCATGCGCATGAAAAGGGAAATTGAAAGTATTGGCTTGCGCATGTAACAAGTGACACTGGAGCAATCCTGCGGCGGCGGGTGAGGCAACGGTCGGTTATCGCTGCGGGGGACGCGGCGGGAATGCTTGCCGAGGGGCGGCTGAGAACATATAGTGCGGCGGATGTCCGGTTCATTGACGATTCTCATGCAGGCCCGCCGCATGAATGGATTTTGACGAGGAACCTGTCATGTTCAGCGCCGATTTCACCAAAGCCCCGCGAGCAATAGTATTTGTTTTCCTTACGGTCTTTCCTGCATTCATTTTAGCTGAAGCAAGCGCGCAGGAACTGAAGCTGATACCGTTGCCTCAGACAGTTGCTCAAACGAATGGCGTTTTTGACTTCAAAGGGAAGACCGGTATCACGCTTGGCAAGGCGGATGATGCTCAGGATCGTTTTGCCGCTTTGCAGCTTGCCGATGAGGTTGAAACGGACCTGGGCATCCGCATCGGCGTGTCCGGTGATGGAGGGGATGGGCGGCGAATTCTGATGGGTGTGGCCGGGCGGGATGCGGTTATTGACGCTGAGTTGAAACGGCTTGGCGCGAAAGTTCCGGACAAGGGGAGAGAGGCTTACCTGCTGTCCGTAAGGCCGGATGGGATAGTCATAGCCGGCGTCGGTAATGAAGGCGTGTTTTACGGGGTTCAAACGCTCAAGCAACTGGTTCGAGCCAACGCCGCCGGAACCGCGATACCGTGCTGTGAAATCAGCGACTGGCCCGCGCTGCGGATTCGCGGATGGCAGGAGGATATCAGCCGCGGGCCGATACCGACGCTGGAGTATCTTAAACGACAGATAAGAACCATGTCGGAATTCAAACTCAATTTCTTCACGATGTACACCGAACACGTATTCAAGCTGGACAAGCATCCCAGAATTGCGCCCAACGAGGGGTTGACGGCGGCCGAGGTCAAGGAATTGTCCGAATACGCAAGGAGTTATCACGTCGAGGTGGCGGGGAATTTCCAGGCGTTCGGGCATTTCGCGAACATTCTGCGCGTGGACGGGTATCAGCAGCTTGGGGAGAACTGGTGGATCATCACGCCGGCAAAGGAGGAGAGTTACACGTTCCTCAAGGACGTTCTCGGCGAAATCGCCCCGGCCTACGACAGCCCGCTGTTCGTCATCAACTGCGATGAGACCTATGGGTTGGGCGAGGGGCCGAGCAAGAAGATGGTCGCGGAGATCGGAGTCGGCGGAGTCTACGCCTATCACATCAATCGTCTGAACGACATTCTGAAGCCGATGGGCAAGCGCTGCATGATGTGGGGGGACATTGCGCTTCACAACAGGGACATCATTCCGAAACTGCCGAAAGACCTGATCGTGCTTTCGTGGGGATACCATGCCGGGAAAAGCTTTGATGACGCAATCCTGCCATTCACGGAGATGGGCTTCGAGTTCATGGTCTGCCCCGGCGTTAGTTGCTGGAGCAGGATATTCCCGTTGACGGCGACGGCGACCGTCAACATATCCAATTACACGCGAGACGGGGCCAGGCACGGCGCCCTTGGGACGCTGAACACTACGTGGGACGACGATGGGGAAAATCTCTACAGCAATAACTGGCATCCCCTCGTGTGGGGGGCGGAGTGCGCGTGGTCTCCGGCGATTCCAAAGGATGCTTCCATTGATGGCGACGTTGAACGCGAAAACCGTCTCAAACGGTTCAACGGGGCCTTTGGGCCTGCGTTCTTTGGCGCGCGGGATAATGCTTACGCGGAAGCGATCCTGATGCTGGAGGAGATGAGCCGTAATCCGCTGGCCGGGGAATTCATGGACGGTTGCTTCTGGGCCGATCCCTTCGCGTCGCCCGTGATGCGCCTTGAAGCGGCGAAGGCCGCCGCCGGGAAACTGGTCTCATCCGCCGACGCGGTCCTTGCGAAAATCTCCGAGGCGCGGACGAAATATGCTCACAACGCCGACGCGCTGGACTTCATGGCCTTCGCAACGCGGCGGGTGAGGTTCCTGGGATTACGAACGCTGACCAGGATTCAGATTGGAGAGCGGCTGAAGGTTCTTGACGCCGGCGCGCCCGATCCGCGCGAGGCGGAGGCCGCGCTGGTCGGCGCAAGGATCGGCGCGCTTGCTCTTCTGGATGAGGCGGTGAAGCTGAGGGATGAATACGGCAGGCTCTGGCTTTCGGAGAATCGCGTCTGGTGGCTGGATGAGAACCTCCGTAAATACGATCGTCTTGAGAAAACCATGCTTGACAAGCGGGACGCGATTGCGAAGGCGCTCTACGGCCTGCGCGCCGAGGGGCGGGTTCCGTCCGCGGAATCTCTTGGTCTGGACCTGGCCGAGACCGGCGTGAGGAATACGTCCGCAAGGTTTGACGCCGCAATGGCGGAGATGAAGAGCGCGTGGCTTGAGGGTGGCGGTGATGCGCGAATACCCATAGTTTGGCAGGCCGGCAAGTTCGCCCGGATTGACTGTCCGGTCGAGATGGTTCTTCCGCGCGGCGGGGCGTTCGATCGTTTTCTGCCCCTGAAGCCGGAAAAGGTTGCCATGGCGGAGGAGATGAAGGACGGCTCGCTCAAGCCGGTTCCGTGTCAGGTTGACGGCGGAGGCTGCCTGACGTGGGTTGTTCCGGGGAGGACGGATGCCGGGGGGCGGAGGATTTTCTGGCTTTATCCCGAGGCAAACATTGCGCCGCCGGTTCCGTCCGGGGCCGTCAGCGCAAGGCCGGATGACGCGGGCGGTTTCTGGATCGAGAACGACCGCATCGCCGCGCGCGTGATGCCGGAGGGCGGGCACATATATGTCTGGAAGGTCAAGGCGCTGGGCGGTCTTGACGTAACGCAACCGGGCGAGGCGGACTGGTTTGGATTCTCGGACGCGGGATGGGGGGAAAGGGCGAAGAAGCATAGGATCGAGCTTGTTGCCGCTGGGCCGGTAATGGCGCGGCTCCGGTGCATTCCCGAGACGGACGGGATAGCCAGGGAACTGACCTTCCGGGCGGGAAAGGGGCTTTGCGAGGTCACGTTGGACGCCGGCGTCGGGTTTTACTGGGATTACGATGATGCAGAGGTCATGGGAAGGCGGTCAAAGACACCCGGAGCTTATCTGTTCTCAGACGGTGCGGCGGGGGAGTTGCCGGAAACCGGCGATTTAAGTGTGGCGCAGCCGAATACGGTCTGGGGATTTAAGCATCGTCCGGATCGTCTGATGCTGGCGTCAATAACGCCGGGTGTTCCCACGACGCACCGGGTCGGTCCCGGCGGCGGCATGGGCGGGACGGGGATCGAGGGAGGACAGGCGGCGTCGCACTTCGTGACGGTCTGCGACGTTATCGAGGCGGACCACGCCGGGACATGCAACGAACTTGCGGAGACGCTGAACCTGAAGTCGCAAGCGACGGTCTCAATCGGTCCGGCGATGCCGCGGACCGGCAAGGAGTGACGCGGAACGATACAGTTCGGGATCGCGGGGTATCAGAGACGGATTTTTCAACCGCAAAGGCGCATGGCGCGAACCGGGTTTAGTGCGATGGCGGCGCAGCAGTTTTTCTTACATTGCCACGTTCAGCGGGACAGCTTATTCACGATCCGGGTTTGGAAGGCGCAGGTTTCGGCGTTGATGAATCTCACCATGAGCGAGACCTTGTTGTCGTCGTTCAGCGCCGTCCAGTAGAGGTTGAGCGTGGCGTCAATGTCGTTGGGGATTTCGACGGGCTGAGGTTCACCCTCGAAGGACGGCAGGGGAGCGCCGTCGCCGCTATAGGTCGCTATGAAATGGCCGATTCCCGGTATTCCGCGACCGTAGCTGTAAATCTGGCGCGCGGGCAGTTCCGGGTTGTTGTCCATGGTTTTGAGAATGCCGATCTGATACTGGTGCGCACCGCAGCCGGGCGCGACCACGGCGGAGATGCGCGGTGTGAAGTTCGGGGCGTCAGGCTCGAAGGTCCGACCATAGAGGGCCTTTTCGAAGGAGCCGCCGGACTTCAGCGAATCGTGGATCGTGTCCGTCTGATCGCCGTTGCTGACGATGAATGTGCGATCCAGAACGCGGGCGCAATTGTAGATGATGAGGGATGGGTCTTTCACCTTGGAGGCGTCGAACGGGGCAGTTCGAACGACGTCGCCTTCGGCGATGAAGACGCGGTTTCTGCTGTTCTCGCTCCGGCCCATTATCCAGTAGACCTGGACGAGGTTTCTCGCGTCGGGCGTCATCCCGATCACGATGCCGCGTCCGGGATAAACATTGGCTCTCAGATTTTTCATGTTCTGTCCGGCGGCGTCGCGGATTTTCATTCTCGTTCTCCTTGGGATTGCTTTTGGGGGATCATGGGACGGGGGGATCAGGGAACGTCCTGCGCGTCTCCCCGCGATTTGTGCGGGCGATATGATATGCGATTCGGGAGCGAATTCCAATATCTCGATCCGGGGAAAAGCTCGCTCCAGTGGAGAGATTGTCGGGAAGGTTTTTCAAACCACGAAGACACGAAGACACAAAGGCGCGAAGAACGGAGGGAGGGGGGTAAGGACTGAAAGTTTGCGTTCCAGCGTATTGGCGCACAAGGTTTCACTAAAGCGCCGCGCAGCAATGGAAACGTGTTTCGGATTTCATATCCAGTGGTAGAATGTCCGGTATGGCGGATGTTTGGAGTTCGTTGGCAGTCATCGAGCGGCATATGCTGCATCAGTGTTCGTGGACATCGTCATGTTGAAATCGGATGGGAAGTCAAATACGGTTTCTGGAGGCGCGGGTTTGCGTCGCGTAGTCGCCCGGCTTCTGCCGGCGCTCGCCATATTCGCGCTGGCGGGCGTTACGGCCCCGGCCGGGGAGGGCGCGCCGCCGCTCTGGAAGGCGGTCCCGGCGCAGAAGGTCATCATTATCGAGGCGGAGAACCTGGAGGGAAGCTGGCGGGAGCAGACCAACATACCCGGCTTCTCCGGGCGGGGCTTCAGGACCTCGAACGCTGATGGCGTCGCGAAGACCCCGCTGAGCGGAGAGGTTGACATTCCCGAAACCGGGGTCTACGCCGTCTGGGTAAGGGCTTGGGAAGGCGGCGGGGACAGGCGGTTGCGGGCGAGGCTTGGCGGGCAGGCGCTGGGGACGACGCACGACGGGCGCTTCCCCGGACGGTTTTCGTGGCAACGGGCCGGGCAGGCGGAGTTGCCCGCCGGCAGGGCGCGGCTCGAAATCTGGGATGCGGGCAACGGTTACGAAACGGCGGACGCTGTGATGATGACAAAAGACCTTGTGTACCATCCGGAACTGGAATTGCTGAAACTCTCCGTCATGACGGGCGAGGAGATTGAGAAGCAGGAGGCGGACTACGTGGCATGGATGTCCGCGCCGCGCTTCTTCAAGACGTGGAACGTCGAGTCCTGGCGCGCGCGGCGCGAGGTTGTGCGTGAGCATGTCCTTGACAGCCTGGGCCTGTATCCGCTGCCGGCGAGTCTGCCGCTGGACGTCAATTACGGCGGGAGCATCGAACGCGACGGTTACGTGCTGACGCGCGTCTACTGGCAGGTATGGGAGGGGGTCTACGGCTCCGGCTATCTCGCCCGGGCCGCCAACCTGCCGAAGGACGCGAAGGTTCCCGGCGTTCTGTGCCCGCACGGGCACTGGTCGAACGGGCTGAAGGAGGATACAGTCCAGCGGCGGATCATCAACCTGGCGCTGAAAGGTTACGTGGTTCTCGGGACGGACAACGTCCACGTCTACAACTACGCGGCGGGAGTCCAGCCTCTGGGCGCGATGACGTGGAGCAACATGCGCGCGTTGGACCTGCTGTGCGGACTGCCGGAGGTTGACGCGTCGCGGATCGGCTGCGCGGGGTGTTCAGGGGGGGGGCAGCAGACGTTCTTTCTCGTGTCGGTTGATGATCGCGTGACCAGCGCGGTCGTGGTCGGCATGAGCCAGCAGCTTCGCGCGATCATGCATCACAAGAACGTCCATTGCACGTGCAACCACGTCGCGGGACTGATGTCCGAGACGGACATGCCGGAGATGATCGCCTGCGCGGCGCCGCGTCCGGTCAGACACATCATCATGCAGGATTGGACGTCCGCCTTCGACAAGCAGGGATTCCCGGATTGCGTTTCCGTGTATCGGCTGTTCGGCGCTGAGGATAAAACGGATTTCCGATTCCACGACACGGGGCACGACTATAACGCACCCAAGCGGGAACAGACGTATGAATGGTTCAATCGCCACCTTATGGGCAAGGAGAACGCGGAGGCGAATCGGGAGATCGAGCTTGACCCGCCGAGCGTGAAGGAGCTGGAGTCGCTGGACCACGGCGACGTGAGAACGCTCAACGCGTCCGGTCCGGAGACGACGGCAATGATTGCCACTGAGCTGCTGAAGCGGCGCGGAGCCGCGATTCCGGCGGCGGATAACGCCGACGCCCTGATCCATTACATTGCCGGGGTTCCGGAACGGTTGACGGCGGTACTGCGGATACCCCAGCCCGACGCGAAACCGTCCGTTCAACTCCGGGAGACGGGTGAATTCCGCGGACGGGCGATGTTGAAGCTGACCATCGAGGTCGAACCGGGAGTCCGCATTCCGGCGATATTGCTGCGGGAACTTGGCGCGCCGGCGGGGGGGAGGGCATTCATATTCGCCCCGCCGGAAGGGCTTGCATCGCTGGCATCTAAGGAGGTCTTCGATTGTGTTACGCCGCTGATTGATGCGGGCAATGCCGTGCTTGTCGTCAATCTGAGGACTCTTGGCGAGTTCGCTCCCGTGGCGCAGGCGCAGGACATCAACGGTCTGATTTACGGGCGGGCTGCTTTGTCAATGATGACGTCCGATCTGCTTGCTGCTGTGGCTGCGCTGAGGACGTGGGACAAGACGCGGGCGGGGCAGGTGGGGCTTATCGGGTGGCGCGATACGGCGGTTGCCGCCCTGACGGCAGGGGCGCTTGACCGCGGGATAGAGCCGATTGCCGCGATTGACATCGGGGCGACTTACCGGCAGGCGGACCGCAAGCCCCGCGCGCCGCATGTCCTGATGGTCGGGGATGTGCAGCAATTTGCGGCCGCGATAACGCACAGGCGGCTGATCGTCTCCGGATTGCAGCCAAAGGAATGCGACGACTGGCTGAATACGGCGAGCCGGACCCTCAATTCGCGAATTCCCAACGGTTCACAGGTTCACGTACTCGGCGGCGTCCCGGCCGGGGAGGTTATTGCGCGCGCGACTGGAAAGTGACGGTGTTAAGCGCTCATTGCTCCTTTATTGCGCGGATATGCGGAGGCGCACTTCGTTTTTCGTTCGCCCCGTGGAGAATGGGAGGCACAGAACGGCCCGGGCCGAGGAAATGTCGGCTGAGCCGTCTCTCTTATAGGGGTTGTGGGGCAGCTTCGGCCACACAAGCCGAGAACCGACAGGCGCGGAAATGCCCACCCCCCCAAACTCGAATGATGCGTCCGCGCCCCCGACGTCCATGCTGATTTCCTTATCGTCGAGCTTAAGTTCAGCTTTCCCCGCCGATTTTACGATACCATCCAGTTTCATAAGCGGGAGGTGCGCCTCCACTGGTTTGTCCATCGCGCCTGCCACTTCACAGGTGATGAGGAGATTCTCCGCGTCCGGAATACTTATGCCTATCTTGCAGTCATGCGCGCCGTAGCGGAGCAGGAGGGCGTCGCCATCTGCTATCCGGGCGTTATCCGGCGTGTAGATAAGGTCGCCCTTCGGAGCGAAGTCGGGATTAGCGTCACCGGGAGTGTGCCGCAGGAGTGACGGATCACCAACCGTGAAATTGCTGAAAAATGGCTGGAGTTTGGTATTCCCGCCGCCGATTATGAGGCCGATTTTGTCGTGGTATACGCTAAGGAAGCTCTGCCGGTCCTGAATCCATCTGCTTGGCGAAGGCTCAGCGATGTATGCGCTCAGACAGACGAACCAGGGGCCGCGACGGATTACCTTCGCCTCGTTATTTCCGAGCACAAAGCTTGCGTCTTCGCGGCTGGATGCGGGGGGGATGGTTTCTCCGGTCCGACCGTAAAGCAGCATGGACGCGCAGTAGTCAGCGGAGAAACGCGGTTGAACCGCCATGAGGAGCCGGCACTGCCTGGAGAGATATCCCCTGCCTTCGGGCGTCATGGTGAAGCCGACGTTGCCGATCTGGATTGAGGCGTGGTAGGGATTCCTCTCATCAATCGTTTCGACGCATGAGCCGTTCGGATACGTGAAATTTGAGTGAAAGGCTGCCGCGCGAGCGAGGGCCGGGAGGACGGATTCGTCGCCGGAAAGTGAGAAGTAGACGCCAATGGCGTCCGTATAGACGAAGTTGTATGAGACGACCGGCCCCGAATGCTCAGACCACCAGCCTGATGATGATTGCGCTGAAATGACGCGAGCCATGAACTCGGCGGCCTGGCGTTTCCAGTCCGGACGATTGAAGACCATGCCGGCGCAATACAGGCTCATTGCGTGATGCGTTGGGATGTTATGAACGCTGCCCAGACAGCTTTTGGATATTCCTTCGAATCCGAGAAGCAGCCCCTTTTCCCATTTGGCCTTTCGATTTTCCGGCATCGCGTCCCTGATGAGAAGGTAGGCCCTGATCCAGCGGCTGTATGTCCAGGGCATGAATATCTGTCCCCACGTGGAGTTGTCTTTCTTTCGGAAGGTCCACATTCCTTCGGCGTCCTGAGCGTCGGTTAGGGCGTCGCCGCCGCTCATGATCGCCTCAAGCAGATCAGCCGAATGAAAATAAGGATTTGCGCCGTCCTCAACGGCCCATGCGGCGGCAAGCGGGAAAATAACATTCTGATCCTGACACGTCCAGGGTTGCGTGCCGAACCTGCCGGATTCCCTGTCCTGTGAT
Organism: Planctomycetota bacterium; assembly: GCA_022711755.1. Taxonomy (GTDB): domain Bacteria; phylum Planctomycetota; class Brocadiia; order SM23-32; family JAKLEA01; genus JAKLEA01. Next base: position 29,913 of record JAKLEA010000028.1, read on the forward strand.
TTGAGAATATCCGGGACTGCGTTGACAAGGTCATCAAGGAATTGTTCTCTCATGTTCCATTGCTCCTTCTCATCGGCGTCAAGCGTAAAACAGAAGTGGATAATGAAGGTCGCCAAGGCAAGCATGAGGATTCTCACTCTTCGGTACCTCCACAGGCGGGGCATGAAAATGAGCGACAGCCGGGATTTGCATTTCACTTTAATGGTAATATGCTTAATGGCTATTCTGGTGTCAATGCGTCCGGTGATGCCGCCGGCGATCCGGTCATTCGGGCCGGCGGACGGCGGCGCCCATGCGGAATTGCGCGGAGTGTCCTCCGGGGAACATGAGGAGATAAGGAAAGTGAATCGGAGAGTTATCAGTCGCATGGTCATTTTGTCGCAGGTTGTCCTCGCATTTTGTTTCTTTTCCTCCTGCGGGGGGGATGATGCTGATCCGGGATTCAAGGCGCGGCGGGAGAAGTATTTCGCCGGGATCAGCGACAAAGCGGGGGGATGTTGGGGCGCGGTGGCGCGCCTGGCGGCGGGGAAGAGCGCCGACCTCGGCGCGCTTGAGGCGGAACTGAACAGCATTAAGAATGTCGAAGACTGCTCGGACTTCAGGATATGCGGACTGGTCAGGTTGTCCTACCTTTACGGGAAGGACAAACGCCTGAGCGGGGACATGAAGGCCACAGTCAAGCGGACTCTGTTGAATTTCAAGTATTGGATTGACGAACCGGGCAACGATAGCATGTGCTACTGGTCGGAAAATCACCAGATTCTTTTCCACTCGAATGAATATCTGGCGGGGAACCTGTATCCCGACGAGGTCTTTCCGAATGCGAAGATGACGGGGAAGGACCACGTCAAGAAGGGCAAACGGCTGGTTGAGCAATGGCTGGGATGGCGGGAGCGTTTTGGGTTCTCGGAGTGGTTTTCGAACTGCTACTACGAGGAGGACCTATGGCCGCTGCTGAATCTTGTGGACTTTGCGCCGGACGCGGAAATCAGGGAGCGGGCGGCGATGGCGGTGGATCAGTTGGCTTTAAATATGGCGCTGAACTCCTATCGCGGCATGTTCATGTGCACGCATGGAAGGTCATACGAACGACACAATAAGTCAGCTCGCGGCGACAGTCTGAAGAAGTTCTCGTGGCTGGCCTGGGGCGTCAGGGAACTTACCGACGACATGGCGGGAGACAGCGGAAGCGCGACGTGCCTTGCGACGTCGAAGTATGCGCTGCCGCCAGCCATACGCCTCATCGGACAGGATACGGAAGCGACATTGGAGAATTACCAGTGGAACGGCATAAAAATCGAGGAAGCGCCGGAGCTTGGTTTGCCCTATGACGACATCGAGAACGGGATGTATTTCTGGGGCATGGAGACGCAGACGCATCCGAAGGTTGTGAAGACCACGATTAAGATGTTCACGGCTTATAACCTCTGGGAAAACAAGTTCTTCGGAGGGCTTGGCGGGGCTACAAAGGCGCTGGCGGAGTCGGGGATGCTGGAAAAGATTCTGACCAGCCGCACCCCGGCCTCGGCAGGGGCGTATCTGGACGACGCGAGGACGTATGGGTACCGCACGCCGGATTACTTTCTTTCGAGCGTTCTTGACAGGAGACCGGGCCAGATCGGCGCCCAGCACCTTTACTGGACGGCGGTTCTTGGGATTGACGCGATTGTTTTCACGCAGCATCCCGGTTCAATCGGCGTGGGCATAGAGCAAACCGGGCATCCAAGTTACTGGACGGGCAATGGTGCTTCTCCGCGCACGGCGCAGTTCAAAAATGTTCTCGTCGCCATCTACAACGCACCCATGAAGACAACGACCGGCGAGGGCGCGCGTTATAAGTTCACCCACGCATGGTTCCCGAAGGATGCATTCGACGAGGTGGCTGAGAAGGGGAACTGGGTAATCGGCAGGAAGGGCAAAGGATACGTCGCGCTCTATTCCTTCCAGAAGCCGGAATTCAGGAAGGACGGCGCGGACGCGGGAAAAGAAATCATCGCGCAGGGGCTTCAGAACTGCTGGCTGTGCGAGATGGGGCGGGAGGAGACTGACGGGTCTTTCAAGCAGTTTGTCGAAAAGGTTTCTTCGTCCGCAGTGTCGTTCGAGAAACTGAATCTGACGTATCAGTCGCCAAGCGCGGGCGAGGTGAAGTTCGGGTGGAAGGGACCGTTCACCGTTGCGGGAAAAGAGGTCGAATTGAACCGCCCGATGCGCTACGACAATCCATATTGCCGGGCGGAGCGGTTTGCGAAGAAGATAGTCGTGGAGTGCAAGGGGAAGAAGCTGACACTGGACTGGGAGAATGGGAAACGGACGGTCGAGTAGGCAATCTGCGGAGCGGATTTCCGGCTTCGGACTCATATCTTGAGCAAGATCGCGCGAGGTAGGCGGTTTTCCGATGGAACTCGAAAACCGCAGGATAATGTGAGCTTCTGAAGGGGACGAGCATGCTTTACAAACCTTCCACAGGCCGTTTCAAGGACGGATACATCATATGGCACGAGGGCGTCTTCTATTTGTTCAGCATGTTCGGCCCCGGCCCTGAGGACCAGTTCCGCAGCGTGTGGCTGGCCAGTTCCGATGACGGCGTTCACTGGAAGCACGTCGGTCCCGTCATCGAGAACGCGCCTTTCAACATATGGGCCATGGCTGTTCATCGCGCCGGCGGACGGTTCATCATGAACCACGGCAGTTTCAGCCGCCCTGGAGTGCAGAACATCCTTCGCTTCTGGGAATCATCCGATCTGGTTCACTGGAAATATCTGGGTCGGGAGTCTGAAGTCACTCCGGACCCGCGCTGGCATGATCCGAACGGGCGTCTTGACTGTATGGCCGTCCTTTGCGTGACGGAGGACGGGCGCGAGCGCTATTACGGCTACGCCACCGGTCCGGGGGGATTCCTCCGGTCGGATGACGGAATCAAGTGGGAGGGCATGCCGTCGCTGGAGATTGACTGGGGAGAGCCGGGACCGCCGCCCATGCAGAAGGATGAGGGTTTTCTGGAGATCGGGGGCTGCGAGCGGATTAACGGTCGGTTCTACCTCGTAGGCGGATGGTTCAACTACCTGGGTTTTACAGGCTACAATGTGTTCACGCTCGTCAGCGACAATCCGACCGGCCCATTCCGTCCCGACCCCGGCGCATACCGCCTATGCGGAAACTCCCGGAGATGGGTGTCGCTGTGGGCGCGCTTCTGCCGGACGGACAGCGAACTGCTGGTAAATGGCTATATGTACGACGGTCATACCTACGAGAGCGGGCAGACGTGGTTGCCGCCGCTAAAGAGGGCTATCGTAGACGCTGGAGGGAGTCTGCGCCTGGGCTACTGGCGGGGCAATGACGCCATCAAAGGAGAAGCCATCCCAATTGACCTTGCCCGGACGCGCCCGGCCTTTCCGTCTGCGGAGAGCCAGACCTTCAAACGCCGCGCCGCGCTGACCAGTCTTGAACTTGAGATCGGGCCTGAGCAAGGTTCCATCCTCCGGGCTGAGGACCCGATAGCCGTCGTCACGCTTGAAGCTGAGTGGGATTTTGACAAAGGGATTGTTCTTGAGGGAACCGTTAAGGCGACATGCCGCGATAAACGGCTCGCATCACCCGGCGCGGGCTTTCTTCTGGAGGAGAAACCGGGGGAAGGCACGGCCATATGGCTTCAGGGATTCGGTCTGACGCAGATCGGAAGCCTTGCGTGGTCCGACCGCGTGGCATTCACCTTTGAGGATGTCGTCATCCCAGGCGGAGCGGCGAAGGCCGGTATCGCGCCGCACATTCCGCATGCGTTCCGCCTCTTTGCGCGGCGGAACATGTTCGAGTTTTATCTCGACGACCGGCTTGTCCAGACTTTCAACACGTCTCACGTTCCCGGAGTTCAGGGTTTGACCCCGCGGCGGATCGGTTTCCTCGCCCAGAACGGCAGCGCGATATTTGAGAATCTCAGGGCGTGGCAGATGAATCTGGAGTAGGCGCGTCGCGCGCGCTGGATGCGGGGAGAGTTGCGGGATGCTTGCGGGACTGCGCTGACAGTAGTATCCTGTCAGTATGAAGCGGAAGTTCCACATGAAAGATCCGTTTGTGGATGAAGTGCGCAAAGCCCGCATGGAACACACCCGGCAATTCAACTCCGATCTGCATCAGATATGCGAGGATTTGAGGAAATTTGAAGCCACGCTTGGCGACAGGATGGTGAATCCCAGGCAGCGCAAGCGTCGGACGGAAAGGAACTCGTAACGCGGTTTGGCGAGTGGCGATAAGTCCATCCCGCGTGTGCGAAACATCCAGTTTCGTATATCCTGCATGCTTTTCTGTGGCGTTCACCCCATGTGCGCAAAACCTCAGACCTTCGGTCTTTCGGTTTCGCACACCCTACATTACGCACGCCGGCAATCCGGCTTTGTCGAATTGACAGGAATTGCCCGCTCGAGTACGATCCGCCCATCAAATCCGGCGGCGGTCGCCGGGCTTACTTGCGTTTGCTGAGATTGGAAAGGTTGTCGCGCATATGGCCATGTGCGTCAGAGACGGGTGCGCCTGGGAGGCGTTATGGGGATCGAAGTATTGCGCGACGCACCTCGGGGAGGCAGGGGAGGAAACGATACGGGAGTGGCGTTCCTACGTGCAGCAGAATGCGCAAAAGCTGGAAAAAGCGAGCCTGACGGGCGCGCCGCTTGACGGGATCAACCTGCGGGGGGCGAATCTGAAGGCGGCCAACCTTTTCGGGGCAAAACTTGACCGGGCCGACCTCGAATCCGCGAATCTCCAGGGCGCAAGGCTGACGGGGGCTTCCTTCAAGGGGGCGATTCTGGCCCGTGCGAATCTGACCGACGCGAAGGCAAGAGGGACGGATCTGGACAAGGCGGACCTGACGCGGGCGGTTCTCAAGGGCGCGGAGCTTTACGCGGCCAAATTGCGGGGCTCAAGGCTGCTCGGTACGGTACTTGCGGATTGCGACCTCAGGGAGGCAAAGCTTGAAGGCGCCATCATGCGGAAGGCGCGGCTGGACAACGCCATCCTGATCGAGGCGGACATGCAGCACGCCGATCTCGCCGGGGCCGCGCTGGAGGGCTGCGACCTGAGCAACGCCAACATGCGCGGCGCCAACCTCACGGGCGCGAGTTTCACGCGATACGTCAAGCTCCCCCGGTCCGCTCAGGCGACGCTGCTGAAGTTCGTCCTGACGTGGAGCGGCGGGGGATTATCGAAGATTTCGGCGATTTTCCGGTTCATCCTCGTGCCGGCGCTGCTGGTGACAGTGCCGTTTCTGGCGATTGCCGCGACGAAGAATTCCGGGATTCCGTCATGGGCGTACATCCCTCTCCCGCTCTGGCCGATGATTCTGCTTGGGACTTATGCGGCGTTCTTTGCCGCTGCGCGAAAGCCGGAGGAGATGCGGGAGCAGGCGGCGAAGCGTTTCCCATTTCTAGGCGGGGTGCGCGCACCCCGGCGCGAGGGCGGGGACGCGCCGTCCGATCCGTCGTCTGAGTCGCCGGCAGAGCGGCAAATCAGCGGGGCTGAGCGATTGGCCGGGCGAATCCTCTATCCGACGGTCTGGAACGGCGCGGTTGTTGACTCGCTGGGCCCGTGCAATCCGCTGGACCTGCGCTACATAAAGGATCAGAGCTATCTTGAGGCGTGGATTTCGCACATTTCCAGCAGTCGCTGGAAAAGGTTCTGGATGTTCGTCTGGGGGCTTTCGTGCGGTTATGGGGACAACGTGTTGCTCTGGGTTTTCTGGGCGGCGCTTGGGCGGTTGAGCTTCGGCGCGACGTTCTTCATCGCGGGATCGGCGCTTATGGCGTCCGATCCGGCATTAACGGCGGATGCCGCGACATCGTTTTACTCCAGCCTTGTTACGTTTATGACAATTGGGGCGGGGGACGCGGCTCCGGCGTCAGTGGCCGGGCGGATTGTGTTCACAATGCGCGATATTCTTGGGTACGTAATGTTGGCCGGTTTGTTGTCACTGCTGACGAAGCGGCTGGCAAGACTGGCGTGAGGCGGCGGCAAGGTATGTGAGGACAGAGAAGCGCGTGACAGGTCCGTCTTCTGGCAGATCATATGAACCACAAAGGCACGAAGACACGAAGAACGGGGGAAGCAGGATGGGAGCTTGCGGCTCGAAGCAAGCCGTCACCCAAGCGGAATTTTTGCATTGGCGCATTCACGCTTCGCTAAGAACTCACATTACTTTGCTTGTTTGCGAAGCGTCCTACAGCGCAGCGTGTGTACTCCAGTTATTTTCCGCATGTCAACCGGTAAATCTCCCACGCCACCGCGCCGTTGACGACGCCTGACGCAGGGAGGAGAGGGACGTCGTAACCTGCAATGGGCACGCAGGCGTCCGGCCAGTCCCACATGGGGTCAATCCAGACTACGCCATTGTCGGCGACGAAGTTCCGCTCCGAGCGCAGCGAAACGTAGACGACCTTCGTGCCCTTCGCCCGCGCGCGGCCAAGCAGGACGTTCGGCGGGTGCTGATAACCGATGTGAATCGCCACATCCCCATCGCCGTATGGATCGTCCGGCTTTGGGTGACGGAATCCGGAATTCCAGACGGCGGACTTGAACGTCTTACCGATGTCGGTCCTCTCGATTTCGTCAGGGAAGAGGTGGCCCATGCTGTACATGTAGAGGCGCTTTCCGCCGGTCTTTGCCTCCCTGCACCATCCGCCCGCGCGATCAATGTTATCGCGTTGTTCTTTCTCGATCCTATGCAGCATTGCGCTGACGGCTTCGACGTAGCGATGCGCGATGAATCCGACCTCGACCGGCGGAACCTTCATGTCTTCATGGAAGAAAATTTCGCCGTTCTTATACTTGTCAATGCGGGGCATGCCGTAGTAAGCCCCGATGCTCTCGTAGACGACCGGCATCTTCCCAATCCGGGTCAGGGCGGAGATCATCTCACCCGTGAACAGCCACGCCGGGATGCAGACGGCAAGCGAAGGGGAAATCTTTCCGACTCCGGCATGATCGGAGAAAAACACGCCGTTGAAGCCTTTTGGTTTTGTGCCGAAGGCGACGACGAATGCCCCTGTTTCAGTCCATTTCGGGGAGTTGTCGGAGTCGGATTCGGGGAAATTCAGAATGACATCCGACGCGCCGATCTGGTCCTCCTTCAGGGGGCGAATGCCCATGAAGCCGCCGGCTCGTCCGGAGAGTTCGCTGATCATCGCGCGGCTTCCGGCAACCCAGAGTTTGCCGCCGGCGGCAAGGCGTTTCGCTGTCTCGTCGGCTGGAGCCTTCATCGCGGGGATATCCTTCCCGCATGCGTCCAGAACCTGAGCCGCGCGCAGAAGGCAGGAATCCTGAGCCTCTGCGCAGGCAGTGACGACAAGCATGGCCGGACAGATGAGCAGTTTCATTTCGGTATCCTTTTTTGAACAAGTTGCCTTTCAAGGCAGGGTCAGACGCCACACGTCATTCATCAGAGGCCAGGAATTCCCGGCGACGACCCACAGGCTGCCATTGAAAATGTAACATGTCGGCTCGTGCCGCGCCGAGAAGCATTTGGGCGACTTGAACTCAACCCAGTTCACGCCGTTCTCTGTGTGCCATACGTCGCCGAAGTTCGCGCTGTTGACGTTATCGTGTCCGCCGATGATCCACATCCGCCCTTTGTATTCCATCGCTATGAACCACTGGCGGGGCTTCCACGGGGCATGTTCGAGGACGCGGTTCCATTCCTTCCCGTCACTGGAACACCAGACGTCGTTGTGGGTAATCATGTCCTTATAACCTTTTTCCGGCGGATTGTTGACGCCGGAGGTGCGCCCGCCGAGGAGCCAGAGTTTGTCCTTGAAGGCGACAACCGCCGAGGCCGCGCGCCCGCCGAAGGGCGCTTCCTTCCGGACGCATTCCCAGTTGACGCAGTCGCTCGTGTTCCAGACGTCGCGCCCGCTTCCCAGTTGCCATATCTTGTTTTTGAAGACGAGGGTTTCGCCGTAGCTTCTGACTCCGAACGGCGTCTTTTCTGCGACTTGCTTCCAGTCAACGCCGTCCCTCGAGGTCCAGACGCTTCCCTTGATCGCCCACATTCTTCCGTCGTAAGCGACCATCTCGCTGTAGCCGTCGTATGGCGTATTCTTGTTGATCAGCTTCCATTCGATGCCGTCTGTTGTGTTCCAGAGGTCGCGGGTCAGGATGTTGCCGTTATAATATCCGTTGCTGAGCCACATCTTGCCGTCATAGATGACGTCTTCCGCCGTGTCGCGTATGCTGAAGGCGGCATGTTCGTTGACTAGCGCCCATTCGCCCGCTATCTCTTTCGTTCTCCCTGCGGTTTGAGAAGGATTCATCGTTTCTATTTCGCTGGCGGCAAGGGCGTCAGCCAGGACGAAGCAGGCGCGCGCGGCACTGGCTGCATGGATGAGTTTGCACTTTTCCAGCGGTTTTTGTGGGATATCGTCCCAGTTTTCAGGATAGTTGCCTTCAGCGTCTCTGTTGCGCTGGGCGACGAATTCCACAGCGCGGATTACCGCATCAGTGTATTTCCTTTCACCTGTGACCGCACCCAGTTCCAGAAGGCTTTCCGCCAACAGGTGCGCGAACATTGACGCGCCCTTGAACGCTCCGGTATCCGGGACCTGCCACGTCTTCAGCGCGGAGTCGGCGGACTGGCGGGCCATGTCGAGCCATGCCTTAGCCCGCGCCGGATCGGTCTCGATTGTGGAGCGGATCGCCAGGGCGCGGATGGTCAGGGCCGTGTTGTATGAGAACTTCGTCTTGTCAACCGTGCCGTCCAGTTTGATGTTATCCCACATAAGGCCGTCCTGCGGATCGCGCAGATTGGCCAGCGTCCAGTCGAGTATTGCGTCCCCCTTCCTGCGATAATCATCTTCGCCTGTCGTCCTGTAAAGCAGATAACCGGCAACCGCCGACGGCGCGTTGGAGCATGTGTTTTTCGATGCCTTGTCGCTTTCCCGCCAGTAGATTCCGCCGCCCAGCTTATCGTCCATGCCGCTGAGAACATAGTCCATAGCCCTTTCGGCGCGGTTGAAATACGACTCGTTTCCGGAGTTCTTATGCGCTTCGGCAAGCGCGATGACGATCCATGCGTTGTCATCGTAATAACGGTCAACAGGCTTCGGGCACGTCAGACAGTCGTAACCGGGGACAGGTCCTGCCGAATTCCAGTAGACATCTAATGCTTTAATGTAATCGTTCAGCCATGCCTGACACTTTTCCGGATCGGCCTTTGCCGCGCCGTTGAGCGCGGAGAGCATGACGCCAGCGCCCCATGCGAAGGCCGGACCGGACTGACCGCCGTTCCTGCTCCATTCGTCGGAGTAGAGTTTCTTATCAGGAATCAGGAACTGAGAACGTATTTTGCTGATGATCTCGGAACCGCGCGCGCGCATCCGGGCGGCTGTCTGGAGGCCGTCGGCGCTCGATGGTTCCGCGGCGTATATTGCCGCGGGGCAGAGAAGCTGTGCGGCGATCACGGCAAGACTCGCGAATTTCATCCCGCACCTCTTTCGTGGTCGTGGTATTCAGTGGCGGATTGTCTTCAATAATGATAACGCCGGCAGGACGGCATTTCACCCGCAATGCGTGAAGCTGAAACGGTGAGACCAATTCGGGATCGGGTTATTTACATCCGCAAACGCCGTCCGGACCGCGTTCGATCTCTGATATTCTATCAACGCGGCGCTGGTGTCTTCCGCCTTCTTCTTCCGCGCCAAGCCATGCGGCGATGATTGCCCCGACCTGCTCCGGATGGAGGAAATCCCTGCCGAGACAGAGCACATTGGCGTGATTATGCCGGCGGGCCAATTCCGCGCTTTTTTCATTCCAGCATACGGCGGCGCGGATGCCTTTGACCTTGTTTGCGGCCAGGCTCATGCCGATGCCTGATCCGCAGATGAGAATCCCCAGACCGCATTCCCCCCGCGAAACGCTGGAAGCGGCTTCATGGGCGATATCCGGATAATCTGCGGATTCAACCTTCTCGCTTATTCCGCAGTCGTAGATCTCAACCCCGAGTGATTTTAATGCTGACAGGGCCTCGTTACGATAGGCAAACCCCCTGTGGTCACAACCGAAAGCAACCTTCAAGGCCCTGGCTCCGGGAACGGTTTCTTGCCGGCTGCGCGATAGACGGTTAGAACTCGTTCTCGCGCTGGCCTTTTCTGATTGACTTCAGGCGCTGGCTTTGCTCGCGGCGGCGCTTCTCCGAGGGCTTCTCGAAATAGGCCCCGCGCTTTGCCGTGTTGATAATGCCTTCCTTGTCAACAAGCTTCTTGAAACGCCTGATGGCTTCCTTTATCTGTTCGTCCTGTTTAATCAACACCTTCGCCATTAAGACACGCATCCCTTCGCACAAACCTGAGAATTGAATGAGAAGACGGACACCCTTTAAATGAATGTCAGAAATCTCCCACTTGGCCCCAAATCTAGCCGACGCTCTCGCGTCTGTCAATAACCTTGATTTGTTTTTTATATCACAGATTGAATGATGTCTGCCGCGTCCTGATGCCTTCCGATACGGTCAATGAGGAAGATGCGAGTTTAGCCATTCGATCAGGAACGCAAAAACCTCCTGCTTTTCCGGCTCGTTGTGGACCTCGTGGTAGAGTCCGGGAAATGACTTGAAAGCGCAATCTCCCGGAACGCGCGTGGAGAACTCGCGAGCCGGATCTTCCAGGCAGAGGGGATCGGCGCTGCCGTGCATCATCAGGAGGGGCAGGGGGAAATCCTCTGCGTGTTCCCATACCCATTTGCGGGTATCCAGCAGGACGTTGCCGAGGCGCACGGAGACGCGGTCATGGCTCAGCGGATCGGCCTCCGCCGCCTTGACAACTTCGGGGTCGCGCGAGATACCGCCGATATCCAGGTCGTTGGCGATGGTGAACGTCGGCCAGATGTTGTTCATCAGGCGCGCGAAGGCAAGGAGCGCCTTTGACGGTTCGATGGAGGAGCGGAACGCCGCGCCGGTGACGATTGCGCCGGTGATCTTCGGTCGGCGTTTCAGCGCGTAACCGAGGACGATCATCGAACCCATGCTGTGACCGTAAAGGAATCGGGGGATGCCGGGATACAGTTCATCCGCTCTGGCAAGCAGCCTGTCAACGTCGCTCATCCAAGCTTCGAACGACGGGATGTAGCCGTGCCTGCCCTCGGACTTGCCGTTGCCGCGAAGGTCGAAAGTCAGAAGGGCATATTCCGCCATGTTAAGCGCTTTGCCGACGTGCGCGTAACGCCCGCTGTGCTCTCCCATGCCGTGGACGAGGCAGACGGCCGCTTTCGGTTTTCCCGATGATGGTTCGGGAAGCCATGCCTGGCCGTAGAGCTTTTGTGCGTTTTCAAGTGTCCAATGCCAGTCTGTGTGAGACATTACAGTATTAGCGATTCCTTTTGTGTTTTCCGGGGCATGATTATGGCATGTATGATTCTAGAAATGATAACAAACAGAATCGAGGGCGTGGAGAATGAATCCGTTGAAAACTTATGCCATATTTTTGGGGAGTTCTAATGACCTGAAGATCGGGGTAAGATACGGCAGTCTTTTTCGGGCATTGGAGCGCATTTGTGTTGGACAGGGAAACGCCTAAATGGAATTGATAGACAGGATACTGGGCCGCCGGACCGGGTCGGTCTTCGGCGATTATCACGCCGTGAGAACTATTTACGAGGGGGAGAAATCCCGCGTTTATGAAGGCTCCATGGCGGGAAGCGATGAGACGGTAGCCATCAAGCTATTCACCCCAGCCTACGAGCGGACTGTTACGCTGATGACGAAGCGGCACAGGATTCCCTGGGAAGGCGAGGTGGGGATGGCGCTCAATCCGCCGGACGGGGTGGCTGGCGATGAGTATCCGATAGTCAGAACGATTTTGCACGGGCGTGAGTTCGGCAGGAGAAGCGGGTGCCGCTACATCGTGCTTGAATACGTGCATGGGATAGGATTGAGAACGCTGATCCAGAACAGGCACATTATCCTGACGGACATGCGCAGGCAGATCACCTCGCAGCTCTGCCGGGCCTTGGCCCTGATTCACGCAAAGGGCATGATTTTCAGGGACGTGAACGCGGAAAATGTCATAGTCCGTCTTGATGGAAGGGTGAAGCTGATTGACCTGGGCTTCGTCGCTCCTTCAGGGATCGTTTTTGAGGAAAGGGCAGGCACGCCGAGTTACATGTCCCCGGAACAGATAAAGGGCGGGGAATTGCGCCCCGCGACGGACATTTATTCGCTGGGGGCGCTATTCCATGAGATGGTTTTCGGTAGGCTGCCGTTCACGACGGGGACGGCGGCTGATACGCCGATTCGTGCGCTGCAACGCCGCAATGAGATTATGAAAATGCACTTGGAAGCAGAGTTGCCGCAGCCGTCTGAGGAAGACGCACGGCTTGCCGGGGGGTTCCTGCCCATCATTCGGCGATGTCTTGCCAAGGAGCCAGATGCCCGTTTTTCTGACGCGGCGGAGTTGCTTGAAGAGATTGAAAAGCTGTAGACGCTCAATCTGGCGCGTTGCATTCGCCTTGAAATATGCTCCATTTCCATTCCCCATTTGATTATCATCTCCACCTCTTGGACGCTTGCTTGACGCGGAAGTAATCATGCGTGGGAGACCTTTTGCAAACGATTAAGAAAAGAAAAGGATCAGACTGGTCGGGTCTGCAGGCTTTTCGCGTCACGACCGTCGCAATGGGTTTACTTTTCGTTTTCATTTCAAGCGGCGAGGTTGCGCGGACGGAGCAGCGCGAATTTGCCCTTGCCGTCAAGATGGCGGACATGGAGCAGGTCGCAGCTTATCTGAAGACGGATCCCGAGCTTGTCAATGCCAACATCAGAGACGGATGGCGTCCGATTCACTATGCATGCATTCTTGGGCACATGGACGTTATGAAGCTACTGCTTAATGCCGGCGCCGACTTGAACGCGCAAGGGCCTTTGGGGGTTACGCCATTGCGGATGGCATTGGATGCCGGCAGGGAGGATATTCTTAACGAGCTTCTGAAGGCTGGGGCGAGTGTGGATATTTTTACTGCCGCCGCCACCGGCAATGCGGAACTTATGGTCAGAATGATGAAAGGTTTTCCGGAACTGACGAACGCAAAAGATCACAAGGGGCGGACGCCCCTGCACTGGGCGGCGATACGGGGACAGGTCTCGACCGTACAAATCCTTCTGGCGGCTAAGGCAGACGCCAATGCAAGGGACAACTTACAGAAGACGCCGTTATCTGATGCTGCGCGAGCCGGACATGCGGAAGTTGTCAGGATTTTGTTGGATGCGCGGGCCGACATCGGATTGAAGTGCGGGCAGACCGGAGGCACGGCGCTTCATTGGGCGGCAGTCGAAGGGCGGGACGAGATCGTCCGCCTGCTGCTGGCCCGCGGGGCCGACCCGAATGCGCGCAGCAACGACGGCAAGACCGCGCTGATGGCGGGCGCTTATGCCGGAAAGCCGGACATCGTCGGGATATTGCTCAAAAACGGCGCGGATCCGAATGCCGCCGACCAGAATTCTGTTACGGCCTTGCATGGCGCGGCCTATTCCGGAGACGTTGCGCTCTGCAACATTCTTATTGCATGGGGCGCGGATGTGAATGCCCGCCAGAAGGCGGGTTATTCTTCGCTTCACGTGGCTGCGGAAAATTGGAAAAGCCTTATTGTTGAGACGTTGCTTGAAAACGGAGCGGAACCGGATATCTTTTCCGCTTCGGCGCTTGGCATGAAGGCATTTGTCGCGCAGACTCTTGAGCGTAATCCCGAAGCTCTGAACACGGGTGATGTAAATGGATTTACTCCTCTCACGTGGGCCGCCCGGGGCGGTTCCAGGGAGGTTGTGGAATTCCTGCTGGACAAGGGGGCCGACCCAGGACACGTAAATTCCTCCGGTCAGACGGCGCTTGGAATGGCCGCCACCGGCAGGTTCGCGGAGATCGCCGGCCTGCTGCTTGAACGCGGCGCTGACGCCAATGCCCGGTCGAAGCAGGCCGCGGATACCCCGCTCTTTGTTTCCGCTACTCTGTCCGACGTTCGCACAGCGCGAGTGTTGATTGACGCCGGCTCCGATGTGAATGCCAGGAATACGCGGCATTTGACGCCGCTTCATATTGTCGCGTTTTCAGGCACACAAGAGATGGCCGGCCTTTTAATCGAGCGTGGAGCGGACATTCACGCCCGCAGCGATGCCGGAGCAACTCCTCTGGATATCGCGGCGGATGCTGGAAATACTCCGGTTGCGAGGCTCCTGATGAAAAAAGGGGCAAGGTAAAAATGCCCTATCCTTTCAGGGCGGATTGAGAGGAAACGCATATGAAAGTTGCGATGAAAACCCGGGCCGAGTCGCTTGACAACCTGGGTTCTGCAAAAAAAGTCGCGGTGATCGTCTGCAAGCGATGTTTTCACGAGTTTGAAAAGGACGCGGCCGACGATCTTGATATCGCGCTGGAGACGCTGGCTAATGCCGGCGTCGAAGCGGTCGTCAGCATGGAGGCTGATTTCCTGTGCAACTCACGCGTCGCCGCCAGAATGCTCGAGGGGGGGGTGTCAGAAGGATTTGACGCGGTTGTGACGCTTTGTGGCGCAGGCGCGCAGGTTGTCGCGGGACTGAGCGGGAAGACCCCGGTCATTCTGCTTGGGAACGCCCGGCCGGAAAGGGGATTCGAGGGGATATCGCTGGGCGTCAAACGGTGCATGGCGTGCGGGAAATGCCTGTTAAACCTGACGGGGGGAATCTGCCCGGTTGCGGACTGCGCCAAGAGCCTTTCCAACGGTCCTTGCGGCGGGGCGAAGGATGGCAAATGCGAGGCGAATGCCGAGAAGGATTGCGCATGGATCAGGATTTACAAACGATTGAAGGAGCAGGGGAGGCTCGACGCTCTCAAAGGCGATGTTCAGGATCGCGATTTCTCCCGTCCGTTGTTTGCCGAGGTAAAGAAGATTGAAGACAAGGCTCTGGAAAGGCGCGAGACGGGATTCGCGGGCGGGCTTTACCCGCTTGAGAACAAGGATGGGCATTCGGATCTCGCGATTGAGACGTTGCCCGATCCGCAGATCGCCGTTGTCCCGATGGCGCAGCACGTAGGCGCGCCCTGCGAATCGCGCGTAGCTGTTGGCGACGCGGTCAGCATCGGGCAGGAAATAGGCGGGAGCACGGGTTATGTGTCTTCCGCTATCCATGCCCCGATAAGCGGGAAGGTTGTCGCCGTGGAGAAACGCCCGCACCCGACAATTCCCGGCGACGTTCTGTCCGTTGTCATTGAAAACGATGGAAAGTCGTCTCTGCATGAGTCCTGCGCGCCGCGCAGGGAGCCGGATTCCATGACCCCTGAGGAAATAATTGATGTCATCAGGCGCAGCGGAATTGTCGGGATGGGCGGCGCGATGTTTCCGACGGACGTCAAGCTCAAACCGCCCAGGCCGGTTGATCTGCTTATTCTGAACGGTTGCGAATGCGCTCCGCACCTGACGGCCGATGACCGGTTGATGGTGGAGAAGAGCGCGGAGATCGTCGGCGGGGCGAAGTTTCTGGCGAAGGCTCTGGGCGTAGGAAAGGTGATAATCGCCATTGAGAATAACAAGTCCCTTGCCCTTGAGAGGATGAAGGAAGCGGCGGGGGACGCGGCAGAGGTCATTTCCGTCACGACAAAATACCCGCAGGGCGCGGAGCGGATGCTCATCAAGCGCCTGACGGGGCGCGACGTGCCGCGCGGCGGGTTGCCGTTCGAGGTTGGCGCGGTGGTCAACAACGTCGGCACGGCGCTGGCGGTCTATGAGGCGGTTGTCCTCGGCATGCCCCTGATCAGCCGCGTGATTACGGTTTCCGGGATGGACATTCCGAAACCAGGCAATTATCGCGTGAAGATCGGGACGCGCATACGCGACGTTCTGAATGCTGTCGGCGCGGCAAATCCAGACGCCATGCTTTCCGGACGGACGGTAAGGATGGGCGGGGGGATGATGGGCGTTATTCAGACAAACGCTGACGCTCCGATCATCAAAGGCGCGTCGGGACTTATAGTTCTGGAAACATCTGACATAGCGCCCGACGATGCCCGGAAGTGCATTCGATGCGGACGCTGCGTCGAGGCGTGTCCGATGGGGCTTGAGCCGCACAGGCTCTGGCGTCACGTTAAGGACGAGAACTGGGAAATGGTCGAGCAACTCGGCTGCAACGACTGTTTTGATTGCGGGTGCTGCGAATACATCTGCTCGTCGAAACTGCCGCTGGTTGCGATGTTCAAGCGCGGCAAGGCAGCTTTGCGGAGGAAGAAAGATGCTGGTAACCCGGTTAAAGCCTGAGGAAGAGATCGCCGGGCTGATGCCTTCGAGGATACTGGTCATGCACTGCCGCGGCTGCAGCGAGGTGCATTTTCCTTACAAGTCTGCGCGGAAGATGGTCGCGGAGTTGCGCGCGAAGAATGTCGAGGTCGTCGGGGAATTGACGACGGACTATCTCTGCAACGCGGACTTTGTGAAACAACGGTTGGCCCGTCGCGCAGAAGATGTTGAGAGAGCGGAGGCTATACTGGTTTTCTCTTGCGGGGTCGGTGTTCAGCAGGTCGGCGACCTTGCCGGCAAACCGGTCTATACGGGCTGCGACACGATACGCATCGGGGGTTACCAGGGGCTTTCCCCGAAGAAGCTCGATTGCCTGCGCTGCGGGGATTGCGTCCTGACGTTCACGGGCGGAATCTGCCCGGTGGCCAACTGCGCGAAGTCGCTGGTCAACGGGCCGTGCGGCGGGGCGTCAAAGGGCAAGTGCGAGATTGATCCGGATAAGGATTGCGCGTGGATGCTCATCTACAAGCGCCTCAAGGAGCAGGGGAGGCTTGACGTGATGAGCAGGTTCATTGAACGCGATTACTCGAAAATCACGGCCGTGGCAAACTTGAGCAAGGGCGGCAAGTGATGCGCGGACTGCCGAAGGAGCGACAAAAATGAGCAAACTGCGGGAATCACTGGAAAGCGGAAAGTTCACATACACAGGAGAAATCGGTCCCCCGAAGGGCACGAACATCGGGCCGGTTCTTCACGAGGCGGAGCAGTTTCTGAAGGATAGAGTGACCGCCGTCAACGTCACTGACATTCAGACCGCCGTCATGCGTTTCGGTTCGATGGCGGCCTGCCACATGCTTCTGGACAGAGGCATTGAGCCGGTGTTCCAGATGGTCTGTCGGGACAGGAACCGTCTGGCTCTGCAAAGCGATCTCCTGAGCGCCGCCGGTCTGGGCATTGAGAACGTGCTGGCGATCACAGGCGATCACGTCCTGATGGGCGACCACAAGGAGGCCATGCCGGTCTATGACCTGGACAGCGTCAGCCTGCTCAAGGCCATGACGAACCTTGAGAACGGCATGGACATGGGGCGCGACGCCAAGGGCAAGCCGAACAAGTTGGACGGCGCGCCGAAATTCTTCAAGGGCTGTGTGGTGACGCCGTGCGCCGACGAGGTCGAGCCGCAGATCATCAAGCTTGAGAAGAAGGTTGCGGCGGGGGCGCAGTTCGTCCAGACGCAGGCCGTCTACGATCCGGTGTCGTTCGAAGAGTTCGTCAAGAGCGCAAGCCATATCAAGGTTCCGATCCTTGTCGGAATCGTGGTTCTGAAGAGCGCGGGCATGGCGAAATACATGAACAAGTCCGTGCCTGGCGTGCAGGTTCCGGACAAGCTCATCAAGCGGCTGACCGACGCGGGGAAAAAGGATGTTGAACGCGTGGCGGCGGAGATCGCAGGAGAACTGATCCGCGAGATGAAGGGAATGTGCGCCGGCGCGCACATCATGACCCTCGGATGGGATCACCTTGTGCCCGGCATAGTCGAGATTGCTGAGTCCGGGACGACCTCATCGAGCAGCATCGCGGTTCCGGTGTCGGGACTCAAGACCGGCGAGGCGCAGATCATTGACGGCGAAGCAATTGCCGCGCAGAGAACCGAAAAGCTTAAGATAGAGGTGGCCGAACTCAGACAGAAGGGGATTGTTCCGCACCTGAAGGCAGTTCAGGCGGGGGAGAATCCCGCGTCCGCGATCTACGTCAGCAATCAGAAAAAGACATGTGAAGCCGTCGGGATTGACTACACGCTCATACAGTTGCCGGAAACGGCGGCGCGCGACGACATCGCGCAGAAGATAGCCGAGTTGAACGAGGATATGGGTACGACGGGAGTCATTCTTCAGATGCCTCTTCCGCCGGGCGTTGATTCGCGCGAGATGCAGGCCCTGATAGCCCCGCATAAGGATATCGAGGGCATCAATCCGGCCAATCTGGGCCGGTTGCTGGCCAACAAGCGAGATGGCGGTCCCTGCACGGCGGTTGGCGCGTTTGAACTGCTGCTGTCCACCGGCGTCGAGCTTCAGGGCAAGAATGCCGTCGTGGTCGGGCACAGCGAGATCGTTGGCAAACCGATGGCGCTGATGCTTCTGGGCGCGAACTGCACGACGAGCGTCTGTCACGTCTTCACGAAGGACATGCGTCCGCTCGTGAAGGAGGCGGACATATTGGTTGTCGCGGCGGGCAAGTCGCAGGCGCTCTGGCTGCGCTACCAGAAGATCAGGAAGGAAGATCCGAAGACGCCGATTCCTGACCTGTCGCCCCTGATTCCCGCCGACATGATAAAGCCGGGAGCAGTCGTCATTGACATCGCAATCAACCGGATACCGAAACGCCTGAAGGAGAACGGCAGACCGGTCAAGAGCAAGAAAACCGGCAAGCCGATCATGGTCACGATGGGCGATGTGGATTTTGAGGGCGCGAAGAGCGTCGCGTCATGGATCACGCCGGTTCCAGGCGGCGTCGGGCCGATGACGGTCAACATGCTTCTGACCAATACGGTCTATCGCTGCAAGGCGCAGCATGGACTGGTGTAGTCTGTTCGGCGCGTTCTCGCTTCGCGGCGTTCCGTCGCGCACTCGGACGTATCCTGCCTGGTGCGAGCGGGGAAATGATTTCCGGCAAGGAAAACTACCAAAGGGCGATTGAGTTCCGCTCGCCGGAGCGGTTGCCGATATTCATACAGTGTTCCTTCAACGGATTGCGCGAGAGGAATCCGGAGAAGGAGCGCCGCATTTTCGAACTGCAATCGCGCATCCCCGACGATATCGTCATGTTCAACGAGGCCCCGCCGTTTCTCGCGGAGCCGAGGACCGAGGGCGGGGCGACTCGCTGGACCGACCAGTGGGGAACCGGCTGGATCAGCGCCGGGCACGGCAACAAGACCGAGCGATATCCCCTCGAAGCCGGATATCACCTGCTGAAGGACTATGTCCTGCCTGATCCGCATGACCGGGGGCGTTTCGCGAAGCCTGACGAAATTCTTTCGAAAAGGGGTGATCGCTACGCTCTTGCGATGGTCTGGTTCACGCTTTTCGAGCGGCTCTGGATGCTGCGCGGATTCGAGAATATGCTGACCGATCCCTACGATAACGAGGATGGTTTCTGCGCGCTTCGCGACCGCATTGTTGCCTACAACCTCGCCATGATTGATCAGTGGCTTGAGCGCGGGGTTGACGGTATTTACTTCTCGGACGACTGGGGTTGCCAGAGGGGGTTACTGATAAATCCGGACGATTGGAGGAAATGGTATAAACCTTCCTACGACAAGATGTTCCGACGAGTCCATGATGGCGGGGCGTGCGTCTGGATGCACCTTTGCGGGGATATTACCCCGATCCTGCCGGACCTGATCGAGCTTGGTCTTCAGGTTCTCAACCCGGTTCAGCCGCAGGCTATGGACATCCGGCAACTTGCGCGGGATTTCGGGGGGAGGTTGTGCTTCTTCGGCGGCGTGGATGTGCAGGGAACGCTCATCCGCGGAACGCCGGAGGATGTGAAGCGGGAGGCGCGGGAATTGGTTGAGTTGTTTGGCATGTGTTCTAGTCCGGCGGGTTCAGCTTCCGCGTGTGCAAGACCTTCGGTCTCGCACACCCTACGGGGGTACCGCGGCGGCTACATCGCTGGAACGAGCCATACCATCATGCCAGAGACGCCGCTGGATAATATTATTGCGATGTACGAATCGTTTGTTGACTGAATATCTTGACATATCGTAACGCAGGCCGATCGCTATTTCGTCTGTCCGCCTGCTTCCTGAGTAACCGGAATCACCCACACCCTTTCGATTGTCTCCGCCAGCGGTTTGTCAGTCTCCACGCGGACTGTGACAAGCTGATGTCCGAGGGAGGGCGTAACGATCTTTTCTTCTGGTTTGAGTTGACCTTCGAGAAGTTTTACCTCAATAGGCGGGCCTCCCTTCTTCTCATCCTCGGCCCAGAAGACGAAGGTGACGCGGGCGTTCGGGTATTTCAGCGCCGCCCCGCAGCGATATGAGAGCTTCGGGTTGATATCGGCTGAGGAGCTTGACCACGTCGGCGTTATCGCCAGCGCGACGCGCCAGCGGTCGGGGCGGTTGTTGGGAAGGTAGGCGATTGCTGCGTCGGGATTCTCGATGATGTTGCCCGGCGGCTCGGTCGGTAAAAGCGCAAAGTCCATCCGCGCCGTCTCCCCGATCTTGAGCGTGACCGGCTCTGATATTATCGCGCGCGCGGCGGTGCGATACGCCATGATCCGGTATTGTCCGGCAGGGAGGTTGTGGAATTCGTAGCTTCCCTGCCATGCGCCACTAGCCGACTTTCCGGCGTCTGTGTTCGCCAGCGTGCCGAAATCCGAGTCCAGAAGGATGACGCGCGCGCCGTGATCGTTGCGCATCGGGAATTCCGGCGCGGTGACAATACCTTTCAGGCCGGCTCCAACAGGCTGCGGCGCAAGCCCGAGCGTGAGGACCGTATGGATAGTGTCGGCGGCGATCCTGGCGGCGTCAAGGGCGGATTCGAGGATGATCGGTTCAACTTTGGAGCGGTCAGGATTCGGCGCTGAGACAAGCGGGAGCGCTTCGTCGGCCCGCTTTGCCGACAATGGGACCAGTTCCGACAATCGTTTTTGAAGGGCGGCAAGCGCTTCGTCGTCCGTTCTGCCGAGAAGCAGGGGCTGGTATCCGGCGATGATGATCTTCTTGTTGTCAACCCAGTATTCGAGGTCGTTGTGATGCGGGCAGTAGGGGCGGGCGTGAGGCGGGGCGAGGATGTCCTCCACGAAGTGGATGAGCGGTCCCATCTGGCGCGCGGCGTTGACGGGGTCTTCTGTGCGCAAAGCCTGAAGAGCGCGGCGGAAGTACGGTCCGACGGCGTTCATGGCCATCGGCATGACGTGCTCGGTGTAGTTCGGGTGGGCGCGGAACAGGAGATAATCATCGCCGTAGTAGGCCTTCATGTCCTCGCCCTTCTGGTCGGGAAGCCAGCAGTAGGCTGTAAGTTTCGCAAAGTTCTCAGGGCCGAGGGCCTGCTGCCATTTCTCCGCGTCGGGGAGGACGTCGAGAGCCGCCTTGGTGATTACCGGATGCGGCCCCCACGCTGCCAGGGGAGTGAGAGATGAGAATAAAACCAGAATGATCAGAACTGTTGAAAGACGTCGTTGCGTCGGCATTGGGACGATCCTTCCAATCCGGGAAGTGAAACTGGATTGATTCTGCATACTGATAGGATATCTTCGCGTGGAGGCGCGAACAACATGCTGGTTTCTTAATTACGTATGGGGGCCCGGAAGGCGAATTGATTTTGGGCCTTCTTGCGCGGGAAATGTTCCACGGATAGAATGCAACGCGTGTTGCCGGAAGGTTCCGCTTTCAACCGTCTCCGGCGTTTAATCGGCGACTTTTTCATCAGTTCGCCATCCGCTGGAAAAGGGCAGACCGGCCAAGAGGTTCAAGATGTCAAGAAGCGACAAGAGGGACGCATTGAGCGTCTGGGCGCAGCGACTGGTCATGCTGGACTCGGACGAGACGGGAAAAATGAAGCGCGCGCTGGCGCGCAATGCCCAGCTTGTGGTCTTCACGATAGAGCAGCTCCTGCAGGACAAGTGTCTTGAACGGGCGGCTGCGCTGACCTACAAGACCGTTTTCTCCATCGTGCCCCTGTTTGCGGTTGCGTTCTCGCTTTTCAAGGCGTTTAACGCTTTTGAGGGCATGGAGGCAAGGGTCCAGGACGCCCTGTTCAACAGGCTGCTTGCCACCCCTTTTGTGGAGGAGAGCGATGAAACAGTCGTGGGCACGGCTGACCGGGGGCGTTCTGATGGGACTATGGCGGGGATGACGGCGAAATCCGGCGCGCAGATGGACGATAAGGAGCGAAAGGAAGCCGCCGTAGAACTGTTAAAGGCGCTTGATTCCGGTTTTGATCCGTCCGTCGCGCGGTCAACCCTCATGCGACTGCCCTTCGGCAAGGGGGAGGCCTTTGAGCATATTCGCCTTTCAATAACAGCGTTGGATGGGTATCGGAAGAAGATAGAACTGCCGGAACTCAGCACATCCGAGGCGGCCGGCGATGCCGATGATGGGGAGCGGATAACGAAGGTGAAGTTTGATCTGAGGATCGTTGCGCTGCGCAATGAGATGAAATATGGAGCTGCGATAAATCTCTGCCTGCGGGCGATCCAGTCCGGGATGCGGATTGACGATGTTATTCCGCATATGGCCGCCGCATGCCGCGGAGTTGCAAAGCAGTATCTTGACGGCCAGAACTGGGAAATGGCCCAGAAGACCTACGAGCCAGCCGTGGGATTCCTCACGGACGCCATCGTCCTTGCCTCCTCATCAGGTTCTTCTGATGTTGATCTTGCAGGAATGGCCAAGGAGCATGATAACGCTCTGCGCGAGTGGGGGGAGTCCTTCCTCGGGCGGGCCAGGGCGCAATACAGGGAATATCTTGCACTTGGATATTCCGGAACGCTGCAGGACAAAGTTAAACCGGAGCATGCGGAAATTCTTGAAGGCGCTCTGGCCGACCTTGAGGAGGCGGCGTCGCTTATGCCCGATCCGTCTGAAATTCACGCGCTTAGGGCGGACGTTCTCTGGGAACTGGGACGCCCCGACGAATCGAGGGACGCCTACAAGGACGCCTTGGGGAGTCTGCGCTCCGCCGGCGCAACGAAGTTGACGCGGGCGACCGTTGATTACGTCCGCGACTACATCTCCCGCACAAGCGCGGCAGGCATCGGGGTCATGGGCGGCATCCTGCTGGTCTTCAGCGCAACATGGCTGCTGATGACGATCGAGAAGAACTTCAACGACATATGGCACGTCACCCTTAAGCGGGCAATGTTCCTGCGTTTTGCGAGTTTCGCGACCATACTGTTGATCGGGCCGGTACTGATCGGGTTGTCCATTGGAATTTCGCAGGGCATCAGCTACAAGCTGACGACGGCCACGGGGGGGATCTGGGCGTTGAGCCGCGCCGTGAAGATCGGCGGCGTGATTGCGGCATTCGTGTTCCCCGTGTTGACGTTGTGGGTGGCGCTCTTGCTGGCGTATAAGTTCATTCCGCATTCAAAGGTCAGTTTTAAGGCCGCCGCATGGGGCGCGATCATTGGCGCGGTCGGGCTTCAATCCGCCCAGAGCGCCTTCGCGTTCTACGTGCGCGGGGCTGTGGCGAAGACGGAAATCTACGGCAGCCTCGGCGCAGTTCCGTTCTTCCTGTTATGGCTTTACATTCTGTGGGTGATCGTCCTGTTCGGCGTCGAAGTGACGCATACGGTCGAGAACATCAACAATCTACGGATACGGGAGCGAACGCGCGTCTTTGCGCGGGAGATGATTGACCGTTCTCTGCTGCTGCGCGTCGCCTACTACATCGGATATGACTTTCACACCGGAAAAAGCCCCAGCAGCATACAGATGATCTCGCTAAGGTTGAATCTTCCGCAGGACACGATCGAAAGGGCGATTGACTGCATGGCGGACAGGAAACTGCTGAGCTACGCGGATGAGGAATCAGGGCTGGTCATACCCGGCAGGGACCTTGACGAGATCCGCGTGGCCGACGTGATAGGGATTGCCGACGCGCATGCATTGACAATGCGATCATACGAGGCTGCCGACGCGCCGTCCGAGAACAGGCTGCGACAAATGATTTCGGCGCTTACGCGTAATACTCGCGAAAGCCTGGGCGATCTTACCCTGCGGGATTTGATAGCAGGAGCGGAGCAGGATAATTCAGCGGCTGCCCAGGCATGACCGTCATAACGAAAATGAAGCAGAACGAGCATGAGCATGGACAGGAAAATTAACTCGCCCGGAATGCCGGATGAACGAGGCAGATTCGGGCGTTTCGGCGGGCGATACGTTCCGGAAACCTTGATGCCGGCTCTGGCGGAGCTTGAGGAGGAATACGCCAGGGCGCAGGCGGACCCGGAATTTCAGAAGGAACTTGACTACTACCTGAGCGAATACGTCGGGCGTCCCAATCCGCTCTACCTGGCGGAAAGGTTGACGGCACATCACGGCGGGGGGCGCATATACCTCAAGCGCGAGGACCTGAACCACACCGGCGCGCATAAAATCAACAACACGCTGGGTCAGGTCCTGCTTGCGCGGCGAATGGGCAAGAAGCGCATCATTGCCGAGACCGGCGCAGGTCAGCACGGTGTGGCCACGGCGACCGCCGCAGCGATGTTCGGGATGGAATGCGACGTATACATGGGCGAGGAGGACATCCGCCGCCAGAACCTCAACGTTTTCAGGATGCGTCTCCTTGGCGCGAGAGTTGTGCCGGTAAGCTCTGGCTCGAAAACGCTCAAGGACGCCACCAATGAGGCGTTCCGCGACTGGATGTCAACAGTTCGCAACACGCACTACATCATCGGCTCCGTGGTGGGGCCTCATCCGTATCCCATGATGGTCAGGGATTTCCAGAGCGTGATAGGACGCGAGGCAAGAGCGCAGATCCTCGAGAAGGAAGGGCGGCTGCCCGATTGCGTCGTTGCTTGCGTGGGCGGCGGGAGCAACAGCATAGGGCTGTTCTATCCGTTCATCGGCGACGAATCGGTGCGAATCGTCGGCGTCGAAGCCGGCGGCAGGAGCGACAGACTGGGCGATCATGCGGCGTCTCTTTCATTCGGCAGCCCTGGCGTCCTGCACGGATCATGCAGCTACGTTCTTCAGGATGACGACGGGCAGACGGCGATTGTGCATTCCATCTCAGCCGGATTGGATTATCCCGGCGTGGGGCCGGAGCACAGTTTCCTGAAGGATAGCGGCAGAGCACAATACATTCACGTTGGCGACAAGGAGGCTGTGGAGGCATTCCGTCTCTGCGCGACGCTGGAGGGCATCATCCCTGCGCTCGAATCGGCTCACGCGCTGGCGGCGATTGGCAGATTGACGACGGAGATGGGCAGGGATTCGATTATCATTGTCTGCCTTAGCGGGCGCGGCGATAAAGACTGTGTCGAGGTCGCCTCTTATATAGGAGAGGATCCCCGGCCATGAACCGCATTGATCTCCGATTCCAGGAATTGCGGCGCAAGAGAGAGCCGGCATTCATCCCGTACCTCACCGCGGGCGATCCGGACATGCATGCGACTCGCGAGCTTATACTCGAAGCGGAGAGGCGAGGGGCTGACCTGATCGAGCTAGGCGTTCCTTTCAGCGATCCGATTGCCGACGGGCCGGTGATTCAGGCATCTCATCTCCGCGCGCTGGAGGGCGGGACGCGCGTCGGCGACGTTCTGGCAATGGTCAGGGAAGTCAGGAATACCAGCGAGATCCCGATTGTGGCCATGATTTCGTGTAGCATTGTCTTCCGCAAAGGCGCGGACGGATTCATCCGCTCGATGGCGGAGGCCGGGATTGACGGGGCGACGATTCCAGACCTGCCGGTCGAGGAAGCTGGGCAGGCGCGCGACGCCGCCGACAGGGCCGGACTACACCTCGCGCCGTTTGTCACGCCTACTACGACAATCAAACGGCAGGAGGCTATCTGCAGGGCCGCCCGAGGGTTCATTTACTACATATCCGTTGTGGGATTAACCGGGGCCAGAGAACAGCTCGCGGGTGATTTGAAGGCCAATGTAGACCGAATCCGCGCGGCGGCGAAGGTTCCCGTGGCCGTCGGGTTCGGCGTGTCCAGGCCGGAGCATGCAAGGGAGGTTGGCGCGGTATCGGACGGCGTTATCGTAGGCAGCGCGCTGGTGCGCCTTATAAGCGAGAATGCGGGCGCGGGAATAGCGACGCTACGGTCCCGATTCGGGGACGCGGTTGGACAACTTTCTTCAGCCGCGAAGCAGCGATGAGAATGTCGCCACAGACGTTGCTTGCAACCGTCGGTCTTGTGGCAGACGGAGAGATCGGGAGCGGCGTTGCCGCGAGGGCGATATCGGAATCGCTTTCAGAATCGGGCGACAATTCCGTGCCGTCGCTTCGTGAAGCCCTGATCGAAGCCGGCGTAGTTCATCGCAAGTTGGAGGACTACCTGGAGCGCAGCCGGTTCAGTCTTCACGCCTGCTCAAAATGCAGGAAGACATATCGGATTCGAGATGGGGAGGAGTCAGACGGGGCAAAGTGTCCGGATTGCGGCGTCAGGCTTGCATCCCTGAGCGTGGGGAAAACACCTCCGGCGGCGCTGGCTGCAGATTCCGGGACAACTTACAGGATTTCTGCAGGAAGGCGTTTTGGACATTTTCTGCTTGATCGCAGGATCGGCAAGGGTGGATACGCCGGGGTATATCTTGCCCGCAACGAGCGCGCGGACAGGATCGTTGCCCTCAAAATCTTCGATAATTCCGGAGACCTATCGCCTGAGCATTTCATGCGAGGCTTCCAGCGCGAGACCAAGGCGGGAATGCGTCTGAACCATCCCAATATAGTGCGCGTCTACGACTACGGATGGGCCGGGAAGATGCCATACATTGAGATGGAGTTTATTGACGGGGAGAGCCTGGCGGACCGGGTTGACAGGGGAGGCGCGATTGAGCCGCGCGAGGCTGCAAGGATCGTTGCCGCATCCGCGCGAGCGCTGCACTTCGCGCACGGCAAGGGGATCATCCATCGAGACGTAAAGCCGCAGAACATTCTGCTCTCCAGAACGGGCGAAGTGAAGGTCTCTGATTTCGGATTGGCTAAGTTAAGCGATCCGGACGTCAGTTCAACCAGCAAGCCGACGCTGGTCGGGACGCCGATGTACATGTCCCCCGAGCAGTGCCGATTTGAGAAACTGAACGGCCGTTCGGACATCTACTCGCTTGGACTTGTTCTTTATTACGCGCTGTCAGGGCGTTTGCCGTATCCGGAAGGTTCGCTGATAAGCCTGATTCACGCGCAGATTTCGCAGACTCTGCCGCCGTTGCCCGCGCGGGCTGGGGCGGACATGGAGCCGTTTGAGAAAATTCTGACAAGGGCAACAACTAAGAAGTCGGAACGAAGGTATGAGACTGCCGGACGGATGGCGGACGACCTGCAAAGCCTGTTGTAGCCTCAGGAGAAGGCCGATATCATTGCGAGTGTCTGGCGATTGTCCTTTTTCATAAAACTATTTCAGGATTCAAGGATGCGTCAAGAAAATACGAGCGGCGATGTCAACATTGTCATCGGCGGAGAAGCGGGGCAGGGGCTGGTCACCGTAGGAGACATCCTGTCCAAGACTGTTGTCCGCGCGGGATACTCGATGGTTGTCACGCAGAGCTACATGTCCCGCATTCGCGGAGGGCACAACACATACTGCATTCGGGCGGGGATTGATGAGCTCCAGGCTCCGCGCGAGTCTGTTGACGTCCTTGTCGCGATGAACGACGAAACCGTTGGGCTGCACAGGGGGGAGATGACGAACAGGGGATGCGTGATTATTGATGGAAAGTCGAAGGTTTCATCCGATGGTCTTGCAAGGCTTGCTGTGCCATTCTCTGAGTTGTCAGACAAACGGTATTTCAACATCGCGGCATTGGGGGTGGTCGCCTCGCTGATCGGACTTGATGAGGAGCTGACGGCGGGGGCCGTTGATGACGCTTTCGGCAGGAAGCATCCGGAGTCCGTGGAGGCGAACCGCGCCGCCCTGGCAAAGGCTTATGACTGGATGAAATCGCGCCGGTTGCCGGGACTTGTCCTGCCCCCGCCCCGACGTTCCGGCGGACGGATTGTCATGAACGGCAATCAGGCGATTGCGCTTGGGGCATTGTCGGCGGGGGTGAAGTTCTGCGCCTTCTACCCGATGACGCCGGCGACCTCGATCGTTCTGAGTCTGGCGGCGGCGGATCAGAGGATGGGCGTTGTCGTCGAGCAGGCTGAGGACGAAATCGCCGCGATCAACATGGCCATCGGCGCCTCTTTCGCCGGAGCGCCGAGTATGGTCGCCACGTCCGGGGGCGGTTTTGCCCTGATGACGGAGGGCGTCAGCCTTGCCGGGATAACCGAGACGCCGATTCTGATAGCAGTTGCGATGAGACCGGGGCCTGCCACTGGGTTGCCGACTCGTACGGCGCAGGGGGACCTTGAATTTGTCCTGCATTCCGGCCACGGCGAATTTCCGCGCGCGGTATTCGCGCCTTGCAATGTGGCGGAATGCTTCCACCTGACGCGCGGGGCGATGAAATTGGCTGAAAAATATCAAAGCCCGGTATTTATACTCACCGACCAGTTCATGGCGGATTCAAGCCGTGCCGTCGAACCTTTCGCTCTGGACGGGCTGGACACAGTTAATCCCGGCGCAATTCCGGAAAGTTTTAACGGGCTATATAAACGATACGCGCTGACGCAGTCCGGCGTCTCGCTCCGGTTGCTGCCCGGAATAAGCAGAAACCTGGTTGTCGCGGACAGCGACGAACATACGGAAGAAGGTCATATTACGGAGGATTTGGCTGTCCGGGTGGCAATGGCTGATAAGAGGAGCCGGAAGCTCGGTGGAATCACATCAGAAGTCATTCCGCCGCAATACGTCGGCGACGAGACTCCAGAGCTTCTGTTTGTCACGTGGGGATCGAGTTCTGGCTCGGTCCTGGAAGCGGCGGAGGTTCTGAGGGCGGGGGGGCGCAAGGTTGGAACACTGTGCTTCTCGCAGGTCTGGCCACTGGTTCCAGAACAGTTTGTTGAGAGATTGGAGAAGGCTCTGCGGGTTGTCGGAGTCGAGGGCAACGCGACGGGGCAGTTCTGCCGCCTGATACGGCGCGAAACTGGATTTGAGATCAGGGATCGCGTGCTGCGCTATGACGGCCTGCCCGTAACGCCGGAATTCGTGCTTGCCGGACTCGGCAAAGTTGATTAATCGGAGATTGATTCCCGAAAAAGGGAGGAAGATAGAAGATGGCGACTGCTGAAGACTTCGGAAATTACGAGACAGCGTGGTGTCCCGGATGCGGCAACTTTTCAATTCTGAAAGCGCTGAAGAAGGGACTGGCGGACGCGGGACTGGAGCCTCATCAGGTTCTAATGGTCTCCGGCATCGGCCAGGCCGCAAAGACGCCCCATTACATCAACTCCAATGTGTTTAATGGTCTGCATGGGCGTTCGCTTCCGACAGCCACCGGCGCAAAGCTGGCCAATCCAGACTTGACGGTGATTGCCGAGAGCGGCGACGGATGCAACTACGGAGAGGGCGGGAACCACTTCCTGGCCGCCATCCGGCGCAATATTGACGTGACGCTGCTGGTCCATAACAATCAGATTTACGGGCTGACGAAAGGGCAGGCAAGCCCGACCACTCCCGAAGGCTATGTGACGAAGGCCCAACCGCATGGCGTGATGCTGGAGCCATTCAATCCCGTGGCGACGGCTGTGCTGTTGAGAGCGGGATTTGTTGCGCGCGGATTTTCAGGAATGATTGACCACCTGGCGGATTTGATCGTTCAGGCCATACGGCACAAGGGCTTATCCCTCGTGGACATCCTCCAGCCGTGCGTGTCATTCAACAACGTCAACACGTTTGCATGGTACAAGAAGCGCTGTTACAAACTGCCCGGAGATTACGATCCGACTGATTGGAATGCCGCGCTGGCAAAGGCCGAGGAATGGGGCGACAGGATTCCCATCGGGGTTCTTTACAGCAATGAAAGACAATCACTCGACAGGCATTATGTGGAACTGGGATGTGCGCGCGGGATAAACTCCCAGACCGATATGAGGGAATTGGGTGAGATCATGAGAAAATACGCCTGATATGGTTTTGCGTTCGCCCGGCGGGTAATAATGCAGAGAGGATGCATGATCGGACATCGTGTCCGGTAAGTATATATGCCTGTTTGCTGGAGTCGGCAATGTTCAACTCGATCATGTCGTCTGCCACGGGGTTGAACACATTGTCCATGGCTATGCTTGAAGAAAATGGAAAACGCAAAGCCAACCGTCTGGCAGTCGAGAACAGTCCATATCTTCTCCAGCATGCTTATAATCCGGTGGACTGGCATCCCTGGGGCGAAGAGGCGTTTCGTCTGGCAGCGGCACAGGACAAGCCGATATTCCTTTCCATCGGTTATTCGACCTGCCATTGGTGCCACGTGATGGAGCGGGAATCCTTTGAGGATAAGGACGTCGCCCGTCTTATGAACGAGTCGTTCATCTGCGTCAAGGTTGATCGCGAAGAACGTCCGGACCTTGACGGGTACTTCATGTCACTGTGTCAAATGATGACAGGAGAAGGCGGTTGGCCTCTGACAATCATAATGACGCCCGGGAAAGTTCCAATCTTTGCCGGGACATATATCCCGAAAGAAAACCGATATGGCCGCATGGGGATGATGAGTCTGATACCGAAGGTCAGTGGCATCTGGCGCAATAACCGCAGTCTGGCAACGATGGTCGCCGAAAAGGTGGCGGCAATCGCAAATAGAATTGATTCTTCTGAGGGCGAAGAACCTGGCGAGGGTGCGCTTCATGCCGGATATGCCCAGCTTTACGGGAAATACGACAGGATACATGGCGGATTCGGCGATTCTCCGAAGTTCCCGACGACGCACAATCTGACTTTCCTGCTGCGATATTGGAAGAGAACCGGGAATCCCAATGCGCTTGCCATGGTTGAGAACACAATACTGAAGATACGTATGGGAGGCATTTATGACCATATCGGACTGGGGGCGCACCGCTACTCAACTGACAGGGAATGGCTTGTGCCGCATTTTGAAAAGATGCTTTATGATCAGGCGCTGTTGTTGATGGCCTGCGCAGAGACTTTTCATGCCACCCGCAATGCCGAATACCGGCAAATCGCACAGGAGATTATTAGTTACGTCCGGCGCGATATGACGTCGCCTGACGGCGCGTTCTACAGCGCAGAAGATGCCGATAGCGAGGGGAGCGAAGGAGAATTCTACATGTGGACTCGAGAGGAAGTCCAAGAGGCTCTCAATGATTCAGACGCAAAATTGTTCCTTGAGATATTCGGCATCAAGGAGAACGGCAACCTCCGCGGAGAGATTTCAACGGACGGCATCGCGCGCGCTATCCCGCATTTGAGGATCCCGCTTGATGAGACAGCGTCACAAATGGGATTGGCGCATGAGAATCTGCGCGAAAGGCTTGAAAGCATCCGGCTGAAATTGTTCGCGCAGAGGGAGAAACGGATTCATCCTTTTAAGGATGACAAGATTCTGGCCGATTGGAACGGATTAATGATCGCCGCCATGGCAAAGGCCGCTTGGGTATTTGACGATAAATCTTACTCCGATGCTGCGATTAGGTGCTGCGGCTTTATCATGGAAAAGATGATGTCCCGGGACGGGAGTTTGTTTCACCGTTTCCGCGATGATCAGGTCGCTGTCAAAGGCTTTCTGGACGACTACGTATTTCTGGCGTGGGGGCATCTTGAGCTTTATGAGGCGACCTTTGAGACAGAGCATCTGCAATCAGCGCTCAGGCTGATGCAATATGTGAACGATCATTTTCGTGACGCAAGGGAAGGTGGATATCATTTTACCTCCGATGTCGGCGAGCGCCTTCCCATCAGGCGTAAGGAATCCGGCGATGGAGCTATTCCTTCCGGCAACGCAGTCGCCATGCTTAACCTGCTGAAGTTATCGCGGATGACCGGATTGACGGAACTGGAATCGCTCGCGCGGCAGACAGCAAAGGCCTTCGCTGATAGGATAAGTCGCTTTCCAATTGCTCATACGCAGTTTCTTCAGGCCGTGGATTTCGCGATCGGTCCGAGTGTTGAGGTAGTCATAGTCAGGGGCGACGGCGGCGCTGATGCGAAGGATTTTATCAACGCGTTGCGGGATAGCTATATTCCCGAAATGAGCGTCCTTGTGAAAAGCTCTGCCGGCGGTGGCGAGCTTGCGGCGATATCGCCTTTTACCTCAGCCATGAAAAGCATTGGCGGAAAGACGACGGCGCACGTCTGTCGCGGCTTTGTATGCGCCCAACCTGTGACTGATCCCGCCGCGATGATACGCATCATCGTCGGGAGATGACCGCCCGGGCGCGGTCTTGTGTTGGGTGCGCCATATATTTGCTGGAGAGACGCGCTACTGTCAGGGATGGACATGCGATCCCTCTGTCTCCCCGGCGGTCAATTCCTGGCCTGGTAAAATCGCATTCTGGCGCTTCCATTCCTGCCAGAGCGCGTGGTGCGCCGGGGCGATCCAGAGCCAGTTTGCGATGATGACGGCAGGAAGACCGATCCGCATGGCAAGAAGCTCAATGCGGCCTGTGAATTCCACTCTTATCAGCCGGGTTCGGAAGACGACAGCGATAATCGCATACATGACCCACGCGAGGGCAATGACATAAAGCAGCGCGCCGAGGGGATTCATGCGCAGGGCCGTCTCAATGTCCAGTCTCGACATGGCGCACCACGCGCGCGTCGTCCCGCAGGCCGGGCACGGATAGCTCGTGAAAGTGTAGAGCGGGCATGGGCCTTTGAGCCTCAGGATATCGGGCAGAAGACTCGTTGCGGCAATGGCGCAAAGACTGATTGCGCCATAGACGGCCTCAATCCAGACGGATTTGCGAGACCATTTGACGAGGCGGATTTTCATGGTCCGTCAATTCTTCGAGCGCGTGGCAATGCGTCCCTGCGCAACTCGCTCCTACGAAACGGGGCGGGACTTATCGAACATGCCCGTCGCGTAGCGATTTGTCATCGGTATGCGCCGGTCCTTGCCGAACGCCTTCGGGGTTATCTTGACGCCCGGCGGAGCCTGGCGGCGCTTGTATTCGTTGCGGTCAACCATGCGGACAACCTCGCGCACGACGGCGATATCGAATCCCCGCGCGGCGATTTCCTCCGCGGCCATGTCCTCCTCGACGTAGGCGCGCAGTATCGGATCGAGAAGGGGGTATGGGGGCAGGGAGTCTTCGTCCTTCTGGTTGGGGCGCAGTTCGGCGGTCGGGGGTCGGTCAATGATGCTCTGCGGGATTGCGTCGTATCCGGCGCGCATATTGTAGAAGTCCGATATCTCGTAGACCACCGTCTTGAACACGTCCTTGATGACGGAGTAGCCACCGGCCATGTCGCCGTAGAGCGTGCAGTATCCGCAGGCGATCTCGCTCTTGTTCCCGGTGGTCAGCACCAGCCAGCCGAAGCGGTTAGACAGACCCATGAGGATGTTGCCGCGGATGCGGGCCTGGAGGTTCTCAGCCTCGATGCCCGGCGCGCCAGGACCGAAGGCCCCGGCAAGTTCCTCCATGTAGAGTGTGAAGATTTTCTCCAGGCTGATGGTAATGCACTGGATGCCGAGGTTGCGCGCCAGGATTTCCGCGTCTTTAAATGTGCCTTCGGACGTGTAGCGCGAGGGAATCCGGACGCCGACGACATTCTCTTTGCCGAGCGCGTCGGCGGCGATTGCGGCGGTAATGGCGGAGTCAACGCCACCGCTGATTCCGAGGACGACCTTCTTGAACCCGTTCTTGCGCACGTAATCGCGCAGTCCGAGCTTGAGCGCTTCGAAAATCTCCTCGATCCGGCCGAATTCCGGCTCTACTGCGGCATCACAGGATTTTGAACCATTTGCGCAGTTACCGCCGGCAGGGGCATGGCATGCCGTACCCCTGCAATTGACAACAACCAATTTTCCGTGGGAGGCGCTACGGCCTGAACGTGATGCCAGTTCCACCGCATCAAAATCCGTGATAATAAGTCCCTCTGCAAACCGTTGCCCGGATGCGATCAGCCTTCCTTCCCGGTCGGTGACCATCACCCCGCCGTCGAAGACCAGCTCGTCCTGGCCACCGACAATGTTGTTGTAACTCAGGCATGCGCCGGTTCTTTTTGCAAACTCCGACAGGACGCTACGTCGAAGGGCGATCTTGCCGGCGTGGAACGGCGATGCGGCGATGTTGACGGTCAGGGCTGCGCCGTTGTCCCGGACCGCGCGTTCAACGGGGCTGTCCTTGACCCACAGGTCCTCGCAGATGGTCACGGAAATCCGGATTCCGCGAATTTCCATCACCAGGGAGCCGTCGCCCCGCGCGAAGTATCGCTTCTCGTCAAAAACCCCGTAGTTCGGCAATTCGACCTTGTGGTAGACGCCGGCAATGCGCCCGTCATGAATTACGGCGGCGGCGTTGTAGAGGGAGTTGCCCGAAAGGTCCGGGAAACCGACGATTGCGACCGTTCCCCGCGTTGTCGCGACGACCTCCTCAAGAGCGATGCGCGAATCGCGCAGGAAGCTGGGTTTCATGAGGAGGTCTTCCGGAGGGTAGCCGCAAAGGGCAAGCTCCGGGAAGGTGACAACGTCCGCCCCCAGCCGCGCAGCCTCGGCGATCCGTTCTGCAATCGCGCCGGCGTTGCCTTTCAGGTCGCCGACCGTGGGATTCATCCGGGCATGAGCGATTCTCAGGATGGAGGACGTTGTTCCCATTTTGTTTGTCCCGCATGTCAGAGGATTGGGAGGTACTTGTCCAGTTCGTACTTGCTGACGTGGGCGCGATAGCCCTCCCATTCCAGTTTCTTGTTGGCAATGAAACGATCGAAAATGTGATTGCCAAGCGCTTCGCGGACGAGTTCGCTGCGCTCGGTTTCGGCTATTGCTTCGCCGAGACTGCCGGGCAGGGGCACGATCCCGCGAGCCTTTTTCTGCTCCGGGGACATCTCGAAAATGTCTTCCTCGATCGGCTCCGGGATTTCGTAATTTTCCGCAATGCCCTTCAGCCCGGCGGCCAGCATGACCGCGAAGGCCAGGTAAGGGTTGCAAGCCGGGTCGGGGCAGCGATATTCGATGCGGGTCGCGTTCGGCTTGCCTGGTTTGTACATCGGCACGCGGATCAGGACCGAGCGATTGCGCCGCGCCCAGGAGATATAGCACGGGGCTTCGTAGCCCGGCACAAGCCGTTTGTAGGAGTTGACCCACTGCGCGACCACCGAGGAAATTTCGCGCGAATGCCTTATCAGTCCGGCGATGTAAGCCTTGGCCAGCTTCGAGAGATGGTAAGGGTCCTTCGCGTCAAAGAAGGCATTCTCCTTGCCCTTGAACAGCGACTGGTGCGTGTGCATCCCGCTCCCGTTCTCGCCCATCAGCGGCTTGGGCATGAAGGATGCGTGGACCCCGTTCTGAACCGCCACTTCCTTGACCGTCATGCGATAGGTCATGGCGGCGTCCGCCATCGTCAGAGCGTCGGAGTAGCGCAGGTCAATCTCCTGCTGGCTGGGCGCGACCTCGTGGTGGCTGTATTCGACCTTGATGCCCATCGCCTGCAGGTAGAGGATGGTCGCCTGGCGCAGGTCGCTTGCGACGTCGCGGGAGGTCAGTTCAAAGTATCCGCCCGCGTCGAGCGGGACCGTGCCTGATGCGTCCTTAAAGTAGAAATATTCGAGCTCCGGGCCGACGTACATCGTGTAGCCAAGGTCCTCGGCCTTCTTCAGGTTGCGCCGAAGCGCCCATCGCGGGTCGGCGTCATATGGTGCGCCGTCCGGGCGGTGAATGTTGCAGAACATCCGGGCGACAAGGCAGTCCCTGGCGGACCAGGGGAGTATCGTGAAAGTGGTCGGCTCGGGGCGGGCGATCATGTCGCTCTCCTCGATTCGGGCATAGCCTTCGATGGAGGAACCGTCAAATCCCATTCCCTCGTCCATTGCGTTTTCAAGCTCGTCGGCGGTTATTGTGAAGCTTTTGAGGAAGCCGAGGACATCGGCGAACCACAGACTGACGAACTTGATGTTCATGTCGCTTACGGTCTTGAGTACCCAATCCCTGTTCTTCGTTTCCATGCTTTTCTCCAGTTGCTGTGTGAATGCCGCGACGGCGATGCCGCGCCGCGCGACGATTGAAAACCGGTGTAGCGAAGGCGGAATTATAGCGGGGGGAGAGCAGGTTTTGAAGCGATTGCGAGACTCTGCGTCCGCCGGCGCATGCCGGGCGACTATGGATGGCGCATCTTCATCCAACGCTACTTATGGCTTTCTATGACCATGCCTGGGCTATTTCATGCCCTTCATGATTCCGCGCGCCTCCTCAAGTAGTTTCCTATAGACCTCCGAACCGCGTCCGCTGTTGGTCATTATGACAATTCCGCGTCCGTTATGAGGATAGAACTCCGACCAGCACTGGAAGCCGGAGCCGTTCGAGCCGCCGTGGGAGATGCGGTTGCCGGATTCCAGGGGAGTCACCACCCAGCCCAGCCCGCGAAACTCCGCGACTCCCGATTCGCCCTCCTTGAATTTCAGGCGCGGTTTCAACATTTCCTCAATTGTGGACGCGCTTAGGGAGTGAGAACCTGAACGATCGGTTTTCAGTATTTCGACTATGAACCTTGCGTAGTCGCACGGAGCGCAGAAGAGGGAGAATGCCGCGTTGGCCTCGCGATATCTGGGTTTATCGGCCTGAACCTGACCGCGACCGCCGTGGCCGGCGGCGGCCAGTTCAGCGTACCGCTCCTCCCAGACAAGGCTGCTCGAACTCATTCCTGCCGGGCGCATCAATGTTCGCTTGAGGTACGGATCAAGTCCCTCTCCGGTGATCTTCTCCATCGCGCGTTGAAAGAAAAGGTATCCCTCGCCTGAGTAACCGTATTTCTCGCCGGGTTTGAAGATGAGTTTCAACGGCGCGCCGGTGTTCCAACCGCCCTCGCGCCAGTTTGGCAGGCCGGTGACGTGAGTCATGACCATGCGGGCTGTGATGAGTTTGTGATCCTCGTCGCCGGGAATGTATGGTTCTCCGAGGTATTCCCAGAGCGGCATGTCAAGATTGAGGCGTCCCTGTTCGGCCAGTTTCAGCGCCGCATATGTCGCAAGCAGTTTGGTCATCGAGGCTGCTTCGAAGACGGTCTCTTGCGTGACGGGGTCAGGTTTGTCCGCGGACTTGACGCCGAACTCGGCATGCCAGGCCAACTCCCGGTCCCAGACGACCGCGATGGAGATGCCGGGGACCTTGAACTGCTTCATCAGTTCGGAGGCGAGGGAGTTGATCGTATTTTGGAGTTCCGCCGGGATGGCTGCCGGAGCGGACGGTTCGGCGCTGACGGCCATTACCAGCGCCGCCATGCAGAAGCTCAACAGCGTGATTACCGGCATCCGGCGTATTGCTCTGTGAACGCGGGGATACATTGGAATGGCCAATTTGCGCTTTATCGAGGTTCCAGAATGACGGCTGCGTCAATGACGGCGCAGTCCGCGCCCGACTTCACGTGCATCCCGCCGCTGAGCTTGTAGTAGCCGGCGGCGTCCCGGGGAAGGCCGGTTTCTTTGCCGGTCAGCCTGCCGGATTCAATCAGGACCGGCAGGGCGAACTCATTGGCGAACTCCTTGCCGCAGCGCGGGGCGGGGTCGTGCAGGATGAGTATGTCAGGGGCGTCACGCCCGTTCTCGTCCGCCCCGTAGCCAACCATGGTGACCCAGTGTCCGCCGATTCTTTCGTAGGCGTCGGCGGCTACGTCGCGCTTGTACCAGCCGACGTTGAGCCAGACACAGCCGTCATCCGCGATGCCCTGCCGCAGCCAGTCCAGTTGCGGTTTTTCAACGCCGGTTCCGTATTCGCGCGGATGCTTGCGCCAGCCCTGGCACTCAAGTCTCTTCCAACCGCATCCGGACTCGGAGAGATAGCTCTTCACGCCCTGGATGATGCCGGACGGCCCTGTTCCGGATTTCACATTAGCATCCATGTGCCTTTGCTCGCATAACAGCTTGACCATCCTGATCTGGGAATCTTTGGGGGAAGCCGCGTCGGGACACAGACGGGCGTAGCCGGGGCGGTTGCTGAGCCACATCAGGGAGTTGGACACCGAGACCGGGCCGCAGAGCGTAGCCCCGCCGCCGGGGAAATCGCCCTCCCGGTCGGTCTGGGTCAGGTCGGGGATGTTCATGATATTCCCGGTGTGCCTGCGCGGGATCCTTCCGGCGGCGAGCGCGGCGGAAGATGCGATTGCCGCGATAATGCACGCGGCGATGATCCGGCGGCAAGGCGAACGCCTTGACCTTGGCGATGCTCCGGGGGCGAGCGGGAAAATGTCGGTCGGCAACGATTTCATGCCGATATGAGTATCCATTATCACGTTCTGGGGCAAGGTCATTCTGAATCAGCAAAGCCGTTGTCGCAACCTGTCTTGACCGTATCACTAAAAACGGATATTGTCGTACACGGCGAAGGTCGGGCATCCGGCCCCGATGTCAAAGTCCGGGGGACAAGGAGTTTTCCAGTTATGAATCCTCACGTAAAGAGACTGTCAAGGCGCGCTGGCCGTGAAATTGGAGTCGGGGGATACGCATTGGAAACGCTGGAGAAACGCGTGTTGCTGGACAGCGCGATTCCGGACTCTCTTACCTTCTTTCCCCCCCCCCTTCCCGAACCCGGAATGATCACGACGTTCTCCGGGGAAGGGCGGCTTGATATTGTGGAAGGATTGCCCGTGCTGCGCGTGGAGGGAACCAATTATGACATGGGATACCAGCACGGCATGCTGCTTGCGGACTGGGTGACGATGGCGATAGCAAGGGGCAAGGAGGAGGCGCTGAAGTATCTGACCGAGTCGGAATTCATGATGGTCGCCGCGATCATGAGGGGGGTGACGCCGCAGAAGTACATTGACGAGATGCAGGGGATGAGCGACGGGGTGAAGGACGCGACGGGGACCGTGCTTGACTTCAACGCCGTCATCTTCACGAACTGTTACGTCAACGAGAATATTTTTGCATGCAGCCAGTTCGCCGTGACCGGAACGAGGTCGGAAGACGGCCATACGCTATGGGCGCGCAATTCCGACTGGACCACGCCCGCCGATTTCATTCACAACTATGCCGTCATGACCGTTGCCGACCCCGCCGACGGCAACGCCTTCATCAGCGTCACGTTT
Organism: Planctomycetota bacterium; assembly: GCA_022711755.1. Lineage (GTDB taxonomy): Bacteria > Planctomycetota > Brocadiia > SM23-32 > JAKLEA01 > JAKLEA01. The sequence goes on from JAKLEA010000028.1 coordinate 68,893, forward strand.
GCTGGGGCGCTGGGCGTTATGACAGGCATGAATGAATACGGCGTAGTCGGCGCGTCAAACGCATCGCCTTTGCATGACCACACGACAATCGGCACTCCGCCGGCGATTCTCATAAGGATGGGGCTTGAGGCGGCGGACACGGCGGAGGAGTTCTGCGACACGCTGGCCGGATTGACGCGCACGGTGGGAATGAATTTCGTCGTTCCGGACGGGCGGGGCGACATCAAGGCGCTTGAGCTTACGGGCAAGGCCGCGGCGATATTCGATACCGATGATCAGCGAGAGGATCACTACTTTGATTTTGATACAGGAATGAGTTATGCCACGAAGGACGAACCTGACTGGTTCATGGTTTCCGAGAGCATTTCCGACTGCGTCATCCGAACCAATCACTTTCTCGACTGGGGGCCGTGGGGGACCGAACCGGCGCATCTTCAGGAGCTTCAGTTCAAAGAGGACGCGGGGGGGGAGATGACGGAGACTGAAGGTATTCAGAAGGCGACTCAGGACCCCGATCCGGAATGGACCGTCAACCGGTACTATACGCTTCATGACCTTATAACGACCGCGCCGGAACCGATTGACGTCGAGGCGGCGATAAACTTTTTGGCATATGACGGGGTTGGCAGCGGCATGACAATTCACTCAGCCGTTTTCGACACGACATCGCTTGATGTATGGGTTGCATACGCGGTCACTGTACCGGGGACAAGCCACGTCATTGATTCGAACAACAGGCCGTACGTTCATTATGACTTCCGCGCCGCGTTGGGCAACAGGCCGCCGGAGGGAACAATTGATTCGCCTGTCGCCGGCAAGTCGCTTGCCGTGGGCGAGAGCATTGATCTTCGCGGAAGCGGCAGTGACCTCGATGGGGCTGTGACCGGCTGGCAGTGGGAGATAAACGGTCCGGATGGCTTTCACTGGAATTCCACTCTGGAGGATCCCGGCGCGCTGCGTCTGAGCGTTGCGGGGGCGTATTCTGTCAAGCTGACGGTCGTTGATGATCTCGGCAAGGCTGATACTTCGCCGGAAGAGATAGCTGTATATGTCAGGGAGCTTCCGCAACCGGCTATGGTGGATACGCCGACGGGGACCGGCTGGCTGGAAATACTTGACGGTATGCCAGTGCTTCACGTCCGGGGGGGCAACTATGACATGGGGTATCAGCATGGATACCTGCTTAGCGACTGGACTATCGCAGCGGTGAACACAGTCAAGGAGCGGCTGCTGGCCAGTGGAGCCACGGAATCGGAACTGATGATGGCCGCGGCAGTTCTTGACGGCGTTACGCCTGAAGCATATCGCACCGAGATGCAGGGCATGATTGACGGGGTGGAGGATGCGACGGGTGTCCGCCTGACGTACAACGACGTTGTCCTGGTGAACTGCTATGTTGATATCTCCGAATATACGTGCAGCCAGTTTGCGGTCACCGGTTCGCGGACGGTTGACGGGCACACCATCTGGGGGCGCAACGCGGATTGGGGCGTCCCGGCGGACTTCGTGCAAAATTACGCGATTGTCGTGGTCGCGCATCCGGACGGCGGCAACGCCTTCCTGAGCGCCAACTGGGCCGGCGGCGTAGGAGTTCAGACGGGCATCAACGAGTTCGGAGTCGCGGCGGCTCAGAACTCATCCGGTCTTTACGATCAGCATACGCCGGGGACGCCGCTGGGATTTCTGATGCGGGGCGGACTGGAGGCGGCCGATACGGCCCGGGAGTTTGCGGATTTCGTAATGTCACAGAGCCGGACGGTAGGGAGCAATATGGTCGTTCCGGATGGATACGGCAATATCATGGCTCTGGAGTTGACGGGCACGACCGCTGTCGCATTCGATACCGATGATCCGGACGAGGATCATTATTACGACAAAGATACGGGGACGAGTCATTCAACTCGCGACGAGTCGGACTGGGTGATGCTGTCGGAAGGCATTCCCGATGCGGTCATACGTACAAATCATTTTCTGGACTGGGGGCCGTGGGATCAGGAGCCGGCGCACTTGCAGGAACTCCAGATGCGCCAGGAGATGGGGGACGAGATTTCCGAGGGCGACGCGATCGAGTCGCTGATGGCATCAACCCACGGACCCGACTGGACCGTTCACCGGTACTTCACGCTTTACGACCTGATAACGCGCGCACCGGAACCGATTGACGCGCAGACGGCAATAGAGTTCCTGGCTTACGGCGGGGTCGGGTCGGGCATGAGCATACATTCGGCAGTTTTCGATACGACGAGTCTGGAGGTCTGGATCGGCAACGCTTTCACGCCTCCCGGGTCAAGCAAGGCGATAGACGCGAATCTGCGGCCATTCTTTTACTACGATTTTGGAGCGGAATTGGCCAAAGCAAGTCCGGAAGGCCTCATCGTGTCTCCTGATGACGAGATTGTAATCCTTCCCGGCCAGAATGTGGACCTTCAGGCCACGGGTTTTGATCCCGACGGTGAGATTGCGATCTGGCGATGGGAGATCGCGGGGCCTGACGGATTCACATGGAGTTCTGAAATCGAGGATCCGGGACTCCTTCAGTTGACCGAGAGCGGCATCTATTCTATCACGTTGACGGTGGTTGACGACGAAGGAAACGCCGATGCCACGCCGCACGAGATAAGCATCGCCGTTCTGAGCCTGCCGGAGCCTGGGATTGTCGCGACGCCCACCGGGAAAGGCCGGCTTGAGATTCTGGACGGTCTTCCCGTCTTGCACATCGAGGGAAGCCACTATGACATGGGTTACCAGCACGGATACCTGCTTGCCGACTGGATCGGGGATATCTACGACAAGATAATCTCCCTTGCGCTTGAGAGGATGACGCATGAAGAATTCGAGCTTATGGGGCGCATTACTGAGCTATACCTGCCTGACGCCTATCGGCAGGAGACGAACGGCCTCATTGCCGGCGTGACGGCCGCCGGCGGAAACGACTATAGCTATTACGAAGTTCTGGCGATTCACACGTTTCCCGATCTTGTGGGAAGCAATTGCACACAGTTTGCGGTGAGCGGTTCCCGCACAGCCGACGGGCATGTCATATACGGAAGGAATCTGGACTGGGACACGGCGACTCAGTTCAACCGTAGCAGCAATATTCTCGTGGTTGCCGCGCCGGATGACGGGCACATGTTTGCCGCTCCAAGCACAGCGGGGAATCTGGCCGCGTTCACGGGCATCAACGAATACGGCGTGACCGGAGCGACAAATTATTCTCCGATGGATGCGGAGTCCGGCTTCGGGCTTCCGATCGGCTTCCAGGTGCGGCTGGGGCTGGAAAAGGCCGCCACCGCAGAGGAATTCGCGCAGATACTCCAGCGGCAATACCGTTCTATTCCAATAATCATGGTGGTCACTGACGGATTGAATCCCTGGGGGGACAGGGATGCCTTCGCCCTTGAAGTAAGCAATTCCAGGGTCGTTGTTTTCGGGATGAACGATCCGGATGAAAGCCACTATTTCGATCCGCTGACGGGCGAAAGCCATTCGACCCGCGACAATCCGGCCTGGCTCTTGTTCTCGGAGGCCATGCCGGACGCAATCGTCAGAACGAATCATTTCCTCGACTGGGGGCCGTGGGCGACGTCGAATCATTTGCAGGAGCTTCAATTAAGGAGTCTCTACGGCGACGGCATCAGCGAATCCGATGCTTTTCTGAGCGCGTATGAGGAGGATGAATACAACAGCTTCACGCTTGATCGCTACGTTCTGACACAACAGTTGATTGCCGATTCGGCGGGGCTGATCGGCGCGCAGGAGGCCATCGAAATCCTCGGTCACGGAACGATCGGCGCCCCAAAGTCCATGCACTCGGTCGTCTTCGACGCAACCGCATTGAAACTTTGGTATGCGGGCGCGATCATCAATCCGATAACCGGAGTCATGCTTGATTCCAACGAAACGCCGTTCCTCTATTTTGATTTTGCGGCGGCGATAGAAAATCACAAGCCCAACGGAATGATTGAAACACCGGCGGACGGAAATGAAGTGAAATTGGGTCAGAGCGTCGCTCTTGAAGGGGCGGCCTTCGATCTGGACGGCGACGTGACGGGATGGTGGTGGGAGATTCTCGGTCCGGATGGTTTCTACTGGTCTTCCAATCAGCAAACCCCACCCGCGTTCAAACCGGCGGCTGTCGGCGATTATCAAGTCCGTCTGACGGTCACTGATAACGACGGCGTTGCCGATCCGACGCCGGCATCGGCGCAGTTCAGCGTTTCGAATCCGGCGGTTCTGCTTGGCGTTGTTACTACCAGCGCGGGAGATGTTTATGTTTATGACATTGACGGTGCCGACGTCGGCATTCCCATAGACGGCAACTACACCGTCTACAATCCATACGATCCGGCCAACGACCTGATGATCGTCGGTACCCCTGGCGGAGTGATTATTGTCGCAAATTCATG
>JAKLEA010000029.1 GCA_022711755.1 Planctomycetota bacterium
TGAACACTATCCCCCAGCCACCAGCCTGCGCCCCCTCTCCCTGGCCCTTTCCTAAAACTAAACTGGGGACGGGTCAGTATTACTGCGCCTTGATTTTGCTCCGGCTTGCATTAGAATAGCTTCCGAGGTTTGGTCAGACGCGTGCGCGGAACATGCTTGATGGAAAAGTTCATCCGCGCAAGCGTGTCTCGCCGTTTCAGGAGCATCGGGGACATGGCAAAAACGATAGTCGTTACCTGCCCGCACTGCGGCAAGAAGTTGAAGACGGATGACAGGTACCTGGGCAGAAAGGGCAGATGCCCGAAATGCCAGGCGGCGATCGTGCTTTCGGAAGACCCTGAGGGCGCGGCGGGCGGTCCGGAACCGGCGGAGATTGAGGCATCCTCCACCGGGGACTCCATCAAACTCGACCTTCTGAAATTCGACCTTCTGCCCAACGGCGCGGCGGTGGTCCGCTTCACCACCAGCCGAATGCTCGACCAGAGCAACGTCACCCAGCTCGGTCAGGAATTCAACGACCTGATCGAAAAGCACGGCCTCAAGCGCATGGTGATAAACTTCGAGCGTATTCACTACATGTCCAGCGCCGTGGTCGGCAAACTAATCGCGCTGAACAAGCGCATCAAGACCGAGAAAGGCGAACTGAAGCTTTGCTGCATTGACCAGTCCGTCTTCGAAATATTCAAAATCATGCGTCTAGACAAGGTATTCAAGGTCTTCGACACAGAGGATGAGGCCAAGAACAGTCTGGGAACATAGAACAGACGGGGAGCGCGCAATCACATGCCCGACGGAACGGCCACGCAGCCATGGCAGCCCTTCGGCTGGCAGGCCATGCGTCTGGAAGTTCCTGAAGAATGGAGCCTCTCTCACGCCGAAGGCGACGGCAAAAGCGGCATCGTAAGGCTTTCGGATTCCCGCGACGTCCGGCTCACGCTTCAATGGCAGGCTAACGGCTCGGCCGACGGCGTCCCCGTCGCGCTGGAGAAGCATATCGCCCAGATCAAGCGCGAGATAAGCCGCTCCCCATCCGGCTGGCAGGTCAAACGCGAGACGAATCTGGTAAACTGGCGTGACCGCCCGCACGAATCATACGCCTGCCGCGGCGAGTCAGAGGTTAACGGCATTGTCTGGTTCTGCCCCGCATGCAAGCGCATCTGCCACGCCGCGATCTCAACCGGCGCAGAAGACGGCGCTGCCGTGGCCCGACGTTGCCTGAAGGGTCTTTGCGATCATCCGACCGACGGCGCGACAACGTGGAGCTTCTACGGGCACACCTTCTCAATCCCGGAAAGATTCCGATTGGAGCGCCCAACCTTGCGGACAGGCTGCCTGGAAATGGTCTTCCGACATCGTGAATCCCTCATCGAGGTCGTCAGGGTCAGTCTGGCCGAAGAGGTTCTCAGAGGCGTGACACTGATCGAATGGTTCAAAACATTTTACGGACGGCGTATTGAGGATTTCAGGCGCGAAATAACTGAATCGAAGCATCGCGGCCACGAGGCCCTTGAATGCGAGGGCGAGATGCTCTGGCACAGAAGGGCGTCCGTTCTCTTCAGGCCATACTACATGCGGGCCATAGCATGGCGCTGCAGTGAGGAAGACAAACTCTACATCTTCCGGTGGAGCGCGATAAAATCGCCGGCGAACGAGTTCGAGAAATTCGCGGGCAAGGTGCAGTGCCACGAGACATAGGGCGCAATGGGCATTCTTGGAAGGAAAAGGAAAGCGCCGTCAATTGACCGGGAGCAGTCCCTCCGCACCATCCCCGTGGTCAACAGCCTGCTGGAAATCGAGGACGACGGATCAGACGCGTTGAAGTTGAAAGTGCCGTTCAAACCCAACCGGATTTTCAGGATTCTGGGCTACATCGGCCCGACGCCGACTCACAAGATGGTAACGCTGGACAGACTGGGCGCGGAATTTTTCAAGTTATGCGACGGGCAGCGCGCGGTTGATGAAATAATCCGGGAATTCGCCGCGCGGCATAAACTTAATCTCCGGGAGGCCGAGCTTTCCGGCGTAAGTTACTTGAAAAGTCTGGCGAAACGCGGCATTATTGTGCTTGCCGTGCCGGAGAAGGAAGCCATCCGCAAGGAGGCGACTGAGAACCGGGCGCGGCACGCCCGCCGGAAACAGCGCAGGAAGAAACGAAAATAACGCGCTCCTAAGCATCGGAGCGATGAGGTTTCCCGCATGAACGACGGACCCGGCGAAAAAATAATGACCGCGCGAGACGCCGCGTCGAAAGGCGTCGAACGGCAAATTTCCCTCCCCTTCTCGAAAGCGTTCGAGATAGCGTGGAAGGGCCTTATGGTCAGGTTGTGGCGCTCGCTTATCACGATGGGGGGTATCGTCCTGGCAATCGCTTTCCTGGTCTCAATGTGGACGAACCAGGAAATCGTGAAAGCCTTGAAGGCAGTGCCCGAGAGCGACCCAAGCAAGGAAGCCCTTGACACCGCCATGAAGGGGCAGTTCTCCAACTCGGAGAAACGCAGCATCAGGACGGGCGTCCTTGCCGGGCCGGGCAACGAAGTCAGAGAAGCCATCCAGAACAAGCTTGTATCCGCTGCGGAATACAATTTCGTCCTGCTGGGAGATAACGTTTCCGATATATCGCGGGCAATCCAGTCCGACATAGATGTCCTTATTATTTATGATATCCCCGACGGTTATCGTGTGCAGAAAGTGCTTGACGCAATCTCAGAATTCGTCCTGGAAGGCGGCGGACTAGTCATCATGGGCTGCGATCCCGTCCCCGCCGGCGTTTCGGAGCAGAATGCCGGCCAGCCTGCTTTCGAGGAAGCATTCCAGGAACTGTTGCCGGCGCGTCCGACCGCTGAGAAAATCCAGGTTGACGCCCAACAGTATTCTCCCCTGCATAGCAAGTCCATGGCGGTCGCAGACTGGGCATCAGCGCCGAAGATGGAATACAGCATTTCCGGATTGCGCCCCGGGGCGAAACCGTATGTAACCGATGGAGGCGCAAGCGGAAAACCGCTGGTCGTCTATCGGAAAATCGGCAAAGGCCGCGCGTTGCAATTCCTGGCCACATATCCGACCAGCAAGGAAGTGGCGGACTGGACACTGAACGGCAAATTCCTAGACGCATGCCTTCTCTGGACAGGGGAAAGGGTACTTAAAGAGGACAGCCCCGAAATCCGCCTGAGCTGGCTGGTGATCCTGTCCCTCCTGGTCTGCGTCGTCGGAATCACAAACAGCATGCTCATGTCCGTCACGGAGCGCATCCGTGAAATCGGGACCATGAAATGCCTCGGAGCGCTGGACGGATTCATTGTAAAGCTCTTCGTCATCGAATCCAGCCTGCACGGCATCTTCGGGACCATGGTCGGTGTCATACTGGGTTTTTCAGCAGCCTTCCTTCTCGCCTTCTTCAAATATTCCGCTCTTGAGAATGCCGAGGATGCGAAGTTCAACCCGGCTGAAGCGGCGCCGATCGTGGCGTGTGAGGAATCATTGACCATGCAGCAGGCGCTGACCATCGCCACATCTCAGGTGGCAGCCAGCATGGCCAAGCCGCTGGAAGTCACCGTAAAACGCAATCACTACACGATACGCTACTTCCCGGGAATGCCCATACTGAAGAGGGCAATTGCCGCGTGGTGCATAGGAGCCGTGCTTTCTGTGATAGCCGCAATATACCCGGCGTACCGGGCCGCAAAAATGCAGCCGGTGGACGCGATGAGAGTTGACGAATAAGAGGAGTCCCGCAAATGGCAGAAGTTGCTGCTCAAGCCCCCGAACCCCAGATAGCAGGCCCCTCCAAAAGCGGCCGCGTCATCGTCCGCACCCGGGACGTCAAGAAAATCTATAAAATGGGCAAGGTCACGCTGGAAGCCCTCCGGGGAATATCAGTGGAGATCGTCAGCGGCGAATATATCTCCATCATGGGACCTTCCGGCAGCGGTAAGACCACCTTCTTCAACATGATAGGCGGACTCGATAAACCTTCCGTCGGCAAGGTCTACATTGACGAGGTGGACATCGCCCAGCTTGACGCCTACGAGCTTGCATGGTTGCGTTGCCGTAAAATCGGCTACATTTTCCAGACGTTCAACATCATTCCGGTCATGACCGCCCTTGAAAATGTTACCCTTCCGATGACATTTGCCGGATTGACAACCGAAGAAGCAAGGGACAAGGGCGTAGGTCTCCTGAAGAAGGTGGGACTCGGCGACCGCGTCAACCACAAGCCTTTCGAGCTTTCCGGCGGGCAGCAGCAGCGCGTAGCCATCGCCCGGGCGCTGGCCAACGATCCCAGCATCATCCTGGCCGATGAGCCGACCGGCAACCTGGACCTTAAAACCGGCCATGAAATCATCGAACTGCTAAGCGAGATGAACCAGACCATGGGCGTGACGGTCATCACGGCCACACACGATTACAAAATGCTGGCTGCCAGCGACAGAATCATATGGATCCGCGACGGTCGGCTCCACAAAATCGAACGACGCGAGGACCTCGTCATCGAGGAAGGGAGCATTGGCGGCGATACGCAGGGCGGAGTGGCCGCGGAGAACCAAGAGCGCGTTATAACCGAAGGTCTCGCCGGCCAGAAGGAATGAAGGCGTTTTCAAACCGGGTTTTTCCTGACGCGAATTTGATAAAGTCCTGACTTTGACGACTATTGCATCAACCGGGAAACGGAGGTATCATTCTGTTCCGGGCTTGACGCTCGCAAACAAGAATGTTCTTCCAATACAAGACCTACCTGACGCTCTTCCTATGCGCCTTCGGCGCGACCTATTTCCTTGTACCGGTCGCCATGCGCCTGGCGGAAAAGCTAGGGGCTGTTGACAAGCCGGACGAGCGGAAAATCCACACCACACCCATCCCCCGGATGGGCGGACTTGCCATCGCGGCCCCTTTCATTATCGCTTTGGTGAGCTTCTACATTCTTCACAGGACAGGTTTGGTGGTAAACCGTGTATCTGACAGTATTTATGACAGCAAGGTCCCATACCAGCAGGTTCAACGCCTGATTCCACCACTTCTCCTCGTCCTCCTTGTAGGAATGGTGGACGATGTGAAGGGCATGCGCGCCCGCACAAAGTTTCTGGCTCAGGTCGTCGCAGCAGTGCTTGTTTATTATTACGCCGGGTTGCGAATCTCAGCGGTCAGCATTCCTTTTCTTGCTGACGAGATCAATCTCGAAAGCATCAATCTAGCGCTCCCAGTTACTGTCCTCTGGATAGTGGGCATTACCAACGCTGTGAACCTGATTGACGGGGTTGACGGTCTGGCCTCCGGCGTTGCCCTGTTTGTCTGCACATGCAACTTTCTGGTATCGCTAATCTTCGGACATTCCGGCATGTCGGTCATCTCCTGCATTCTGGCCGGGAGCCTGCTGGCATTCCTGAGATTCAATTTCTTCCCCGCGAAAGTGTTCCTGGGAGACACCGGAAGCCTGTTCCTCGGCTTCACGCTGGCCGTCGGCTCCCTTCTCAGCGCAATGAAGAGTACCACGGCGGTCTTCTTCATGGTTCCGATCTTCGTCCTCGGTTATCCCATCATGGACACCATGATGACCATGGCCCGCAGGGCGCTCAGGGGCAAGCCGATCATGTCCGCCGACCGCGGCCACATTCACCACCTGCTTCTGTCCCAGGGATGGAATCAACGTCAGGTAGCACTGATCGCCTATACAGTCACATGCGTAATGATGGTGATTTCGGTCATTCTGGTGCTCGAGAAGGAACGCGGCCTGATCGGATTCCTGATTGTCGCGGTCGTTCTGGCCGCGGTCGGATTCCGCGCGGGATATCAGCTCATCCGACTCGAAGTCCTGCACTCTCTGGATAAGCGCCGTCAATTCCGCCTCTACCATCTCTTCTCCGAATTCATGGAACTGAAGATAAAAGGCGCAAAAGACCTCGACGAGTCATGGTCCCTTCTCTGCGATGTGGCCAAGGAATTCAACCTGACCGGCATTGAACTCAACCTCGAAGGGGAACAACCGCGCAAGTGGGACAATCCCAACCATACGCCCGAGGAGCTTGACGAGGAATTGGTAACCCAATCCATCAAGCTACCCGCCATCAAAGGCGAATTCAGGACGATGAGCGTTAAGGAAGCCTCTGAGGACCTGAACGTGGAGCGCAACCTGCTCCTGCGGCGAATATCCGACGCCTTCCAATCCAATATGGCGGGTAAAATGGGGGCTTCCGGAAACGCCGCCAACGGGGCTGGCCACTGATTCCCGCCCCGGAAAGAGCGACCTTATGGCGCAACCCGCCGCAGACGGCCTGCAATCCGCCTTGCGCAAGGCGAGACAACTTCATCAATCCCTGACCGACAAGGGCGTCGGATGGGATTACCTCGTCCTGACTGCTTCAACGCCGCGTCAGGCGGACGGGTATCGTCTCCAGCTTGACCGCCGAGCGCGCTCGGGACTTCTGCCCCGCTCAACAAAGACCATTGCCCTGCCCGACCCACAGGGGCGCCGCGTCGGCAGCGGCGGAGCGACCCTCTGGGCCTTGCGAAAAGTCTGCGAAGACATCCTTCTCACGCGCCCGGAGCGGCGGAGCGCATCATCCGTCATTGAACTGTTATCCGGACTTCGCATTCTTATCATCCATTCCGGCGGGGACAGCCGTCGAATGCCGCACTGCTCGCCCTCCGGCAAGATATTCGTCAAACTCCCGCTACATAGGACTGACGGAGCAAGCACGACGCTTTTCGATGAAGTCCTTTATTCTGTCGCGCCGATTTGCGCCGGATTGCGCGAAGGAACTGTAATCCTCTCAGGGGATGTCCTGTTAAGTTTTGACGCCGGCAAGGTCGCAGAAAAGAGCGATGACGTAATCGGCGTGGCCGCCCGGGTTGAAGCGCAGACGGCCTCGCGCCACGGCGTCTACGTTCTGAACTCGCGCGGGGAAATCAACGATTTCCTACAAAAACCGTCCATTGATGAAATGCAGACAAAGGGCGCATCGGACGCCGACGGCGCAGCCATGCTTGATACGGGAATCCTCGTTTTCAACGCCAGAGCATCCGCCGCGCTGGCTTTACTTGGCGGGGTGATATCGGAAAAGGGACGAGCGGGCATTGCGGCATCCCCATTCATGCTTGAGACAGATCGCCCTCTCCCTCTGGACCTCTATACCGACATTACTCAGTCCCTTCTTGGTAATGGCAGGATCGTTGAGGGAATCGCCCCTGAGAAACTCAAATCGATCGTTGCCAATGCCTTATCCGGACTCTCGTTTGCGGCTTATGTCGCCGATCCATGCGACTTCCTGCATATCGGGACGACCGCTCAGTTTCGAGACGCCTTCACGAAAACGAGCGCCGCATCAGAACTTTATTCATTCGGACGACGGATCAACTGCATCGTTCAAGAGGCCGATATCTCCCCTGACGCAGCCGTGCAGGATTCGATCCTTGTTGGTCCGGAATGCCGCGTTGACGCCGACGCCGTCGTCCAGGACTGCGACATCAGGGCCGGCAGCGTCATATCCGGCGGCGCGGTTTGCGTCGGACTTCGCCTTGTATCCGGAAGATTCGAATTGCTGCTGGACGAAGCGCTCGTCCGAATTCCGATTGCCGGTCCGGATGCCGGAGAGACTGTCGTCTGCATGAATTACGGCGTCTGCGATGATCCAAAGAAGGCCATGATCTTCGGCAGCCATCTTGATGAATGGCGCACGCTTGTCGGAGCGGATGTCGGGGAGATATGGCCTGATGTAACACCCGGGGAGCGCAGTCTCTGGAATGCGCAGATTTTCCCGATCTTGAACGAGGATTTCGACGTTGACGTCGCATTGCTCCCGCGAAATGGTCGGAATGAAAAGGACAGAATCCTGCGATGGCGCAAGGCCCGCAGACTGTCAATGGCGCAAATAGCCCAAGCCGCAGACGTGCCCCGAATGCTGGAGGAATCGCTCATGAACGATGCGCGAAGAAAGGCCATTGAAGCGCTGGAACTGATAAAAACAAGCTCGGATTGCCAGCCATCCGAAAGCATCGGCTCGCCGGCGGGAACCGCAGAGCTTGCGGCCATGCTGGACGAGTTTGAGCGCTCAGCCCGCGATTGCAGCGATCCGGCGCTGAGAATCCGAATCTGGAAGTTGATGGCCGACGCGACCTCCGAATGCGCCATCTCGGAGGCATCGGAAGATGAATCGAACCGGCCCGGTGATCCACCTGAAGCCCGCCTTGCCCGGCGCGTATTGGCCCGCGCAGAGGGGCGCTCCGCTCTTGCAGGCATGTACGACAACCTTGCCTTCTCCACTCTTGCCGGCATCCTGGAGCGCAATTTCACGCCGCTGGTCGCCGATCCGCGTTGCGCGTTGAAATTCGGGGAGCGCATCGAAGTCTCCTGCCCCATCCGCGTTGACCTTGCCGGCGGCTGGACGGACACCCCGCCATACTGCATCGAGCGCGGCGGCGTTGTCCTGAACGTCGCCCTGAATCTGGAAGGCAAATCGCCCGTGACCGTCGCGGCAAGGCCGCTCAAAGAAAGGGTGATCCGGCTCCGTTCGGTTGACCAGAAGCATGAGCAGGTACTGACCGATATCGAGGACATTCTCGGCTACTCAAATCCTGCCGACACACTGGCGATACTGAAGGCGTCGCTTGTGCTGGCCGGAATCGTTCCTAACATGCCGGGACGCGACTTGGTCGAGCTGCTCGACAAGTTCGGCGCGGGCATCGAAATGGTCATGGACATTGACGTGCCGAAAGGCTCCGGTCTGGGCACGTCAAGCATAGCAGCGGCGACGGCGGTTGCCTGCGCGTCCGGCCTTGTCGGACTGTCGCCCAACGTCAACCAGTTGTTCGACGCGGTTCTCTCGCTCGAACAGATGCTGACCACCGGCGGGGGCTGGCAGGATCAGGTCGGCGGGATTGTTCCGGGCATAAAGATCACGACAACAAATCCGGGAATGCCGCAGATACCCGCGATCAGGCCGGTGACGATGTCGCGCGAAACCGTTGAGGGATTCCATCGCCGCTTCATGCTTTTCTACACCGGCCGTTCCAGAATCGCGAAGAACATCCTGCGGACAGTCGTCAGCCGCTGGATACGGCGCGAGCCGGAGGCCGTTCGCGCTCTCGACGGGCTGAAGGCTATCGCCCGCGCGATTGACGCCGCCTTCCAGTCCGGCGATCTGGACGAGGTCGGTCGGCTGATGCGGCAGCAGTGGGAAACGAACAAGATTCTGGACCCCCACAGCACGGACGCGACATTCAACGAACTCTTCAATATCAGCGAACCGTTCGTCAGCGGGGCAAAGCTTGCCGGCGCTGGCGGCGGCGGCTTCATGGCGCTCATGCTGCGCGAGGACACCGACCGGGACGCGCTCGAACGCGCCCTCACAGGATGGTCCGGCCCGAACGGCAGGATTTTCCCGTGCAGCCTGAACAACCGCGGAATCAATGTCGTCAGAACGCGGGATTAATGCAATGCCATTAATTTGCGGAAGGGAGCCAATCGTGAATATCAGGATCGCATCAAGGCGAGCAGTCTTCAGTGTCGTTTTTCTTGCGGCAATCCTCGGCGGTCTTGATTCCTTCGCCGCCGATCAGCGTCCGACCGCCCCTCTACAGCCTGAGACCGGCCCAGGCGGGAAGGAATACAAGCATAAGGCAGTCAAGGAATTCCGATACGGCAATGAGGGAGAAGGATACTGGATATTCCAGCCTGACGAGCCGCGCCCCGAAAGCGCTCCCGTGGTGATCTTTCTGCATGGGTACTCCGCGATGTTCCCGGTCTTTTATCGCGCATGGATAGAACATATATGCATGCGCGGGAACATCGTCATCTATCCGCAGTACCAGTCCGGCCCGCTCTCGCCGACGTGGCACTATTTCCCGAACGTCCTTACCGCAGTGAAGGACGCGAGGGAGAAGTTGAAGAATGCGGAAATCCACGTCGCCGCGCAGTGGGATAAATGCGCAGTAGTCGGCCATTCCTTCGGCGGGGCGATGACGGCAAAATACGCCTCCGTCGCCGCTGCCGAGGGCGTTCCGATACCCCTTGCGGCGATGTCCGTCCAGCCCGGAGCGGGGCCAAAACAGGCTCCTCAATTCGGCCTGAAACTCGACAAGCTCGATCAGATTCCGGCCTCAACGCTGCTGGTCGTCGTGGTCGGGGAGGATGATACGGTTGTCGGGAATATTCTGGGACGAGAGATTTTCAGGGGAGCCGTGAACGTCCCGGCCGAGAACAAGGATTTCTGCGTATTAATGTCCGATACCTACGGCGATCCGCCGCTTCTGTCCACTCATGCCTCCCCGTCGGCCATTCCACGCGACATACCGGGCATCCAGACGGCCTCGACTTTCGCGGAGAGGAAGGCGTCCAAGTTCCGGGACAGGGGCACAAACCCGGCCGGCGTTGACGCACAGGACTATTACGGCATCTGGAAGATTTTCGACGCCCTTTGCGACTGCGCCTTTTACGGGAAGAACCGCGAATACGCGCTGGGCAACACGCCTGAGCAACGCTTCATGGGCAAATGGAGCGACGGCAAGCCGGTCAAGGAACTGGTTGTGACGGACGATCCGTAGAGGCAGGATGTTCTGCGTTTAGCGCCTGCTCTGCCAAGCGAATAGTCGAGTCACATGTACATCCATTTGGCGTTGAATTCGCCAAAGAAGGACATTCAGGGCTGTTGGATTTCAAACTCCAGCACAACGAACTCGCGCTTGCTCACGGCGATGGTATGGAATGAGGTCGGGGTATCGAAAACAACGCCCCCGCTGCCGGGGAAGAAATCACATTTTCCGTGTTCCTTGCCGTCAACGATAACCCAACATGTATCCCCTTCCCTGGCTTGATAAACGAGATGCTTGCCGTCGGGACTGAATACTGGAACATTTCCAGTGCTGTCGTATTCTTTGCCCTTGACCCCGTCCAGAATCAGGAATGATGCCCTCACATCCTCACAGCAGTATGCGACGTGTTTACTGTCCGGGCTGAAAACCGCCCGCCCTGGGCATTTATACGGTTCACCCACTACTCCATCTATCACGGGAGGCCACCCATCCTTTGTCATACCTATGAAAGCCGCGCGATTGCCGTCGGGAGAGAATGATATGCTGTTCATATCCATGCCCTGCAGATTCTTGAATATTACCGGCTTGCCGTCCACGACGAAGTTGAAAGTGCGCGTTTTGTCAAGGCAGCAGTAGCCTATGCGTTCGCTGTTTGGACTGAACCCAAGACCACCCCCGAAAACATACATGTATTCCTTGCTCTCATCGTCGTCAACAACAACGACAAGTGCTTTCTCCGGGCCGGCTACGTAAGCGATTCTCTTGCCGTCAGGGCTGAACCTGATGGAAT
Organism: Planctomycetota bacterium; assembly: GCA_022711755.1. Classification (GTDB taxonomy): domain Bacteria; phylum Planctomycetota; class Brocadiia; order SM23-32; family JAKLEA01; genus JAKLEA01. Next base: position 11,312 of record JAKLEA010000029.1, read on the forward strand.
TCTCAGCGATTGAGGCATATGGCTTGCTTTCCCTGTCGTCGTTGACGAGTATCCAGTTGGCTCCGCGTTTAATGGTATATGCAAACCCCTTCCGACAGGGATTGGCGACGAAAGTTCCATACTCGCCGCCCATCCCTTCGCGCGCCGGACCTTCCGTTCCATTGATGACCATGTGCCAGACAGCGCCTTGTCTCGCTATGTATGCGACGTCCTCGCTGTCGTGACTGAAGACTATTGATCCGAGAATCTTGTCGTATTCCTTGCCTTCGATCCCGTCCACCACCGCAAGCATTTTACCGCCCCTGCTCGCAATAAAAGCCATCCGTTTGCTGTCCGGACTGAATACCGGACTATAGATTTCGATAGCGTTATAAGGTTCGCTCTCGTTGCCGTCGCACACTACGTGCCATTTACCCTTTCGTCGCGCCTTGTATGCCACGCGCTTGCTGTCCGGACTGAATATCGGGCCTGGGTTCTTGAAATCGAACCCATCGAAACTCTTATTTGCCTTGCCGTCTACTACAATGACTCTATGAGTCGTCCTATATACTATTCGTCTTGCGTCCGGTGAAGTGTACATCTGATGTATATCTGAAGGCATATCCCCGATCTTTGTCGTCTTCTCTGTCAGAAGGACGCCATCTCCAGCCATGTTGCCAATCGCTGCAGTTTCATCTGAACGGACCGGCGTGAACAACAAGGCAACAAAAATGACAATCATAAAAGATTCAGATCGAAGATTGAGAAATGTCATTATAATTACTCCTCTATGTGGTCACACGAGCTATCAGCTATCAGCAACACACTACCGACGTGTTCCAAATGGGCCTATTGCCTCGCTTTGCCACCGCCCTCTTTGGACGCGATTGCCTTCTGAGCGTTCTCAATCCAGCCCGTTGGCCCGCCTTTCATATAGCCGCTCTTGCCGAGAACATTGCCTTCGGTATCCAGAAACAGGATGGTTGGGTATCCCCTGATGCCGTACTTCGTGGCCAGTTCCTGATTCTGCTTTTTCGTCTCCTCGTCCTGCGCCTTCTTCCTCGGAAAGTCAATCTCAAGCAGCACGACGTTTTCCGCAGCCCACTGTTTGAATTCCGGAGTGTCGAAGACCTCGGCCTTCAGCTTGATGCACCAGCCGCACCAATCGCTGCCGGTGAAATCGGCAAGGATGGGCTTCTTCGTCTTCTTCGATGCATTCATCGCCTCGTCCAGAGACGTCAGCCATTCCGCCCCGTCCGCTTTGGCCTTCTTCTCTCCCTTTTCCACCTTCTGCCCCTTCGCGTCTTTCTCCACCTTTTCGAGCGTTGGGAGTTCGGGTTGCTTTGCAGCGGCCGGCGCGTCCGCCCTGGCGTCAATGATCTTCCGGGCGTTCTCAATCCAGGCCTTTGCCCCGCCCTTCATGTATCCACTCTTGCCCAGCGCCTTGCCATCGGCGTCAAGGAACAGGATGGTCGGATATCCCCTGATGCCGTACTTCGCGGCGAGTTCCTGATTCTGCTTTTTTGTGTCCGCGCTCTGAGCCTTCTTTTTCGGGAAATCCAGTTCGAGGAGAATGACGTTCTCGCCAGCCCATTGCTTGAATTCCTTTGTGTCGAATACCTCAGCCTTCAGCTTTATGCACCAGCCGCACCAGTCGCTGCCGGTGAAATCCGCAAGGATGGGTTTTCCCGATTCCTTAGCCGCCTCCACGGCTTTGTCATAGGAGGTCAACCAGACCGACGACCCGCCCTTGGTCTTCCCTTCAGCCGCATCGGCTGAGAAAGCACAACAGAAAGCAACCAGCGCCGACGCCGCCAGAACTGGAACTATTCTGCCTCTCATTTTTTTCTCCTTTATGATGTTGCAGAATGAACTGCCGCATCGTTGACACAATCCTAATTAAAACACACACACCGCCCGACTGAACATTAATGAGTATATCCGCCGTTGCCCTCCCTGGATAGAGGGTCACATCCATGCCTTGCCGTCCGGCGATTCCGCGCAGTAGGCTGAAAGAACCTTGTTTATCCCGTCCGCAATATTGCGGCAATCGCGGGGGGAGAACCACTGATTCAGCGAAACCGTTATCACGCGGTCGAAAAGATCGTCCGCAACCGGGCAATCCCCGCGCGCGTACGAAACCTTCCCGCCGCGCTCGCGATAGATTGGGCACTCGAAGGGGCAATTTGCCTCCGTCGGGCCGCGTTTGCCCGTCACGGGGAACATGTAGGAGTAGACATGCCAGTCCGGCCGCGCGGTCTTGCCGCGCATCCCGCAACCGACGCCCTCGGCGCGTAACGCCTCGACAATCTTCCCGCCAAGTTCGATGGTTTCAGGGAAGAAACGCAGGTTGTATCCGACCTCGCCATCCGGGTCGTTGAGCTTCTGCGGCGTGATCTCCTTATAAGTCTTGAGTCTCTCCAGAATGCGACGCTTGACCTGCCTGAAGCGATTGACGGTCTGCTCCATTTTCGACAGCTGGACGACGTCCACCGCCGCTTCCATCTCGGACATTCGATAATTCGTCCCGCAGAAGAGTTCGCCGTCGTAACGCGGGGGCGCGAACCTGTCCGGACGCCACAGCCCGCCGCACTCGGCGATTCCGTTCGCCCTGTCCCAAAGCCTCTGGTTGTTGGTAAGGATCAGGCCTCCCTCGCCCCCACCTACTATCTTGTAGGCCGAGATGCTGAAGCAGCCCAGATCGCCGAAGGTTCCGACGTATTTCCCGCCGAACCTCCCGCCGCAGGACTGCGCGCAGTCCTCGACGACCTTAAGTTTGTGCTTGCGCGCGACCTTCATGATCGAGCGCATGTCGCATACGCTGCCCATGACGTGCGTCGGGGCGAGGGCGACTGTGCGTTTCGTGATGAGCGGCTCGATCTTCTTCGGGTCCATCGCCAGCGATTCGTCAACATCACAGAATATCGGTATTGCGCCCGAAGTCACGACCGCCGCCGCTGTCGCGAAGAAACCGATTGCCGGGCAAATTACCTCTGCTCCGGGACCAGCCCCGGCGGCAACGAAGGCGCTGTGGAGGGCCGCCGTGCCGGAACTCATACCTATCGCATGTTTTACACCGAAGATTTCCCGCGCAGTCCGCTCGAACGCCTGCACTCTTGTTTCCTTCAGGTTAGCGTAGTAGTTAGCAAGGAAAGGCCCGTCGCCCATCCCCTCCTCCAGCAGCGCGGCCTTGATCTTCCTCAGCGCCGGCTTCGGAATGCCGAACCGTTCCGCAACGGACATGAACTCCTCGATACCGATTTTCGGTTTGCCGACTCCTTCGATGCGGGTGACGGCCTTCATGCCGCCCTGGAGCGCCAGACGTTGCGCGTCTCTGTCAGTCTTCATCCTGCCTGCCATGTGAAATCTTCCCTTCGGACATGCTGGAGGACAATCTGCCATCCGACCGGCCATACGCTGCCACATATTTTACACAAAAGGTATCCCGGAGTGGAGGCAGATTGAAAATTTACGAAACCGGCGCATTGGTGGACGGGCGCTCTTAAATATGATTCAGTGACTTTCACCGCTTGACAGGGAACTGGTTCGCAAATAGAATATTCATCAAGGTTGGGGAGTCGCATGAAACTCGTGGTGTGACCCGCGCCGGTCGTCAGACTTTTTTTTTACACGAGACTGGATTTGTCGTAACATGCCCCCGTTCTATGTCATGGGGCTGAAATAAGCGTTTCGGCGATTGTCGCGAGTGTCGCAATCGGGAAATAGAAAGACTATTGCAGTTTAGGCAACCGGGAAACAGGGCAGATCGCCCGTAATCCCACAACACTTCCATCATCGAAAGGAAGCGGAAAACATGTCAACGCCGTTCTACCCTAACAACGGGCAGCGTGTGGCCATCTTCATTGACGTGCAGAACATGTTCTACTCGGCCAAGACGCTCCACCAGTCCAAGATTGACTACAGCAAACTCCTCGAAACGATCGTCTCGGGAAGGCAACTGGTAAGAGCCATAGCCTACATCGTCCAGAAGCCCGACGTTGATCAGACGAGCTTCCTGGACGCCCTTGACCGGCTCGGTTACGAGATTAAGGCCAAGGAGTTGCGCATCCGCCCGGACGGAACGTCCAAGGGTGACTGGGGCATGGAAATCGCCATTGACGCACTGACGCTCGCCCCGAAGGTGGACACCACAGTGCTGGTCACAGGCGACGGCGACTTCGTGCCGCTGGTCTACGCCCTCAGGGCGCAGGGTTGCAGGATGGAAGTCGTCTCCTTCGACCGGAGCACAAGCACCGACCTGATCCGCGCAGCAGACAGGTTCATACCGATTGACACAACCGTCCTCTTCAAAGAGCCGAAGTTTATGCAGGACAATTCCTATCAGCAGCAACCGCCGCAGGAAGGCGGGGACGACTTCAATCGCTCCAATAGGTCTTATAGCCCATACGGAAAGTCAACCTACTCCTCCCGCCAGGGACGCGATGAAACAGACGACGGCGATGACCGCCAGCCGATCCCGGAAGGCGATGACATACCGTAACTACCGTTGGTCCGGACAATGACGAGGTGACGTGTGCTTGAGCGTCTGGCGACATGCCAGAGCCAGTTGGGGTATTATTTCCGGAATCCGTCCCTGCTGGAACTGGCGCTCACTCATTCGTCCGTGCGATCCGACCCGGACGCAAGCAACGAACGACTGGAGTTCCTGGGCGACGCCGTCATCGGGCTGATCGCATCGGAATATCTCTGTAAAACGCTCCCCGGTGTTTCCGAGGGAGAGTTAACGAAGATTAAATCCGTCGTGGTCAGCGCGCAGACGCTGGCCAAGTTCAGCAGGCGGCTCAATTTGCAGGAATCGCTGCAGGTGGGCAGGGGGTTGTTCGAGAAACGCCTCCTGCCCCGCAGTCTGCTCGCAAACGCTTATGAGGCCACAGTCGCTGCGATATTCCTCGACGGCGGATTGGATTCCGCCCGCGAGTTTGTTCTGCGGCAGTTGAAATATGAAATTGATCTCGTATGCCGTAATGAACACCGCATGAATTACAAGAGCATCCTCCAGCACCATGTACAGAAGCACATGGGCGCCACGCCCCATTACCGCGTGCAGAAGGAGGTTGGCCCCAACCACGGCAGGCAATTCCAGGTCGTGGTCGTCATCGGGCAGAAGGAATACGAAAGCGGCTGGGGACAAAGCAAGAAGGACGCGGAACAACAGGCGGCGGAGAAAACCTTCAACATTCTGTTCCCCAATGCGGACAGCAGCGAGATATCGCTTAACGACTCGCAGTAGCCCCCATTATCCCCTGCGGGAGGCGGTCCGCCAGAACCTGTGTGCCTTGATCGCCGCTGAAATCTCCCTGATCGCCCCCCGGACGGTTTCCTTTGGCGCGTCAGGCCCCAGGCAGACCTTCAGAAATCGCAACTGATCCCGCCCCGGCAGCAGCGGGGCGCCGCCGCTCATTTTGTCGTATGATCTGGCCAGTCTTGCCATCATCCTCACCCTCCCCCCCGGCATTATCCGCTTCAGAATCCGCGCCTTGTCCAGGTCCACTATCGTAACGCTCGAATAGCGCTCGGAAGCCGGGCAACAGGCGTTTTCCACGGCGGGATGAGCCAGGATATTCGTAAGGTTCAGGTCCGGATGCGCCACGCCGGCATCGGCTAGCCGTTTTACTGCCTGAGCCGTAAGGGTCACCAGTCTCCGCAATTCCGCTCCGGACAGCGCGTCGGGATTCTTTTGTAATTCCATCAGCAGGCTGCCGCAATCAGTTGCGTTTTCAATATATAAGGTGAAGATATCGAGCCTGCATGGGCCGCGCCCACAGACGCGGATCGCCACCGGTTCCGCAACCGGCGCGCCTCGTTGGAGCGCATCAAGGCTGACTGCCGCCTCATTTATCGCCCGCGACGCATTTGGATACCCGTCACTAAGAACGTCGCCCAGCAGCCCCCCGTGCCGGTAATGACGCCAGACAAGCGGCGGCGCATCGGACTTTTTGAATTTTATCAGGCAGGTTTCCCCTCGCCCGCCGGGCATTCGAACAATCTGCGCGGATTCGGAGCTTTGCGGATGATCGTCAGCATCGAAGCCGGCCGCATGAAGCAGATCGGGCCAAGGGGCTCGCCCGTATAACGTTCTGTCCCCCCCAATCAGAGAATGCCAGTCTTGAGGCAGTCCATCAGCCATATACGCTATCCTGCAAGTGAACTTATTTGTCTTCTGCGCTTGCGCGCGGGATTGTGAAGGCGATTCCAGCCGTCGCCATCAACGCCGGATCATTCTATCACACGCGCCACCAACATGAATGAAATACCCGTGATGCGCAATGAAACGCGGAGGTAACGACCCCATCAGCGGCCGAGCAGTTGCAAAGCTCAACCTACGTCTGTTGCCTCTGAGAATCAAATCGAACTCTCAATATCTTGATGACAGCCGCAAGAAGACAGGCAAACCCCGATACAGCAGCCCCGATGAATAAACCCCAAATCATGCCCACGGCGAAAGAATAACGAACTGCGCCGTCTGCTTCATCCAAGTTGAACAGGCTCCTTACGAATTCCGGGGAGATTCTTGCGATCACAGCGCCGAATCCGCCGCCGAGAATGGAAGACAGAAGCGCGCCGAGAACAATAATGACAAAGAACCCCACAGCAGCTTTGAGCGAACTCTCTGTGCTCATCATTTCACCTCTCAGAAAGATTCGCCTTGTATCTTGTATTCTCAGTAACGCTCATGAAACATTTCAACTCTTACGCATACGATAACATTCGCCTATTCCGGACGCAATGAGATGACCCGCAAAGTATGGAAACCCACTGCCCGCCTGGCTATACTTCCCAAAGCAGGATGGGTGCTTTGCACCCACGCGGTACAATGTGAAACCTCACGATCCACCGCGCATCATCGCGGCTTTTCCGCGTCTCAACCAGATCATTGGACAAAGTATGAGCGCGAAACTGAAGGCAGTCCTCATCGCAGTCCTCATCGCCGCATCCCTCGGCTCTTACATGCCGGCGGATCAGACCGTTCCCCCCCCGCCCGTCTCCCCCATCGAGAACGACTGGCTGTTCCAGGCCGAACTCATCGGCGGCAAGGTCGGAATCTCCACCGAGGTTGACGCCCAGGGCGGCTGCGATGGCGTCAAAAACGGAAAATGGGGATTCCACACGCAACCCGAGGCGAACCCCTGGTGGCAGGTTGATCTCGGCGATGCCAGGAAACTTGGACGCATTGAAGTATTCAATCGTTGCGACATTGCCCCACGCGCCGCGAAACTGACCGTCCTCCTGTCTGATGACGCGAAGGCCTGGCGGCTTCTGTATCGCCACGACGGCAGCGTCTTTTACGGTTTCACCGATAATAGCCCGCTCGTCGTCGCCGCAGACGGACAATCCGCCCGCTATGTCCGCCTTCAACTGGATGCGACGGATTTTTTCCACCTCGATGAGGTCGAGGTCTACGGCCCGGACGACCCCGCAAAAAACCTCGCGCTGATGCAACCGGCCGACCAGAGCAGCATAAGCCAGTGGTCCGCGCCCTCCCCCGCCATCAAACAGAAGGACTATGAAACGCGTATCGAGAAAGGCATCCGCCTTCTTATTCCGAAACTCGCGGAATCCGGCGCAAAGTTGATCGCTGACTACCGCGCTTCAGGCTTCGAGCCGGGCGATCTTGCGCCGGATTTTGAGAAGAAGGCATCAGCCGCCTCGACAGTCCTGAACGCCGATAACCGAGAGGGATTGAAAACCGCGTATCTCGAACTGAGGCGATCGCTCCGGAAACTTGCGCTGGCCAATCCCCTTCTGGATTTCGACGATCTGCTTTTCGTCAAGCGCGCTCCGGGAAGCTTCACGCACATGTCCGATCAATACATCGGCTGGTGGTCGCGCCCGGGCGGCGGTGTCTGCATAATGCGCGATTTCAAGTCCGACGCCCCCGAGATCATTTGCCTCACTGAATCCCTCCCGCCGGGGAATTTCGTCCGCCCGGACCTTTCATATGACGGACGCAAGATGCTCTTCGCCTATTGCCGATACTATCCGGAAGTGATGAAAGTGCGTAACAAACTGGAAAAGGAAAAACTGCCGGAGGATTCCTTCTATCACGTCTACGAAATGAACATTGACGGCACGGGGCTTCGCAGACTGACCAGCGGACGCTACAACGACTTCGACGCGCATTACCTGCCCAACGGCGACATCGTCTTCCTCTCGACCCGGCGCGGACACTTCTTCCAGTGCGGCAGCGAGAGCGCGCAGACGACGCAGCGCCGGACCCTCGAAGAAGGCTACGTGCGCTGCGGCGGGGACGATTACCGCCCCTGCGCCGTCTACACACTCCACCGCATGAACGCCGACGGCGGGGACATGCGCGCGATCTCCGCCTTCGAAATGTTCGAGTGGTACCCGAGCGTCGCCTCCGACGGGCGCATCCTGTATTCCCGTTGGGACTATGTTGATCGCCATAACATGCCATTCATGAAGTTGTGGAGCGCAAATCCGGACGGCAGCGACCCGCGCCTCGTCTACGGTAATTTCACACACTCGCCGCACTGCACCTTTGAGCCGCGCTCAATCCCCGGATCGGACAAGATCGTCTTCACCGCCTCCGGGCATCACAGCATCACAGCCGGCAGCATCGTGCTGCTTGATCCGAAGCGGGGCAACGAGGGCGCCGACCCCATCACGCGCCTGACGCCGGAGGTCTGCTTCCCCGAAATCGAGGGCTGGCCATCCACCTACTACGTCAGCCCCTGGCCTCTTTCGGAGACTTATTACCTTACGGCATGGAGCGGCATACCCATCCAGGGACAGGGAACCCCCAATCCCGTCAACGCGCTTGGCCTTTACGTTTATGACGCCTTCGGCAACCGCGAATTCATTTATCGCGATCCGGAGATTTCCAGCGTCTACCCCACCCCCCTTCGCCCGCGCCGGAAACCGCCGGTTGTGGCCGATCTTGCCGATTCCGGCTCATCAAAGGAAGGGCGCTTCCTCCTCCAAGACGTCTACGCCGGAATGCCGGGAATCGAGCGCGGAACCGTCAAGAGCATCAGGATTGTCGGCGTGCCGATCAAGACGCAGCCTTTCATGAACACCCCGCGAATCGGCATCACTCGCGACGACCCCGGCAAGTGCGTCCTCGGAACGGCTCCGGTCGAAGCTGACGGCTCAGCCTTCTTCCGCGTTCCTTCCGGCGTCAACGTTTTCTTCCAGGCGCTGGATGCCGACGGTGTCGCCATTCAAACAATGAGGTCAATTACCTACGTTCAACCGGGTCAGACTTTGTCCTGCATTGGCTGCCACGAACACAGGCAGACCGCCCCCCAGTCGGCCCCGGCGCTTGCGTCAAGGCGGGAACCTTCAAAGTTGAAGACCGGTCCGGATGGCTCCTGGCCGCTTCGATTCGACAAGCTCGTTCAACCGGTTCTGGACAAACACTGCGCGGAGTGTCACAGGAACGGGAGTAAGGAACCGAAAGCAGCGAAGCTCGCGCTCACTCCCGATAAGTCGTATGACAACCTTATCAGTATCGGCTCGCCCAGCCTGTCCGGTCTCGTCCTGCAAGGTTACAACCAGTCCCGTTCTATTCCTGGCCAGGGAACCGCCGCCCGGGCCGGCCTGCTGAAACACCTTAAATCCAGCCACAAGGATGTACAACTTACCGCTGAGGAATACGAGCGACTCATAACCTGGATGGACACATGCGCGCAGTTGCTGGGATCGTTCAGCGAAGCCCAGGAGCAGGACCTTATAAGATTGCGTCGCGAATGGGTTGACATGTTTGAGGAGCGGACACAGTCTTCAGTCTCCGCGCAATCACCCGACTCAAACAACGCAGTCGCGGCGTCAGCCAAAAAATGATCCCCCCACCCCAACCACACCGGAGCCTGAATCATGCCCGAATTGAATATGAATCCTCTCGTAAAAGAGGAAGTGATTGCGGCGATAGAACGTAAATTCCCTTCCCGCATACCGCTGGTGATGGCCAAGTGGTGGGGCGAGGGGCTATGGGAGCAGTACGGAGAGCGACTGCGGCAGTTCGACCGCATTCCGGATGATGTCGTTCTTCCGATGTTCGGCCCGCCCATGCCGGACCCGAAGGACCTGTCCTGGTTTCAGGAATGCAGCGGAAAACGCGGGCATGATTCCGGCGGTCTTCTGCCGGACTGGAAAGGTCTTGACGAATTCATCGCTAAAATGCCCGACCCGGAACAGCCGGGCCTGCTGGACAATCTGAAATCAGCCGCAAACTTCGCGCGCGAGAACAACCGCTACCTGATAACAGGCTGGTGGGGCCTTTTCTTTGAAAGGCCGTGGGGGCTGCGCGGAATGCAGAACCTGTTCGTTGACTACTACGAATATCCCGATGAGATACACAGGCTGCACAACGCACTCTGCGACCAATACGTCGCGCTCATCCGCCGGGCTGCGCGGGAAATGCGCGCTGACGGATTCTGGACCAGCGACGACCTTGGCAACCAGCGCCAGTTGATGATGAAACCGCAGCATTTCCGCGAGTTCCTGAAGCCTTACTACAAGCGCGTCGGCGACGCCTGCCGGGAATGCGGCATGCACTTCTGGCTGCACAGTTGCGGAGACAACACGGAAATCCTGGACGACCTGATCGAGGTGGGCGTTGACGTCTTCCATCCCGTGCAGAAACACACGATGGACGAGAAGGCGGTGGCGTCAGCGTTCGGCGACCGGATGACCTTCCTCGTCGGCTTCGATGTCCAGCACATCCTTCAGGAGGGAACCCCGGACGAGGTTCGAGCCGAGGTCCGCTCACTGATGGACACGTTCGATCGTCCGGACGGCGGCATGTGCCTGGCCGCCGGCAACGGAATCGTAGCCGGAACGCCCTTTGAAAACATCGAAGCCTTCCTGGATGAAGCTTTGCGCTACGGAAGCGCGCACAGGAAGCGTTTCAAATCGAGATAGGCATTTCGATAACCTGGGGAGTCAGACCGTCTCCCTGCCGGAGTGAGTATCGCGAAGGAGCAGATGTCATGCTCGACAAACTCTTCAAACTCAAGGAAAATGGCACCAACGTCAGAACGGAAATCGTCGCCGGCATTACGACCTTTCTGACGCTCTCCTATATAATCTTTGTCCAACCGGCTGTCCTCTCCGCCACTGGCATGAACCCCGGCTCGGTCATGCTGGCGACGTGTATCTCCAGCGCGATCGCGTGCGTGTTGATGGCTCTGCTGGCCAATTATCCGATAGCCCTGGCCCCCGCCATGGGCCATAATTTCTTCTTTGCCTTCACCGTCTGCCTCACCATGGGTTTCACATGGCAACAGGCATTGGCGGCTAACTGCCTCAGCGGAACAGCCTTCGTTCTTCTCTCTCTCTTTGCAATCCGGACGAAGATCATGTCGATCATTCCGGAACCAATCCGGCTGGCCATCGCCGTCGGCATAGGACTGCTCATCTGTCTCGTGGGGCTTGAATACGCCGGCATCGTGGTCGAAGCCCCGGGAACATACGTCAAGCTAGGAAACCTGAAAGACCCCTATACCGGTCTGGCCCTCTTCGGTCTTCTCATCACAATGATTCTCATGGCCAGAGGGGTAAAGGGCGCAGTGCTCGGCGGAATGATTGTCGCAACGACTGTCGGCCTCCTGACCGGTCTGCTGAAGAAACCTGCCTTGACCTACGAAGGACTTTCTCTCTCGCCCACTTTCTTCAAGCTGGATTTCCACGGCCTCCTTGCGCGTCCCAACGCCCTTCTGAGCATCTTCTTCGTCTTCCTCTTTCTTGACTTGTTCGATACCGTAGGGACGCTTGCTGGAGTGTGTTCAGGCGCGGGGCTTTTCGACAAGGACGGCAACCTCCCAAATGCCCGGCAGGCTTTCCTGTCTGACGCTGCAGGAACCGTCATCGGCACAATCTTCGGCACCTCGACCATCACAAGCTACGTCGAGAGCGCAGCCGGCGTTCAGGCGGGAGGTCGCACAGGCCTGACAAGCATGGTGACCGCCGTCCTGCTCCTGGCCGGCATCGTCGCCTACCCGTTCCTCGGCGTTGTGGCCGCAGGCATCCAGATAACCGACCCGAAGAATGCCGCTGTCGTTCTCAGGACCGTCTACCCCGTCATCGCCCCTGCGCTGATCATCATCGGCGCAATGATGATGATGAACGTCTCACGCATCAGGTGGAACGATCCCACGGAATACCTCCCCGCATACCTGACCATCGTCGTCATGCCCCTTGCCGTCAACATCACAGAGGGCATAGCCTTCGGCTTCATCAGCATGTCCATCCTGAAAACAGCCACAGGAAGATCAAAGGACGTCCACTGGTCCTTTCATCTCATCAGCATCCTTTTCATCCTTCGTTACATTTTTTTATCCGCCTGACATCCCCGTCCGGAGGGAGGAACAATCTCTCAGAATTGACCGATGAATCGTTCAAGGCTGCGATGCGATGGTAGCAATCGCTCTCCTCTCGGTTTCTGTTTTGCGGCAATTCAATATGCATGGAGGCCATGAAATGATAAATCGCTCTACCGGAGCCATCATTACGCTTTTGATCCTCGGCGCCGGATGTTCGGCCACCGAATCCCGGCATTCCGAACCGCCGCAGGTTCAGAAAATCCGCCATCCTGCCCTTGCGAACATGCCCGTCCCGGGGGGACTCGGCGTCAATATCCACTTCTACAAGGGGAACGACCGCGATCTGCGCATGCTCGCCGCCTCAGGCATCGGCATCGTGCGCATGGACTGGTCATGGGGTGGCATGGAACATGAACCGGGTAAATACGATTTCTCAGAACGCGACGCCCTCGTGGCGGACATGGAGAAGGTCGGCGCGCGAATTCTTTTCATCATTGACTACGGCAACAAGCTCTACGACGAAGGCCAGTCGCCCCGCAGCGACGAATGCCGAAAGGCATACGCGAACATGTGCCGCGCAATGGCCGCTCGATACAAAGGCAAGGCAATCATTTGGGAACTCTGGAACGAGCCGAATATCGGATTCTGGACCCCGAAACCGGACGTCGAGGATTATATGAAATGGGTCAAGGCCGTTGTCCCCGCAATCCGCGAGGGCGATCCCGGCGCATGCATCATCGGCCCGGCAAGCTCGTGCTTCCCGTGGGACTTCTTCGACGGTTGCATTTCGCGCGGATACCTGGACCTCATTGACGGATTCAGCGTTCATCCTTACCGCGGCCATCCCCCCGAAACAACCCTGGCCGATTATGAACGACTGCGAAGACTCATTGACCGCAGCGCGCCAGCGGGAAAAGACATCCCCATCATCTCCGGCGAATGGGGTTATAACTGCACGGACATCGCGCCTGACCTCCAGGGGAAATACCTCCCCCGCCAATGGCTGACCAACCTTTCCGCCGGCATCCCGATTTCAATCTGGTACGACTGGCATGACGACGGCCCCGACCCGAATGAACGCGAGCATAACTTCGGCACGGTCAGACTCGATTATGCCCAAAAGCATGCCTATGACGCCATGTGCGTCCTTATAAGAGAACTATGGGGATATTCCTTCAGCCACAGGCTGATGCTGGATTCCCCGGAAGATTTCTTTCTCGTTTTTGAGAAGGATGGTCGCGTCAAGATCGCCTTCTGGACCGCCGGGAAGGATCACGAAACGCTCCTGCCGTTTGCGCTTCCGTCAGGCAAGGCCGTGGATCACCTCGGCAATCTGATTTCCGTCTCCGGCGGATCGAAGATCGCGCTTTCCCCCTCTCCCGTTTATTTCGGCCCCGTTGAAATTCCCCCCCTTCTCGCGGCGGACAAGGCCCTGCGCATTGACGCAACCGCTGAAACCAACGGCGGCGGGGAAGTCTTCGTCCGGCTCAGGTTCGCAAATCCCTTGAACATTCATGTCGCGGCAAAGCCGGGAGAATTGAAATCGGCCGGTCTCAAGGGTGAATGGCAAGACACCGGCGCTGAAAAGCTTCCCCCCGGCGGCTCGACCGAATTTCTCTGGCGCGGGCGAATGGTTCGGCGCGACCTTGCGCGGACTGACTTCTCAACATCGCTTATCGTAAAACCCGACGGTCAGCCTTCGGAATGGACCTTGATCCGTTGCGGAAACGTCACTAATTCCGCCCCGCTCGGTATCCGCGTCGGCGTTACTGACAAAGGCTTCTGCCTTGTCCTTGACGGCTCCCCCGGACAAACCCTCGCTGGAGTCCTGAGATGCAAAGTGGATGGCGTTCAACATGAAGGGCAACCTGTCTCAATACGATTTCTGCGGGAGGCGCAGCAGGTCCTGCCGCTGGCCTTCGCGCCTGATGAAGGAAAGGTCTGCGAGATTGAAGCCGTCATACTCGACGCAGATGGAAATGTCGCCCTGACAATTGAGAACGGTCTGTATCGCGTCGAAGAAAGCTTCTGCGATAAACGCGCAGAGAGCGATTTCCGCGCTCTTCTCGACGGCGACAATAATGATCCGGCCAAGGTCTCCATGGAAATCGCCCCATCGCCCGGAAACGCCCCGCCCTTCCCCACCTCGTTGAAGATTGACTATCAGTTCGGCGCCGGCTGGCGTTTCCTGAAAATCTGCCCGACAACAAAGCTTAACGCTGAAAATCCGAAGATCGTCTCCTTCTGGCTCTACGGAGACGGTTCGGGCGACGCCGCGCGGTGCAGGCTGACGGACTCCGGCGGGCAGACCTTCCAGCCGACCGCCCCCGACGCCATTCATGGACCGGCATGGCGTTTAGTAAGCCTCCCTGTTGATCCCCGCGCAGGCCACTGGGGCGGCGCGGACGACGGCGTAATGCGCCCGCCCTTCATCTGGGACTCCATCTACCTTCACGACTCTCAGCCAAGAAGAGCGCATTCTGGAACCGTCTACATCTCCGGGGTTGTCACTTGCCGGGATATGCACTGATAAATCTGGCCGCGCAATCGCCATTGCCACAGGAGAGCGTCGGCCGGGAAATCGTATTTCTCGGTCTGAACGACTGGGGCGTCATCGCGCTGACGGCGCTTCTCTGCGCCGGATCGCTCCTGCTGGCATACAGGGCCATTCTTCCACTCGATGGCTTCAGGAAACGGGCGGCGATCATTCTTCTGCGTTTCATCGCCCTGGCTTTCATCGTGACGGCAATGGCCGAACCGAATATCGAGCGATCCCGCGTCATTTATCGCAAACCTGAACTTATTATCGCTCTGGACACCTCAAGAAGCATGTCGCTTCCGTCCGGCCCGCAGGAGGAGAGCCGTCTTTTGCGATCGCAGAACTACCTGAAAAAGAACGCAGACGCACTCCGCGCCGCCGGTAAAGACGTTCATGCCCGATTCTTCAGGTTCAATAAGCACGCCACCGAAACATCACTCGAAGCCCTCTGCGATCAGACAAAAGCCGAAGGCCTGATAACCGACATGAACGAGCTCTTCAAAACCCTCCGCCGCGAGGCCAGGGAAATCCCGGTGACGCTCCTGCTCTTTTCCGACGGATGCGAAACGCCGGGGGGGGGTGATGAAATCCCTCCCGATGCCCGCGCGGCGGAACTTCTCGGGGGCGCTAACATCAAGGTCTTCGCCTTCTGCCCCGGCCCCGCCTCCGGCATACGGGACATCGCCATCGAAGACGTCCGGGCCGAAGCCATCGCCTTCACAAGAAGAGAATGGTCGGCAGACGTAACCCTCCGCGTTAATGGATTTGCTGAAGGCTCACTGCCCGTCACGCTTCGTTCAGACAATGACATACTCTCCACTGTTGAGGTCCCCCTCCAGCCCGGTCAGTCGAAATACAAAGTGAAACTTGCTTTCGTCCCCCGGTCTGCCGGCAAGGAACTCCTCCGTCTGGAAACCCCCGTGCGGTCGGGGGAACTTATCGCTGTAAATAATTCGGAGAGTCTGATCCTGAACGTGATGCGCGATAGGATTCGCGTCCTCCTGGTCGCCGGGCGTCCCGGATGGGACGTCAGATATCTCCGGGATGCGCTCAAACAAGACCCCAGCGTTGACCTGATAAGTTTCTTCGTCCTGCGCAATCCGGACTCAGTCCACGATCCGGAAGACGAAACACAGCTCAATCTTATTCCATTCCCCGTCGTTGAGATTTTCGGCAGGGAGTTGGAGAACTTCGATGTCGTGATTTTCCACGACTTCGATTACAAGCTTTTCGACGAAGGCATCTATAGCTTTGCCGGCAACCTTGAACGCCTCAGACAGCATGTGATGGACAACGGCGCAGGTTTTATAATGATCGGTTGCGGCCAGTCCCTCGCGCAAGGAGGATACGCCGCAACCCCGCTGGCCGACATCCTTCCGGTTCGTCTCGACGCCTCCGCTGAGAAGATTGACGCTTCATCATTCGAGCCTGAGGTTACTGAAGCCGGAAAACGGCATCCGCTAAGCGCCCCGATCACGCGAAGTATTTCGACAACCCCGATAACCCTTGATAACTGCCTCCTGACCGGCATTCCCGACTCAGGAAGTATCGCAGTTCTCCTTCAACGTCCGGCGCGGAGTTCCGCGCCGTCGCCCGTCATTGCCGTGCGGGAGGCTGGAAGCGGTCGAAGCATGGCCGTAATGACTGATTCTCTCTGGCGCTGGGGATTTCAAGAGGCTGCATCCGGGGGGAATAATCGCCTGTTTGTTGACTTCTGGTGGCGCTCAATCAGATGGCTTGTTCGTGATCCGTCTCTCCGGGCTGTGAAACTGACGGCAGACCGATCATCTGCAATGCCAGGCGAAGATGTCGGCTTCACCCTTCGGGCAATGCTGCCGGACGCGTCCCCCGCAGCCGCATCGGAAGTGGAATTTGGACTCATGGATGAAGAAACGCAATTCAGAAAACTCGGCGGCGTTTCTTGCGATCCTGAAGGTGTTGCCGCTTTCAAACTCAACATGGACGAAATCGGCAGAAAAAAAGTTATTGCGAAATCCAAGTCAGGCAGTATAATTATTGGCGAGGATTTCGAGGTTGTAAGGACTCGCGGCTCCGAATCGGAGTTGAAATGCATTGAGCCTGGGGATGCGTTACTGAACAGACTGGCGGCGTTGTCCGGCGGAAGTCTGTTCAAATTGCCCGATTGGCCCGCAGCAGGCGGATTCCGAGCGATCCAGACAGCAACGCCGATAAAACAATCCGGTGAATTAAGTCCGCTCTGGTCTCACTGGGCCTTCCTGTTTACGGCCATATCGGCAATAGTTGCCGAAATGTGGCTTAGAAGGCGTTGCGGATTGTGGTAGTTGTTTCATCGCAAGAAGTTGCTTTTGACAAAGACGGACAGATAAAATAAACGTGATTCATTGGCATGATTGTTTTTAAAGGATGTCAGAATCGCCAGATTCAGCGCTACACTCGTTGATGTTCAAAACGGTTTTTTTTGTTGATAAGGAATGTTTTTACTAAGAGGTGTCAAATGCAAACGGTCTTCACAACTGGCGACGTAGCCAAAATTTGCAGCGTAACGGTTGTCACGGTTAACAAGTGGTTCGACAGCGGGAAACTGACCGGCTACAAGATGCCCGGGTCGCGCAGTCGCCGTATTCCCCGCGACGAACTTATTGAATTCATGCAGAAGTACGGTCTTCCGATTGAAAAACTTAATATGGGAGGCGCCGGCACGGTTTTAGTGGTTGACACTGATAAGAAAGCCCGCAAGGTGATCAGGGAAGTCGTAGGCAAGTATTTCGACGATCTAGCCGTAGAAGACTGCGAGGACGTTCTATCAGCCTGTATCGCAATCGGCGCGAAGGCTCCTTCCCTCGTTATAATTGACGCCACGATGCAGGAGACCGACTGCGCGAGGCTCATCAAAAAGATAAAGACCGTTCCATCAATGAGCTCCGCAAAAATACTCGCCCTGGCGGGCAGGACGAACAAGAAAAGTCTTGCAGACGCAGCGGATGCGGGCGCGGATGAAGGAATTGAGAAACCTCTCAATGAGGATAAACTCGTCAGAGCGATTTCTAAATTGTTGCGGATTCCCGTAACGACTGCCTAGCCACATCCGAATCGGATACGCCGATCTGAATTGACGCCTCCGCCGCATGGGAAATCCATGCGGAGGGGGCGTTTTTGTTTATCTCCGCCGTCCGTCTTCCCTGAACACCTCGCTTGCCACCCACTCCCTCCATAGTCTGACTGCCGTCGCCCTTTCCTCTGGACCGTCCGTTTGTCTATATCCCATATCCTTTCCGGCTCTCTCCCGCAATGCGTTCAGGCATACCTGCCGCACTGCCGCCTCGGGATCATCCAAACCCTCCACAACCATCTGCCATGCCCGGCGGTCCTCATACTTCACCAGGCTCACAAACGCTCTTTGACGGATATAGGGATTCGTATCGGTTGACAGACCAAGCAGGGCAGGAATAGCTTCGTCGGATCCGGTCTCCGCGAGTCGTGTGGCCGCAATCTCCTGAACAAAGGAGGAGGAATCCGCCATCGCCGCCCGAAGGACAGCGCCCTTTCCCTCATATTTTGAATCCAGAAGATGCCTTAAAACCTTTCGCCTTGCTCCTGCGTCATCAAGCGTCTGCCATCCGCTGGCAAGCGGTTCAAGACCTGCTTCCCCTATCGCCATCAAGGCCCCGACAGCCTCAGGAGCCAGCCGCTCCCCCGGTTTCCAAAGGGTGGTCGCCATTGATTTCACCGCCTTCGGATCAACGCGAGCCATATGTTGTAAAATGCCGTCGCGACGTATCGGGTCGGATATCTGTGGTAAAAGGGACTGAAAGGCCGGCGTAGCCCCGGCCCCCATCTGCATGAGGCTGTTGAGTATGAAATCTCGGCTGGCCTCGCCCGCATCACGCCACATTGAAACCAGCGAACTGGTCACCCATGCGCAATCCCCTGACGATCCGCGCGGACAACTATGGCTGACCTGAAGACTCAGTGTATTCAGCGCCGTAACGTATGTCGCCCCGAAACTCCGGCCATCCGGCCCGTTCCTTGACCATCCGCCCATGTCCGATCCGCCCGTCAACTGCGACATGAGCAAAGCTTCGATCCCCCTGCCTTTCCATGCCTGCCATTTCTCTCCCCCGCACTCGAACATGACCCGCGTGGCTGCGTACATGAGCGATGGCTGATCGGGAAGCTCGCTGAAACTGCGGATTGAATGGTCCTCAATGTTGGCCAGCGCCCGCAGAATGCGTTGCGCCCTGGGGCTGAATCCCAGGTCAATACGCGCCATCGTAGCCATCGCCGTCGCGTCAACTGTCGCCTTCTCGGTTGACCTGCCGATGTTCGACGGCGCTGCCCGGGGGAGGACCAACTCGTTGATAAGCGTGGCATGATTCAATTTGATTAGAATGCCGACCGCAAGATCGCCGGGAACTTTTGCGTCCCCCTGCGCGGCCTTCGCAAGGGCGTCAGCCGCCCATGTCGTGACAAGAACGTCCGCTTCATCGGTCTTCTCCGGACTCGTGTCCCAGCCCCCATTGTCCTGTTGTTTCAGAATCAGATACCGCAGCGAAGCGGCCAGGGGACGCACAAGCTTTCCGTCATGAGTCAGCAGATAAAACTCGGCCACGGCGCGCATCGCCAAAGCGTGATTCAGCATCGTGAATTCAGGATATGAAACCGAATCCGGATAAAAACACCCATCCTCCTGCTGCGAGGCAAGTATGTATTCCAACCCGCGCTTTACGTTGTCCTTATATACTCCATCAATGTGGCTGCTGCCGTTCGAAGCAAACGCAAGCAGCGCAAGAGAGGTTACCGCAATTGAATATCTGTTGCCCCGCGCGTCCTTTGCGTCTGACTCAAGATCGGGAAAAGGTATCCAGCGCCCGTCTCTGGTCTGGTTCTTTGCAAGCCACGTCAACCCCCTGCCTATGGCCGTATCAACGCGATCAGCCAGGGTGACGCCCAGATGCTCGCGCATGTTCGCAGCTCGCCGCTGTTCAGACCGATAGGCCGCCAGGTCCTTCATAGGGCTGAAAGGTTCCGGACGCAATGTTTCTATTGAAGCTTCATGCTCTGCCAAGACTTCGGACGGATTATTTCCGTTGTCACTCTCGCCCACGATATCGGATATGGTCTCTCCGCTATCGTTCGCCACCTCAATTTCCGGCCCCGTCAAGGATGCCTCTGTTCCTCCGGTTGCATTGTTTGAACCGCCTTCCGCCACCGGCTCAGAGGTTTCAGATTTGACGGACACCTCCGCCTCCGCTCCCGGACTGTCAGTCTTTTGATTCATCGGCAGCGCAAGCGTCGGCGCCGTGGGATCAATATGAAGCGTTGTCGTAATTTGCGCCGGCGTTGCAATAGATTGACCGGCATTGAATCCATCCACGAAAAGCAGGATGGAATGCGCAACCAGCATCGCAATTACCGCGGCGCCCTTTGCTATTGTCATTCCCCTCGAGGACATCCCATCTCCTTATTAACGCGGATCGAACTGCGCCTGTAGAAAATCCACTGCTGCAATTATAGCCTGTTGAAATCGGGTATTGCTATATCACTTCCCGTCCTGCGGCTTCATCCAAGCCCCGCGGGATAACTCGAAACGAATCTGTGTCGCTCCGACAATTACCACCGCCGGCAAGTTGATTACCGAGGACCGGGCAGGTTTCCCGTTGATAAATGTTCCGTTGCGGCTTCCCGCATCCTCTAATCGGAGAATACTCCCATCGTATGTGATGACGCAATGCAATCTTGACACTGTTGGCTCCTTTATCACAAGGTTGCATATGCTGGCTTCGCGCCCGATGGTCAGCCGCTGCCCTGCCTTAAGGTCCCCCTTCTCCCCCTTGGGAGTGCCCCCCAGAACTTCATACTTTACGAATACATCCTTGGTTTTGCTGTATTCCGGAACGCGCTTGCGCTTGGTTGCCTCCATCTCCTCAAGGATCTGGTCAGGCGTCATGCGAACGTCCGTGCCGGGCGGCGGCAGTTCCGTCACCGGCAACAAGTCTGGGGCGTCAGTCTCATCCGGCTTCGCCGGACGTATCACGCCTTCCAAGCGCTGGAGTAGCACCGTCTCAAGCTCTTCGCCGTCAGCGCTTTGCAACTCCGACTGTGATCGCTGAAGAGCTTTCAACAAGTCGAGGGTGTCCTGATACCTTTCCTCCGGAGCCTTCTGCGTGCATCGCTTGATAACAAGAGCCGTAGCTTCAGAAATGTCTTCTCTGTCGTGCCTGACGTCGGGACATGGCTCAAGATTATGCTTGGACATTATTTCAGCCGAGGTGCCGGAAAAAGGCAACAGTCCCGTGAGCATTTCGTAAAGGCATATCCCGAACGAGTAGATATCGGATCGCTTGTCAATATTCCTCTCGCCCCGGGCCTGCTCCGGAGACATATATGCGGGACTGCCGATTGTCGGCCCTCGTGAACCGCCGTCGTCTCCGGCCGCCACTCGCGCCAGTCCGAAATCGGCCAGCTTCACCTGATCCAGCCGCGCAACAAGAACATTGCCAGGTTTCAGGTCGCAATGAATAATCTTGTGCATGTGAGCGTGGTAAAGCCCGCGACATATTTGCACGGCGAAGTCCAGCGCCCTCTCCTCCTTCAGAAACTCGCTCTTCTCCAGCAGACGGTTAAGCGGCTGACCGTCAACGTATTCCATCACAAGAAAATAATCCTGTCCCGCCTTGCCGCAGTTATATGCCTGAACAATGTTAGGATGATTCAGTTTGGCGACTGCCCTGGCCTCAGTTAAAAAGCGGTCTATAGCGCCCGGCTGACTCATGATCTGGCGGGACATCACCTTGAGCGCCACGTCCCTATCCATGGCCACCTGTTTGGCCTTGTAGACAACGCCCATCCTGCCGGCGCCGACCTCCCCGATGATCCGGTATCCCGGCACATCCGGGACGCCGCCTTCCTCTTCCGATTTCTTTGGGTTTCCTGCGAAATACTTGCCGATCTCCTGTAGCCTGTCTATGGAAACGTACCCCTTCGTCAGGGCTATTTCGCAAAGTCCCCTTTTTATCCCCTTTGAGGCCAGTTCCTCCTGAAGGGCGACACACTCCTCAACCTGCTCCGTCGGGAGCAGCATATTGAGCGCGTCCAGATCGTCCTCGTTCATGGACGGCTCTTTGTACTTCTCTTCAGGGCCTGTCATGGCTTTCGGCCTCCCCGTCTGTCAACGCGAAAATGCCTCTGCCCGCGCCCTATTCTAGCCCTTTGCTTCGCTACTTCAATGATCTTCGCAGGCTCTTCTCAGGATTTCGACTTCAGGAACACTTCCTGCGCGGCGGCCAGCGCCGATCCTGGCTTGACAGGATATCCAGCGTCAGACAAGGCTTTCTCAAGCGCCCCAAGCGCAGCCAGTATGTCGAACTGGTTCACATATCCCATGTGCCCCAGCCGGAAAATCCTGCCCTTCATTGACCCCTGCCCGCCGGTCAGCGTGATCCCGAACTCGTCCCGCATCCGCTTTATCACGGCGTCAATCTTGATGCCCTCGGGCGCCTCGACCGCCGTCAGCACGTTGCTCTCGCCCTCCTTAGTGAAGAGCTTCAGCCCCAGCGCCTTGACCCCGGCGCGGGAAGCCTCCGCAAGCATCGCGTGACGGGCATACACGTTCTCCAATCCCTCGGCCATCAGCATGTCCAGCGCAACCTTTGCCGCGCGGATCAGCGTTATCGCCGGAGTGTACGCCGTCGTCTTGTCCGCTATGGCCTTCTTCATGGCCGGAAGCGAGAAGTAATACTTCGGCAGCTTGGACTGCTCGACCGCCTTCCATACCCTGGGGGCGACCGCTATGAAGCCCAGTCCCGGCGGCAGCATGCAACCCTTCTGAGAACCCGTGACCGCCACGTCCACGCCCCACGCGTCAAAACGCAGGGGATGAACGCCCAGGCTGCTTACCGTGTCAACCACCAGAAGTGTGCCGGTCTTCCGGGTCAGCGCCGCATAGCCCTCGATGTCAGAAACCACGCCGGTTGACGTCTCGCTCTGCGTTGTGAAGAGCGCCTTTGCGTCGGGATGCTTCGCCAACGCGTCGGCAACCTCCTTCGCGCTTATGACCCGACCGTATTCCGCCTTCAGCTCCACGCCCTGGCAGCCGTAAGCCTTCAGCAGTTCGCCCCAGCGCTCGCCGAATTTCCCGACGCTGATAAACAGCGCCTTGTCGCCGGGGGAAAGCAGATTGACCACCGATGTCTCCATCGCTCCGGTCCCGGACGACGCCAGAATGAAAACGTCGGCTTCCTTCGTCTCGAACAGGGCCTTCATTCCCTCAGTCACGTCCATGAAAATCTGGGAGAACTGCGGCGTCCTGTGATGGATCATCGGCGCTGCTTCGGCAAGATTGACCTCAGGGGGAACCATTGTCGGTCCCGGCGTGAAAAGCATGTTTTTCTTGAGCATTACCTTGTTTCCTGGCAAGGCCCGCGCGGATTGCGGACGCCCGGCGTCCGCCCCGCTTCGGGCTGACTATCCATGTGTCAAACGCGGGCGGATGGTACCATCCGCCCCGCCCACTGTCAACCGCCTTGTCTTGCATGCTCATATGATATCGCCGACACTTCAACCGGGATGCCGCATGTTGTAGAATATTTTTCGCCAAACCGGGCGCTGACCCAGCAGGAATAATGACGGTTCCGCCTGCTGACTATTCTTAGCGACACATTCGAAGGCGATCACAGGAGGCGCGCACATGATTCGAACCGCATCACGCCTTGTTCTCGGCATACTGTTCCTGTCCCACATTGCATTTGCAGAGCCGACCGACTGGCGGCACGACCTCGAAAACAGCGGCGGGGGATACTGGAAGGCCAGAATCCCCGTAACAATCGCGAACGACAAGGCCGAAACCGTCGAAGGCGCTCCGGTATCAATCAGAATCGGCAAGGGTAAAGGCGAACTCCCGCTTGAAGGCCATCACGCAGAGGAAATTCGAGTATGCGATCCCGCCGGAGACGAACTCCTGTTCAGCATAACGGACAGCCGCGGACTGCCCCGGGAATCCGATGCCATGCGCAAGGGCGACATGCTGTCGTTTCGGACAAGCTGCCCCGCCTCCGGCCCGATAACATGCCGAATTTACTTCGACAACCCCGCCGCGCATCCGCCCTATGAATTCAGCGCCATCCGCGACGGCGTCGCAAATCCCGGCGCGGAGATCGGCCAAACCGCCCCTGAGGGCTGGACGAGCGTATTGGAAGACGGCGATCACTCCGTTTCTCTCAGCGACGAAACCCCGCGCGGGGGAAAACGCTGTTTCAAGACCGTCGTCGCCCCCGGGGCGCAGCCCTCCTGGGTGAAATGGGTGCAGGAAGGCATACTCATTCATCCCGGGAAAGACTATATCCTCACAGGCTGGGTCAGGGCGAAAGACCTGAAAGGCAAGGCCGGTTGGTACATACATGTCAACGGCGATAAGCCGATGCTGATAAATCAGGTATTAGGGTTCGAGGAATCCCAATTCGGCTGGCGCAAGATCGAGTTCAAATTCACGTCACCCCCTGAAGCCGTGAACGCCTCGATCGGAACCGTGCTCTTTGGAACCGGGACGGCATGGCACGATGATGTGGAACTCAAATTGCTCGACCCCGTCCCCGCTCATCCGGTCGTCATCGGCGATATTGAAACGCTTGAACTCAAAACCGCTCCGATATCCCGCGAATGGTATGTCCCGGGCAGCGGCGACAAAGATGTATGGCAGTACCGAAGCGCATTCGTCGTTCGCAACTTCTCCAATGCAAAGCTCTCAAATCAGTTGATCCAGATGGACGCTAACCAGCTTCTTGCCCGGATGCGCAAGGGCGCTGCATCCCGCAGCGTCCGCATTGTTGATCCCGTCCAGGAATCCGAACCGCCGAACGGCGCAGGCGGCAAGGCCCTGCCCGTGCTTGCAATGGACAATCGCCTTTGCTTCATCGGCGACTTCGCCGCAATGTCCGAAAAAACGTTATACGTCTACGTTACCGATTCGCCCGCGCCGCCCGGCCCAGCGATCAAATATTCCGATCTCGTCTCCGGTCCCGGCAACCTTGTCCGCAACGGAGGCATGAACAAGGGCGCAGAGACTCCCGAAGGATGGTCGTGCGACGAGGAACCTGCGCGAGAAAATCCGCGCTGCGTAGGAAGAAGAATGCTGACCGGCGGAATCAATGACGGAGCGCACATCAGGCTTGAGGTCTCTCCGGATGCCGCCAGACAGTGGACCGGATGGCGGCAGCCGGGCGTTCCGGTCGAACCCGGAGCAACCTACCTCTATGCCGGATACATGAAATGCGGCGGCGTCAAGGAGGCCCGCCTTCACGCCCACATCCACGGCGCTGACGGGGCGCTCATCAAGGACAGCCCTTTCTTCAGCACGAACCGCTCCGTCACCGGAACATCCGACTGGACCCTCAGCGAAGGAACGGTCCAGATGCCGCCCGAAGCCCGTTCAGTCGAATTGCACCTGACCATGCTCTCCGACGGAATGCTGGATCACGACGAGATACTCTTCCAGCGTGTCATGTTCTCAAAAGTGGAGGATATCGAAGCACGAGAGCGAACCGATGCGGTGAAGAAAACCTCCCCCCTGACATGCTGGCAGGAGAACGCACTGGTAAAAGTCTTCCGCTGGACCCCGCCGCCCGCGCAGACGGAGTCTTCATTGTCCGCCGCGCTGGCCCGGAATGAAATTGAATCGCTGCAGCTTGTGCTGCGCTCCTCCAAGCCGCTGCGCCGCGTTCGCGTCGAGGTCGGGGACATCAAAAGCCCGGACAGAACGTCTCTTCCAAAACCGGAAATCGCCCTCGTCGGATACGTGCCCATTGATTATCCAACGTCTTATTATCAGTCCCGGAAACCCGAATGGTATAGGAAACGCCCGACAGCCCCGCCCAAATCCGACGGATGGGCGGATGACTGGCCCGATCCCCTCCCCCCCGCAGCCCCGTTTGCGCTGGAACCCGACCGCAGCCAGCCGGTCTGGATCATGGTCAGCGCCCCAAAAGACGCGCCGGCCGGCACATACGAGGGCCGCGTGACTATTTCCTCCCCCGACCTTCAGAAGCCCGTTTCGCTGCCGCTTGTTGTTACCGTTTGGAATTTCGACCTGCCGAAGACTTCCGCCCTGAAGGTCATATACGATTACCGCCCATCGTTTGACACAATGTTCGGCGCGAAGATTGATGACGCATATTTCGAGAAATGGTACCGCTTCCTGGCAAGACATCGCGTCTGCCCTGATCGCGTCAAGCCGGAGATAAGCGTAGGATATGAAAACGGAACCCCGGTCATCCGTTCGCAAGCTTACGACCGCATGGCGTCTCTCTGCTTTGACGAGCTTGGCATGAACGTCACCTACGCTCCTGGGGAGTTCTACTGCGGCGGGTGGGCTTACCTGCCAACCCCCTTCCTGGGATTGGAGCCATTCACAACTGAATACGAGAAGGCGGTAACAGCCTGCTACAAGGCCTACGTCGCGCACATGAAGGACAAGGGCTGGTATGACAAAGTCATCATGTACATGTCCGATGAGCCGCATTGCTGGAACAACGAGAAAATCTCCGGCAATCTGTCGCGCTGCTGCGACATCATCCGAAAGGCCGATCCCGACGCGAAAGTCTACTCCAGCACATGGGAATGCTTCAGCGGGCTTGTCGGCCACCTGAACGTCTGGGGCGCGGGACCGCACGGAAGTTTCAAGGTCGAGGAAATCCGCCGGCAGCAGGTCGCCGGCGACACGATCTGGTACACCACCGACGGCCACATGTGCATTGACACCCCCTGCCTGGCAATCGAACGCCTCCTGCCGCATCTGTGCTGGAAATACGGCGTGGAATGTTACGAGTTCTGGGGCATCAACTGGTACACCTTCAACCCCTGGGAGCGCGGCTGGCATAAATACATCTTCCAGTCCGACACTGGCAACCCGAAGGACGGCTACTGGGTGCGCTACCCCAACGGCGACGGCTATCTCGTCTACCCCGGATGGGCGATCGGCGTGGACGGCCCGGTCAGTTCGATCCGCCTTGAACAAGCCCGTGAAGGCATCGAGGACTACGAATATTTCGTCCTGCTGGACCGTCTGATAAAAGAAGCCGAGAAACAGAAGATAGCCGTCCCCGACGCCCGCAAGGCGATGGAGATTGCATCCGCGCTTGTCGTAATACCCAACGCGGGCGGTTGCCGCTCGACGGAACTCATGCCAGACCCGGACGCAGTGATGGACGCCCGGGCCGCTCTTGCGCGCGAAATCGTCCTGCTCAACAAGCGGCTGGAATTCGAGGCAAAGTAGAGGCACGTAGCAACGTGCCCTTGCTGTTGCCACGTACCACAGCGCCAGATGCCGCCTATACTCGAACATCTACTTCGCCCCGATTCGTGAGGAAAACATGAAACTGACCAAAGTTGACGAAGGATTCGCCTTCATCGGAGACGAAGACGTCCCGTCCTGCCATGCTTCAAGCATCGCCCAACTGCCGGACGGCACGCTGGTCGCCGTCTGGTACGCGGGCAAGGAGGAAGGCTCCCCCGACTCCGGCGAATACATGGCCGTCAAGCGCCCCAACGCCGACGGCTGGCATCCGTATCGTGTCTTTATAAACGTCCCTGACTGGCCAGCAGGCAATCCCCGCATCTATCTCGACGCAGCGGGACGGCTCGTTGTCATGTATACGATCTGTTATGGGAGGTGGTGTCGCGCCGACACGCTCTACACCCGGTTCTCCACCAACGGCGCGCTGACATGGTCCAGGCCGAGGGAAATCCCTTTCAATCCCAAGGTCCTCGGCAAGAATCCCCCGGTCGTTTATCCTGACGGACGCATCGTTGCGCCGATCACGGTTGAGAACATGGACTACGGAGCTTCCTGCATAATCAGCGACGACAACGGCGAGACGTGGCGCATGGTCGGCGCGCTACGCGGACGCGAGGAGGGACAGCGGGTTCTCCAGCCGACGATCGCCCCGCTGGCCGACGGCAGCCTGCTCATGCTGCTCAGGACGAACATGGATCGTATCTGGCGCTCCCGCTCGACCGACAGGGGGGAAACGTGGTCCCCGCCCGAACCCACCGACCTCCCGCACAACCGCTCCGGAATCTGCATGATACGCCATTCATCTGGAAACGTGTTTCTGGCGCTCAATCCGGTCGCCGAAGGCCGCACCCCGCTGGCGATTTTCCGATCTCCGGACGAAGGCGCATCCTGGCATGAAGCCGTTATGCTGGAAGACGGTCCGGGCGAATATTCCTACCCGACGCTGATAGAAGGCATCGGCGGCCTGATCCACATCATCTACACGTGGCGTCGGGAGCGGATCAAATGGGCGGCGCTTCGGATTGACTGATCGCGCATGAATCGCAAAGAATCCCGCGTGGGCGTTTGGCTTTCAGCCACCGGCTCGAAACGAGTTGCAAACGTCCATCCGGCTCCACCAGCCAGCGGCTATGCCGGGATGAAACGGACGCGTAACTTCTCTCCTGGATAAAGGATGGAATCAAGATCGGGCGCGGGCCTGCGCCCGCGCCACATCAGAGATCAGAGATCAGAGGGACAGAGACCAACGGCAACTACTGGCGCGACACCACAACACGGAATCCGAGGTAGAAGTCCGGGTCCGACGGATCGTCGCTGTCGCGGTCGGCCGACCGAGCGTAGTTCGCATCGTCGTTCCACGACCCGCCGCGCAACACACGATAAGTTCCGGAAGATGGGCCTTGAGGATCGCTCGCCTCCATCTCCGGGTAATCGCCGTACCAATCCGCACACCATTCCCAAACATTCCCGTGCATGTCATACAGCCCCCACGCATTCGGCTTCTTCTGACCAACAGGATTCGTCGTGCTTCCGGAGTTTGCCGAATACCACGCATAATCGCCAAGCTCCGCCTCGTCGTCCCCGAAACACCATTTTCCGCGATTCCCCGCCCGACATGCATATTCCCATTCCGCCTCCGTCGGCAGCCGGAACGTAGGGGCGGGTTTCAAACCCGCCCCTACCTGGGCATTTGCGCACTTATCCGTCAACTTCCGACAGAACTCAACCGCGTCATCCCATGAAACCTGCTCCACCGGATTGCCAGTCCCCTTGAAACTGCTCGGATTCTTCCCCATCACGGCCTCATACTGAGCCTGCGTCACCTCCGTTACGCTCATCCAGAAGGGTCTGGTTATCCTCACCCGATGACGCGGCGTCTCGGCACGGGAAATCACACGCTTCCATCCCCAGTATCTTCTTATCCCCGGCGGCAGCATTTCATCAATTGTGTCCCCCAGCGTCCATACGCTCCCCATCATGAACTCCCCCGGAAGGATTTCGACGAATTCCATCGTCACCCCGTCCCCAAGATCAATCGTCATCCGTTGGCCCGCCCCGCCCGTCCACACCTCCTTCGGCCATATCCCCCAGACCGCCAAGCCAATCGCCGTCAACGCAATCCCAACGACAGCCGTGATTCTCCTTCGATTCTTCATGCTTCACCCCGAAATGGCCCGATCCATATGCGACATATTACCTCAGCCAGGAGCATTCGTCCAATACAATAAGCAGACCGGACTTGCGCGACAAGCGACGCCGCGCAAGCCCGGTGTTTCACGTCAGCGGTAGGGTGTGCGAAACCGAAAGACCTAAGGTCTGAGGTTTTGCACACGCGGAATCGAGTCTGATGGGCCTTGCCGCGTATGCAAGACGCAGAATGCAGGGATGGGTTCTTGGTTAACCCGCGTGGGTGCAAGAGCACCCACCCTACAACTGAATGCTACCTCGGCTTCTCAGGAACCTTTGCCGTGATCCACGACATCATCTTGCGCAGCTTGCGCCCGACGATTTCGATGGGGTGGTCGTAATCCTTGCGGCGCAGGGCGCGGAAGCGCGGGGCCTTCACCTGGTTCTCCAGCATCCACTCGCGCGCGAAGGTTCCGTCCTGAATCTCGGCGAGAATCTTCTTCATCTCGGCGCGGGTCTCATCCGTGATCAGGCGCGGGCCGCGCGTCAGGTCGCCGTATTCCGCCGTGTCGCTCACCACGTGGCGCATCCAGCTTATCCCGCCGACGTAGAAGAGGTCTACGATCAGCTTCAGCTCGTGCATCGTCTCGAAGTAGGCCAGTTCGGGCTGATATCCGGCCTCGACGAGAGTCTCGAACGCGCTCTTGACCAGGGCGGAAACGCCGCCGCAGAGCACGACCTGCTCGCCGAAGAGGTCCGTCTCGGTCTCCTCAAGGAAGGTGGTTTCCAGAACGCCGCCGCGCGTTCCACCGATGCCCTTCGCGTAGGCCAGCGTCAGATCGCGGGCTTTGCCAGATGCGTCCTGCTGCACCGCGAACAGGCACGGAACGCCTGCACCCTTCAGGTATTCGTCGCGCACCAGCGCACCGGGGCCTTTAGGGGCGACCATGATGACGTCAACCTCCTTCGGGGGGATGATCTGCCCGTAATGGATGTTGAAGCCGTGGGAGAAACCAAGCGCTTTGCCGGCCTTCATGTGCTTCTTGATCGAGGCTTCGTAGACGCGGGACTGGATGACGTCCGGGACGAGCATCATGATGATGTCGCCCTTCTCCGCCGCCTCGTCCGCCGTCACCGGCGTGAATCCGTTCTCAACCGCCGTCTTGTAATTCGGCGTGTCCGGCAGTTCGGCGACGATGACCTCGACGCCGCTGTCGCGAAGATTCATTCCCTGCGCGCAACCCTGGCTTCCGTAACCGATGATGGCCACCTTCCTGCCCTTCAGAGCCGCCAGGTCCGCGTCATTGTCGTAGTAGACTTTCGCCATTTTTCAAAACCCTTTCATGGAAAAATGGGGACAGCGACCATATTTCCAACCTGTCAAAAACAGCAATCCTCCGGCGCGGGAAACATGAGCGATGAAGCCATGCCCCGCCTGGGCGGATCACTTGCCCTTGCCCTGGGCGCTTCCCCTGACCATCGCTATCCTGCCCGTGCGAGACATCTCCTTCACGCCATAGGGCTTGATCAGGTTCACAAACGCCTCGAGCTTCGATTCCTGACCGCTGATCTCGACTATGACGTCCTTCATCCCGACGTCAATAATCCGACCGCGGAAAATGTCCGTTATCAGGCTGATTTCCGAACGTTGCGCCGGCGTCGCCGAAACCTTCACCATCATAAGATCGCGCTCGACGTAACTTCCGGGCGCAAGATCGGTGACGCTGACCACATTGATGATCTTGGAAAGCTGCTTGCGGACCTGCTCCAGGGTCGCGTCATCCCCCGGCACGACAATCGTCATCCGCGACAACTCCGGATCCTCGGTCTCGCCGACTGCCAGACTGTCAATGTTGAAACCCCTTGCGCTGAACATCCCGGCAATGTGCGCCAGGACACCGACCTTGTTCTCAACCAGCGCAGAGATGATATGCTTGCGCGTCTTTTCTTCCGCCATCTTTCGTCCCGCTTCTATCCGGCAAGGCCGCGGACCTCGGACTTTATCCGCAGCAGTTTCTTCATCACGCGGGACAGGTTGGCCTTCGCGTCCCTGGTCCCGAATGCGTCGTGCAAATCGCGGTAAATCTTCGCCAATTCCGCATAGACCTTCCGGTTCTCCGGAATCGGCTCGTAGACCTTGCTCTTCAGCCCGCACATGGCCGCCTGCGCCTGAGAGCAGTTCGCATGGCCTCCGGCGGACTCCCCGGCGGCGACCGCGCCAAAGATCGCCGCGCCCAGCGCGCACGCCTGCCCGGATCGCGCGATCTTCATCGGTCTGCCGAGAACGTCCGCGTAAATCTGCATCAGCAGCGAATTCTTCTCGGCTATCCCGCCGCAGTTGACGACTTCCCGAACCTTTACTCCGTACTCCTCGAACCTTCCGCAGATCACGCCCGCGCCAAATGCGGTTCCTTCGATCAGCGCGCGGTAGACCTCCGCCGGAGTCGTGTGCAGAGTATAGCCAATGACCGCTCCGGTCAACAACGGATCAACCAAAATGGTGCGGTTGCCGTTGTTCCAGTCCAGAGCCAGCAACCCGCTCTCGCCGGGTTTGAGCGCTCCCGCGCCCCTGGTCAGCGCGTCATGCAGCGCCACGGGCGACGCCGCGCCGCGATCTTTCCCCGGAAGCAGTTGCAGCGGCGGGAAGTATTGCACGAACCAGTTGAAAATGTCCCCAACCGCGCTCTGCCCGGCCTCCAGGCCGTAATATCCGGGCAGTATGCTTCCGTCAACTATCCCGCACAATCCCGGTATGTCCGCCAGCTTCCCGGTGTTAGGCGCGACCATCATGTCGCACGTGGATGTCCCGAGAATCTTCACCAGCACGCCTGGCTTGATCCCGGAACCTACAGCTCCCATGTGCGCGTCAAATGCGCCGCCGCTTACGGCGATGCCGGCGCGAAGACCGAGCTTCTTCGCCCAGTCGGCGGACAATGCTCCGGCCGGAACGTCCGCCGTATAAGCCTTATCGTAGAGCTTCGCGCGCAGCGGGGCCAGCCTCTTGTCCACCGCATTCAGAAACTGCTTGTCCGGCAACCCGCCCCATTGCTCACAGTACATCGCCTTATGTCCTGCGGCGCAGATTCCGCGCTTGATGCGCGCGGGGTTCGTGTCGCCGGTCAGGGCGGCGGGAATATAGTCGCAATACTCCACCCAGCTCGCCATCGCGTTGAAGACCTTCGGCGCGACGCGGGCGCAATGCAGGGCCTTGCTGAAGAACCATTCGGAACTATACGTCCCGCCGCACTTGGCAAGATACTCCGGACGGAACTTGCGGGCCTTCTCCGTTATCTCCGCAGCCTCGGCAAAGGACGAATGGTCCTTCCAGAGCCACGCCATCGCGTTGATGTCGTCCTTGAATTCGGCGTGGAAGCAGAGCGGATTGCCGTCCTTGTCCACCGGCATCGGCGTGCTGCCCGTCGTGTCAACGCCAATCCCGATGATGTCCGCCGCGTCGAAGTTCTTATGATTCTTCTTCGCTTCCTTGACGGCCCCCTTCACCGCGCAGACCAACCCGTCCAGGTAATCCTGCGGATGCTGGCGGGCTACGTTGTGATCCTTCTCGTCCAGCAGGATGCCGTCCTTGCCCCGGCGGTAATTATGCACGAAAGCGCCAAGCTCGCACCCGTTCGCGACGTCCGCTATCAGCGCGCGGACGCTATTCGTCCCGTAATCCAGCCCAAGCGAACACCTTTTTGCGCTCATCCTTTGTTCTCCGACGCCGGTTGCCATGCCGCCGCTCCGACCGTCTCCCGGAATTCGTTCAGCCTGGTCGGCATCTTTTCTTCCACCAGCTTCGTGAATCGCCTAATCATCTCCGGGCCTCCCATCTCCGCATGGGTCTCGGCCAGGAACGCGACGATGCTGTATGACTTGTCAAGATTCCCGGCCAGCGCGTAGTTCAGCGCTATGTGGTACCGGGCCTCATAATACTCCGGACTCGGATCCTTCGCAGACTTGGAAACCAGCAGCCAGTATTGCGCGGCCTTGTCGTGCTGCGCAAGCTTCTCGTAACAGGTCGCAAGCGATTGCTTGTAATCTATCACGTCCGGAAACTTCCGAACCACCTCCTGAAGCGTCCCGGCGGCCTCGGCGTAACGCTCCTGCGCCGTCTGAACCTGGGCAATCCTTGCCCTGAGCGTCCAGACCTTCTGATCGGACGCCGCATCGGACTTGAATCTCTCGATCCCCTTCTTATACATGGCCTCCGCCTCGGCATACACCCGAATATCCTGCAATTCCCTTCCGAGAATCATGTATTCGTCAATCGTCTGGTTAGGGTTCAGCGCCAGCGCCTTGTCCATATACTGCGCGCCCTTCTTGCCCGCCTCGTTTGCCTTATGAGTATCGCCTTTATCCTGCAGGGATTTCATCTCCATAAAATATGCTTTTCCGAGAAGCCTTGCCGATACCCGCGCCAACTCCGGGTTCGCGCCGTCGGCGAGTATCCTGTCAACGGACTTCTCAGCGTCCGCAAGCCGCCCCAGGTAGCGATTTGCCTGAATCCGGCTGAAAAGCGCAGAATTGCGCAACGCATCGCCCGGCTTGAACGTCTCCTCGAATCCATCCAGAACCGCCAGAGCCGTTTCCGGTTCGTTCCACTGTTCCGCCGTGTAGATTTCCCCCAGCACCGCCCTTGCTCGCGCCACCCACGGAATTATCTGCTCGCGCTGCTCTTTTAGGCTCCGCCCCTCAGCGTCCTTCCACCATTCCATGAAACCAGTCAACTGCTCGACCGCCTTATCCCGGCGCGACTTCGCCTCCTCGCCGATTGAACCGGCCTTGATAAGGCGCGACGCCTCAAGCCAGTAACAATTTCCCGTCATGAACGCGGCCTGAGCGTAATTCTCATTGCCCTGAGGCACGTTGGCATAGACCGCCGCCGCGTCAAGAAAGCCGCCTATCGTCCGGTTTATCTCAGCGCTCTGGAATATCGCCCAGTCGCGGTGCGGATTGTCCGGATAATCGCGAACCAGAAGGTCCAGCGCGCGCACGTAGCGCTTCGCCTCGTAACGAACCTCGTCCGGAACAGGCATCCCCGGCTCGATGCCGCATTTCTTCTTAACGTAGTCGAACAGCTTCCCCTGGAATTGAACATTATTGTAAGCGCTATGAGCGCCGTATCCCCCCTCCGGCCCGGCGAATTCCCTGGCGCACTGCTCAAAGCAGAGCGATGCCTCGTAATAAAAGAACGCTGCCTGCCCCTTCTTCTGCTTCCACGTGTCGTAATGGCACAGGGCAAGGTTGTACCACGACTCCGGAAGAATCCGGTTCTTGTGCCTGACGGGGCTTGCGCGGAGAATGGCCAGTCTGTAGGTCTGGATCGCCTCCTCGTATTTCCCCTCCTTCTGAAATCTTCCGGCGTCCGCAAACAGAACCTCCGCCGTCGGCGTGATTTTCAGTTCCTTGCCAAGCAAAGCCGCGGTCTTGCCTGTCCATTCGCTTCTGAGCAGTTCCGCCTCCCGCCGCCATGGTCCTTCCCTCTCGGCCACCGCGTTCGCGGCGTCAAGAGAATCCTGAAGCAACTGCTGCGCGTCCCGCATCAGCTTCGCCTGCTCCTCCTTGTTTCCCTGGCCCGCCGCAGTGTCGGCGCGAGTCTTCAACTGTTCCGCAAAACCGACGCCCGCCCTGCCCCGCGCAAGCATCGCCTCGTCGAACACGTCGGCCTCAGCCCCCGCGAAATCCCCGATCAGCTTGTCGGCCACGGTCATGGCGCTTTCGTAGCGCTGCTGGGCCATGTAAGTTCGTATGTCGCCGATCATCGCCGTCATCTTGATCCGCACGGTGGCGTCGGTCGTGTTCACGCGCGTGACGTTGTCGAACATCTGGTGCGCGGCGGCGTAATCCCCGTTCTCCAGCATCACAAGCCCGATGCACTGGTACGCTGACAGCGCGACAACGTAATGCGCCAGCAACTCGTCATTGGTCAGCGCGAACATGGCCTTCCGCGACTCGTCCAGAAGCGAGTCGCGCTTGCTCTTCTCCGCCGTCTTGTCAATCAGCATGGCCGCGTCGAAATAAGCCCATCCCTCATTCACCCACGCCAGCCCTCTTCGTTCGCGGACGAAAAAGAAGCGTTCCTTCTGCTCCCCGGTCTTCGCGTTCTTTTCGAGCCATTTATACTCGTCTTCATAAAGCAGCCTGATCTTAGAAAACTCGTTCACGCAGACGTCGGAATACTGCAACGCAGACATGCGGAAACGCTTTGCCTCCTCGGTATCGCTGGTCCACTGGACAAAGCGCGCATACATCCGCGTCAGTTTCTGCGCCAGTTCCGCTCTCTCATACCGCGCGTCGCAGATTGCGTCCTTGTTGCCGTCCGTCACCGGTTGTTTCAGATATGCGTCAAAATGCTCTATGGCCTGCGCGTAATGCTCCCTCTGCTTCTTGCCATCACCCTTCTTGCCCGCCGCGTCGCCCAGTATCACGAACGTACTTGAAAGCTCGTAATGAGCCTGAAGTATCACGTCCTCCGGCAGGTCCTTCCTCAACAAAATCCGCCTGCATTGCTCGATGCAGAGGTCCTGGAATTTCAGATTTCTCAACCCCCGCGCAAACTCGATCTCAGGATTCGCCGCCCATGCCGCCGCCGGCAGCGCGGCGACGATGACCATAATCGTAAGACTCTGGCAAATCAACCTCATATGACACCGGAACCTGGAGGGAACTCATCGCTCCTGCAATTGGAAGCTTCATGCCCGCGCCCCGCAGGGGGAGGCGCTCCGCACCCACGTGGATGATCGCTTTGCGCCCGCGCAGCAACGCCTTCAGCGATTATAGAAACGCCGTCTTAAGCGGTAAAGCGAAATCCAAAGGCGGGACGGTGTTCTTACGGCTTGAAACGCGCCGAACTCCCGCCCTAAAATTTCTCCCGCCGCATGCTATGCGAACTCGACCACCTTCCCGGTGCGATGCGCGATATACGCATTCTCCATCAATTCCGTCAACTGCCGCCCCTCCTCCAACCCGAAATGTATCGCTCCGCCCTCGGTAATCCCGCTCACCCATTGCCGTATCGGGCTGGGCAATCCCGGCGGCAATTCGGGCGGCGTCACCCACTTGTCTCCCTTGCCCCCCGCCTTGGCGGACCTGATCAGAACCTTGCCCTCCGGCCCTCCAATGAACAGCGCTCCCTCCGTGCCGTGCAACTCCATGATATCGGGGCTGTTGGTGGAAACGAAACTCGTCTCAACCACCGCCGTCGCCTTGCTTGCAAACTCAATCGCACAGATGGCGTTATCCTCCACCTTGTGCCCGGTGACATAATTGAACATGGAAGTGATTCGCGCAGGCTTGCCCATGATCCACCGCGCCAGATACATGGGATGCGCCCCCAGGTCCATCATGGCCCCCCCGCCGCACGCGACGGGATCGTAAAAATGCCCAGGCAACCACCCGGCTGACGCGCCGTTGTGGGCCACGCGAACCCTCATCAGCGTCGTCTTCCCGATCAACCGTTCCTCGACTACCTTCTTCGCGTATAGGTGCTGAGAGGAACACCGCGCAGGGAAGGAAATGCAGAACTTCACGCCAGCCTTCTTCACGGCCTCGGAAATGCGATCACAATCCTTCACGGTCAGGGCCATGACCTTTTCCGTAAAGATGTGTTTTCCGGCGTTGGCCGCCGCAACCATCACGTCCGCGTGCTTGTTGGTCGGCGCGCATACCACGACGGCGTCAACGTCCTCCCGCTTGAGGAATGCGTCAAGGTTCGTCTCAAGCGGAACGCCCAGCCGCGCCGCCCAGACCTGCCCGCCCATGAGCGTAGCTGTAAGCGACGCCGCGCGCCCCGCAGTCTCGTCGTAGACCGCCGTGATCTTGACGTTCGGCATCTGGCGCAACTGATCGGCGTATCCCAACGCATGAACGTGCCAACTGCTCAACATGCCGACCCGCAGGACCTTCGCGCCGCCCTGCGCCGGGGCAGGCGGTTGCGCCTCGGCCTGAGCCTTTGCCGCGCCACTGAACAGACTCAACCCCGCCAGTCCGCCGCCCGCGGCGGCCGCGTCGCGCATGAACTCCCGCCGACTTATCTCCTTCGCCGTGTCTTTTTCGCTCATCGCCGGACCTTATCCTTCCTTCCAGACCTGAAGTTCCTTCTTGCCCCATGCCATGGCCTGCGCCCGCGGAACCAGCATGAAAAGATCAATATGTTTTCCCTTGATCCGTCCGCCGGTATCGTCCGCCCTGCGCCATCCCACTGTGTCAATATACACCCATGTTCCCGCCGTTACGACGGTCGGATCCACGGCGATGGATACGCCGTTCTCCAATTTACCGAGAGCGCCCCTGATTGCGGCCACGTAGGTAAAGATCGTGTCCGTCGGGCCCTTAGGCTTGTTTTTTCCCCAGTCAATCTGAATCAGGCGTCCCTTCTTGTCCACCCCGCTTCCCTGCATCAGGATGTCCTTCAGGAATGCATGGCTGTAGGTTTCATTCAGTCCGAGCGCCGGAATCTCCACGGCGTCGGAATGGTCCGCCTCGTTTGCGATGTTGTAGGCCGTCACCGTAAAAGTCCCCAGCGACTCGCCTTTCTGCCTCTCCGGACTCATGTCTCCCTCCATGCAATTGTGATTTTGATTCAACCTGTTTTTCCGTCGGCATCAATTGCCCATCTCCTATTTATCATGCCGGACAGAACAAGTCTTCGCAACTGATTAGCAATCAACTCCAAGGCAGTCTCCCGCATTGCCCCCGGGCGCGCTCCTGTTCCAAGTACACACAATGACATGTCTCGTCCCCTGTTCCTTCGCCCCGGAATCCGTTACAATTCCCGCTTTACATCATGAGGTATGCCGCCATGCCGAGGTCGTCGGGAGTCGGAAAATTCTTCGGGACGCACTGGGAAAAGATGGTCCTCTGGGCCATCCTGCTGGGAATCCTTATCGTCCTGCGTCCATTTCTGCTCCTGATTTTTGAAACGTTCCTTATCACTTATACGATGAAGAGCGTCGTCGAATGGATCGTGAGCCACACACAACTGAACTTCAAGCTTGCGGCCGTCATCGTCTTCACCTTGTTTGTCGGACTTCTGACTGAGACGGCAGTCTACATCGGGCCAAGATTCATATCAGAAACAAACCATATTCTATCCAACTTTGTCGGCGATGGAGACGAGCAGGCACAGGAAAAGGTTGACAGATTCGTCGAATCTGTCATCCGGGAAGTCGTCGGCGATAAAAAAGCACAGGTCGTCATCGGGTCTCAGGAATACATAACCCTGATGGACAACTTCAAGGATGAGGCATCCAGAACGGCAAAGGAAATACTGCCGAAGGCCGTGGCCGGACTGCTTCACGTTATCAAATTCGGATGGGAATTCGTAATATCACTCCTGCTTGCCATTATCTTTTCTTTCATCCTCATCATTGACTGGCAGAGAATCACATCGGGAATGCAAAAACTGGAGAAGAGCCATATCAGAACCTTCTACATAGGCACAGCGCCCCACTTCAGGGCCTTCGGCAACATACTGGGCAAAACGATCCGAGCGCAGGCGATAATCGCCGCGTGCAATACCGTCCTCACCGCCATCGGACTCTGGTTCTTCGAAGTTCCTAACATTACCCTCCTCTCCACATTCGTCTTCCTCTGCGGATTCATCCCCATCTTCGGCCTGTTCATAAGCTCCATCCCCATATTGCTCTTTGGCGCCCAGGCTGGCGGCATCATACTCGTGTTGAAGCTCATGGCCTTCATCGCCGGGGTGCACTCTCTGGAAGCCTACGTCCTGAATCCGAAAATCACGGCCGGCTTCCTGCACGTCCATCCCCTCCTCGTCCTTGCCCTGCTTCTCGTGGGGGAGAGATTCTTCGGCATCTGGGGCATGGTACTCAGTGTCCCGGTCGGCACATATGTCATCAGCGTTTTGACGACAGAGGACGGTATGCCGCCCGATGAATGAAGCGGCTCAATACCATATTATTCGAACGTCAGGATGCGTCGGGATGACCGTGCCCATTTGTGTTTTCCGCATCTTTCCGCGCCTCTGAAATCTCAAATTCACCCCCCCCTCTGTCCATTCGTCGTGTCTTTGATCCTTCGTGGTAGACGAGACGGCGCTCAAATAAGAACACGCCCATGTTGCCGGATGCCCGGCGTTTTGATTTTGACACGGATTGCAAATGGCCTGATGTGGTATAATCCTTCTTTGGGAAAAACGCCGGTATGTCCCGGCATCGTGACAAGGTTTCAGGAGAAAACAATGAACCGCATGATTGTGACGTGCATCGTCGTTTTGGCGTTCGCCGCCCTGCTTGCCCCGCGCACTGGCTTCGCCCAGGATACGAAGGCAATTAAACCATTCACCGGCAAGGACCTCTCAGGTTGGGAAGTCAACGGGCCAAAAGAGAAGAACAAGTGGGTCGTCGGTATCCCCGAAATGTCCCCCGCCGATCCGAAACAACTTGTTTCCAAGGAACTTACCGCCGATCAGAAGGCCAAGGGGGAGGGCGCGATGATCAACCTGGCCGCCAAACATGGCGACAGTCTGGATTTCTTCTCAACCGAGAAGTTCGGCGACTGCCACATCGAGCTTGAGCTTATGGTCCCGCAAGGCTCCAACTCAGGCGTCTACGTCATGGGCGAATACGAGATTCAGGTTCTGGACAGCTACGGCAAGAAGGAAATGGGCAACGGAGACATGGGGGCTATATACGGAGCGGCCCCCCCGCCTGTGAACGCCTGCAAGAAGCCCGGCGAGTGGCAGAAATACGTCATTGACTTCCAGGCCCCGAAGTTCGACGCAAACGGCAAGAAGACCGCCAACGCGAAGTTCATCAAGGTCGAACTGAACGGACAGCTTCTGCACAAGAACCTTGAAATGCCCGACAAGACCCCCGGCGGCGTCTCCGGCAAGGAAGCCGCGAAAGGCCCGCTGATGTTCCAGGGCAACCACGGCCCCGTGGCCTACAGAAACATCTGCATCACACCTCTTGAGTGTTGCAAGTAAATCATCTTCATTACGCCAGTATAAGATAACGGGGGTGGAGGGAATACCCTCCACCCCGTATGTCTGTACACTGATCGTTGCTTGCCGCCCTAATCCGCATTCTGCATGAGCGTTTCTATCCACTCAGGCTACCTTGCGCTCCATGCCAGTCCAAGCATGACCCGGAACATTCGCAGGACGGCTGGCACATCAGCCACGACGCACGCAACCTCGTCCGGCCCGCGCCGCTCAACCCCCGGCGTCAGCGCCGCCGCGTCCGCCTGCTTGCTCAACGCCATCCTGACCGACATCTCGATTGGGCCGGCCATTTTCAAGGGTTTGAAGCGCTTGAGGTCCGACAGCGCCTCGGCAACCCCCGCCCTGATCGCCTCGCGCGTCCTCTCCGGATGCACGGTCCTCCCGGTCTCCCGGCCCATCGCATATTTCGTTACGGCATGCGGAATCGGGCCTGTGAACAATGAAAGTTCCTCGGCCACCGACTGGTCTCCCGCCACGAAAACCGTCGGGACGCCATGGTATCCGGCGGTGAGCGCGCTCAATTCAGCCTCCCCGATCGCGCGGCCGTTCAGATTCAATTCCTTTACGCAGTTGGACATGGTATGCGACAGGATGCCCCTCTCCTCCCCCGCCCGGCTGTGATATCCGATCAGGAGCAGCGCGTCGAACGTCCCGTCCAGTCCCTGCACCATGCTGATCAGCGCGTCCCATCCGGCGACAAGGTTGGCCTCCGGACGCAGTTCCTCAATGAGGATGTTGCGTCCGTTGCCGTGCGCGTCCTTCACCCAGATTTCCCCTGCCCCGGCCTGCATCGCCCCCTCAATGGCGGCGTTGACATCGCCGGTCATCCATTTCCTGGCCCTTGCAAACTCGGCTGCGACAGGCCCGGTCTCGTCAAAGTGGACGACGCCGGTGGCCCCCTCGATGTCCGCTGAAATGAAGATTTTCATCGCATTATCTCCTTTGTGATGCAGAAATCCGGATCTCTTTACCGGATTACAGCGTCAAAGCTGCCTTCCCGCCAGTCCTTTTCCGCTTTGACGGCTTTCTTTTCCGCAATGTCATTATTGTTTTACGGCCAATGCGAGTTGATCTGCGGCGCTGACAAATCATAAAATCATGCTCAGACAACGCCAATTGACTTCAGCGCACAATGGACTGTCATCTCCGTCGCGCAGCGCCATTAAGCGAATGGAGGCGTCTCATGGATCAGAAAAAACTCGTCGCATATGCCGGGCATTTCCTTTCCGAGTGGAACACGCAGGACTTTGATCGCGTATCCGCTTGTTATACAGAGGACGTTGAGTATCGCGATCCCAACACCAGAGGCGTAGTCCGGGGCGCGGATGCGATGCGCCGTTACCTGCGCAAGCTCTTCGCGGCGTGGGACATGCAATGGTCCCTGCGGGAATGCCACCCTCTGGCGGAACGCGAGGGCGCGGTCATCCTCTGGCATGCCGCCTTCCGCAAAGCCGGTGGAAGCGAAACCGTCGAGGCGGACGGAATTGATATTGTCATGATTCGAGACGGGCGGATCGAGCGCAACGAAGTCCATTTCGATCGCTCGGCGCTGCTGAAACTACTGACGCCGTGAATGTCTGAAACTAAACCTCACTAGTCGCCGGGGCGGTTTTATGCGAGTTGTCTGCACTCGTTACGCCCCAATCGCAAGCATCACCCGACAGAATGTCGTGTTGATCGCGCGAATCTATTTTTCGACCGGCAGTTCCTGCCTTGCCGCCCATTCCGTCCACCCGCCATCGTACCACCTGACGTCGCTGTAGCCGAGAATATGCTTGAGAACAAAGAAGGTCTGGCTGGCCTGATGGCCGGTTCGGCAATAGACAATCACTGGAGTATTCTTCGATGGGATCACGGCAGCATATGCCTTCGCGAGATCGTCGGCTGATTTCAACGACGAATATCCTTCCGACGCCGCGACGTCTTCGGTATACGGCCTGTTGACGGCTCCGGGAATCCGCCCGGCGCGCGCTTCGTCCGTTTTCTCGCCGCGGTAGTTCTCCGCCGGACGTACGTCAAGTATCACCGCGCTATTGCCCTTCGAGGAGTTGAGAACGTCGCTGAAACTAACCGTGAATCCATCTGCCCCGTCGGACACTCCATAGGAGGCGGCATTGATTTCCGGAAGCCTCGAATCGGTCGGACGTCCTTCAGCCTTCCATCTTCCGAACCCGCCGTCCAGAATGGCGTAGTTCTCGTGCGCAAGCCTATCCAGCGCCATGCAGAAGAAGGTCGCGTCACGGGGCTGCTCTCCGATGACGACAACCATGTCGGACTTCTCGATACCGAGCGCCGAGATATGAGCCGCCAGTAGTTCCTTCGGCAGGAGCATGGAAGGAACGCCGCCGATCGTGCCGCGCAGGCTTTCAATTGAAAGCCGGATCGAGCCGGGGACGTGTGAGGTGTTGTAGGCAGGTTGCTCGCGACAGTCCACAACCTTCAGGCCGGGTTTGCCCACCATTCCCGCCAGTTCCTCAGCGCTTATCACTCTTGTCTGCCGGGCTTGAGAGACCGCGGAAGCAGCGGAAGGCGCAGGGGGAGCATGGCCTTCATCCAGGTACCACGCGCGCCACGCGCGAATTCTCCCGGCCATTTCCACGGACACAGGTTCCGGCCTCAGCGAGGCGGGTTTCAGACACGTCCGGATGAAACCGTCAATGCCGTCTGTCAGGATATAGACGTCTCTGTAACCTAATCGGTCGAGGGCATCCCTCGCCTGGGCCGGGTGGACCATGCCGTTGGAACAAAGCACGACAATCGCTCCTGCAGGTCTGGCGGATACTACAGCAGGGAGGTCCGGAAGCGGCGCGTTGACCGCGCCTTTTATGTGAAACGCAGCGAACTCCTCAGCAGATCGGACGTCAACGAGCATTACAGAAGAAGGATTGGATATGAGCCTGTCGGCAAGCTCCACCGGTGAAATGTGATCCTTGCCGTCCGCGATTTCCTGAAGCAAGGCGATCTCCGACGGGC
This sequence comes from Planctomycetota bacterium, assembly GCA_022711755.1. Classification (GTDB taxonomy): domain Bacteria; phylum Planctomycetota; class Brocadiia; order SM23-32; family JAKLEA01; genus JAKLEA01. Next base: position 54,472 of record JAKLEA010000029.1, read on the forward strand.
TGTCTATTGCGGTTGCTGTCTGTCGGGCCCCGGCTGAGGTGGTTGCCTCCGGGAACAGGAAAAGCCCTCCAGCGGCGACGACCATCGCAACGCAGAAAGCGCGCAGGAAGGGGGTATTGAAGTATTCGCCCTTCCCGGAACGGACTTTCTCAATGTATTCCGAGCCCCAGAAACACGCAATCGCGCACAACGTGAACGCGAAGGCGAAGCCCGCCTTCGAGGTCCCGATGCCGTCATAAGCCATCTTCACTCCTGCTTCCCCTGCTGACGCAAGCGGCTTCATCCACCCGTATGTCTCACTGAAGAGCGCGCTGCCGGCTGCCGCGCCGCCGAGAAAGACGAAGGCATCCATGCTCCCGGAAGCTAGGCCGACGACCGCCGTTCCCGGACACCATCCGCCCATTACGAATCCGACGCCGAATATCAATCCTCCAACTATTTGCGCTCCGTATATCGTCGGCATCATGTAGACGCCGTCCGGCGGAACCAGGCCCAGCGCGATGAAATACGAAAGCCCGATCATGGCCGTAAGAAGCCCGGTGAACATCACCTTCAGAACGGTCATGTCGCGGAAATAGAAGATTCCCGCAAGCCTTTTGGAACTGCCGAATCCGGCTCTTTCCAGCGACAGTCCGAAGAATATGCCGATGGTGAAGGCCGTGAGGAAGGCGGCTGGGGATTGGAGGGCCTCGCGGGCGTAGAAGGTCTCAATCATGCCATTGCCTCCTGAGCGGATAGGCGGCGGCATATCCGCCTGCAAACAGGCAGATCAGGAATATCAGGCTGCCGGTGAGTAAAAGAGCACCGCCGGTCAGCGCCTGGCCGGAAGTGCATCCGCCGGCCAGCCTGCTTGCGAAGCCGACAATGATGCCCCCCACCAAAGCCAACGACATCCGCCTTCCGCGCGAGCAGGACACACCTTTCTCAACCCGCATCTTCATCCTGTTCGCCAGGAGGGCGGAAAACAACCCCCCGAAGAATGTCCCGGCCATCATCACGACAAGGTAGTAACTGAGTGGATTGCTCCCCCATGCACCGAAGTATTCGCTTGAAGCTACGTGGCGCGGGGCGACACAACCTTCCGCAAAAGCCGCAAATCGAGCTATCCCAGCCGACGCGCCCAGCCCCACTCCCAGAAACAAGAATGACGCCAGTAGCGTCAGGCCCAGCATCACCCCGGCAAGGTACGGATTCGATACTGGATGAGGTTTTTCGCTATCCATCTCAGCACCCCGCGCTTTTCTTCTTGGACGTTTCGGGTTTTGGGGCGGACGGAGCTGAGGGGCTTGCCGGAGACACCGGAGCCGGCGACGGAACGCGCGAGGACGGCGCGGCGCTCGGCATCACGCGCCCCGAAGGAACTCCGACGCTCGCACCGCTTTCCTCCCAATAGGCTTCCAGCCCCCCGTAGAGTGCCTTTATCGGCCTCTGCGTCTTCTGAGAGAGAATCCCGGCAACGGCCATTGCCAAAGTCCCATCCCTGTCAACCAACACAAGCGGGATGGCTCCGGCCGCGTAGGCCGGATTGCTCATGACGTCCGCAATATCGGCGTTCCGCGAACCTGGGATGCTGTAGTCCGCGAACATTGCCGGCGGGCGGATATCCACGATCTCGAACGTCCCCGGCAGGTCCATGAGCAATCGCTTCAACTCAACTGCGGAAATTCTCTCCGGCAATCTTACGCTGCGCAGCGCCGTCGTTCCGACGGAAGCAGTCCCCCCTGGAGCGACGGCATGAATCACCGGCAGCCCGGCATTCTTCCACGCCTCGGAACCACCGGCAAGGCTACTCACCTGTTTGAAGCCATTGCGCTCCAGGATGCCTATGGCCATGCTGGACCGGTAGGCCGAGTTGCAAACCGTGACGATGGGCTGAGACGGGTCCAGCTTCGACGAAAGCTCGGTCAGTTTGTTTAACGGAAGGTTGAGAACGTTACCGATGCGGAAACCCATCCACTCGGACGGCAGGCGCACGTCCACGATCACGGGCGCTTCGCCCTTGCTCATCTGGGCATAAAGATCGTTCGGGACAACCGGTTTGTTGGCGGAGAGTCTCATCCCGGACTTTTTAACACTCTCAAAGGAGATCGCTCCGGCCCTGTACCCAACGCGATGGAGTCGGAATGCTGCTTCCTTCAGATCCTTCTCATCACCGCAGAGGACAAGATTCGCCTCCCACGGGACCATTATCCCGACCCACGTCTCCAGCCGTCCGCGAAGCGCGATATTCACAGAATTAGGAATGTGCCCCGCCGCAAAGTCCTCAGCGCCCCGGATGTCAACGACGTAGTGCTTCGTCGGATCGGCAAGGTCGGAAATCGCAGAAGGCTCTGGTGGAAGCGGGGCGCTCCAGTCCACAAGCTCCGGCCCTTTCTTGTTCATCGCCGCGTTATGTTTGAAATACTGCGGAGCTTCCGGAAGACCGTCGAGAACAGCAATGATGAAATCGTTGCGCCCGGTATGGCTCAGGTAGGGATTTGCGGTTCTCTGCGCCCCGATTGTGGAACTGGGATCGTCGCTCAGGTGCGCGCCGCATAGCGACCCGGCGCCGTGCGCTGGCAGGATAACGACTTCATCGGGCAGCTTCGACAGTTTGTTCGTCCATGTGTCGAACGCCATTGAGGCGAGCGTCGCTGCGGCCATGGCCCCGCCCATCAGGTCCGGCCTGCCGATGCTCCCGACAAAAAGGGTGTCTCCGGTGAAAAGGAAGAGCGGCTTGTCCGCCTTGCCTTTCTCGAAAACCAATCCGCATATCCCGTCAGGCGTATGCCCGGGCGTTTCGATCACCCTGATCACAGCGCTTCCAACGACGATCTCAGCGCCATCCTTGATCGGCTCGTGCGGGTAGGCTGCGCCGCCGGCCTGGTTAAAGTAGACCGGGCAGTCGCCTGCCTTCGCAAGTTCCATGAATCCCGCCACGAAGTCCGCGTGGGAGTGGGTCAGCAGGACTCCCTTGATCGTCAGCCCTTCCTTTTTCGCAGCCTCGATGTAGGCGTCAATATCCCGCGCCGGATCAACGACGAGCGCATCCTTGCCTGAAACAAGAATGTATGAATAGTGCGACAACACGGCCAGGTTGTACTGCATGATTCGAAAGCCTGCTCCTTCGTACGTCTGAATGAGACTGCAGAAGGCGGCCGCATCGGCGTGAGATGCCGATTCGGAATCTTTGATGCTTTCAGCGCGCGTCCGCACAGACAGGAAGCACAGTAACATAAGCATGACAATCGCCGGTATGTTGCGTAGTCGGATCATCTTCTCTCTCCTGGAAAAGATCATGTCTCCGATGATATTTCTATCGGACGAAGAATCCCAACATCGGACATGTGTCTCGCCAAACGCTCTCATGTTTCTTTGTTGGATTATATCCGCGCCATGTTTCCACAGCAATAGACCTTCAGTGTCGAGTTTTTGGGGCACGGCAACGTAATCCTATCGGTGGGCGCATCGCTAATATCTTGCGTCCGATTCAGACGCATTGACCCCCCGGCGCTCCGGTTCTATAATGACTCTCATACGCGCGCCATTCTCCGGTCGCAGCGGATCCTGCGCGCGTTCGTTTTTTCACGCTCTGAAGTGGGAGAAAAATCCCTGGCATATGTAGTCATGGCATATGGCGGTAGCTTTCAGGCCGACCTTTGCGTGCATTGGCTGAAGCACAAAAAGGACTTTCGCGTCATCGCTGTCGCCTGCAATCTCGGGCAGAACCGCCGGATGGATGACGTGGGCAAGCGGGCGCTTGCCGCCGGCGCGGACTCTTGCCATGTGGCCGACCTCCGGGACAGGTTCCTGAGAGATTTCTGTTTCGAAACCATGAAGGCTAACGCGGAACATTTTTCCGGGGTATTCCTTTCTGCCTCACTTTCCCGCCCGGCCATTGCGCAGGAAATCATGCGGATCGCCCGCGAACGCGGAACCAGTTGCGTAGCTCATGCATCCCACTTCCACGGCAACGATCAGGTCCGATACGAATTGACCTTCTCCAGCCTGAATCCCGATGTTGAAATCCTTTCGCCATCAAGCGAATGGGGATTCAAATCGCGGGAGGAAATGGTGGAATACGCCCGGCGCTTCAACCTTTCGCTCCCGGAGGAGTCGGACAGCAGATGGAACGTGGACGACAACATCTGGGGCGCCAGCACGGTTATAGGAGCAGAGGCCGATCCCGGACGCGCCGCGCCGGCGGAAGCATACAGGCTCACGCGCGATCCGACCGTCTGCGCGGACGAACCGACGCGAGTGGAAATCGGTTTCGACGCTGGACTGCCTATAAGGCTTAATGGGGCCGAGATGCAGCCCCTTGACCTCGTGCGAAGCCTGAATAACATCGGCGCGCTGAACGGCATAGGACGATTTGAATATATCGGAGATTCGCTTTTCGGCGGCCAGAGCCGCGAGGTCCACGAAGCCCCCGGCGCAGTCATTCTCTATGAGGCGCACAGGGCCTTGGAATGGATTACGCTGGATTCCGAAACTCGACGCTATAAAAGAATGCTCTCGGAGAAATTCGCCGACCTTGTATTCAACGGCCTATGGTTCAGCAACCTGAGGGCCGCGCTCTCGGCGTTCTTCCATTCAACGCAGAACCTTGTGTGCGGCGATGTGGGGCTGGAGATTTACAAGGGCAAAGTGACCGTAAGGAACTGCGCTTCACCCAACCGGCTGGAAGGATCCGACGGCAAGCTCCCAGATCCGGAATCCATCAAGGGATTTCTTGAAATCAACCGCAACATCAACCGAAAGAGCAGGACCCGGAGAAAGCACCAGCCCGGCGCAAGGAGCTTTGGACGCAACATATCCGGTTCGCAGGAATGAACGCTGAAATTGTCAGCACGGGAACCGAGGTCGTCAGCGGAAGAATAGCGGACACAAACGCCGCATGGTTGTCCGCGCGCCTGGAGGAAATGGGCATTCCGGTCCGCTTTCACCAGGCCGCCGGAGACCGCGTCGAGGACATCCGGTCCGCCCTGACAACGGCGATTGGCCGATCGGATCTGATTATTGTGACAGGCGGACTCGGTCCGACGGCCGATGACCTGACGCGTTACGCAGTCGCCGATTGCGGCGGATGCGATCTGGAGCTTGACGAGCCTTCACTTGAACGAATACGGCAGATGTATTTCCAACGCAGCATCGCCATGCCGCCAAGCAACAGCAGGCAGGCAATGTTTCCGAAAGGTTGCCGCATCGTCCGTAACGACGTCGGAACCGCGCCGGGTTTTGCGATGGAAATCGGTCCCGCCAGAATTATTGTCATGCCCGGCGTGCCGTCCGAGATGAAATACATGTGGACGAACGTTGTCGCGCCGATGATTTCCGGGTTCTTCAAGCTGGAGAAAGCCCGCCGGAAACGCTTCATCAACGTCTACGGCGTCCCGGAATCCGCCGTCGGCCAGGTCGTGGAAAAGCACATGCAGCGCGATTCCAACCCCGAGGCGGGTGTGACGGTGGATTGGGGCGCGGTGACCATCAGCCTGTGCGCGACGGCTGAGGATGATTCATCCGCCGAGGCAATGCTTGACAAGGTTGAAGCCGAGGTTCGCGCGGCGCTTGGTGATTCGGTCATCAGCAACGACGGACGGGACCTGCCACAGGCGCTCGTCGGCATGATGAAGGAAGAAGGTTTCACTCTGGCCCTTGCTGAATCCTGCACGGGCGGCATGGCCGCATCGCTCATCGTATCCGTCCCCGGCGCGTCTGACGTCCTGCTTGCGTGCTATGTTACCTACAGCAACGAGGCGAAGGTCAGAACGCTTGGCGTTCCAGAAGACTTGCTGAAACAGCATGGCGCGGTCAGCGAACCGGTTGCGCTGGCGATGGCCTCCGGCGCGCGCGCCGCCTCCGGAGCCGACGTCGGTGTCGGCATCACCGGAATCGCCGGACCGGACGGCGGAACGGAACAGAAGCCGGTCGGCCTTGTCTTCGCGGCGGTTGACATTCGCGGAGATTGCCGCTGCAAAGAGCTTCACATGCGCGGAGACCGCGATACAATCAGAGGCCGCTCGGCAAAAACCGCCCTGGACATCTTGAGGCGTCGGTTGCTGGAACTTGGAGAGAGAACTTGCGGCTGTCGGCGTTGACCTGGTTGAGAGCGAGGGAGATTGCGAATGGCAGATCCTGACGGGTACATAAGATTCCGCTGCAAGAACTGCTTCAAACGGCTGAAGATAAAGGCCGAGGTGAGCGGCGGAGACGCGATACCATGCCCTTTCTGCGGCAACACCGTGGTGATACCCTTCGGCGAGGGCGCGCAGGCCGAACTTGGGGACGAACTGGCCCCTCACCCGACAGGCGGAACGTCACAGAACGTAATGGACGTGGGAGGCGGCACTGAGCAGATCGGCGCCCCAGAGCCTCCGCGTCGCCCGCTCCCCAGCCGTGGCCCCATCCGCAAATCCGGCGACGACCGCACGTTGAAGATGAGGTCAACCTCCAGCGGACTGGGCTGGCGCCCGCAGTTGGTGAAGCGCGACCGCATCAAGGATATTGACGACCTGCATAAATCCATGATCCACGTCATGGATGAGAACCTTGCCCAGGCCCATTCCGTCCTGCTTGACGAAAGAATACCGATGGAGGAGAAGCTGGCAAAACTCCAGAATATCGGCAAGCAGCGCGAAACCAACCTGCGCAAGAAGATCATACAGTACCGCGACCAGCTCAGGGACAGGTTGCGCAGGATGATGAGCGATCCGCGCAAAATGGGTCCGAGCGGGATGCGCGAGATAACCGAATTGAAGTCCGATATCGAAGCCGTGGACTTGTTCACATCGTTCGTTCTGCAGATGCGCCTCCTGCCGGAGGAAACAAGCCAGAACAACCAGCCCGAACCGCCGAAGCCCAAAAGCTTTTGACGACGGGAACGCAATCTCCCGGTATTAACTCGCCGGTCGGTCGTATTGCAGGGACATCCACTCCATCCGCTGCGAGAGCGCGTTACAAGGAAACGAACATGCTGCCGAGAGAACGAGTCATCGAAGTCATCCGTCATCGCAAACCCGACCACACGCCGATCTACGGCTGGGTCGGAGCCAATCTGGATAAAGAGATATCCGCCGCATTCGGTTCCGTCGCGGCGTTCGAGGACAAATACGAATTCGACTTCGCCCATCTCTTCGGCGGGCCGGGAACCTTCCCCGGCGAGGCGGTCGAAAAACTACGCAAGGACATCGGCGGGCCGATTGACCCGTTGACCTCGCTGGACCTCCCCCTGAGCGATCCGAACAATCGCGCCGCCTACGCCGATATCGTGAACGGCATCCGCCATCACAAGGAGCAGCGAGGACGTTTCGTCTACGTCCAGACGCCCGGCATATTCGAGGCGCTCAACGGCATCTTCGGCATCGAGAACCACCTGATGTGCCTGGCAATGTACCCCGATGAGATTCAGGAAATCTATCGCCGCCAGGCCGAATGGAACCGCGCCTTCGCCATGAACTGCCTTGACTTGGGCGTTGACATGGTACACGTCTCGGACGACTGGGGCAGCCAGAGCGGCCTGCTCTTCAGCCCGGCGTTCTGGCGATCTCACATGTTCCCGAATCACAAGATCACGGCGGACGCCGTCAAAAAGCGCGGCGCATTTCTCAGCCTGCACAGCGACGGCAACGTCAACTCCGTCGTGGACGGCATAATCGAACTCGGCTACGACGTCGTCCATCCCTGGCAGGAATCGGCGGGCATGAGCCTGCGCGAGCAGAAAACACGCTGGAGCAACAGGTTCGTCGTCATGGGCGGACTGGACGTGCAGACAACCATCGGCTTCGGCAAACTCGACTTCCTGAAATCCGAAATCGCGCGGGTCTTCAATATCTTCAAGGACGGCGGCCTGCTCTTCTGCACCACGCATTTCGTGCAGAACCATTGCACGATTGAGGAATTGAGGTTTGCGTATGACCTGGTTTATGAGCTTGCTAGAAGAGGATAGCGAGAAAGGCAGCGCTCAAGGCGCAGCGCGCAAGGCGCGATGCACTGACACACCACATGCCTATTGCCGGATAAACATGAGGTGCGCCCCAGCGCTGACCGGCACAGTCGCCGAGAACGCACCGGCATAGCTGGCTTCCTTCCCCCGCGATTCAGGGGCAAGTCGAAACAGTAATCGTCGCCAGCCAGACCATAGCTTCCTTCCCCTACGTCACGCGGGGGAAGGTGTCGGACCGTCTCGTCGGTCCGACGGAAGGGGGCATGTATTACCCATCTACTCATCACATCCCGTATCTATCTGTTCGTTACTTTCCTTCCACCACAAACCCCACCTCCACCCATGCCTCCTCCATCTTCTCCAGCGGTAGCGAATCCTCGGTGTATGACAGCCGGTACCGCGACTTGGTTCCCCTGGCCGTCAGCCGCAGAACGTGCCGACCATTTGAGACGCCTGAAAGCGAGACCGTCGCCGTCTTGCCCGGGGCGTTTTCGGTCACAACCTTCCCGTCAATCGCGATGTCCATGCCCGCCGGGGCCTTGCCCGCCCATGTCCAGACGACCTTAAGTAAATCCCCCTTCTCCGCCTCCAGCATGTTCGGCTTGCTGACCGCAACGACTGTCGTCTCCGGCGTGTCCTGGCGGTAGATGTCCACCAGCGCGCGCGTCAGATTCAGGTAGAAGAAACCCCATCCGCCGTTGCCGCGATAGGCCGGCGTGGTCAGCGACACCGGCTCAAAGTCGTCGCTCAATTCGACGCTGTAGCTGTCAACGTAGACGTCGTGCTTCTCCCCGTAACCCTGGCCCTCCGGCTGCCCAGCGAATTCGTTGAACTGGTGAAGCTCAATGAAGCGCGGGCGATATCGCAGCGCCGCCTTCATTGACTCGATGTATGTCCAGCCGTTGCGTCGCCCGCAGGCCGTGTCTCTCAGCCATCCGCCGTCGGCGAAAAAGGCCGTCGAGACGGTCAGACATTCCGGCCTACCCTTGTAGTAAGTCACACATGGCTCAAAACTTCCGTCCATCCATGACCAGTATCCCTGCTCGTGGAACTTGCACATCTGGTTCTGGGACGAGTGCCACCTGACGGTGAAATGCTCCTCGTTGACCGGAACCCCCTTGGCGTTGGCGGCAATCCAGCCCGGCCCGCCGCCGTTGTGGATGATTACCAGCGGCTTGCCGAGGTACTCGACAAACAGCCCGGCATACTTGGGATTCTTGACGTAGTTCTCGTAAATCCAGTCTAATTCTTCATTTACGGCAACCATCGTCGTCGCGGGGCCGTTGTTCAGGCCGGGATATAGAACCATCTTCGGAACGGGATGGCCCTCGTCGCGCATCTCCGCGAGAACGTTCAGCGCGGCGGTCGTGGCGTCAACAATCTCCTGCGATCCGGCGGGACGGTCGGCCCAATGCTCGCAACCCCAGATGTGGTTCGTCCAGTCGGCGATCAGGTAATCCGTGCCGGACTCGATCAGCCAGATCATGTGCTGTCGGATGACGGACGGATCGTCCGAGCGATAGAAGCCCATCAGCGGCACGGCATGGGCCGTCTGCCACCAGCATGCCTTCGGCGTGAACCACGGCTCCCATTGGACGCCGACGAGATGATCGGGATCGGTCTTGATGGCGCAAAGCTTTCGCTTCTCGACGGTTACGGCAATCTTGTTCGAGGTCCTCGCGCCCTCGGGCAATGCCGCTCCGGTGAAGAACTGACTGCCGTCGTGAAGCGTCGGCCACTTGTCAACCGCGTAGACCGAACCGCCGAGTTCCAGCGTCCCGACCTGCTTTGCCAGCGTTCCCTCTGCTTCAGCCTTCGCGGGCCAGTTCGCCGGTTGCTCGTTATACACACGCCATTCCCCGTCGGTCACAATCGAGACCTTCCCCGCTGCGCCGACCGTATCAAGCCTGGCCAGCAGCGCCGCCGGCCCCGTGCCGTTGCGCCCCTCGACGGAGATCACGTTCTCGCCCTTGCGGAGAACGCCTTGCGGGACGGCGTATGGCGTTGCTCCCTGCCATCCGCCGAAGAGTCGCGTCGTCTTCCCGTTCACCCAAGCGTCCGCCTGATCGTCAATGGCAATCCACAACTCAGCGCTTGTCGGCTCTTCGGCCAGCGTGAAAACGCGCTGGAGGTAGACCTTCTGATTGTCCCGAAGGTCGGAACTCCATATCCACTTTTCACTCGGCGGCTCAACCGGGTCCTTTGCCATGACGACGATCTCATGCTCGCCGGGATTGGGCAACGGAATGAGGAACGTCGCCCTGCCCTCTGCGTTGGTGAATTCATGTGCGCCCCAGCGTTTGCCGTCAACGTACGGAAGAAGCAGGTATCCCGCAGCGGATTGCCCTTCGGAAACCTTTACGGCTGCGCTGACCTCAAGCGTCCGGCCCATGCCGATTCTCTCGGCATTACCCGAAATCTCGACTCTGGGACCGGAGCCGCCAATCGCGCAACCAGTCGCCATCGTGCCGAGAATGACCGCAAACACAGGCGTCAGACGATTTCCCGTAATGTCGGACATGTGGTCTTCCTGGATGAAAGGCAGGCGCTTTCGCCTGCACAGAACAACTCAAAAGAAAAAGCCCATCGAGCAAGCCCAACGATCTGCACTGAAACAGCTTATAACGAAACAATTCGACGATGAAAAGGGGAAGCCACCCGGAACTTCAGGGGATGCTCATCATATAACCTGTTCTTCATTGGTCCCTTATTGCGAACAGCGGCAATGCCTGCCTCCCGCCTCCCTGCGATTATAAAACATCTCTCTCCCCCCGGGAGAAGGAAGACAACGAGGACTTTTTTTGCATTCCAGCGGCATGGCGAAGTGCATCATCCGCGCGGGCTGCGGGCCAAGCCCTTGCCCGCGCCACAGAGAACAGAGACCAGAGAACCAGAGACCGTGTGGCCGCCGAGACCGGCGTCCACAAAGA
>JAKLEA010000003.1 GCA_022711755.1 Planctomycetota bacterium
TCTCAGGGGAGGGTTTTTACCTGGCGGACGCGGAGACGATATTGATCGAGGTCGTGCCGGAGCCGGCGTCGGTGGCGCTGATGGCCGCGGGATTGGCGCTGGCGCATATGTTGAGGAAAAGGTCGGGAAGCCGGACATCATAAGACACAAAGATTACAGACGCGCGCTCGAAATCAGAGGTTTTGCGCATCCTGCTGAAACCGTGAAAACTCCTTCGCCGACATGCGCTGCGCGATATAATGCCGGCGCAACATCCTCCCGCCCGCTGAGGCACAAGCCTGTCTTCCACGGAGGTGAAAGATGTCGGTCAGGATCGAACGCAATGTTGTCTACGGTCGGACGTGCGGCGTCGGGCTGCTTATGGACGTTGCCTTCCCGGACAAGGGGAAGGGCCTCTTTCCGGCGGTTGTCTGCGTCCACGGCGGGGGATGGTGCGGCGGGGAAAAGGAGGCGCACCTTTGGACGGTTGAACTCTTTGCGGAGCGCGGATTCGTCGCCGCGACGATTGATTACCGACTCTCGCCCTGGTTCAAACTCCCCGCTCACGTCGAGGATTGCAAGTGCGCCGTCAGGTTCCTGCGGGCCAACGCGGGAAAGTTCGGCATTCGCCCGGACAGGATCGGTGCGACCGGCGACTCCGCAGGCGGGCATCTTGTCCTGATGCTCGGCCTGCTCGATCCCGCCGACGGCATGGAAGGCGCCGGCGGCTGGCAGGACCAGCCGAGCAAGGTACAGGCGGTCGTCAACGTCTACGGCCCCACCGACCTGGCGACAATGCCGATGTGGCCGGGCTTGTTCGCGGCGAACCCGGCGGAACGGCTTCCCGCCGATATGCCGGAGATGATCATGGGCGTGAGCGATCGCAACGACCCGCTGGTCCGGAAGGTCTCCCCGATAACCTACATTGATTCCGGCGATCCGCCGATTCTGTCGCTGCAAGGCTCCGCCGACCCCTATGTCCCGCTTCAGCAGGCCGAGGTACTTCACGACGCGCTTGCGAAGGCTGGAGTCGTCAACAGGCTTCAGGTCTACGAGGGCGCCGGGCACGGTCTGGGCGGAACCGCCAAGGAGCACGCCGACCGGCTCATGATCGAGTTCCTCGAGGAAAGTCTGAAGGAGTAAGAGCGTGTATGAAAAGGGCGCCGACAGGTAGGGTTCTTTGAACCCACGCGGACCGCGCGCGAAAGCGGCATGGGTTCGTGCTTGAAACGTCAAGCGAAGAACCTTCTTACCCCTTTTCATACACGCTCTAAGAGATTCCGCGTTCATTGGTCATAATCATGATAGGAAATTGATGCCATGGAACAAGAAAAGAACAAGCTTTCACTACGCGAGAGATTTGTCCGCGCTATTGAGTTCAAGACGGTTGACGTCCCCTTCGTCCGCGCAGTGGGGGGATGGGCGGAGACCGGCGAGCGCTGGCGCAAGGAGGGATGGGACGGCAGGTCGCTGACGGACATATTCCATACGGACTGGGTGGCCGGAACGGGCGTCTACTACGGCCCTGTCCCGCGCTTCGAGTACCGCCTCGTTGAGGAGGACGAAACCCACAGGATCTACATCAACCACGAGGGGATCCTGATGAAGGAATTCAAACAGTTCCACGGCAACTCCAGCATGCCGCAGTTCCTGAAATTCCCTGTGGAGACCGAGGCGGAATTTGACGCCTTCAGCGCGGAGAGGCTTGCCGCGAATTTCGAGAAACGAAGGCCGGAGAACTGGAGCGAACTGGTCAAGGGATGGAAAACAAGGGATTATCCCCTCATGTGCTTTGCCGACCGCTGGGGCGGGTTCTTCGGCCCGCTGCGCAACCTCATGGGCCTCCAGAATCTTTGCATGGCATTTTACGATCAGCCTTCGCTGGTTGAGAAAATGATGGAACAGCGCGCCGATGTCATGATCGAGATCACGAACAGAATGCTTGACGAGGTCGAACTGGACGTCTTTGCCTTCTGGGAGGACATGGCCTACAACACCGGGCCGCTGATCGGCCCGGACCTTTTCCGCAAGTTCGCGCTGAAACACTACAAGCGCGTCTGCGAAGCGGTAAGAAAGCGCGGCGTGAAGCACATCGGCCTGGACAGCGACGGGGACATAACGCTGTTGATTCCCATCTGGCTTGAGGCCGGGATAGACGTCCTTTGGCCCTTTGAGGCGGCGGCGGGAATGGACGTCGCGGAAGTCCGCAAGCAATACGGCAAGGACCTGGCCATGATCGGCGGGATAGACAAGCGCGCGGTTGCGACGGGGGGAAAGGCGATGCGCGCGGAGGTTGACCGCATAACGCCGGTTGTCGAATCAGGGGGGTACATTCCCGAACTGGACCACGCCGCCCCGCCGGACATCTCATGGGGCAACATGCGGGAATTCATGGAGTATCTGCTGGCGCGGCTGGGCAGGGGATAAAGCCCCGGGCAGGGACGTGTCGTTTCGGGTCCGCGCGATATTAATGCGCGCATCAGGGACGCATGAATCTGCCGAAGTTGACTTGAGTCCGCCGCCGCTGGTATCCTGTGCGCATTCCCGCTAAGCTTGTTTCACCCACGCCGGTTAACACATGCTCATAGTCAAGGATAAGATCCCGAACGCGACAATCCAGATTCCGTCTCCGCCAAGCCTCACGGAGGAATTGGCCGCGTCCGAGCTTCAGAAGTACATATTCAAGATCAGCGGCGGACGCCTGCCGGTCATAACTCAACTGCGCGACACCTTCCTTTGCCGGCTGGTGGTGGCCGATCTGTCCCGCCATCCCGGCGCGCTGGACGGCCAGGACGTGAAGGCAGAGGGCGAATTCACGCTCGTCAGGGAACGCAACACGGTGTGGATGCTGGGCGCGACCGGCGACGCGCTGCTCAACGGCGTCTACGCCGTCCTGCGCGAGCCGCCTGCCGAGGTGCGCGTCTGCATGCCGGGGGAGAACGGCGAAAGCGCAAACCGGGTGGGCACGCTGGACTTCCCCCCGCCGGGAGGCGTGAGCGTCCGTTCCAGGCGTCACGCGCTCGGCCTGTTTTTCCCGGAAAACGATTTCGAGGCCAGGGGCGAAGTCCCCAGCCCGCTCCGAGTTTCGCTCATAGACTGGGCGGCCAAGACCGGATTCGGCGGCATATCCTTCGTTAATCCCACGGTCTCGCCGCAGCTCCTGAGGGGCGCGGGTCTCCTTGAGGCGTTCCGACGCATGATGGACACGGAATGGGCGACCGACCTGGAATACTGGATGGACAGGAGCGACGCCCGGATAATGGCAAGGGCGGAGGACCAGGCATCCGGCGCGCAGGCGGATGCCGCTCCGGAAAGCCGGTTCCTGATCCCGTTCTGCACGGCCGACGATAACGCCGCCGCGCAGGTCGCCAAACGCATACTAAAAACGCTGCGGGGCAACGACGCAATCCGCTCGATAAGGCTCGAACCTGGTCCGGGCAGGGAGGTCTGCCGCTGCGAGCGATGCATGAAGCTGGACCGCTTCGGCCCGGCGGAGGCGACCGATCCGCCCACGCGCGGGGGGTTCCCCTTCGGCGGCAATCCGCGCGACCATAACAAGACGCTCCGTTACGCCCTTTTCATCAACGACGTTGCGGAGAGAGTTCTTGCCGGCGGCAACGGCCTGCGCCTTGGCGCGGTATTCGCCGGAGCGACTCTCGGCCCGCCCAAGGGGTGCGAACTTCATCCCGGAGTGGAGCCGGTCATTGACCTCGGCGGAAGATGCTTTTCGCACGGGATCAACGAGGTCGGCAGGTGCCGGATCAACAAGGATTACTGGGGCGCGCTGAAGGAGTGGGCCGCATTCCTGGGGGGGCGGGCATTCCGCGTCAGGGAACCGGTCGCCGGATCAGCGGAGATGCTTGATCTGCCTGCGCCGCTTTTCGAGCGCATCATCCTGGATCAGCCGGCCCTGGACGAACTGAATGTTTCCGGCAGGATCGTCGAAACCTCGGCGGGAAGGTTCGTGCCTTACGGCATGAACCTGTTCGCCATGTCCCGCTGCGGGCGCGGCGGGGAGCCGAAGAACGACCTTCAGGAGTTCGCGGACATCATGTTCGGCAACGCCGGCCCGGCCTACATGGAAATCTACAACATGTTCGCGGACGGACTGAACCGCATGAGGGAGGGCAAAGGGGCCGACCCCGGCAGATTCGGGGATGACGCATGCTGCTTCCGGATGCGGGCGGCGGACTACCTGGCGCTCATGGATCAGGCCGAGATGTCGCAGATCAACGACATCGTTGACAGGATGCTTGCCACACCGGTTCCGATCCGCTGCGTCGAGAATATGGAGCGGCTCAGGGAGCACATAGGTTACGTCAGAATGGCGCGGCGCGCCCTGCTGGCCATGCGCGCGATCTCGGAATCCGTCCTGGCGGGCAATCCCGAGCAGACGCTGAAGGCAAGAGAGGATGCCGGCGCGTTGTGCGACCAGGCGCTGGCCTATCTCGGAACCACTCCGGCCGCTGGCGTGACGTGGGCGTCCGAATGCGCCCGCAAGTGGGCCGAGATGCGGGAGAAATGCGTCGGACCATCCCCCAGGAAGCAGGACTAGACCGGCATTGAACGCGCAAAGGGAGCCAATGAGATCCGCTTTGAAAATGCCGTCCCTAATGGCGGATTCCTCGGTAAAGGCATCCCTGCTGCTGCTTGCAGCGCTCTTTCTGCCGGCAATCTCAGGTTGCTGCCAGAAGCAGATTCTTGCCCCCGACCGTCCGCTGCCGGACGTAATGGAAGTCCTGCGCGCCCGGCGTCAGGCGTTCCACTCGATGTCCGTCGGGGATGCGTCCTTCAAGTTCAGGGTCAAAGGCCCGGATTCCGACGACTCTTTCACCTGCACAGGTTCGATCTATATTGACCTTGCCGAGGACCAGTTATGGGTCCGCGCTGAGAAGGTCATCAAGGACGTGTTTGACCTGAAGGTCGCGGACGGCCGGTTCGTGCTTCTGCTGTTCGAGACAAAGGAGGCCGCCGTCGGCAGCCGCAAGGTCAAGG
The DNA here is from genome assembly GCA_022711755.1 of Planctomycetota bacterium. Taxonomy (GTDB): domain Bacteria; phylum Planctomycetota; class Brocadiia; order SM23-32; family JAKLEA01; genus JAKLEA01. The sequence continues at coordinate 4,975 of JAKLEA010000003.1, forward strand.
CGCGATTGCCCTTCCTGCTCTGGCCGGACGAAATTTTCGAGGGTTTTGCCGGGGAACCGCCTCCCTCCGGGCTGGACATCCAGCCCGTCATGGACAGGTGGGAGAACAGTTTCATCTTGCGGTATAAGCGCGACGGGCATTCGGTCAGGGATGTGTGGGTGGACGCCTCGCGCCTGGTCGTAACGGGCGTAGCTGATTTCAACGAGCGGGATGAAGCCGTCACGGTCGTCAAGTTCGAGGACTACTCCGAGCGGGACGGGACGCTCTGGCCCGGACTGATAAAGGTCTATAAGAAGGACGTGGGAGTGAGCGTTTTCGTCTGGATGGGCGACGTGACGCTCAATCCTGCGGTTGGGAAAATCAAGTGGGGAATGATTCCGTCCGGGTATTTCGTGCGGGACCTGGACAACGAGCCGGTTGAGAACATGGATTTCTTCAATCGGAAGTGAAACCCGGAGTGGCGGGGCGCGGGGAGGAATCCATGAAACCGGAGAGACGGGCGCTTATCAAAAAACTGGCGGCAAAGCTTCCGAGCGCGGTGGGGATTGCTGAAGCGGCCGATTCGGAATCCGGCCCCGGCGAGAAGCCGGGCGATTGCGGACAGGTCGGGCGCATATTGCGCAGACTCGGCATTATTCCTCAATCCGTCCGCGGGCGGAACATTGAGGAGGAGATGGAGAAGGTTGCGGCAGAATTGAGCGAGGTCGCCGGAGCAAGGATTGACGCACGTCAGGTCATGGAAATGCTCATTCCATATGCCGCCGGGCCGCAAGCTCCCTGCGCGGCGCAGCCGCAGTGCCTTTCATGCGATCTTTCGGAGCAATGTAATCGCTTCAACAAACGTCCGAGCCTGAAGGAGATTCCCGAGGACGAGCGACCGCGCGAAAGACTCCTCAAATGCGGGGCGGACGCGCTGTCCGAAGCCGAACTCCTGGCCATAATCATCCGCGACGGAACGCCGGAGATGAGCGCCGTCGGGCTTGCCCATGCACTGCTGGCGCGGTTCGGATCGCTCAGAAACCTGAGCCGCGCCGGCGCGCCGGAAATAACGAAGGTCAAGGGCATCGGCAAGGCCAAAGCCGCGCAGATACTGGCTGCGCTGGCGGTTGGGCGGCGGGCGTCAAGCGAAACGGCCAGGACGGGCGATCTCTTCGACTCGCCGGAGCGGGTATTCGATTACTTCCGGGCGGGATTCCGGGACCTGAAACAGGAAACCTTCCACGTCGTCCTGCTGGACACGAAACACCGACTGCTTAAGACAAGCCGGATTTTTGCCGGAACATTGAACCTTAGCACGGTCCACCCGCGGGAAATATTCAACGAGGCGATACGGGAAAGCGCGGCGGCGGTCATCTTCGTTCACAATCATCCCAGCGGCGACCCGACGCCGAGCCGGGAAGACATCGCGCTCACGAAACGCCTCAAGGAGGTCGGAGAGCTTGTCGGCATCAAGGCGCTCGATCACGTCATAATCGGCGGGGACGGTTTCACGAGTCTGGCGAGTCTTGGCATTGTCTGATAATTGCGGGGCGTTGATAAAATATGAACATATAGCCACCAACTATAATAATTATAATATATTATATTTTACTTTAATAACGCCATACCGCTTCAGTCAATCCAGCCCTTTTTATCTGGGCGCGAATTAAAGCTGGAGCAACGGAACGATGCATCGGAATGACAAGGCAGGGCGCTCCATTCTTTTCCAGAATGACATGGCTGCCCCTTTGCCTGGCAATTCGGTAGCCGGCCCTACAAAAAGCCGCTATCGCTCGCGCTCCAGATATTCCCGCCAACCTTCCCATCTCAAATCTCGATCACAGTAGTCAGCGCCGGTTTCAAAGATAATGCCTTCTTTAGCGGCTGGGTTTCCAAATAGAGCTCAATAGCCTCCCTCACATTGCGCATGGCGGACTCAATCGTCTTCCCCTGGCTCATGCAACCCGGCAACTGGGGGACATCAGCCACATAGCCCTTGAATTCTTCATCGTAGATCAGATTCACAAGCACTTGCATGATCGGCCTCCTTCAAATCTAACCTTACTATACGGTGTTGATCGCTGTTGGTCAATTCTGGCCTTGGACCTGGGGGACATGTAGAATGAACCAGCTTTGATGAAACTTCCAATGTCACATTCCGCATCCACACAACCCATGAACTCTCATAAATCGAAGCGCGGGGTAATATTCTGCGCGCTATTGATATCCGCCCTGTTTGTGCTGGCGGGGGCGGGCGTTGCCTTATGCGAGGGGCTTCCCGAAAACCTCGCCCCAAGAGCGACAATAACGTCCGATTCCGAATACAGTCCGGATTATGCCGCGCGATTCGTTGCTGACGGCCGCGTGACTCCGGCAGGCGGGGGCGGCGATCCGGGCGAGGCATGGTGCGTAGTCGGGGAAACGCACCGTAACGGCGCAATGCTGCAATTTGTCTGGAAAGAGCCTGTTTCAATCGCCTGCGTCGTCTACTACGGACGCACGGCCTGGATGATGACGGAGTGCTGGAAGGACTATGAGGTTCTCTCCGGCAACCCGCCGTCCCCGGTTTGTTCAGGCCGTCTTGAGATGCGGCATGGGCCGCAGTTCATCATCTTCCCGTCCCCAGTCTCAACGAATTCGCTGACTCTACGCTTCACAAGTTCCTACGGCGGCGCGAATCCCGGCGCGTCGGAAGCGCAGGTGTTCGGCTCGGTCCCGTCACAGTCAGAATTGGATCGCCTTATACGGCGCCAGGCGCTGGCCTCCATGCCGCAGATAGACAATGTTGATCCGGCGGGGCTGAAAGCGTTGATCAAGCGACTCGGGGAATTACACGGCTCGGATTACCGGTTGCGCGAGGAGCACTTGCGGCGGTTGGCGGAAGCAGAGAATCGTCCGGCCAGCCGGCCTTCAGCCAGCGACGATCTTGTCCGCCTTCAACGCGAAGTCCTGCTTTTCGACGTTGAGCGCCTCCTTATCATCAAGCGATTCGAAATAACGGCATCGCACGTCTACACCTATCATTATGAAGGCTTTCGCCCCGGCGGCGGACTTTACATCATTCCGTTGCGCGAAACTCACGCTCCGCTGGAACTTGTTTCGAGCCATGAGGGGCAGATTCTCGATTGCGATCTTTCCTTCGACGGGAAGACGGCGCTCTTCAGTTGGCGGCGAAAGGCAGAAGAAGGGTATCACCTCTGGCAGGTCGGCGTTGACGGCTCCGGGCTGAAACAGCTTACGGACGGCCCCTGGCATGACTACAACGCCTGCTGGCTGCCGGACGGCGGCGTCGCGTTCCTGAGCACTCGCTCGCCCCAGTTCGCCTACTGCTGGCACGCGCCGGTCGGCGTAGTCCACCGCATGGACGCGGACGGAGCGAACGTCCGCAGGCTCTCGGCCAATTATCTCAATGACTTCACGCCTTACGTTCTGGACGACGGACGGATCATCTACAGCCGCTGGGAATACGTGGACAAGCCGGCGATTCCGATCCAAAGTCTGTGGACGATCAATCCCGACGGAACGGGACTGGCCGGATACTTCGGCAACAGGGTCATCTCGCCCGGCACATTCATGGAGGCGCGGCAGATTCCCGGCACGGAAAAGATCGTCTGCACGATGACCGGGCACAACGGCCCGACGCGCGGCGCGCTCGGGGTGATTGACCGCTCGCGCGGCGTCAACGCGCAGGAAGCCATAACCAATATCACGCCCGACGTCCCGGTCCCCTCCGTCAACGCCGGCAACGGAAACACGGACGGCGCGAAGCAATACAGCTCGCCGATTCCGCTGGACGCCGAAAGGTTGCTTTGCTCGATCAAGGGACCGCTGCTGGTCAGGACTTTCTCCTGCGATTGCCAGTCCCTTGTTCTTGAAGCGCCGGAGGATGGAATGCAGTATTTCTGCGCCCAGCCGGTCCGCGCGCGCCGACGCCCCCCCGCAATTCCCTCAACCCTGGCCGCCGATTCGCAGCGCGCCGGGCGCGCGACGGTCTACCTGCAGGACGTCTACGCCGGGCTTGAGCCGGTCGTGAAGCGCGGTGAGGTCAATCGCATACGCGTCGTGCGGGAGACGCAGAAAACTGTTCGGGTTGATCCGAACCTGAGGGCGTTCGGATTCCAATTTCCCGTGATTTCCTGCGGGGCGACCTACGCCGCAAAGGACGTGATCGGCGAGGTTCCGGTATCCGAGGACGGTTCCGCCTGTTTCAACGTCCCCGCCGAATCGCCGATCTACTTCATGGTTCTCGACTCCAAGGGGCGGGCGTTGCAGAGGATGCGCAGCTTCACGCACCTCATGCCGGGGGAGACACAGGGCTGCGTCGGATGCCATGAGCCTAGACTCCAGACTCCGGCGAGACGCCTGTCCCCAGCGGTGAACGAATGCCCGCTTGACCTTGAACCGCCGGAATGGGGCGCAGGGGGATTCTCATACACAGACGTCGTGCAGCCTGTCCTTGACCGCCATTGCGTCCGATGCCACAACTCGTTGGACGCTCCGACTGGGGTTGACCTGACAGGCGGCAGGACGGATTACTTCAACGTGTCTTACGAGACGCTTGCGCGGGACAACCAGGGGCCTGCCGGAAGCCCGTACGTGAACTGGATTCCGACTTATAACGGACAAGAGCAGAACATCCTTGAAGTAACGCCCAAGGCCTGGGGCTCGCCGCGAAGCAGACTCGCGGAAATCGTCCTTTCGAGCCACCCGGACAAGGACGGCAAGCCGAGAATAGCGCTCCGCGACGCCGAGCGGCGACGGATACTGGCCTGGATTGACCTGAACGTGCCGTATTACAGCAGCAGCGAGACGGCATATCCTGAGATGGTCGGATGCAGACGGATATATCCGGACAAGCTTGATGCCGTCCTGAGCGATGTCGCCGCCAGGCGATGCGCCCACTGCCACGAGGGGGGGCGGATTCCGCGCAGAGAATGGACAAGGATAACGGAACCGCATTTAAATAATTTCCTGCTGGCCCCGCTTGCGAAATCGGCCGGAGGGACTCAGAAATGCGGCGAGGCTGTCTTCAAGGGGAAGGATGATCCGGACTACCGCGCCATGCTTGCGACATTCGATCCCGTATTGGAAATGCTGCGCAAACGCCCCAGGATGGACATGCCCGGGGGACGCCCGGCGGAGAACGTATGCAGAGACAGGAAGTGAAAAGGAGAGCGTGATGAGAGTCACAGCATCGGAAGCGCGGAAAAGGTTGGGCAGTCTGTTGGATCGCGCTGCCACGGGTGAGACCGTCATAATCACGCGACGCGGGAAAGAAGTTGCGCGGATTATTGGCGCGGGCAGGAAACCTCATCATGTTTTTCCAGATATGTCCAAGTTCCGCGCTTCACTCAACGTGAAGGGCAAGCCGTTGTCCGAAATCGTCATTCATATGAGGGATCAGGGGCGATATTGATCCTGCAGAGCGCCGATGTCATCCGATTGACATGCCTCTCCTGTCGGCACGATAATCGCCAATATTAGAAAATCCGGCGGCAAGACCTGGTTCCCATGAAGGCCCGGAACACGGTCAGCCGCACGTGCCGGTCCATTGACCGGCGCGATTTGCATAAGGAGCAGAAAATGCGCGGAAAACGGTTGGCCCTGTTCGGAGTTGTTCTGACTGTGTGGTTCCTGGCCGCCGTTGCGCGGTGCGCGGAGCCGTCCGTCAATGTGATCCTCGTCGGGTGGGACGGCGCGCAACGCGACCACGTGAAGGAATGCCTCGCGCGCGGCGAACTGCCGACCCTCAAGGCATTGGCCGATGAGGGCGCGATGGTGGACGTAGACATCATCGGAACGACTGACACGAAGGCGGGTTGGAGCCAGATTCTCACCGGCTATAATCCCGAAGTAACGGGCGTCTACAGCAACGGAAAGTTCGATACAATCCCATTGGGGCTGAGCATTTTCGAGAGGCTGGAGGCCATTTACGGCAAGGATGATTTCGTCACATGCGCCATCATCGGCAAGAAGGGGCACTGCGGAGAAATTAACCCGCCAACAAAGGTTCCATACACCGGGCCGGCCAGGGCTGGAGACAAGGTCCAGGGCCAGGGCCTGCAGGATCAGCCCGGCGCGAAGAAGGGGCCGTCCGCCACGATAGTTGAGGAAAACGGCGTGAAATACGCATGCACGCCGGCGTCCCCCTACTACAACATGCACAAAGCGCTGGAGGTCTGGGAATTCGGCCTCATGCAGGACGAAGCCGTCGGCGCAAAGGCGCTGGAATACCTGGACAAATACAAGGGCAAGCCGTTCTTCTTCTTCGTCCACTTCGCCTCTGTTGACCACAGCGGCCACCAGCATGGCGAGAACTCGAAGGAGTACAACGACGCACTGATATCAAACGACGCATGGACGGGCAAGATCATCGCCAAACTCAAGGAACAGGGAGTCTATGACAAGACGATCATCGTCGTGACCGCCGATCACGGCTTCAATGAGGACGCCAAGGGACACAGCTACGCTCCATACGTCACGCTTGCGACAAACAGCAAGAAGGTGATTCGCGGGGGGTTGCGCGTGGACGTCGCGCCGACGATCTACGATCTTTTCGGAGTTGACACAAGCAAGTTCGAGCCGAAGCTTGACGGCAATCCGTTGACGAGGGAAGCCCCTCCCGGCGTTGCGAAATTCACCCCCCGTCCGGAGGTTGACGGCAAGAAGCCGGAAGTCGGCAAGGATGGACTGATACAGAAATTGACCGGCAAGAAGGGGGGCGGGGGACGAAAAGGAAAGGGCGGCGGGATGGGCGGGAGAAGGGCCGGCAAAGCCGCGGAAAAATAACGAGAATAGCCTGTTGGGAAAGTTTCAAACCTGCTCCGGCGCATTTTCTTTTACGCGAGGGAACCCATGAAAGGCGCTGCAAGATGCTACGGTAAGTTGAGGGAATATCTGGGAACCGTCCCGCTGATTGATTGCCACGATCATTCCGGTGAATGCGGGCCGAAATACGCCGACCCCATCCAGATGGCCGCGACCGGCTACTTCGCGAGCGATCTTCATAGCGCGTCTTCCGATCGCGATATGGACATAATGTGTGTTACAGAACGCCCATTCGAAGAGAGATGGGCGGCATTCGAACGCGCATGGAAGCGCTCCCGCCACACCGGCTACGCCCGCGTCGTGAAAATCGCCATCAAGAAATTCTACGGCGAGGACGACCTTACCCGAGAGTCTTACGCCCGCATCAAGGACAAGATGCTCAACCTCCAGGCCCCGTCCGTATTCGAGGGCATTCTCGAGGACGCGAAGATCGCTGCGCGCCTGGAAGACGTCTGGCCGGACACGCGCAAGGTTCTCGACGGCACGCTGAAACTCACGCCCCGCGCCCGGCTCGTCATCGGCATTCCCGGTTACCACGCAATCTGCAACTATGACGGCGTTCAGAGCATGGTCGCCCCGCTGAACAGGCGCGTGACAAGCCTGGATGAATACATTGCCGCCTGCCGCGAAATTTTCGAAGGTTGGAAGCGTTTCGGCGCCGTCGCCTTCAAGGACCAGAGCGCGTATTCGCGATCTCTGGACTACGGCAACCCGACCCGCGCCGAGGCGGAGGCCGTCTTCAACTGGATCGTGGAAGATCCCCGCCGCCGTGCGTCCTACCCCGACCAGATCAAGCCGCTGGACGATTTCCTTTTCCACGAATTCATGCGCATGGCGCGGGACATGGAACTCCCCGTCCAGATTCACACAGGCCACATGGCCGGAATCCGCAACGACATCGCCAAGACCAACGCCGTCCATCTGACGAAGGTACTGGAGCTGCATCGCGACGTGAAATTTGATCTCTTCCACGCCAACTGGCCGTATTCCGGCGAACTGCTCTACCTCGCCAAAAACTTCCCGAACGTCGCGATTGACTTCTGCTGGGCCAACATCATTGACCCGGTCTACTGCCAGAACATGTTCAAGCAGGCGCTCTCCAGCGTCCCGCATGGCAAGATTCACGGCTACGGGTCGGATTACTGCGGACAGGTCGAGATGTCATGGGCGCACGCAAAGATCGCACGCGACAACATCGCTATTGCGCTGTCCGACATGGTGGAGATGGAATACCTTGATCTTGACGAGGCAAAGGAGGTTGCCCGCGCCTGGATGTTTGACAACGCGAATGAGTTCTTCAAACTCGGCGTCAAGGCGTAGTGGACGTTCGTTGGTGTTAGTGGTAGCAGGTTCCCATTCTGCCCCTGCGTGATTGCGTCGAAAATGTTCCGGGAGAAATGCCATGCTTCAGATCGAGAACACCGCGCTGGTCGTGATAGACATTCAAGGCAAGCTGGCGCAACTTGCGCACGAGAAGGAAACACTTTTCGAGAACACGCGCAAACTCATCGCGGGATTGAAAATCCTCGGCGTCCCGATAATCTGGACTGAGCAGTTGCCGGACAAGCTCGGACGGACAATCCCGGAAATCGCCGAGGCGCTTTCCGGCTGCGTCGCGATTCCGAAGGCGAGCTTCAGTTGCTGCGGGGAGCCGCTCTTTGCGCAGACGCTGGAATCGCTCGGCAGGAGGCAGATTCTCCTCTCCGGCATCGAGGCGCACGTCTGCGTCTACCAGACGGCGGTTGACCTGCTGAAGCGCGGTTGCGAGGTCCACGTCGTGGCCGACTGCGTCTCATCCCGGACGAAATCCAGCCGTGATATCGGCATCGAGATGATGCGCGACGAGGGCGTGAAGCTCAAGAGCATGGAGGCCGCGCTGTTCGAACTGATGCGCGTTGCCGAGGGGGAATCATTCAGGCAGGTCGTGAAGGCGATCAAGTAATCCTCAGCGAGGTGCGTTACTGTTGTTAAGATAGGTTTTCCCCGATAGGTTCAATATTCTGTAGTTCATTTGTTCCGTCTACCGCACGGCAGGTAGCGTGAACTTTCATGGCAAAATATTTCTTCACCATTTCGTTCATTTCTCCTTTGATCACTCTCACGTCATGAGTACCATCGCTTGCCACTATCTTTATCCGACCCATATCTCGTCCTGTAGCATCGGCCGCTAGTAGAATCCCTTCGTAGACGACACTGTCGGCGGTCTCCTCAGTCTCTATTTTAACCCCGCGTAGTTTGATCTCGTGCCCAGGAGTAGTCATTACCACTTTCTTCTCGGCCAAGCCGTCGCTTCTGACAAAACCGACCGACTTCACTTTCTTGCCGTCGGGTGCTATCTTCACTGCAAGCCCCACGAAATCCCTGAAGTACGAAGGTTTTTTTATGCGATCCTTCAGTTGTTCGAAGTCTTTCTTATCCAGCAAGTCCATGCAATCTAACATATCAGCGACCAGTGCTTGGGGAGAAACCATGCCTGGCTGGTCGAACCACTTCTGCGATCCGCCTACCCGAAATGAAACTGCGAAACTCGCGGCTCGTGGAACACTGATATACAGCTCGACCTTGCTCTTGCCCGCCGGCTCGCAGAAATCCTGATTCCACAAGCGATCAGCAGTTCTAATCACCAGAGATTGGAGGGATTTCACGCGTTGGAGAAAAAGCTTGCTGGTCGTCATTCCGTGACCGATGGCGGGTCCCTCGAGAGACATCTGGAACTCGCGATTGTCAAGCGTTAAGCCCTTCAAGCCGTGGTGACGCTGCATATTCACGTCTTCCAGCAGGTCTCGGAGTTCATCAGCCACCCACTCAGGAGGATCACCGGCAAGAGCCGTAGCGATTATTTGCTCGGCGTCACGCATATCACCACATTCGAGAGCCAGAGATGCTGCGCTTCTCAGTAGTATTGAACGAGTAGGTTCCATCGAGGAGGACTTCCCCGCTTGAGTGGCAGCATCGCGCTCCTTCTTAAATGCCTCACGCAGCCAATCCCTTGCCCGTTCTTTATCGCCTTGGCGACGAGCCGCATCAGCCTTATCGGCCAAACTCATGGCCTCTCTATGTAGCACGGTTATCTCTAACATGTTCTGCGAATCCGACATTCAGGACTGCCGAACTCAACAACAATGGCGACACCCGGACCTGTGCTTCGCCGCATCTGCCTAACCTTAGATTCTAACCGGTATGATATGTCTGCGTCATCCCCATTAAGTATGCCAGAAACTTCGAGTCTGGTCTTATCTTGGAAAAGCAGGCCGTCTGTACCCCTTGGACCCAGCCAGAAGTCGAATCCTGTTCCTTTCCTAGATCTCTCAACGATCCACAGGCCCATCAATTGCTGGACGATCAGTGCAGCTATGCCGTATGCACCACGCTCAGTTGCTTCCTGCATGTCATTCCAACATCGCGTCGCTTGTTGATTGGGGGTTTTCCAGACAAGATCACAGATCTGACTGTAGTCTCCGGACAATCTAGTCGGCGTGGGGCTGTTGTGACCTTGATTTACCATGCAAACACTCGCTGCTTGCCCCCTACTTTCTCCTTCCTCAGGTGTTAAGCCGGGAGAACCGCAAGCCAGATCGGCGATGTCGAGGCGCAATGTTTCTTCTGCCATCTTCCAAGCTAAGACTTATGTTCCCGACAGCATCAAAGTTGACACCATAATGCTATTCCCAGTTACTGTTCACTGTCAAGTATGTGAAGCACCTTTATTTACAGGTTCTTATTCCTCCGTTTCAAACCTCAACTCCGTCTCCACCTTCTCCTCGAATGAAACGCATGTCCCCTCGGAATACGGCCAGCCTATCGGCTGCGTGAAAACACGCGCGCTTATCATTGAGGAAAAGCGCTTCCCGCCCGGCATTTCAAGCTCGATCCAGAAATCCTTGACCTTGTAGAAATCGCGCCCAACGTTGTCAAGCTTGACTATGTTGCGCATCCCAAGCGTCCGGATCGCCTCGTCCGGCAGGGGCATCCGGACCTCGGCCCACTCGCCGTTCGCTTCGCTTCCGCGCGCCGCCGGCGCGCGACCCAGCGGCGCGTCGTTCACCGTCGCGTTTATGGCGTACTGTTCCGTTCCCTCAATCCCGCAGCCCTTGAAACGCAGCCAGCCGCGCGATGCCTTCTTCAGATCGGCAGCCTTCACGCCGTCCCGGTGGAACGGTCCGCGCGCGAAATCCGACCCCGCGCCCAGGTTCTCGATCTCGTGAACGAGCGTCGGCTTCAGCGTTTCGATCCTCATATCCGCCCACGCTGCCCAGTCGCCGGATGAATCGTCCTTCACGCCCACGTCCACGATCAGCTTCAGCCGGACTCGCTTTCCCGCCCATTTTGAAAGATCGGCCTCAAGCGGCAGCCACTTGTGACCCTCGACGTGAACCTTTGCAAGCTCCGTCTCCGCGCCGGATTCGTCCAGAACCGCAACCTTGTACAGCACCCCGTCCCCCAGATAGCTTCCGTCCCGCTTGCCGACCTGACAGCGGAACGCGGCGGGCGATTCGTCCGGAAGCGTCACGGGATCGAAGACCAGCGCGGAATAGCCGACCCCGTTCATCCACGGCGGGTGCATGGCGATGCCCTTCTTCTCGACCTCGCCGCATGTGCACTTCTGATCGTAGGCGTTTGCGCCCGTCGCGCTGTTCATCGCCGTCTCCTCCCCACCGCGCAAGCGCATCCTCATATCGAAGCGCGAAGGCATCTCTGCGAGTTTCGGCATCGCCGATGCGCTGCTGATCCAGTATGTCCGCTCCATCTTCAAATCACCGGATTTGACGGCGAACTGGAGCATCTTCAACCCCGGTTTGTCCGGCGCCACAACCGGCAGAATCGCCGCGCATATCGCCTCCGGCGCGAGGGCGAGCTTCTGCTTCTTTCCCGCCGCGGAAATCTCAGCTTCAACCTTCCCGGCAAGATTGGACTTCAGCGATACCTCCAGCCCGCCTTTGGCGAACTTCATGTCAACGTCCGCCAGCGCCCTGACCGGGAAGTCAATCCACGCGCTGTCATACTGCCTCCACAGTGTCTCCCCCGGCTTCGCGTCAGGCGGGACATCGAGCTTGTATGTCTTCTTCCCCTTAACCTCCACAGTCTCTCCGGGCACGACGCATTCCCTTGCACATGAAAGCTCCGCGCCTTTGGCATCCTGCGGCGTCAGGACGTAGCTGAAAGCGCCGTCAACCGGCGTAATGTGGCACAGCCCGCGCGACAGCCTTATGACCGCGCGGCCCATCCTCTTCCCGGCCTCGTCCAGCGCTTCGGCCGTCGCCGTCCTTCCGTCCAGCGCGACCGCGAATCGCCCGCCGGCCCCGACCGGTATGACCTCCACCTTGCCCCCTTCCCGGAACAGCGCGATCAGGGCCTTGTCCGTCGCCATCTTCGGGAATCGCGTGTAGATATCGCGTCCGTCCGCGAAGATGTATTCCGGCGTCTCGGCGTAATCCGCCATGTGCCCGTCAATCATCCCGCTCTTGACGGTGATCAGCGGCTTCCCGTCCTTGCCTCTCAGGCAACCGTAGTATCCATTCGGCGGTAGAGAAATTTCGTCGTCACCGTCCGTGTATTTCAACCATTCAGAGCGATTGCCGTTGGCGACAGTGACAAGCCCGTTCGCATATGTCGTCGCCACATGGCTGCGCCTGAAGGCGTCAGTAGCGACGGCGGAAGTTGTGTTCCGCCATTTCCCGTCCGCGTCGGCATAAAGGATTTTCACGGCGTTTTCCTGGGCGTAATTCTTGTGGAGTTGCTGGAGCATGAAGTAGCTGCGGACCGTGTTGCGCATTCCGCCGTCGCGCACCAGGTAACCAGTGTGCCCGAAGGCGATTGTCGCGGCCAGGAAACGGTTCAGGTTTGCGTCCCGCTCCTCCAGAGTTCGTCCAATGTCGAAATCGCGCCCGAAGAACATTTCAAGATTGCCCATGCCGAAATTGCAGCACTGCGGATGGAGCTTCAGCATGTCGAAATCCACCAGCCACGGGTTCCACGGCAGACGCCCCTGAGTATCCTGGCCGTAGTTGCCGTCCGTCAGACCGCAGTAATACCAGTGCTGCCCTCCCTCGCTGTAGACCGGCCCGTTCCACGTCTTTTTCTGGTGCAGCATGATCTCACCGTAGGAATAAAACGTCGCAGCGAAAGTCCCCCCGCCGGGCACGCGATGATCGTAGTCGCAGTAGTCCCAGGGCGAGACGGCGGTATGCACGTCGCAGTATGCCGTGCTCAGGTTGAACTTCTGCTGGATGATCGGGGCCAGCCGCGCCTCAAGTTCGACCGCCCGCGACGGCTTTGGGTTGTAGCATCTCGGCCATGCCGTGCGCCATTGCCCCTCCGGAGTCAGCGTCACACAGTCCTCGTCCCAGTGCTCGTTCACCGGAGCGAAGTCTGTGTAGTTGTTGTAGATGCCATAGACGAAGCCGAGTTTCTGTATCGCGTCGGAGTACCACTTCTGGCTCTCGTCCCCGCCCTTTCCGGGAGCGGTGCGCGTGCGGAACGTGAAACTCTCTCCGCCGTCGCGCCAGCCGGTCTCATGGTCGGTGATGACGACCTTCGTCATGCCGTGCCGCGCGATGTTTTTCCAGAAGGCGTAATCGGATTCGCGATTCGTCGCGCCGTGGGCGTGCCAGAGTCTCTCCCCGGCCACGTGCATCCACGGCGACTTCGGATTCGGAATGTTGGGCAGGACTTCCTTGAAATGTGGAGAAACGGTCAGGAATAGTCGCTCATAACAGTCGTTGTATTTCCCGTCGGTCTTGTTGCGATAAACAGAACCCCCGTTGAAGACGGCCCGTCCGTCCGCGATCTCCGTCACAGAGACCAGTTGCGAGGCGTTGGATCGGTACCAGTCCATCAGTCCCGTTGCGAACAGCGGCTTGTCCGGCGTCCCCATGACGAGGACGGCCGGGCGGTCCGCGTTGAAGTTGGAGAAGCACATGTACGGCACGGTGACAAGCCTGGGCGACGGCGCGCCGACCGCGCCGCCGATCCTGAACGCGCCGATCCCGCCCCCCGGGCAGATGGCGTCAACGACAAGCGACTTCTGCCAGAGCCGGAAGACGTATGTGACCTCCGCGGAACGCGCCCCAGCCGAAATCTTCCACTTTGATACGACCGTGTCGCCATCCTTCTTGCACTCGACAAGCTCGAATCGCTCCGGCGCGACCATATCGCCGCCCGGCGAGTTGAAGAAAACGCCGCCGCCCGTCATCGGGCGGAATGAGTATCCAAGCGTCTGGCACTCAACCTGAACGTCGTCCAGCTTCCCCGTCGTCGACTTGTACATATAGTTCAGGGACAAGAAAGCGTCCGAGTATGCAAAGGTGTAGACGCCGTCCTTCTCGGTCAAGTCCGTCTTAAATTCCTCTGCGAGATTCGTCGGCAGGATCGTCTCCTCGCGGGTCGGGAATGGAAGCTCGCCCGGTCCGGTGTTCGTTCCTGGGGACTGCCCGGGGAAGAGCGTCAGATTCCGCTCCGGTCTTGGCTCAAACTTCAGGGGCTTTGCCTCATCCGTGTAGACCGACAAGTTGTCCAAAAAGATCATCCTGTCATCCTTGTTGGACGCGTTGCTGATCCGTATGCCGACCAGCGATGCCCCGGCGGCAAGCTGACTCTTCTGCTCCGGCAAGAGCTTGCTGCGCATCACCCACCATTCCTGCCAGTTCACCCGCCCGACGTTGACGGCAACCTCCCGCCCAGACGCCGACTTGAAGATGACCTCGATGATCACTTCCGGCGTGGTCGGGTCCGGCATCCATCCCCAGTTGTTGCCGTAGATCCAGAAGTTGACGCAGTCGAAGGGTTTGGCGACGGGGATGGGGGCGGGAGGCTTGAGCAGAATCCAGGAATCGCCGGGCGCGCCCCTGTATGTCAGCTTTGCGACGTATTTCCCCCAAAGTTGCTGCTCGCGCGTAAGCTCTAACTTCGCCTGCGCCTGGCCGGTCTCCACCTTCCAGCCTTGTATGGACTCGAAGTCAATCAGCGCCGGATGGGTGTCTTCAGTCCGTCCAGCCCATTCCATTTCATACGGACGCTTGCCGACATTTTCCTGGGCGGACAAACCGCCGGCAGACAGAGCGCAGACAACCAGGAACGTGAACCGGCAGTGTTTCATGATTCTTCCTCCTCAATGCGCGAAACCTTCTTCCTGCTCAAGCCGGGGGAGGAGGAAAGCTTGTCGCGCATTGCGATTCTCACCAGCCCGAATTTGCGACCTCGAGCGCCAGAACGCAGTATGCCGTTGTCAACTCGGGCATGTTCTCCCACCACCGGCCATTCTCGTTCACCCAAAAGCCGTCGCCCTTCTGGATTGAGACAAGCTTGTTCACGAACTCGGCCCGCCAGTCGTGAACCTTGCCGTCCGGGGTTTTGAACGTCTCAAGCCCGTAGACCTGATGGGCCTTGGCGAATGTATGGTAATAGTAATACAGCCCTTGGACGCCCAGTCCGGGATTCTCGTCGAGCGTGTAGCGCTCGTTTATCCATTTCCATGCGGCCATTACGCGCGGATCGTCCCTGTCCAGACGGGCGTAGACCATGCTTTTCAATCCTGCGTAGGTCATCCCGCCGTAGGAGCGCAGCCCGCCCTCTGTGGATATCCCGGCCTTGCTTTCGCCGTGCCTGTAGAAGAAGCCTCCGTCGTTATGCGCCGGCTTGTCCGGGTTCGTTTCGGCGTTCTGGCATCGGCTCAGGTAGGCGATCGCCTTGTCCCAGTGAAGGCTTGATCCAGCCTCGTCCTTCTCCCCGGCTCTTATGTTGTCAGGCGCGCTTTCGACGAATTCGGAGAACTTCAACGCCTCCAGCGCCCATTGCGTGTTGGACAGGTCGGCGCGCCTCTGTTCGGCGTTCTCCGCCGCCTTTGCGTAGCCAAACCCGCCGTAGCTGGGATCGTCCGGCGCAAGCCCCTCCCCCTCATCGGCCTGCGCCGTCAGGAGGTACTGCCTCGCGCCGCGTATGATCCCGCCGTCCGCCGGGTCCCCCGCCGCAAGGAGCGCCATCAGGCAGATCGAGGTTGTATAGACCATTTCAGGCCCTTCTCCGATGCTGCCGTCCTTGTTGGCCTTGCTCCGAACGAATGCCAGCGCTTTGGCCACCTTCGGATTGGAACGTCCGTATTTCTCCTCGCCGCTTCCGAGATAACCGGCGACCGCCAGCGCGGTTATCGCGGAATGTTGACACCATGAGCCATCCTCCCCCTGCCTTCCGTCCAGCCAGTTAAGGGCGCGGTCAATCGAGTGCCTGCTTTCGTTCAGCAGCGACGCGTCACGCGCCGGTTTCGTCGCCCCTTTCACATCGGCGGCATAGAGTGAGCCTGCCGCTGGGAATAGCCTCGCTGTCGGGAACATCAAAGCAGTCACGGTCATCAGAAGCGCCGCTTTGCCGGCGTTCCGAGACGAAGCAAGCTTTCCCCAACGGCAGGACGGCGGCAAGCCGCCGCACTCCGGGAATGTCCGCTCCGCGCGACTTTCTAGCCACTTCATTTCTTCTCCTCCCTGCCTTCTTCCCCGCCTCCGGTTTCATTCTTGCCGGCATCATTCTTTTCCGGCTGGACGGTTATCACAACCTCAACCTCCGTCCCTTTCGACGGCGCTGTCTTCTCATTGACGATGAAAAGCGTGTCGTCCAGCGATGTTGGTTCCGGATTGTCGAGGACTGCCAGCGGATCGTGAAAGGTCGTTATAACCGATCCATACAGACGGGCCGCATAAACAGCGTCTTTGCCATCCAGCGAGTCAGTCTTCGATCCCAGGAAAACCCATCCGGACGTCTTCATTGATGTCTTGCGGACTCGGTTCCGGACCAGTTCTTCCGCTGGAAGTGAAACCTTCTCCTCACCTTTTTTCCATTCCACGCGCATCTGAACGATTGTCCCCGGCCTGACGACGGCATCCTTCTCCACGACCGGCGTGCCCGGTAACATGCCCGGCGGCGGCCCGCTTCGCTCGTCGGCCTTCGGGTCCTCGCCTGCTGGCACTGAAGGATTGCGCCCCGAATCCGCCCCAAGCAGCAGCAGCGCCAGATGCAGGTCCAGCGGATCGAACTCCGACACCAGCAGAGACTCGTGCAGCTTTCCCACCGGCGTTGAAAGAAACACCTCGATCAGCCCATCGTTCATATTGACGACTGCGGGAATCCGTATCTCCCGCCTGCGGGAGTCAATCGTCACTTTGCCGATCTTGTATGAATCCTTGCCGACCTTCTTTACGCGCTGCCCGGCATGACCTTCCTTTTCGGCGGATTGCCCCTCGCGGGGGCCTGCGTCCTGCGCATAGGCGGCAATCGCCATCCATGCGGCAATCGCCAACATCGCTGCCGCAGACGCGGGGAGCCGTGGGTTGAGTTGCGTATCATCCATATTTCGGCACGTCCGGCTCCCTGACCGTCTCGACGAGCTTGTTGACTATGTCAACCGCGCTCATCCCCTCGGCCTGGGCCTGGAAGTTGATGCCGATTCTGTGCCGCAGGACGGGGATGGCCACATCCCGGATGTCGCTTGTTGACACATTGAATCTTCCATCCATCGCAGCCAGCGCCTTCCCGCCGAGGATCAGGTATTGCCCCGCGCGCGGCCCCGCCCCCCAGTCAACAAGCCGTTTGACGAAATCCGGAGCCGTCGGGTCCTTCGGACGCGTCGCCCGGACCAGTTGCGTAACATAGGCTATGACGTATTTTGAGACGACGATCCGGTCTACTACCTGCTGCATCTCCAGGATCGTTTTGCCCGTCAGGATCGGTTGAACCTCCTTGCGCGCGCCGGACGTGGTGGAGGCAAGGATGGTCTGCTCCTCTTCGGGGGAGGGGTAATCAACGTAGACGTTGAACATGAAGCGGTCAAGCTGCGCCTCCGGCAGCGGGTAGGTCCCCTCCTGCTCGATCGGGTTCTGAGTCGCGATGACGAAGAACGGATTCGGCAGGTTGTAGGACTGCTGCCCGACTGTCACCTGGCGCTCCTGCATCGCCTCAAGCAGCGCGGCCTGGGTTTTCGGCGGCGCGCGGTTTATCTCGTCGGAAAGGACGATGTGCGCGAAGATCGGACCAGGTATGAACCTGAATTCGCGCTTTCCCCCGTCATTCTCCTCGATGATATTCGTCCCCGTGATATCAGACGGCATCAGGTCGGGAGTGAACTGGATGCGCTTGAAGCTCAGCGCCATGAGCTTGCCGGTCGTGTTGACCAGCAGGGTCTTGGCCAATCCCGGCACGCCGACCAGCAGGCAATGCCCCCTGCTCAGAACGGAGGCCAGAAGCAACCGAATGACGTGCTCCTGGCCGACGATCACCTTGGCGATCTCTTCCCAGATCCGGTCCAGGTTCAGCCTGAACTGGTCCAGTTTCTCTTCGAATTGATCTTCCTGTGGCATCTGCCTCATCCCCGCCTGTTCGCGGCATTGTTGTGCAAATCGAGGGGCGAATTCATATAATAACATCATTGTCGGGAAGGGACAACTTCCGATCAGCTTTCGGGATTCGATCCGATGGAAAGCCGTTTTCATAAAATCCTCCTGCCATTCCTGTTTGCCGCACTTGCGACGGTCTTGCAGAATCCCACCGCCCGGGCCGCTGATCCCTACCTGGCGATATATGAATTCGACGAGAACGACGGGCAGATACTGAGCGATTCCATCGGACACAACCATGGCTACCTCGGCGCAAGGTCCGCGCAGGATGAATATGATGCCGTAAGGACACAGGCCGGCAATTACTACGGATGGTGGGACGGCTGCGGAGCGCTCTGCCTGGGAAATCCGGAAGCAAAACGCGTCGCCGTCATTCCGGACTCCGGTCTGCGATGGAGCCAGACGGCGCTTACGGTCGAGTTCTGGTTCCGACTGCGAAAGACCGATGGAAGCGGACAGCGGGTCATCGTGCGGAAAGCCCGGCGCGGCGACAGGCGCAGCACGGACTCTTTCGCCGTCTACCACGATGTCGCGCGCGGCGCGCTTGTCTTCCAGACGGTGTCGGCGTCCGGACGCCCCGCACGGCTGACATGGCGCCCCAGTTCCGGAACCCTCGATCAGACCGGGCAATGGCATCATATGGCCTTCGTCTTCGACGGTTCGGCTGACGCAATGAAATCCGAAAAGGCCGACACCGCCCCGATGCGTTTCTACCTTGACGGCGAAGCGCGGCAATGCCGCCTGACCGGGCTGTCCCCGCGCGAACCTCATAAGCTGAGCTTTGACTCAAGCCCCATTGTGATCGGGGCCTTGCTGGAGAATGACGGCTCCGTAACAGAACCGGCCTTCGGGGATATTGACGACCTTCGCATCAGCGCTGTTGCGCGCCGCCCCGAGGAGCTCGGGTTCCGCCTCAATCCCGGCGGAAGTTCCCGGCCCGAACTTCAGATAGTCCTCGAGAAACGCGGCACCGTCCTGAACGTCTACGAGGACAGCCCCGTGTCATTGCAGTTTCTGAGCACTGCCCCGGCGGCGGCATCATTCGATGTCTCATACTCGCTGACTACCGATGACGGACGCGTTATTCAGAAAAAGGAAGGGACGCGAATCAAAGTCCCGGGAGGCGGAGAATCGCGCATGGACCTTGACAACCTGCCAAAAGGCAATGGTCTATGCAGGTTCCGCGTTCTGGTCTCCCGGGAAGGCCGGGACGTCATGCGCATGGCGACGGCCATCGCCCGGATACCAAGACCGCTGGAGCCTGACGACTCTTGGCCCTGGGCCGCCGGCTTGAAGTACTTCACCCCCGGCAATGTCATGCTCATGCGGGACTTGGGAATCTGCCGGCTCATCGAAACCTCGACCGTCTGGAACAGCGTGGAGCCGTCCCCTGGGCAGCGAAGCGAGATAGCCGTGCAAGAAAAGACAATCCGGGCCGGGGAGGCCGGGCTGAGAATCCATTGGGTTCTCGGCGGCGGAGTGATGATCCGCGAAAACGAGCTCCCAATGCGCAGCGCGCCAAGCCTGAGCGAATGGGACGCATACGTCGGGCGTTATGTGACGCTGACGCGAAGCGCGTCGGCAATGTACCAGTTCTGGCATATGCCAAACACCAAGCTCGGATGGGAAAGGTCCCCATCGGAATACGCCCGGCTGTACTATGCCGGAGCCAGATGCGCGATACGCTTCAATGCGACCTCGCGCATGATGCCTGGCGTGCTTAACGATTTCGACATTGAATTCGCGGATGCCCTTTACAGAAGCGGCTGTGGACATTTCATTCATGCAATCGGCATCCACCCGCAGGAATCCGATCCGGAGGAATATGACGCCTCATCCCTTGATGACAGCGCCAAGGCGGCGCTGGAGTCCGCCCGACGCCCCGGTGAGAAGTACCGCGCGCTCTTCAGGCTGATGAGGGAGGTCTGCGCCCGCAACGGTTACAAGCCGGCCCCTATTCACATAATGGATTGCGCCTACGGAGAAGAAACGCAAGCCGTGGAGAAGCGCGTTCCCTACACGTTTCGCCGCATGATATTGTCCCTTGCTGCGGGGGCCGCGATCGTTTCCCCGGGGAAATTGGACGCCCCGGAAGCCGGCTTCATCGCCGACGGATTGCCGACGCGGGCATACGTAAGGCTCGCGTTCCTCACCCGCAACCTTTCAATGGCTCAGTACGTCGGCGATCTTGATCTCGGCAAGGACGTGTGCGCCATCCTGTTCAAGCGCCCCGGCAACTGGATCATGGCCGTCTGGAACTGCGAAGACCGCGACGGCTCCATTTCGCTTCCCGAAGCAGCCGGCGAATTCGCCGCCCTGGACGCCGACGGAAATCCCCTCCCCCCGGGCGAAGGCGGCAAATACCCTATCGGTTCATATCCGATCTATTTCACGGGTAAGAACTTGGATATCCTCGCGCTTGCCTCTCCGGTGGACACAGCCATGACGATTGAACCTAAGACTCAGGCGCCAGATCCGCCGGAGGCGTTTCTCTCCATGGACGTCTGTGAGGAAATCACCAGGGGCGAGGCCATGAAGCGGGGATTCATTCCAGCCGAGATCGGCGTGTTCAATGATTCCCCGAACAGACTGATGGGAACCCTCGTTTTCACCGCCCCTGAGAACTGGGCGGCGGTTCCGGGGAAACGCCCCGTTGACATTGTTCCCGGCAAAAACGCGATTTTCCAATTCACCATCCATTGCCCGGCTGTTCTGGATCAAAGCGATATTCTTCTTAACGCCGAGGTCAGGGGGGCTAACGTAACGGTCAAGCCTCAAACCGTTGAAATTCACATAGCCGACCAGTTGCACATTAAGGACTGGTCAATCATCGGCCCCTTTCCGAACGCCGGATGCAAGGGCTTTGATCTTCCATATCCGCCTGAAAGCGAGTTGAAGAAGGACGCCGTCTACGACGGCGCCACCGGCAAGGTCCGCTGGGCCAATGTCCCCGCCCATAAGCTCTTCGCGCCGGGATTGCCGAACTTCTGCCGCCTGGACGGACTCTTCAAGCCCACGGACGAAGTTGTCGCATACCTGGCCTGCGTCATAATGTCCCCGTCGGCCAGGGATGTCGCATTCCGGCTGGGGAGCGACGACGGCGTCGTCCTATGGCTGAACGGACGCGAAATCCTGCGCCGGCATGAGCATCGCGGCGCAGAACCCGATCAGGAGCGCGTCAAGGCTTCGCTTGCCTCAGGGCCGAACATCCTGCTGGTGAAACTGGAGGACTATGTTGGAGACTGGGGGATCATTCTGGGGATTGATCCCGGACGCGAATTGAAAACGCGGCCGCTTTTCGAGGAAGAACCATAACGGCAACCGGCAAAGCGCCGATACGCCATGAAAATGACCATGGTCGAAATCAGAACATCAACCTTCTCCGCCTTCATCGCCGATAACGAGCCATGTGGAATCCATCGCCGGGGCTACAACGGCGTCGCGTCACTCATCCCCGCGCAAACCGGCAATAATCTTTTCGTTCCGACTTTTTCGGGGATGAACTATGAGACAATCGAACTGACAGGGCTTCCGCCGTTCAAGCGCGAGGGGGCATCGCGCTTCGAGCCGCGGAGCGATCCCATGTCCATCGAACGCGCCGACGCCGGAAGCGCCACACTCGTCCAGCCTGAAACGTCTCATGCCGGCGTCAGCGCGCGGATCGTCTTCCGCGTTGAAGAACCGCATTACCTCCATCAACGAATCGAATTGACCTTCAATCGCCAATTCTGCCCTGAAGGAACGCCATGCGAGTTCAACAGCCTGTGGGCTTCATACATCCACATGCCCACGGACCGCCGCATATATCTCAAGCCTGACATGAACTCAGGGACGGAGCTTTCCGGCTGGATCGGCATCACGAAAGAGGATCACTCCTCGCCGGAAATGATTGTCAAGGCGCTGCCGTCCGATCGCGAAATAAGCGCAGAGGAACATCTATCGAACATGGAGAGCGAATCCCCCGAGAATCCGGCACAGCGACTGCCGCTTGACGCGCCGCCGTGGCCGCTTTCCGCAAGCCTCGGCAGAATCCCATATCCCGCGCGGTTTTATTACGGTCTCGTTCACGACGGACTGATGATGCTCATGATGTTCAGGCAGCCGGAGCGGTTCCGAATCGCCTATTCCCCCTGCGGAGCAGGCAAGGAACCGGCGTGGAATCCCGCATGGGACTACATTCTCCACCTCGACGACGCGCAAACCGGCGTTGTGTATGCCTGGGAACTCTGCCTTTGCGTCAAACCCTTCGCCGGCAGGGGCGACGCGTTGAACGAATACAACCACTACACCGGGGGGTGATCGCCATCATCCGCGATGCCATCACGAATGCGCCTCTTGCCGACCGATCTTGAAAGATTTATTATTTCAAATAGTGACTCACACCTGCGCAAATCTGCCTACAACCGTTTCAACCTGCGGAGGACATGAGGATGGCGCAAAAGAAATTTCTCGCGCTGGACATGGGCGCCGAGAGCGGCCGCGGCGTGATGGGGCTTCTCAACGATGGAAGGCTGGAGCTTCGCGAAACGCATCGCTTCCCGAACGTCCCCGTCCGCGTTCACGACAACCTGTTCTGGAACGCCCTCGGCCAGTTCGCCGAACTCAAGACCGCCGTCTCCGCCGCCGTCGCCCAGCACGGCAGGGACATTGAGTCCATCGGCATTGACACGTGGGGGGTGGATATGGCCCTCATCGGCGCCGGGAACACCATCCTGGGCAACGTCCACCATTATCGCGACCCGCGCACCAGCGGCGTCATGGACGAGCTTTTCAAGACCGTCCCGCGACGCGACGTGTTCCTCTCCACCGGCATCCAGTTCATGGAGATCAACACGCTCTACCAGATCTACTGCCTCGTGCTCAACAAGTCGCCCCTGCTGAAGGTCGCCGAAAGGCTGCTCATGATCGGCGACCTGTTCAACTTCATGTTCACGGGGCAGAAGGTCAGCGAATTCACGCTGGCCACCACCAGCCAGATGTTCGACGCCCGCGCCGACGAATGGGCGCAGGGAATGCTCAAAAAACTCGGCATCCCGACGGACATCCTCCCGGAAGTCGTCAGCCCCGGGACCGACCTCGGCCCGGTCGTCAAGAGCGTGGCCGATGAGATCGGCGTCCCCGGACTCAAGGTCATCGCCCCCGCCGTGCATGACACCGGCTCCGCGGTCGCCGGAGTGCCCGCGTCGGGCGACGGATGGTGCTACATAA
The DNA here is from genome assembly GCA_022711755.1 of Planctomycetota bacterium. Taxonomy (GTDB): domain Bacteria; phylum Planctomycetota; class Brocadiia; order SM23-32; family JAKLEA01; genus JAKLEA01. Next base: position 28,368 of record JAKLEA010000003.1, read on the forward strand.
GCTCAGGGACGTGGTGCCTGATGGGCGTGGAGACGAAGAAACCGGTCGTCACCGACCTTGCTCTCGCCAACAACTTCACGAACGAGGGCGGCGTCGGCGGAACATATCGCTTCCTGCGCAACATCGTCGGACTCTGGCTCGTCCAGGAGTGCCGCCGCGAATGGGAGAAGCAGGGCAAGGCGATGGATTACGCGCGAATGACCGAGCTTGCGGCAAAATCCGCGCCGCGCCGCAGCTTCATCAACCCGGAGCACCTCCCGTTCTACAGCCCCGGCAACATGCCGCAGAAGATTCAGGATTTCTGCCGCGAGACGGGCCAGCCCGCGCCGGAAACCGAGGGCGAGATCGTCCGCTGCGCGCTGGAAAGCCTGGCTCTGAAGTATCGCAGCGTTCTGGAAAGCATCGAGGAAATGACGGGGCGGAACATCAACCGCATACACATCGTCGGCGGCGGATCCAAGAACAGACTCCTCAATCAGTTGGCCGCCGACGCCACGGGCAGGACGGTCCACGCCGGCCCCGTCGAGGCCACCGCGATAGGCAACATCCTCGTCCAGGCGATGGCGGTTTCCGAGCTTGGCTCGCTTGACGACGCGCGAAAGGTCGCGCGGGACAGTTTCCCGCTGGAGACATACGAGCCGACCGATTCCGCTGGGTGGAACGAGGCGTACGGGAAGTTCAAAAGCCTTTGCTCGCGGCAGGAGGCCAGATTCTGATGCAGGATGACGCAGGGCGGGTTCCAGCGAAGCGGAACCCACCGAATCGCCCATCTGGAGGCTGATAATGCAGGAACCCCAACGCGACGACAAGGTCGAGAAAATCTGGGAAGCGACGTACCTGTTGATGTTCGTTGCAGCGCTGGCGTGCATCGGGCTGGGATTCCTCGCACTCAAGCAACTGTCTAAATCCGCGATGCTGATTGACATGCTCAAGGGCGGCGCAAGCGCAACCGAGGTCCTCCAGAACCTCAGCAGCGATGACGAATACATGGTCGTGAAAACCCTCCAGACGCTGGGCGAGAAGGGCGACGCCTCCGGCGCGGAAAGCGCTCACTACCTCCTCTTCAGCGAAAAGGAAACCATCTGGTTCAACGCCGCGCTCTACCTGGCCACCAGCGGCGACGACACCTCCGTGCCGTTCCTCATCAAGGGACTTGACCGCGCTGTCGGAGACGAGAAGGCCCGCGCCATCCAGTCGCTGAAGTCTCTCACCGGGGAAGATTTTGGCCCGGACAGGGGCAAGTGGATCCAGTGGTGGAACAAGACCAACCCCGATTCCGATTTCGACTTCGGCATGTCCGAAGCGCCTTCCGCCGCCGCTCAGCAGGACGACGGCTCCTTCATCGTTCAGGAGATTGCCGGTCCGGGAACGATCGTCTGCGGCACAACTGCCGTCTCAATCGCGGGAGTCAGACCGCGCGCGGGGGACGACCTGCAGAAAGCGTCGGAATTCCTTGCGATGCTCCTCATGAACCAGCCGGTCCGGCTGCGCCTCGGCGGGATGGAACCGGACGGCTCGCGCAGCGCGCTTGTCTACTGGGCCGGGGAGGACGCAACGACCGCCCCCGGAGCGGACAGCCCAATCGCGCTTCCGCTCCCCATCAGGAAAAGGCAGCTTGTCAACGCGTACCTCGTTGCCGCTGGGATATTTGAGCCTGCTCCGGATGCCGTCCGCGATGAGGCCTTCCGCTCAATACTTGACGCCGAAATGAAACGTGCCGCGCAACCGGAATCGCAACAGCCGAAATAGATTGACAGCCGCCGGTTTAGTCGGTCAAAAGACTCGATCTGCCCCGGGGACGCGGAACACTATCAGGCGCGCCGCCGCGAATGATATCGCCACGCCCAGCGCCGATACGCCGGCGAATTTCAACAGGGGATGGATCTCGATAGGCCTGATCGTGTAGCCGAGAAAGACGAGAACCGGGGCATGTATAACGTAAGCGGCATATGCGTCCCTTGAAAGCCGGGCAAGAAACGCCCCCTGACTGTTGAACCGCTCGCGGAACAGCGCTGTCAGGCCGATGCACATTCCGGCGCAAACGAACGGTTCCCACAGGGCATAAGACATAGCCTGCCACGTCGGGCCGCCCAGAAACACGTCCGCGTTGCCGCCGATCGCGCCGCCAGCGATCATTATGACGGGGCAGAGCAGTATGGAGACGATGCCGAGGCGCAGCCAGAACCGCCCTTCCGCGGCGGTCAATAATGCGGGCCAGTCGCGCCCGCGCGCCCTTATCCCGATGGCAAAGAAAGCGATGTAGAGCGGGCAATATGGAACCTGAAGGTTGAGGAACCCGATGCCGTGCCCGACGCGCATGAACAACCTGACAGCGAAAGCGATCAGTCCCATCAGCGCGGAGAATATAAGAATACTGCGCCTGGACGGGAGCCGGAATCCGCTGTCATCCCGCCGGGAGCCGGACTCGCCGGAGAGCGCCCTCCATGCAAGCCATGCCGCAGTGAAGAGCAAAAGGGTTTCAACGAACCAAAGCGGTCCGCGCCCGATGCCTTCGTAATGTCGGAAGTATCCCGCGATGAAACCGCCCGGCCCGCCCTGATATCCCCCGAACTTGACTTCACGCCAGTATCGCAAAATGGGATTTACCGCGTTATCGAAGATCAGCAGTGGGATCCCGAGCCGGACGAGCCTGTCCTTAAGAAAGGCGCGGGCGCCTTTCTTCTCGCGCGATGCCGCGGAGAAATACCCGGACAGCATGAAAAAGAGCGACATGAAGAACGCCTGGTTCGTCGCGCACAGCCACCCCAGCAGCGCAACGGTCGGCGCGTCCTGCCTGCCCTCCAGGTAGTACCACCCCCCCGTGCCGCCGTAGCAGACTGCCGCGTGGTGAATGATGACGAGCGCCGTCAGCGCGATCCGGAGGTTATCAACGTAAAGCATCCGCCCCGGACGGTCGTCGTGCCGCATTTCGGCAAGCTCGGCCTTCTCGTTTTTCGGAATTGCAGGCATCCCGGTCATTGCAATCCCCACCTGGCCATCAGAATGGCCCTGATGCGTTCCTCCTCTTGCGGCGTCATAATGCGGCTGTAAACCAGGATTTCCGAGATCGCACCGTTGAAGAACGTCTGGTCGAGCGGGGAGAAGCACCCGATCCGCGCGTGCTTCGCCCAGCGATCCGTGAAACCGAACATGCCCTGCCGCGGACCGCCTGTCTCCATTCCGGGAACGCTCGCGCAAATGCCGGTCATGTAGTCGTGCTCGCGCCCGTCGCTTGCGGTAAAAATGCGCGGATCGTGATTTTCCGGCGCGCCGGCATCCGGATTTGAGAACACGGCAAAAATCGTCCCGGACATTTTCTTATCGGAAATGTCCCCCAGTTCCAGGCGCGTCCCGGCCTTCTCCCTGAAAATCAGCGCGGGCCTGCCGTTCAGTCCGGCGGCGTCGTAATACGGACGCAGGCTGGGCGAATCCTGCTTCGCGTTCCACCCCTTGCCGCTCTTGTCCCGCCATGCCGGGATTCTGCCTTCGGCGTCCCTCTCAATGGCGGCGGCGTCAGACGCGTCGAACCATGCCTCAAGTCCGCTCTTGGGCGGTTCCTGTTTTGCCATCTCTTCAGGGAATACAGCCAGCCCGGCCCGGGCGACAAGATAAGTCGCAGCGCCCGTCCCCCTCCATATAACCCAGGCATCATGCGCCGTCTTCCGGACGCCGAGATTGAAGCGCAGCAGCGGCGCGCTTGCCGGCGTGAATTCGCACGCCGGAAACGGAATGCGCCACTCGCATGTCCATGCCCCGCCGCCGATCGCAGCCTTGTATGTGACTGATTTGCTGAGGTTCACGACAGCGCCCGCCGGCGCGCCGGCCTGATCGCTGCTGATGAAATGGCCGTCCGGCCATCCGTAAAGATTCAGGACATGTCCCGGCTTTGCGGAATGACCGTCCTGGAAGGCGATCTCCATCGCGTCAGTCATTCCCCACTTGTGGCCTTCCATGTTCAACGCTCCGCCGTTCTTGACTGGATGCCGCGCAGCTATGTAGAACGCCTCATCGTCATAGGCAATCCACGCCTCGCTCGGCGGGCCTGCGCTCTCCGAGCCGTCCCATGATTCCTTGAGCGTGATCGCCCTTCCGACGGCGGCCCATTCATCAAGCAGTCCGTCAATAACGGGAGGCTTGGCCAACCGCGTAATCGCCGTCATCGGCTTCGGCCTGTCCGAGCTTGAATGGGGATTGGCGTAATTGTCCGCCGGGCGCGCGCATGGGCGATGCGTGGCCTCGGGAAGGATTGGCTTCCCATTCTTCATCAACGGCGGCTCGCCTATGCCGGTCCAGTCAATCGGGTCTTTCGCCTTCTCGAAGCTGACCCACTCGATCCTCCCGACAGGACCTTCCAGCGCCGACCGTGCGGAGAGATAGATCGGGCGCGCGCCCTCAACCGCCTCCAGCTTTGCTACGAATCTGCAGAAATTGTCCGGTCCGCCCGTGAAGGTCGGATGGAATTCCCCGATCTTCTCGCCGTCAGGCGCGTCAATGCGGAGTTCAAGCTTCACCTCATCCTTCTGCAAGTGGATCGGGCCGCGATATTGTTCAAAGCGGAAATATTCGAATTCGCCGACCGGCTTCGCATCATCGCAGCGGAAGACTATGAACACGTCCCTTGTCCCCTTCGCATCGGGGGAGATTTCTCCGACGGCCTCGGAGTAAATCTGAATCCTGCCGCCGCGCGACTTATCCGTCTGCGGCAGGTCGAGAGTCCCGGCAAGCGGGCCGTCAACGGCGTCAAGCCGGACCTCGATCCGCCGGGGCGTCGGATTATCGCTTCCGTAAACGGCGCGGAAACGGCGATACCCCTCGCCAAGCGGGACCTGCTTGAAGCAGAGCCAGCCGCCGTCCGGGACGTTGTAGACGAATGTCCACTGCTCCTTGATCGCGTCGTGCCTGCCGTCGCAGGCTATGGCTTCCATGACCAGCGGATCGGATACCTTTCCGTGGCGCGGCTTTGCGCGAACCGATTTGTCCGAGTTCATCTGCGGCGAGCCGCTGGCGAAGCTCATGACCGCCGTCCGCCACTCGCGGTTGAAATCGCAGGCGCCCATAAAGAGCGCCTCACCGTTTCGAAGCGGCGCGGCGCCTCGCGTCTCGATCTTATACCATTCCAGTTGCGGCCAGACCGGCAGCGGCGGAGGGTTCTCAAAGTCGTGTCCGAATCGGAAGGGACGCTTTTCCGGGAAGTCCTCAGGCTTCAATTCCGCGCAGGAGCGATCGAACTGCGGATGGAATACGTTGTCATACTCATGCACGTCAACGCACATAGTGTTGTACCACAGTCCGCGCTGGTGCGATCCGGGCGCGGCCCAGAGAAGGTTGTGGTGGAGGTCAACGTCGCACGTCCCGGCGTCAAGATAAACGATCCCCAGCACGTTTATCCGCATCCCGAAGATATCGTAACAGTCGTGCATGGCGTTGAACGCGACCTGCGAATTCAGGCCGTTGAGCGTCCCGCCGCTGGAGTAGTAGCCCGTCAGGAAGCCGGCGTCGCGGGTCTGCAGCATTCCGTTGTATAGATGATTGTGCGCGAACAGGACGGCCATGTAGTCCATCGGGGCGCGGTCGCGCGAGGCCAGGCTCGTTCCGTTCCCATGAAAGTTGAAGAAATGCCGTCCGGCGTTCCGCATGGTGTTATATGTTATTACATGACCTCCGATCAATCTGCCCTCGTATTGGCCGAAATCCGACACGGCGTCCGTTATCGCGTTCAGGTAATGGCTCGTGTAATCAATCTCGTCAATCAGGCAGTTGTGTATCGTGTGATGGTAGCCGCGGAGATGGAACCCGGCCCCGGCGCTGAAACGGATGCCGCAGTTCAGAAAGGCGTTATCATGTCCGCCGACGAAGATGCCGGTCTCCCCGGATGTTATTGTGTTGCGCCCGTTCTCGATCTGGCCGATGTCGTAGAATCGAGTGAAGTGAGATATGTAGGACATAGCGCATCCGTCAACCGCGCAATGCGCCGATTCATCCAGGCGCATGGACGCCCCGATCACCGAAATCCCGCGTATGATTATGTGTTCCCGTCCCGAGAGATCGAACGCCAGTTGCCGACGTTTCGCCTCCACGCCGGCCGGCTTTTCTCCGTCTTTCGGGATCATGTAAAGCGTCCCGTCCTGCCAGTGCCATTCGCCGGGGCGGTCCAGCGCGTTCATGTGGCCGACGATCATGCCCCGCCCCTCCTCAGGCTGATACCCGGGGTACGGCCCCGAAAACCACCATGTGCGCGTCCTGTCGCCGACCGAAATCTCCCCGGATTTCGAGCTTTCAATAATGCCTGTCTGCGCGCTCCATCCGTGATAATGCACGCCGTAATAGCACGCGCCCTTCCAGTAATCGTCCGGCTGACCCTCAAGCAACTTGCTCACGACGCGGCCCGGCTGCCCCGACGGATCGGGAATCGAGAATTCGCCGAAGGTCGGCCACAGCGGCGAAAGATCGGACACGTACATGCCCAGCCCGCGCGCCGGCTCGTTGGGATGCCGCGCTTCGATCATAACCTCCCCGCCCGCAAAGACCTGATTCCTTCCCGCTCCGAGGGTCCAGGACATTGGAGCCTTCCAGATTCCATCCTTGTGCGGGGTCCAACCATCAATAGGGTCGAGTCCCGAAACAATAACTTTTTGCCCGGTAAGGGGTTTTATGGTAATCGGCCTGTCCTGGCTCCCCGAACGGGGAAAGACGACTGATTCGCGATAAGTCCCTTCGAGGATGACGCATGTCTCTCCAGGCTGAAGCCGGTTGACGGCCTCATGGATCGTTCTCAGCGCGTTCCCATCTTCAGGGCCTGAACCGGAATTGGCATCATTCCCGCGCGTCGAGACATAGACGGTCCTTCCCCCGGCACCGGTTATGTCGGACGCCGTTTCGCCGCGCATCAATGCGCATGCGGCTAATATGAATGGAAGCGTAATCAGCGCGTACGCGAGAGAGCGCGGCATCATTCTCGTCTCCTGTATCTTTGTCGCTTTGATATGGGGATGAGACGTTCAAGCGGGGCGGGAAACGCCCTCGACTCACATATCATATCACGATGCTCCGCGCCAGGCTCTCAGAACCTTTTAACTCGCGCGTGGCAATACGGCTCCGCGCCTTTTTTATCATAATAATCCTGGTGGTAATCCTCCGCCAACCAGAATCTGCCCGCCTTCGTCACACGCGTGACGACTTTCAGCCCTTTCCCCCTCAGTATGTTTATCAGTTTCTCCGCAACGGCCTTCTGCGCTTCGTCCGTGTAGAAGATTTCTGAGCGATACTGGTTTCCAATATCCGGCCCCTGACCGTCCGCCTGCGTCGGGTCATGAATTTCAAAGAAAAGTTTCGCAATTTCTTCGTACGACGTAACGGTCGGGTCGAAAACCACTTCGACGGCTTCCGCATGGCCGGTTTTTTTAGCGCAAACCTCCTTGTAGCTAGGATTGTCCTTTCGGCCGCCGGTATAGCCGACCGTGGTCGAGATCACGCCTTTGGCCTTGCTGAGGTGATATTCGACTCCCCAGAAGCAGCCGGCGGCGAATATGGCGCGTTCGGTCTTAGGCAGTTTGTCCGCCGGAATGAAGATCATTGAGATCGAATTCACGCAATGGCGCGTGTTCTTGTCTGTTAATCCTTCTCCCAGGAAGACGTGGCCGAGGTGTCCTCCGCAGGTTGCGCAGAGGATTTCCGTGCGCCGCCCGTCGGCGTCCGGCGCGCGTTTCACCGCTCCAGGAATTTCGTCGTCGAAGCTGGGCCAGCCGCAATGGGAGTCGAACTTGTCCTCTGAGTGATAAAGATGCGCCCCGCAGCGCCGGCAGGCGTAGACGCCCGCGGCCTTGCTGTTGCAATATTCCCCAGTGAAGGGCGCTTCAGTGCCCTTGCGGACTATCACGCGTTCCTCTTCCGGCGTCAGTTTCCTGTATTCCATTTTGTCGTCCGTTTTCCGGATTATCTTTTTGACTTCGTGGCCTGTTTGCTCATTTCCCGGCGTCCCGCGCTCTGAGGCGCCATAAACAATCACGCAAATGAACGACGCGGCTGCAAGCGCCGCGATCCGGATGCTCTTCATGGCTGATCCTCCTATGTCCGGAGGCCGCGCTGTCACGACTGCATCATGATACCCGGCTTTACTGCTACGGCAATGGCCGGGCCACCGCTCGGCCTTCGCTTAATTATAGGTGTCATTTCTTTTCGGCCCGGCGCATGCTCCGATTTCAATATCCAATCCGCTTCACATGAAGCGATGAAATGAACATCGCAGACGCGATCTCAGAGCATTATAATAGAGCAATCTGGAGGAACGCCCGTCTTGCGACATCCCATCCTGATACCATTCGTCATGGCGCTGATTCTCGCAATCGCGCTGCTGACGGGGCGAAGACAACCCAGCGACCGAGACGGGCGCCCCATAGTCGTCTATGCCCATCCTCCCTGCCCGCCGGAACTGATGGACCTTTATCGCCCGATATGGAACGAATTCCAGAGAACGCATCCAGACATAAATTTCCAGGTTCTCCACATCACCGGCAATTATGAGGACAAGATCAAGATCATGTTCGCCGGCAATGTCGCCCCGGACGTCATTTTCATGTATCCGACCGCGCTGCCGGCGTGGGTTGACCTCGGCGCGCTGGAGCCGATGGACGAATACCTCGCCAGGAGCCGGGAGACGTCACACAAGGATTACTTCCCCGTCATGCTCGACACGTTCAGTTACGAAGGGAAGATTTACGGCCTGCCGAAGGATGCTTCCGTTGCGATCATGGAATACAACATTGATATGTTTGAGCGATGCGGCGTCGCTAAGCCGCGCGCAGACTGGACGTGGGAGGACATGCTGAAGGCCGCGAAGGAACTCACACGAGACACGGACGGGGACGGTCGCGTTGACCAGTGGGGCATGAATTCCTACGACTGGTGGACCTTTGTCTGGCAGAACGGGGGAAACATTCTGGACTCGACCGGGACGCGCTGCGCGCTGCTTGAACCGGCGGCCATCGAGGCGCTGGAATTCTGGGCGGCGCTTCGGCATAAGCACGGCGTCACCCCGACGCCCGAGGCGACCGCCGACCTCGGCAACACCCGCCTGTTCGAACTTGGCAAGGTTGGAATGCACTTCGAGATGTACCCCGTCGTCTCAATCTTCCGCAAGACGTGCGAGTTCCAGTGGGACCTTGCGCATATGCCGGCGGGGCCGAAGGGACAAGCCACGCCCGCCGTCGGCAGCGCGATGGCCGTGACGGTCCAGAGCCGCAACAAAGAGGCCGCGTTCGAATTTGCGCGGTGGATGACGTCGCCGGACGGGATGCTGGGTTTGGTGAGCGTCGAAAGCCCGTCATGCGTTGCGCTGGCGCAATCGCCGCAATTTCTGGAAAGCCCCGGCCCCCCGAAGACGAAGAGCGTCGCCGTCGAGGCGATGGAATACGCGCATGTTCCGTTGCAGCACCCGTGCTACGCGGAGATCATTGACACGCTCTACCCGGAGTTGGAGAAGGCGCAGCGCGGAACGATACCGGCGCGGGAGGCGCTGGAAAACGCCATCCCGCAGATTGACCGGATTCTGCAACGTTACGCAGCGACGAAGTAGAGCGATTTTGTCCGGACAGGCGTGTTCTCGCGTCGGCCTTTAGCCACGGTTCGGACGCGCCATTAGAATATCGGTTTGAGCGGAATGACGACTCGGAAGAACACGCTTTCACCAATGGCCCGGGAGGACAGGCGGGATTTCTGGCTGTTCCTGTCTCCATGGCTGATTGGATTCCTCTTTTTCGGCGCGGGGCCGATCTTTGCGTCCCTCCTGCTGTCGCTGACGGACTATAGCATCTTCCGTCCTCCGCGATACGTCGGGCTTCAGAACTACAAGGAACTCCTCGCCGGCGATCCGCTGATCTACAAGGCGTTCTGGAACACGCTGTTTTACACGGTTTTTGCTGTTCCTCTGGGCACGGCGGCGGCGTTGCTGGTGGCGATGCTGCTTAATCAGAAGGTTCGCGGATTGTCAGTCTGGCGCACGATCTATTACCTGCCTTGCGTTGTCTCCGGCGTGGCGATGGGCGTGCTTTGGAGATGGATATTCAATCCCGAAATCGGCCTTGCCAACGCGCTGCTGCGCCCTTTCCTGCGCGTGTTCGATCTCCCGGATCCGAAATGGCTGCTCGATCCGAATCTGGCCAAGCCGGCCTACGTTCTGATGAGCCTGTGGGGGATCGGCGGCGGCATGATCATCTTCCTGGCCGGGCTTCAGGGCGTCCCGACGCACCTTTACGAGGCGGCGGAGATTGACGGCGCGGGACGATGGTCGAAGTTCTGGAACGTGACGCTGCCCATGCTCACGCCAGTGGTATTCTTCTCGCTGACGATGGGCTTCATCGGCTCGTTCCAGATATTCGCCCAAGCCTACGTCATGAGCGGGCGCGGCGTGGCGAATTCAACGCTCTTCTATGTGCTGTACCTGTTCGACCAGGCATTCCGCTACTTCCGCATGGGCTACGCATCAGCGATGGCTTGGGTACTCTTCGGGATCGTGCTGATCGTCACCGTCATCCAGTTCAGTCTGGCGAAGCGATGGGTCTTCTACGCCGGGGGGGAGTCATGAGCGAAAACTCCGCAAGGCAATCCCCCGCTTTCCGGTTCATGATATACGTCCTGCTGTCGCTCGGGGCCTGTGGGATGCTGCTGCCCTTCGCGTGGTTGCTCCGAAGCAGCCTTTGCGACGAGAAATCCGTCATAAAGCCGCTTGAAAGCCTCGGCGACTTCATCCCGCCGGGAATTCATCCCGGCAATTACGCAGAGGTTTTCCGCGCGGTCCCGTTTCTGCGTTACCTGCTGAATACGGTCTTCATAACGATTTGCGTGGTCGGCGGCTCGGTCATCTCGTCCAGCCTGTGCGCATACGCCTTCGCCTTCTGCCGCGTGGCATATAAGAAAAGAGTCTTCTACTGCGTGCTGGCCACCATGATGCTGCCGGGCGTTGTAACGATGATCCCGGTCTTCATCCTCTTCCGCGAAATCGGATGGTTCGACACGTTCAAGCCCCTCATCATCCCGGCGTTTTTCGGCAACGCCTTTGCCATATTCCTGTTCCGGCAGTTTTTTATGGGATTGCCGTTCGAACTGGTCGAGGCCGCGCGCATTGACGGAGCGACGAACCTGGAAATCTACTGGCGCGTCGTAATGCCGTTGTCGCGCCCCGTCATCATCACAGTCGCCATCTTCGCCTTCATGGGAACGTGGAACGACTTCATGGGGCCGCTGATCTTCCTAAACAGTCAGGAAAGGTGGACGCTGCAACTCGGCCTGAACAGTTTCATGGGGCAGATCAACAACCAGTGGCATCTGCTGATGGCAGCCGCAGTGATGGTCCTTGTCCCGGTGCTGGCGGTGTTCTTCTTCCTTCAGCGCTATTTCATACGCGGCATCGCGCTGACGGGTCTTAAAGGTTAGAAATGGTTCCCCCTTCTCCCGCGGGGGGCCGCGGCGTCCCGTCGCGCCGGATGAGGAGGCGGGAATATTCCTGAACAGACGGCGGATTTCAGTCATTCTCCCTTTGCCGGATTCTGCGGTCGGGGCAGGTATGGATACCATGTTTTGGCCAGCGCTCCGATAGCTCCCAAAGTCACCGCCAGGCAGACCATCGCGCGGCCATGCCAGTGGCCGACAAGATACATCGGGAAGAGGTAGCATCCCGTTATCGCGGCGATGCCGAGGCAGACGTTGAGAATCGCAAGCGCGGGGCTTTCGGACGGCTCGCGCAATTCCACCGCGTTCAGCCCGGCGTGGGCCTTTATATCCCCCCACGCCCCGAAAGGCCTGACCTTGCGATAGAACGCGATCAGGATTTCCTCATCAACCGGCGGCGTGGCAAGCGACACAATCACAGCAGCCAGCAGCGACACCGCGCAAATAGATGGAAACACAATGTAATCCGGCATATTCGGGAACCGCAGCACAATCACCGAGAGAGCAATCCCCCCAAGCGTGCCAGCCGCGTAACCCCACCCGTTGATGCGCCACCAGTACCAGCGCAGGAAATTGGGCATGACAACCCCGGCCGTCAGAGCCATCATCAACCAGTTCCATATCTGCGCGATGGATTTGGCCTGGAAGCCGATCGCGATGCCGACCAGCACGATGCCGATCGTTGCGAAATGTCCGGCCCGGACAAGGTTTCTCTCCTCCGTCTGCGGCCTGAAGAACGGCTGCCAGACGTCACGGACAATGTATGACGCCCCGGCATTGACGGTCGAACTAAAGGTGGACATGAAGGCTGCGATCAACCCCGCAATAATAAATCCGCGAAGCCCGGTTGGAACATGGTCCCGAAGCACGCTCGGCATGGCCTTCTCAGGATCGGCGAATTCGCCGGCGGCGGTCAGCGCCAGCAGCGCGATGCCCATCGCCATGCCCCAGCGAACGATCATGAACGGGCTCCAGGCCGCGCCGATCTTGGCGGCGTCCCGCTCGTCCCGGGCGGCAAGGAAGCGTTGGAAATCGTAAAGCTGAGCCGGCCCGCCCGCGTTGGTTATCAAACCCTTCAGAACCCACGCGATCACGAAGATCCCGAAAAACCGGTATTCCGCCGCCGGCGATCCGGCAGGGACTTTCAGTTCCCATGCCGGCTTTAACGATTCCCAGCCGGCCGGCAGCTTCTGCGCCAGCAGTTCCGGGGTCAGCCTGTTGTATGCAATCGCGCAAATGGCTATCGCGGCAAGCGTCAGAATGATCGTCTGGATGACATCCGTGATGACAACGCTGTAAAGCCCGCCCATCAGAACGTAGAAAGTTGTCAGACCAATTATAACCATGGCGCAGACGTGCGGAGGCCAGCCGAGGTAGACCGAGCCGAACTTGCCTATCCCCTGAAAATCGTAGCCGATGAATGTCGCCAGCGTAACGATCGCCATGAATGCGTACGCCGTCCTCGCCACGCGGCCGCCCTTGTCCGCCCCGAATCTCGTGACCATCCACTCCGCTCCGGTCATGGCGTTGGAGCGGCGCACCCACTTGCCCATATAGCCCAGGCAGAACGCCCCCATCATGCAGCCCCACATCCAGTGAATCCACATGGACTTCATGCCCATCATGACGAGCATGGACACGATCCACATCGTCCCCGTTATGTCGAAGTTCGACACCGAGCCTGACATGGCCAGCGCCACCCAGTTCATGCTCTTGTCGCCCAGGAAGTAGGCTTCAAGGTTCTTCGAGGCGCGCTTCAGATACCAGAAGCCGGCGCCCGTCACGACAATGAAATACGCCGCGATTACCGCCCAGTCTATCGCATTCATGTCTTCCCTCGGACTTGCGTTATGACGACTCGTTCACCGCGTCGAACATGGCAATGACGTTTTCCGGCGGCGCGTCGGAGAGGATGTTGTGGACCTGCTGGAAAACGAATCCCCCGCCCTTGCGCAGGATGCCGACCTGCTTTCTGACGTGGCGGGCGACTTCTTCCGGGGCCGCCTTCGGCAGCACGTTGCGCGTGTCGCATCCGCCGCCCCAGAACGTGATGTCTTTGCCGAAATCAGACTTCAATCCCTCCGCGTCCATGCCGGAGCAGGTTATCTGCACTGGGTTGATCGCGTCCAACCCGGCCTCGATCAGGTCGGGAAGCAGTTCCCGGACGCCACCGCAGCAGTGCAGCATCACCTTGACGTTCGCCATGCGTTTCGCGGCGTTCCAGAGCAGCGAATGGCGCGGCTTGAAGAACTCTCGGTACATCGCCGGGGAGATCTGCGGCCCCGTCTGCATGCCCAGGTCGTCCCCGAACACGATCACGTCAATGCAGCCCCCGACCGCCGCAAGGTAACGCTCCAGGTTGCCCATGTGAATCCCGAAAAGTTTGTCCAGGAAGCGATGCGCCTTTTCCGGCTCCCCGGCAAGCAGCAGCAGCGCGTTGTCGTTGCGATAAAGGAACTGCATGACCTCCAGAAGGTTCCCGCCGAACAGTCCGATGATCGCGCGGTCCGTTCCGTCGCGCAGCCGTCGCGCCCCGTCGGCAAGCTCTTCGCGGCTGACCGGGCCGGGGGGGGAGGCTATGGCCGTCCACATGGACTCGCCGAACGCCTCCGGGATGTGATCCAAATCCTCGTTTTCAATGAACGGGAAATGGCATTGCTCGAAGTAGAGCGCCCCGTCGGGCATACGGGCGATGGCGCGCCCGCTTTTCGAGCGGATCACCCACGCCCCGCTTTCCCTTTCAGGGACGGACCATGCCGGCACGAGGCACGGCGAGCCGTCCGGCAGGACCCAGTCCGCCCAATCCGATTCCCTCCGGCTGAAACCGCGCCCAAGCTCGACGGTGTCAACGCCGAACCTGTCCATAACGTCCTCGTCAACAACGGCAAGCTGCTGGATGATGTCGTAGACGCGGACGGACCTTTCCGGCAGGCCGAGCGCTTTGCGCAGTTTCGGATAGGCGATCGCGGAGATGCCGGAGGACCTGTGGCCGGAGAAGTCAATCGGCGCGCGGTCGGTCTCGCGATGCCCGATCGCCGCCAGAACCCGATCCCGTGACTTCATCGTCTTCCCCTTTCCTGAATCGCAAGGGCGAACGCAGGATTTATTCAGGAGGGCATTCTATCGCAACGCGCCGATTGGCGGATGATATTTTTAATGATCCGCGGGGGGGCATTGGCGGGCTGGCGGGAGGATTGGGGCGGGATTGTTGACAGGGGCGGCGCGGGGAAGCTGTCTTGCGGGCGGGGAACCTTCAAGAATTTTATAGCGAAGCGCCGCTTCGCGGCGCTCAAAGGGTAAAAGCAAAAGAGGGCAGAGGGTAAAAACGGCTAGAAGTCCTGGGCAAACACTACACGAAAACCGTCGACGTCGGTCGTGAGCGCCGGTGTGCTCCAGACACGGCTCGCGGAGCGGCAGCCGTCCGGGAGGTCGTCCCACGAACCACCCCGCAGCACGCGATAGGAACCAGACGACGGCCCCGCAGGATCACTCACTGTCCCTGAAGAGTAATCTCCGTACCAGTCTGAGCACCATTCCCACACATTCCCGTGCATATCAAAAAGCCCCCAGGCGTTGGGCTTCTTCTGACCGACTTCCTGGGCGTAGTCCCGTCCCGCTTTTTCGGCATTATCCTCGAACCACGCGTACTCCCCGAGGCTTCTCTCGTTGTCACCGAAACAGTACTTCCCAGTCGAACCTGCCCGACACGCATATTCCCATTCAGCTTCAGTCGGAAGTCTTACCGCCTTGCCCGTCTTCTGGCTCAGCTTCTGGCAGAACTCAGTAGCGGCATCCCACGAAATGTAGTTGGCGGCAGCATTGGCGGAGCGTCCCTTGTACTGACTAGAACTCCACGGCTCATCCCCCATCACCGCCTTCCACTGGGCCTGCGTTACCTCAGTCTCCCCCATATAGAACGGCTTGGTCAGTCTGACTGTATGGGTATTTCCGCTGTCTCCCATCTCAAAGGTTCCAGCGGATATCAAGGCGAAGTTCATCCGCACCCCGCCGCCCAAGTCCAGCGTCATCGTCTTACCCCCCGCACTGGCCGCTGGCTGCGGCGTGACTGGTGGCGGAGCCACAGGGGGCGCAACAACGGGGGCTCTCCAATCCCGCCAGTAGGTGATGCGCTGCTCGGCATAGGCGATCTGGTGTCCGCTGGCGCGGAACTTCTCTACATACATCTCCCAAGCCATACGGCAAGCTGCCGCGCCTTCGGCGGTCGTCACTGGCTGCTTGTCCAGCGCGTTGCATTTGGAGAAATAGTCCGTGGCCTTGTTCAGCAAATCCTGCCGCGCCTCCTCCGCCTCCCTGCGCTGCTTTTCGGACTGGAGAAGGTTGTCCAAGTCGCCAGTCTCTGGCGGCTTGACTGGCTCTGGCGGCGGCTTCACCCCGCCCTTCGGATAGAATAGGAACTGCCCGCCCTCGTGGAAGGTCTCCTGGATTATCCCCTTCTGCGGCTCCTGCTCTGAACTGCCCTTCACGGGCGTGTAGAGGTCAACGTAGAGTTCATTGGTCACGAATGGACGGCCCTTGTCAGCCAGGCGCTTGAGACTATCGCACAGATAGTAATTGAAGATCGAGTGCTTGCCGTCGGGCGATCCCGCGTCTGCCACGGGATGCAATCCACCACCCGCCAGCAACTCGCGGCTCTTTCGCGTGGCGTCGGGCGTGAAGCCCTCACGAACAAGAAGGGAGCCAGCAAAGCAGGAGTCGGCAACCACCAGTACCTTCCCCGCCTTGAAGGAGCGGCACCAGTCCCTCACGACCGAATTCGGTATGCCGTCTGGAACGGCTTCCGCCTCATAGGGGTACCAGTAACCCAACTGAGCGTCTTCGTCGTAATAGCCGTGCCCTGAGAAGACCAGAAGCACTGTGTCGCTCTCGCCCACCTTCTTTATCAATTCAAACACGGCCCGTTCGATGTTCTTCCGCGTGGCGGCGGAGTCGTAGATTTCAACCGTGTTGGCGGCTGCATACCCGAACCGCGAGAACAGTACCTCACGCAATGACTGCAAGTCGCGTTTGCAGGACTTCAGGTCACCCAGAAACTGGTTGTTCTGATAGTCGTCAATGGCTATGAGAATCAGCCATTGACGCGCGGCGGGATTGGCGTCGGGAAGGCGGTTGATCTTGACGGCATTGAGAATGCCCTTGTCCTGGGCCTCAAGCGGGGCGCAGAGAAAGTCGGTTATACAGCGTGGGTGCAAAGCACCCACCCTACTTGGCGGGGCAGAGAGCAAGACAGCAGCCAGGACCAGCAGCGCCGCGCATTGTTTTGAGAAAGCTCGGATTCTCATTCCCACAGTCCTCGTCGCCCTTGTTTATACGAATATGATAACCAACGCCGGCTTTGGTTCAAGGCTTGTCATATGAATGCTGCGGGATAAATGCAAGATTGACGCCGCAGTCCCGCCGCACTACGATGTTCCGCGAAGGCGAGGAGGATGCCGGTCAAGCACTCAACAAACCGGGGAAGCGCTCCATGAAAGTCAGAGATATCACCGTCGGCATGAGAGACAGGTTCGTCTGCTCTCCAATCGCCCTGGACGCGATGGGCGATCCCGCGCTCTGGCACACCGAACAGCTCGGAACGGCCCGCAGGGTCGAGGAGCGCCTGCTGGTTGACTGTCTCAACGGCGAGACGTCCACGACGTGGTTCAAGAAGGACCTGCCGGAGTCCTTCCTTGTGCGCGTGCGGGCCAGGTGCGTCCGCCCGGCGGGGGCCAATACGATCTATTTCTTCTGGAACGCGCGCAACCCGGACGGCGCGGAACTGCTTTATTGCGACGATCCGGAGGAACTGAAAAAGAAGATTGAACCACAGCGCCCGTGCTATCGCGTGACGTTCATGGGACGCTCCCCGCGGCTGCGCCCCACGGCCCCATATACGCCGGGCTGGAGCCGGATCAGGCGCTACCCCGCCAAGACGTGCCTTTCCGAAAGGCTCGACTGGACGATACAGGTCGAAACCAATTATGACATCATCTGCGCGAAACTCGGCCCCCGGCTGCTGGTCTACGTGAACGGGGAGAAGGTCCATGACGTTGTGGACACACAACCCCTGCCGCCGGGCAAGTTTGCGCTCAGAGCCTGGAATTCCAAGGTCCTCTTCTGGGGAGCTGAACTGTACGAGCTTCATCGCGGGGACGTATGCCCCGGCTCGTCGGACACCCTTTACCGCATAATGTACCCAGTTCAGGACATCCTCGCGTCCGCGCCGAGGTTTTTGCGAACTCTCCAGATTGCCGACATCAAGAACGGCTATTTCAGGGACAGGGAATCGCAGAAGGACTCCGATATAGAGCCGTTGACCAATCTGGCTCACGTTGTGGAAATAATGCGCTGCCTGGGCCTGCTTTCGACGATTGACGACGAGGTGCGGGAGAGCTGGTCAGGCATGCTCGCATCCACCTACGACGATCAGCAGCGGGTGTTCATCCATCCGAAGGTCAAGATTGCGCCGGACATGCCGTCGCTTCAGAAGGAGTGCCTGAACCACGCCTACTCGGACGCGGTTCTGCTGTCGCTGGCGCTTCTGGGCGAAGAAACATCGAGTTACCGGGACGGCTGGCCGCCCCCAATAGGTTTCGGATCTGAGAGCAAGCTCCAAGTCTGGCTCAAAACGTTGCCCTGGGAGGCAAGCCCCGCCGCGGCGGCGCGCGCTCTGCAACTGGCCTGCAAGTTCTACGTCGAAAGCGCCGGTTACGAACACCTGACGCGGGAGCCGTGGACCGCCGTTCTTGACGGGCTGGATTCGCTTCAAAGCGAGGAAACCGGATTTTGGGGCGGTCCCGCAGACCCGGACGCCAGCCTGGCCGCGACCCAGGAGCTGTGCTGCGACTTTTATCAGGTCTACGGCGAGCGCATCCCGAGGGCCGCCGGAATCCTTCGCGCCGCGCTCGCGCTGGCGACGCCCGAAGGTCATTTTGGGACGCCGAACCTGCAGTCGGTCGCCCGGGCCACAGCGTTGATATGCGAAATGGCCCGCCGCAGCAACATCGGACGTGTCGAGGAACAGATTCGCAAGTGCGCCGAGGGAATCGTCGCCTTCTTCAAGTCCGCGCGGGTTTCAGGCGGGGGATTTGTAGCCGTTCCGGGCAAGGGGGCGGAGCCGACGCTTGCGGATACAGAGTCCGCCGTTCATTGCGCCCTTGCCCTTGACGGACTGGTTGAGCTTCTGGCGCTGCGGCGCAGTGTTGACAACAAGGAAATCAACGCCTCGGCAGGCTGACCTGCCGCCTGCTCATATTCTTTGCGGCCGGGACCGCTGCGCTGTAATTGAACATGCTTTTTCAGCGTTGACGCTTGAAGGATACCCTCATGATTGACGCCGTCGTAGCCGGGCACATCTGCCTTGACATGATCCCAGCGTTTCCGCCGCGCCGGGCCGAACTGAGCGAACTTTTCTCCCCCGGGCGTCTCACCCAGGTCGGCGAGCTTGTCCTCAGCACGGGCGGAACGGTCTCCAACACCGGGCTTGCTCTGCACAGGCTTGGCGCGAGGGTCAAGCTCATGGGCAAGGTGGGGCGCGACCAGATCGCCCGCATCATCGAGGCCATACTCAAGAGCAAGGGCGCGGATTGCGCGATGAGCGTCTCTCCCGGCGAGCCGAGCAGTTACTCCTTCGTGCTTGCCCCGACCGGCCACGACCGCATGTTCCTGCATTGTCCCGGCACGAACGACACGTTCACCAGCGCGGACGTTGATTACTCCGTCGTCGCACAGGCGCGCCTGTTCCATTACGGCTACCCGACGCTCATGAGCGCGATGTTCGCCAACGAGGGCGAGGAACTGCTGAAGGTGATGAAGACCGCCCGCGAGACGGGCGCGACGACAAGCCTTGACGTTTCACTTCCCGATGAGAAAAGCCCCGCCGGGCAAGCCCCGTGGGAGCGCATTCTCGCCCGGACGCTCCCGTACGTTGATCTTTTCATGCCGAGCGTTGACGAGGCGATCTTCATGCTCTCCCGCCAGCGATGGCTTGCCCTGAGAGAAAGGGGCGCGACTTCAAGGATTCCCGCCGACGACGTTGTCAAGGCCGCGCGCAAAGCGCTGGGGCTTGGGGCCGGCGCGGTCGTAATCAAGTGCGGCTCATCCGGCATCATGCTGGCGGCGGGGGACGAACACAGGCTTGCGAAGATGGGCAAGACCTTCCAAGCGACCACGGCGACGCGCCTTGCGCCGAACACGGTCCTCTGGCAGGAGGCGATGAAAGCCGAGAGGATGGTGTCCGCCCTCGGCGCCGGTGACTGCGCGGTCGCCGGCTTCCTGGCCGCCGTCCTGCGGGGGCTTGACCCCGTATCCTGCCTGCGCATGGCCTCCGCCGCGGGGGCGAAAAACGTCGAGGAGATGGACGCCACCAGCGGCGTCAGAAGCTGGGAGGACGTCTCCGAACTGGCGGGGGGAAACTGGACGTCCATGCCGAGCGGACTCGACGGGAATCCGGCATGGGGTTACGACACTCAATCGCGGATATGGCTACTGAAATAACGCGCGTCATGGGCTCGGCAATAGCCGTCATGCTCATCCCGGCATTGGCTGCCCTTGCCGCGGAAGCCGGCGATGCCGCCGGAAACGCCCGCAAGGCTATTGAAAGCTATCTCTCAATCGCGGCGTCGAACGATTCCGCTCCGGCGAAGAGGGAGGCGTTGCGCCCGATACTGGTCGCGCTGTCGCTGGAGGAATCCCATCTCTTCATGGAGCGAATCCGGGCGGAAAACAGGCTGGACGCGCTGATTGATACGATCACAAGCTCCAACCTTGAACCGCCGAAGGACGCGCCACTTAAGGCGACACTCAAGGAAATCCTCGGATCAGGGCGCGCGGATTTCTATGTTGAGATCCCGACCTATACACGCTTCTTCGACAAACCGAAAGGCTACTGTTACATCCGCCCGGACGTGTATATCAGCGATTTGCACAAGGTTGATCCCAAAAGCTTCCGCAACGTCCTCATTCATGAGATGTGGCATTCCTTCTCGGACCATCATCAGAAGGCCGGTAAACAGGGGGCGCACGGCGGCGCGCTTGACGAAGGCTTCGGCATCGCGATACGCGAACTGGCGTTCACCGATAAGGAATACAACATCGCCGAGACGGTCTACGGCACAAAAAATTACTACCGCGACATAGGGGTCTGGAAGAAGGACCCGGATTATCCCTTTGGAACGTGGAAACACGCCGACGCCAAGCTGAGGGACGCGCTGGAGTTGATCGCTTCGCGGGATATGTCCCGCCTGGCATGGGATGACGACGCGAAGTTGCTGGACGATTATGAGCGATTTTTCAAGGGCATACGCCGGGACGTGGATTTCTATAAGGAATGGATGCCTGCGGCAGAGAAGGCAACGCGGGAAATGGTCGAGTCGAAGCGCAAGTAGCGGTTATCTGTCCTTGTCCGCAATCGCTGTTTCAAGCTCGTTCAACGCCTTTTCGGCCTGAGCCTGGATTTCCTGGGCAGCCTTGTCCGGAGTCTTGTCTATCTTGACCCCCTGCTCGGCCATGCCCGCGGCCAGTGAAGCGATGTTCTTCGCGTTGGGGCCGACCGGCATCCTGACCAGCGTCCATGTCGTCCCGTCGTTCGGGTCTTCCCAATATTCCAGAACCTGCGCCCCCTCGAGTGTCAACTGCGATACGTTGCGGCTCACGGACGCGAACAGGTCCTGCCTTCCTCCGCTGTAGCCGTTGCTGGTGAAGTAGTCCACGATCAGCACGGACATGTGCGACTGAATGCTCAGAGCAAGCTCCGCCCGCGCCCGCTCGCCCGCCTTCTCCCGCGCGTCAACGAAATATGATTTTGCATGGCTGCCCACGGCGTAGATAAAGCCGTTCTTCTCCGGAATCTTGTCAATCCACTCCGGGCGGACGGATACGACCTTTGGCTCCTCCACGGTTACGGGCGCGGAGGAACTACAACCGACGATAACCGAAAGAAAGAGAACGCCGAGACAATATGCCGGCATTTTGCGTGATTGGCGCATCGTCCACCTCCGGCCGGCCGGGAGCCGCCGCGAAGAAACGATAACAGAAAATTACTTCCGGGCTGGCGGAGCAATGATGCGGGGTTGCCGCTCCAGCGGCAACCCCGCAATCTCAACTTTCATAGCCGCCATTGATTCGCGCGGCGTCTTACATGCCTTCGGCCTTGCGGCGCTTGTCAATCTCAGCGTCCAGCAGTTTGAGCGCCTCGTCGGTCTTGCCCTTGAAGGCGTCAGCCTGCTTTTCGCGGGCCAGTTTGGCGACTTCCTGGGCCTTCTGCTTGGACTGCTCAAGAACCTCGTCCAGCGGAACCATCATCAGCACGTAGAGGGTGTCGTCGCTCGTATCCTTCCAACTGTTGATCTCCTGGGAGAAGAACAGCGAGGCGTCCGTGACGCTCTTTGACACGTTCTGCACGAACTCGATGCTGGAGTCAGCGCTGGGGTCGTTATAGTCCTTGGCCGTCTGCATGAAGTCCTTCATCATGCCGGCGACATAGGTGTTGAGCGTCGAGGCCAGTTCCTGGCGTCCGCGCTGGCGGGCCATCTGCCTCTGCAGGGCTTTGTTCGGGTCCTTGGACGCTATGCCGACACCGTAGATGGCCTTGCCCCTGTCGCCCGGGAAAGCGCCGTTGCCGCGCTTCACCCAGTCAGGTTCCATGTTGCCCGTGTCAATCGGCACCGGCTTGATGACTTCCTTCTCCTGGGCGCAGCCGATCAGCATCGCCACAAAGGTCAGAGCCACGACCAACTTGCCTAGTCTCCTCATGTCCAATCTCCTTCCAAAACTTTAGATTCGTCTCGAACCTTGTCTGTCAGTGCGACTTGACACAATCCCCGCCGTATCCACTTTTGGATATGCGGGTTCACGTTCCGTTATTGAATGTTCGCCTTGAAGTCGGACTTGTTTGCCAGAATCTCGTCGTTGTCGGGGGCGGCGGAGGAGGCCTTTTGGTAAAGGTCCCATGCTTCCTCGTTACGCGACGCCCTCTCTGCGGCGACGGCCAAGTTGTTCAGCGCGGCGGCGTCCCCGGCATTGATCTCAAGGGCCGCCTGCCACCGGGTCACGGCCTCGTCCCAGTTGCCTTTCAGCGCCAGTTCCGTGCCTTTCGACACAGTGTCATTCTCGCCCTTCAGGAGATATCGCGCGCTCTGCTTGTCGTGCGGCGATATTTTCCAGACGAACCGCCTGACCACCTCGGTAAGCGCGGCATTGACCATATCCGCGTCGGCCGGCAAGGAGGCGATCGCCTGCTGTCCCTCGGCCACGGCGGTTCCGCCGGTCCAGGATTTCGGGGCAGAATCGGAAAACTGCTCGGTCTGGGAGGCGATAATGCGCCCGGTTTCAACCTTTACCATGCGGAAATCGCCTCGCATGTTGACCTTTTTCGTCATGGTCGGCACGTCAACCAACTGCGTTTCCGGCACCTGGATCGTCTGCCCGGTTCCGGGGTCGTATTGCGGTATCAGCCGTCCTGTGGGCATCTGGCGCTTGACCATACCACTGTGCGCCTCGACATTGTAGGTCGTTGATCCGAAAATCACCGAATCGGCCGCCAGTTGTTTGCCGATCTGGGCCGACGTGGATGAGTCGAAAATCGCCGATCCGCCACGGGCCAGTTCGTCCTGAACCTTCTGCACCCGCTGGCGCTCGATCACATCGTAGTATCCGGCATTACTTAACTGGTTGATTATCTCGCTGACCACGGCATCCGAGTTCAACAGGTTTCCCTGCCCGTCGCAAGTGACATCAACCACTGCCACCGTCTTGATCCCGGCCGTGTCAATGTCCGCCGACGCCCGGCTGGTAATCATCACCTGCGGGGAACCACAACCAGCCGCGATCAGAAGGACAATGACGCTGAACAAGCTCTTGATCGTTATTTTCATTGCCTTGAACACTCCATCAAGGGGGAGATAACGAAACCGACCCTCATCCTTATGATTATAACCCCTAACCTGAGCGGGTGTCAATTTGAAAAACGTGCCGACGGCACGGCGATTCGCGGTTGCCTCGTGAATAGCGCGTGATATCAGCCCGCGGTTATCCGGCGACTGGACGGCGCCTGTTCATGGCAGGAAAAATGCCTGCTGCGTTCCGCTCCCGCGCTTTTTTAACTTCTCTGCCACATGCCATTATCGGCATGTCATGCCTGTCCTAACCATTATGTAATCAAGCGTTTGCGGCGCATATATGGCATTGGCCTTCCGCGCATGTCCAAGTCCGGTCGGCGGGGGGGGCGGAATATTGACTTTGGGCTTGCCATTCCGCGCCACTGCATCTGGTTGTGACGCACAGAACGGATGATTATATAGACTGGACTTCTGTCTACCGGCATGTTATAAACACCCAACTGCAATGCGGCGTCGGGCCGGTTCGGAAGCCATCCGGCAGCGCGACTTTCGGCAAAACGCTTCAGCTTGGAACCGTCAACAAGGCGGGATTGCGTCAGGAGACATGCGACTTGGCCAACCTGGAACACCTGGCCATACTGCACGAGGGCGTAGAAGCTTGGAACAACTGGCGGCAGGAGAGCCAGGAGGTTCCGGACCTGTCTCACGCCAACCTGAAGGGCGCGCAGCTTGAGCAGGTCAATTTCAACAACGCCAACCTCATCAGGGCCAATCTGCGCCGCGCCAACCTTCGCAGAGCAAGGTTCAACCGGGCGCAACTTGAACGGGCCAACCTGAGCTGGGCCAACCTACTGGAGTCCACAATGATCCAGGCCGGCTTGGAGGGGGCCAACCTGAGCTGGGCCTGCCTTGTCCTGGCTAACCTGTCCGGCTCAAACATCCGCATGGGGATACTTCGGGGCGCCGGGGCAAGACTTTGCAACTTC
The DNA here is from genome assembly GCA_022711755.1 of Planctomycetota bacterium. Classification (GTDB taxonomy): domain Bacteria; phylum Planctomycetota; class Brocadiia; order SM23-32; family JAKLEA01; genus JAKLEA01. The sequence goes on from JAKLEA010000003.1 coordinate 52,630, forward strand.
ACCGGAGCCGACCTTACCGGGGCCGACCTGCGCGAAAGCAGCCTCGAACACTGCGTCATGCACGCCTGCACTCTCAACAGCGCAAGGCTCTGGCGGACAGACACCTACAACTGGAATGTCATCGCCGTCACCTGCAACAGCGCCTACTGGGACGAGGAAGCGCAGGAACCGGTCCGCTACGCGCAGGGGCAGTTCGAACAGTCGCACAGATACTGGCCCGAGGTCAGAGTCCGGATTCCGCAGCGTTCTTCGTTCTTCCACCTGACGATTGCCGAGTTTCTCTGCCGCAAGAACCGCCCGGAATCGGCGGCCCAACTCCAGTTCAGCAGGCTGGAGAACAAGGGCGATTCCGTGGAGATCATATTTAATCTGACCGGCGACTCGAACGGTCCTGACGCAGACGAAATACGCCAGAGGGTGGACACTGTAGTGAAGCTGGCCGGAGAGGACACGCAGCTTACCCGCCTTATAGACGGCAGTTGCATGAAGATGCACCACACTGTCCGCATGATGGCCGGCAAACCGGAACTGCTATGGGACGAAGCCGCCACCCCCCCGCCCGCGCCGACGCAGCCCATGCGCCCGGCCCTCTCGCGCAGGGAAGAAGCTCCCGGGGACCCAAAGGAACAGCCTTCGTCGTAATAGCGCGCGAAACCGAAAGTCTGAAGGTCTGAGGTTTTGCGCGCGCGGATATACAAAGTTTTCCCCTTTGCGCAAGGCCTCTGGCTTCGCATACTCTATGGAACTTCCAATGACATCATCTCGGCGATTTGAAGAGGCCGATCTCTCTTATTGTCGGGAAGTCGCGGGATTCAATGATTGTAAGCCTCACCCGCGATGCCGTGACCGCCGGGAAGCGGTCGAGCTTCTTGTAGCCCACGGTCGTCCCGCGCGCGAATTCCTTCCATCCCTGCCCGTCCCAAGCCTCCAGCAGGTATTTCTCGATGCGCTGCCCGGTCGGAACGAATTCCCGCAGCATCGCGCAGTTGAACGCAGCCGCCTTGGGCAACTCGATCTCGATTGAGACCGGCAGGACTCCCTCCGGCGCGGCCCAATAAGTGTACATGCTCCCGTCCGTGATCATCCCCGCCGCGTGGTCCGGCGCGTTCTCGCGCGTCGCCGATGCCATCGCCTTGCCGCCCCGCGCGAAGTTGACCTTGAACGTCTCGTCAATAACCTGGCGCAATTCCTTCAGGCGTTGGGCGTCGTTTTCGTGGAACAATCCGCGCCTGTCCGGCGGAATATTCAGAAGCAACACCGAGTTGCGCCCGATGGACTTGTAGTAGATATCCAGCAGGTGCGCGAGCGACTTCACATTGTTGTCCTGATTCGCGTGGTAGAACCAGCCGGGCCTGATCGAAACGTCGCACTCCGCAGGATGCCATGCCCAGCCGTCGCCGCGCTTCTGGACGCTCCATTCCGTGTCCCGGGCGACGCCGTCCTCGTTGCCCACCCAGCGTATGTCCGGCCCGCAGATGGCGATCAGCGCGTCGGGCTGCAATTCCCGCACGACGGCGTAGTAGCTGTCGAAATCGTAGACCTGCTTCTTGCCGTTAGGGCCTTCGCCGCATGCGCCGTCGAACCATACCTCGGTCACAGGGCCGTAATTCGTGAGCAGTTCGCGCAATTGGTTGCGGAAATGCTCGTTGTATTCGTCCGTGCCGTAGGATTTCTCGTGGCGATCCCACGGAGAGAGGTAGAAGCCGAACTTGATTCCGCCCTCAGCGCAGGCGTTCGATATCTCGCGCACGACGTCTCCCTTGCCTTCGCGCCACGGGCTGTTCTTGACGGAATGCTCCGTGTATTTGCTCGGCCAGAGGCAGAAGCCGTCGTGGTGCTTGGCGGTGATGATGAGGAGCTTGATCCCGGCGTCCTTCAGGACGCGCACCCACTGGCGCGCGTCAAATTCCGTCGGATTGAAGATTTTGGGGTCTTCGTTCCCCTCGCCCCATTCCTTGTCCGTGAAGGTGTTGACGCCGAAATGCGCGAAGGCGATGAACTCCAGTTCCTGCCAGGCCATCTGTTGCGGCGTGGGGCGCACCCATGCCGCCGCGCGTATGTCATCCTTTTTCTCGCTCACTGTCTTTCCCTCCTGCGCCAGAGACTGAACCGCCAGAGCGGCGACACACAATCCAGCGACGACAAGCCGGCGAAATGCGTCCATGATCTTCTCTCCTCAATCACTTCTTTGTCTTTAGCAGCCTTGCCGAAGTTTCGTGGTAGCCCTCCATGTCCTCCAGTCGAAGGAGCAGGAGTCTTGCGACTGCCAGAGCGTAGAACTTTGGCGCCGTGTTGCGGGCGTTCGGCGACTCCTCCTTGATCCCCTCAAAGCGCAGCGTGTGTTTTCCGGCCTTAAGGTCGTGTGTGTCCAGGGAAAGAATATCCGGAGTGAAATTGCAGATGACGAAATCAACCGGCCCGCCGATCTTCTTTCCGTCGAGGTAAGGCTGATAGATTCCGCAGACGATGCCGTAGAACGCGACGGCGCTTATCTGGTAGCGCCCGTCCTTTTCCACCTCAAAGTCGAACTCCAAACTCGCGCCCTGCATCCCGGGGATATAGGCAAGGCCAAGGTCGCCGGGGACAACGATGAGGGGCGGATTGGCGCGATACTTCATCTTGCCGGGGTCCAGAATCTTGAAAGGCGGGATGCGCTTTTCAACCGGGGCAATGTCCTCCTCAAGCCCTGCTGCGGGTGTCTGATACCAGAACGCGACGGAACTGACCCAGTCCGGCCTTTCGATGAACCCGCCCAGATCGAAATTCAGGAATGTGCCTTTCTCATTGAAGACGCTTCCCTTATGCTCGATTTCCACTCGCAGCGACTTCTTGAACGGGATCGGGTCCGGGATGTGCCAGCGATAAGCCGTAACGCGGTCGCCGGGCATCACGCCCTCGTATAACGGCACTCCGGCGTATGGCGTGTGGAACTCGCGCGTGCCCCAGGCGTCCAGGAAATAGTCTTCCGTGCCCGTTCCGCGCAACTGCGGCTTCTCCGCGCCGTCAACCGTGAAAAACTCGTCCCCCTCGCCGTACCATCCCATCTCAACCTGATGCACGGAATGAACTGTTCCGACATAATGGCCGCGCCCCTCGGTCGAAAGAAGCACGAAGTTGCCGGGCTGGGCCGGAAATTCCTGGCGATACTTCGCGTGGAAGTAGGCGGCATCATCCGGCAGGCTCTCATACTTGCGCCAGTTGATGTGAAAGTAGAAGGAATCCGTCGGGATTGACGAGTCATTTGTGACCGTTATCTTGATGCTCTTGCGGAACGGCATCTTCCAGAAGCAGGTCCGCGATTTGCCGTGCCCGTTCACGATGACGGGGGCGGAAACGAAGTTCTTGTAGACGCCGCCGTGGCCGATGCCGAAGAAATCGCCTATCGGGGCAAGCACGCTCGGTTTCTCGGCGCCGTCGTAATAAATTCTCAGGATGATCGAGCGCCCGTAGAAAATGTCCTTCGTCCCGACCGTGTGCCAGAACTGGGTAATCATGCCCGGGCCTTCGAGGTCGGCCAGGACGAGCGTTCCCCCCGCCGGGATGGAGCGGCAGTCGCCGTTGCCCTTAAGGTCTTCGTTGCAACTGCTGGCGGAATACGCCTCGTAATCCTGCTGAAGCGTCAGATCGTCAAGCGATCCGATGCCCGGCGGAACAGGCGGCGGGGGCGGCGGCGCGTATGGCGGCGGCGGAGTGACCGACGCGCAGGCGGCAAGGGTCAGGCACACGATTGCGGCCAGGATTCGACGGGTCATGATTGGCATCCTCCCAGTTAAGAGGTTGTCGCGTTTCCACCCGGACCGGGACATTCAGCCAGGCGGCGCTCCCCTTTCAGAATTGGAATGTATCCAATGGCGCGGGTCATGGCAATGATTTGCGGGAGGAATGTTTCAACGGAAAGGTTGTCATTAAGGCGCTACGGTATGCCTGCTGCGGGGGTTTCTTTTCCATAATTGCGTGACAGTTTTTTTTATTCTCTTGACACGGGCCGCAGGATCGGCAATTATTCATGTGGGCATACCCCATGCCCACAACGCCTCACTCTCGGGCGGGCTGCACTTTTAGCGGCCCGCCTGCAAACAAGAGCCGCCGGCGAGTTCAAATCCGGCGGCTTTTTCTCTTAATGCCGCAATCTCAGGCAGGATATCATTAAAATAGACAAAGACGGACTGAGTCATGCGTTCCTACCCTTAGGGATCAAAGATGCGCGCTTATTACTTGTTGAAGTCGGTTCCGAAGCCGGCATGGTGTGTTCCCGCAGCAGTCGTCATCTGCATCCTTCAATTTGGTTGCGTCAGCAAGCCGTCAGGTCTGGAGGTTGTCCGCGGCTTTAACGCCGACCGTTACCTCGGAACGTGGCATGAGGTTGCCCGGATGGACCATTCCTTCGAGCGCGGGCTTGACAACGTCACCGCCGAATACTCCCGGCGGCCGGGTGGCGGGCTGAACGTCGTGAACAGGGGATATGACGCGGCAAAGGGGAAATGGCGGGAGGCAAGCGGCGTTGCCTTTTTTCGCGGAAAGCAGGACATCGGCAGCCTGAAGGTTTCCTTCTTTCGCCCGTTCTATGGAACCTACGACATCATATCCCTCGACCATGAAAATTACGGATACGCCATTGTCGCCGGGCCTGATCGCTCATATCTCTGGATACTTTCAAGGAAGCCTGCGCTCGATCCAGAGTTGCTGAACGAGCTTGTGGGCAAGGCGCGTGAACTGGGATTCAATACCGACGCTTTGATATACGTCAGACACGACAAAACGGCAAACCGGTAACGCATCAACCCGGATTCCGCCGGGGAGATATCGTCGCGGTTCGGACTTTGCCTTCCGCCTTCAGCCTTTCGATGGTTTCGCAGTAGGTCTCCTTCTCAGTCTCAACAAATTGGGACTGCAGTGAGTCTCTGAAGAAAAGATACATCAGCTTCTGGTAAAGCGCTTGCTGTTCCGGGTGGACGCCGCCTGCGAAGACGTGGGCTGCGGCGCTGGATGGATTCTCAGGATCAACATGTGACGCGCCGGCAAGCAGAATATCCTCCACCGGAAAAGGCATCGCCCGCAACAGTTTCATGATTTCGGCATCGGCGTTGAATTTCGATGGTTCGGAACGCAGACTGCAGAACGGCAGTTGTTTCAGGGATGCTGCGGACTTAACCGTGCCGTGCCAGGGAACGGCGTCAAGAAGGCAGAGCGCGGCAACAGGAGTCGGGGACGATTGTGATCGCACAGCCGCCTCGAAAGAGACCGCGCCTCCGGCGCTGTGGCCCGCAAGGCCAATCCTGCGCGGGTCAATCAGACCGCAGAGCGGGTCCCCGCTTGTTTCAGCGCGCTTTGCAAGCCATTGAACGTGTCCGACCGTATTATCCGCGTTTCTGGACCGGGATTTTCCCCCGCCGAACAGACTGGACATGTTCGGCGTCATCACAACGATCCCCCGCTGCGCCATGTATCGGGCATTGTTGGCGTGGAATGAGTAATTGCGCATGAAACCATGAGTCAGAATGACGGCGGGATACGGCCTGCGCGGAGCGTTTCCAGCAATTTTCGGAAAATAGAGCGCATACCCCAGACGATCTTCGCCCGAGGCTGTCACCTCCCCCTCTTCGACCTCGATTGCGCATGGCTCGCGCAGGCCGCCATTTGAACAGGCGCTGAAGGTAATCAATGCCGCAACCGGAAGAAGGGAACGCATTGTCGTTTCTGCAAGGGAATGTCTCATTCCATCACCCCGGGCCGGCAACCAGCGGCAACGTCTGGCGGACGTTGAATCCGCTTCCAGTCAATTCCCTCTGAAGTCGTCCGACGTCGAGATTCCGCGGTGTGGTTCCATTGATGGCCGCAAGCGCCGCTGCTGTTCCCGCAACCTCCCCGGATTGGAACGCGTTTTCCATTCGACGGAAGGCGGAATTCATCAGGTGGTCGCAGGAGACGCACCGTCCGGTCGTCAGAACGCCCTCCAGCCCCTTCGGTATGAAGCATCCGAAAGGCACGTCGCACAATCCGCCTGTTCCGCCGGTTTCATACCGGGCCTTGTCATGACTGTCGAAGCGCACGCAGCAGGTCTGGACGGAATCGCCAAACTGCGCGCCGGCCATCCCCTCCTCGACCGAAAGCACGTGATCACCGACAATCACGCGGCTTTCCCGAACACCGGCCTGAGCCGCTGTTTCGGTTATCACGGAATCCGCAAAACCTGGGATGTTGTCTCTCAGAAATCTCCATATCTCCCATGCCTGCCTTCTCAGCGCCACCTCTGCTTCCGTCAAATGATCGGGATTCGTCGGGTCAAGGTTGTAAATCCGCGTTGAGTTGACGGAAAGCTCGCCCGGGCGGATGGAAGAGCAGTTGAAATAGGTGTTTGACGGAAGATCGGGGTACCTGTCCCTGTGCAAATCGAAAAGTTTATCCAGACGGCTGCTGAACATGATGCCCTGCCGCCGCTCCCCCCGCGCGTCGCGTTCGGCTATCTGCCTCACCTTGTCCCCCCACCCGAATTCCTGTCGCTCCCCGGCATAGGAGGCAAACCGGGCGAAGTCCACGTATCCGATCCGGAAGCGAAGGCTCATGGCCTGAACGCTCCCCTTATCCCCCTTCGTAAAATCCGCCCCGGCGTGGAAGCAGAGGTCGCCGTCACCGGTTGCGTCAATGAGAACCCGGGCTGCGAACACACGCTTCCCGGCCTTGCTTTCAGTGACCACGGCGGTTATCCGACCGTCGCGCGTTATTGCGCCGACAATCAGGTGATGCAGATACAGCCTGATGCCGTTGTCGGCCGCCAGTTTTAGGAAAAGGATTTTGACGACTTCCGGCTCGATATGTTTGTCCTTCAACGGGATCGGCCCGACGCCGAAGTCCTCCACCATATGCCCGAATTCACGCAGCAGGCCGGAGTGATGGGTCTGTATGCCGTGCCAGCACGGCATGATGGAAGTCGCGGCATTGCCGCCAGGAAAGCCGTATCGTTCAATGATTGCGACCTTCGCCCCCCGGCGGGTGGCGGCGACGGCGGCAGGCAGTCCGGCGGTTCCGCCGCCGCAGACTATCACATCAAAGCTGTCTTCCGCCGGTGGCAACTGCGCCTCCCGCATAGGCGCGCCGCATTGCATAAGACGCAATCCGGTCGTCATACGCAGCTTTCCTCCCTCATTGGACCGGCGCGAAATGCTCCCGGCAGGCCGCCCGATGCGATTTGGGTAACTGCCTACTTGATCTCCTTGATCGCATAGGCGGAGCGTCCGATTCCCTGCTTTTCCATCTCCCTGACCTGGATGTACGGGTCCTTGCCGTGAACCTTTTCCAGCAGATGCGCGCCCTCGCCAAGCTGCATTTTTCCGATCAGCGATCCGGGGATGAAGGCCTCAACCTTGATCGCGTCAAGGCAGGCCGTTTCCAGCGCGACCATGTCCTGAGAGGCCATGATTCCGATATCCGGCACCATGCTCGCGGTGCTGAATCCCCAGCAGTCGCAAAGCTGCGTGATGTTGGTCAGGACGTTAATATGCAGGACCTTTCCGGCGGGGAACGAATCGAGGACGGCCTTCGTTGTCAGCGCCATGCCTTCCTGAAAATAGCGGAAACCCTTTGCGTCACTCATGTCCAACGCATCCTGGGGACAGGCGCTTACGCAGTGGCGGCAGTAACGGCAATTATGGAAGAAGATTGAGACATTCTTTCCCTTCTTATCCAGCGTTATCGCGCCGGTGTCGCAGGCTTTGACGCAACGCCCGCAGAACGTGCATTTCGACTTTTCCCAGCGGATGCCGCCCTCGAGGCTGTGAATCTTGCCGCGCGTGGAAGCGTCAACACAGCCCATGGCGATGTTCTTGCACGCCCCTCCGTAACCGCAGTCGCCGTGCCCTTTTACATGGCTCAGGTTTATCATGCATTTTGCGTCCCGGATCGCGCCGAAGATGTTGACTTCATCCAGCGCGCGGAAGCCGATCCTGACTGGGACGACGTGTGAGTCTAGCGGGCCGCCGGCGGACACAATCGGGCAACCGAGAGTTTCAGACGTGTAGCCTCGTTCGGCGGCGTGGATCACGGAGTCGAAATATCCGTCAACAACGAAGGGTTGTCCGCCGGCCTTCTTCACCGCCTGAACCACGATACGGATGAGGCGCGGGTGGATCGTTGTGAAGCCGACCGCGCCGCCCAGGTGCATCTTGATCGGAACGCGGTTGCCATCGAACATGGACCTCATGTCGAATTCCGCGAGCATGCGCTCAAACTTGGCCGGCAGGGTGGCGTCGCCGGATGGTTGCATGGTCTTAATGGAAGCGAAAAGGACGCTTGATGCTTTTGACGGTTTTTTCGACTTATCTTTCACAGGTTTTCTCCGCAGGTAATGTGTTCCGTCGAATGACCATGGATAGTATATCCCGCTTGTCGCGGAACGGCAATAATGGCGCGCGCCGGGCATATCCAGCGTTCCGGGATACCCAGTTGACACGGGAATCGGGCTGTAATAAGGTTATGGACACTGGCGGAACAACACACTTGGATTCAGGAACACGGTGAATGAAATGAAAACATACGGCGGATCGGCAAAACTAATTTTACGCATCAGATTTTGGGGATTGGTTCTGGCGACAATGATCGCCGCGACCGGGGCGTCAGGCTGTAGAGCGCAGCAGAATATTGCAGTCACAAATCCCTGGATAGAGGCCGCCGTCAGGGATGTCGGCGGCAAGTCAGTTTCGGTACTGGAAATGGCTGCGCCGCAGAACGACCAGCGGAATATTGAACTGACACAGGCTCATCTGGAACAGTTGGCGGGATGCGGACAGCTTATACGCTTTGATTATCAAAGCGCCATTGACGCGCAGGCAGCCAGGTCAATGGCCAAAGGGGCGCGCATTAACGAAATCCACCCAAATGAGGGCCTCAGTATTCCAAGCACTTACGAAGACTGTTGCAGGCAGGCGGCCGAGCATCTCTGCGCAATGGGACAGATTCGCCGATGGACAGCAAATAGACGATTGAAGGCGATCAATGCCCGATTGTCCGCCCTTTCAGAAGAGATGCTTAAAGCAATAGCAACGGCCGGTATTGCAGACGCGCCGGTCATTTGTTCAATGGAGCAGGAGGCGTTTGCCCGGTGGATGGGACTGGACGTGGTTGCGACTTATATATCTGAAGGCGAGAATCCGGCGGACAGCCTGAAGAAGGCGATTGAAACAACCAAGGGACGCAAGGTCCGATTTATAATTGTCGAAGCGCGGCATTATCCCGGCGTCCAGGAAGCAGCGGGCCTTCTTCCGGATAAGCCGATGGTCATTCTCAGGAGTCAGCCTGACATGACGCTGGAGAAGAAGACCTTCGACGCCATGCTTAGGGCGAACGTGGCAGCGATGACGGCCGCCGCGGTTCCGGCAGGCCCTGCGACAAAATAGCGGCCCGAGCCTTCCCTACTCGCTGAAATTATCTTGGCGGGATTTCGCCGCCATGACCGGGAACATTCGCGGGAAGTCGTGATATGATTTTAGTTTGCGTGTGCTTGCCCGATGATGGTCGGAACAAACATCTCGCGGCGGGCGAGACTATTTCCTGTTCAATTTGTGTCTCTGCCGCGATGTGGAGAAACGATTGTGAAAAAGATTGGAATTGTAACAGCCATCCTGACATTGGCGTGTTCCCTCGCTGCCGCACAGGACGCACCGCCTTTGAGGGTTCTGCTGGTTTCCGGATCGCAGGAGTATGACTCCGCGCCTTCTCTGGCTTTGCTTCAGGCGCGGCTGGAGGGGGATTACGGCGCTGTCTGCATGAGAGCGTTCGGGGAGGACAAGGGGAACATCCTGCCCGGCATCGAGCAGATCGGCAAATGCGATGTGATGGTCGTATTTTGTCGCAGGATAACGCTTCCTCCGGAGCAACTGGCGCTAGTTCAGAAATTCTGTGAGAAGGGAGGCGCGGTCGTCGGAATAAGGACGGCCAGCCATGCTTTTCAGAATTGGCCCGAGTTCGATAAGACCGTGCTGGGAGGCGATTATCAGGGGCATTTCGGGGACGAGGCTGCGGAGATCAGGATCGTCGAGGCGGGGAAGTCGCATCCCGTTCTCAATGGCGTCGGCGATTATAAGGGACGCTCGAAATTGTATAAGAATCCGGGTATTGCGAAGGACGCCGTCCTGCTCATGACCGCAAAATCCGGTGGGGTGACAATGCCGGTCACATGGGTCCGGACGCACAACGGCGGACGCGTGTTTTACACCTCGCTCGGAATGCCGTCGGATTTTCAGGAGGAAAATTTCCTGAAGCTCCTGATAAACGCGATTCTCTGGACAGCGGGCAGGGAGCCTTCACCCGGATCCGCCGCCAAAGCGGGGGCCGGCGACGACCCAATTGCTTCATACGAGCATGGCCAGAGCGTTGCCGCGCTAGCGGAGATTGCGGAGCAGGTCCGGGCGAGCGCGGACGATCCGGCCCTCGCGGCAAAGCTTGAGGCCCGCTTCATCAATCTTCTTAGGGCCGGCGCAACCGTCGAATGTAAGCGCTTCGTCTGTCGCCAGCTTCGCATGATCGGCACCGACAAGTCCGTCCCTGCGCTGGCCGCTCTGTTGACGGACGCCGAACTTTCTCACATGGCCCGATACGCGCTGGAGGGGATACGAACGCCTGCCGCGAACGCCGCACTCCTTGACGCGCTTGGCAAAACGAAGGGGCGACTGCGAGTCGGAATTATCGAGACGATAGCGGCCAGACGGGATGTCGGGGCTGTAAAGGCGATTGCGCTGCTGACGTCGGATGCCGACATGGAGGTTGCCGACGCGGCAGCCACGGCGCTGGGCAGAATCGGCGGTGACGAGGCGCTGGCCGGGCTTCGCGGCGCAAGGGAAGGGATTGCTCCGGCGTTGCGGGGAAACCTTGTCGAGTCTTTTCTATTGATCGCAGAAAGATCGGTGAAAGAGGGAAATCCGGATAAGGCGCTCGGTATCTGCCGCGAGTTGCTGGCCGGGGAGAAGGATTCCGGTTCACGTGCGGCAGCGATCCGATGCATGCTTTCATCAGGTGGAGAGGGCGCGATAGAGGAAACCCTCGACCTGATCAGGTCGGAGCCAGCAGCGGTGGCGGCGTTGGCCATGCCCGCGTTGGTCGCAATCCCCGGCGAAGGCGCAACGAAGATCATGGCGTCCAGACTGGAGGCGCTTCCGGTCGAGGCGCAGCCGCGGCTTCTGGACGTTCTGCGTCTGCGCGGAGACCGCGCAGCGTTGCCGGCGGTGACTGAGGCCACTAGTTCGAAGGATGAGGCAACGCGCGTCGCCGCCATCGCTGCGCTGGGGCGCGTGGGCGACGCTGGTTCAGCGTCGTTGCTTGCGGAAAAAGCCGCAAAGGGAAATCCCGCCGAAAAGTCGGCGGCAAAATCCGCTCTTGTCATCCTTGCCGCTCCCGGCGTTGACGAAGCAATGATTGCGTCGCTGCCGAAATCGGATGAGCAGACGCAGATTGAGTTTATTCGCGCATTTATTGACCGGGACGCCCGAGCGGCTGTGCCTGCGCTGGTAAAGGTCGTTTCCGGCGGCGCTGGAAAGGCAAGAATGGAGGCTATGAAGGCGCTGGGCGAACTGGGCGGGGATGAGAATCTTCCGCTGCTGCTGGATATCATGACAAGATCTGAGGGCAAAGATACTCGCTTCGGCGCGGAGAACGCTGTGGGGCAGATATGCCGAAGATCGGTTGAAAAGGGAAAATGCGCGGAACTGCTGTCCGGCGCGTATCCGGACGCTTCGGTCCCGGCGAAGTGTTCGATTCTGAGAGTGCTGGGAACCATCGGCGGGACGCAGGCCCTAGCAATGCATCGGACGGCGATTACGGACGCCGCCGGGGAGATTCAGGACACCGCCGCGCGCGGGCTGAGCGATTGGCCGGACGCCACCCCGACGGACGACCTGCTGAAAATGGCCCGCGAATCCGCGAAGGAAACGCACCGCGTTCTGGCGCTCCGGGGCTACCTCAGGATGATCGAACTGCCTGGAAATCGCCCGGCGGATGAAAGACTGGCTATGTGCCGCACGGCGATGGAAACGGCACGGCGGGTGGAGGAGAAGAAGCTTGCGGTTGCCGCTGTCGCACGGATTGAGGACGAGCGGGCAATTGAGATGATAGTCGGCATGATGGTGGACGAAGAACTGCGCGCCGAGGCCTGCGGGGGCATCATCCGAATGGCGGGGGAAAAGAGCATGAGGAAGAAATTGCCTACGCAGTTGCAGGCCGCGCTCAACAAGGTCATTGCAATCAGCAAGGACGCGAACCAGATCAAGGATGCGAAGGATCGTCTCGGCAAGTTCTGAAGCGATGCCGTGAAGGAATGGAGGTCGGAAATGACGCGCGCGTTTTCTCTGGCCGTAGTCATGGCGGTCCTGTCAGCCGGGGACCGGGCAAACGGAGTCGCCCTTGCCCGAATCGTTGTTGACTCCGGAAAGCACGAACGCCTCGATACGCCGGTCTGTGTCGCGCTGGAGGGCGTGGCGGATCCGTGGCGTCCGATGCAACTCGTTGAGGTGACTGGCGGCAACCGCAGGCCGGTTGCATCACAGATGGAGGCTGGAGATCCGCCGGTCCTATGGTTCATCCTGGACGGCCCCACCGCGCAGGGAAGCAAGCGGAATTACGAACTCATAGAGGGGAATCCCGTCGCCGGGCCGATGGTGACGGCGGAAATGAACGGAGCAGCGCTGACGGTCGCCTGCTCTGCGGGGAAGGTCATCAGATACAATTACGAATACGTCGTCCCGCCGCAGGGCGTGGACGGGAGCTATATCCGCAGCGGCTACATTCATCCACTCTGGTCGCCGTCGGGACTTTGCGTCACGGACGATCTTCCCCCGGAGCATCTGCACCACAAGGGAATCTGGTTTCCGTGGACGAAGACGGAGTTTGAGGGGCGGCATCCGGATTTCTGGAACCTGGGAGGCAAGACAGGCACGGTTCGCTTCGCTGGGTTCGAGGCCGTCACGAGCGGAACGGTCTGGGGCGGCTTCAAATCGAGGCACGAACATGTTGATCTGAGCGCGCCGGGGCACAAGGTCGCGCTGCTTGAGCAGTGGGACGCCCGCGTTTGGAACGTTGGCGGCCCGGAGAAGAAGTATTGGCTCATGGACCTGACGTCCCGCCAGCGATGCGCTACGGACAGCCCGCTGATTCTGCCGGAATATCGCTACGGCGGGCTTGGTTTCCGGGGCAATCGCGAGTGGGGCCTGATGAATAACACCTTCCTGACTTCGGAGGGCAAGGGGCGGCTTGACGGCCACGCCACGCGCGCGAAGTGGTGCGACGTGGCCGGAACGGTCGGCGGGAAATGGACAGGCGCGGTCATCATGGGGCACCCGGAAAACTTCCGCTTCCCGGAGCCGATGCGCATCCACCCTACGGAACCGTTTTTCTGTTACGCGCCGTCCCTGGCCGGCGATTGGAAGATTGAGCCGGGCAAGGAACATGTCGCGCGTTATCGCTTTTTCGTACATGATGAGAAAACAACTTCGGAAGTTGCCGGGCGATTCTGGACCGACTTCGGTGAGCCGCCGGAGGCCAGGATTGAGAAGTAAGGAGGCGGGCGGGGCGTCTCAAGCCGTAACAACAGCAATTTCTAATTGTTACGACTATTGACAATCCGCCCCGGGTGTGATAAAGAGGACAAAATGGCGGGAGCCTGATCAGGCGCAATCGCGGGATCGGATAACCTGAAAATGAGCAAAGGACAACCCAGGAAGGGAAGCGCCAGGCGCGAAGACAAGCGCGAGAAACTCCGGTATGACAGCGTCAACCTCCTCTATTACGAGGATTTTGACGAGACCGGAGAAGGAACGCTGAGCGGACTCGGAAGCACGATAAACATAAGCGCAGGCGGCATTCTCGTGCGAACGACGATTCCCCTCAGGTTGCATAGCAAGGTGTCCGTGGACATGTTCACGCACTTCCAGCGCAAGATCAGGGCGATCTGCGAGGTGGAGCACGTGACAAAGACCGGCGACGCATCATACGCCAACGGAATGAGATTTCTGGCCATTTCCCGGGGTGACGTTGAGTACCTGGAAACGCGCTTTCCGGCAGCAAAGTTCGGGGAGACGGAAGCCAAAACGTCTCAAGAAAAGTAAAAAGAGACTTGAGCTTGAGACGATTTTGACGTAAATAGGGATAAGGAAGTTCCGGGTTCGAGCCGTTTTGGGACTGCGCCGGGCAGTCGTTTCGTCGCCGCGCAGGATGGGACGGAACTGTCCGGTTGCAACGTTCCGGCGCAGACAGTAGAATGTTCGCCTGACAGGCACATTGTGGAGACAGGATCGGCCCCCGGGCCAGTCAGTGACAACATGGCATTCAAACAACTATTCCAGAAGGCCGTAGCGCTGTTCACGGGGAAGTCGTCCGGTCCAGCCGAGGCGACGCCGGTCGAAGCGCAGCCTGCGCCGCAACCACAGGCTCAGCCTGCGCCGCAACCACGGCCTGCCGCGCCCAAACCGCAACCGGTCCAGCCGGCGGCTCCGGCGCAGCAACCGCGCCCGGCGGCGGCTCCCGCGCAACCGGCTCCGCGTCCGGCTCAGCCGGCGCAACGCCCGGCGGCCCGCCCGACACCGGCCCCGCGTCCGGCCCCGGCTCCAGCCCCGGTGGCGGCAGGGGGCGGCGGATTCGGGCTTGACGAGGAAGAGGACGACCTTCTGAAGAACCTGGATAACAAGCTCCAGGAAAGCGACAAGGCCACCAAGGAAGCCGGCGCTCTGGGGCTTGAGGCCGGCGCGCGGGAGGAAATACAGCGCCTGTTCGAGCAGATGCTGCCGGAATACGTTCCGCCGATCCGCGAGGGTCTCGTAAAGCTCAAGGCTGGGAACGTTTCCAAAGTTGTCGTTGAAGGTTTGCTGGGCGCAATCTCGCCGCTGATTTTCGCAGCAGAACACGTTGAGGCTGATGAAACGTTCCAAATACTGCGCCGCATGAGGGCTCCGCTGGACAGGGCGCGCAAGGGCGGCGCCATCAGCAAGAACGACATAAAGATGCTCATCCGCGAATACAACAAGATGGTCATCCAGCTCAAGGAAAGCCGCAAGAGAGCGCAGGGGACCGTTGTTGCCAAGAGAGCCGCAGACGTTGAGGCGAAAGCGGAACTGGACGCCGCAGCAGACGAGCCGGCCCTCATTGACGTCCTGAGCAAGATCGAAGGCGTCGGCGGAGAAGAAATCGAAAGGCTGTTCGCTGCCGGGTTGACGACTGTGTCAACCCTCAGGCAGGCGACCGTCAAGGACGTCATGGACCTGACGGGCATCAACGCGGCCCTGGCCCTGCAGATTGTTCGCGCCGTCTACGAGGCAAAACCGGATAAATAATCCCCAGCTTGTGAATGACTCTCCAGGCGCGCCGCATCAGGCCGCCGGTCAACATCATTGAAGGACTGACCATGCCGAATATTGATGTTAGGAACAGGCTGATAAACTGCAAGATCACCTACTATGGGACCGGTCTGGGCGGCAAGACTACCAACATACAATACATCCACAACAAGATTGATCCGTCGTACAAAGGCAAGCTGGTGTCCCTGGCGACCAAAACCGAGCGAACTCTCTTCTTCGATTTCATGCCGCTGTCCCTGGGCCGGATTAAAGGATTCAAGGTCACGTTCAATATCTGCACCGTCCCCGGGCAGTCCTTCTATAACAACAGCCGCAAACTTCTGCTGAAGGGCACGGACGGGATCGTATTCGTGGCAGACAGTCAGGAACACCGATTCGACGCCAATATTGACAGCCTATATAACCTTCAGGAGAACCTAGAAGAATATAACGTGAAACTCGAAAACGTGCCGCTGGTCATCCAATACAACAAGCGTGACCTGCCCAATGTGCTGCCCGTCCAGGAATTGCGAGCCGAGTTGAACCTCTACGGCGTCCCCGATCACGAGGCAGTAGCCGTTCGCGGAACGGGCGTATTCGAGACGCTTCGATCCGTGATCCGGCTCGTATCGGAAGACATCAGAAAGCGCCTGTAAATCCCCGGCCGCCTCCCATGCCCCTGTTCGACGGCAATCGTCTTTCAACGACAAGGCTTACCATCCCCGTACCCGGCCTGCCGGAAGCCCTCAGGTCTCTGGTAATCTGCCACATCAGCGATCTCCACGTCAACTGCGCAAGTCCTCTGCTTGAATCCGTGGCCGAATCGGTGCACGCGGAATCTCCCCATGCCGTCTGCATCACTGGCGACATCGTCTGGCGTCAGAGCGACATCGAGCGCAACGTCATCCCCCTGCTGACCCGGCTGAAATCGCCGCTGGGCGTTTATACCGTGCCCGGGAACTGGGAACACAGGGGGTGCGTTCCGCTCTGGGAGCTTCGCAGGCGACTTTCCGGGATACCAGTTCCGCTCCTGATGAATGAAAACATCATCGTTGAATTCCAGGGGGAGCGCATCGCGTTTATCGGGCTTGACGACCCAAGCACTCTTCATCACGACGCGGAGATGGCCATCGCCGGGACGGAGGAAGCATCGCTTCGGATTGCTCTGGCGCATTCCCCGGACGCCGCCGAGGACCTTGCGGGGCGCGGGATTCACCTTATGCTTGCCGGGCACACACACGGCGGACAACTGCTGCTGCCCCCGCTGCCGCCTTTCTGGCTGAAGATATTCAACAAGAGCGCCGTCGCGGGGCTGCATTGGGTCGGTTCGATGCCGATGTTCGTGACCCGCGGCATAGGCGCGGTGGGGCCGCTCCCGCGCAGGCTTTTCTGCCCCCCTGAGATTGCCTACATCAGCTTCAAGCCGGCTTAAATGAAAACGGAACCGGAGAGCCGCAATGTCGGCTCTCCGATTCCGATGCTGCGCATCATTTCGGATCAGGATTACTTCGCCTGCGCCGGGGGATTGAGCGGTTCCAGCACCTTCACGTCCGTGGAAAGGTAGACCGCCTGCTTATCCAGCAGGTAGAAAGCCTCGCCGAAGACCGCGACAAATTCCGCGTCCTTTTTCGCCAGCGGGTATGTGTAGTATCCGTCGTCGCCCTTCTGCACGGGCGTCGGTTCCCACTTGGACTGTCTGAAGTCGCGCGTGGCGGAAGTCGCCAGCCAGACGCGCCCTTCCTTCAATTCCACGTCGGACTTGAACTTCAGCGTCGTTCCGTCCTTCTGCCACTGGTAGGTCCATTCAAGATTCGGGTATTCAAGCTTCCCGTTAATCTTCTGGATGAAGCTCGTGAATCCGGCCGCCAGGCGCACTGGATCGCCGACGTCGTGGCCTTTGTTGGGCACGTAGAGGATGTACTTCTGGCCGACGAGGTCGTTGTAGTATAGATTCATCGCCTCCAGCGGCCAATAAGGGTCGTTCGTGCCGCAGACCATGAGTTTTGGAACAGAACTGCGGTTGCGGTAGGTGTAGGGATCAACGATCTGCATCAGTTCACGGGCCTCGCCTTCCAGAATCTTGTCCGTAAGCCCAAGTTGTGTGTAATCGTTGATCTGTTCGCTGAACGCGCCGAAGGACTTCTTCTGCATGCGCATCTGTTCCGACAGGTTCAGGTTGTTGTAGACGATCGGGATTGCGCCTCTCACGCGGGTGTCAACAATGGATGTGAACCATGTGGTCCAACCGCGTTTGCTGCCGCCCATCGTGATGAAACCGCTGACCTTTTTGTTGCCCTCGGCGGCAAGCTCCTGCAGAGCGTCCATAGCTCTGACCGCCGCCTTGGTCATCGGGAAAAGCAGGGGCCAGGTCTCGTCGCCGGTCTTGAGCGTTTTGTCGAAGGTGTAGGCGATTATCTCGTCTTCGTGCTTGCCGTCGAATAGGGGCTGGTTGGGCACATCGAAGAGAACCGCCACCGGCACGCCGGTCTGCGCCGCAATTATCCCGGCGTATTGCATTTCCGTCTTGCCGCCGCCGCTTCCCGTAATCACGAGGACGCCGAGCGTCTCGTCGGGAACGTTCGGAGGAACCGCGACTTTGAGGCGGTGCTTCCAGACAATCCCCTGCCATTCCTGCGAGACAAGCTCAACGTCGTATATGGTGATGCCGAGCTGATAGTCCTCGCCCACCAGTTGCCAACTGTAGTTCTTGTCGGGCGCCGCGACGTAGGTGAAGATGTCGGCGAATACCGACGACGCCAGAGAGAAAACGACTGCAAGCAGAAGCAGAAATCTCTTCATTTCCTGTCCTCCTCCGCCGACCCAAACGGGCCGGACGGAATCTCCCGTCCCACAAAGAAAATGTCCTTCCGAAGCCACGATTTGAACGTCTGCATTATAGATTGCGCCATTGGCCCGCACAAGCCGGGGGACTTGCGTAACGGCCATCAGCCGTGATGCCTGCGCGCCGCGCGCCCGCATCGAACAGCAGGTTTCCAGCGATAGCGCAAACAAGCATGTTCGACTGCAAATTACTGCCTGCCTTGCCGCTTGGATGGAATGCGCCATTTCCCGTTCCTTTCCCAACCCGCGCACTGAACCTGATACTTTGTCCGCGGCTTACTCAGGCGGCGCGACATCAAGCAAACAGATTTGCGAACTGATCGGCGGCGGCGTTTGCCCGTTCGTCAACCGACATCGGAACATGGTCGTAAATGCTCAGGCATCTCTGCCAGTATTCCCGCCTTATCGCGCCGCGATCCGGATTTGGCCCGGACATCCCGGCAAACTTCCTTGCAAACCACAGCAGGTCGGCCCTGTATTGTTCCGGCGATGGATAAAGCGGCAGTTCGCAGGCGTCCGTTGTCGCGGACTCCAGATGTTCGATGATGCGTTTGTACGCCCTGTGCGCTTCCTCCTTTGACCACCGCCTGCGCGGGTAAAACCCCCATGCCGGAACGACCTCGAACGCCTCGAAAAGGTCGCCCAGCGCCTCGTGTTCTTTCCCGAAAACGCGCGCACAGAATTCCCGCGAGACCTGATCGGGATCGCGATCCGGATTAATTCCGGCCTGTGCGGCGGCGTACATGCACATGTGGCTCAGGCGCGGGGACATCGTGTAGCTCATCGCCCCGTGGTATGGCGCGCAGGCGCGCTCCTCCCGCCGACGGCTGAATATGCGCGGCAGCCTCCAATGGGGATGAACCACAAGCTCGCCTTCGGTGACGGAATAGTCCCAACTGTTGATCCGACGGGACTTTGCGACCTCGCGGACGTATTCTCTTGCGTCGCCTCCGGCAGTGGCGTCGGCGTCGCCGCTGAATCCCAGGTTGATCGCAACGGACGTATTCTCAGGGAATTCCGGGAGCCGTTTCATCAGTTCGTCCATGGCCCGCTTTGCCCTCTCCGGTTTGCCGTTCCAGATGTGGCACTGCGGCGGATTAGCTTTTGCCGCGCCATCCAGCATCATCTTCCAGGAGCCGTCCCAACCCGGACAGTTGTAAAGGTCCTCCCCCCAGCCCGAGAACGGCGTGCCCCACGTTCCAAGCTCCGTCTCCGCAGCCGGGTTTTCCTGAAGCGTGATTTCCATCAAGCGCAGGGCAAGCTCGATGTAGGTCCTGTGATCGCAACCATTGCGGTTGCAGCCGCCCGGATCGCCGGGGAAAACGCCGACGATGTCCGCCCCGGCCAGCTCGCGGTTCCAATGACGCCAGAGTTTCCTGATCAGTTCCAGGTCGTCGGGATCGTTCGGGCAGGCGAAACGCCATTCCCGCCCGATGCAGTTGGGGCCGTTGATGAACTTCACCATCAGCCCACGCTCATGCGCCGCTGAGATTACCGAGCGCATGATTCCGGCGAATCTCGAATATTTCTCCCCGCACTCGAGGGCTTTCGGATCGTACATGGCTGGGATCAGCCAGAACTCGAAGCACGTGAAGCCGAACGAGCGCAGCATGTCGAAGAACCTTTCGAAATCAGCGGCGCTCCAGGCGTGCGGCGCATCAGGGAAAATCATGTTCGCGTTCCACGAGTTGAGCAGGTGGGAGGCGAAGTTCACGTAGCAGGAACGATGTTTGAAACAAGGGGTCGAATCCGACATATCATCTCCTCGTGAGGGGGGGGAAGTTTTATTACCACAAGGTATTCTACGCTCAGCCGCGCTATGCCTCAATGAAGAAGCAATGTGCCTCTTTCATTGCGTCCCTTCCGCGCGCGCCATACAATGATCTTTGAAATCGCTCACGGTTGAGGATCATGCGATGCCCAATGATTCCGTTGCAGGGCTGGAACCGATATCGGACGTTCATCCGACCCGAAGATTCCTGAAACTGAAGCGCAGGTGCGCCCGGGGCGACGTTCCCTACCCGACTCCTGAAATGTGCCTGCTTGAGGCGAGGGGCATGACCGGCGCGTCGGGGGAGACATGGTGGATCATCCGCAGGGCGCGGGCTGCGGCATCAATCCTCTCCGGCATGACTCCGGTCATCA
Source organism: Planctomycetota bacterium (assembly GCA_022711755.1). Classification (GTDB taxonomy): domain Bacteria; phylum Planctomycetota; class Brocadiia; order SM23-32; family JAKLEA01; genus JAKLEA01. The sequence continues at coordinate 72,927 of JAKLEA010000003.1, forward strand.
TCCCGGATGAACTGGTGGCGGGCAGGCTCTGCCGCAGGAAGCTGACGAAGGCGGAAAAGAAGGAGCTTGACGCCTGGCGCAAGGTCGCGCCGCACATGCCGCCGGTCCACGGGCAGCGCGCACACCAGACGGTTGATATAGAGAAGCTGCTGCGCGAAGGAGTCTCCGGAATCAGAGACGAGATCGGCAACTACCGCGCCGCGCTTGACCTGTCCGTTCCGGCGGACATGGAGAAGGACACCTTCTACCGGGCGTGCCTGATCACTCTGGACGGATTCTCCAAACTCGCCGCGAACTACCGGGCGAAGGCAGCGGGGCTTGCCTCCGCGGCGGGGAGCGGCATCGCGGCGGAAAGATACCGCGAGCTGGCTGAAATCTTCGCCCAAGTTCCCGACCTGCCCGCGCGCAATTTCCGCGAAGCCCTGCAAGCGACATGGCTGCTGACATTCGCCCTCTGCGCGGGGCAGATGATGCTGCTCTTCCAGACCGGGCGCCCCGACCGTTATTTGTGGCCATATTATCAGCGCGACGTCGCGGAAGGCCGTATCAACAGAAAACAGGCTCAGGAACTCATTGATGCCTTCTGCCTCCAGTTCAACGACCTGACCCCGCGCGGGCTGGCCGTCGGCTTCATGCTTTCCGGCGAGGACGGCTACGGCAACGAGGTTTCAAACGAGCTTACGCATCTCTTCCTGAACTCCATCGAGCACGTCGGGATGGCATATCCGGGAATCGGAATCTGCTGGAGTGACAGGACGCCGGAGGACGTTGTCCAGAAGGGATGCCGCCTGCTGTCGCGGGGGTTCACGCATCCGGCGTTCTTCAACGACGGCGTCATCAGCAAAGGCATGAGAGCCGCAGGTCTGACCGAGCACGAGTCGCGCCTTTACATCAACAGCACCTGCGTCGAGATCACGCCCATCGCATCCTCGAACGTCTACGTCGCCAGTCCGTACATCAACCTTCCGCAGTGCCTGAACGACGTTCTCGGAGTCCCGCTTTCCGGTTCTGAAAACGCATCAGTTAACGAGCAACCGAGCGATTTCAACGAATTGAAATCGCTATGCAGGGCAAGGCTTGCGGAGATCATCCGTAATTCGGCGATTGACCAGAATGCCGCGATGATGACGCGCGACCGGCACGGCGGATTCCCCTTCCAGAGTTGTTTTGTGAACGACTGTCTGGCCAGGGGGAGGGACATTGATTACGGCGGGGCGCGGCATAACTGGATCGAGCCGTCTTTCGTCGGGCTTGCCAATCTTGCCGACTCCCTTGCCGCCGTGAAGCGCTTTGTTTTCGAGGAAAAGACCGTAAGCTTGGCGGCTCTTGCGGATGCGCTCAGGTCGAATTTCAAGGGGAACGAGCAACTGCGGCAGATGTTCCTGAAAGGCGCGCCGAAATACGGGAACGACGATCCGTCCGTTGACGATCTGGCCGGGGAGGTCACCGATTGGATCGTTGAGGAATGCAGGAAATACAGGACGTGGCTGGGCGGGCGGTATCATCCCGGGCTGTTCTGCTGGATAATGCACGAGCGGCTTGGAAGCGCGACCGCAGCCACGGCGGACGGGCGTCGCGCCGGGTTCCCGCTGGCGGACGGATGCGGCCCGGCGCAGGGAAGGGAACTGCATGGACCGACCGCCGCCGCGCGCTCCGTCACATCGTGGGAACACTCGCCCATGCTCGGGGGCATGGCGCTGAATCTCAAGTTCGGCAAATCGTCCATTCGAGGTCGCGAGCTTTCCGACATTATTTTCGACGTTGTACAGTCGTATATGCGGCTTGGCGGATTCCAGGTCCAGGTGAACGTTGTTGACCGCGAAACGCTGCTCAAGGCGCGGGAGAAGCCGGAGGAATACCGCGACCTCGTGGTCAGGATCGGGGGGTACAGCGACTACTTTGTGAACCTGCCTGAGGGAATGCAGGAAGAGGTCATCGCAAGAACCGAACATGAATAACCCGCAGCGCGGGCGGAGATCAGACATGAGCGACAGCAGGAGCGGAGCGTGGCGTTGCATGGTATGCGGTTACATCCACAGGCAGTCCGCGGCGCCGGATGAGTGCCCGATCTGCGGCGCGGCGAAGTCGTATTTCGAGGCGATGGCAACCGAAGCTCCGATAAAGGCCGAGTTCGACGCCCGGACGGCGAACTTCTCCGGCAACCTGGTTGTGCTGGGCGCGGGGATAGCAGGCATATCGGCGGTCGAAGCATTCAGGAAGGCGACATCCGGGGGGACTGTTACTCTGATTACCAAGGAAAGCAGCCTGCCCTACTATCGCCTGAACCTGACTCGCTATCTGGCCGGAGAGATCGGCAACGACGAACTGCCGATTCACGACAGGGCCTGGTACGACTCCAACAATGTGGATTTGAAGCTGGGCGAGGAGGTTGCAGACATCAGCCTCGGCGACCGGCGTGTGATCATGCGCGACGGCTCAGGCATGCCATTCGACAGGCTTATCATCACGATCGGCGCGCATCCGTTCGTTCCTCCGCTGGCCGGCGCGCACAGGGAGGGCGTGACTGCTTTAAGAACTCTCCACGACGCGAGGTTGATGCTGAAGCAGTTGCGTCCGGGGATGACCTGCGCGGTGGTCGGCGGGGGGATACTTGGGTTGGAGGCGGCGGGGGCGCTGGCGGCCCGAGGCGCGGGGGTGTCTGTGATTGAAGGCGGCGAGTGGCTCATGCCGCGCCAGTTGAACAAGCGGGCGGGCGAGATTCTGCTCAAGCACGTCAACGGTCTGGGCATCAAGGTCGTGAGCAATGCGCGAACGAAGGAATTGATCGGCGACGAGCGCGTCATGGGCGTTCTGATGGAGGACGGGCGGCAGATCCCGGCCGATCTCGTCGTTGTCGCGACGGGAGTGCGGCCCAACAGCCAGCTTGCCAGGCGAGCGGGGCTGGCCGTGAAGACGGGCGTCATCGTGGACAACCATCTGCGAAGCTCACATCCTTCGGTTTATGCCGCCGGCGACGTGGCGGAGCACATGGGCGTGCTCTACGGCAACTGGACAGCCTGTCAGTACCAGGGGGGCATAGCCGGAATCAATGCAGCCGGGGGCGACGCCGAATTCGGCGGGATTCCGCGCTCGAATTCCCTGAAGGTCTTAGGGCTTGAGCTTTCCAGCATCGGCAAATTTGAGCCTGACGGCCCGGAGTGCATGGTACTTGAGTCCGAATCGGACGGAGAATACATCCGGTTTGTGTTCAAGGACAGGCAGATGATCGGAGCCGTGTTGATTGGCGATGCGGCTGTTTCTCTGGCGGCGAAGGATGCGATAGAGGGACGGAAAGATTTTTCGGGGGTTCTGGCCAAAGACGCTTCGGCTGCGCAGGTGGCCGAGGGTTTGCGCACAACTTGAGGACGCATCAGCGATGAAAAAGCGCGCATTGATTCTGGCGGGCGCTGTTGCAGGAGCGCTGGTTATGACGGCGGTATTGATTAATGATCTGACTTCGGTGGAGACGAAGAAAACCATAAGGGTGGCCAGTTACAACGTGCAGTTCCTGCCCGGGATTGCCATGGCCGTCAACAAGCGGCCCCATGCCGGGCACAGGGCAGACCGGATTGCGGAGGCAATGTCCCGTTTCGACATAGTCGGGCTTCAGGAAACGTTCTTTGAGAAATACAGATATCGCATTGTCGAGGGGGTGCGCAACGCGTGGGGGGGGATGGGGAAGGCCGTAATCGCTCCCAGACCGAAGGGGTTTTACACGAACGGCGGCTGCCTGCTCCTGACGCAACTGCCCGTCATCAAGACCGGGACAATGGTTTTCAAACATTTCAGCAAACCCATGGAGTATGGATTCCTTGCCGATGGTTTCGCCGCCAAGGGGGTCGTCCACACCAGACTGGCCAGAAGCGCCGACCGGCTGGACGACTTCATTGACGTGTTCGTCACGCATCTGGAAGCGTGCGCCGGCGGCAAGGTTCGCGTGCATCAGTATCAGGAAATGGCCGAATTCATCAGGGAACACTCCGATCCCGGCAAACCGTGCATCCTCATGGGCGATTTGAATACGGGCGGCGCGCCGAACGAGCGCAGGGACCCCGAATCCCTGTACAGCCGCATGATGGCGCAGTTGAACCGGGCCAGACCGCGCGGGGGGATGACGGACCTTTGGCCGGCTCTCATGGGGGACGCCATCGGAGCGACGGACAACCAGACGACAACAGAATCAGGCAGTCGGATAGATTATGTTCTTATCGGCAATCCCGGCGATGGCTTGCCACAATTGAAACCAGTCGCGATCGAGGTCAATCCGTATCTTGACCCAAAATCGGGGGCGTTGTCGGATCACAGCGCGGTCGAGGCGGAGTTGGAATGGGTATCGGGGGAATAGAGAAAGGAATCTGGAAGGCAGGACATGGTTAATCCATACAAAGCGTCATAAATAATTGCGCACATGACACGCGGTTATCCCCCCTCATCCACCGCCCTGCTGCCCGCAATCGGGCAGCGCGGTTCCCATTCTCCCTTGGGGAGAAGGTGGCCGCGCCGGGTCGGCGCACCGGATGAGGGGGACGCAGAAATGGCGTAACAATCATGCGCATCTACTTCTGACGCCCAATATAGAAATGCGCCGATGGAAGTTTCATCCATTTCTTCTTCCTGGAGAAGATGCCGACACCGGAGGGCGAGGGAGGATTTGCAGGCGGCGGCCATAGGCGATAATTCTGATAACATTGAATTGATCGCCAGCAAAAGTGATACCCGCCCCTCTACCTGACCGTCACCTCAAATACCCTCTCCTGCTCGACGTCAGTTCTGATGATGAGCGTCGTTCCCTTTCGCTCCGCGTCGGCGTAAAGTTGCCCGTCCCGCGTCACGGCGACTTCCGCATTGTCCGGGATATTTCCGCAGACGATCTTCGTGACGCCATTGAAAGACGGCGCTCCCTTCAGGACCGCGAAGCGCAGCTTTGGGGCGCGGAATTCGGCGGATCGGACCAGGACCTTCGGATAATCAACGCGCGAGACGCGGGGGGATTTCAGGACGTCGTCCCGCCGCGTTCTGTAAAGCCTGCGCATTGAGTCCCCCCGCGTGGACAGCGCGGCGGAGATGTTCCCCGTGGCGGGGATGCGGTGGGCGTTGCAGGTGTGATAGCAGTAGCTCTCCGCGTGCCCGTCGCCGTCCGCGTCAAGGCTTCGCCCGCATTCGGCCTCCAGCCAGTTCAGAATTTTCCGCGCGTTCTTCTCGTCCCCGGCCTGCATAGCGACCAGCGGGAGGAAGGAGTTGGCTACGGGCAGAGTTGAGCCGCCGCAGCAGGCGACGACCTTGTTGTTGTGCGCGAAAGCCTGGTCCGGCTTCGGCGCGCCCCACTTCGCATTCTTCAGCAGGTAGCGCCAGCCCTCGACGGCGAAACCCGTGTCCGGAAACCACGGATATCCCCAGCCCAGCGCCCAGCCGTCAGCGCCCACGTCGCTCAGCGGCAGAAAGACGTTCTGGTTTTTCAGATAGATGACGTAAAGGAATTCAGGCGATCCGGGCTTATTGCGGCGAAAGTTCTTCGACATCCAGTCGAACCACTTCTGATTGACCTTCGAATACTCGGTTCCGTGAAGCAGGTCGTGGAGGAGGTATGCGTTCGAGCTGTGGTTGTTGCAGTCTGCGAAGATGGAGTTCGGCTCGCAGCAGATGCCGCCGCACGGCGTTTCGACGCTCTGGACGTGCATTCGCCGAACCGCCAGGTCGAGGTCGTAATGAGTCTTGCGCCCGTCCGTCCAGACGAAGTCCCATCCCTCTTTGGAATAGCGCATGTCTCCGGTCATCAGTTCGTAGAGCAGCATGAGCTGCGCGAGGTGACCTGTGTACATTACGTTTTCATACCGGCAGGGATCAGGCGGGCCGCCTCCGTATTTCCAGTAATCCGTCACGTAAGGCCAGCAGCGCGCGTCAATGATGCGCTCGCAGAGATCAAGCAGTTGAGCGCCGATGACCTGCGTATAGGCGGGGGTCTTTGCGGCCATAGCGGCGCAGCCGTAACCGCAGAAGGCGATCTGATAGCGGAAGGCGGTGATGTCCTTCTGTCGCCCGTCGTCGTTCCAGCCCTCCCATGCAGCGGCTTTGCGGTCGGACAGGAAGGTCAGTTGGGAAAACCAGCGCTGGATGGCGAGTTCCCTGTCCGTCAGGCCCGCGTACAGCGCCTCCTCCGCGCGGAGCGCCGCACCGAGCAGAATGGCAATCGCGATAATCGGAAGCGCCCGCCTCATGGTTTTTCCCCTTCGTTATGGGGCGATCAGCCCCGACCCTCCCCCCTCGGCGGGGGCTTCTTCTCCGGACTCTCCGGAAGCGTCCCTGGCGTCAGGTTCGAGCACGCAGAACCAGCAGGGGTACTCCTCCTGCGATTCCCACGCCTTTTTGCATCGCCGCATCAGTTCCGGCCAGGCGTTATCGTAATCGAAGTCGGGATGATTGAGGGCACGCCTCAGCAGGCTGAGCAGTTCGCCGGGATGGGTCTCCCGCAGGTGATTGAGGAATTGCGGCGGGATCTGGTCTTCAAAGAACAGCCGGCGCAGCATGGTTGCGGCCAGCTCGGTCGGCTCCGCCGCGCCGGATAGGCAGTTGGTCAGCGGTCTAAGGTCCGGCAGGAGTTCCATCCCGATTTCCGGGAGGCAATAGACGGACATGGGATAGTCGTCCATCTTATCGCCGATTCTGACTTGCTTTGGTGCGGGGGGGCAACCGTGAATCAGCCTGAAGCTGTCCGCCGGGGCCATGCCGCTCTGGATGGAGCGCCACTCGAAGATGAAGTCATGGAGGAACTCGTTAATTGTCGGGATGCCATCGCGCTGGGTTTCAAAATGCGCCAGCGCGCCGCCAAATTTGTTGGCGAAGGCGCGGGCCATGCTTTTCTGCAGCAACCTGCATTCCATCAACTCGTTTTCCCTGCCCAGCCAGCGCAGTTTCACGTTGGAGTTCTTGACGCGGTCGGCAATCTCGCGCGCCTCGAAAGCGTCATGCGGTTTGAATATATTTGCCATCGGAGAGATTGACATCGCGCCATCGTCACGTTTCCAGAGGGGCGAGACTATCAAAAACCCATCCGAAATGGCGGAATTGGACGGCATTTTTACCGTAACGGCATCTCCGCCGCGTATCAGGTCATCAAGAACGATGGATTCCTTTCCGCCCTTGACGACGGAATAAACTCCGGTCATTGCGTCCGCCCAATCCCGAAGCATGGCGGACTTCTCCGGTTTCAGGCGCGCCTGACGCTCGATGAACATGTCAACAGGCCGCTTGCCAAGGCCTGAAATGTGCAACCTTGAGGCGAAGGCGAATATCCTCGTCGTCCGCAGGATATCCCTGTCACGCGGGGATTCGTTCGCGCCGACGTTGCCGACGAAGGCCTGGACCTCGGCGGCGCACCACGGGCTGGTCGTAGTGAAGGCCATGAGTTTGTTGACGAAATCGCGCTCGTCCGGGTTGTCCCCCACGCGGGGCATCATCTGGTAATACATTTCCCGCGGGTCCTGGGAAATGCCTGAGCAGACGCCGTCGCGGCATTCGTGGCATTCCGGGAGGGCGGTGAAGAAAAGCGCACCGCAGCGATACGGTTCCCTGATGCAGACGGACTCGCGCCCGTCTCCCTTGAAGGCGTCCAGCAGGAACTGCCGGCACGCCGTGGCCGTCCGCCGGGCCAGGAGTTGAATGTCCTCATGGCGCTCCGAACAGATGATGTGATCGCGCGATTCGAAATAAAACCTCAGCGACGGAAGGATTGCCGCGTTATGAGCCGCAAGGGTGAAGACGTCCAGCAGCTTCGGATCGGGCGGTATGAGGGCGTCAAGCTCACCGCTCGCCATTTTCCACCTTCGTCGGCAGCGGCTGAGCGCTTCTGAGGCGTCGCTGAACGGGGCCAGGAGCAACCCCTCAAGCTCTGAGCCGGGCAGGGAGCAATGATCGCAGATGAATTCCTCTATGGTCGTCGCGAGGTGGACGCCCATGTCCTGTGCCGCGTCGTGGGTGATTTCATATTCGGGTGATTTCACCCCCCCCCGCGCATTCCAGACGACTTCGGCAAGCTCGTTGCCGAGCCGCCAGATCAGGAAATCCCAAGCGACCGGGTGCGGCCTGACCAGGCTGCGGAATTCGATGAACCAGTCGTCGGGAATCCAGAACCGCCGCTTGTCCTCCGCCTCTTCCATCTTCGCGCGGGCCAGTTCCATCATCCTGCCGCGCAGGCCGAAGCCGCAGTCGTTGGGGCAATTGATCTCGCTGAAACGGTGCAGGCCGCAGCATTGGGAGCAGATCCAATCAAGCAGGGCCGGGCACTTGCGTTTTCCCTTGCGGGACTTGCAGTATGCGCAAATCTGTTCGGACATATGCCTGTCGCCTTTCGCTTACTGGCGCGTTGGGTCTGAAATAACGGCGCGTAGTTTCGGCTTCCGCCGCCGCGGCGCGGTTGCGGCCGGTTCCGGGATGCGCTGGGTTACTTGGGGCCGATGGTGATCCGCAGGACGTCCCCCTTCCCGAGGTTTGCCGGCCATTGCAGACGGACGGACAGGCGGTTTCCGCTGAATCGCGTCTCGGCGTCGCACGGTTCGCTATTGATCTTCACGGAACACAGCGCCTTGCCTGACGACCTTGCGCGAAGCGGAACGGGCGGCACGACTGATATCGTGTGCAATCGGAATTCGCCGTATCTCGTCTCAAGCGCCGCAGAAAAGCGCTTATCCATCATCTGCTGGCTGTACGAACCCCAGGCGGTTCCCGCCGTGAACAGCGCCCTGAACGTCTCCAGGCTCAGCCGCGGGGCGAAGGCAAGCTCCGCCTCCGGGGCCGAGTAGTAATACCCGCTGAGCGCCGTCAGCACGGACCATGACGAAAGCGGACGAGCGTAGTGGTCCCCGCATTCCGGCTCGTTCCACGGATTGCGGCGGAAACCGTCATGGCGCTCGCGGATTCCCTTAACGATTGACAGCCCCTCCTCGATCATCCCCTCGTAGATGAGATGCGCGGCGACCTGGTACTCGCAGCCGGTCCACACCTCGTCGGCGTAGGGGAACGGAAAGACGGGCCTGCCGCCTCTGGGCCATGTGCATAGCAGCAGCCCCGGCTCGTCGCCCAGGGCGTACGTCCGCTGGCAACTGTGATGATTCCAGAGGTCGGTCTTCCAGTTGTGGTCAAAGATTGATTGCAGCGTTTTGCGGACGTGGTCAGGTTCGGCCACATGGCCCAGGCCGACCACGGCGCACATCCACTGGCCCAGCATCTGGTCAGTCAGACAGCCCGCGCCGTACTGATAGCGCGGCTCCGGCTGGGAGGGGGTCCACTTTTTCGTCGAGCCGGGCGGAACGACCTTCTGTTCGTAGTAGCCGCCGTTCCAGAGTTTCTCGATGTTCCGGCGGCCTTTCTCGTAGACGGCCGCGAATTCGCGCGCGGCGTCCGCATCCTCGACGACCCTGGCAAGTTCCGCCCCGGCTTTCAGGGCGGCGAGGTAGAGGATCGTCATCATCGGGTTCGGGCCATGGAACTCGATGTCGTAGGTGTTGTGCTGCTCGCCCTCCATGACGCCGTCGCGATCCTTGTCCCAATGCTGCCAGGCGAATTCGAGCGAGCGTTTCGCGTTCGGCCAGAGCTTTTCAAGGAAGGCCCGGTCGCCGCTGTGCAGCCATTCGCGGTAGAGCTTGACGATGCAGCCCATCTGCCCGTCGGCGGCAGGTTTGAACCCCCACTGGGCGCAACCGCAGGGCAAAAGCGTGCGGAACGCCATGCTCCCGTCCTCGCGGATGTTCTGCGTGTAATCCGTCCACCGCATCGTCCGCTCAAGGGCCGGGAAGAGGTGCGCCAGCGCCTGCTCGTAATTCCACACGTGCGTGCAGTTCATCGGGCAGCAGCCGACCTCTCCGGAGCATCCCTCGAAACCGTGGAACGTTCCGTCCTCCAGCCGCATGGCGGTATTACTTCGGATGGTCGAAACCTGGCTGGAGACCGCGTCCAGAACGTAGCTCGGCAACGTGCTCTCAAAAAGCGTTTCCTGGAAAAGGCGGCTCTCGGACTTCAGCCTTTCCAGGTTCCCGACCGTGTATGACGCGATATCCCATGCGCCGGGGAACTGCGTGGCGTAGTAATTTACGAGTTTCTTGCCGCGAACTTCCTGCTCGCCGTTCCAGTCGTTTTCGCGCGTCGGGAAGTGCCAGGCAAGAACCAACGGAATCTCAACGCTTTCGCCGGGCTTGAGCTTGAAGCGCATGCCCAGCGCCCCGATGTCCGTCATCCCGTCGCCCGTCTCGCGCGTCTCGGCGTTGTTGTCGAACTGCCCCTTTGCGCGGAACCCGTCCCAGAACTTCTGCGCGTCGTCCCACCAGCCGCCATCCGGCCAGCGGGTCGTATATGTGACGTCCTTCCAGGGAGTGGCCAGCGCAAGGGAGCCGAAAACCTTGTCCGTTTTGTCATACTTTCGGGACGTCATTTTCAGGCCCCGCAGACCGACTCCATCAACCCATTCGTTGACGTTCCTGCCGAGGGAGGCGTGGTTGCGCCGCCCGGGCATGGAGTGGCCGTCAAGCCCGACCGGATTGAGCAGGCACATGCCCAGCGTCCCGGAAACCGGAACGCGTTTCTTGTTCGTCAGGCGGACGAGCGCGATCAGGACCGGCAGGCCGGAATCCTTCTCATTCATTGGAATGAGAGGATTGAAAATCTCCATCGAGGCGTTCAACGGGACTGCGGGATCCTCGAAGCGAATATCGCAAAACGGATATTTCCCGGTGAAGAATGCCTCGCGGAATCTCGGCAGACCGTAGACGAAATCCGGCGGCAGCCCGCCGCTGCGGCTAAGCGGCGGAAGCGCGGGGCCTTCAAGCACTTTGGCGACGGCGTCATCCCCGTCCTTCTTCGTCCACAGGAAAAGGAAGGTATAGGGGAGTCGTTTTCCCTTGCCGGGGCGGTTGAAAATCTCCCAGTCAATAAGCTGCCCCCCGGAGCCGACGCTTACCGTTCCGGTCCCGATGCCGCCGATCGGGAAGGCCACGCTCAACCCGTCCAGACCGGAGTATTCCTTCTGCGGGCCGTGGTCGTAAAGCTGGGATACAGAGTATCTTGCGCTCCACGCAGATTTCTTGCTGCGGGCCATTTTATGATTCCCTTATTTGTGCTTCCTTCCGGCCGGAGGACGGCGGATTGCGCCGACTGGAGATGCCCAAACCCTCAGTAACCGTATCCTGAGCGCGCCGGGGGGTCAAGTACTATCCGACATGTTATATCGGGCGCGGCAACGCAGGCGGTCATGATTCAATGCGCGCGAGCGGAATAATGGTCAAGCTCGTTGCCCCCTTCACCCGGCGTTACTTCGTAACGTTTGCTGGGAAACACATCCGCGTCCATCCGCGTTCATCTGCGGTTAAGAATCTTACGTTATCTTGTTTCCGACGTAGACGCGGGCCATGAGCTGGTCGAAGGAGTTGATGACCCCGTCGCCGTTGATGTCGCGCCGGGCATTGGCGGCATTCACCGCCTGACCGACAAATGCGCGAATGTTCAGAAGGTCGAAGCTGTTGACCTGCCCGTCCCCGTTGGCGTCGCCGCGAAGGGTCTTGACGGTTATCTGCGAGAGGCCGGATGCCCCGTTGCCCGCCAGGTCTTCAATCGCGCTGCCGAGTGTTACCGTGTATGTGTCAATGTCCGGAAGCGCAGCAGAGAGGCCGATGGTTATCTTGTTTCCCGCAACCGTCGCGCTTGTGATGAGGGAACTCTGGTTGCCGTGTGACACGCCGACGATGCTCAGGTCGGAAACGCTCACGCTGCCGGGACTCATCGCATCGTCCATGTTGATGACGAGCTTCCTGATTCCCTGGTAGCGCGATTCCACGTAGCCGCTGGCGATATCGTTCACCAACTCCCCGATCCCGCCGCCGTGCGTGGCGGCAATCTGCCATTTGTTCACAACCGGGCCGACCGTGTCAATCGTCGTCGGATCGGAGTCGGTAGCGACGTTGCCGGCGCTGTCGGTGAAGGTGATGTTTATCGGATGGACGCCGTCAGGTAGCGGACTCAGAGCACCCATCATGATCGAAAGGGTTTTTGCTCCTTCATTCACACACGCGATGTCCAGTGCCCCGTCGCCGTTGTAGTCCTTCACGGCGACGTCGTGAGCGCCCGCCCCGGTGGCGTAGTCCGCATCTTTCACAAACACTCCGGTCCCATCGTTTAGCAGGATGGAAACGTTGCCCGAACCGCGGTTAGCCACGGCAAGATCGGCCCAGCCGTCCGCGTTCAGGTCCCGAATCCCGACGCCCAACGGTTCACTTCCTGTGGCGTAATCAATCCTGGGAGCGAACGTCCCATCGCCGTTGCCCATGAGAACCGAGACGTAGGTTGCTTCGGAATTGGCGCTGACGATGTCGTTGATCGCGTCACCATTGAGATCCCCTGTTGCGAGGTACCACGGAGCAGGCCCGATGGTGTAACTGCCGCTGGAAACACAGTTCCCGCTCCCGTCGTTGAGAAAGACGGTGAAAGTTGCGGCAAAGAACGTCGCCACTGCGAAGTCCGGAACGTCGTCCGCGTTGAAGTCCGCAACGGCCAGCCCGCTTGCTGAAGTCAGGCCAGAATATTGGTCAATCCGGCTGAAGCTTCCGTCGCCGTCGTTGAACAGAATTGAAGCGTTGTTGCCCGGAAAATTGGCGGTTACGATGTCAGTGTCGCCGTCTGAATCCATATCCGCCACGCTGATATGAGCCGGCAGTGACCCACATGCGTAATCTGAGTCCTTGACAAACGTCCCCGACTCATTGAAGAAAACGGCAAGCCCGTTTTGGTCTCCAACGGCTAAGTCCAAGTCGCCGTCGCAGTCCATATCGGTTACCGCGATGCCGTGGGGTTCATTGCCCATGGCGAGAGTCTGACTCAGGGCGAAAGCCCCGGCCCCGTCGCCAAGAAAGACCAGTGCTCTGTCCGCACCCTTGTCCGAGATTGCCAGGTCAGTGAATCCGTCGCCGTTGAAGTCTCCCGGGGCGATCCTCTGCGCGTTACTACCGAGCGACTGACTGACAGACGGCTGGAAGGTCCCCGTCTGGAATCCCGCTGTTATCTGCACGGTTCCCGCTACGCCGACCGCCACCCTCCCGTCGGTCACGCCGTCGCCATCGAAGTCGAAAGAAAGCATTCCCGGTTCGTTGACGGTCACCGCATAGCCGGGCTTGTTGGCCGCCGTCAGATTGTCCGAATCCGATGCCCCAAGGTCGCTGGCAGGAAGAAGGTCAGCGACCGCAGCGGGAGACGCCGCGTCAACAGTGAACCCCCGTCTTTCGTCGGCGCCGTCATTCAGCGGGTTGCCGAAGACGTCTTTCACGGAAGCGTTCCCGTCTATGACGAACTCATAAGCCTCATCGGTCAGTGCCGGATTCAGGCTGATCGTAACGACAAAAGGTCCCGCACCTCCGCCGTCTGAATACGCGGCGTCTTGGACGATGCCTGAAAGAATCCTGTCCGTTTCGTCGCCAAAGAATCCGTCCCCCCCGCTGGCGAAAATCGCGTAGTTGCCGACATCCTCGGCGGAAACCGCGTCAAGCGCCTCGCTGAACTCGACAACAATTTCGTCAACAGCAGTCCCGACGATTCCACTCGGCGTCACAGAAAGAACGGTCGGACCTGGATCGTGAACCGTGAAGGATGCAAGGAAATATCCTCCCTGGTAACCATTCCCGCTGGGAAGCGATCCGGAGAACTCTCCGTCAACAAGCTTCCCGTCTGCGCCCGCAACGCCTTGAACCAACGGAGATGAAATCTCTTTTCTGAACCAGACCTCATCGTCGAAATAATTATCATCCGACCAGATCCACAGCGCATCGGTCGGGTTCGGGAATCCGCCTGCATGGTTGCGCCACGGATCGGTTGCGGGATATTGCCCCCACGAGGTCGCGCTGACCCATCCCGAATCGTCGAAACCGGGCTGTGCCCAACCGGAAACGAGCGATTCCGAGACCAGCCACGTAGTGTCGGACACGGAAACTCCGCCATCAATCGAGGCCAGGAAACCTGCGCTCCCGCCAGTGTCTCTTGCGTGGACGGCAAGCACGTTCGGCCCGGAAAGCACGTTGAGGTTCCACGTCTCGGCGGTCATCCAGTCGGAAGCTGATCCCAGGGACGTCCCGTTCCAGTAGATGTCGTAAAGATCGTCACAGGTGGTTATCGCCTGCCATTGTCCAATGACGTTTCCCACCCCGGCGGACAGAAGTACGTAGTACTCGTCATTGGGTAGAATGGATGTCGGTCTGAATGAGATTTCCTTGAGTATGTCGGAGTAAACAAGATCCGTGACGCCGAAGTAAGAATCATCCGCTGTCAACGGGATGCCGTCTGCGCCCGGGGAAAGCAGTTTCACCGTGTCCGTTGTGACTGTCAGGGGATTCAGCGATTGATCGAAAGCAAGCGTGATGACGGGCTGCGCGTCGTCAACGGTTGCTCCGGGAGCGGGGGTCATCGTTGTAACCCTTGGGCTGCCGTCGGACATGATAATGGTTATCGCGTCCGGTATCGGATCATCCAGACCGCCATCATCAGTAACCGTCAGTGTTACGGTGTATTCTCCGGCTTCAGGCAGCGTAAGCGAGCCGGGGTCCTCCGCAGTCGAGCTCCATGTGTAACCGTTTGGGCCGGTGATCTGCCAGTCCCATCCCGTCACGGTCCCGTTCGTGTCGTAACCCGACGCCTGAAGGTTGATCGCCTGGCCGTCGGGGATGACCGCGCCGTCAAGCGGGGAGTCTATCTTCCCGTTCGGGGAATCGTTGAATTCGTCGTCAACCTCAGCCTGAAGGTCGGAATACTCCAGCACCACCTTCGGGGTGTAACCCGTCTGGAGTTGCCCGTCGAACCACATGGTCATGTCGTTCTCGCCCCGGTAGGCGACGCTGAAACGCTGCCAGCTCTGGCCGGTCACGTCCCAGTGGCTCTGAAGGGTTTTGATTCCCCCGGCGGCGTAGTAGTCCGCCAGGAATTCCCCGCCGTAGGGCGTGTAGGTGCCGTCGGTGTACTCGTTGGTCGTGATGAGGACGTCGCCGTTGAAGTAGGACGGCTGCGGGACGCGCACATCGGAGTAACCGGTGATCTGATCGCAGGTTATGACGCCGCCGGAGCCGTCCGGCGCGAAGTAGTTGATGAAGCTGGGGACAGTGGCTTCGTACGGCTGAAGCGACGTGTAACCATCCGCAAGGTGATGCGTGTAATCGCCGTCATTCGGGGAGGTCAGCAGCATGTGCGACGCGATTGAGCGGGGCAGGGAGCCGATCTCCGGATATGTAATCTCGGGGTAATAGTTATGAACCGAAACCTGAGTTCCATACTGGTTCAGCCCGGTGGCGACGGTGGCGCAGCCGGGGAAGGTGACGTTTATGCGGGAGCAGCCGGACTCCGGGAAGGATGCGGTTATGAGGTGGCGGTACTGGGAGTTGGAGAAATCGGGGTAATCGAGACGCCGCGTGGAGAGCGTCTTGGTCGTCCCGTCAACGAAGTCCCCCCAGCAGGAATGGGAACGGCAGGCAAGGCCGAGAACGTCGCCGACGAGGTTCATGGCCTGGATGTCTATCAGGTCTAGCGCGGTGTCGGGTTTTGCGGCCTTCAGGCCGTAATAGAGGCCCTGCAATTCCATGCCGAGGTCGCTGGTTCCCCAGTCAACCTGCGCCGGAACGGACCGTATGACCTCGTAGGTAACTCCCTCGTAGGTGAGCGCGATGGCGAGCAGTTCGTAGAACGTCTCCTCGATCTCTTCCGCCTTGTAGTAGCCCTGGGCAAAGCCGCGCTCCAGCGGATCGCCCCAGCAAACCAGGACGGTGTAACCGTAGCTCTGGGCGTCTACCTGCTCCTCATAAATGAAGCCGTTGAGCGGGAACGCGCCGATGGAGACGGTCGGCGGATTGGGGTCGGGGTTGCCGTCGTTGTCGGTGACGGTAAGCGTTATGTCGTACTGCCCCTTGTCCGGCAGGACCAGCTTGCCGGGGTCCTCGACGTCCGAGGTCCAATAGAATCCCTCGTAGCCGACGACCTCCCAATGCCAGCTCTGGATGGTCCCGTCCGGATCGCTTCCGGAGGCTGAAAGGAAGACGGATTCGCCGGGGACGAAGATATCTTCGTTCGCCGGGGTGTCAATGACACCGGTCGGTGCGTCAAGGAGCAGACGGCTCTCAAGAGGCTCAATGCCCTTCAACCCGCCGGAAATCGAGAAACCCTTACAACAATTGCCCCGATCGGTTTTCATCCTTCTCATCTCTCTTCCTCCAAGAAGAAGCCGAGCATTAGCTACATTGGACATTCTATCCGCATTCGTGCGGGTTTTCAACAGCCGCTTCTGGCCGGCATCCTGACAGCATTCGCCCAATTTCACACGATATGATATTGTACCCCCCCCCCCCCCGTGTAAGTGTCAAGACTGATTTTTGGAATTTTGGGGAATTTTTTCGCGCGCCGGTCATCCGAGCGGGCTACGTAAGTGGCCAGTTATGGGCGTGTGGCCGTGATTTGGATTGCGGCAGTCTTGCTGCCGCCTTGTCGTTTCCCCCGGCTTGCCGGGGTTGGAAACTACCTGATCCGGCATCGCATAAGCAAGCGCACGAATGCAACGGCAAGGCGCAAGCAAGCGCGTCCGCAGAGCGGACGAGCGCATCTCCAAGGTAACGCGCCCGTCAGTGACCCACTACCTGGCAACCTATTTCGATCTTGCGCGGGGCGGATGCCACGCCGTATTCTGGGCGGAAGAATTCCGGACTTCCAACCAGCCAGGATCATGCACGAGAGGGGATTCCATGAGCGCGTCGCGCGAAATCATCAATGCCGGCATTTCGGGCCTCGGCCGCAGCGGATGGGACATTCATGCCAACCTGCTGTCCAAAATGCCGGACATGTTCCGGGTCGCGGCGGTCTGCGATCCGATCAAGAGCCGATGCGCCGAAGCTCAGACCCGGTTCGGCTGCCGCGTTCATGACAGTTTCGACTCTCTGGCGGACGATCCTGAAATCCGTGTTGTTGTCGTGGCGTCTCCGTCATGTCTGCACGCTGCGCAGGCAGTCAGGGCGCTTGAGGCCGGGAAAAGCGTCGTCTGCGAAAAGCCGATGGCGACAAATCTGACCGACGCCGACCGCATGATTGCTGCTGCGGGCAAGTCTTCAGGAAAATTGACGGTGTTCCAGTGCTGCCGTTATGACGCCGACTTTGCGAAGATCAGGGAAGTCATCGGATCGGGCAAACTCGGGCGGATAGCGCAGATCAAGATGGCGTGGCAGGGATTCGGAAGGCGCTGGGACTGGCAGACGTTGCAGGAGTTCGGCGGGGGGGCGCTCAACAACACGGGGCCGCACATGATGGACATAGCGTTGCAGTTCCTGAACGGGAGGAAGGCGGGGCGCATTTTCTGCCATATGGACAGGGCGCTGGTGTCAGGCGACGCGGAGGACCACGTGACGGTCATCATCGAAACGGACGGCGCGCCGACGCTCAACCTTGAGATCAGCAGTTGCTGCGCATACCCCGAGAACGCGTGGCTCGTGCAGGGAACTCAGGGAACGCTGACCGGAAGCAGGAGCGCGTTGAAATGGAAGTTTATTGATCCCGCGAAGCTCCCGCCCAGACCGCTGGACAGAAATCCCACCCCGGACCGGAGCTATAACTCCGAAAAGCTGGAATGGACCGAGGAGACTTGGGGGGAGAGCGACGGCGTCGCGGGGAGGGCTTATTCATCCGCGGCAGCGGCGCTTGGCAAGGGCGGGCCGTTTTACGAGGATTTACACGATTTATTAACGAAGGGTGAACCGTTCCCGATAACGCTGGAGCAGGTGCGGGAGCAGATACGGGTTTTCGAGGAGTGCCATCGCCAGAGCGGATTCTGGAAATGATATTTCATAAATCCCGCGAATAGCCTGATGGACTGAATGAGAGAATTCCGGGATATCGTACAAGAAAAAGACCCGCCAGGCTCAAGGTCCTGTCGGGTCTTTTTGCGTTCGGAGATGATTACTTCTTACGACGCTTGACGGCCACGAGCGCGCCCAGTCCGCCCACGAGGAGCAGCATGCTGGACGGTTCGGGGGTCATGCCCTGGTAATCGCCTGTGAAACGGAGCGACAACCACAGACCCATTCCGGCATTCTCGTCTATCCAAACAAAATTCTCGTAGCGAAGCTCAGAATGGCTGATTTCAGACGCCAACTCGCTTCCAACTTCCGTGTAACTTCCAGTGAAGCTTGACGGCAAGTTGCCGCTGTTGATCGGGCCCTCTGTTCCGAAAATGTACTCTCCGGCCGGATCGTTCGGACCGAACCACAACAGGTGAATGTATTCACCGGGGGCCGTCTCGATGTAAGGATACGGATATCCGCCCGGCACCGGGTCCGGCGGTGGGTACGGCGGCGGACCCGGGGCGCCGGTAGCATCCGGAGGCGGGCCTACCGGCATCGTGCCATAGAGGCCGTAGTAAATGTCATAATTGAAGCTGGTAACCTCGTAATAAATCGTATCTCCCGGGATGGAGAAATTGCCTCCGCCGTCCACGGTCCCATCAGGAATGGTGCAAACACGGGCCTGAATCTGACCTGGGTCGAACTCGAGCCATGCGAAGACATACTCGAGCGGCGGGCCGATGTACACACTCAACCAAGAACCCCAGGAAGTTGCGTTCGTCGCATTAATGCTTGGCACGTTCACGCCTGAATACGGACCCGGCTCATTCCAGTAATTGATATTCATGCCGCCGATCATCTGCATATCGCCGCCGCCAACATACACCCAATCACCCTCTTGAGGCGGCGTATCCGGGGCATTTGCGCTCAAATACATCTCAAGGTGCAGATTACTCGTGTCCAGCAGAGAATGCTGGTGCAGGTCTGCGCGCGCGGTTACGCTCGCGAAGGCCAGCAGGGCCAACACAACAACCCATCGTCCTTTCATGCTTTGTTCCTCCTGAAAATCCACCACCCGTCAGAAAAAAGATGCACAATTCCTTCCTGTATGAAATGTACAAAATCGCCCTATGGAAGTCAAGAGAAAAGACGATCCAGGTGCGCGATTTATATGCCGGAAGCAGGCGTTCGTCATATCATTCGCTTTCCATGAAGGCCAAGACATATTCAGGATTGATGAATGATATTCATTATCATGGCAGTATTGCTGATACAGGAATACATTTGACAAGAGTCATGCAGGTCAGCATTCTGTAATCGCATAATTCCCAACAACATTTTGTTTGGGCGGAGGATGAAAATGACTCGCTCAGCCAGGATAGTCATACTGGCCCTCACTATTGCAGTTGCCGGATGCGCGGACCGCGCGAGAGTATCTGGGCAGCAGGAAATCTTGAAACATCCTGACACCCAAAATGAAAACATCATCAAACTTGCCCGCGATGGGGTAACTGATTATACGATCTGCGTATCAACAGATGCCATAGAGCCTGAAAAACTTGCGGCGCGCGAGCTATCCAGGTTCATGGGCGAGATTGCCGGAGCCGAATTTCCGATTGTGGAAGGCAACGCGCCGAAGGAACCAGCGATTATCGTCGGAAACGGCGCAATTCTGAATTCTGCGGCCCCGGACCTGGCTGAATTAAAGTTTGGCGATGAGGAATTGATTATTGCTGCGAGGGGCCGTAATCTCATTCTGGCCGGCGGGCGGCCGCGAGGAACGCTTTACGCCGTCTACGAGTTTCTTGATACCCGGATGGGATGCAGGTGGTATACGAAAGACGTTTCGGTAATCCCCAGGCAGACGTCCATCGAGTTGGCCTTCGCGGATTACCGATTCAACCCGGTTCTGGAGTATCGGGAACCTTTCTTCACAGAGGCATTCGACGGGGAATGGTGCATGCGCAACCGGATGAACAGCACACATGGGCGTTTATCCGCCACACAAGGGGGGAATATCAGTTACAGAGGATTTGTTCATACCTTCTACTCCCTCCTGCCCCCTGAGCAGTATTTCAAGGAGCATCCTGAATATTATTCAGAGATTTATCGCCGACGTGTCGGAGATAAAGGGCAACTGTGCCTTACGAATCCGGACGTTCTTCGAATTGTCACAGACAAGGTAAGGGAATGGGCGAGGCAGGAACCAAAAGCCGACATCATTTCGGTATCTCAGAATGACTGGTGGGGGTGGTGCTCATGCGCGAAATGCAGCGAACTGGCGAAGCGCGAAGGGAGCCAGGCAGGTCCCATAATACATTTTGTCAACCAGATCGCCGACTCATTGAAAGAAGAATTCCCGGACCTGGCCATTGATACCCTCGCTTACAGCTACAGCCGCAAACCGCCGAAATTCGCGCGCCCCAGGCCGAATGTGATAGTGCGCCTCTGCTCGATAGAATGCTGCTTCTGCCACCCTTTGGATGCTCCCGACTGCCAGTTGAACGCCAAGTTCGCCGAAGACATACGCGAGTGGGCGAAGATTTGCGATCGCCTCTACATCTGGAACTACAACACCGATTTCGCTCACTACCATGCCCCGTTTCCAAATATCCGCGTGATCGGGCCTAACATTGAATTCTTCGCAAAGCATAACGTCAGGGGGATTTTCGAACAGGGCGCATATCCGTCATGCGGAGGCGGAGAGGGGGCTGAATTGAAGTCCTACATAATGGCTCGTTGCCTCTGGAAGCCGGGAACTGACAGCCGCGCTGTGACAGTTGAGTTTCTGAGGGCGGTCTACGGTCCGGCTGCCAATGCCATGCTGAAATATTACGATGTTCTCCATGACGCTGTTGAGAAGCGAGACGTTCACGTAGGGATATTCATGTCGCCCAGCCAGTGGTTTTCTCCTGAACTGTTGAAGGCGTGTCGAGAACCATTGGATGAAGCCGCGGCTGCCGTGAAGGGGAATACGGATTATGAACGGCGAGTCCGACAGGCGCGGATGTGGCTCAAATATGCTGAACTAAATTCAGGGGAACGAACATGGCGAAGAGACGGCGATGTCATATCTCAAGATTTTGACAAGGGATATGGAGAACTGCTTGAAGGTTACATTGCAGATCTAAAGGAGTTCGGCGTGAACCAGATTCGCGAGAGCGGCAACCTGGAAAGTTGGATTCAGAGCATGAGATCAAATGCCCTGGCCAAGAAATGCCCGGTTCTGAGATTAAGGAATCCGGCAATGCAGTGCGAAATAATACCGTCGCTGGGAGGTAGAATTCATCAGGTGATAATAACCGGCGAGCATGACATGAATATTATTCATTCAACAGGTCCGGGTTCTGAGGGATACCCGTTCGATGGCGGCTATGAGGAGTATACCCAGCGGGCATACAGGTCTGTAGGCTGGGAGGAGGAATTCAAGGTCCTTGGATCATCTGCCCGATCGCTCCTGATGCAGGCAGTGCTGAAAGATGGAGTAGTTCTAAGCAGAACGGTTACAATCGCCCCGGAAAAGCCATTTTTGACAATCTCGACGCGATATGAGAACACTTCGCAAGTTGTTCAAGCGATAGCGCCTCGGGCACATCCATCTTTTTCACTTGGCGATCCGTCAAGGTGCGTCGTTTTTTCCTTAAAATCTGACGGCATTTGGACTTGTGTAAGACTAAATGCGGATGCGGCTCACAGTGAGCAGGAATTCTGGATTGACGCCGCCGCAAAGTCCAAAGGACAATGGATTCTCTGGAACACTGAGTTGAACATAGGGATTCTGAACAGGTTTGATCCGGCTCAGGTCGAGAAACAGCTTGTTAATTGGAATATGGTTCAGAAACGGATCAATATTGAACTCTGGTTCAATCAGAAAAGATTGCCTGCCTCAACCGGAGCGACTTTCGAACATTCATATGAGGTCATCAGGAAGCTTCCGGACGGCGCAACATTGTAAGATTCCCGGTAGCATGGGAGGTGAATTACTTCATGTGAAGGTCGCCTTCAAGCTTTATTATCTTCGGGGCCGGACCGCGCGGGTGATCTCGTCCTCCGTAGGTGTCGTATTGGATCGGACAAACAATTTTCTCCTGGCGGATGCCGTTGCTCCAGTCGAGTTCAAAACTCCCGTTTTGACTGAGCGCGGCTTTCAAATGTTTTCCGCCGATGGCGACTTCGGCCCATGTTCCGCGGGCAAATGCCATAGCCTTCGCGTTCCGAATAAGGCTGATTGAGCCGTCACCCGACAGAACAACGCCATCAGGAAACTCTGCCTTGCCGGGGCCAAAAAGAACGTGATAGGTATTTGCAGCGGCCTTTATCAGCAATGCCGGGTGATCCGGAACCCGTATCACGGACTTTAGATTCGGCTCGTCGGTCCACGCATCCCAGACCGCAAGAAATGGAGAATCGGTTGTGTTGCGCGCACATATCGTCTGACAGGCCGGATGTCCCTGCGTAATTACTGCGTTATCAACCGGGAATGTCTCAAGCCGGAATACTGACGCGCCATGAATGCCCGCCATGGTCAGGCGTGAAGTTACTCCCCCGACCAGCCATTTTGCCGACCAGTCCTTGTCCCCCGCGCCTTTGAGAACAACGGGATTGCCGTTATACAGCCAGTCGGCCGGATCGAATGGAGCTTCTTCCATGGCCATGCTGAATTCGGTCGTCTGCCCGGCGTGATGAGCCAGCCAATCCTTTGTCATCCCGCCCTGCGCATCGAAACAGTCAATTACGATATCCTCGATGATCGCCACAGAACGCCGATAAGCCTGCACCTGCGGATAGATGCGATCTCCGCGCAATTCGGCAAACTTCATGATGCTGCCGGCATAGAAGACGGCCGCCACCGGAATCTCGCCCCCCTTCAACTCTTCGCCCTGTTTTTGTGATACCTTGTCAATGACAACCGTCGTATGCGACTGGGTCATGGTTCCGAGTTTGCGGGTGACTTCTTCGTTGTAAGGCGTTCCCTTTTCGAGAACCAGCAGTTGACCGTGACTGTATAAAGTCAGCCCCAGACGGTCGGCGTGCTGATGGCCGCCCCCCGGTTTCAGGGCGTTCAATCCGACCCATGCACGATTGCCGTTCCATTCGTTCCTCAGGGATACCCATCCGCATGATAAATGCGAACTGGCGAACGGCGTCTCAACCTTCCTGATCTCAGGCGCTCCATACAGCAACCCGATCCACGAACGCTTCGCGCGCAGGTTCTCATAATCACCGACCGCGGCCACGTCGTAATACCTGTAGCCGATCTCGGCGGTCGTCGTATATGAGTCCATGCCGGAACGCGCCGTCATGGAATCGCCGACGACGGGCATAGTGCGATCCGGCATCGCCATTGACATGAACCACTCAAGCGCGTTCTTGATGGTACGGCCCGGCAGGTTCTCCGGATTTGTGCAGTCGTAATCCCTGGCGGGGAAACGCCGCGGATCCATCAGCGACAGATTGCGTGTCAGTACGGCCAGTTCGCAGAAGGCGTACATCGGATAAAGGTGATAGCCGGAGCAGAGTTCCCAGTAAGCCCCGTCCGGAAGGAAATTCCGCTCCGCGATCCTGCGCAGGCTGCGATGCTCCGGCGACTTTTCAGGGGTGAAATCGCCGTAACCGATGCACCAGTCAATGAGATCATCGCGCTCAAGGCAGGCGGCGGTCTGCATTATAGTGCGATACCACTGGTAGACATTGTTGTGGTCATATCTGTAGATCGGTTCAAGCATGACGTCGTCGAGCATCCGTTTCAGGATGTCGGTCTCGATCGTTGCGCGCTCTTCCGTAGTCATGCCATCCCGGCACAACTCGTATGTCACTGCAAGGTCTGAAAGGATTTTATTGTCGCCTTCGCGGTGGTAGGTGAGGATGCGGACCAGGTTGCCGTCGCCGACGTGATCAGTCGGAGAATTGCGGATGGTTTCAGCGAACAGACTTAACAATTCGCGGCTGCGGGCCAGATATGCGGCATTATGCTCCACGCGTCCGATGACGGCCATATCGGCCGCCGTCTGGGAGGCTTGCAGATAAAAGAGGCAAATCCAGCCTTCATACATGCTTCCGTGGTGAACGTGGTCCTTTGGGTAGATACCGGCGTCGGTGTCCGGCGCGAATTCCTTCCCGCAGGTCTCGCACACGAATCTGTCAGGATTGAAGGCGTCGAATTTCGGGCGAATCCGGCAATCTGGGCACGAGAAATTGTGATAGACGCTGCCCCTGCGCTTCGGGAAGACGCGGCGAAGCTCATCGCTTGAAGCATTCAGCCAGGGCGCAAGAGCCGTCTTCCTGGCGTCCCAGACGGGACGCGCCCATGCCTGCGTTTCGAGCTTCTGCGCGACTTCGTCAAGCGTCCGGGGCGTAACCATGCCGGCCGGATGCTGCCACGTTGCGGCGCTCAGGATCATGGAAATGATTATCGTGTTCATTACATTCTATCCGTTGGCCTTCTCGCACTTTCGGGAAAATCTGGGCGGTTACCTGGGCAATGCGCGCGCATCGTAGTCAATGATCACGTCATTGACACGCAGTTTGCGCCCGTCCAGACGCCATTCGCCGTCGGACGGAACAATCACAATCAGCTTGGCGTTGTCAGCCGGAATCATCAGATCCGTCTTGCCCGCCGCTTTCCGCAGAAGTATTCGTTTTGACGCCGCGTCATAAACATCGGATTTCAGCTTACCCAATTCAAGGGAGATGGTTCGGTCTTCAGCATATGGATTATAAATCAGGAAGGTGGGAAAGGCCTTGTCATGGAAGAAATCGGTTGCAAGACAGTCCAGAGCTATAATTCTTCCGTCGCTGGTGGGATGGACCAGCGCACCAAGCATCCCGACGTGGCTGGATCCGTAAAGTCCGAGGTCTGTCTTCGGCCCCCATTTCATGCAAAGGGGATCGCCCGTCGCATACGGGCTTTTGACGCCCCATTGACGCCGCAATCCTTCATAGGCAATGACGCCTTTCGGATCGCCCTTCCAGAAGGAGCATGACTGGCGGTCGGGCGGAAGCCCGTTCGTACAAAAAAGCCGGGCGGCGTTTGCGAGATTGAGCATCCACTTCCCAATGGCGCGGGAGTAGCACGGGGCGTAGCGAACGATCGGCGTCATGGCCCCGGCCTGGGCGAACGTGTTCATCGCGAAGGCGTAGCCGCCGCCGTTGTCCACGCTGCCGGCCAGCCCGTGGCAGTCATGCCCGCCCCATTTCTGGATCGTTATCCCCCAGCCGGAGCGGCATTCGCTTATGCCGAACGACCAGTTGATCATCTTGTCGAGGTCGTAATCGCGTCCGAGTTCGGCGTTCATCCGGGCGGCCAGATAAGCTCCGTATGGAAGTAATACCTCATAATATGGATTCTCGCGCCGCTCGCTCAGGAACCGGAGGCAGGAATCGGCGGCTTTCAGATGCCTATCGTCGCGGAATCTGACCCACGCCATGTATTCGAGCCATCCGATGCCGGCGGCTGCGTCCGGTTCCCTCCACTGACCGTTGTCAACCGGTTTGAGCGTTCGGAAATCGAAAGACGTGTGATTGAAATCCGGTTTTCCATCACTTCCCGTCATGTGCAGGCACGCCTCGTTCCATCTGTCCGCCGTCGTTTTCATTATCTCGTCAAGATTTCCGTGGCCGGGATATTTATCCGCAAGGCAATAGAACAGAATGTGAGGCCACAATTCGTACCAGAACGATCCGCCGGTCTCCTGCTCCATCCCGTTGAGAACAAGATTGAGACCGTTCTTTCTGTTGTAGTAGGCCTCGCACATTGCGACGTAATCGTAGCGCTGCTTCCGCTTGTCAATT
The DNA here is from genome assembly GCA_022711755.1 of Planctomycetota bacterium. Lineage (GTDB taxonomy): Bacteria > Planctomycetota > Brocadiia > SM23-32 > JAKLEA01 > JAKLEA01. The sequence continues at coordinate 98,552 of JAKLEA010000003.1, forward strand.
CCCACGAGTGTTCCGCTGAGGACCGCCGCGATGCCCGTCACGCCCTCATGGTTGGCCCCGCCCTGCCGCAGGTCGCCGACATAGCTGTAAATGCCGAACGTCGGCCCGGGGATATTCACGCGGGAATCATCAATCCAGATAAGCGGGAGGTATAGCCCCCTGGCGTTGTGGTTGAAGGCAAGCGCATCATAGGCTCGGGCGACGGCGCGCCAGTCGCGCATCTTGAATGGATACGGGTAGTTCGGCATCCAGTCAACGCAATCAATGTTTGTCTGGCCGGGTTTGACTGCCGCCGTCTTCGTCGTCCTGCCGGGGATGAATTCAAGCGATTCGAAAACGACCGCAGCGCCCGGTTCACCCTCCACGCCGAGTTGAACCTGGAACGCCGCGCGTCCAGCCGCCGCCATTGCGCGGGGATCGGGTTCAGCCTCGAATTCCCCCGTAACACCGTTCTTCTCAAAAATGGAAACCGTAACCGGCCTGCCATATCCCCATGCGTCCCCGTAGAGCCTCATCAGCAAGACCGCGCCGCCTTCAACGGAGCGGACCTTGAGCCGTATCCGTCCCGCGTCCCGCGGCAAGAGAATGTTCGGGATGGCCGCGATGGCCCACTTTCTTCCCGGAGCGACCGTCACGCGAAGACCATCCGAGTCAGCGCTGACAACCGCGCCGTTCATCCTGTCGGTCCATAAGTTGGCCGATCTAATGCAATCGGGCGACCAGTCCTGACCGCCTTCGCCGCACATTGAGGCGGCGCTGATTCCTAAAAATGCGATTGCGCAGGCCAGCCAGACATTCCGAAAGATTTGTGCGCGTATTAGCCCGGATGTCGGTTTCATCATTTAGACCATCGAGACGGATCAACGTTTAACGCTCGCCGAGTAGCAATGAATCTCCTCCCGCCCGGGCGGCGCGTCCCAGCCCTGGGCATAGAGCCATCGCCCTCGATATTGTATCAGGCCGCCCCAACTGAGCGTTCCACCCCGGTTGATCGCCGGCGGAACGGAAAGCGCATCGCAGCGATAAAGCGCCTGCGCGGCGGAAAACGCGCCATCCGGTGCGCTATAGAAAAAGTCGAGGACCAGTCTCCCGCTTCCGTCATGATCGGTCACGGCGCAGGCGACCTCATGCAGCCGCCCCATCGCCGGGTCAAGGGGGAGATAAGTTATCGGTTCGTATTCCCAGTTGAGCATGTCGTCCGAGCGGCCGATATGCTGCTGCCCGCCGCAGCCTTCGCTTACGAACATTGTGAACCGTCCGTTGATCCGGACCGGTTCGCCGCGCGGATTCCTAGCCAGAACGCCGGCCTTGGCCCAGTATTTCGAGACGCCGTATGGGACGACGGCGCCACGTTTCTCCCAATGCGTCAGGTCGTCGGACGTGGCAAGGCATATGTCAACCGCCAGCTCGATCGGGAACGGGGTTCCGGCAGTTTCCGTTTTGACGGCGGCGGGCGGATCCCATGCGGAGTTATAGAAGAGGTAATACCTGCCGTCGAGAACGTAAATCTTCGGGTCGTCGCATCCGAGCGTCTCGTTCGGCTCCGTGGGATGGATGATCGGATTGGACGGCGAATCCGTCCAGTTCCGCCCGTCCTCGCTCCAGGCCAGTCCGATCCGGGAACATAGCGATTCCTTTGTCGGCGCGGCCCGGTAGAAAAGGAGCAGTTTCCCGCCGGCTTCAACCAGAGACGGGTTGAAGATGCTTGACGATTCCCATCCGATGCCCATCGGATCGCGCCATTGCCGGGTTTTCCTGAAGGTCATTCCCTCCTCACGCGAGAAGGGGCCGATCGCCCATTCCGGCTCTGCGGGATAGTTCCCGCTGAAGGCGAGCGCCGACAGATTCCGGATTACGGGGGACGGCTCCGCTGCGCGGGCGCGGAGAAAGGCTTCCCTGTGAGTTTGAGCGTAGGCGTTCAATGACGAAACCCTTTCAACAATGGGTAGCAACCGGCCCAATAGCATGACGAGAGATAAAGTCATTCTCATCACGGGGCAGTGTAGTCATGCGCATTTATCATATCAAGCTGTGTAAGTATTGAAGACATGCGGTATCCGTTTGAGGTTGTCGCTCCTTCCGGGTAATCTATCCGGCGTGGGGCGCGCCATGGGACGCGCCGCGCGGCATCGTTTCAATCGGGTTCGCGACACCCCGGGAGCCAAGCCATGAAGAAAGCCTCCGCAGTCCTGCTCGTTCTCGTCCTGACGGTTTCAGCCCTGACGGGCTGCAAGAAGAGGGAGACCCAGCCTGCGCCTTCAGCCGGTCCAGCCGCCGCAAAGGCTCCGACCGGGAAGGTTGAGGGAAAGATCGGCATATCCGTGCTGACCCTGACGAATCCCTTCTTCATTGACATAGTCAAGGCCGTTGAAGACGAGGCGAAAAAGAACGGGTTTGAGGCGATTGTGACGAGTTCCGAGTTCGACCCCGCAAAGCAGCGCGACCAGGTCAAGGACTTCATCGTCAAGAAGGTCAACGCCATCATCCTGACGCCGGCGGATTCAAAGGCCGTCGGAACCGCGATCAAGGAGGCCAACGAGGCCGGAATACCGGTCTTTACCGCCGACATCGCCAGCCTGGCCGAGGACGCGAAGGTCGTCAGCCACATCGCCACCGACAACTACGCCGGCGGACGCCAGGCCGCGAAGGCGATGATGGAAGCGCTCGGAAACAAGGGCAAGGTCGCAGTGCTTGACTTCCCCGTGGTCGAATCCGTCATACTCCGCACAAGGGGCTTCGAGGATGAACTGAAGGAATCCAAAAGCCCGATAGTCATCGTCGGCAAGTGGAACGGGAAGGGCGTCAAGGACGAGGGCTTCAAGGTTGCGCAGGACATCCTTACGGCGCACAAGGAGCTTGACGGCATATTTGCGATCAACGACCCGTCCGCCCTCGGGGCATACGCCGCGCTTGAGAAGGCCGGGCGCGCGGGCAAGGTCGTCCTGATCGGCTTCGACGGGCAGTTGGAGGGCAAGAAGGCGATCCTCGAGGGGAAGATTTACGCCGACCCCATCCAGTTCCCGGACCTCATCGGGCGCACGACCGTGCAGACGATCATGAAATACCTGGACGGCGCGAAGGTCGAGCCGCAGATACTCATTCCGCCCAGCCTCTACCACAAGGCCGACGCCGAGAAGGATCCCGCGCTTTCCGCCAAGTGAGTCCGATGGCCGAATCCGCCACTGCCGCCCCGCCTGCTCCGCTGCTTGAGATGACCGGGATAGACAAGAGCTTTCCCGGCGTTCGCGCCCTTGCCGGGGTTGATTTGGTTCTCCATCCCGGCGAGGTTCTGGCCGTGGTGGGCGAGAACGGGGCGGGCAAGAGCACGTTGATGAAAATCCTGGGGGGGGCGTACCTCCCCGACTCCGGACGCATCAGCCTGAACGGGAAAGAAACGCGAATTCTGAATCCCGTTGACGCCCGCCGGGGCGGGGTCGCCGTCATCTATCAGGAGTTCAACCTCATCCCCCGCATGACCGTCCGGGAGAACATCTTCCTGGGTCGGGAGCGGACGCGCCTCGGCTTCTTCGACAGGCGCTCGGAGACGGACGAGGTGAAACGCATTTTCGAGCGCATCGGCGTGCGGCTTGATCCGGAGGCCGAATGCGGCGATCTCAGCGTCGCGCAGCAGCAGACGGTTGAGATTGCCAAGGCTCTGTCCCTTGACGCGCGCATCATCGTGATGGACGAACCGACCGCCGCGCTGACCGACCAGGAGGTCGAGCGCCTTTTTGAGATCATCCGCGACCTGAAGAGCAATCGCATAGGCGTCATCTACATCAGCCATCGTCTCGACGAGGTTTTCCGAATCGCCGACACGATAATGGTGCTTCGCGACGGCCAGCTTGTAGGAGCCAGGCCGGTTTCCCAGTTCAACCGCCAGTCCGTCATCGAGATGATGGTCGGGCGCAGGATTGAGAACGAGTTCCCGAAACGCGAAGCCGAGACCGGCGGCGAGAGGCTCGTGATCAGGAATCTGACGCGGGGTACGAGCGTGGGCGGCGTCTCGTTTTCAGTCCGGGCCGGGGAGATACTTGGCCTGACCGGTCTGGTCGGCTCCGGGCGCACGGAGCTTGCGCGGCTGATATTCGGCGCGGACGCGGCGGACTCCGGCTCAATTTCGCTTGACGGGCGGGAGCTGCGCATCCGCTCGCCCAAGGACGCCATATCCTGCGGCATCTGCCTGCTGACTGAAGACCGCAAGACGCAGGGACTCGTGCTGGACCATTCCGTGCGGGACAATTTCGGGCTGCCGAACCTGTCCGGCTTCTCGACGTGGGGCTTCGTGCGCGAGCGCGAGGAGAGCGAAGCGCTTGCCGGATTCGTCGAAAAGCTGCGCATCAAGATACCGCACCATGAGGAAGTCGCCCGTAACCTCTCCGGCGGCAACCAGCAGAAGGTCGTTCTGGCGAAGTGGCTGCAGCGCGACTGCAAGGTCATCATCTTCGACGAGCCTACGCGCGGGATTGACGTGGGCGCGAAGTACGAAATCTACACGCTGATGAACAGGCTTGCCGAGGACGGCAAGTGCATCATAATGATAAGCTCCGAGCTGCCGGAAGCGCTCGGCATGAGCGACAGGATTCTCGTCATGCGCGGGGGGCGGATCGCCGGGGAAATTGCCGACGTCCCTTGCGCGACGCAGGAGCAGGTGATGCACATGGCCGTGGGCTGAGAGGACCGACAATGGCCGGAAATCGCGGACGCATGGGCGCGGCGGGGCGCCGATTCATAGCCGACTACGGCATGATCTTCGTCCTTTTGCTTCTATGCGTTTATTACTCGGTGGCGACGCTGAACGTCCAGTATCCGACCGGTTCCGAGGCCGCGCGCCAGGTGGTTGCGGAATGCCGGGAACGGCTTCCAAGTGGCGATGCGGCTCTCATCGTGGCGCATCACGGGCAGGACGCGTCGGATTTCGCCCGCGAGGCCGAGGCCGGGCTGAAGGCGGCGGGGGTTGAGGTCGCCGGCGTCGTTCTTGGCGATCCATCGGCCTTGAGGTTGGAGCTTGAGCGCCTCGGCGCGGCGGGCCGCGCCCCGAAGGCGATACTCGCAACGCGCGAGGCCGCCGAGTGGCGGCTGATCCGGAACATCGGCGAAATCCTGCCCGCAAGCAGCGGGGTCAGTGTCTTCTGCCCGGAGAGCCATCGCTGGCCCGACTTCCTGAAACGCAACAACCTGCTGGCCGTTGCCGACCGCATTGTGGTCATTGCGATCGTGGCCATCGGCATGACGATGGTCATCATCACCGCCGGCATTGATCTGTCAGTCGGCAGCCTGATCGCTTTTTCAGCGGTGATGGCAACACGCCTGATACGCGACGCCGCCGGAGCAGCTAACGCGAGCGCTGCGGGGATGGTGCTATGCTGCCTGGCCGCTATTGTCGCGTGCGGGATTGTCGGCGTGTTCTCCGGCCTGATGGTGACGCTCTTTTCCGTGCCGCCGTTCATCGCGACGCTGGCGATGATGCTGGTGGCCAGCGGGACGGCCTACACCCTGGCCGCCGGGCAGTCCATTTACGAGGTCCCGGCCTCGATAGACCGCCTGGGGCGCGGGACGAGTCTATTCGGGCTTCCGAACACGCTGATCCTGATGGCCGTCCTCTACGTCGTGGCGCACGTCATGATGTCGCGCACGGCGCTCGGGCGCTACGTCTACGCGACGGGCGGCAACAGGGAGGCCGCGCGGCTGTCCGGCGTTCCGGTCAGGCGGGTGATACTATTTGTATACGCGGTCTGCGGGGCGCTGGCCGGGCTTGGCGGCGTGGTCCAGACGTCGCAGCTTCAGAGCGGCGCGCCGACCTACGGACTTATGTATGAGCTTTACGTTATCGCGGCAGTGGTCGTCGGCGGGACGAGTCTTTCCGGCGGCCAGGGGAAGATACTGGGCACGCTCATCGGCGCGTTCATCATAGCCGTCATCCAGAACGGGATGAACCTGACGGGGGTGGAGAGTTATACGCAGAACATCATACTGGGGCTGGTCATCCTGGCGGCGGTGCTGCTGGACAAGCTCAAGCAGAGGGGGTGGCGATTGCGGGGAGGGGAGTCGGGGTGAGCGGCCAAGAAGTGTATCCTTGTAACAAGTGTATTGCGTATAATCACGCTGGCTGAAATTACTCGAAAAGGTTCCTTTGTCTTATGTTGTCCGGTTTGCCTTTTCTTCTCTTTTGAGTCTCCTTTCGCAGCATTGTCTTTGCATAAACTCGAATGAACTGCTCATCGAGCTTCCTGCGTTTCCTCACTTCATAATCATAGGTATCATTTTCGTCCTTATGTTTCTTAGCCCATCCCATCGCCACAAATTGATTCATGGCGTTATGTATCCAGTTAGCTCTAGGGATTTCTGGTACTGCCTCACCTTCTTCCCCAGGTCCATAGAATGATGATAACTTCCTTCTGAAATCCTGGACGTTTAGTTCTACCCACAATCGACCCTCTTCCCGAAGCTGCAAGAGTTTATCCTGAGTCAGTTCATTAACGATAGTCTCGTGGATCAATACCATCAGGTACGGCAATGGTGGGCATGCATCGTATAGCTTCACGCTAGCAAAATGAGGATTTCCAGCAACCAAGCTGTACTTAATCGGCAGGCATTTGGCTAGTTTGGCTTGCTTGACTTTATCCTGCAGTGCGCCGCAACAAAGCTCCAATGACAACCATGTGTCTCGTTGGGCAACAGTACAAAAACGGACCACAGCAAGATTACGTTCGAGAATAAGTTCCCCTTTCTGTTGCATTTCTTCAACCAGTTGGCGTACTGTAGGACCACGGAGGTGATGAACCAATTGTATAATATCGTGAGATTGAATCCGTCCATCCACAGTATCCCATCCAGACAAGTCATCATCATATTCCTTTATTTGTAGTATCTCTTTTACCTGATACTCCTTAGTATCCGGAAGAGCAAGTTTTGCCTCACCCACAATCCCATAACCTGATGATCTTGTAACAACTAAGTCGGGAGTCACGATCTTATCACTTGACTTCTTCATTCTTCTTCCGAATCGGACCTTCACTTCTCGATTCAGATCCCCCACTTCATCATCAAACATGAACTCGTTTGCAGTAGCTTTCAGTGCGAGCACCGTCTGTTGATAGTCATCTATCTCGTTCCGAATTGCTTTGATTCGATCCGCTGTTTCCTGTGAGATCATGCGTACTCTGCTACGACCCCTTCATCAAACTGGTCACATATGTGGTTACACAACCTCCCCATTGACGAAGCCGAGGCCTTGGTCCCAGGGACTATGAGGATGCGCGACGGATCGGTCACCCATATGTCGTAGCTCGATCCGTCCAGATAGTCCACAAGAGAAACATGTACGTAGGGATTTGGGTGAAGCACCGAAATAGACACATCACGGAGCTTCTCCAAGATTCCTATGAACCTGTGGTTCTGCTTCTTGTCGGCGAAAACATCCTGATCATAGGCAATGCCAATCGGACGGCAAAGCCCCGTCGGGCTGTTACATCTCCCTCGCTGGTTGTAGAAGTCGTGGCTCTGAACGATTTCCTCTCGCAACGACGACACGGCTGCATTCAAAAAGAAGTCCAATCCCCTACTGCAGGTGAATTGACAGTCACTACGCAGACGCGCTTTATTGAGAACGCGTCCATCACTGTGACGGACCGCGAGACTGATAGACGAAAGCCAGGAATTCTCTTCCTCCAGTTTCGCGAAAACGTCAAGGTAGTCCTCATCGGTCCATTCACGTCCTGTCTTGACCGTCTTTGCCGCAAGATCCTGGTCTTCGATCAACTTCCCAGAAATGTACTCGGTCACTCGAATAGAAACATCGAGACCACGACCAATTCGTCCGATTGCGCGTTTCATCTCCTTGGTTCGTAGAAACGTTCTGCACAAGTCTGGTTGCAGCAAGGCGTTGAAGTGCTTCAATAAGAGCGCGAATTCCTTTGCTGTGTGGCATGACGCAACCATGACGGTTCTTGAGGTACGGTCTTCCGACACAAGTGCCTTGATCGGTCGGCTCTCACCCCCTTCAGGCAAAGCCGTGTGAAGCTGTATCAGTGCAGTTTGCCCTTCAGTCGCTCGTATTCCCCTGCGCTTCGCATAGGGGCCATGCAGCTTCGAAACGAGAACCTGCAAGTCCGTTTCTGCCGAGAACATTGCGCCATGGACCACCCCGCCGGCCTTACAGACATCAATCCCCGCCTCGATCATCTCTGCGAGAGAACCACTCGCAGAGTAGAAGCACTCTACCTTCTCATTTATCGCTGCCAACATGGCAGGAACTCTCCTTCACGACATCCTAGTCTCAGCGCACAGAGACAACTCTTATTTTAAGGAATTCTAGTACCATGGTACCTGCCGCGTCAAGCCAAACAGAAAGATTTATCGGGATAGAACATGTCGAAAACTGCCCCTTTATCCTTCAGCACTCCCGCAACACCACATGCAATCAGCCCATCAGTGGTGGGGCGGACCAGTTCCGCCTTTTCGGTGAAACCTGAATCCAAGCGGTCAAACATCTGCTGTCTACATCTCATTAATCAGATTCAGCAGTTTCCTGTCCAGCTTATGCCCGCGCCAGTCCTCGTATTCGACGTCCGCCCTGCCGGAATCGAGGATGCCGAACGAGCCTTTGAAGCACCACAGCGCGTAGCCGATCCCATGCGAGGTCAGGATTTCCAGCACGTCGCGGAACCACGCCATGAACACGTCGTGCGGGGTCTGGTTGTGGCAGCCGCACTCGCCGCAGTGGACGCCGATGCCGCGCGCTGCCAGGTCCGCCCAGGGCTTGTAATGCCGCTCCAGCGCGGCGCGGTCCCACTTCTTGAACATGAAGCTCGATCCGGGCCAGCGCGGCTTCTCGAAATACTCCGAACCCGCCATCCATCCCGCCTTGTAGTGCGTGACGGAATGCGGGGAGTAACCGCGGCAACTTTGCGCGACGCCGGTCTCGGCCAGTTCCTCCACCGGTGTCGAGGAGTAGATGCCGTCGGAAATGATCAGGCGATCGGGGCTGTGGGACCTGATTTCCTCTATCGCGGCCTTGGCCACGCGGGCGTAGACAAGCCCCGGAACATTCGGCTCGTTGACGAGGTTGAAGCTCAGCGCCGAACTCGGTATGCCTTTGTAACGCTTTGCGAACATGCCCCACTGGAAGCGGAACGCGTCCAGCGCCGTCCTGTCAATCCAGAGGTTGAACGGCTCCTTGACGTTGGCGACGCAGTAGCCCGGGGCGCGGTGGAAGTTCAGGCACATGTGGATGCCGTATTTCATGCCCATCTCGACCGAGCGGTCAATCTGCTCCAGGACGTTTTCCTTGTTTTTGTAGGGATCGCCGCCCTCCGTCCAGAGATCGTACCACATCGGAAGGCGAACGAAATTGAAGCCGAGTTCGGATATCCATTGGAAATCTTCCTCGTCCGGTTTGCACGGCGCACCGGACAGAAAGAAGTAATGGAGGTTGAATCCGCGCCAGCGCGGCAGGACGGTCTGTTTGCCGGGCGTCTGCGCTGCGGCGTCGGGGCCGATCGCCGGCGTTCCTGTCGCCGCAAGTCCCGAAGCCAGAAATGCGGCGGACTTCACGAAACCTCGTCTCGTCATTCCATCGTCAGGCACGTTAACCTCCCGGAGCGGGTCAGATCCATTTCTTCTTTCGGAAGTAGGAAAGCATCCCAAGCGCAACCAGAATCATAAGGCCAATCACCGCGGGGTAGCCGGCCTTGTGCCGCAATTCCGGCATGTGCTCGAAGTTCATGCCATAGACCCCCGCGATGAAGGTCAGCGGCATGAAGACGGTCGCGATCAGGGTGAGCACCTTCATGATTTCGTTCAACTTCTGGCTCATCGTGGAGGAATACTGATCCATCATGCCGGTCGTGAGATCGCGGAAGGTGTCAACGGAGTCGTACGCCCTGGCGCAGTGGTCATAAACGTCGCGCAGGTAGTGGATCGTCTCCTCGGAAATCACAGCCGTGTCGCGCCGCATGAGGTTCTGAACCACGTCGGTCAGCGGCCTTACTGCCTTTCTGATGAAGATCAGTTCCCGCTTGATGCCGTAAATGCGCCGGAGGGTTTCGTGCGTTGGGTCCTCAATCAATTCCTCCTCGATGTCCTCTATCCTGTCTCCGACGGATTCGATGATCGCCAGATAATTGTCCACGAGAATATCAAGCAACGTGCATGCCAGGAAGTCCGCCCCCATGCTTCTGAGCCGTCCCATGCCGGTTCTGATTCGGTCTCGCACGCCGTCGAATGAGTCCCCCTGCTTCTCCTGAAAGGTCAGCACGAATGACTTGCCCAGCACGAGGCTGAGTTGTTCATTCTCGATATAACTGTTCTCGGGATCCCCTTGAAGCATTCGCATGACGACGTAGGCATAAGATCCGTAGGACTCATACTTGGGTCGCTGGCTTGTGTGGCAGATGTCCTCCAGAACAAGGGGGTGAATGCCGAATGCCGCTCCGACGCGTTCAATGGTCGCTGTATCGAAGACGCCGTCAATGTTGACCCATACCGTGCCCGGCGACTGTCTGACCCTTTCGCAGTCGGCGCATGTGGCCGGATTAATCTCCTCATAACCTTCGGGATCGTACCGGAATACGGCGACCCTGGCGACAGTCGCCTGCCTATCTTCAGATCCGGCAGACGCCCCGGCGACGGTCTTGTTTTTCAGATTGTGAACGTCGAAATTAAGCATCGGCTTCCTCCCCGTTCCGGGATCCAACCGCAAACCCCTTCGCCTCTGTATCCGCAACGGCGCCGTTGTGTCAAGAACAGTCGCGCGATCCGTTCCGAGGCGCTATTTCCCGATGGCTTTCCTGGCGGCTGCGATAATCGCATCCCTGCTCAACCCGCAATAGGCGAAGACGTCTTCCGGTGTCTTGCCTGACTTCGGAATCCTGTTGCAGACCAGGCAGACGACCTTCGCCCCGCGCCTTGCCGCCGCCATCTCCGCCAGCGCGCTGCCAAGCCCGCCAGCGTAGTTGTCCTCGACGCTGACGATGACCTTACCCGGATCGGCGGTCAGGGACTCGATCAGTTTCGATCTGATCGGCAATGAATAAGCGTCAACCAGTCCAGCGTCAATACCGTCTTTCCTGAGCGCTTGAACCACGTCCTTGATGTAATGCAGCGTGAAGCCGTTGCTGACGAAGATGACCTCGTCGCCCTGAATCACGCGACATGAGCCGCCGATCTCGAACTTCTGATCCTCCGGATAGATGACCGGAACATCCGGGCGCATCGTGCGGATGTAGACCATTCCGGGATTCTCCGCCGCGAGTTTCACACTGTTGTATGCCGCGACGGCATCCGCCGGTATCAGCGTCGAGCAAGCGGCGGCAGACGCGAAGGAACGGAAGAAGGCGACATCCGCCACGCCCATCTGGGATGGGCCGTCCGCCCCCAGGCTTATGCCGGCGTGGCTGCCGCAAATCTTGACGTTCGCGCCGGTGATTGTGAGCATTTCGATCTGGTCATATGCGCGGGCCAGGAATTTCGCGAAGCTGCTCACGAACGGAATCTTGCCAGCCGCCGCCAGCCCTCCCGCTACGGAAAGCATGTTCTGTTCGGCGATGCGGCATTCGAAATACCGATTCGGGAACTCTTTCGCGAAGATGTTGGAGAACGTCGAGTTACTTACGTCCGCGTCCAGCACGACGACGTTCGGATTGGCGCGGCCAAGCTCACGGAGCGCGATGCCGTAGATGCGCCGCGTTGCAACGCCCTTCTTTTTCAATTGTTCAAGGAGTTTGCTGTCTCCCGCCAGTATCTTATCGAAATCGCATGGCGGCAAAGCCGCCGGAATCTCCGCAGCTCTCGTCCCGCAGCAGCATCCGCAATCCTTCGCGGTGGGGAGTTGCGGCTTAAGTACGACCCCATCAGATTCCGGGAGTTTCTTCTCAAGCACATCAAGTTCTGCAATCGCCGCGCTCATCTGATCTTTAGTCAGCGGCTTGCCGTGGTTGCTCTTGTCCTTCAGTGCGGACACGCCCCAGCCCTTCTGCGTTCTGAGGACGATGGCGACGGGCCGCCCCTCCAGGTCGGTTTCATTAAGGGCATTCTCAATCGCCGCCTGATCGTGCCCATCCGCGATCACTGCCTTCAGATTGTAAGCTTCCAGCTTTCGGGCGATTGTTTCCGGGCTTTGCTGTTTCGAGGTGTAGTCGCTCTGCCCCTGCCCGTTGCAGTTGAAGATCGGTGTTACGGCGGACAGCTTATGATCCGCAAGGAAGTCAACCGCCTCCCATATCTGCCCCTCGCGCGATTCGCCGTCGCCGATGATACAGTAGATGCGCTTGTCCAGCCCGTCGAGTCTTGCGGCCAGCGCAAGCCCGGCGGCGGCGGAAAGGCCCTGGCCGAGAGAGCCGGTGGCGGCATCGAAGAAATGGAAGCCGACGTTGGGATTTGGGTGTCCGTCAAGCTCGCTGTCAATCTCGCGCAGCGTGTCGCAGAACTCCGGCGTCAATGTTTTCGCCTCAGCCTTTGACTTGCCGAACACCCCGCCCAGATCCGCGTAGGCCGCGTATATCACCGGAACGGCGTGTCCTTCCGACAGCACGAGCCTGTCCGACGCCGGATTCCATGGATTCTTCGGATCGTAGCGCATCTGCTTGAACATCAGCGTCGCCACAACATGCGTCAGCGCCAGAGCGGAACTTGGGTGACCGGACTCCGCAAGGGTCGTCATGCGGATGATGAGCTTGCCCATCGCGATTGCTTTGCGGTTCAGAGCGACTATAGTTTTGTCGTCCATTTCGACCTCCAATGATTAATGGAACTTCAATGGAACTTCGGTTCGGAAGCGATGCGCCATCCGGTAGCGTGTCACAGCATCGCCAGACTTGCCGCCATGATCATCATGCCGAGGATGGCCCCGAGGATGGGTATGTGCCCTTCGTACATTGATTTGGCCGTCGGCATCAGCTCATCCAGCGAGATTGCAACCATGATTCCGCCGACGGCTGAAAGCACCCATCCGAGGACGGTGTCATTCAGGATCGGCCACAGGACAAGCGCGGCAATGCCTGCGCCGACAAGCTCGCTGACCCCGGAGAGAAAAGACCAGAGAAATGCCTTACTACGACTGCCGGTGGCAAGGTATACCGGTGCGGATACGGCCAGCCCTTCGGGGATGTTGTGTATCGCAATCGCAATCGCTATGGCCACGCCAAGCTCCGGCTTCTGTAGCGTCCCTACGAATGAAGCCATGCCCTCGGGAAAATTATGAATTCCGATCCCCAGAGCCACCAGCAAGCTGGTTCGCATCAAGCCTTCATCCGATACGCTTTCCGGGTGATCATGCTGCCCGCTGTAGTCATGGGGGATGAGCAGGTCAATAAGGAAGTAGGCGATCATACCGCCGAAGAAGCCCATGTGCGCCGGGACGAAGCCTATTGACTCGATTGCTTTTGCAAGCAATTCCACAAACGAGACGAGAATCATGACCCCGGCGGAAAACCCCAGCGTGAAGCTCAGGAATTTTGGGCCGGGCTTCTTCACGGCAAGCCCTATGAGGCTTCCCACCGTTGTGGATAAACCCGCGCCGGCGGACAAAAGAAGACCTAGAACGAACTTGTTCTCCATCAATCCATCAAGTGACATTGACTCACCTGTCGCGGATGCTTGATCTTGATGCGCTCCGAGCGCGCAAGCCGGCAACTTCCGAATGAAGCAACGACATTATTATACCGGGGCGGTACTGCGCGTCGAATAAGTTCCTCGATGCCGCCTCGTTGCGAATGCGCTGGAGCCGGTGTCTATAGAGCATGAGGAATTGTCATGAACATGAAACTCACAGCCGTCTACATGAAGGCGCCGGAAGGCTACATCGCTTTTGTCGAAGAGTTGCCCGGGGCGAATACGCAGGGCGCGACCTTTGAGGAGGCCAAAGCAGGTCTCCAGGAGGCAGTTGAGCTCGTCCTGGAGGCGAATCGCCTGCTCTCGGAGGAATCACTTGCGGGACAAGAGGTTATCAGAGAAGCGTTGCCCATCCGATGAAAAGACGAGATTTGATCCGGCATTGGATGCGAACTTCTGCGTGAAGGCGGCAGTAACACAGTATATGTAAATCGCAGGAAGGGGAAGACATCAACTGTTCCGAGGCATCGTGAGATCAACGATTTCCTGTCGCGGAAGAAATGTCGCGATCTGGAGATTCCCGAAGCGGTGTAGATGACTCCGCGGCGGAGCATCATCGCGCCAGGTCAACCTTTCGGCATTGCCCCCCGCCAGCCTTCCCGCAGCGTCTTCGTCAGTTCCTTCACGAGTTCCGCGTTTTCCGGCTTGTCGGCGATGTTCTCGTTCTCATCGGGGTCGGTACTGTGATCGTAAAGCTCACAAACGCGGAAGCCCTTTTCCGGCACGGCCCATTCGGTGAAGCGATAGCGATCGGTTCGCATTGAGTAGCCCATGCAGTCGCCCACGTTCGGAATCGAGCGCGGGTACTGGCTGAAGGCGGCGCGCTTCCATTCCCGGGCGGGATTTTCCAGAAGCGGGATGAAGCTTGCGCCCTCAAGCCCTGCCGGGGGCTGCAATCCACAGGCCTCGCACAGAGAGGGGTAGATGTCCACGAATTCGACCAGTGCGTCGGACGCTCCGCCCGCGTTCTTTCGCCCGGGCGCGCTGATCACCAGCGGAGAATGGACCGACGTTTCGAAGTTCGTGTGCTTGCACCACATGCCGTGCTCGCCAAGCTGCCATCCGTGATCGCCCCAGAGAACGACGACCGTTTTCTCCCTCAGCCCCAGCGCGTCAAGCCCTGCCAGAAGCCTTCCGATCTGCGCGTCGGTGAAGCTGACCGCCGCGTAGTACGCCCTGACGAGTTCGCGGGCCTTGTCGTCGCTCAGGGGGCCTTCCCCCGGGATATCGTTGTACTGGCGCAGCTCTCCCCAGTTGGACAGCGCGAACTGTGGGGCGTTCCTGGGCGCGAACGGATTGTCGGCAAGGGGGATGTCAATGCCCTTGTAAAGGTCAAAGTACTTTTTCGGCGCGACGAACGGCAGGTGCGGTTTCAGGAAACCGACCGCAAGGAAGAACGGTTTGTCCTTGATCCGTCGCATGGCATTGAGCGCCGCGTCGGTTATGCGCCCGTCCGGAAGCGCGTGATCCGGGGCGTCGGGGTCCTCCCATGAGGGGCCGCGCCTGGCTTTCTTCTTCCGAGGATTCTCCTTCAAAATGATCCCGGTCTTCGGGTCTTTCTCCAGCGCCACACCACCCTTCAGTTTCTTATTGAACTCCCGCGCCTCTGCCGCGTTCTTCTCCATCAGGGCTATATTTTCCGGCTTGCCGTATTGGGGCGCTTCGGGGAACCACGCCGGCTCGGTCCACGACGCGGGATCGTCAAAACCCCCGTGAAAAATCTTTCCGAACGATTGCGCGTGATATCCGTTCGAGACGAAATGCTGCGGCAGCGTAACGACATCGGGAATGTGCCGCCGGAAATGCGTGTTGAGATCGTAGACCAACGTCGTGTCCGGGCGTCTGCCGGTCAGGAGGGACGTGCGCGACGGGCTGCACACGGCCTGCTGGCAGTAGGCGCGTTTGAACGTCATGCCGGAGGCAGCCAGCGCGTCAATGCTTGGAGACTTGACGATCCGGTTGCCGTAGCAGCCAAGCTCAGGGCGCAGATCGTCAACCGCGATGAACAGGACGTTGAGCCTTCCGCCGTCTGGGGCGGCAAGGGCGTCAAGGCCGGCAAACCGGTTAAGCAGGCAATACCCGCCAAGTCCCGCAAGGCCGTTTCTCAGCATTTCGCGTCTGGAACAGTCGGCCATGTCTTCCGTCCTCCCTTTGAACGATCCGCTATTCAACAATCGCCTTTCCGATTATGACCTCATGCAAGCAATTTTACACCAAATGGTCAATTACAACCATGCCGGCGCCTCAATGCGACGGTTATCGGATGCGCGGCCCGCCTTGCGGCATGTCTGACTTGCTGATAGATTTCCACAGGCGCGCAGAGGGATCGTTTCCCGACGCGCGGAGGCGGATGCCGAAACAAAGCTCGAAGCCAGAATCATGGAACCGGCGGAAATACAGAAACTCGACGAGATGACGGAGCGGCACTGGTGGTACCGCTCCCGCCTGAAACTCGTCAGGGCCATGATTCAACGCCGGGCGGGCGCATCGAGGATCACGCGCGCGCTGGAAATCGGCTGCGGCTGCGGCGGAAATATGGTCGGGCTGGCGGACCTGGCGGAGAATATCGCAGGCCTTGACCTTTCTGCGGATTGCCTTGACCGCTGCCGCGCCCGCGGGATAGGAGACATCGCGCAGGCCGACGCCGCTGCGCTTCCATTCCCGGACGGGGCGTTTGACGCGGCGTTCATGCTCGACGTCCTGGAGCACTTCGAGGATGAAACGCCGAGCCTGCTGGAGGCAAGGCGCGTTCTGTCGGACAAGGGCGTCCTATACGTTACAGTCCCAGCGCTGCAAGGCCTCTGGAGCGTCCACGACGAGGCATTTCATCACAAGCGCCGCTATTCCTCCGACGGCCTGCGAACCCTTATACAGAACGCAGGATTCCGCGTCGAGACAATCACCTACTGGAGTTCCCTTCCCCTGCTGCCGGTCTTCATCCAGCGAAAGCTCAGGAGCGCGCGGGGGAATACGAGCGCGCTTTCCGATTTCCACCTTCCGCAGCCGTGGCCGCTGCCGCAGATATTCGCGGGGATGCAGGCGTTGGAGCGATCAATGATTATCGGCGCAGGCCTGCGCCCGCCGGCGGGCGTCAGCCTCTTTGCATGCGCGACCGTCAGAAAATAAAAACGCGTTACTGCGGTAGGGGATCACTGACGGGTGCGGACTCCATACTATGGATTGCGCGGGCATGACCGCGCTTTATCAGGGCGAATCTTGATACGCCACGAGGCCTTGGCTCGGCCATAATTCGCGCTTCGTCGAACCGAAGCGCGCCGCATCGTCAAGCCGATGCGCGGTCAAGGCGGCGGCAAGCCGCCGCACTCCAAAGTCGGGCCGCGCGACCGTCGGGATATAGAACGGCTTACTGCGCGAAATAGTAGAAGTGATGCGAGGCGTCACCCCAGTTGCCGCCGTTGTCCTGCGCCTTCACATGCAGGAAGCACGCCCCGGTTTGCGGAGCTTTCAATGTCCCCCCGGCCTCCGGCCTGACCGCTTCCGCCGGCGGATCGGTCATCGGCGACTGATCCAGGACGACCGAATATGCCTTGATACCGGTGATATCCAGCGCGGACCACGCGAAGGCGGCGGCGGCCGGGCCGGCGCTTGAGATCATGAAGTCGTCAATATGGAATGCGAAGTTGGGCTGATTGCCCTGAAGCGCGGTCAGGAAGTCCCCGAAACAGACGGCGCTCACCTGCACGGGCTTGCCCTTCAATTCCTCCCTGGCCTGAAGCAGGGCGTTAAGGTCAACCCATGCGGTGTGCCACTGGCTGTCCGCGCTCACGCCCTGCAACTGCCCAATTATCTCGAAGGCCGACTTTCCGCCCGTGAAGGCAACGGTGTACCACTTGCCGTTGGCGTGGACGTGGAGGTCAATCTTCACCTCGGCGGGGATTGTGTAGCTGAAGGAAATTATCGGGAACTCGGCCGGATTGTAGGGGGCCGCGCGCGCGACGGTCTTCCACGGCCCCGGCGTAGCGAGACTGCAATGCAGGCACTGGTCCGGCCCAAGCTTGCCGCGCTGCACAAGCTGGATGCGCGACGTCCCGTCCCCCTGCTGCCATCCCCCGGCGCTGTCAAGGAACTCGTCCCGCTGCAATATCTTGAGCGACGAACACTTGATCGTCGGCGCGGATGGCGGCGTCTTGTCCTTCGCATAGTCCATCACCCACGCCCAGTTGAGGGGCTGGGAAGTGTTTCCAGCGAAATCCTTGACCGTCGCCGAGACATCCACCCGCTTGCCGTTCGGGATAGAAGTCTGGTCCTGCGGTCTTCCCACGCGCCAGTCCCAGAGGTACATGCCCCTTCCGAGATCATACGACGCGCCGGCGGATCCAAGCTGGCAGGGCTTCCCGTCAATCGTGATGCTCAGCGTCTCCGGATCAACACCCGATCCGACGTCCGAAATGGGAACTATGATCTCGTTGGACGCGGACGGCTCTTCCGGCGCGGGCGACGGCTTTCCGAAAACGGGCGACTGCGAGTCAATCCGGAAGCGGAAATGCGCCGTCGGCCCCCAATTTCCAGCGTTATCAACGGCCCTGATGTGCAGGTACGCCTCAGGCCCCGCCAGGTTTGTGAAAACCGTCTCCGGCGATTCATGCGTGATTTTCTGCGGCGCCTCCTCCTCCGGGTTCTGACTCCAGAGGCACGAGTACCCTTTGATCCCGGAACAGTCGGCGGCTTCCCACTGAATCGGCCCGAAGCTCTCCCCCCCCGCCACCGGAACAAACGTCAGGTTGTCCAGCAATACGTAGCCGAACGGGGCGTTCTCCATGTGCCCGGAGTCCTTGAGCCTGACCCCGGAAACACGGTAGTGGTTGGGGACGAACTGCTGCACGGAAAGGGCCTTCTGAAGATCAACCTCTGCGCGATGCCAGCGTCCGTCCTGCGTCACGCTCTGGACCTGGCCGTTTCTGCCTGTGCCCGGGGACTGGTCTGTGAAGGCAATAAGCGCGTAACGACCGGCCGGAACTTCCACGTCAAGCGCCACGCCCCGGTTAACCGCGTAATCGAAGGCAAGCAGCGGGAACCGCCCCGCGCTGAATGTCTGCGGCGTCAGGTAAGTTCCGAAGTGCCCGCCCTGCAAGGCGTTGTAGACGCACACTCCCCGCCCGCCGGGAACCCTCTGCGGATCGGCTATGATCCTGCTGCCGTAGGCGTCGCCCATGCTGGCCATCCCCTGCTCAGTCAGGTTGGCGGTATCGAAGAACCTGTATGGTAGCGGGGGCGCTGAGGGATTGCCGGCGTTCAGGTTGGTGATTCTTGCCGGCAAGGGCGGCGTCCGGTCCAGTTTCCGCCGCGCAGTGAACTCACACTTAATCTCGAGGGCGCCGCCGATTACGTCGGTCAACGTCGCCTTCAGCGCGACCTTTTCTCCATCCGAGAAACTCAGGCCCGCAGCCGCCGGATCAAGCGCTATTTTTCTGGTTTTCGGGTCATATGCCGCGATGCGGCTGTTGGCGAAACTCAACTCCGCGCCCTTCAGTTTCAGCTTGCACTTGCTCAAATCGAGTTGCGCGGAATCCGGCTTCAGCCCGACCGTCACCATTGAAAGATTCCAATCCCCATTATGCGCCGGTTCGCTTCCGCTCTCAGCCAATGAGTCGGCAACAATGAACGGCAGATGTCTGACGGGCGTCCAGTTCGTCTCGCCGATCTTTGCGCTCATGTGTAAATACTTCAGTCCGGGCGTCAGTTCCTGGAGCTTTGAGTGAACGCCTTCCTGCTGCGGCGGGGCGTCATTTGGATTGGGGCTGACCGTGACGGAGAACGGCGCGTTCGGCTGGCCCTCGATATTCCAGACGAATTTCGCCTCCGGACCGCCGACGGAGTAGACGCGGACGTTGTCCACGCAATAACCCGACCCGTTCGGATTGCCGCCCATCCCCGCCCAGAGATAGCCCGTATGAAGGTTGCCGAAGGCGATGGAGTTGATCTTCTCTTCCTTCTGGGGCATGGGCGCGACGCGGGCGAACGGCTCGTGAATGACAAATCGCGCGTTGCGCCATTTGCCGTCGTCTTTCACGCCCTCGATCTCGCCGAGTTTGACCAGGTTCGGCTGGAAATCGTCAGGGCAGTTCATGCGGGCGTAGTAACGCGTCCCGCCGGCGTCGGCGTAGAAGTTGATGCGCGTGCCCGGATTGAGCTTGTAGTCGAACTCGACGACAGCGCGCCGCGCCGGGACGTGGTAAAGCAGGTCGGTCTGCGCCCCGAGCATCCCGCCGGTGCCGTTGTTGCTGACGCTAAGACAGGTCCCGCCTTCCCGGGGTTCGAGGCGGACTTCGGCGCTGTTGTAGTCGCCGACCTTCTTCCAGCCCTGGATGCCGGACTCGAAATCGAACACTGCCGCCGGATGGGTCTCGGATGTGACAACCAGATTAGGCAGCGGGTCGGGAAGCTTTGGAGCATTTTCAGGCGGAGGGGCGCAGAGCGCGCCGGGGGTCCTCTTGTGCTGGTAGCTGATCTTCACGCGCGCCACGACGATGGAATTGTAAAGCGTCCAGATGGCCGGGCTTCCCCACTGCGCCAGCGGCTCGCGATCGTAATAGTCGAACACCGCCTCGTTGTCGAAGAGATAACTGACCTGATTACCCTGACGCCGGGCCTTCAGGTAATACCAGGCGCCGTGAACCGGCCTTCCGGTCGAAATCCATGGAACCCGTATCGTCCGCTCCTGCGTCGGACGATCGCGCCCTTTTGGGATGAATTCGCGGTCCGTGCGCTGGACCACCTGATCGAAACGCAACAGGCGGCTCCAGACCTCGCTCCACCACGGGTCCCACGCCTGGAGCACGAAGTTGTAGCCGGAGTCAAGGCTACGCCCGTCGGTGAATATGGCCATGTTCAGGTCGCCGATTCGGGGATAGTTACCGTTCAGCCCCAGGTCCCCGCGCTGCATGCGCATCCCGGTGTGGGACTCGATGGTCATGTCCCCATAGAATTGCGTCCTGTCCCAGAGTATCGCGGACTCCAGGCTTTTGCCGACCATGTGGCTCCAGCGGGGATCGCAGACGAAGCGGTTCATGACCGCCCACTTCCCGACGGCTTCCCAACCTGTCGGCGCCGACTCGAAATAATGGTCCTCGACATTTGTGCGGAAAATCTTGATCGTCGAAAGGTCCACAGGCGTTTCGGACTTCAACGCGACGCGGGTGCTCTTGAGCAGCTCCCCGTCCTGGAACGTGATGATTTCCTGTCCGCCGGACGTGATCCACAGGAAGGACTCATCCTTGTGAATTTCGACCGCCGGCGCGGTCTTGCCGTCCGCCCCGACGGGGATGAAGGCGCTCTGGACCTCTTTGCCGAGTCGGTAAAGAACGACTGCCGGCAGCTTTTGCGCCTCCTTCTTCTCCTCCGGTTTGGCGGGGGAATCCCGCTCCTCGATGCGGATTGCGTATCCGCCCTTCACGTCAATCATGGAGGCGCAGTGGATGAGCATGACGCCCTTGGCGGCCGGCAGCGTGATGACCGATCTGCCGTAGAAATCCCCGACGTGCCAGTAGGCGTTCTCCATGTCCCACTGCGGCCACCATGCGCCCTTCGGGCTGGACCAGTGCTGCATGAAAGGATCGCTCTGGAAAACCTCCACGGTCGGCTGCCGTTCGATGTCCTCGTTGCGCTGGAAGGCGAAACATACGTCGGCGAAATGAAGCGGTCGGACGGCGCTTCCGACCAGTCCCAGGCTTCCATCGGACGGTTCCGCCATGCGCATCCGCAGGGCGGTCCAGTCGTCCACGCAAGCCCTTATCTCGCGCTCACTGCGAAGGTCAACGAGCAATTCATGCGTATCGCCCGGCAGAAGGCGGGGAGGTTGCGATTCCATGAGCACGCGCCGCCCCTCCGCGCTGCGCTTTACAAGCTGAATCCGCGACTCCTTATCGCCATTGGCCGGCCCGCGCCAGAGAACTTCATGATACGGCGTTCCGTCGCCCTTGTAGTCGAGGATGATGCCGACCGATTCCCCCCTGCCCGGCTGCTCAACGCGGCAGGAAGCAACGATTGAACCGCGATTCGTCGGCCCGAACAGCAGGCTGCCGTCTCCGTTCTTCAACCGCATGACCGCCGCGCTCGGCATCCCGTGCAAGGCCGACATCGCGAAATCCCATTCTCCTTTCAATACCTTCGTATACTCCCTGACCCATCTCCTGTTCGTATAGGGAAAGACCGTTGTCGAACTGACCGAAACGTCGTCGAAGGTTGCGTTCTCCTTAACCTCGGAATACAGGCCTATCATGCCGCCGAAGGCTGATTCATGCTCGACGCTCATCACCGGAGCGTCATCCAGGAAAGCGTCAACCCGCCTCCCCAGCGTCCTGATTCCGATGCGGTACCACTGGTTCGTCCGGCCCGTCACCCATGCGCCCGCCAGTACCTGTTGCTCCCCCGCCTTCACCCTAACAATCTCCATCTTCGAGGGCGAAGGGGACTCCCGCTCAACCTTCCAGCGCAGAAGAAAGAAATCGTCATCACCACGATAATCGAAGACCAGCCCCATGACGCCGCCGGGATTGGTGACGCTGACGCGCGCGTCATAATCACACCAGAACCACTGCCCCCCCAGCAGCAGCGCCCAGTCCGCCGTGGACGCGTTCATCGAGAAAGGATTCGGGCTGTGAACCGCGTCCGGCCTTCGGGATGCAGGAAGCGACGAAACGTTGATATTGTCCACGTCCTCAACGATGGAGTGCAGCTTCCACGTCCCCCGCTTGACGACCCAGGACTGCGAAATCTCGGCCTCGTTATCGGCTCTGCGGAAGTCGTCTCCGAAGCGTAGCGGAACCGTCTCCTGGCATCGCACCTTATCCGTGAGGGCGATGCCCGATGCGAAGACGGCTATTTTCCCGGAGCCGAAGGTGTCGTCAAAAGCCTCCAGAACCACTCGCCCCTGGGCGTAGACCGAGATGAGAAAGAGTTCGCGCTTGATGAATATCTCGAGTTCCTGGCCGGAGAACGGCTCGGCGGCGCATCCGGCCAGTATCTTGGCGCGCCCGTTTTCAATCCGGCGAAGGCCGTAACCGCGCGGGGTGACGTCAAGCGAGTAGAGGTTGTTCTGATCCTTGAAGCCGAACAGGACGCGGGTTTCGGGATCTGGTTTCGATATTCCCGCGAAGTTGAGGCACAGGACGAAGGTCGGCTCTGCGGGGTTCGAGATGACGCGGTATTCGCGATCTTCGAAAGCGATATTTTCCTGCGCTTCCGCCTGGCACAGCGCGGCGCACAGGAAAACCGCCAGCGAATGGATAATGAATCGGCTCGGCATCGTTGCTCCGGAATCAAGTTTCGCGCAATGCGCGGCGTCTCCGCCGCGCGGGCGACCGGTCGGCCGCCCGCGCAAACGGCTGAGGCGCAGACGCCCATCACGAAAATGAAAGTGCGCTCGGCCCGATTCCCTCGCCAGGGCGCAAGCCTTGTACATTATGATAATGCCCGGATGCGCTTTCAACAAGTTGCCTTGCGCGGCGGATTGGCTCAGGCTATACTTTGACCCGTCATCAAGGTGGATTGTTCCGTCAACGTGACCAACTTAACGGAGGCCGGCAATGAAGAAATCGCCCGGTATTCTGGGGTTTGCTCTCTGCCTTGCGTCGCTCGCCGTCATAGGAGCGAAGGCCGCAGCCGAAGAGGATTGTCTTGCCAAAGCGGTGGCGAAACAGGCCGAATCCGCCCAGGCCAGAAACCTGTCGGTCGAGGATTCGATTGACCTCGGCGAGGGCGTGATCCTGAAACTCGTCTACATCCCGGACGGCGAGTTCAAGATGGGCAGTTGCGACAAGGTCGCGTTCGCCCGTTCGGACGAACGCCCCGAACACAAGGTCAAGATCGCCAGACCGTTCTACATGGGCAAGTTCGAAGTCACCCAGGATCAGTTCTGGCAGGTATGCCGCAGCCTGCCGAGTATGCAGGACCTTCCCTGCGGTCCCGCCGACCGCGTCACATGGAATGAGGCCAACGAGTTCTGCAAGATCGTCTCCAAGATGTCCGGACGCCGTCTGCGGCTGCCGACCGAGGCTGAGTGGGAATACGCCTGCCGCTGCGGTTCCGGCGCTCAGTTCCCGTATGGAACCAACCAGGTCGAGCAGCGCAGGCTGTTCGAGTTTGCGTGGTTCTACAACACGGAGGTGCGCGAGCTTCACGAGGCCGGACTGAAGCGCCCGAACGCGTGGGGGCTGAACGACATGCTCGGCAACGCATGGGAGTGGTGCTCCGACTGGTATGCGGCGGATTATTACGCCTCAAGCCCCGCGGAGGATCCGAAAGGTCCGGAGAGCGGCAAGCTGCGCGTCGCCCGCGGCGGACCGTGGGACTATACCTTTACAAGCTGCCGCGCCGCGTTCCGTGAAAAAGCGAATCCCGAACTCCGCCTGAATTCATTCGGCTTCCGCGTCGTGGCCGAGGCGCGCTGAGAATCGGACCGCCGGATTTCACGGACGTAATTTTCATCGGAAACCTGCGGCGCGTCCGGGTTGGGAATAGAATCCTGCTTTCACTCCGACCGGACGGCATGGCATGCGACGGCTTCCGGAACCAAAGTAATTGCAATCCGCGCGAGTTTGCTTCCAATCCTGCAAGATGCAACCTGCCGGTTGCGGAGGACATGAACGCGGATAATGAAAAACGGCATGGCCAAGAACCGCGTGAAACTGATTGTTGCCGGATGCGGGGGGCGCGGACACTGGTTCGTCTCACAGGCCTGCAAGAGGAAAGATTACAGTCTTGCGGCGCTTGTTGACATTGTCCCCGGGCGCGCGGAATTGACGGCGCAGCACGTCGGCGTGAAGAAGGTCCCCATCTTCGCCGACCTTGGGGAGGCGCTGGACAAGGTCTCCTGCGACGCCGTGATCCTTTCCACCCCGGACGTTGCGCATCCGGATGGGGCCGTCGCCGCTCTCTCGCGCGGATGCCCCGTCTACGTCGAAAAGCCCCTCGCCATCAGCATGGAAGGCTGCTTGCGCATCGTCGAGGCTGATCGCGCATCCGGCGGGAAGGCATTCGTGGGCTTCAATCTCCGCTACGCCCCGGTCTACAAAACCATCCGCAAAATGATCGCGGACGGCGGCGTAGGGCGGATTCTGAACATTCAGACGGACGAATACTACTACGGCGGGCGCACCTACTTCCGCCGCTGGAATCGCCTTCGCAACGTCGGCGGCGGGCTTTGGATAACCAAATCCTGCCACGATCTTGACCTGCTTTACTGGATCACATCAGCGTTTCCGGAGAAGGTTTTCGCCACCGCTGCGCTGACGCATTATCATCCGAGGCCGGACGCCGCGCGCCTGTGCCGCGACTGCTCCCTGCGCAAGTCCTGCCCGGACTGTCACTTTCCCGGCGGAGCCATTGACGAGGACGCCTTCTCCTGGAAGATGGCGAAACTGCGCGAGGACGCCGGCGGCGATCCCGCCGACCTCTGCCTCTGGAATTCCGATAAGGACACTTACGACCACGCTAACGCGCAGATCGAATTCGCGGGGGATATCATCGCCACGCACACGGTCAACGTCGTCTCATCCTGCTCCCAGCGCCGGATGAGGGTATCCGGGACCGACGGCATGATTGACGGCGACCTTGAGAACTCATCCGTCGTCCATTACAAACGCCACGAAAACAAGCCGAGAGAAATCAACGTGAAGGCGAGCGGGGGGCACGGCGGCGGCGACGAGAATATCCTGACGGACTTTGCGGCATTTGTTCGCGGCGAAAAGCCGTCGCCCATCTCGCCCGCGGAAGCGAGCGTATCCATCGCAATGGGACTGGCGTGCCGGTTATCCTCCGATCGCGGCGCAGCGGTTAAAATGGACGAAATGCCCGGTTGGGATCGAATCAGCGGGAATTCGTAATCCCCAGGTTGATTCGAATATGCCTATCGCCTGGATTCTATTCGTTATTTTACGACCGGCGCGTCAATATTTGCGCGCGCGAACCATATGCGATCTTCGCGCATGTCGCGCATGGAACATATAACCTCGTCAACGTTTCCCCTATTATTCGTTTTGTCGCCTACGACTCCTGCGTCCACGTAAGCGTCGCGCCTGCCCGATCCTCCGGATGGTCCATCCATGCTCCCTATCACGCGGACCCGATCAGGATTCCAAGATTGAGGCTCAATCGTCAGCGCGATCAGAATGGCCATGTCCCAGGTCCTTGCCGCAAGTCCCGAGCCGCCGGGACCGTAATTGCCTCCGCTTCCGGCATCGCGATAACTGACAAGCTGGTCCTGCACGGAATACACGCGCATCTCCTGCCTGCCTGAGCGCGCGGGGAAAATCCGAATCGTATCTCCGTCAACGCCGTATCTCATGCCGTGCGGTTTCAAGATATCTTCCAGCGCGTCACCCAGCGGACGGTCCTTTCCCGCAACTCTAGCGCGTTGTTTCGGACTGAGCCGGCAATCGTCATCGAAAAATATTTTCAACCTTGACGTTTTTCTGATTACATTGATCGCCTGCAACAGCGATGTTTCCGGTATCTCCACCCCGCAGCCATTGCACAGAGCGGAGATGACGGACGGATCGCCCCCCTCGGAGTCCAATATCCGAATCCGCATCTCCCCGCTTGCGGAATCAGCAATGTAAATGGACTCCGCTTCAGCCGCGCGAGGCAGGACAGCGGGAAGAAGAAATATGAAGGTTATTATTGCGTATTTCTGCATGGCGTCCTTATCATGCCACGGCAGTTTTGTTCCGCAAGCCCAATCGCCGTTTATTCAGGTTATCTTTTTCCATCGGGTTTGTCAAAAAGCCTTCAGACCACACGTTTTCGTGGCGGAATTTATACCTCGCTTCCACACAGGTCATCGTTGTTCACCGCCTGCTGGCCGGGCCTGAGAACTTACTCCCTTCAGCCTGACAATCGCCCCAGCCAGATGTCTTCGAGCCTCATACAATTTCTGCGGATCGTGATCGAAGACCATCGGTGAGGTGATAAGCCCGTCCGCAAGGCGCAGTTCCGGAACATCGCTACCCCCGGACGCCTGTTTGAGCAGCCAGAAATACTCCCTGTCCTCCAGCCCCTCCCTGAGCATTTCGAAGCGGATGGTGTTGATCGGTCCGCTCACGACCGGTTCGGACGGGGGCGTCGCTACGGGGGGGTAAAGGAGATAGCCGTCGCCGTTGCCGTAGGTCTCCCCCTTCTTGTCCGCTCTGCTGTAGCTCATCGTGTCCCGCCAGGGATTCTTATAGTTCCAGTAGGTCGTGCTCCAGTAGAGGGAGCCGTCAACGCCGTACTTCTCCATCATCCAGAAATGGATGCGCTGGTTGAGCGCCGGGTGGTCAATGAAGTTGTTGGGGAACGGGAACCTGGGGACCGTGCAGACGTACCACCACACTTTCTCGCCCTTTGCCTGACGCTCCCTGGCGCGCTCGTGATTGTATGCCGAAAAGACCGGAACCCAGATATCCACCGACTCGTAAAAATACGGTAGCGGCGCAGGCTCCAGATTCAATGTCAGGAGGGTCCGCAATCCGGGCAGGTTTTTGTGTATGAAGTCCATTCCTTCCTTGACCGACGGGTAGCTCTTCAGCGGCGGTTCGTCGGTCCAGTAGGTGTAGCACTTTTTCAGCCAGCCCTTTTCCCTGAGGTGTTCGACTATGCCGCCCTGGCCTTTCCGGTAGAGGGCGAGGTACTCCTCGCTTCCCCGTTTGTGCCCGGCGATTTCGCCGGGGATGATGGAGTGCGGGAAGTTGAAGGAGGTCATCTTCAACTCGTCAAGCGCCCAGGAGGCTGCGGCGTCAAACTGCGCGAAATCGAGTTTAACCTGCGCGTCCCCGCCCGCGCCCTGAATGTCCACACCGATCGGGCCGACGTGCGCCATGGGGCTGTAACAGGAAATTCTGTGCCGGGCGGCGTTTTCGACGTAGAGACGCCAGACCTGCTTCGTCTGTTCGGGATTCAGCGGGCCGTGCCATGCGGCGTTCAGATGCATTCCGTAGGCGGTTTCGGTGTGGGTCTCGCGCGGGAGGGTGAAGTCGAAGACGGTCAGTTCCACGGGGGCCTCGGCTATCACCACGCCGTTTTCGGTGATGATCGCTTTGCCGGAATGCTTCCCGGCAGGCGCGTCTTCAGCGACATATGCCGTGAGCCAGAACGGATAATTACGTCCGGGTTTCATATTCCGCCCATCCGTCAGAGGCGGCAGAGGGTCGGGATACCAGTCCCTTGAACCGTATGGGTCCGATGGGGTGTTGACATGCACGTAATCAACAAGGTTGTATTCCCACTTCACCTGCGGCGGAAAACCCTCGATCCTGATGGCAACCTTCTCGATGTTTCGTTCTGGAGAAAGGATTATCTGAACCGGCTCGTATTCGTTACGAGCGGCCTCGATACGGACGGGGGATGCTTCGCCAGACGGGACCGGCGCGTCCCGCATGATTTTATAGGTAGCCTCGCGCCACCAGAGCGTCCCCCAGTCGGAGCGGGAGAGGAAATGCCCGCGCGGATCGGCCGGCGCTGGCACGTCTTCAGCGCGGACGATTGACAGGAAACAGAACGACATGAGCACGAACGCGATGCGGAGACGCATGATGTAACCTCCTGTCGCTTTCATGTGATCAGTTGGATGCGCACAGCCTGTCTGCCCGGCGATATTACATGCGCCCTTGCCTTTTCAGCATAATGGATTCCCTGCATGTCTTCACAATGAAATCCGTTCTGCGCAAACGTATGAACAAACCCCGGCATGTTGTCTTTCGGGCATGTGACTGGTAGAATAATGAACACGGGATGAAAAGCGCAGCAATCTTGCATTTCCGGGCTTTTTCCGCGATGGGGTTGTAAAGAATGGTCAAACTGACTCTTGAGTTGCCGGATGGCGCGTTTGCCGCGATAAAGGAGGATCCTGCAGGATTCGCCCGGGAACTTCGTCAGGCCGATGCCGTGGCAACCGAAGTGCTGCGCGGCCCCAAGTGTGATGCAGAGAGGACGGACTTGGAATCCGGCTGGGGCATCAGGTGTTCTCCAACGTCAGCGCCGGAGACTCTGAAAGAATGGGCGATAGGAGAGGGAGAAACGTCCGTGATTGCCGTTGCTTTGGAGAAGTTTCCATCCGTGGCGATTCTTGATGACGCGCAGGCCCGGCGATGCGCTCGAACCATGGGCGTTCCGGTCATGGGCACTCTCGGTATACTTTTCCTTGCTGAACGAAAAGGGGGCATCCCTTCTTTCAGCGATGCTGTCGCCCTGCTGCGGGCAAATGGAATGTTTGTGGATGAGAAGTTGATCTCCGAAGTGAACAGGTTGAGAGAAAAGACATGACGGCGCAACTGACCAAGACTGTCATTTCTCCCCCTGCTTCTCCTTTATCCTCCTTCTGCGAATGATCCCGAATGCTACCCAGAATCCCACGGCCCAAAGAACCTCAAACACACAGTAAAGAAGTGTCCTCATGCAGGATGGGCGCTTTTGCGCCAATGCTTATTCTTCGGCGCACAACGATCCCTCGTGGACTTGGAGCACTTATCCTACCTGCCCTTATCCAGCGGGACGAATTCCTGCTTCACTTCGTCCCTGCCGGTAACATTGAAGCGCCTGACTCCCATCGGGGTAAGGTCGAAAACCTTTGCTGTGCCGGCGACGGTGCGGATTGAGAACTTCCCGTCCGGGGAGCGGTATTCGGTCGTTCTGTGGGAGTGGCCGGTAAGGATGAATTCCACGCCGTTCTCGCGGACAAGTTTCAGGAACTTCTGCCGCTTGGGCATGGGGAAATTGAAATAGGTTTCTTTTTCATCCTCCGCCGTCCCGAAGGGCGGGAAGTGGGTAAAGATGAAAATGTGATCGCGCCCCTGTTTCTTCGCCTCGGCCAGCGTCGCCTCCAGCCACGCCCACTGTTTTTCCTGTTCGGCTGGCCATTCGGGGCCGGTGACGCCTTCCGGGACGTGCAGCAGCGTCATCGTGTTCAGCGCGATGAATTCGCAGTTGTTGAATGTGAACCTGTAATAATCCTCGCCCCGCTTCTCCCGATATGTCTTCAAATCCGCCATGTTCGTCAGGTCGTGATTGCCTGGCACGAGGAGGACGGGCGTCTCGAACGTCTTCAACGCAGCGTCCAGAGCTTCGAACTCCTGCGGCGTGCGGTTGTGAACGAGGTCGCCGCAGACGAGAACGAACGCCGCGCCGAGTTCCTTCGCCTTCTTCCCGGCCCTGATGAAATTGTCACGGTCCTTCTCGATGGACGCGCCGAAGCCCATCTGCGGATCGCCGGCCTGGACGAACGTGAAAGGCGCGAAGGGGGCCTTGTTGCCGACCGTCCTCCCCCCCTTTGATACGGAATCCTGTGCGGCTGCGACTGAGCCGACCGCTATCATCAGCAACAGAACAAACGCGAATCCCATTATCCTTTCGCGTATTCTTACTGCCATGCCAGTCTCCTCCTTGCGTTTGGCGGCGTTTCAAACGCCGGCCTCTTTCAGCAGTTTCGCTCCGTTATCGTGGAAAACCGATTCGACGAATGAATCCCCAAGCCCAAGCCTTCCGACGGCCTTCCTGATAGCTCTGATCTCCTCGTAAAGGAAGGACGTGAAGACGAGTTTGCGATGGTCGTCCGAAATCGAAAGATGCCAGGGGACGGAGGTGACGTAGGTGTATTGATCATTGATCTCGACCGACTTGCCGGGCGCAAGCGCGATCGGGATGTCGGTCGCGTAGAGAATCTTCTCGCGGGGGACGACGCTGAAAAGATGCTCCAGAACCTCCCAATTATTGAGCATGGCCAGGTCGTACCAGAGGTTCGGCAGCGACTTGAGCTTGTCGAGATTCCCTACGACATTCTTCAGAAAGTAAGCCCGCCCGACGTGCGCCAGGACGATCTTCACCTCCGGCCAGCGCCTGCATAGCGAAATTATCTGATCCTGATTGATAGGATCAGCAAGACGTCCCCTGCGAGGGATGTGCAGCATTACAATCAACCCGCGCCGGGCTACAATCTCCATTATCCAGTCCGGCAGCATTTCGGCGATCTCGACGCTATTCGGATCGCTTTTGCGGACATAATCCAGATATGGCTTGATGCCGAGGAATCCGCCTTCCGCGATGTCCTTCTCGACGGCTGCCGGATCGGATTCGCTCGGGTCGAAGAGGCGCAGGGGAAAGTGTCGCCGCCTGTCGCACCGGGTTTGGACATAGCGATTGTTCGCGACCATCGAGTAATGAATATCCGGAAATCCGAAGCAGACTGCTGAAGTCTCGCGGCCGGGATATGTATCGCGCAAATCCTGATCGAGATCGTCGAAGTCGTACTTGCCGATGCGGTGTCCGCCCGTGTCGAGCGGGCGCTCGGCGGGGACAGCCTCCCGGTTGATGACGTGGACGTGGAAGTCGAGAATGCGTTCCGGCAGAAAGGCGTCAAGCTCCTCCCGGAAAATCCGCATGTTTCTTTCGTGCTTTGCGGTTTCGCGCCACATTGCCTATCCCTTCCAGCGCTTCCTGCCCTTTGTTCTGAAGTATTTCAACCCTTCGAGCAGCGTCATCAGATTCTCGCGGTTCGTTCCCGGCGTCACCGAGCTGCTGCATCCAAGCACAAGCCCCACCCCCGGCCCATTCTCAACCAGAAAATTCAACTCCCGTATCACGTCATCCTTCGTCCCGCGCGGAAGAGTCCGCGTAACCGAAGCGCCCGCCCAGATCATCAGCGGATCGCCGTTGCAGTCCTTCATGGCGCAGATGCGCTCGTAGTCCATGCCGTCTTCGTATTGAAACCCCTGGAAGCCTGACAAACCGCACTCGATGAGCCTCGGGACCATCTCCATCAGGTTGCCGTCGCAGTGCCAGATCACGCGCACTCCAGCGTCAATCAGCGGCTTCATCGCGCGAGCGAAATGCGGGAACCATAGCCGGTCAAGGCTCTTAATGTCAGCGAGCGTTCCCCGGGAATCCGCCATGTCGTGATCGCTTCTGACGACGGGGGGGAGGTTGCCTTTGACAAATGCCTTCGCGCCGATGACATTCTGCCTCTCGTTCAGGTCGGCCTGGAGGCTGAAATCCCGTTCCATCACCTCCGGGTAAAGCGCGTAGGCCATGAAGTAGTTGGCGTAGCCGTAGGAACCGTATCGCAATACCGGGAAGTTCGAGAAACCGCGCCCGTAGGGGACTTTCAGTATGTCCGGGCCGAAGAGTTTCTGCGTTTCCTCCTCTCCGCGGATCAGTTCCTCGACTGCCGCCTCGTTCTCCGTATCGTAACTCGCAGCCGCATGCTCAAGCGCCGGGAAGACAAAGCGCTCCATATGCGCGACGACTGCTTCAGGGGAGTCAATCAGCATGCCGTCCAGCTCGATCCTGTGCGCGCCGGTGGTCGCCCCTCGCCCGGTTCCGGAGTCGTATCCCCAGTCCGCCATGCTGAGGGGATTCTCCGGGATGAACTGGTCAATGAAGCACGTGCCGACATTCTTCTGGAACCTGAGGTAGACGCCGACCGGATCCTTTCGATAGGAGCCTGGCTCGCATCCGGCAAGCTCCTCGATCAGCGAGTTCTCCATGAAATGCGCCATCCACGAGCAGACGCCATGCGTCGGCTCCATGCGGAGCGTGTCGAGCGCCATCCGCGCGTTTTCGGAAAGTTCCATGTCTGCCAACCCCCTATATTTCCACGAATCCAACCTTGGCGAATGCCGCGAATGATCGCATGGCTTCCAGACAGTCCCC
Organism: Planctomycetota bacterium; assembly: GCA_022711755.1. GTDB lineage: Bacteria > Planctomycetota > Brocadiia > SM23-32 > JAKLEA01 > JAKLEA01. The sequence goes on from JAKLEA010000003.1 coordinate 130,802, forward strand.
GATGACCAAGGCGCTGTGGTGAGTCCCGCCATGCCGCGAATATTCCTCAAGGAAATGACAAACGCCGCATTGCGGCCTGATCCAGCCCCGGACGCTCTTCAGCATTTCCTCGTTCGTTGTGTCGCCCAGGATTTCGACCCTGGAGGCGATCACCTCGAACGTGTTGCCCGGCCCCGGCGCGAGATTGACGAACACCCCCGGCCCCGGCTCCGACGCGCCAGTCAGAATGGCCGGGTCCTGCGCCGGGGTGTAGGGGAAGGGTCTTTCGATCAGCCGCGCCTTGCCTGAACAGACTTCGGGATTGCACTCCCCCATGTGCGAAAGGAAGAGCGAATCCCCCCGCCAGTCAGGGCAGAAGATTTCCGTGAACGTCGCGCGGCGGAATCCCTGCAAGAGCGCCCGAACCAGGCACGCGGTCAGAACATCGCCCTCGCCGGAGTATCCGATCCCGCGCGCCATCGCTTTCGACGCCTCAAGAAACGGGACGACGTTCACGGGGCCTTCCGAGTCCTGGAACGCCAGGAAGTTCATGCTGAATGCGTTGAAACCGCCTTTGTCGAGAAGGCGTCTAAGTCCCAGCCCGACACGTGCAGACCGCGCATGAGAGGCTTCGGAGATATCAACGTCGTAGCGTTCCCTGTCGCTCTCGATCTCCTTCCGAACGTCCGCATCGCTGACCGAGGACACGGCTTCGGCAAGGGCGGGTATTCCAATCTGCCTGACCTCGCAGTTCAGGGCGTCGCGCATAACGGATTCGGCAACCGCGAAATCCCCCATTCCGGCGAAAGATTCGCCGATTCTAAGCGCCTTGACGCTTCGGAAGCATTTCGCCGCGAACGCCACCTGGGCCGTCGCCGCCGCGCGGTCTAGAACGCGCGGGTCCCCGGCATGGCCCGCGACGATCTCAAATCCCTTGCCGCGCCGCCGAAGGACGGAAGCCATGTCCATCACGCCATGGATGCCGTGGTTGTAGAGGATGCGCTCGGGTACCGTGTCCGCGCCGAAGGACTCGTCCATCGTCGCGTCGAGGATAAGTATCGGCAGAGCGGTTTCAGACAGCGCCCCGGCGGATTCGAGGGATGGCGAATACGCAAGGTGAAGCGTGACGATCAGATCAACACCCTCATCCTCGAAACGTCGTAATGCCTTGCGGAATTCAGTCTCGATGCGACAGATTTCAGCGGCATGAACGTCAATCCCGCGGGTTCTCAATCCGTCGGATACCTCGCGGAGAAGACCGGAGAAGCCGTCGCGCATCCCCGGCAGGGCGTCATCGTAGAGTTTCAGATAAAGCGGCAGCAGTCCGATCCGGGGGGTTCCCTGCATTTGCGTCTCCTTGATTTGTTAGCGTCGCGCAACAGCGATTTCGCGGCTTTTTCCGTTTCAATCCATGCTACGGCAATCTGAGCAGATTCTCCATAGTCTTCAATCGCGCTATGTCAGGATTGACCACGCGAAGATTCCGGCCTAACATTGCGGAATCGAGAATGTGGCGCGAAAGAGATACTTTTCTGCGAGATTACGCCGCATGGATGAAATCGAAATTCGCAACATGACTGAAGCCGACGTTGAATCCGGCTGGGCAATGTGCCGGGACGCCGGATGGAACCAGTTGCCGGCCGACTGGCGATTCCTGCGTTCCGGCAACCCGGACGGGTGCTTTGTGGCTTACGGCGGGGAAGGAATTATCGGCACAGTCACAACATGGAATTACGACAACAAGTCAAGCTGGATCGCGATGATGCTCGTGGCGGAGAGCCATCGCAGAAGGGGGATCGCCACACGGTTGATGCAGGCGGCACGCGATTCGCTTGCGGAATGCGATTGCGTCCGGCTTGACGCCACGCCCGTCGGTCGGGAGGTCTACCTTCGCCTCGGATTCAGGGATGAATTCCCCCTCAGCCGGATGACGGCGGACGAGGGACTGCGCGAGGGCATGTTGCAATGCGACACTGCCGGGGCACAATGCGCTCCTGTGTCCTGTTCCGTTGATTTGTCGGATATCATCGCTCTTGACGCGCTGGCGTTCGGGGTTATGCGCCCGAAGATTATGGAATACTGGCTGCAAAACGCGCCTGAGTATGCAAGAATCCTGAAATCCGACGGGAAGACGGTCGGTTTCTGTCTGGGGCGTCACGGGCGGCGATTCGAACATATCGGCCCAATCATAGCGCCGGACGCGAACTCGGCCGCCGCGATGTTCCTGTCTCTGCAGAAATCTCTGCGCGCGAAGCCGGTCGTCATGGACATCCCCAAACGCTGCGCCGATTGGAGGCGAATGCTGGAATCGTTCGGCTTCCGCGAGCAGCGCCCGCTTATCAGGATGATACTTCGCAACAACAGGAATCCCGGCGAGGACGGTATTACCTTCGCAATCAGCGGTCCGGAACTGGGATAGGCATTGCGCTGGTTCGTCATTCCGGCGGAACTACGTTCGAGCCTGAGACATATTTCCTGAAGTCCGGGACCCTGACCGGCGCGGCCGATTCCCACGAAACCAACCTTCATAACGTCGCAATGTTTGTCGGTCATTGACGTTCCCATCCGCAATTATTTCTGCGCGGCCATTTCAAGGGCGAGATTTTCCATTTCCTTCGCCGCCTGATCGGGCGTTGTTGTCAGGGCGAAGATATTCTGCGTCGTCTCCTTGTGTTTCTCCGCCAGCCGGGGCGGGAGCGCCTGATCATAGTACAACTGAATCTCGTCGGCTGCATGGACGATTTTGGCGATTTCGGCAGACTGCGGAGAGATCATCGCAAGGGCTATGTCGCCTTTCAAGGCGGGTATTCTGCCCGTTGCGGCCCATTGCCGGGCTGCCTCCTCCCCGCTCAGTTCCTTCAGTAGAGCGATGGCGGCGACGGGATTCGCGCATGAACTTGAGATAGCGTAACCGGCGTTGACCCCGCCGATGACGGTTGTAGCCGATCCCCTCCCGTTTTCGACGACCGGGAATGGAACGCAGCCGATTTTGTCGGCCATTTCCGGCGCTTCCTTTCCGGCATATGCCAGCAGCCAGGAACCCATGAGGATCATTCCGGCGCGCTCGGTGAAGAACAGTCTCCGTGCCTGGTCGAAATTCATGCCGTTGAATCCGGGGGGGAACGCATCCGCCTTTACCATCCGCTGGAGCATCTCGCCTGCGCGAATGAAACACGGATCGGCGAAAGAGCCATCCTTTTCGCGCGACGCGGCCATGCGGAAAGGCCCGGTTCCGCCGACGCGCGTGGCCAGATAGGCGAAGAAGAACGCTCCCGGCCACTTGTCGCTGTTGCCCATGGCGAAGGGTATGACGCCCTGGGCTTTAAGCTTTTCGCAGCAACCCATCAACTGTTCAAAAGTCTGCGGCGGGTCGAGTTTGAGCCGCTCAAATATGGCCTTGTTGTAGAACAGGCCGACCGCTGTTACATCGGTCGGTATTGCGCAGACCTTGCCGTCGAAGGAACAGAAGTCCAGCGCGCGGGGGTAGAGCGAATCACGCCATACGGGATCGGCGTTTAGGGCCGGGGTCAGATCGAGGATGCGACCGGCGTCAACGTAGGATTTCAACGCACCGCCGCCCCACGTATGGAAGACGTCGGGAGGGCTGCCGGCGCCCATAGCTATCTTGAGCTTCTGCTTGAATGGGTCGTTGGATAGGGGAACTTCTTCGACCGTAACGCCAGGATTCCGCGCCCGAAAACGGGAGACCGCAGAAGCAACGACTTCCTTAGTGGGGGAGTAGGATTGGATGTGCCAGAAGGCCAGCTTCGCGGATGCCGCCGCGCGTTGTATGCTTCCGCCGTCTGACGCCGGCTTCCTCTTACAGCCGTTGGAACCGGCCAGTAAGACGACACCCATGACAATCGCCACGCATGTGGTCGGAAAAGATAGCCGCCAATTCTGCATTGGTGACGCTCCTGAGATCGCATCGGTTGGGCGGCAAAGACCGCTGCTTTCCATAATGTTGCGCATATAACAGCCTTTCTTTGTGCCTTTCCGCGATCCTGGTGAAGATAGTCGTAAGGGAACGCAGGGATTGAGGTTATCCCGACACCGCTCCCGCGGTCAAGCCGCGCACGATGTGCTTCTGCGCCAGGAAGTAGACGATCATGAGCGGCGCGGCGCCCAGCGTCATCGCGGCGCATGAGCTTACAACGTCCGTGCCGTGCGATTCCGCGAATTCCATCAAGCCCAGCGGCAGCGTCTTCTTTTCCGGGGACGTCAGGAACGTGAGCGCGAAGACGAACTCGTTCCAGATATTGACGAACAGGAACACGCCGACCGTGAACAGCGCGGGTCTGGCCAGGGGAAGCATTATATGCAGGAGAATCTGAATCGTGGAGCAGCCGTCAACGCGCGCCGCGTCAGGGATTGCCGGCGGAATCTCGTGGAAGAAGGCTCTTAGAATCACTACTGAAACGGGGATTGAAAACGCCGCGTGAACCATGATAAGCCCGCTGAGCGTATCATACAACCCGATGCCGCCGAGCAGTTTCAGCAACGGTATCAGCGTGACGTGAACCGGCAGGATAAGCCCGGCGACGATGACGATTGAGACCGTCTTCTCCCCCCTGAACCGAAGACATCCCAGGGCGAATGCGGCGGGAGCGGAGACAGCCAGCGTCAGCGCTATCGCGCCCAGAGTCACAATCGCGTTATTTACGTAGTATCGCCTGAAGCCCGGTTCGGACAGTATCGCCCTGAATGAGTCGAGGCGAAGGCCGCCAGGCGGCGCCCAGATGCTGCGCGTGAACTCCTCCCGCGTCTTCATCCCCGTGAAGGTCATCCAGACCATCGGGAATACCGCAAGGACGAAGAACGCGAAAAGCAGGAGGTGGGCCGTCAGACGCCCGCCGGCTGTGACCGACGACGGTCGAGCCATAGCTTGATCCCTCCGGTTGCCAGCGTCAGGGCGCAGAGCGCGACGGCTATTGCGCATCCGTAGCCCCAGCGGTCGGCGTTGATGCCTTCTCGGTACATGTATGTAGCCACAAGCTCCGTCGCGCGGTCGGGCGCGCCGCCGGAGGGCATGAGGTAATTCAGATCGAAATATTTCATGGAGCCGACGACCGACAGCAGCGCCGAAACGCGGATGACGGGATAAAGTCCGGGGAGCGTCACATGAATGAATCGAGCGAATGCCGATGCGCCATCCAGTTCCGCCGCCTCATAAGTCTCGGCGGGTATATTCACAATTCCAGCAGCGAAGAGAATCATGTGGAATCCCGTGTAGCGCCAGCATACGGCGACCGTGACCGCCGGCAGCGCAGTGGTCGCTTCGCCAAGCCATCCCCGCCTGAGCGATTGAAGTCCGATCCCGCCGAGAAGTCCGTTCAGCAGGCCGTCAACAGGATCGTATATGAAGATCCAAAGCAGTGCGACGATAACGGTCGGCAGAATCATCGGCGCGAAAAGGCCGGCGCGCAGAACGCGCGCAAACCTGACTGGTCCGGCCAGTAACGCGGCCAGAATAATTGCGATTGGTAATTGAACAACCAGCGACGCGGCAAGCAGGAAGATGTTGCGCCAGAGGCTGCCCCAGAAAACGCCGTCGCGCAGCAGCGCCGCATAATTGCGCATCCCCGTGAATTTCATGTCCTGTGAATAGCCGTTCCAGTCGAAAAGGCTGAACCAGAACGACTGACAGAGGGGGACCATTACGAAAAGCGCATAGAGAGCAAGGGCCGGTGCGACAAACATCCACGCTATCCGGTTTTCATCGCCGCGCATTCTGCGCACCTGATATCAGCAACGGGGGCAACCGCCGCCATGTAACGGGCAAACTCCCGGGGAGGATACAATCTTCATGCTGATGGTTTTATACCATTTTCACGTGATTTATGCGAGTTCCGATGGCTATGCGCTGGGTTTGCGATGCGCCCCAAGCGATCCGGGGCCGGCTCGAAAGCCGGCCCCGGGAACATCCGGTTGGCCGCGCGGAGAAAATCGCCGCGCGGGAAAAGGCGCTTATCGTCTACATTTCGGCGCATCCTCCGCACGAAGATTTTTCGCGCGGGGTGTCGCATGCGCAATCCTTACAGGCGCAGTCTTCCGACTTCCCGGAATCGCACTTGCAGGCGTCGCTGCAGGCGCAATCGCCGCAAGCACAGTCTTTGCAAACGCAATCCGCCGAGGGACCGGAGTCACATTTACATTCCGCGCCGCAGGCGCAGGTCGCAGCGGTCACCGTCCGGGAATCCGCAGCCGTGAAGGCAAGACCGCCGGAGACAGCCGTAAGGACAACCAGGGCCGCAATCATCAGGAACTTTGAAGTGATGTTCATCGTATCCTCCCGCCGACCTTGCAGGTCGGCATGTATTTCATGATTCGCGTTTAATCGTCCAGGACTTCAATGTTCGACGCTGGCGCATCGAATCATCCGTTGGACAGTCGTATTCAATTCTACTTAAAGACTGACAAAGGAAACGTCGGACCGGCAACTTCCATAAGTTAGATTCTAAGCACCGTTGTTCTGACGGATTCGTGGATATGGTCCGATAACACGCAAAAATCCTTCCGGAGCGCGGAAGGAACAGAAGCCGCCTTTATTGGCGATGTTGTCGCCCAACCTTCACAGGCGATGGAGAAAAACGGACGGCGATCATCCGGCTTGTATGTGAATTTGCGTTCTCCACGCGGGCAATGGCAATCGCAGCCGCAGGAAAAAGACCGCATCTGAAGTCTGGGCTTGCAGCAGTCCGATACGTTTTCCCGGCGGAAGGCTGCTTCGCAACTGTTACAGCGGGGTTTTTCAGAAACAACGCCGCCTGCGCAGCCGTGGTCGCATATCCCTACGAAACACGCCGGGCATGCCGCTCCGAACGGCGCGATGACCGCGGCGGCAACCAGCGCCAGGATGTTGGCTGCGCGTTTCATGTCAGACTCCTTCCGCGCTTACTGTCTCCAACCAATCAATTCGTATGCCGCGCGCTGGAGTATTGTCAAGCACTGATTCTGCGGAAAAACATCAGGCAATCTCAAGAAACGCGCGTATCGGTTCCTTGCCCGGCGGGAGGGAAGACGACGGCTCGCCCGAAGCGCTACTTGCCGCTTTCCTTCTCAAGCGCGAGGCGCTTGGCGATTGCGAAATGAGTCTGATCGCCTCCGGTTGTCTCGTCCACCTCGCCGGTTTGGGCATTCACTCTCACAATGCCAGGCATATATTCATAATCATATTTCTGTCCCGATATCCCTGATGGCATTCGATGCGCAACGCGATCTTTCCGTCCTATCCAATATGGTTTTATAGGGTTCTCTGGGCTTGGGGGTAATCCACCGTAGGGCGTCATATAACACAAATATATCTCGAACTTCTCGCCGAGTTCAGGGAATGCCGTTCGGGCTGCGCGGATCGCTTTCTCCCTGCCGACGCGGAAAGGAGGAGCGGGAAGATCATTCTCGGATATGGGTGCGTCTCGGCGGTAGGAATCAACCACGCCCGTTGCGGGACACACAGAGACCAGGCAGAAGGCGTCACATACCGGCATGCCATGAGCACGCATGGTCCACTCGAAGGTATGTTGCAGCATCGTTTGATTCGAACCATTCACAAAACGCGGCACCTCCCGGGACAAGGAGTATTCTGGATCGGGATGACCAGTGATTGGACATTTCGCCTTATGAAGGAAATCCAGAGCCGCTCTAAGAGCATCCTCTTTAGTGCAGGGATGCGGTGGGAACCAGTAATCAGGAGATGAGAGACTCATGCCAACCACAATTCGCGGATCGCGCTTGAGCAATCCAACAGCGGCATCTCCCTTCTCCCTGTTGAAGACGACTGCAAAGGCTCCATCACACCACGGCATGAATTCGACGTCCGTAGTCACGCAATCCGCAAATCCAACTTGGACAAGGAAGTCACCAGCTATGCGAATCGCTTCATCCCTGTTAATGGCCTGTTTCGACTGCGCTCCCTTGCCCGCGTTGCTCGCAACCGTGTAATAGACGCAGACTGTGACCACAATCGCCGACAAGAAGGCGATCGCCACCGATGTTGCCCTTGTCCCTTTGGTTTCTCTCAGGCGCATCCCTATGACCCCCGATCTCTGAATGTCATGTTAAATCCGGGGACATCATACTGGTTTTGCTCCATTACCTTACGTCTGACTTCGCGGTCTGCCCGCAGTGCGCGCAAACCCGATGATTTTGCGCATCCTACCTTTTGCTACACTTCTTCGCCAGCCGCAAGGCGCGGTTCTGAGAGAAACGCCACATCTGAATCTGCCAGCGAGTTCTCGCTTCGCTCGGACGCAGTCTACAGGGGTTACTTACTTCCATTCCATGATGTATCCTGTTTTCAGCTTCCCTTGACTTGTTCCTTAAATCCCAGATACTCAAATCTGAAATCATTGCTCCCATTCCTGCCAACTCGCTTGACTCGCTCCGGGGCGTCGTATATCTTGGACGCTTTAGAATGATGTCAGCATTTTATGAGCCGTTCCAGGAGGAGGGAATTTCTCATGTCCCTTAGCGGACGCGATATCATTTCAGTCCGGGATTTCTCCCGTTCTGAGATCGAAACCGTCATGGAAGCCGCCGGCAGGATGCTGGCCGACGCTCCGCATGACCTGCTTTCCGGCAGACTAATGGCGTCGCTCTTCTTTGAGCCCTCAACCCGCACGAGGCTCAGCTTCGAGACCGCGATGCACAGGCTCGGGGGGCGGGTCGTGAGCGTGTCCGGCTCCGAGGGAACCAGCCTCCTCAAGGGTGAATCCCTCTCGGACACGATCAGCGTCGTTGCGGGATACTGCGACTGTATCGTCCTGCGCCATCCGGTTGAAGGCGCATCCCGGCTTGCGGCCGACCTCGTCGGAATCCCCATCATCAACGCGGGCGACGGCGCGCACGAGCACCCCACGCAGACCTTCCTCGACCTTTTCACGATCTTCAACGCCTGCCGCACGCTGGACGGGCTGCAGATCGGCTTCCTGGGCGACCTGAAATACGGGCGCACCGTGCACAGCCTCGCCCACGCAATGATGTCGTTCAAGAGCAGGCTCCGGTTTGTCGCCCCGCCCTCTCTTCAACTGCCCGACGACCTTGCCGGGGAGCTTCAGGAAGGCGGCGTCGAATTCGACCGGACCACATCGGTTGAGGAAGTCCTGCCGGAGCTTGACATACTTTACTGCACCAGGATTCAGAAAGAGCGATTCGGCGATGAGGCGGAGTACACGCGCATGAAGGGGATATACCACATTGACGCGAAACTGCTTCAGCGGACGCGCGTCAAGCCCTCTTTGCGGATCATGCACCCCCTGCCCAGGGTGGACGAACTGAACCCGGACGTTGATCAAACGGAACACGCGCTCTACATTCAACAGGCCCACAACGGCGTCCCCACCCGCATGGCGCTGCTGGGACTTGTTCTTGGAGGGATATGAGAATGGCCGCGGAAAAGATGAGAAAACGCGAGGTCTCGGCGATCAAGGACGGCACGGTCATTGACCATATTGACGGCAAGGCCACCTTCAAGGTGGCCGCGCTATTAAAGGCGGACAGCCGCGAGCACACGGTACTTGTCGGCGCAAATCTGTCCAGCCGTAAAATCGGACGCAAGGGGATCATCAAGATCGAGAACACCGAGTTAACCCCGGATGAGGTTAACCGCATCGCACTGGCCGCCCCGGACGCGACGCTCAGCATCATCAAGGACTACGCCGTCGTCATGAAGCGCAGGATCGAGCTGCCCGACGTGATCGAGGGCATCGTGAAGTGCTTCAACCCAAGTTGCGTCAGCAACCACGAAAAGATTCAGACTCGCTTCATCGTTGTCGGGCGCGACCCCATCCGGCTGCGTTGCTACCACTGCGACAGATACGAGACGGGTGACGAGATTATTCTTTAGCAGGCGATCCCGGAGATTTTGAGACGGCTTCCACTAACGACCGCCCTGCCGCCCAATCCGCAGCAGATAATCCGTCCGGGCCGGATAATCTGTCGAGACGGCTATTACTGGCCGGGCTTGGCTTCGGCGCTCTTTGCGCCGCAACCGGTGTCTATTCAATCGCCATCGAACCCGCATGGGTGAAGCTGCGCAGGTTGAAGGTCGTCATGCCCGGCCTGCCCGAAGCCTTCAACGGACTGAAGATCGGTCTCGTAACGGACATTCACCACAGGGACGCGCAACTGCCCCCCTTCCTCATGCGCGCGTTTAGCATGTTGCGTGACGCCCGTCCTGACGTTCTGGTCATAGCGGGGGACATTTCCGACGTGAACGCCTGCGCCTTCCAAGCGGCCCAGGCGCTGGCAGCGATAGCCCCGCCGTTGGGCGCCTTTTTTGTGCCCGGCAATCACGATTATCACGTCTGGCATGCCGGTATGACGCCGCAGATCGCCATGGCCGAGGACAGATTTGCCGGAATTGAGAAATATGGAATCCGCGTCCTGCGAAACCAGACCGTATTAATCGAGCGCAACGGCTCCACGCTGCCCCTCGTCGGGCTGGACGACCTTTGGAGCGGCTTCATTGACGCCGACGCCGCAATCAAAGGCATCGGGCAAGGCCCTGCCATAATTGTTGTACATAATCCCGACGCGCTTCCTCTTCTGGACTCCGCGCCGCCATCCCTCATCCTCTCCGGTCATACCCACGGCGGGCAGGTCGTCGTCCCATTCGCCGGCCCCCCGATCGTGCCGGTCAGGAACCGGAGGCACGTCCACGGACTTTATCAGACCGGACGGCATATGCTCTATGTCTCCAACGGCGTCGGCTACCTTCGCCGTATCAGGTTCAACTGCCGCCCAGAAGTGGTTCTCCTGACGCTTGCGACAGCGGGACAGTTTTAGGGACACGTTGCGTATGTGTTTAGCGCCCGGTTCCTTGATGAAACGGAACGCGAGAGCACACGACCTTCCGCCACGCCGTGTAGCGGGGGAAGGAAGGTTCTCCGAAGGAACGGTCGCGCTAAACACATACTACGTTGCATCGTGCCCCTGCCGTAATGACGCCCCCATTATTTAGGCGATACTCCACTCCCCCGGTTTTCATTGCCGAACAGCCCGCCGCCTTCTATACTAACCTTGTCTTGCAACCTGCCGCGCGCGCGGCAGTACAGCATACCGAGGCATCATGCTGTTCGATCGGAAGCTACCATGACTACACCAGTGAAAAAAAGACGAACGGCCTTCATCCATTGCCCGGAACTGGAAAGTTTCTCATATCCCCCGGACTGTCCCTTCAACTCTTCGCGGGCGGGCAGGACGCGGAAGATTCTCGCCTCGATGGGCCTTCTGACCGGGCCGGGACGCTCCGAGGTGGCTCCGCAGCCCGCCACCCGGGAAAGAATCCTGACGTTCCATTCGCCCAGCTACCTTGATGCGCTCATAGCCGCCGAAAGCGGACATCTGGACGTCGAGGGTCTGCGCATGGGCATTGGCACGGAGGATTGCCCGGTCTTCAAGGGGCTTGTCGCATACGCCTCGCTGGCTGCGGGCGCGACCATGAAGGCCGCGGAAGTCATCCTGGCAGGCGAGGCCGACGTTGCCTTCAACCCATCCGGCGGCTATCACCATGCCGGCCCATCGAAGGCCTCAGGCTTCTGCTACATCAACGACGTGGTGCTGGCCTGCAAGAAACTGGTGGCTGTCGGTAAAAGGGTGGTTTTTCTCGACATTGACGTCCATCACGGCGACGGCGTCCAATGGGCGTTCTACGACAGCCCGGACGTCATGACCATCTCGCTGCACGAGAGCGGCAAAACGCTTTTCCCATGGGGCGGTTTCGAGGAGGAGGTCGGAGACGGAGACGGACTTGGCTACTGCGCCAACGTCCCGCTCCCGCCGGGGACGACTGATTCCGCTTTCCTTCGCGCGCTCGATGCTGTTGCGATTCCCCTCATCCGCGCGTACAATCCCGACGTAATCGTCCTGGAGATGGGGATGGACATGCTTGCGGCCGACCCGCTGGCTCACCTGAACCTGACCAATAACGCCTACTGCGACGCGATTGAGAGGATTCTGGCCTGCCGCAGGCCGCTGTTGGCCGTCGGCGGGGGGGGATACAACGTAGAGAACACCGCGCGCGGCTGGGCGCTGGCCTGGACGGTATTTTGTGGCGAGGACGGCGGCTGGAGCGACATGAGCCTCGGCCTCGGCGGCGTAATGCTTGGAACGTCGGAATGGCAGGGCGGTCTGCGAGACCCGGAGCAGGTTCCCGACCCGGCTATTCAGGCGGAGGTGGACAGGGCGGTTGACGAGACGATTAGGAAGGTCAAACTGAACGTTTTCCCGTACCACGGCCTGACGGATTGACGACAGGCCGGTAGTTGTAGCGCGGACGTCCCGGTTGCAGGAGAAGAGAGCAGGCGGGACGCCTGCGCTACAATTCGCTGACGATGACGCGGTTCTTTGCGAAGCCTACATGGTTTGTTTCGTCGTTCCGGAAAGGATAGGAATGTCAGATGTCTCTTGAGTCTTTCTTCAGTCCGAAGTCGGTTTCCGTAGTCGGGGCCTCCCGCCACAAGGGCAAGGTCGGGCACGAAATCCTGGCCAGCCTGCTGGCCGGCGGCTACCCCGGCGAAGTTTTTCCCGTGAATCCCAAGGTCGAGGAGGTTCTCGGCCTGAAGTGTTACCCGGACCTTGTGTCCATAGGCAAGCCGCCGGAGCTGGTCGTAATCGTGGTCCCGGCGGAATTCGTGGAGGCAGTCATCCGCGAGTGCGGAAAGGTCGGATCGAAATCAGTCGTGATTATCACCGCCGGCTTCAAGGAAACCGGGGAGCGCGGGCGGGCGCTGGAAGAGGCCGTCGTAAAGGCCGCGCGCGCCAACGGCATCAAAATAATCGGTCCCAACTGCCTGGGGGTCATGTCCCCGGGGGACAAGCTCAACGCCAGCTTCGGCGGGGACCTGCCCCGCGTCGGTGGAATCGCCTACCTTTCCCAGTCTGGCGCCCTCATGACGGCCATCCTGGACATGGCCGCCGCGCGCGACATCGGCTTCAGCCTCCTCCTGAGCATCGGCAACAAGGCCGACGTGGACGAGCTTGAGATAATCAAGGCCCTCGGGCAGCGCCCCGGAACAAAAGTAATCGCCGGCTACCTGGAAAGCATCCAGGACGGCGACGCCTTCGTGCGCCAGGCGGAAATCATTTCCCAGAACAAGCCCATCCTGCTGATGAAGTCCGGCGGGACCGGCGCGGGAGCCAGGGCGGCATCATCCCATACCGGCAGCCTTGCCGGCAGTGAAACGGCCTATGAAGTCATCTTCGACCGGGCCGGCATCATCCGCTGTGATTCGATTAAGACGCAGTTCGATTACGCTCAGGCCTTCGCAGACCAGCCCATCCCTAAAGGCCCCAACGTGGCCGTCCTGACCAACGCCGGCGGGCCGGGCATCATGACCGCGGACGCCATTGAGCGCTCAGGCCTCACATTCGCCGCCTTGACGGACGAGACGAAGTCCGCCCTGTCCAAGGTTCTCCCCCCCGCCGCCAACATCCACAACCCCGTTGACGTGCTGGGAGACGCCCTGGCGGATCGCTACGAAGCGGCCATGAATATCGTCCTGGACGACCCGAACGTCCATTCCGTGGTCGTCCTCCTGACCCCCCAGGCAATGACCCAATGCTCGGAAACGGCCAGGATCGTCGTCAAGGTCGCCGGGGCCAAACCGGGCAAGACCGTTCTGGCCTGCTTCATGGGCGGGCGCAAGGTGGAGGAGGCCATACACATCCTGCGCCGGGGAGCGATCCCACAATATGACTCCCCCGAAAGCGCAGTCGCAACCCTCAAGGCCATGCAGCAGTACACCCGCTGGCTGGCCCGCCCTGAGCGAGTCGTCAGACTCTTCCCCGTCAACCGCCGCAAGGTGGAGCAGATCATCGGCAGGCATCTGCGCCGCGGGGAGCGCGAAATCGGCGAAATGGCATCCAAGGAAATCCTCGAAGCCTATGGCTTCGTCACCCCTAAGGGCAGCCTGGCGACAACGGCGGAGCAGGCCGCAGCCATCGCCGACCAGCTCGGCTACCCCGTCGTGCTGAAAATCTGGTCCCCGGACATCATCCACAAATCGGACGTCGGCGGCGTCAAAGTGGGGATCAACAGCGCGAAACAGGTCATGGACGCCTTCGACCTGATGATGTACCGCATACCCAAGAAAATGCCCAACGCCGAGATCATGGGTGTGCTCGTGCAGGAGATGTGCTCCGCCGGCAAGGAGGTCATCCTGGGCATGCACCGCGACCCGCGATTCGGCCCGTTGCTCATGTTCGGCATGGGCGGCATCACCGTCGAGGTGCTGAAGGACGTGGCGTTCTACCTCGCCCCGATCACGGCGTCCGAGGCCAAGGAGATGCTCATCAGGACGAAGACGTACAGCCTCCTGAAGGGCGTGCGCGGCGATCCGGGCGTGGACATTGACGCCGTAGCCGAAGGATTGCAGCGACTTTCGCAGCTAGTGACCGAGTTCCCTGAAATCAAGGAAATGGACATCAACCCGTTCATAGTCGGACCGCAAGGTTCGACTCCGATAGCGGTGGACGCGCGCATCAGCGTTGAGAAAACCGACTGACCCCCGCCGCCGTCTCCGGAAGAAAATAGAAGGAACAGCTTGAAATGGAAAACTTCGACTGGAAAGAAAAGTTTGCGGATCAGATAGGAACGGCCGCCGAGGCGATGAAGCTGATCAAACCCGGCTTCAGCGTCTTCATCGGAACCGGCTGCGCCCAGCCGCAACACCTCGTCAAGGCCCTTGTAGCGCACTCCGCCCGCATCTACGACTGCCACATCATTCACCTGCTTACGATGGGCACGGCCCCGTACGCCGATCCTCAGTTCCGCGAGCAGTTCAAGATGAACAGCTTCTTCGTAGCCGACAACGTCCGCCACGCCCTGGATCAGGGAATCGGAGACTATTCGCCAATCTTCCTGTCGGAAATCCCGGCGGAGTTCAGCTCCGGACGAATTCCGATAGACATCGCCCTGATAACCGTGACGCCGCCGGACCGCAGCGGGCTGTGCAGCCTCGGCGTGTCGGTTGACATCGTGAAGAGCGCCGCCGCCAACGCCCGTTTCGTAGTCGCGCAGGTCAATTCCATGATGCCGCGCACCGGCGGGGACAGCTTCATACACGTCAACAACATTGACATGCTCGTGCCGTGCGACGAGCCGGTCATAGAGGTCCCCGTCAACGTCCCGGACGAAACCCTGCAGCGCATCGGTCAGAACATCGGTCGCCTCGTCGAGGACGGCAGCACGATCGAATGCGGCATCGGTCGCATTCCCCAGGCCCTGGCGGATTACCTCAGGGACAAAAAAGACCTCGGCGTTCACACGGAAATGTTCGGCGACTGGATTATTGACCTCATCGAGTGCGGAGCCATCACGTGCACGAAGAAAACGATCAATAACGGCAAGGTCGTCGCCAGCTTCTGCATGGGATCAAAGCGGCTCTACGACTTCATTGACAATAACTCGTTTTTCGACTTCAGGCCTACGGAATACGTCAACGACCCATTCATAATCAGCCGTCATGACAAGATGGTGGCCATAAACGTCGGGCTGGAGATTGACCTGTCCGGCCAGGTCTGCTCCGACTCGCTTGGATACAGATTTTACAGCGGCATCGGCGGGCAGGTTGACTTCGTGCGCGGCGCGGCAAGGAGCCGCGGCGGCAAGGCCATAATCGCCATGCCCTCGACGGCCCGCAACGGGGAGGTCTCCCGCATCGTCCCGCACCTGACCGAAGGCGCCGGCGTGGTCACGACGCGCGGGGACGTCCACTACGTCGTAACGGAGTTCGGCATCGCTTATCTGCACGGCAAGAGCATAAGCAAACGCGTTCTGGCCCTCATCAACATCGCCCACCCGAAATTCCGCAACTGGCTCATCGAGGCCGCAAAGAAGCAACGCTACATCCCGGAGGACCAGATTCAGCTCGCGTGGGACAGCGTGCGTTATCCGGAGGAGTTCGAGCGCTACGACACGCTCAAGGACGGAATGCAGATATTCTTCCGCCCCGTCAGGCCGCCGGACGAGCCTGCGCTCTCCGAAATGCTCTACTCCCTCAGCAGCAGCTCGGTCCACACGCGCTACTTCACGCACTCGATGACCTTCCCGCACAAGGCCGTCCAGCAGTTAACCAATATTGACTATCACAACGACATGGCCATCGTCGGCATCGTCCCGGCCCCCGGCGGGGATCAGGTTGTCGCCCTGGCGCAATACTTCCTGGACCCGCAGTACCAGATGGCGGAGGTCGCCTTTATAGTTCAGGACGAATGGCAGCAGAAGGGCATGGGCCAGTTGCTCATGGATTACCTGGCGACCGTGGCCCGCAAGCGCGGGGTTAAGAAGTTCTTCGCCAAGGTTTTGCCCGTCAACAAGGCCATGCTCTCCGTCTTCCAGAACTCCGGCTACCCCGTCAACATCTCCTTCGACGGCGACGCATACAGCATCTACATTAACCTGGAAGCCGAGGACAGCAGAAGGCAGCAGACGCCGGGAGGGGGGATTTGATAAGGCGCATCCCTCTTTCTGCGTTTGCGATAATGCGCCATGGCGAATAATTGATTCCAAGTATCACAAATAATGCCCAAAGAAGAAACCGGAAACACAGGGCAGGTGGCCGACGCTGCGGCGGAATTGAACCGCCTGCTCGACGAGGTCGGGCGCGTCGTCGTCGGCAGGCGCGACATTCTTGAGCGTTTGCTGGCTGCCTTGCTGGCCGGCGGGCACGTCCTGCTTGAGGGCGTGCCGGGGTTGGGCAAGACGCTGCTTGCGCGCTCCCTCTGCCAGGCGCTAAAGGCATCCTTCAGCCGAGTTCAATTCACCCCCGACCTGCTGCCCGGCGACATCATCGGCCACCAGGCGTACCTCCCCCGCGACGGATCGTTCGAGGTATGCAAGGGGCCGATATTCGCAAATCTTGTTCTGGCCGACGAAGTCAATCGCGCCCCGGCCAAGGTTCAGAGCGCCCTGCTGGAGGCCATGCAGGAGCGGCAGGTGACGATCGGCCGCGAGACCTTCCAGCTGCCGGAGCCGTTCATGGTTCTGGCAACGCAGAATCCCATTGAGCTAGAAGGGACGTATCCTCTGCCTGAGGCCGAGCTTGACCGTTTCATGTTCAAATTGCTGGTTGACTATCCTGACGCCGCAGAGGAGGGACGCATCCTCGACGCCGCATCCGGCGGGGGGGGGCGGCGGTGCGATCCCGTTATGGGCGTCGAGACAGTATTGTCTCTTCGCGCAATGAGCCGAGCGGTTTTCGTAGCCGATCCGGTGAAGGATTACGTTGTGCGCCTTGTGCGCGCAACGCGGCGGCCCGGCGAGTTCGGACTGGGGCATTTCGGGGCGGCAATCGCCTACGGCGCGTCTCCGCGGGCGGGGATCGCGATACTGGACGGAGCGCGGGCGCTGGCCCTGATGCGCGGACGCGCTCACGTGCTCCCCGACGACGTCAAGGAAATCGCCCCGGACGCCCTGCGCCACAGGCTCGTACTATCCTTCGAGGCGCAGGTCCACTCCCTGAGCGCCGAGACGATCATACGCGAGATGTTGGACGCAATTCCGGTTGTGAGCGGAACATGATCTGAATCGCAATGTAAATTCTGAACGGTCTTGCCTTGCGCGGCCAAGTCAAACACTTCGGGCCGCCTGTTATTAAGAAGACAATTCATGCCTGTCCTTGTGCAGGGAAACGTTAAACGCGCCCTTTTCACCATGGCATTCCCCATGCTGGCCGGCACGTTTGCCATGAACGCGTATAACCTTACGGATACATGGTTCGTCTCCCGCCTGGGCACTATTCCTCTTGCCGCAATGGGATTCACTTTTCCGGTCGTGATGCTGCTGACCTGCGTTGCCGGCGGGCTGGGGTCGGGAGTTACGACACTGGTGTCGCACGCAATCGGACGCAACGATATGGCCGACGCCGCCCGGTTGGTCACTCACGGCATTACGCTCATACTTATGGTCACGTCAATTATCATAATCAGCGGATATCTGAGCATTGATCCGGTCTTTGCGCGACTCGGAGCCGACGAAAGGACATTGCCGATGGTCGGAGACTATATGCGCATCTGGTATCTTGGCGCCTACTTCATGGCTCTGCCCATGATGGGAAACGGAATCCTGATTTCCTGCGGCGATTCCGGAGCGGCCAGCCGGTTCATGATGCTCGGGACACTGCTGAACGCAATTCTCGATCCGATCATGATCTTTGGATATTTCGGTTTTCCGGCGATGGGCATCAAGGGAGCTGCGCTGGCCACGGTCATGGCGCAAGCAGTCTCAACCGCGTGGCTCTTTCACCTTCTGCACAGAAAGCATCATCTCCTTATTCTGGGACACTGGGGAATCCGGCACTATCTCTCCTCATTCAGACAGGTCCTCGCTTTCGGTATACCGGGTATCATGAGCATGATTCTCATGCCGGTCTCAGCCGCTGTCATCACGCGGCTTCTCAGCGGTTTCGGGAACGAAGCCGTCGCGGCCGCCGGCGCTGCCGGACGCATCGAGATGTTCGCGTTCGTCATCCCAATGGCGCTGGGGATTTCTTTGATCCCGTTCATTAGCCAGAACTACGGCGCGGGCCGCATGGATCGCATCCGCGAAGCCAAGACGCTGTCCACTCGTTTTGCATTACTCTATGGTGGTGGAATAGCGATTTTATTCTCTCTTTGCGCGCCGCTGCTGGCGCGAATTTTCACCAGGGACCCGAAGGTCGCCGGAATCCTGATCGCCTACATACGCACAATCTCATTCGGATACGGCATGATGGAGGCGCATCGTTACTGCGGATTCATCTTCACCGGTCTCCAGAGACCGTTCAGAACGACGCTGCTCAACGCCATCCGCGTGCTGGGATTGTTGATCCCTCTTTCATACCTCGGCTCAAGCGTCTACGGAGTGCGTGGGGTTTTCCTTGGGCGACTGGCGACGGATATAATCGTCGGAAGCATCGGGCTGATCTGGGTGTCTCGCACACTCGGTTCGGTTGCCGCCGCCGCCGCGATGAACAAATCATCCGGTTCAGCCTGAAATCGGCAAGAACGCATACGCCATACTACTCTGCCGTCCGCTTACAGCGCTTGACTCCAGCCGCCATGCAGTGGAGAATTCCCAAGTCCGGCGAAATTCGTTCCGAAGGGACGGATTTTCCATTTCAATTGACGAAACATGCGCGCGCATAACCTCAGACCTCGGTCTTTCGGTATCGCGCGCCCTACGTTCTTTCGCGCGTGCAAGGCCTTGGGCCTCGCGCACCCTACGCGCAGATTCAGCGCGGGTTCAGAGAACCCGCCCTACATGTCAACCGAGGGAACACAAATGAAGACAGCGCAGGAGTATGTTGACAGTCTGGCGGCGATGAAGCACAACGTCTGGATGAACGGGCAGAAGGTGGAGCGACCGTGGGAGCATCCGCAGATAGAGCCGGGGGTGAACATCGTCCGCCTGACGTACGAATGGCCGCAGATGGAAGAATATGAGGAGATGATGACGGCCACTTCCCACCTGACCGGCAAGAAGATCAATCGCTTCACGCACATCCACCACAGCGCGCAGGACCTCCAGTACAAGTGCGAGATGACGCGCCACTACTGCCGGGAGGTTGGCTGCATACAGCGCTGCATGGGCATTGACGCGCTCAATGCCCTCTCCGTCATCACCCATCATTGCGACGACTCGTTTGAGACGAAGTATTACGAGAGGCTCTGCAACTACATAAAATATTTCCAGGAGAACGACCTGGTCGGCAACGCGGCCATGACGGACGTGAAAGGCGACCGCTCTCTGCGCCCGCACGAACAGGCCGATCCTGATCTTTACCTTCACGTTGTTGAGAAGAACGACGACGGGATCGTCGTGCGCGGGGCGAAGGCGCATAATACCCTCGCGCCGTACGCGCACGAGATAATCGTTCTGCCCACGCGGGACATGCGCGAGGAGGATGCGGACTACGCCGTCGCCTTCGCGATTCCGGCGGACGCGCCGGGGATAACGATGATCTGCCGCGGGGCCGCGCCCGCCGGCAAGCACGAGATGGCCTCCCCCGTAAGCTCCAAGTATGCCAGCGTGGAGTCGCTCACGGTTTTCGACAATGTCTTCGTTCCGTGGGAGCGCGTCTTCATGTGCGGGGAGTGGCAGTTTGCGGGACATCTTGCGGAGACCTTCGCCACCTACCACCGCCATTCATATTGCGGTTGCAAACCGGCCATTTCGGACATCCTGATGGGCGCGGCGGCGCTGGTCGCGGAATACAACGGCATTCAGAAGGCAAGCCACGTCCGCGAAAAGCTGGTGGATTTCATGATAACCGCCGAGATCGTGCATGGCTGCGGGCTTGCGGCGTCGCTGAAGGGCAATGAAACGCCGTCGGGAACCTATCTGCCCGACATGGTCTACGCCAACGTAGGAAAGTTCTACGCCGGCACGAATCTCCACCATGAGATTGAAGTCCTGCAGGACATTGCAGGCGGACTGGTCGTAACGATGCCGTCGGAGTCCGACTACAGGAGCGAGAAGATCGGCGGTCTGCTGAAGAAATACCTGGCCGGGCCTGAGGGCGTGGACGTTGACGACAGGGTGCGCTGCTTCCGGCTCATCGAGGACCTGACGGCGTCCAAGTTCGCCGGATTGCTGATGGTGGCCGGGGTTCACGGCGGCGGCTCGCCCCAGGCGGAGCGGCTGGCGATCTACAGAAGTTACGACCTTGACGGCAAGATCAGGATCGCCCGAAAGGCGGCGGGGATTGAGCAGTGACGAAGGCATCATGTGACGAACATTCTCCGGTTGTTGGAAGGAGCAAAGACTTGCCCGGCGAGTTCATTGGCGCGCCCGAAGCGGGCTGGACAGAAATAAACCCTTTCGCAGACGTTGAAGGACCGGCGTCGTTTGTTTCCGGCGAGGCGGACAGCCGGTTGCTGCGCGTGAAGTATTTCCTGCGCGAGCGCGACAACGCGATTGTCGGCAAGGTCTGGTTCGGGCCTCGTGCCGGGGGACCGGCGTCCCACATCCACGGCGGCGCGATTGCGGCGGTCATGGATGAGGCGGTGGGAGCGGCGGCTTATCACGCCGGGCATACCATCCTGCTGATCCGGTTGAATGTGAACTTCCGCATGATGGCCCCGTCCATGAAGGAGGTCATGCTCGAGACCGAGATCAGGAAGGTGCATGGTAGAAAGGTTTTTGTCTTCGCGCGGCTGCACGACGAGAAGGGTGTTTCGATTGCCGAAGCCGAGGGTTTCGGCGTGAAGGTTCCGATGGAGAAGCTGGCGCTGGAGAGGAATAAAGCGCGATCCTGATCCCTTTCTGGGCGAGGCAGTACCGCCCCGGCGATTTCGGTATGCGCATGAAGCGCGGCGTAGAGCGCAAGCGCCGCCATGCTGAAGGAAACCGCAGGGGGGGATGGAAAACGGAGTTGCGCCTGCTTGAAATCGGGTCGGGATGGGGCGTTTTCGCCGACGCCATTGCGAAGTATGGGGTCGAATATCGCGCGGAGGAAGGTTTCCTGACTCTGGCGGATAACCTGGCCGGCAGCGATTTGAAGGTCGAATGCGGACAATTCCCGGCAATCGAGTCTTTCGGAGGGATGCCGGCGCCCGGGTCTTCGGGGGGGATTCACCGTATTCGGACGACACAACTTCTCGATAATCGCCCGCATCCGGGCAGCTGTTTAGCTCACTGCTTTCCCGTCCGAATTGCCTGCTGATATCGCCTTCTCCCGTTTCACTTCTTGAGCGGCCAGACTTGCAGATGCCTTTTTCATGTTCCAGACAGCCACGTTCAGGAGGTAAAGATTGGCGAAGACGGGGATGGTCATCGCGGCGAAGGAGACCAGCCAGTAGGGGTAAATGACAAGCTGGAAGGGCGTCCTTGCGACCACGCCTCCCGCGACGGCATAACCGAAGGACAGGAGAGTACTGATAAGATACAGGTTGAAGATCGTCCTTTCCTCAGTCCATGCCTTCCACTGTACGACGGTCTTCACAGTGTACCAGCCTGCGATGTAATCGTACTTGCCGTAGATGAAGAGCGTCATTATGAACGGACGTTCGAGCATCCCAAGCGCCTTCGGATGCCATGGAACGCGGTTCGCTTCAATCTCGCTCTGAACGTTCAGCTTCCGGCGGAGATTCATGTCCGCCCGCGCCGCTGAAATGAAAGCGCCGATCATGTTTCCGCAAAACACCGCATAGCCGTAGCCGAGAAGGTAATGCCACCACATGTCGTTTCCTCCCGTTCATTAATCCCGAAATCGCTTCCGGGAAGCCGTGGGATATCATACAACAAAACTTGGCGGAATGCTGGAACCTGGAACTGAGTCCAAGCGTCTATGTGCGTGGAAGACGGCTAATGCCGGCGGCAATTTCGCCGGGAATCCAAGTCGGAATGGATTGCGACGAAGGACGACGGAGGCAATGATGATGGAAAAGAGAATCGCGGTTCTGATATTCGTTCTTGCTTTGACTTTGGCGTCCGTCGCTCGCGCAGCGGGGATGCTGGTGCCGACGGAACCGAACCTTCCGCCCCTTGCGATTCAGAGTCATCGAATCCAGGTTGATATCACGGATCAGGTGGCAAGAGTCCACGTCATCCAGACGTTCAAGAACAGCATAAACCGCGACCTGGAAGCCACTTATGTATTTCCAGTCCCCGGCGGCGCGGCGATCAGCGACTTCATACTTTACATCAATGGGAAACCGGTCAAGGGCGAGGTACTTGACGCAAAGAAGGCGCAATCAATCTATGAAGACATCGTCCGGCGAGCCAGGGATCCCGGCCTGCTTGAGTTCTACGGAAACGGGCTGCTCAGGATGAGAGTTTTTCCTGTTCCCGCCAACGGTGTTCAGAAGGTCGAATTGAAATACAACCATACCTTGAGGCTTGACGAAGGCGTCTGCCATTTCCGTTTTCCCTTGAAGACCGGACAAAAGGCCAGCCAGGTTCTTGAAACCCTCAGTTGCATGGTGAATCTGAAATCCCGACTCCCGATCTCAACCGTCTATTCCCCGTCGCACAAAATAAGCGTCTCCCGCAACGGCGACAGGGAAGCGACCGCGGGATATGAGGTGGAGCGGGCGATGCTGGACACGGATTTTGATCTTTATTGGAGCCTTGACGCGAAGGACATCGGAATGGGGCTGATCACCCATCGCCTGAAAACCAAAGACGGACACTTCATAATGATGCTTGCGCCGAAGAGCGATCTTGCGGAGTTGAAGGTCATGCCCAAGGACGTATGCTTCGTGCTTGACACCAGCGGGAGCATGGAGGGGGAGAAGATGACGCGCGCGAAGGAGGCGCTGTCGCACTGCCTGAAAGCTCTCAAACCGGAGGACCGGTTCAAGATAGTCAAATTCAGCACGGCGGTTGAGCCGCAGTCAAAGGGTCTTCTGGACGCGTCGAATGAAAATGTTTCTGCGGCGTTGGAGTTTGTAAAAAACATCGAGGCTCGCGGCGGGACCGATATTGACGGAGCGCTGACGGAGGCTCTACAGACAAAGAACGACGCGGGACGCCTTTACCTCATCGTCTTTCTGACGGACGGCAAGCCGACCGTCGGGCGAACGACGGAAACCGAGGAGATAATCGCAAATGTCAAAAAACTGAATTCCGGCAACGCGAGGATATTCACATTCGGGATTGATGAGGAGATCAACGTCAAGCTGCTTGACCGCATAACGGAGTGTTCGCGGGGGTATTCCGAATACGTGAAACCGAATGAGGAGATCGAGGTAAAGGTCAGCAATTTCTTCGCCAAGGCCGGATCGCCGGTGCTGACCGGGCTGGAGCTTGAGTTTCCTGAGAAACTCGGCGTCACGGACGTGTATCCGCGGCAGCTTCCGGACCTTTTCCGAGGTATGCAGTTGATAGTCATGGGACGGTATCGCGGCGCGGGAGACTTCGCGGTGAGATTGAAGGGCAAGGTTGACGCGGAGGCAAAGGAATTCATCTATGAAGGTTCGTTCCCCGAATCCGATGAGACGCGCGATTTCATCCCCGGCCTCTGGGCGCTCAGGAAAATCGGCTACCTGATGGACCAGATAAGGCTGCACGGGGAGAAGGAGGAACTCGTTCAGGAGGTCGTCAGGCTGAGCAGGGAATACAACATCGTGACGCCCTACACTTCATCCCTTGTGCTCGAGGACGCTGAGGCGTACAGGCGATTCGGGCTGGACAGGGACGCGGTCGGCAAGGGCGGGGCCGACGCGGCAAGCTACCCGGTTCCTCATCTGAACGAGACGGCGCGATTCTTCCGGGAACCCGCGAGCAAGGCGGCGGAAGAAGCCCAGAGATGGACTATGTCGAACCTGGAATCAAAGTCCGACTTTGCCCCCGGCGCGGCGGGCCAGCGCGCGGGCGGCGGGGCGCCGCGCTACGCCGCAAAGGAATCCGGCGGCGAGAGCATCAGCAGCAGCAACATGGTCCGGCAGATGGCTTCCAATGAACAGGTGGAGATGAAGCGGGCGCTGGAGGGGCGCGCCAACAACATCGCCAACCGCCGCTTCATCCAGGTCGGGAGCAACTTTGTGGACGACCAGTACCGGAAGGCCATGCCGGAAGTGCGCGTCCGGTGGGGCAGCGAGGCTTACTTCCAACTGGCCCGCAACAACCGGGAAATACAGGCAAGCTTCACCCAAGGGCGCAACGTGACGATGGTCCTGAACAATCAAGCAATCATTGTCAGCGAAGACGACGGCAAGGAGCAGTTCACAGAGAAGGAATTGAAGGCCATTCTCGGAATATGAAGACAAGAGCATGGGCGCGCGGAAACCGCGTCCCGGCCTCGGATCAGCATTGCGATACTACGCATCTTCACCAGTCTTTCTCGATCTTTCCGGCCAGTTGCATGCCCCGCGTTTTCATGTAGGCTCTGGCCTCGCCTTCCGCGTCCTCTGCGGCTTTGAGGATTTCTTCAGCCCGGGATGGAGACAATTCGAGATTGTCCGGATTATCGCTTCTTATGTTGCCGTCCGTCGTTGTTTCAGCAATCGCGGATTGAGCCGAGCCGGCTTCTTTCATCGCGGTATTTGAGACCACGCCTTCTTTTCCTTCCGTTTGAGCGGAGTTGCCGGGACCCTCCCCGGAGGAAGGGGTTGATGATTCGGCAACGCCGCAAGGTTCGCCGTCCGGGGCAGGTCCGGAAATCCTGTTCAGGATGCAGTAGTTCCAGACGGCGTCTTCCCGGCCCGGTTGGATGCGCAGACTTTCGCGGAAGAGGCGCATCGCCTCCCGTCTGTCCCGTCCCGTTGTGATCGAATTCCCGGACAGACATCCCTGCGCGGCAATCCAGCCGAAAAGATAATGCGCATCCGCCGCAACCTCACTGTCTTTGCAAGTCATCAGGACGCTCAGACGCCTCTCAGATTCCTTAAAGTTTCCCGCCTTCGCCAGTGCAAGCGCGCAATTCAGATTCAGTCGGGCTCGAATCAGATCAGCTTCATGGACGGAACGTCCGTCGAGTATTTTCAGCGCTTCCGAATAAGCCATGACCGCTTCCCGAGCGTGTCCGGATTTCAGGAAGTTGTTGCCTTTTTGGGATAACGCCTTCGCGTTGCGCTCTTCCAGACAGCCAGCAAGCATAACCGGCCCCGCCAGCATGGCCGTAATAAGAATCGGAACTGTAGACAAACTCGCAGAATTCTTAACCGTCGGCTGTTCCATCGGGACCCACTCGATGAAATCCGCGCGATATGGTTTCCCCGCCGCCACGACTTTTTTCATTCTTCCGGAATCCAACAACCAAGCCAGCGCAGTCAGAATAAATGCTGCGATTGTGGCAAGTGGCGCATAGGTGCCGCCTTCGGCGTAATGCTCCGCATCTGCTTCAGCAAAGCGGGAAAAATCGCCGATGCCGATCAGGGGTGTTCCCGCTGCGGCTGCCAGTTTGCCAAGTTTCTTTGTCTCCGTTCCAATCCCTGCAATTGTTACCGCAACCCCAAGTTTCCGTAGATCGCGGATGCTCTTTACGGCGGCCTCAAAAGTCTCAACGGTTTCGTCCCCGTCGCTGATAAGAACGACCATGTCGCCGCGCCGGGCGGATCGCTCTTGCGCCACTTTCCGAGCTGCCAGTTGGAGAGGGGGAGCAAGGGCGGTTCCGCCGAGGGCGACGGTCGAGCCGTCAGCGGCGTCCAGAAACGACTTGAAGGCGCGATGATCGTCCGTCGGCGGGCAATAGAGCGTTGCGCTTCCGGCGAAAGTTATCAGGGCCGCCACATCGCAATGATTGCAATCAATCCACCGGGATATTGCAGTTCTGGAAGCTTCAAGATAAGGCTTTCCGGTTTCCTGTTCCTGCATGCTGCGCGACACGTCCAGGCAGAACCAGACGCGCCGGGCGGATGCGCGGACATTGTTGCCTGAAACCGATGTCAATGTCACATGAGTCAGGATGAGAATCGCTAAGCTTACGCATATTGCCGCAAATGGACGACGCTTGAGCAATGCCTTCAAACAAGGATCGCGGCGCGCGTCAAAGACCTGATACAGCAGTCTTTCTCGGCGGCGATTGTGAAGGATGAGCAGGAGAAGGCTGACTGCTCCGGCTGTAGCGGCTGCGATCATCCGAATCTCAGCGGCGTAGCGCGTCATGGCAGTCTCCTGACGAAGAAAGCATGAAGGGCGATCCATGCCGCAAGGACACCGAGAGCGGCGGATGAAAAGACCGGCGCAAGACCGGCATACTCCGCAAGGTTTGTCCGTCCGTCAGGCGATTTCTCAATCGCATTAATTTCCTTGTGCGCCGATTCCAGTGACCGGACGTCGCCAGCGCGGAAATAGCGTCCGCCGGTGGTTTCGGTGATCCTGTGGAGGGAATCCTCATCCAGCGTTGGGGTTGACGCCAGAAAATCGAGGGCTGATCCTGATCGGGTATCAGGGGAGCCGATGCCGATGGCGTAGATTCTAATACCGAGGGATTTGGCCAGCGCGATTGCATCATCGGGACTTACGCGACCGGCGTTGTTGCGTCCGTCGCTTGCAAGGACGATGGCTTTTCCGCCAGCCCTCGTTTCCTTCAACCTTGCGCAAGCCAGAGCGATAGCGTCGCCGATTGAGGTGCGATCTTCGATACTCCCCGGCCCGACCGGTTCGATATCACCGAGAATCTCCCGCAGAAGCCTCCCGTCCACAGTCAGGGGAGATCGTGTCACCGGAAAACGCGCGAAGACGACAAGGCCGACACGGTCATCCCGGCGCGATTGGACAAATCCGGTTGCGGCGGCAATTGCGGCTGACATGCGCGACACGCGTCCGCCTTCGGCAGTTGCCATATCCTCGGCGCGCATGGAACTGCTGCGGTCGAGGACCAGCATAATGTCAATCCCCTGGGTAGGATCGGACGACTCGGACGTCCTGCGCATTGGAAGCGCCGCCGCCAACGCGATCAGGCACAGAGCAAGGGGCGGGAGTAAGTCCGGGAAGCTGGAGATTAACGTTTTATTTTCAATAAAAGCAGATCGAAGCGATGGGACAGGCAGAGCCAAAAGACCACGGCGTCGGCGCAACCATGCCACGCAAAACGCAATCGGAATCAGAAGGAGCATTTCGGGCATGGCGAAGGTCATCCCTGCTCCTCCAGTTCGGCAAGCAGTCCGTCCGACTCGGATAGCAGAATCCTGATGTCACAATTGGGATTTCCGGCGAACATGCCCTCTTGACAGATTTCCGCCAAACTCCGGATGACTTTCTTTTGAGAATCGGTCAAGGTTGAAAGTGAATCGCAGAATTCCGAAACCTCGAACGGGGTACTTCCGGGAGGAGCGCCGCAGCGGGTAACCGCGAAGCGAAGGGTTTCCTTCCAGACTTCCGCGCAGACGCGCGCGCCGTCGGTTTCGCCGACCAGGCTTTCCGCCAGCCCCGCGCCAAAACCGCCGTCTTTTGCTGCTGTAGACCTTGCAGGGTTAAATCGCCATCTCAACGCCAGAATAGCCGCGCAAAGGATTGCAAGGCACGGCAGCATAAACCATGAGCCGTTAGCGTGGTCATCAGGCAATGCGTCCAACGGCTCGCGCAGTCCCCGTAATTCCGAGTCCGGCGGGATAACAAGCGGTTCAACCCGCAGTCTTATACTGCCAGCAGCCTGCATATTCATTCCGTCTTTTGAGCATACGACCGGCGGCAGTTCGATTGCCCCAGGCTCCAGACAGAAGCCCTTGAGCCTTATTCTTAATCTGTCATTATTCCCGGCGGGCATCGGTTCGATGGAGAGAATTTCCAGACCGGGCAGGATTGAGCTTGATTCCAAGGCTGGTGCCTGTATTGCGTCTTCCGCGTCAATCCGCGCCGGGATGGAGAGGGCAAACGTCTCTCCGACTCTAATCGCTGTTTCCTTTCCCGGGACGGCTTCAATGCATTCTGAAGAAGAATCGTCTGCGAGGCACTGCGCGGACAAAGCCCACACGAAATAAGTCAGAACCATGGCGCAATGATCAATCCCGGCATGGAATGGCGCCCCGGCGGTGAGCATTACGCGGTTCATGTGAGTTACTTTCGGACGGAGATTATTCCAGCGCCTTTGCTCCGGGCCATCAGAAATGCCCTGATATCCGGAAAACAGGGACGGTCGGTCCAGAGTTCAAGATTGTCCCGGTCGGCGTTACCATGGTTGGAGGGAAGCGTCTGTTCTCCCCTCATCCGTCTGCCTGCGGCCTGTCTGCCCGCGGCAGACGCCTTTTGCCCGGGGAGAAAGTTCGAAGCATCTCTATCCCAAGAGAGAAGTGTGGAAACATCGCATGCGGCATTTGAGAGGTCAGAGCGACCGGTGCAACACGTCCGCCTGACAGTCGTCATGCCGGTTTCTACGTCTTGAAGCGTCCAACCAGTCCCGGCGGGAAGAGGATCAATCCGGTCGCGTATCGTGATTGCCACTGACTCGAAACCGACCCGAAAGGTCTCTGCTGTTTCTCGAAAAGCTCTGCCTGACGCATCTGTAATGAAGATAAGCAGGCTGCGCCGTGGCAGAAGCGGTTTCAATGCCGATATCATAGAAGCAGCGTCAGGGTCTTTGCCGCCTGGCTCAAAGGAAGCCAGCCCGGCGGCAATCACCCATGCGTGGTTTCTTGACCGCGCCGGTTTGATTTTTGCAATGCCGATGCGATTTGCGATGCAGAGTCCTGCCATGTCTCCCGCCGCCAGCGCGGCGCAGGAGAGCAGCATGGCGGTCTCACAGGCCGTTTCCCAGGGACTCCTCCCGCGCGATGCGCAGTTCATCGAGGCGGAGGAGTCGAGAATCACGAAAACCGGTTTTCCAGATTCTTGGGAATACTGCCTTA
This sequence comes from Planctomycetota bacterium, assembly GCA_022711755.1. Classification (GTDB taxonomy): domain Bacteria; phylum Planctomycetota; class Brocadiia; order SM23-32; family JAKLEA01; genus JAKLEA01. The sequence goes on from JAKLEA010000003.1 coordinate 159,989, forward strand.
GGTAGGTCTTGCCGAGTCTTGCGGTGGCGCGCCAATCAATGCGCGATGCGTCATCCCCCGGCGCGTATTCCCGAAGCCCGGAGAACTCAAGACCCATGCTCCGAAAGGCGGAGCGGAAGCAACCAGTGGTCCCGGCATTCATTGACTTTGAGGCTGAGAGCTTCAAAGCGCGGGCTTGAACGATAATGTTCTCCAGCGGGAGAATGGGCAGACCTCCATTTTTTACACATTATATTGCGCGAAGACCATCCCGGCCATTGTCCGGCGATGTTGGAAAATGGGGCGCGGCATCTGGACAATGGCCGGCGCATATGGATAATATCCTGATTTGGCCTTTAGGCAAACAGGCAGGTGTCGGATCACAATTTCCAGGCGACTTGAGCGGGCTTCAGACGTTGCCGCCTCTGTGCCGGATGGAAGAGGAACATGCGCAAGATAATAGTGATTGTGGTTGTGCTGGGAATCCTGGGAGTCGGGGGGTACTACTTCCTGCGGGGACCGGTTGAGACGGTGGAAGTCACCGCGGTCACTCGCGGCGACATCGTCGTCATGCTGGCCGAGGATGGGACCGTCAGGGCTGACGGCGAAGCCGATCTCTGCTTCAAGGTGCCGGGCCGGGTGGCGGAGGTGCTTGTTCACGAGGGCCAAGAGGTAAAGAAAGGGGACGTGCTCTGCACCCTTTCCTGCGAAGAGTTGAAGGCCATGTCCCAGCAGGCGCAGGCCGCCATGGCTGTGGCAAGGGCCGCCTACGACAAGCTGAAGGCGGGGGTTCGTCCGGAACAGCTTGAACAGGCCAGAGCGGAGTTGCGGGCCGCAGACACCATGGTCAAGCAGATGGAAACGGGAGTGCGCATGGCGGAGACCGACCTGCAGCGCGCGAAGGCGCTTTACGATTCCGGCGTGCTCAGCCAGGACGCTTATGACCGGATCGTAGCGACATTTGACGGCGCAAAGCTCGGTTACGAGGCCGCAAAACAGAGGCTGGAAGGCGCGGGACAAGCGGTGAAGTTACTCGAAGCCGGCGCTCAAAAAGAAGATTTCGCAATGGCCGCGGCCAACATCCTCCAGACCGAGGCCGCCGTGGAGCTTGCCAGGGTCAACCTGAGCAACACGACGCTGACTGCGCCGATAAACGGGATTATCACGAAGGTCCTGGTGGAGCCGGGCGAGATTTCCGCTCCGCCCCTGCCGGCTATTGGGATTGTTGACCTGGCAACGATCCGGGTCGAATTGAAGATTGACCAGGCAGACATAGGCGACGTGAAGGTCGGCCAGGAGGTGCTGATCACAGCGGATGCTTTCCCCGACGCGGAGTTCAAGGGAGAGATAAAGACGATACTGCCCCAGGCCGAGCCGAAGCGTCAGATGGGCGGCATGAGCGTCAGCCTTGAAGACGAAGACCTTATATTCCGCGCCCGGGTCAGCGTGGAGAACCACGAGGGTAAGCTCAGGCCCGGCATGAAGATTGACGGGCGCGTTGTGATCGGAATCAAGAAGGACGTTGTGCTGATGCCCCGGCAGTGCGCCTTCATCGAGAACGGCAAGTGGTACGTCTGGGTGGTTGAGAAGAACAAGCTGCGCAAGCGTGAGGTGGAGCGGGGAAGGCAGGACTATATCAACGTCGAGGTCGTGAAGGGGCTGACCCAGGGCGAGGCGGTCGTCAAGTTCCGCAAGGCCACGTACGAAGAGGGGATGCGCGTAAATGTCCAGCCCTGAATCCGTAGTCCGGCTTGAAGACCTTCACAAGACGTATTTCATGGAAGGCATCGAAGTCCGCGCCCTACGCGGAGCCTCCTTCGTTGTCAACAAAGGGGAGTTCGTTGCCATCATGGGGCCTTCCGGTTGCGGCAAGTCAACCATGATGAACCTGCTGGGTTGTCTGGACCGCCCGACGAGCGGAAGGCTCTGGCTTGACCAGACTGCCGTAGACGAACTTACCGACGCGCAGCTTGCCCAGATCAGGAACAAGAAGATCGGCTTCGTCTTCCAGCAGTACAATCTTCTGCCGAGGGTAACGGCGCTGCGCAACGTGGAACTGCCGCTCGTATATTCACAGATAAGCCGCAAGGACCGCCGCGAGCGGGCGCGGGACATGCTGGCCAGAATGGGGTTGGCCGACCGAGAGGACCACATGCCCAATCAGCTCTCCGGCGGCCAGCAGCAGCGCGTAGCCATCGCCAGGGCGCTTGTGAACAATCCCAGTCTGATCCTTGCAGACGAGCCGACCGGCAACCTGGACAGCAAGGCCGGCAAGGAAATCATGGCCGTCATCCACCAGCTTCACGAAAATGGCGCAACCATCGTAATGGTCACACATGATCCCAGTGTCGGCGCGCAGAGCGAAAGAATCATCCGTATGCTGGACGGCGTCGTGATCGCCGACGAAAGGAACTGAGGCCGGCCTTCGGGAGCTTCGGGAAGACATTCCTACATGGACCTGATCGAAAGCTTTGACTCCGCGTTTGAGACGCTCTGGCACAGCAAGATGCGCTCCCTGCTGACCATGCTTGGGGTGATCATCGGGGTCATAGCAGTCATCGTTCTGGTGGCGCTCGGGGAGGGGACCAAGAAGTTTGTCACCGACACGATCATCGGTTTCGGCATGGGCGCCAACGTGCTGCTCGTGAACCCCGGCAAGGAGGGGCAACCGTCGTCGGTCAGCGCTCTGACCTATGGGGACGCAAGGGCATTGCGCGAGGATGTGCCGGGGGTTGAGATTCTTACCCCCGTCCTGGTTGGCAGCGCGTATGTCAAGTATGGCCTGAATGATTACATGACGCTGATAATCGGCGTCAGCGACGATTATCCCAACATTGTTCACCGGAACATTGGCAGGGGGCGTTTCTACACGGAATTCGAGGTCCGCTCCCGCCGCAGGGTCTGCGTCATGGGAACCGAGGTTGCGGAGGCCGTTTTCGGCAACGTGGAGCCTATCGGGGAGCGCGTGGCCATCAAGGGGCAGAAATTCACGATCGTCGGCACATTGGAGGAGAAGGGCGAGCTTTTCGGGTTTGACCTTGACGATCTGGTCTGCATCCCCAACACAACGGCCGAGTCTCTGCTGGGCAGCAAGCAGCTTGACCAGATAGTGATTTTGACAAAGGGGCCGGAAGTTCTCTCCACGGTCCGCAGCATGGTGTACGACATCATGAAGAAGCGCCACCGCGACCGGGAGGACTTCCACACCCAGACGCAGGATGAGGTCCTGAGCATATTAGATAAGATCATCAGCAAGTTCACCGTTGCGGTGACTACGATTGCCGCAATATCGCTTGTGGTGGGCGGGATCGGCATAACCAACATCATGCTCGTGTCAGTCACCGAGCGCACCCGCGAGATCGGGGTAAGGAAGTCAATCGGCGCCAGTAACGAACACATTTTCTACCAGTTTCTGACAGAGGCCGTGCTGATAAGCGTGTTCGGGGGGGGAATCGGCCTGGCCTTCAGCCTCTTTGCGTGCGCCGTTTTAGGCAAGGTGCTGGGCTTCGCCTTCGTCATTCCCAACTGGGCGATAATAATGGGGTTAACGTTTTCAATCGTCGTCGGGGTGATTTCCGGCGTTTATCCCGCTGTCAGGGCGTCGCGCCTGAATCCGATAGACGCACTGCGGCATGAGTAGAGACACGCATGATCGAGAGCATTGTTGCCGCGCTGGAGGTGCTGTGGGGCACCAAGCTTCGTTCCGCGCTCACGATGCTCGGGGTTATAATAGGCGTATTCGCGGTGGTGATGCTGGTTGCGCTGGGCGAGGGAGCCAAGAAGTACGTCATCATCCAGGTGCAGAGCCTCGGAGTAGGGGCGCACACGATGATTGTCCATCCGGGCAAGCCGGGGCCGGTCACACGCGTAAGCTCGCTGAAGGTTTCCGACTGCGCGGCGATGAAATATGAGATTCCGGAGATCGTGGACCTCACGCCGACCATGCTGGGACCCGCCGATTTGAAATACGGCCCCCGAAAACGAACGATAAACGTGTTCGGGGTTGACGCCTGCTACACGGTGATCGCGAACAGGCAGGTGCGTGAGGGAAGATTCTTCGCCGATCATGAGGTCAGTTCCCACCGGAAGGCGATTGTCATCGGCACAACCACCGCGCGTGAGCTTTTCCAGGGGGTCAATCCCATCGGGGAGCGAATCAACGTGAGCGGGGAGAAGTACACCGTCGTCGGCATCCTTGAGGAAAAGGGCCGCCTGATGGAATTCGACATGGACGACATGGCTTACATCCCATACACGTGCGCCATGAGCTTGTTCAACACCAAATTCATCAACGAGGTTCTTGTCCTGACAAAGGGGAAGGAATATTTAAACCAGGCCCGCGATCACATATACGAAGTTGTGAAGGCCGAGCACGGCGGGAAGATGGACTTCCACACGCACACCCAGGACGAACTGTTGAAAAATCTTGACCGGATCATGAACGCGCTGACGATGGCCGTGACGGGGATAGCCGGTGTCTCGCTTCTGGTCGGCGGTGTCGGCATAATGAACATCATGCTCGTCGCAGTGACGGAGCGCACGCGCGAGATCGGCCTTCGCAAATCCGTCGGGGCGACCAACAGCGACATCTTCCAGCAGTTCGTGATCGAGTCCGGCATAATCGGCGTCCTGGGCGGGGTTGTCGGGCTTGGGATCAGCGTCTTTTGCTGTTCCGCCCTCGGTTACGCGCTCGCGTTCGAGTTCGTCACTCCGATGTGGTCAATCGTCGTTGGGCTGCTGTTCTCCGCCTTCGTCGGGCTGATTTCGGGCGTGTATCCCGCGATGAGGGCGGCCAGGCAGGACCCCATTCAGGCATTGCGTTACGACTGACGGAGCCGGGAATGTTCGCGATTTTCGAGAACATAGTATCCTCGCTTGAGATCATGTGGGGATCGAAGCTGCGCTCCGGTCTAACCATGCTGGGCGTTGTCATCGGGGTGTTTGCGGTTGTAATGCTTGTAGCCCTGGGAGAGGGAGCCAAAAAGTACGTAATAATGCAGGTTGAAAGCATGGGGATTGGCGCTCATACGCTGATGGTGCGCCCCGGTAAGAAGGGGCAACAGATGCGCGGCCAGTCGGACAGCCTCAAGTATGAAGACTGCACGGCGCTCAGGCATGAGATACCGGAGATCGTGGAACTTACCCCGTTTTCCGTCGGCCAGGCGGAAGTCAAATACGGACCTTTCAAGCGAACGACCAGTTTCTTCGGCGTGGGCGATTCCTACCCGATCGTGACGAACCGGGAGATGCTGTCCGGCAGGTTCTTCGGCCCGTTCGAGGTTAACTCCCGCCGCAAGATCATCGTCATCGGAACCAAAATAATGGAGGATGTTTTCAAGGGGATGGACCCCGTCGGCGAACGGATGACGATCAGCGGAGAGAAATACACGGTGATAGGCGTTATGGCCCCGAAAGGGCGCATAGGCGAAATGGACCTGGACGACATGTGTTGCATTCCCTTTACGACAGCCACGAGTCTATTCAAATCCAGCAGGCTTTCACGCATAGTGATACTGGCAAACGGGCCGGAGGCTGTTCCAAAGGTCAGCGACCACGTCTACGAGGTGCTTGCCGCGCGCCACGGAAAAATTGATTTCTTCACGAGGACTCAAGGCGAGGTACTGAAGAAGCTTGACATGATCCTGGGCACTCTCACGACGGCGGTTGTGGGCATTGCGGCCATATCGCTGATCGTCGGCGGGGTCGGCATCATGAACATCATGCTTGTGTCAGTTACGGAACGCACCCGGGAAATCGGCGTGCGCAAATCAGTCGGCGCGACGAACGGGGACATCTTCCAGCAGTTTCTCGTCGAGTCCGGCATCATAGGGCTGATCGGCGGGGCGTCCGGTCTGGGCCTCAGTCTCTTCTGCTGCGCAGCGCTTGGATATGCGCTTGGTTTCGAGTTTGTCACGCCGGTCTGGTCAATGGTGCTCGGGCTTACGTTCTCAGCCTTTGTCGGAGTGGTTTCCGGTGTTTACCCCGCAATGCGGGCCGCGCGGCAGGACCCCATCGAAGCACTGAGGTACGACTGACCTCCGGGTCGGCGCAACCATATGAACAAACTGATCGAGGGAATACTGGAAGCGCTTGAGGTCCTCTGGGGGGCCAAGATGCGCTCGGCGCTGACCATGCTGGGCGTCATCATCGGTGTCTTCGCCGTCGTGATGCTGGTCGCGCTGGGGGAGGGGGCGAAAAAATACGTCGTCATGCAGGTCGAGGGGCTGGGGCTTGGCGCGCACACGCTCATGGTCTACCCCGGCAAGAAGGGCCTTCCCACGCGGCAGAGCACGATCACGTACTCCGACTGCCTGGCGCTGAAACAGGAAATCCCCGAGATCGTGGAACTCACCCCGACGTGCCTCGGCCCGGCGGACATCAAGTTCGGCCCCTGGAAAAGAACGATCAACGTCTTCGGCGTTGACTCCTGTTATCCGGTCGTCACGGGCAGGCAACTGAAAGAGGGCAGGTTTTATACCGCATTTGAAGTCGAAACGCACCGTAAGGTCGTGGTCATAGGAACCACCATTGCGAAAGAGACATTCAAAGGGGTGAACCCTCTGGGGGAACGGCTCACCATTGACGGCCAGAAATTCGCCGTCATCGGCATCTTCGAGGAAAAAGGCCGGATAATGGAATTCGACATGGACGCGCTGGCCTTCATCCCCTTCACCACCGCAATGAGCCTGTTCAACAGCAAGCGTATTACGGAAATCATTGTTCTGACCAAGGGCGGGAATATGATCAATCAGGCCAACGACCACGTCTATGAGGTCCTGAAGTCCCGGCACGGCGGACGCATTGACTTCAACACTCAGTCGCAGGGTGAAATACTGAAACAACTGGACCTCATCATGAACACCCTTACCATGGCCGTGGCGGGGATAGCGGGGGTGTCCCTCCTGGTCGGCGGCGTCGGGATAATGAACATCATGCTGGTGGCCGTCACGGAGCGGACGCGCGAGATCGGCATCAGGAAGTCCATCGGGGCGACCAACGACGACATCTTCCAGCAATTCCTCGTCGAGGCCGGAATCATCGGCGTCGTGGGGGGCGCGCTGGGGCTTCTCGCCAGCATCGTCTCGTGCAAAGTGCTGGGCTATCTGATCTACTTCGAGTTCGTGACGCCGCTGTGGTCAATCTTTCTCGGCCTGGTATTCTCCGGCATTGTGGGCGTGATCTCCGGGGTGTATCCGGCCATGCGCGCGGCGAAGCAGGACCCGATCGAGGCGCTGCGTTACGACTGACCGCCGCCTTCATCCCGTTCGGTTTCCTCCCCGTGCCTGCCTTTTATCAGTCTCCCCCGGCGGATGGCGTCCTTGCCATACTTCCTTCGAATGTCTTCGGTGATTTCGGCGAGTTTCCCGCGCCTTTTATCAGTCTCCGGATCGAAAAGAGAAAGCTGCCGCGGGCCCGAAGACAGATTTGAGACCTGAATCCCCGCCAACCGGACCGGAACGCGCTTCGGAAGTCGTTCTTCATACAGGCGCTTCAGGCGCGGCCAGATTTCATCGGTCAGGTTCGTCGGCTCCGGCAGCGTCGCGGATCGCGTCAGCGTCGTGAAGTCGGGGAAGCGGATTTTCAGCGTGACGGTCTTGCCGCGAAATCCGGAGCGCACCAGCCTCCCGGCGACCTCCTCGGTCAGCTCAAGCAGGCAGTCCAGCACGTCCTTCGGATCGGTCAGGTCGGTCGGAAATGTCACCTCAGCGCCCATGCTTTTTGCCGCCGCGTCCGGGATTACCGGGGAATCGTCCTCGCCGCTCGCCAGGCGGAGCAGGCTCTCCGCGTGCGAGCCGAGGCGTTTCTCCAGGACATCAAGCGGGAAACCCCATAAATCGCCGATCTTTCTTATCCCCATGCGATCCAGCGCGGCGCAGGTTGTCTCCCCAACGCCCCAGAGCCTCGACACCGGCAGCCCCCTCAGAACGTCCAGCTTGTTTTCTTCCGTGATGACGACGAAGCCGTCCGGCTTCCTGAGATCGCTGGCAAGCTTGGCAAGGAACTTGTTCGGCGCGACGCCCACGGAGGCGGTCAGGCCGGTCTCGCTCTTGATCCGCTGCTTGATCAGCCGCCCGATCTCCGGCGCCGGCCCGAAGAGCTTCAGGCTGCCGGTCACGTCCAGAAACGCCTCATCGAGCGACAGCGGTTCGACGAGGGGGGTGTATGAGAGGAAGATTTCGCGGATGTGCCCGGACATTTCCTCGTAACGCCCGAAGCTGCATCCCGTGAAGACGGCGTGCGGGCAGAGCCGCCGCGCGCGTGTCATGGGCATTGCGCTGTGCACGCCGAAGCGTCGGGCCTCATAACTCGCCGCGCTCACGACGCTCCTCGGGCCGAGTCCGCCAACAATGACGGGCCTTCCGCGCCACTCGGGATGATCGAGCTGCTCCACCGACGCGTAGAAGGCGTCCATGTCCACGTGAAGAATGCCGCGCATGGCGATAGGGTAAGCCGCGGAGGCGCGGACGGCAACGACAAACGGAGACGCGCAGCATGCGCGCCATCGGTCGAAAGAGAGCGTTTTATATGTGTTAAGCGCATTATAATCTCCGGACAGACTTAGCCCCCCAACGTGTGCTATATTTATCGGTTCCTTCCCCCGCGCTTTATGCCGGCGCGCTGGCCGGGAGTTCGCCCACGATTATCATTTGCCTTTCAGCGCTCTTTTCATCCATGGGGAGGGGATGGCATCCGGGGCGGAGCCTGTATAATGTCCCTTTATACGCAGCTCCACGGCAACGCCGCGCACGAGCCGCACACGGTGGTTGACAAAAACCGTTTCATCGTGAAGAATGTAGACTGAGCGATTGGAGAGGACGTTCCCCCCGCGGCCATATGCCGCCCCCTATTGCAGCCGCCCTCCGACAGGGCGCGGTTCAGCATGTCCGTAATCCGCCCGCTTCCTGTGGCGTAATCGCGGGAGGCGGCTTCCATTCCATGGAGAGATGAAAATGAGACTTGGCATTGATCTCGGCGCGGTTTTCGCAAGGATTATCCTGGCCGATGACGACGGCCGCATCCTTGAAAGGCGCGCCGATCGTCATCGCGGAAGCCCGTTGTCATGCCTGATGCGCCTGCTGGACGGCGTCGCCGTTGACGACCGGACTGCAGTCGGCGTTACAGGCAAACACTCCGCCCTGCTGTCCGATTATCTTGACGTCAGTTACGCCACGCCCGTGAGCGCGGAGCTTGCGGTCGTCAGGCCGCAATTTCCCGAAGCCCGATACATACTCAACGTCGGCGGGGGAAGCGCGACACTCATACAATTGGGCGAGGATGGAAGTTTCCTGGATTATTCCACCAATTCGATGTGCGCGGCCGGCACGGGATCATTCCTGGACCTTCAGGCGGAGCGGCTTGGGCTGAATCTGGAAGAGGTAGGGGAGTCCTTCTACAACGACGACCCGCCGCCGATAGCCACCCGCTGCTCCGTCTTCGCCAAGACGGACCTTATCCATCGCCAGCAGGAAGGTTACTCCATCCCAGCGCTCTGGAGCGGGCTATGCAAGAGCCTGACCAGCACGTGCCTGAACACCGTTCTGCGCGGCAGGAGCCTGGACGGTCCGACCGTACTGACCGGCGGGTTGACGCGCAATCGGGAGGTCATGCGCTGGATGAAGCAGCGCTACGGGGAGATCATCCGGACGTTCTCTGACGCGGAATTCAGCGGGGCGATGGGGGCGGCGATGCTGGCGACGAAGAAGCCGTCCGGCTTCAGGGCCGCGCTGGAAAAGATCGAAGAAAGCGCCAGGCACAACACGGACATGCCGCGGCGCGAGCCGCTCGTGCTCAGGAAATCGAAATTCCCAAGCTTCGAGGTGGCGGAGAGCTACACGGACGACCAAGGCAACGAGGTCCGGATTTCGGCGTGGCCGGAAAAGCAAGGGGAACCGACCTACGTCGGGGTGGACATCGGCTCGACGAGCACGAAGCTGCTGCTGATTGATCACGGCGGGAAGGCGCTGGTGGACATATATCGCCGCACCGAGGGCGATCCCATCGGCGCGACGCGTAAAATTTTCAAGGCGCTCAGGGCGGCGGCGGAGAAGCATGGTTTCCCGCCGACGATCGCCGGCATGAGCACGACCGGCAGCGGGCGGAAGCTGGTCGGCAAGGTATTTGGCGCAGACGTGATAGTCAACGAGATCACGGCGCACCTGCGGGGGGCGCTGCAGGTTGACCCGCGAGTAGACACCGTTTTCGAGATCGGCGGACAGGACGCGAAGTACATCCGCGCGGTTGACGGGCGCATACGAGACTCGAACATGAACTACGTCTGCGCGGCGGGGACCGGCTCGTTCGTCGAGGAGCAGGCCAAGCGGCTCGGCTTCTCGCTGGAGGAGATCGGCAAGGTTGTCATGGGCGTCAGTCCGCCGATGACGTCGGACCGCTGCACGGTCTTCATGGAGCAGGACGTTGACCTGCTGGTGCGGGAGGGGTTCTCGCGCGAGGAGTGCATGGCGGCGGTGCTTTACTCGGTAGTGAAGAACTACCTGAACAAGGTTGTCGGCAGGCGGCCGTACAGCAAGGAGCGCGTGTTCTTCCAGGGCGCGACGGCGCGAAACAAGGGGCTGGTGGCCGCGTTTGAGAACCTGCTGGGGGTCGAGGTTGTAGTGTCACCCTATTGCCACGTCATGGGTTCCTTCGGTTCCGCGCTACTGGTCAAGGATATGATGGAATCGTCCGGGAAGAAGACGGCTTTCCCCGGGATTGAGGTTGCGGATCGCGAGGTCGTTGTGCGGTCGGATACGTGCGAATTCTGCGATAATCATTGCAAGATCACGCACGGCAGGCTTGAGGGCGGCGCGGAGGAGCAGTCCTGGGGGTACCTCTGCGGGCGCGATCCGGACGAAAAGAAGGCCCGCGTGAACGCGGCGTACGAGCTTTTCCGGACGCGCAACCGCCTGCTCAAGCAGACCGCTGGAGCGCCCGCGCCGGAGAAGCCTCGCGGGACCGTCCGGTTCCCGATGGCGCTCACGACATATTCCCACCTGCCGTTGTGGAAGACATTCTTCCACTCGCTGGGATATCAGGTGAAGATCACGACGCAGACGGACGACGAGATCAAGGCAACGGGCGGGGCGCTGGCGGCTGCGGATTTCTGCTTCCCGCTCAAGGCCGCGCTGGGCCAGGTCAAGAGGGCGCTTGACGACGGAGTCGCCGACGGAAGCGGCAAGAGCGATTACGTCCTGACGCCGCACATGATCTGCCCGCACGTCAACGAGATGACTACGAACAGCTTTTTCTGCCCGTACGTGCAGGCGATGCCCAGTCTTGCCCGGGCGGCGCTTGGGGCGCATCACGGCGCGACGGACAGACTGTTGAATCCGATACTGGATTTTCGATGGTCGTCGCGGCTCCAGTTGAATTCGCTGGAGGAGACCGTGGGCGCGCGGCTGGGGCTTGACCGCGCGGCAATCGCGAAGGCGTGGGACCTGGCGGTGGCGACACAAAGGAATTTCGAGGAGCAGTTGAGGCAGGAGGGGCGCAAATTCCTCGACGGGTTGAAGGCCGAGGGCAGGCGCGGCGTTGTCATCGTCGGACGGCCCTACAACACGTGCGATCCGGGCGTCAACGTGGGGCTTCCGCAGAAGATCACGCAGACCGGCGCGGCGGTGATACCGATTGACATGCTGCCGATTGACGTCGGGAAACTGGATCCCGCCTTCTTCAACATGTACTGGGCGTACGGGCAGAAGATCATGGCCGCGGCGGATTACGTCCGCTCGCAGCCCAACCTGTTTGCGATTTACCTGAGCAATTTCGCCTGCGGGCCGGACTCGTTCCTGCTGAGCCACTTTACGGAGGTCATGGGCGACAAACCGTTCCTGATCCTGGAGCTTGACGAGCAGGGCGGAGACGCCGGTTACATGACGCGCGTCGAGGCGTTCATGGACGTGCTGAAGGCTTGGAACCGCGAGCTTCCCCCTCGCAAGCCGCTGCGCAAGGTGGCGCAGGCGGACATGGAGGGCAAGACCGTCTGGATCCCGCCGATGCACGATTACGGACCGACGATCTTCGCCGCCGCCTTCAAGGGTTTCGGCGTGGACGCGCGCGCTCTGCCCCCCGAAGACCGGGACGCCTACGAGCTTGGCCGCTCGGTCACGCGCGGGAGCGAATGCCTGCCTTGCGCATGCACCATCGGGACGTTCCTGAAGACGCTGGAGAAGGAGGGGATCAGGCGCGACGGGCGAGGCAACGTCTTCTTCATGCCGGCGGCGGACGGGCCGTGCCGCTTCGGGCAGTACGGGTTGCTGCATCGCTCGGTGCTGGACCGCATGGGCTGGGGGGGGGTGGAGATACTTTCCCCCTCGGCGTTCAACTCGTATCACGGGCTGCCGCAGGAGCTTCGCCGCATCCTCTGGCGGGCAATACTCTGCAGCGACATCTTGTTCAAGTGCGGCACGAAGCTGCGCCCGTATGAGCGGGAAAAGGGAACGACGGACCGGATCATTGCGGCGGGGATAGAGCGCGTCTGCCGCGCGTTCGAGTCCGGCGGGGACGTTGACGCCGCCATGCGGGAGACGATTCGCGAGCTTGAGACGGTGAAGCATGAGTCGTTCGGGACGAAGCCGCTGATCGGCGTCGTGGGCGAGATTTACGTCCGCTGCAACCCTTTCTGCAACTCCAACGTGATCCGGACGATCGAGGCGCTGGGGGGGGAGGCGTGGCTTTCCCCGACCTCCGAATGGTTCCTGTACACGGCGCTGATGCAGCGCTGGATCGCCGGGCAACACCCGTTGCATCTCAAGCAGAAACTGAAGGCGCTGGCAAAAAACGCTTTCCTTCATCGCTACGAGAAGCAATGCTATGAGATCGCCGGGGCGTTGCTGGCGGACCGGCATGAGCCTGACATCGAGGAAATCGTCGAGGCGGGCAGGCGCAGCGTTCCGCAGAACTTCTACGGCGAGTCAATTCTGACGCTCGGACGATCGCGCCTTTTCGCATCGCGGGACAAGGTTGGTATGGTCGTCAACTGCGCGCCTTTCACGTGCATGCCCGGCTCGCTGACTTCGGCGCTCGGGCAGGAGATTCAGGAGTCCGAGAGCGCGCCGATAGTGAGCGTTTTTTACGACGGCGAGGATCTGCTGAACGACCGCCTGGCCGTCTACATGAACACGCTGATTGCGGCGTCGGCGCGAAACGGCGTGTGACCTGATTCAGGGCGGTTCCCATGCAAAGCCGGAACCCTCCGAAACACTCGACGGCACAGGAGAACACTTGGCAACTTTCAAGCCATTCTGCGGAGTTCGCTATTCGGAAAAGGTTGTCGGCGAAATTGAGCGCGTAGTCGCGCCGCCATACGATGTGATATCGTCGGAGGAACGCGAGGCGTTCGCCCGGAAGCATCCGTATAACGTCGTCCAACTCATCCTCCCGAAGGCCGAGGGGCAGACGGACAAGTACGAAACCGCAGGGAGCATATGGCGCGAATGGCTGGCGTCAGGGGCATTGAGGAGGGACGAACGTCCGGCGTTCTATATCTGCGATCAGGAATTTATTTTCGAGGGCGCGGAGCATCGCCGCCGCGCGGTGACGGGGCGCGTTCTGCTTGAGGAGTTCGGCAGAGGCTCGATCTATCCACATGAGCACACCATGAGCGGGCCAAAGGCGGACAGGATGCGCCTGATGCAGTCGTGCAGGGCGAACCTAAGCCCCGTCTTCGGCCTCTTCCCCGATCCGGGACGCAGTGTGCTTGACGACCTGGATGAGATGCTGCGCCGAAGCTCGCGGTCGGCGGAATTTACGGACTGGGCGGGCATCAGAAACACGTTATGGGTGATTGACGATCCGGAGATGACGGACGCAATAAGCGCGGCCATGAATGAGCGGATACTGCTCATCGCGGACGGACATCATCGCTACGAGACCGCGCTGGAATACCGGAATACCTTCAGACCGAAGGACGCCGCCCCCGGCTCCGTCGCGGCGGATTACGTCATGATGGCCTGCGTTTCGATGCGCGATCAGGGGTTGAAGATCGTGCCGACGCACAGAGGAGTTAAAGTTCCGCCGCGCTTTAACTGGGACGGTTTTATCAGTTCCATCTGCGCGGATTTCCGCGTCAGCCCGGCGTCCAACAATCCTGATGAGTTCCTGAAAGCGGTGACAAAAGGCACGGACATTCACACGATAGGCCTGTATGCCGGGCCGTCTAGGGGGTATTTCCTGCTCAGCATGAAGAATCCTGATGCGATGGCAAAGGCCGCGCCGGACAAGCCGCAACCCTGGCGGGAGCTTGACGTGGCGATCCTGCAGAAGCTGATCATGGAAAATCGCCTGGAACTTGACACGGCGGCGCTGACCTCAGGCGGAAATGTCATGTATTCCCAGGTTCCGTCGGAAATATTCCGCATGGTGAATGATGGCGAGTGTGAACTGGGCTTTATTCTGAATCCGACATTAGTGGAGCAGGTAAGGTCAGTCGCCGAAGCAGGAAGCAAGATGCCGCCCAAGTCCACGTTCTTTTATCCCAAGCTGTTGACGGGCATGGCTTTCCACTATCTTGCTGATTAGTTATAGCGCCTGATCCTGAGATCAGATGTAATAATAATACGAGCCATGGAGTGACATGATAGTTAGTAAATACGAATAAAGTAACCCTTATTATGTGATCGTATCAGCCTATTCATTAATTATTCTGCAGAAAGCCCCTTGAAAAAGTATCAAGGATAGACTATAATATTCCATATCGCGGGAATACTCCGCATGTTTTTTCAGGTTCGACACAGGCTCATTGGCGCCCCATGGGCGGGCGTCTGACCGCCTTGGAGAACCAGATGCCGATTTCCCCAAAGGAGGAATCCACAGATGCGTATCATCGTAGTTGACACCCCGGAACAGATGGGCAAAGTCGCCGCCGAGATCGTCCTGGCAGAACGCGCGAAGAAGGCGAAGGGCGACTTCGTGCTGGGTCTTGCAACCGGCTCGACGCCGATCCCTCTCTACAAGGAGCTTATCCGCCTGAAGGAAGAGGGCAAGTTCAGCCCCAAGAAGCTCATGAGCTTTAACCTGGATGAATACGTCGGCCTGCCCCCCTCCCATGACCAGTCATATCGCTATTTCATGAACCAGCAACTGTTCGACGAGCTGGGAATTGACAAGAAGAAAACCTTCGTCCCGGACGGAATGGCCAAGGACATTGAGGCCTTCTGCGCCGATTACGAAGCGAAGATGAAGGCCGCCGGCGGTGTGGACGTTCAGGTACTCGGAATCGGACGCAACGGCCACGTCGGCTTCAACGAGCCGGGAACGTCGCTGGCCTCCCGCACGCACAAGGTCAAGCTGACAGCGGACACGATTGACGCCAACGCCCGCTTCTTCGCCAAGGCATCGGACGTTCCGACCGAGGCCATCACGATGGGCGTCGGGACCATTCTTGAGTCGAAGGTCGCCCTGTTGCTGGCCTCAGGGGCCAACAAGGCCGACGTCATCCTGAAGGCCATCGAAGGCCCGGTGACGGCCGCTGTTCCGGCCAGCGCGCTCCAGCTTCACCCGAAGCCGATCTTCGTCCTGACCAGGGACGCCTGCTGCAAGGGGTTGTCCTTCCACTACGAGAAGAAGTGCTGTTCGTGCTGCTAGACATCGGGAATATTGCCTCGGGCGCGGCTTCTAATGCCGCGCCCGGGGCGCCGCGCTACGGGGGGGGGATATAAGCGAGGCGTTCGATTGTCGGAGCAACCCATGGATCTCATTCAGAAATACAAGGACATTGTTCGCGGCAGGGGGCTGCGAGTGGTCTACCCCGAGGGGAACGACGAGCGCTTGATTCGCGCGGCGGCGGAATGCGTCAGGGAGAATCTGGCGCGCCCGACACTGCTCGGGAAACCTGACGAGATCGCGCAGAAGGCGCGTGAAGCCGGCGTCGCTCTGAACGGCGTTCAGGTTCTTGATCCCGGCGCGTCGGACAAGGTGACCGGGTACGCCGAGCTTTACGTCAAGGGCCGGGATGACATGAGCGTGAAGGTTGCTGCGCGGCTGGTTCGCAAACCCTTTGCGTTCGGGGCCATGATGTTGAAGGCGGGCGACGCGGACCTTTTCGTCGGCGGCGCGACGGTCCCGACGGCGATAGTGATCCAGGCGGCGTCCCTGTGCGCGGGTTTTGAGCCGGGCATCAGCACGCCGTCGAGTTTCTTTCTGATGGACTGCCCACAGGCGGGGCCGGGCGGGGCTAAGCAGATGCTTTACGCGGACTGCGCGATAAATATCTCTCCGAACGCGCGGGAACTGGCGGAAATCGCGGTCTGCACGGCGCGCACAGCGAAATCGCTTCTGGGACGGGAGCCGAAAACGGCGCTCCTGAGCTTCTCAACCCACGGCAGCGCAAGCCACGCCGACGCGGAAAAGGTGATCGAGGCGACAAAACTGGCCAGGGAAATGGCTCCCGGATTCGTTTTCGACGGCGAACTGCAGCTTGACAGCGCCATCTCCCCGAAGGTAGCGGCGAAGAAGTGTCCGGACAGCCCAATAGCCGGACAAGCGGACGTCTTCATCTTCCCGGACCTTGACGCCGGCAATATAGCCTACAAGCTGACGCAATATTTCGGAGGCGCGAAGGCGATCGGACCGATACTGCAAGGCTTCGCGAAGCCGGCAAGCGACCTTTCCCGCGGCGCGTCGGTTGAGGACGTGGTAAGCGCCACGGCGATACTCGGCGTAATGGCCGGAAAAGGAACTTAGACCCTTTGCACGGCAAGGGATTCCGAAGTAGAATACGCCGCCCGATGACGATTGAACGAGCGGCATGGAGGAAAACCACATGAAACTTGTGATCTTCGAAGATCAGTCCTTTGACAATTTTTACCCGCTGACGTACCTGAGGCCCGTTTTCGAGCTTCGGTGCGGCGCAACGCTGCTGATGGAGAAGATGCGGCGGCTGCACCCCGGCGCGGAAGCGGTCTACTTCATGCGCGCCGCCCTGCGGGACACGTTCCTTCAGCGTTACCCCGGCGCGCGCGTCAACGACCTTGACGCCATCAGGTCGGATGATTGCCTGTTCGCAAACGGGCGGCTCCTTCTTGCTGCCACAGCGCTGCCGGGCGGTCCCTCCGCCGTCTGTATGGCGGGAGATCAGGTTGCGTTCGCGCGGGCGGACAAGGCAACGCTGAACTCCGGCGCCGCGGCGCAGGCCGCGACTCTGGAAGACCTGCTTGCGGTCCTGAAGGGGCTCCCTCAGGCCGATCTCCCCGCGGACGCGCACATGATCGGGTATCCGTGGGACCTTGTGCATCACAACGCGGACGCCATTCGAGCGGACTTTGCGGCGGCAGGCAAGCGCGGAGTCGAGGGCCAGAAGGCTCTGCAGGCGGTCATTTACGGCGATCCGGAGCGCGTCTACATCGCCCCGGGGGCCGAGATCCATCCGCTGGCGGTCATTGACGTCAAGGGCGGACCGGTGACGATTGACGCCGGGGCGGAGGTTCATCCGTTCACGCGCATCGAGGGCCCGACCTACATCGGCAAGAAGACCATCCTCTTCGGCGCGAAGGTGCGAGAGGGGACCAGCATCGGCCCGATGTGCAGGATCGGCGGCGAGGTGGAGGAAAGCATCGTCCACGGCTGCTCGAACAAGTACCATGACGGGTTCCTGGGCCACGCCTACGTCTGCGAATGGGTCAACCTGGGCGCGCTGACTACCAACAGCGACCTCAAGAACGACTACACCAACGTGGAGGTCTACGTGAAGGGCCAGTTGACCGACACAGGCATGAACAAGGTCGGCTCATTCATCGGCGATCACACAAAGACGAGTATCGGCGTCCTGTTCAACACCGGCACAGTCGTCGGGATGATGACGAACGTGGTTAACACCGGCGGCATCTGCCCGAAGCTGATACCGAGTTTCTGTCTGCACTACGGCAAGCCAATGAAGGGATTCGGCTTCAAAAGCATGGTTGACACGGCGCGGATAAGCATGAGCCGTCGCAAGGCGGTCATGACGGAGGCCGATCTGGAGCTGCTGAAATACGCGTTTGAGATTGCAAAGCCCGAACGCGACGCGATGATAAAGAAAGCGCGCAAGGGATAGCGGTTCGAGACTGAAACATCATCCGGCAACGGAATTACGAAGGAGACAGCATGTCGGACAGGATTAAAGAAGGCGTGATAAAGGTCGTGTGCGAGACGTTGAAGGTTGACGAGGCGGACGTGACGCTTGAGTCGAGATTCGTTGATGATCTCGGCGCGGACTCGCTCAAGAGTCTGGAGCTTGTTGCCGGATTCGAAGAGGAATTCGACATCGAGATGGAAGAAGAGGCCGCTCTGAGCGTCAAGACGGTCGGCGACGCGGTCACGTTCATCAGCAAGGTGGTCAAGGAACAGCACGGCTAGGCGGCGTTCGCGGACTTTAACCGACGCGGCGCTTTGGAGTGACACTCGTTTTGGAGTACGGCGGCTGCGCGCCGGAACAGCGCGTCGCCGCTTTAGTGGCCGAGACTCGACTCCGCCAGAGATCGCGTCGTCAAATCGGCGGCGCGCATCGTCAAGCCGATGCGCGAGAAAAGCGCAGTCATGCCTGCGCAATCCAAAGGCGCGCCACCGTCGGGGGAACTGCGGGGCGATATGGCCGGGGCCGGACAAGCTACTGGGACGGGAGCTTGCGACGCAGGGATTGTCTGCCGCTCGTTGAATAAAAAATACGGCTCCATCTTCGCCCTCCGGGACGTCTCGCTGAGCGCGCCGCGAGGATGCTTTGCCTCCATTATCGGGCGTTCAGGAGCGGGTAAGAGCACGCTGCTTGAGGCGATTGCGGGGTTGCTCGATCCTGACGGAGGCGATATCGAGCTGGCGGGCCGGACGGTATTCAGCGCGGCATGCCGCATTCCGCCGCACAAGCGCAATGTCGGCATGGTATTCGAAGACCTCGGACTCTGGAACCACCTCACGGTAAGAAAGCACGTCGAACTCCCGACAAGGAAGCGGGGCGGGGCTGATGGAGCAAGCGCCGCCGATGAGATAATTGCCGGCCTTGACCTGAAAGAGGTGGCGGGCAGGCGTCCGGGGGAGTTGTCCGCCGGGCAGCGCAGGCGATGCGCAATTGCGCGCGCTCTGGCCTGCCGCCCCGAAATACTCCTGCTGGACGAGCCGCTCGGCGAATTTGATCCCCCTGGGCGCCGCGCCGTCGGCAGGTTGATCCGGCAATGGCACGAAAGGCTGGCCCTGACCACGCTGATGGTTACACACCACGTCGAAGACGCGCTGGGGTTGAGCGATTACATTGCGGTGATGGATAGCGGGGCGATTCTGCAATCCGGCGCGCCTGAGGAGGTTCATTCCAGACCGTCATGCGAGGCGGTTGCTTCGCTTCTGGACGCGGACTTCCCGCAAGGCGGGACCCGGCGGGATTGACCTCAAGGCCGGAGATTTTTCTGAAGAAACTGCGTTCTGTTGACGGCGAGACTCAATGTATAATTTGCCACGCAACAGTCTCTTCAGCATGGGAAGGAGAGAGCGATGATGAAAGGGCTTCTTGTGAAGTCGGCTTTCCTTGGTCTTGCCCTTGCCGCGGCGCAGACCGGGGATGCCAATGGAGCGGAAAAGAGCAGCGCGTCCGGTTCCGTGAGCATTGACGTCACAAAAACCGGGGAGCCGATCTCGCAATACGTCTACGGCCAGTTCATCGAACATCTGGGGCGGTGCATCTACGGCGGCATCTGGGCTGAGATGCTTGAAGACCGCAAGTTCTATTTCCCCGTTGACGGCAAGCAGTCCGGCTGGAGCATGCACAGCGGAAAAAAAGTGTCGTGGGAGGGCGAGGGAGCGCCGTATGAGATTATCGTAGCCTCTCCCTGGCAGATTCTGGGGCCGGCAACGGCGGTTGCGATGAACACCGTTGAGCCGTTTGCGGGAAGTCATGACCCGGTCATCACGCTGGATGGGTCGGAGGCTCCGCGCGGAATATATCAGCCGCGCCTGGGCCTTCAGCTCGGCCGGCAGTACACGGGTTATGTCATTCTGAAGGCCTCGTCCGGCGTCCGGAGGGTTGAAGTCGCGCTCCAGTGGGGCGAAGGCGGAAAGGACGAGCAGGCGGCGAAGATAGAGTCCCCCGCCGACGCCTTCGCGAAACATGCCTTCTCCTTCACGTCCGGCGGGAATACGAATGACGGGAGGCTGGCGATTCGTTGTTATGGGGAGGGCAAGGTACGCATCGGCTCCGTTTCGCTGATGCCGGCGGACAACGTGGAGGGATTCCGAAAGGATACGCTTGCGTTGTTGCGCGAGTTGGATTCTCCGATTTATCGCTGGCCGGGCGGGAATTTCGTAAGCGGTTATGACTGGCGGGACGGCGTCGGGGACAGGGATCGCCGGCCTCCGCGTAAGAATCCCGCGTGGACCGGGCTTGAGCACAACGACGTCGGGATTCACGAGTACATGCGATTCTGTGAACTTGTCGAGGCCGAGCCTTTCATAGCGTTGAACACCGGTCTTGGGGACGCCGCTTCCGCCGCGGCGGAGGTGGAATACATAACGGGGCCGGCGGACAGCGCGGAGGGGGCGCGGCGCGCGGCGAACGGGCGCAAGGAGCCGTGGCGCGCGATCTGGTGGGCCGTGGGCAACGAGATGTACGGCAACTGGCAGCTCGGGCACATGCCGCTGGAGCAGTACGTCCAGAAGCACAACGAGGTGGTTGAGAAGATCCGAGCGGCGTCCCCGCAGGCGAAGTGCATTGCGGTGGGGAACGCCGGGCCGTGGAGCAAGGCCATGCTGGAGAATTGCTCCGGGCACATGGAGCTTATCAGCGAACACCTCTATTGGCAGCGCAAGGAGAACGTCAGGGAACATGTTCAGGTTGCCGTTGATCAAATCCAGAGGCTGGCGGACACGCACCGCGGTTACAGGCAGACGTTGAGTGCGCTGAACGGGAAGGACATTCGTATCTCGCTGGACGAGTGGAATTACTGGTACGGCCCCAATCTTTACGGGGAAATTGGTGTGCGCTACTTCATGCGCGACGCGCTGGGCATCGCGGCGGGCTTTCATGCCATGTTCAGGAACAGCGATCTGTATTTCATGGCGAATTATGCCCAGACCGTCAACGTCATTGGAGCGATAAAGACCACGAAGACGGGGGCGTTCCTGGAGACGACGGGGCACGTGCTGAAGCTCTACCGGCACAACTTCGGGACGATTCCGGTTGCCGTCGGTGAGAATGTGAAGGGATTGGACGTCGCCGCCGCATGGACTCAGGATCGAAAGATTCTGACGCTATCGGCGGTGAACACGACCAGGGAGAAAATTGAGCTTGATCTCAATGTGACGGGATTGGCACTGCCGGAAAAGGCCGACGGGTGGACGATTCAGCATGATGATCCGGACGCGTTCAACGACGAGAACAATCCGGACACTGTGACGGCGAAGGAGACGACGGCGAGTTTGGAGGGCGGACGATTGACGCTCAAGCCGTACAGCGTGACATTGCTACGGATTCCGGTCGGAGCAGACACCCAGACACAGGGCAGATAGCATCCTCTCCGGACGAATGAGGGGCAGTTGTTGATAATACTCACCCGCTGGACAGGTACGGCGGGCGCTGTGTATTGCTCTCGCATAACGGAAAAGGAGTGATTACAGGCCTTGACAAGAATACGGGAGAAGCGTACATTGATTCTGGACGTAATTAGTCTACTATTACTCTTGAGGAAAGGAGCATAAAATGGACAAGGCCATTCAGATCGAAGAGAAGGAAACGGTCGGGAGCATTGCTGTCCGAAGCAACCGCGCCAGGAAGGCGCTCGAAGACCTCGGTATTGATTATTGCTGCGGGGGAAACATCTCGCTGGCGGAGGCGGCCCGCAAGGCAGGCATCAAACAGTATGAGCTTGTTGACCGGCTGGCCGTGGAATTGGCAAAATCCGAAGCTGCCGATGCT
Source organism: Planctomycetota bacterium (assembly GCA_022711755.1). Taxonomy (GTDB): domain Bacteria; phylum Planctomycetota; class Brocadiia; order SM23-32; family JAKLEA01; genus JAKLEA01. The sequence continues at coordinate 181,836 of JAKLEA010000003.1, forward strand.
GAAGAACGGGAGTGGACAGTCGCGCCGCCGGAAGACTTGATCGAATACGTCCTGTCCGCGCATCACGCCTATATGAAAACCGTCCTGCCCAGGATCAAGTCTTTGCTGGAAAGGGTGCTGCGCGCTCACGGACCGGCGCATGGCGACGTTCTGACACCGCTGGACCGCATCTTCCGGAGGTTGTCCGCCGAAATCACCGAGCATCTCTACAAGGAAGAGGAAATACTCTTCCCCCTCATGCGCAGGGAGGCGGAGGCCGCCCACAGCGGCAAGGCTAGGCCGTTCTGCCCGTGCGGGACCGTCGCCAATCCCATCCGCCAGATGCAGTTCGAGCATGACAACGCCGGAGAAGCGCTGAGGCGGATGCGCGATATCACGCACGGTTACGCCCTCCCGCCGGATGCCTGCCCATCCTTCAAGGCGCTCTACGATGAACTGCAAGCGATGGAGAAAGACCTGCATGAGCACATACACTTGGAGAACAACATCCTTTTCCCGCGGGCCGAAAGGCTTGAGGAGACGTTCTCCGGGCGTTAGAGTTGAGAGTCATCGGTCAGAAAAGGCTCGGTTGTTGAAAAGCAGCCTTCCCGGCTGCGATGAAACGGGGCAAGCGAGACGCCTGCGTCACAATTCGAGACCGGGCCAGAAAGATACGGAACGCAGAGGGAGAAACAGCCATGACCGCCGAGATCGCAAAAAACGTCCATTGGGTCGGAGTCGCGGACTGGGCATTACGCAAGTTCCACGGCCATGAACTCTCAACCCACAGGGGGACTACCTACAATGCCTATCTCATCCTCGATGAGAAAAAAGCGCTGGTTGACACCGTCTGGACGCCTTTCCAAGATCAGTTGATCGAGAACATCCGGGCGGTCATTAATCCGGCGGAGCTGGACTACGTTGTGGCGAATCACTCGGAGATTGACCATGCCGGCGGGCTTGATGCCGTGCTTCGTTACGCGCCGAAGGCGACCGTCGTCGTCTCCAAGCGAGGCATGTCGAGCGTCAAGGGGCACTTCCATAAGGACTGGAACTTCAAATCCGTCGTCACCGGCGACAGGATCAGGCTCGGCAGGAACGAGCTTGTATTCGTAGAGGCCCCGATGCTCCACTGGCCTGACAGCATGTTCACATATCTGACCGGGCTGAACGTGTTGATGCCAAACGACGCGTTCGGCCAGCATTACGCGACGAGCGCGCGCTTCAATGACCATGTTGACCAGACGGCTCTTTACGAGGAGGCGTTGAAGTATTACGCCAACATTCTTACGCCCTTCAGCGCGCTGGTCGCAAAGAAGATTGAAGAGATTCTTGCGCTGGGCCTGCCGGTTGACATGATCGCGCCCAGCCACGGCGTCATATGGCGCGACAATCCCCTCCAGATAGTGGAGAAGTACCGCGATTGGGCGGCCCAGACGCCGCAGAAGAGCACCGTTATCATCTACGATACGATGTGGGAGGGAACCCGCCGCATGGCCGAGGCGATCGGTGACGGGCTTGCGGCAAAAGGCGTTCCTTACAGAATATTCCATGCCGCGACGTCGGATCGCAACGACGTCATAACGGAGGTATTCAAGGCAAAAGCCGTGCTGCTCGGTTCCCCGACCTTCAACAAGGGATTGCTGCCGACGTTGTGGCCAATCCTGGCGGACCTCAAGGGGCTGTCCTTCAAAAACAAGACGGGCGCGGCCTTCGGCACATACGGATGGAGCGGGGAGAGCCTGGCCATACTGGAAAAACATCTCCAGGATTGCGGCATCCCGATCGCAGCTCCTGGTGTCAGGGCAATGTGGCAGCCGGGAGGCGAGGATTTGCAGAAATGCGCCAGGCTCGGCGAGCAGGTGGCTGAGACAATATTGGGCGGATGACGGACGCGGACAGGAACGGCGGCGCGGGCGCAAGACCAGTCAGTCTCGCACACCCGGTTGAGCCGAACGTCACTTCTCCTGCGGCGCGACTTGCATTTGTTGCCAGTTTCCGTTGAGCGTCCTGCCCGGCTCGAAATTCGCGTCGTCCGTCAGAATATACCTCCCCTGCCCGTCCGCCCAGACGTTCTTGTAATCGTTCGGAAGCGTGACTTTCTCGTCACTGCCCGGAAGGGAATACTCCTCCTCTCCCCTGAGGACCTTGCCGAATTCCCGGATGATGTAATCGTTCGTCTTGCGCCGGTTGGCGTTCATCTCCTCCTGTATCCGGTTGCACTCGCGCATGGTGTCAACCACGATCTGCCCGCGTTTGGCCTGCCCCTGTATCTCCTTGAGAACCCACTGCGGATCAGGCTGTGTGGAGCGTATGCAGGTCGTGAAAACCGGATCAAGCGCGTCGTATTCGCCCTCCGGGGCGCGGGCGCTGATCGTCAGCATGTTAGACCAGATCACGTCCTGGGGATCCGCCATTTTGATGTAGCGGACAACAGTGAAGAAGCGCTCCCTGATTTCCTTGCCTTTCAGCTTGTAAATGACCGTGATCAGCGCGGCTTCATGCTCCATGGCCATCATGCCGGGTATATAAATGGCTTCTTGCTGATAAATCTTTGTTATCCCGGGAAGCGGCTTCCTGTCCGTCACTCTGACTGGGCCGATGGAGTTCCGGTAAAAGGGGACGAGCAGCTTTTCGAGGAAGTCGGACGCGCTGAAACGGGCCTTGACGATCATGCCGTTGTAATTGTGCCCGTCGGGAAACTGGTAGATTGTTCCCGGCCCCTGCGTATAGAACCAGGTCTCCGGATAGAAGCGGATTTCGGCCATGTCGTCGGGGCGGAAGGTCCGGAAATTGAACTTGGCGACGATCATATTGGCGGCGCCGGCGTTGGGGTTCGTCTCGCGATAGATGCCGCCCTCGACCTTCCATCCCTGCGGGATGAGCATGTCGAACGCGCCCTCGGTCTTGTCTCGATACTTCTGGAATGCTATCTGCGGTTTGGCCAGGGCCGCCGACGCGGAGAGCAGCAAGGCGGCGGTCAGGAAGGCGATTAACTGAGTCCTCAGCATAAAGTTATTCCTCCGAGCAGAACGGGGCCGGCGGAAAGCAAGGCATTGCGCAAGCACATTATTTACCCTTGTTTCCCCTCATCCGTCGCGCCGGTCACGGCGCGCCACCTTCTCCCGAGGGAGAAGGAGAAATATGTCTATGGGGGAGAAGGGAAACATGTCTGAGAATACCGCACATGGCGATAAATGGCTTCATGTGTGAGACGCCGCCTTCTCGCACTTCCTCATGTATTCCAGACTCTGCTGGGCGATTGTCACGGGATCGGGTTTGTAGTCGAAAACCTCGACGCTGACCCATCCGGCGTATTCCGTTTCCTTCAACGCCTTGAAGATTGGGACGAAGTCCGTGTCGCCGAATCCCGGACCGCGCCGGTTGGCGTCATTGGCGTGGAAATGACCCGTGATGTGCGCGAACCTTCGTATCAGTTCCGGAGTTGGCGTTTTCTCCGACGCCATCGCCTTGACGTCGAGGTGCAGCCTGAAGTTCGGATGCGCCACCATTTCGACAAGACCGGCTCCTTCCGCCGCAGTCTGGACGAAGTTCGTCTCCGCCGGCGCGAGAGGCTCCATGCAGATCACGCTTCCCGCCTCCGCAATCCTATCAATGACGGATCGGAACGTCTCCGCCGCCCATCGCCATGCGTCGTCCGGCTTTACGCCCTCCAGAACGTCGCGCTGCTTCGGGCTGCCGAAGACCATGACGCCCCCGCCGAGCAGGGAATTCGCCTTCGCCAGCGCGACGAGGTATTCCCCGGTGGCTTTTCTGACCTTCGGGTCGGGGTGCGTCAGGTGGAAGCCTTCCGTCTTTGCCAGCAACCAATGAAGGCCAACTACCTTGATACCGGACTTGGCGGCTGTTTCGGCGATGTCGCGAAGTTTCGCTTCAGGCACGCGGCGGATGTCCGTATCGAGCGTGAATGGCGCGAGCTCCAGCCCCGTGTAGCCGATCTCGGCGACTTTGCGGATGATGTCCCGGATGTCCCATCCCTCAAAGGTTTCGTTGCATATGGCGTATTTCATGGAAATTCCTTCCGAATGTCGTATTGACGGGGGGCGGGATGGAGGCGACGACGGGATTCGAACCCGTGAATGACGGTTTTGCAAACCGTTCCCTTAAGCCGCTTGGGTACGTCGCCTCTAGGAGCTTTGGGACATTATAGGTTTCGGCCCCGCGCTGTCAAGGCGGAGCGTTTCCCGCAACGAACCGGGCATCCGGGAATTAGTGCAGGAAGCAGCGCAGCCCGGTATGCGCCATGACCATGCCGTATTCGTCCGCCGCCTTGGTCACCTGATCGTCCCGCAGGGACTCTCCCGGATGGGCGACATACTGCACGTTGCTGCGGCTGGCCCGGTCAATGTTGTCCCGGAACGGTATGAAGGCGTCCGAGGACAGGCAGATGCCGTCAAAGCTCTTTATCCAGTCGGCCTTTTCCTTTTTCGTGATTGTCGCGGGCTTCCCGACGACACCCTTGAGCATCGCCTTCCGCTCGGCGGCGGAGAGTTCGTCCCAGAGCAGGTATTGATCCACGACGTTAGCAAATTCGGCGCGTGTGAGTCCCTCGCGATACTTGATCGCCAGCGTTTTCGGGTGCTGCTGGAGGAACCACTTGTCCGCCTTCGAGCAGGCGAGCCGTGTGCAATGCACGCGCGACTGCTGCCCCGCGCCCATGCCGATGACCTGCCCGTCGTAGGCGAGGCAGACCGAGTTTGATTGCGTATACTTCAGCGCAATCGTGGCGACGATCAGCGTCTCGACGATGTGGGCGGGCATTTCCTTCTTCGCGCCGACGATGTTCTTGAAGTGTTCCTTCGTAATGAGCACGTCGTTGCGCTTCTGCTCCAGTTCGAAGCCGAACAACTGGCGCTTCTCCATCGCCGGCGGCTGATAATCCGGGTCCATCTTCAGGATCAGGTATCCGCCCTGCTTCTTGGCCTTCAGGATTTCGAGGGCCTCAGGCTCGTAGCCCGGCGCGATGATGAGGTCGGACACCTCCATCTTGAGCACCTTCGCAAGCGAGACGTCCACAATGTCACTTACGGCAAGGGCATCGCCGAAAGAGCAGAGACGGTCACCCCCGCGCGCCCTGATGTAGGCCAGGGCGACCGGCGAGTAGTCCTTATTGCCCAGGAACTGCGACGCGCGATACACGTCCGACAGCGGCCTGGAAATCGCCGCTCCAGCGGGGCTTGTGTGCTTGAAGGATGCCGCGCCGGGAAGCCCCGTGGCCCTCTTCAACTCGATGGCCAATTGCCACGCGCCGATGGCGTCAAGCATGTTGATGTAACCGGGCTTGCCATTGATAATCTCAAGCGGCGACGGTTCCGGCAGATTCAGACTCGCCGGTTTCTGGTGCGGATTGCAGCCATACTTCATTTCGATCTTCATCTTCCTCATCCTTCCCGTGATGCGGCGCGCCGCATGCCGCGCCTGGTTGACTCTCTCGTCTCAATCCCATCGTCCCGAACAGAGCCAACACTCATACCATGACTCGGCGTCCATGCCAAGCATTTGCTTTCCAGCAAACTCGCATTTGACCAGGCGGGTCAAGTCGCGTACGCTTGTGGAGACGGAGAAGAGGCCGGCAAACAACCAGCAAAGGAGACTCCCGGATGCGTTCATGCTCATTGTGTTGCTTCATGATCGGAATTGTTATGTCCCTGCAGGGCATACTAATCGCGGCGGACGGGAACTGGCCGCAGTTCCTCGGCCCCGGACGCGACGGCGTGGCCCGCGACGCCACCGGTCTTTTACGAAAATGGCCGGAGGGCGGACCTAAGAAATTGTGGACCGTCCAACTCGGAGAGGGCTTCGGTTCGCCCATTGTCCTGGGGGACAGCGTCTACATACTGGACCGAGCAGCCAGCAAGAAGGACATCCTGCGCCGACTGAAACTGTCCGACGGCAGCGAGGTCTGGAACTACAGTTACGACGCCCCCGGCAAGGTGGACTACAACGGAAGCCGTTCCAGCCCCGCCTGCGACGGGGAGCGCATCTATTCCATCGGACCATTTGGGCACGTGACGGCCGTCAATGTTGCGGATGGCTCGCTTGTCTGGAAGGCCCACCTGCTGGAGGACTGGGGCGGGAAACGTCCGAACTGGGGCATCGCGCAGTCCCCGCTTCTGTTCGGGGGCAAGGTGATCATGGCCCCATGGGGCAAGGAGGGCGCAGTCATCGCCCGCCGGCCCGCGACCGGGGAGGTGATCTGGGCGACTCCGAATCCGAAGAAAATCCTGATGGATTACCAGTCCCCCGTCACCATGACGCTTGACGGGAAGGCAACGGTTGTCGCCAGCGGCGGCAACGGTTACACGCTCGGGGTGGACTCTGAGACCGGGGCGCAACTCTGGGAATACGCCGGATACTTCTGCATGATCCATATCCCATCCCCGACGATCGTTGACGCGACGCGCATCCTGCTGACCGGGGGTTACAACGCCGGATCGCAGATGATATCAATCGAAAAGGAAGGGGACGCTTTCAAGCCGAAGCTGCTCTGGAAGGACAAGACGGTCGCTTCCAAGATACCGCAGCCGATAATCATCAACGGCCACATATACAGCAACAGTTCAGACTTGAACGGGGCGTTCCGGTGCGTGACGCTTGACGGGAAGCAGCTCTGGGATTCGAAGGATGCCGGCGTAACCTTCGACATGGGGAATTTCATACTCGCCGACGGTCTGATATACATCATTGACGGCAAGACCGGAACGCTCAGGATGATAGAGCCTTCTCCGGAAGGCTACAAGGAACTGGGCAAGACAGAAGGGCTGCTGTCGGGGCCGGAGGCGTGGTCCCCGCCGGTCTACGCTGATGGTAAATTGCTCATCCGGGACAAGAAGAAGATGGTATGCGTGGAGGTGAAGTAAGGCGATGGCCGACTGCATGACCTCCAAAGAGCGCTTGTCGGCGGCCATTTCCGGCGGCGTTCCGGATTACGCGCCGTGCTGTTTCATGATCTTCCATGCCCTGCGCGGGCGCTGCCGCAATCACGCCGAATTCGTCCGCAGGCAGCTTGACATGGGTCTGGACACGCGCGTTGAAATCCCCGACCTGCCGATCAGGTTCACGCCCGGCGTGGACATTGAGGAGGGGCGGGAAAAGGACAAGACCACCGGCGGAACGATTCTCCGACGAAAGTACCTGACCCCATCGGGCGAACTCACCGCCACCGTCCGCAAGACCGAAGACTGGCCGCACGGCGACCACGTTCCCCTGCTGGACGATTATCTCGCGCCGCGCTCGGAGAAATTCCTCGTCGCCGGTCCCGAGGACCTGCCGGCGTTGCGCCATCTCTTCGCCGAGCCGACCGCCGAGGACATTGCCGATTATCGCAGTCAATCGGAAAAGGCCCACGCGCTGGCGGATAAACTGCAGTTGATCCTTGCGGCGGACTGGCGCAGCGAGGGCAGCCCGGAGTTCATAGTCGGCTCCGACCCGGGGCGCATGGGCGTTGACGCGTTAATGTGGCTCTGCGGCGCGACACAGCCACTGTTCTGGGCGCTGGAGGAGCCGGATTTTCTGAAGGAACTCCTCGGAATCATCGCGTCGTGGAATATGCGGCGCATGGAGGTCGCTCTGGAGAATCGTCCCGACCTGATCGTCCGGCGCGCATGGTACGAGGGAACCGACTTCTGGTCGCCGGCGCTTTACGCGCAGTTCATGCTGCCGATACTGAAGCGCGAGGCCGCTCTCGCGCATCAGGCGGGCGCGCGATACGGCTACATCCTCACAAGCGGCGTCATGCCGCTGCTGGACATGATAATCGAGGCGGGGGTTGACGTCCTTATCGGCACGGACCCGATCCAGGGAAAGGCCACGAACCTGGCCGCCATGAAATCGAAGTGCGCGGGCAGGATGTGCCTCTGGGGCGGGGTCAACGGTTTCCTGACGGTTGAAATGGGATCGCGCGAACAGACGCGGCAGGCGACGCGCGATGCGATGAGCGCGCTGGCCCCCGGCGGCGGGTTCATCCTCTCGCCGGTTGACAATATCCGGGAGGATTCCCCGCGCTCGCGGGAAAACGTCGCCGCCATGATCGAAGCGTGGCGTGAATGCCGCTGATCCCGTTTCCGTCTATGCCGTCGCCTTGTGCCATATCTTCATTTTCTCAGCAGCTTTGATGAGTTCATCCCTGAACTGCGGGTGTGATATGTTGATCAGAGCCTCCGCCCGTTTCCACGTCGGCATCAGCTTAACGCGAGCCGCGCCGAACTCCGTCACCACGTAATCAACCATCTGGCGCGGCACGGTTACGATGGAACCCGGATCGAACGTCGGAACTATGCTTGATCTGAGCGATCCGTCGCTTGCATTATAGGTTGACGCCAGGCAGATGAAGCTCTTGCCGCCGCGCGACCACTGGCTGCCGATCACGAAGTCCCACATGCCGCCGTTGCCTGAAATCTGCTTCATGCCGATGCTCTCGGCGTTGACCTGCGAATAGAGATCAACCTGCAGCGCGTTGTTGATGGACACGAAGTTCTCCAGACGGGCGATATTGCGCGGATCATTGGTGTAATCCACCGGATAGGAGGCGATGGCGGGATTGTTGTGCATGAACTCATAAAGCTCCTTGCTTCCGACGGCGAAGGTGTAGGCCACGCGATAACGGTCAATGTTCTTGCGTTTCCCGTTCATCTTTCCGCACTCGATGAGCCGCATGTACGCGTCCGATATCATTTCGCTGTGCCCGCCCAGGTCCTTGAGGTTTGATTCCACAATCAGCTTGCCCACCTGCGCGGGGATTCCGCCGATGCCGAGTTGAATGCACGCGCCGTCGCTTATGTGCGGCATAATGTGCTCGGCGATCTTAACCTCCTCCGGTTCGGGCGATATGTCCGGAGCGCAGAACAGGCCATCGCCGTCGGCCCCTTCAACTATCGCGCTGACCTTCGATACGTGAATGCTTTCCTCCGCCCCCCCCAGGCAGACGGGCATCGTCTTGCAGACCTCGACAATGACGGCCGTCCCGGCCATCTCCATCTTGGCCATCGTTTCCGAGTTCTGCGGGCCGAGGTTGAAAAAGCCCTTTTCGTCCATCGGGCAGACGCGCGCGATGACGACGTCTCTTCGCGTAATTTTGCCTTCCCTGATCATTTCCGGAGCGTTGTGGTAGAGGATCGGCGAGTAATACGCCAGTCCGTTCTGCTGAAGCATCCGCGTGAGCTTGCTGAACTGCCAGTCCACAAAAATGAAACTGCCCGGTTTCATCGCCGTGTCCGGCGGGGGGGGAAGAGTCAACGCCGTGTGGATTTCCACATTCTTAAGTTCGGCGTGCCTGCGGGCCAGCGCCTTGTCGCAGGCGATCGGCTTGCCGTTGAAGTGCCCGTATTCGACGACGTCTCCCGACTTCACGACCTTCACGGCCTCATCGGCCGAACGCAGCTTCGCCTTGTACATTTCCATGTGGTTCATGCGCGCATTTCCTGTCGGCATTGGGTCATTCCCGCGCCCCCCGGGACGCGATTCACACGATGCAAATCAGGATTGTCCGGGACGCGGGCGCAAGCGATGAAATCCGGCGGCATGCGCCGGTGAGAACGCGGATTGACGCCGCCAGCCGACGCCCTGTCGCGGCAGACCGGTCTTTTGGGCGATCCTCCGCGCGCATCTGCGGAACGCAAGCCCCCTCCGCTGGATAAAGAAATCTCGCGTCCTTCCCCCCCCCCTCCAGCAGCCGCGTTTCAACAGGTCCGAGTATCTCGTCTTCTCCGCCTGCTGCGGGGATTCTCGGAAAAATCCCGCTCTTTGTCAACCATAAGGTTGTCCCATATAGCGGACATTGACCGATACGCCGCTGACCTTTGCTCCATACGATGGCGATAACCTGTACAACACGTCATGACCTTTGTCGAGCGCCTTATGTCGGCAGTATGCGAATCGGATACGGCTCCGACCCGCTGAGATAAACAATCACGGCCACAACCATCCAAACGCCGGCGATCAGGCACTCGCCCATGATCGCCCCGTAAATGACGGGACGCAGGCGGTTGTAAAGCCCCGCCCCGCCGTAGCGTAATACGCAGAGCTTTATGAACCAGCCCATGAAGATTGACAGCCACATGCAGCGCACCGGATAAACGAAGCCCATGACGAATCCCAGCGGGTGAAACGGCCACCACGGCGCGCTTATCCGCATGAAGGCCAGGAATCCGGTTATCGCCATCCCGCTCAGCGCGTGGGCTGTCATGCGCCCGTCGCCCCGGATCCCCCGGAAGCATGTCAGTATGTAGCCCATCCTGCCCTGATAATGCCCCGCATTCCCGTAGGAATCCTCCCGGTGCAGACCGAAATTGTATTGCAGCAGCAGATTCGAGATCGTGCCTGAAACCAGCGCCACGCCAATGCCCAGCGCCATCGCGGCCAGAAGCGGCCTCAGCCGGATGCCCCCGCAGCCGGAAGCCAGACGATGGCTGTTCATGGCGTGGGGGAGAAGCACCTCCCGCAGGTCCGCTCCGATGATGCAGGCGCAGATAAAGAGGATTGCCGCGGTCTGCCATCCCAGCAGCCTTGCCCCGAAGATCATCATGATCGCGTTGGCCAGGTCAACGCGCAGTTCCACGTGAAACATGCCCGCCTCACAGACAGCCCTGGCCAGCACAACATTAATGACGACCACAAGCGACATGAAGGCAAGCGCCGGGACCACGGCCATTCCCCACCAGCGCATCCAGACCACGCAAACAGCCATGAAGAACGCGGCGCCGATCGCAGCCCGTCCCTCGGCGCGGTATTCCCCCCCCGCCGGCATTCCGCGCATCATCGCATATGCCGCTCGAAAGGTTTTCCCCAGGTGCGCGCGCGAGTTCCATAAAAGCATCAGAAAAAGAGCGAGCGTCCCGCCAAGCTCCCGCGCAATCCCGGGGTCCTCAAGCTTGGGAGACCCCAGGCCAACCCGCGCCACATCCTCCATGCCAAACAAAAGAAAGAAAAACCACAGGCTGAACGCGATGTCCGATGGCACAAGCATTGCAAAAGCGATCATCGAAATGTGGAAGTTTCCCTCGCTCATGTCTCCGCTGGCCGCGTTCCAGGGAAAAGAGGAAAACATCTGGCGCACGTTCCACGTTATGGGTATGGCCGGAACTCGAGGGTAGTAGGTATGAAGACCGTGCAGCCCGAAGTAGACAATCGGGACCGCCGCGCCCAGCCACGTCAGGCGGTTGCGGAAAAAATCATTGAACATGCGCCCCTTCGCCGGTTCCCGGACAAGTTCCTGAAGATACTGCGCCAGAGGAAACGCAAGGTTCTCGTTGTATGTCCACTGATTCCGGATTATGACGGAAACGCAAAGCAGCATCATGAACATCGAGCCGATGTAGACCGTCCATAACAGCAACGGCGCAATCCATGTCCCCCAGGGAACCGACGCCTTTCCCTCGACGAAATCCCATATGATCCGCGAGTCCGGATCGCTGGTCGGCAGCAGTCCGGGCGGGATCAGCTTGATGACCGGCTCCCACGTCGGATTACTCAGACCATGATACGTCGGCAGGACCAGCGCTCCGTACCAGTAACGCATAAGGTTCGACCCGACCATCGCTCCGCCGCAGGCCATCATGGTCCAGATCACGGCCAGTTCCGATGATCTCAGGTGGCTGCCCTCCGCGACGAGCTTCCACACCGAGTTCACGACCAGCGTCAGGGCAAGCATCATGAAGACGACGCCGATGGGAAGGTGATTGCCGGTGAAGAAGGTGTTACAGAGATAGAAATCGTTATAAGGCGCGAACGCGGCCAGGAAGGCCGTTAGCGCGGCGCCTATCAGCATGGCGCGCAAGCTGACACGCTGGCGATGGTCGTCCGGTCCCGGGTCTCCAGGTTTCAAACGGGGGTGATATTGTATTCCGGACATGCGCTTTACTTGCTCAGAAGATGATCATGTAATTGTCTGATGGCCGACGCCGGACTGAGATGGGGTATTCTAACATGCGGCAGTTCCGCCAGCCGGAGGGAATTTACGACGGGAACTAATGAATGATGCCCCTGCGATTATGGCTCCTGATACAACTCCCTGCGTTTATGGATTTGTTCTTTGCTCGCACAGTCTCAGCCGCTTGTGGCGTCTGGCGGCGGTATCGGGCACAACCCGATGCTTGAGCCAATCCGCGCCTCTAAAGCCCGTGATATTCACCCGTCAGGTCAAGCTTGCGATATGACACACACATAACATGTCCCTGATATGACAGCTTTAACGCCCGCATGATCCGGCTCCCTGTTCGCCTCCCGTCAGGTAGTTCAGGTTCACTCCCCGCCTTCATCCGTTGATGGCTCCGTCATTTTCTGCCGGGGTCGGACGCGAAGACCGTCGGGTGTTTCAGACAGGACATCCTCGGCAAGATTCTCAGCCAGAATCTCCGCGAACATCCGGTTCCCCTCAGGAGTGAAGTGGAAGGCGTCATCAAAATATCGCGTATCCTTCGGATAGAATGCCTCCATGTCAATCAGCATCGCTCTGGAGTCAGATACTGCGCGCTTCACAGAGTCATTGTAGACGCTGATTATTGTCTCAATCTCTCCATACGTGAAGGGATGCCATTTGCCATACAGCCAATCGGTATAGTTCCGATAATGGCTGCGCGGCATCCTCAGGTTGCGATTGACGACGTGGCAGAATGTCAGCGCCACAATCGGAACGCCCATGTTTCGTCCCTGCGCGAGCGCATTCCGATACGCAGGCTCGAATGTCTCCCTGACCAGCGACTCTGAATTGATGAATCCATGAGGGGGATGATAGCCGCGCTCCGGAGCGACCAGATTCCTGATGATTCCATATAACGCAAGGTTAGAGGCCATCCAACCGGGCAGAGGAGCTTGCGCGGGATTGCCAAACGGAACATCCGTCCATGGCTGGAAACGGATATTGTTTATTACGGAGTACAGGAGAATCAGGTCGGCATCCCGAAAAATCGCTCCCTGTCCGGAATGCATTTCAACCAGCGCTGTTATGTCATCAATCAAATACCCGTGATGCCCGGCGTTGACCACCTCAATCCTGACCCCGGGGTATCTTTCCGAAAGCGCGCGTTCCAACTGCGCCGGATACGTCTCCTCGTTGCCGTATGAAAACGATCCTTCGGTGGTGCTGCCCCCCAGGCAAATAACGCGGAAAACGCCCGGCGGCTTGGGGGATTGAAAATGACGTCCCCGCAATCCCCATGAATTTGTTGACCACATTATCCTGTCGCCAGGTTGCGCGGCAACCATCTCGCCAAGTGTGCGTTTTGTCAGGCTGATATTGGGCTTGAATATATAATACGGATGCTTTGTCCCGCAGGAAAATGTCTCAATCCGAACCGGCCAGTCGTCAAAATAACGCGGGGAGGATCGAAGAACCTCCTCCACGTGCATGGAGTTCCATATCTTGTATGGATCAGCGCCGTAGAAATTCGGATTTCGGGTTCCATGCCCGCGCACCGCAAGCGGAAACCCGGTTATCTCCAGCCCGCTCAACACCCGGCTTATGCACTCAAGCGGGACAAGGCACGCGATGCCGATGACGCCGGTCGCAACAAACGCGTACAGCGATCTCCTTCGGCTGGTTCTCCGTGGCGCAGTCTTATCTGAAATATCGCACATGGTATGCATGCGGGATTGATGCCTGTTTCCTGATTAATCGCGCATCTCTTCAAAGCTTCCCACACCGAAGCCTTGCAGTCAAGCCATCCGGAAAACATGCGGTTGTTGCCTCAGCGCGATTCCGGAATGGCCAATCGCCGGTCAAGGAACAAATCGCGCTTTTTCTTACCAGCAGTTGCCTTATCGTATAGAATACTGGCGTTACGACATTCATTCGTCAAGGAGGCAGGACCATGCCGCTTGATATCGCGCCGTTCGCAGTAAAACGGGAGACGGCGTCTCCCGGATGTTTCAGATTCATCTGGGAAGAGCCGCGCAACGTGGCTCGTATTGTTCTTGGGTTTTCTCCGGATTCAAAGGTCGCCCTCGACCGGATTAGGATCTCCTATCTGAACCATCGCTGGCCCGGAGTTCGCCCTGAGAACATGGGGCTTGGCGCCGCAGGCTCAGGATGGCGGCCGATTGACGACTGGTTCAACGGGCGACGGCTGAATGCCGACACAAGGGCGATGAAATCCGGCAATAGCATTCAGATCGTCTTCGCGCCGCTGGCGGAAGTCGAATTCCCGAACGAAAAGGATTTCAACGTGACCTTCCGCAGGACGCTGGCGCTGGACATCGCTTTGCCGGAAGGTTGTCCGGAACCGGAGAGGATCAGCATTTTCACGGACACGGAAGTCGTCGAGCGCGAGGCGCTGGCGCTGTTCGGCTGCGACAGGCCGTCCGGAAGCCGGTGGGATGGGCACGTGGAGGTTTATAACGGCGCGCTGACGGAATTGAAGCCACTTGACGGGAACAGCGTTACGCAGATTGCCGGTCCTGATTCCTGGAAATGCGCGCTGAAGGACTGTCCGGACGGCCTTCGCATTCGGCTGCTTGCGTCCCGCCCGAACCAGCCGGCAAGCAATGACAACACAATTGTCACCCTCAGAACCGCTAAGGAAAGCTTCTCCTTCAGCATGGACGACCTTGTCGCCGAAGGTTCGATCCTGATTCCAGACCTGGATGTCCAGATCAAGCTTCCGGGCGGAGAACCGAGAGAGATAGTCAGGCCCATCGGTTTCGCGGGAAGCGTTTATGACCGCGTAATACAGCGTGAGGAACAGACATGGCCGAAGGCATGGGCTGCGATGCCCCCCAAGCTGCCGCTGCCGTTTGCGCTCGGTTGCAAGAATCGCAGGCAGAAATTCCGCTTGCAGCCAAACGGCGACATTGAATGCCCAGGCAACTTCATCAGGCGCGTAGCCGGACCGGATACCGGATGCGTGAATGCCGGATGGGAATTGGCGCTCCGTTTCGGGCTTGACGGTCACGTCAGACGCGGACGGTTCATCGAGGAGGACTGCCTGCCGATAGTTCACGCCGTATTCGGAGAAGGCGCGGCGGAGATTGAGCAGACGGCTCTGGCAACGCCTTTGCGCCGCAGCATGCTGGACAAGCCGGGCGACTCCTCCGAACCTGTAATCGCAATGCTCCGGTTCAGGTTCTCCAACGATTCCGATAGCCCGATAAGTACCGGGCTGACCATACGGACCGACACAGAGGCCGAGGATCGCAAACGGGCCGCGGACGCGCTTGTCATTCGCGGCGACGCGATTCTCTGCAAACGCGATTCGGGGGAATGGCTCAGGTTCATCTTCGACACTGCGGGCAAGGGAACATTGACAGAAACGAATGGAGGGATTCGCTACAACGTCGAAATCCCACCCGGGAAGTCGCACGACGTCACGCTTAAGCTGCCCTACATAACGCTGGAATCCGACGCTGATATTTCCGCGCTGAGGGAGAAGGATTTCACCCGGGAAGCGAAAGAGGTCCGGGAATTCTGGATTAAGCGCGTGAATGCGGGGGCGCAGATTGAAATACCAGAGCCGATCATGCGCAATTTCTTCCGGGCGCAGACCACGCATATCATGATCGCCGACGATGAAGAAATGGGCTGCGGAAGCATCTTCACGCGGGTCGGTTGCTTCCATTACGGAAACTTCTCCAACGAGTCATGTATGATAATCAGCGCGCTTGACCGCCGAGGCTGGCATGACGAGGCGCAGCACAGGCTGGAGGCATTCATACGGTACCAGGGAACCGTCCCGCTGCCGGGCGATTTCAGCGACCACGATGGCGTGTTCTACGGCTCCGGCGGTTACGAGAACGGGGATTACAATCAACATCATGGATGGGTACTATGGTGCATGGGCGAGCATTGGCGTCTGACGCGCGACCGGGAATGGATCGCGCACGCCGCCCCAGCGATCATCAAGGGCTGCGACTGGGTGATCAGGCAGCGTTCACGAACAAAGAAGACAGACCCGACAGGCAGGCGCGCGCTTGAATACGGATTCCTTCCCGCTGGCGCGCTGGAGGATGTGCAGGATTTCTCCTTCTGGCTCTCGACCAACACTTTCACGTGGTGGGGCCTGAACAGCGCCGCGACGGCGCTCTGCGATGCGGGACATCCGGATGGGCCAAGATTGACCGCCGAAGCCGACGCGTACGCGGCAGACCTTCGCGCGGGCTTCAAGGAGGCCATGACGCGCTCGCCCGTCGTGAAACTTCGCGACGGAACGTGGGTTCCGCATCAACCGTCGCGCTTATACCTTCGCGGACGCGACTTCGGCTGGCTCAGGGAGACTCTTGAAGGCGCGATTCACATGATCCCGACGCGCCTCCTGCCCGCTGACGGCAGGGAGGCGACCTGGATACTCAAGGACTTCGAGGACAACCGTTATCTCTCCGAGCGTTTCGGATACAGCTTCCCGGATTTCGAGAGATGGTGGTTCGACCGGGGCGGATTCTCGATGCAGCCCAATCTGCACTGGTTCTGCGAACCTTACCTGATGCGCGACCAGCCGGAGCATTTCCTGCGCGCGTTTTTCAACGGTCTCGCCTCCGCCCTGCGTCAGGATACGGCCATGCTAGTGGAGCATCCGCTGCCGGAGCTGCACGAGGTATGGGGCGATCACTTCAAGACCTCCGACGAAGCGCAGGCCACGCACTGGATGCGGCTGATGTTCGTTCAGGAATCCGGCAACGATCTTTACATCGGGCGCGGGATTCCTCGTTACTGGATGCGGGACGGGCGGCGCGCCGCCATGAGCGACGTCGTCACGTATTTCGGCCCGATGAGCATTGTCTACCAGAGCATGACGGATTCCGGACGCATCCGCGCAGAATTAAAGCCGCCGTTGCGGAATCCGCCAGAGCGCGTGATCGTCCGGTTCCGTCATCCTGATAAAAGCCCTCTCAAGCGCGTAACGGTCGGCGGAGTGGAATGCGCGGGGCTTGATCCCTCAAAGGAATGGGTGGCGCTGCCCGCGCCAACGCGCGCCATTATCCTGGAAGCCGAATACGAATGACCTGAACCGATATGGCTCGGACGAACTCGGACAACAGGGATGATCTCTCGCTCCAGATCCCGGGCCGTCCGGAGGAAATGGACTACTTCCTGCGCGTCGCCGGGCAGATGCCGATCACGCCTGACGCTCTGGCCGCCGCAAAGGAAGGGCGCAAACTGGTCGGACTGCTATGCGGAAGCGTTCCGGAGGAGCTTGTCTTCGCGGCTGGGGGATTTCCTTTAAGACTGTGCGCGGGCCGGGGGGCCGACGCCTCGGTTGCCGACAGTCTGCTCCCGCAATCATGCTGCGGCGTGGCGCAGGCAATCGCGGCGCATTTGCTCCCCGGCGGGGACGCGTACGGAAAGATTGACGCGCTTGTAATCCCGACCGCCTGCGAATGGAAGGCCGGACTTGGCAACATTCTTGACGCCTATTGCTCGACCTTCCGTTTGAATGATACAGCGAACGCCTCGACCGCGGTCCGGCAGCTTGAAACACGACGCCTTCTCTCCTGGCTTGAGAAACTCACGGGGAGGAGAGTTTCCGCAGACAGGTTGAAATGGGCCGCCGACGCCATCCGATCGGCAAGGGCCGCTTTCCGACGGATCCGCGAATCCCAAAAAAACATCCCTCCCCCCATAACCGGGCTTGACGCAATGCTCGTCGCAGCGACGTATCTGAGGTGCGACGCGGGACGATGGACGGAGGCGTGCAGCAGGCTCGGCAGAGAGTTGCAGAATCGGATCAAGAACGGCCCGGAGTGGCTGGAGAATGAGACTCTGGGCGGTCTCAGGCGTGATATGCCGCGCGTTCTTCTGGCCGGTTCTCCCTTCTTCTGGCCGAACTGGAGGCCGGTTGCCGCGCTGGAGAGGGCCGGATGCGTCGTCGTGGCGGAAGACCATTGCGGGATAGGCAGACTGGCGCTTTCCGATCATGAGCTGATTTGTGATTTCAACGCCGCGCATTCATGCGCATCTGCCTGCGGGATCGCGCGGACGGCGGACTCATGTGTTTCACTTGCGCGGGAGATGGGCGTTCAAGGCGTGGTCATTCATCAGATTGCCGGTTGCCATGCGCAAGGTTTTCGCGCAAAAAGGCTGGCAGCAGCGATGGAGAAGGCCGGCATACAAACGATGATTCTGAAGGCTCCCGCCGACGGGCGGATGAAACAATCGGACATGGACAACCTTTTCCGGAAATTTGTTGAGCAACTGTCTTCGCCAACTGTCGAGGCATCCTGAAATCGGCGACACGAATACAACAAACAATCTGAAAGCAGAATCATCCGCTTCCGCCGACTACCCCGGCAGGCCGTCTGCGATGCGCCTTTTTGACGCTGCCAGCGCTGACCGTATCTTCACCCGAACCACAGGCGCTGAACGCACAACCGTCGGGATCTATTGCAACATTGTTCCACCGGAACTGATTCACTCAGCCGGCTTCAAGAAGATGGAACTCTGCGCCCTCGGCAAATCGGATGACGGGACGGACTGCGCAAATTCAGGGACTTGTCCAGTTGTCACCGATTCTCTGGCCTGCCTTCTTGATGACTCCTGCGGCATGGCGGCGAAGCTCGACCTGATTGTGATTCCGACGACATGCGGATGCAAAGGCGAGATTGCGGAGGTTCTGGAGGGGCTGTGCCGCATCCATGTCATGCGCGTTCCGAGCGAGCGCGAACCCGAACATCTGCGAGATTTCTGGCGAGGGGAAGTCCTCAACCTGTTCCGGAGGTTGCAGGAACTCCGGGGGGGGGCTATAAGTCGCCGCCGGCTGGCCGATTCGATACGGCTTCACCTGGACTGCGCAGAAATCGGCAGAAAGCTGATGCGCCTTAACCCGGCGCGCAGTTGTCTGCGCGGTAGCGACAGGATGCGCGCCATCGGAACATTCACCCGGATTCCGCCGGAGAAATGGCTTGAAGCGGCTGGACGGTTGTTGACAGAAGCAGAAGAGATGCGTCCCGGCGGGGAGATAACCGGACCCCGGTTGCTGCTGCTCGGTTCTCCACATCATAACGACCGGTGGGAACTGCCGCGTTCAATCGAGGACGCTGGGGCGATAATTGTGGCTGACGACCTTTGTTCCGGCTCCGCGGCTCTGCCTGACCCGGGATGTCCAGATGATGCTTCTGTTGACGGCATGCTGGACGCGCTGGCGGACAGGTCGCTTATGACATCGCGGTGTCCGTGCCTGTCGCCGAATACAAACCGTCTTTCACGTCTGCGATGCCTTATCGAGATTTATCGCGCAGACGGCGTTATATATTGCGCCGCGAAGGGCTGCGCAGCGCACCAGATGGAATCGGTCGCAATCCAGAGGCATCTCTCCGCAGCTCACAAACCGCTCCTGAGAATTGAATCCGGCGATCCAGACTCGCCCGTAAAGATCAAAGCGTTTGTCAAGATACTCAAAATTTCGGGGATGGGGACATGAAAAACGTATCGAACGCCGCTTCCGCGGGGCCAGACATTCTTACCATTGACACGCCCGAATCTGTCCGGCTCGAGTTCGAGGCCGCCGGTCTGGGCAACAGAACACTGGCATGGCTCATTGACCTGGCGATCAAATACGGCATCCTTATCCCGCTGATCTTCGGTCTTGAAGCCCTGAACGTCGGACTGCTCTCCAGGCTGCCGGGATTGTCAACGGGAGGTTCCGTTCTGGTCTCGCTGGGCGTGTTCATCTATCAATGGTTCTACTTCGTCCTGTTCGAATATTTCTGGTTCGGGCAGACGCCGGGCAAACGGCTTATGCGATTGCGCGTTTTGCAATCGGACGGGCGAAGCCCGGGCTTCTGGCCGTCCGTCATCCGGAATCTGACGCGATATCCCGACCTGCTCGGGATCGGACCATGCCTTATGATGTTCACGCCCTCATGCAGACGACTCGGGGATTTTGCCGCCGGCACGGTTGTCGTCAGGGAGCATGTCGGCGGACTGAGCGAGGTGATGCCGGAGATCGAGTCCGACGCGATGCAGACGCCGCAGATGCCGACCGTTCGGCTGGACCCGGCGGAATTTGAGGCCGTCGCGCAATTTCTGAAACGCCGTGATACGCTTGACGAGGGCGCGAGACTGCGAATAGCCGGGGAAATGGCCGAGGCTCTGCGCAACCGGATGATCGCGAGAGGTTTCATGCCGCCGGACGCGGCAGACGACGAAGCCTTCATTCAGGCGCTCATCCCCGCCATGCCGCCGGATCGTCCGCCAGGCCGGAACCGGTCAAATCAGAAGTAAGGCCAACTGATAAAACTCCAGAAATAACCCAGGGCGTCGGCTCCGGTCTTCCACGGAACGGAATATGCGAATCGAATCGCCGTGAAACCGAACGGCAGCGGATTGCCGTCCTTGTTCTTGTGGCCGGCGTCGTGCGTGATGTCGTTCACCCTGACCATGCCGAGCGTGTTGGAACCCGGCAGGTTGGTGGCGCCGACGACAACCACACTGTCCTGGAAATTGCCCTCGACCGTCAGATCCAGCAGGCTTGCCTGCCCGCCGTTAAACCCGACGTGAACCTTGGCCAGAACCATGTTGCCGCCAGGGCCATTTACCCTCGTGCGCTGGATTCTCATGCTGCCCAGGTTGCCCTCGACTGCAATGGTCGCCAGATGGTCCTTGGCATCCGAAACGCCAGGCACGGAAGCCTCGAAAGTCCCCTTAATGCCGTTGGTGACAAGCTGACCCATATTGCCGCGAACGAGGATGTTCGTGTCTTCCTTAATGAGTCCGGTGGTTGTTCCGTTGCCGGTCACGTTCACAACGCCGACGTTATGAAACTCAATATGCGAACCGGCCAGAATGTTACCGTTCGTAACTGCGAAATATCCACAGTTTGCAAAACGGATTTCGCCGCTTCCAGTTACAAAATCACCGTTGATGAGCACTGAGGATACGGATGTCCCGGCTACGAATTTTGTCGCTTTGAACCTGCCGCTCTTGACCTGGAGACTGCCCAGAGTGGCGAGCGCAAAATACATCCCGGAATCAATCGTCTTGAATCCGCCCTCGCCATCCGGAACATTCGTCTCGTAGACGGTCCCGTTGCGAATGATAATTGTCCCGAGGCCTACCGCGTCAACCGCCGCGACGCCGCCCTTGCCGATGTCCATGTAGTTGATCGCGCCGCGGCGCACGACCACGGGATCGGCAAGCCATTCGGCCAACGGCTCGCTCCTGCCGAACTGCCCGGCCACAATGATGTAGCCGATGTGCGTATTGACCATGACGGTGCCGTGAACGTCGCTGTTTAGAAAGTCGCCCGCGCTGATGATTGCGTTCACGCCGCCGTCAAGACAGTAGGCTTCGATGTTGATATCCCCTCCCGGCGTTCCCTTATAAGCCTCCGTCTTCAGCATTCCGATGTTCCATCGGGTAGTGAGAGCCATGGCCTCTGCATCCAGCCGTTGCGTGTCAATCGAACCGCCCTTGACCAGTATGGTGCCGATGTTCCATACGATGGATTCGGTATAGACGTGCAGGTCTCCGCGTTCGCACTCGATATAGTTGAAAGACCCCGTAATCAGGGCCAACTCCAGATTATCCACATATGATTTGATGTAATTCGTGTAGGTCCCGCCGACGTGGATTATGCCCCTGGCGTCATCCGTGTCCTTCAGCGTCAACAGGTTGATCCTGTCTCCTGAAAGGAAAACCCTTTCAAAATTGTTGATCTCGGCCTGACCAAGAACCGCGCCTACGCCTATCCACGTATAGGTATTCCTGCTCAGCGTGTCTATGTTGTCCTCCTCGTGGACGGTCAGCCTGCTCAGAGAGCCGTAGACAGATACCTGAAGAAGGGACGACATCGGCTGGAGCGACTGGAATTCCATGTCATAGACTGAACCCCGCACGATGATTTGCCCAAGTCCGATGAGCGTATCCGCTGAAACCAGCGGGATATCGGCGTCAAAGTAAAGAAGCGACGTCGGAGCCGCATTGTAGTAAGCCGGCTCCAGTCCTGTTCCGGAGCGCCCCAGCGTGTAGCCGAAGTCAATCGTTCCGCCCAGGCAGGCCTGCTGGGCCGGAGAATCCGCGTATTCGTGAATACTGGCGCTTGCATTAACCGGGATGCCCAGGAATGTCATATTGCCGAGTATGCCGGTCGCGTTGTGCCATATCTGGATACTGGCTTGCGGCGCGCTACCCACAGTTGTGCCATAATCCCATTCATTCCAGATGAACGTCACCTGAATGCCGATCGGCTCTCCACCCATAGTCTCAAAAGACAGCGGATACGATTGCCCGACCACAAGCGACGACATCGGGATGGTGTCAATCCCCGCCACTTTGGGGACGCCCGGATCCCCTTCCGGGTCTTGAAGGACCTTGCCGTCCACGTCAAGCTCGCACAGGTATATCTGCAATAATCCTTCTGCAACGTTTGAATGCACCCCCAACCCGTAAAGGGCATCTTCGCTGCCGGCCATCACCCAGGTGGTATCGTCAAACTGATTATTCGGCTCTGAATCGCCTATGTCTGGGGTCGGATTGCCTTCCGAATCCGTCAACTGTTGCTTGAGGTCAACCATGAACTCTTTCGCGTTGCCGACGCCGGAAGTCGTGAACTTAAGCTCGTGTCCGAAACTGTCAGTCAACCGGTAAATATCCATTTTTGATAGACCGCCCGGCGCTGGATACGTCACTTCCAACTCCCAGGCCAGGGAACCGCCCCCACCAAGGATGCCGTCGTCATCCTGATTTAGCATAACGACGCTTGACAGCATCACCCGGTTCTCCAGTCGCTCAACGGACAGTCTGCGATTCTTTTTTTCGGACATCGGGTACTCCTCTCATGATTGATCCCCTCGGGGCAGTAAAGAAAGACCAGCCTTAGGAGGGGAAATGGAAAAGCCTGGAATTATTTAATTCAATTTTACCCGCTTTCCCGCCGCGCCTCAATGACGCGACGAACCAACGAACCCAATTTGACACTCGATAACGCCTATAAACTCTCGCCGCGCTTCATGGGTTTCATCCCGAAAAGATACCTTGCGCCGTTGGTTCTGCGAGCGAACAAATCATAAATGATGATTGTAGCCGCGAATGTCAACGCGCAGATTATCAGGAATCGCAATCCTGCCGACATGTTCCAGCGCATGACCTTGAACCCGATCAGACATATGACGGTCTGATGAAGGATGTAAAAGGGATATGTCGCCTCCGAGACGTATGGCAGCAGGCGATTGCTGAAGCTCAGAAATCGCCTGCCGTAGCAGAGGATTGTCAGGACAAAAAACCACCTGTTGACCGCGCCAAGCGTCTGGGAGAGCATGGAACCGGGCGAATATCCCAGCGGCGGGACAATCTTTAACAGGTTGATGGCTATGCCCACGCCAAGCGTGCCGAGGGCGAATGCCAGCGCAAAACCTCCATCCCGATCAAGCGCCATCTGGAATCTCTCATCCGACATTATCAGGAAGCCGAAAATGAAATAGCTGATGTAGGTGATGAAGTTCGCCCAGTCCCACACAAGGTTCTGCATCCCGGGGAAGGCCGGGCGCAGCAGAATCTCGCTGAGGACGATTGGAATGACCAGGAGGAAGATGCCGCCGCGTTTTTCACATAAGGTTGCCGTCCTCTCCCTGATGCCGGAATCCCGCGACTCCCTGATCCGCATAAAAAGCCTTACGCATATCAGCGAGAATACGAAGAGATAAAGGACGAACCACATGTGCATCCAGCTCAGGTTGCCCTTTGGATATATTCCTTTGCAGAAGTCCGGATAGAATTGAAGATATGACCCATTGAATGCCCCCTCGTTGACACGCTGAAGATAGGTCTGCGGCGGGGCGATCACGATGGTCCCGAATACGAGCGGGACGAAGAGGCGTTTGAATCGCTCCTCAACGTACTGGCCCGGCGTTCGCTTCCGCAGCGCGAACCAAGAGCCGATGCCGGACAGGGCGAAGAGAAGCGGCATGTGGAACTGATGCAATATGCCGCAGAAGTAGGCGAACGCCTCGTGATTTTCGCCGGTCTTGAGTGGGAAGAAGCCCCAATCGCAGAACAGCAGCCCCGTATGGAACGGGACCAGAAGCAGCACGGCGAACGCCCGCAGCCAGTCAACGTCCGGGCGGCGATCCGCGCTCAATGCGAACGTCGGGTCATTCGGACCGCCGGCAACACTAGTCTGAGCGGACATCGGCGGCCTCCGCGAGTCAACCCATCTCGACCGGCTTGCCGGTTTTCAGTGAATCCTTTATCGCAAGGCACACGGCGATGGACTTCGCCGCGTCCGACGCCGGGACGGGATTGGCGCTCTCGCCGCGGACTGCCTTCAGGAAGGCATCAATCTCCTCGGGGAAGCCGTTTGGATTGAATTCGCGGGATTCCGTCCTGCCGCTTCCGCGCATGGACCAGCGCAGCAGGTTCGGCCTGTCAAACGGGCCGGTCATGTGCGCCGTCGCCTTGTCGGTCGCCAGGTAAAGGCTCTCGCTTGCAAAGTTCCACTCCGAGCCGTAGCCGAGGGCCAGCGAGGCGACCGCGCCGCTCCTGAACTTGAGCGTCGCGCAGGCCAGGTCCGGCACGGGCCGGCGATGCTCCATGAACAGGTTGCCGCCGGCCGCATAAACGGTTTCCACGTCGCCGATGAGGTGGCGCAGGATGTCTATCATGTGGACGGAGTTCTCGACCAGCGGACCCCCGCCCTGACCGTCGTCCCAGAACCAGTCAAGCTCGACGCGGCCGAGCCAGTAGAGCGCCGACGCCGCTTTCACCGGCCCCCATTCGCCGGAGACCTTTTCCTTCAGGAAGCGGTTAGGTTCAATGAAGCGCTTTTTCTGCGCGACCATCAGGACGCGCCCGCCCTCCTCGCCCAGACGCGCCAGCGTCTCGCACTCGATCGCTGTGGCGGCGAGCGGCTTCTCTACCAGAACATGCGCCCCGGCCTCTATGCAGGCCTTAGCCTGGGGATAGTGCAGATGCGGTGGTGTGGCGATGCTTACGATATCGGGCTTCGCCGCCGCGAGCATCGCATCCAGGTCGCCGAACGTCGGCGCGGGAGTGGCCTCCGCCGCCTGCCGAAGACGTTCCGGAACAGTATCCACCAGACCGACGAGTTCAACGTCCGCGCGCTCCGCATAGACAGCCGCATGCGCCTTGCCGATGCCGAGACCAACCACTGCCGCCCGCATTTTCATGTGCTTCCTCCTTGTAAAGGTCCTCCCCGGATGCTGATCGGAATTTTACGACGAAACGCCCGCTTTGCGCTACGGGATTCCGGCAATTTGCCGCTTGCGCCATGGCAGCGGACAGGACGATGGTGAATCCCAGCTAACACAACTCAGTAAAAATCGTCCCAGTCGGGAAGAATGTAGCCCGGAACTCCGGCGCGGTTCATGTTCCCCTCGCGCAGATCGTCATGCCAGTTGCGCGCCTGCCCGATAAGGTCGGGACGGACAAAGATCACAGTGGTCATGCCGGGATAGTGGACGAACTGCCCCATAACTTGATATTTCGCATCCATCGCGCCGCGATAGAGCGCGCCGTCAAAGCTTGAAAAGATCGCCGGCGAATCCGTGTCCCGGATCATGCGCGAGGTGACGAGGATTATCTCGGGGGAGCGGCTGAGCGTCTCGCCGGTCATGGCCGCCTCCCTCTCGGCGCGGGATGCCTTCATATTCCAGATGAGCGCCATCCTGCGATCAACGAGTCCAAAGATGTCAATGCTCCTGAAACCGCTTAAATAGAAGAATGCTCCCTGCCGCTTGTAGGCCACCGTCGCGCCAGGCGGGAAATGGCTGACCGCCCACTGCGCCATCTCCGGCTCGGTCTTCGAGCGCATCAGGTCAAGCGGATAGCATTCTTCCATGCGACTGAGGCGAAGATTGCCGGGCAGGTTCAACGCGCAAAGGCCGGCGGAGGCGATAACAAGCAGTCTGCCGAATCTGCCGCCCGCCATCGGGCGCGTCATGCGCCCCATACCCGCCGCGATAAGAACACACAGGATAGGAAAGACCGTCGTCCAGAACCGCCCGAACGGCATCCAGTCCACGCCGCTTCTCAATGTGAAGAGCGCCTGAAGGCAGACGAATGAGAACATTACAAGTCCGCGGCGGGAGCTTCCGATCTCGATTGCCGCCGGGATAAGTAGAACGCCCAGGAAACCCCACCAGCCTGCCCAGCTCCGGAAATAGAGAAGCCCGCCCCACGGAAACGGCGGGCCGAAGATATCGGACGGTTTGGCGTAGTAAGTATTCGGAAGGATCGTCGGATAGTAGGCAAGACGGAACGCCGCGTAACACGCGCCGGGAAGAATCGCAAGGAAGATCGCCGCAATTGCGCGCTTCAGGGAGATTTCCTTCCTGCGCGCGGACAGGGCGGCGACGACGCAGAACACGAATACGAACATCGGGCTTTCAGGCCTGCTGACGCCCAGCAACCCGGCGACGATCCCCGCCGCAATGAAGGGCGGAACAGGCCGGGAAAGAAACCATGCCAGCGCTGTGACCAGAAGCGCGTGAGGAATGGTTTCCATGCCGCTCACGGCGAAGACGGGCAGCCCCACAGACGCGCAGAACAGGCTCAAACCGACAGCGGCAGCGGGCATAAATCCCGCCTGAGAGATGTTGTTTGAAGACGCCGCGCCCGACCTGATAACTGCGTCCCGGATCATCTGGGATGTGATCAAAGCGAGCGCGCCCAGAGACGCCAGCCCCGCAACCTTCGAGAAGGCAATCATCGGCAGACCGAACTTCGCAACGCCCGCAAGCAGCAGGGTCCAGAGCGGATTGCTGAAACCCTCAACGCGCTCGCCATCCTGAAAGACGAGGCCCTTCCCCTGCGCCAGATTTCTTGAATATGCGTAGGTGATGTAGGAGTCGTCCGCCGTCCAGTTCCAGAAAACGAGGGCCTGCGTCAGGAGGACGATAAATATCAGGATCGTGGCGATGCGCCACGCGCGGATCCCCATCGCTACAGCGGGCTTTGGCATGCCTGGATTATGCTCATCCATGAACGGATGGAAATGCTACAACGATGTCGGCAACGCCGCAGGCGCATGTGTTAACGCGCTGCCATCCCCGCGCCGTTAACACAGTGTTGGCGCTTTGCGGGCGCTTATGGTTTTGCAGGCGCGGGCGGCGCCGCCGCAGGGGCCGGGGCTGTCGCGGCAGCTTCAGCCGGCGGAGGCGTGGCCGCAGTCGCGCGGGGTCTGATGAAAGTCCACCACCATCCTATGGCCGTGCCGAGGATAAGCCCCAGGATCATGGCAATGATCCTGTTGCGGCGCCTGGCCTTCACGTCCTCGAACGGGTCCTTAAGGGAACGCCTGGCATTGGGAGGCAGCTTCTTGACGGCTGTCAGCCTGGCGCCAAGCGGGATATTGATCTTTATGCGGCCGTTGATGGCCCAACCGGTTCCCTCCAGAATCGGGCCAAGCGTTCTCTGCCGCAACTTAAGCCATGCGATAATCATTGAAGGCCCTGAAATCACAATTACGATTCCGCCCAACACAAGCGCCGCATGGAACCACCCCATTTTAACGAATGCAGTCATGATCGCGCCAAAAGCCCCGCCAATTGCGCCCAGGGCAAGACCGATGGCGGCAAAAATCCCCGCGAATCGCGCTATGTCAAA
This sequence comes from Planctomycetota bacterium, assembly GCA_022711755.1. GTDB lineage: Bacteria > Planctomycetota > Brocadiia > SM23-32 > JAKLEA01 > JAKLEA01. The sequence goes on from JAKLEA010000003.1 coordinate 209,320, forward strand.
CGGGTCCTTCTTCAATGGCGTTTTACCGGCACTGATGACTGCGGAAGGCTCCGTTGCTGCGGCAGCGGCGGCCTTATCCTGAATTGCTTTATCCTTGGTCGCCGCGAATTTCTCGATTTGAGCCTCAATCAGCTTCATGAACTTCTTGTAAGGACTGAGAAACGCCTGGCGGACGCTGATCGGGTTGTCAATGATTTTTACAATCGTGGCGTCCCAATCCCTCCCCTGGCGGTCATAAAAGACGCCGTTGCGCCCGACCATCAGGTAGTCGGGATCGCCCTGAGTGACTGCCGCCACTATGTTTATTTTGTCCAGCCCCTTGCGGACGCAAACACAATAAATCAGATATATCTTGCTCAATGTCGCGATCGCGGAATGCGCGTTGGGATCATCAATGCGCACGCACAGGTCGTAACTGCGCTGGTCGAGGTAAAGAGTCCCGGTTTGGAATATTGCGGAACCTCGCATGTCATAAAAGTCGGCGAAATTGATGAAATTTGTCAGCAGGTTATATAGATCTCGACAGTACCGCGCCAGCCGTTCGACGTGCCCCATGCCGGACACCTCTGCGGCAAGGGCCATATCCTGCCGGATAAGGTCCTCAATCACTGATTTTACATTGCCGGCCATTATTTCCCGGACGCGCGCGACGCCGAGCGACTCGACCGCTGCGCCCTTCTTGGAGCCCATCCATCCCTCATATGCCGCAAGCTTGGCTTGAACACTGCCCCAGTCGCTCTCGGAAAGAGTCGCCTTGTCCGCCCCAAGAAGCGGCGTGACAACCGCATTGCGGAACGCCTCGACCTGTTTCACCCAAGCCGGATTGACGCCTTCGACCATGTTGAACGGACGCTTCGGTTCTATCTTCTGTATTGGAAGTCCGCCCATGTCCCCCGCTGACTTTGACAGGTCCTTGGCGGCCAGCGCGGCATACTCCGAATCCGGCAGATTCAACGGGCCTGTCGCCCGCTGATCAAACGCAGCCAGGCGGCATCGCGCAAAATAATCATCCAGCTTGGGCCGGACAACCTGGAGTGCGGCAAAGGCCCCCGCTGTCGCGTCGCCCAGCGGCAGCACGCCCTCCCCGGCTGGGGAGATCGCTTCTCCTATCTGTTTCCAATCGCTGTAATCCTTCAATGCTGCGAAGAAAGCGTCAACCTTGGCCTGATTCACTCCGGGTTGCCCGCTTCGGTCCATCTCTCCGCCCATGCAGACAATGATTTCGCCTATGATCTTTGCCGCGTCCGCATCGGGGCAGGCGGAGGCTGGGATGATGCCGTCAGCGTTGAATAATGTTTGAGCGAATATCTTCGCGGTATCAGTCGCTTCAGCGACGGTTATTGATGTGGCGTCAGGCTTGCCCAGATTTATCAAAATGCGTTTCGCCGAGATAAGCGTCGCCTTGCCCAGGTCGGTCTGGTCATTGATGGATGCCAGTGGAAGGCCGTCGGCGCACTTTGTCAACTCGCCGGGGTTCTTCAGTTGGCCGCACGCCCACTTAACAGCCTCAAGAATCTCTGGAATGCGAACCCGTCCGTCCTTATCAGTATCAATAAGCTCAAGTGTCTTCACATCATATTCAAGACCCTTCACCGGGCAGCTCAGCGCCACCCAGAGCTTGGGATCCAGCTTGTCAAGGTTAGCCAGATCAAGGGCGGAATCCAGATTGACCTGATCAAGACCGCCGGCCCGAAAAAATCTCCAGACGTGTCCCTTTGGAATTAATGTAACCATTCTGCCGTCTCTCCTTGCCATGCAGGATCACAGGCGAGATACATAACCTCTCATTTGAGTTTCCCGCTTGCGGGGGCATGTTACCAAATGTCTCCTTCTGACGCCATACGTTCTCGACCGCATGGGATTCGCCGCATCTTTTCCGCGATTTGATTGACACGCCGCGCCATGCCCATATGATAGATACAGTTTCTGACATCCGGACCATGGCTTATGACCAGTGGAGCGTGACATGTCACAGAATGTGAAGGAAATCAACGACGCCGAATTCGACGCGGAGGTGCTTCAGTCCGAGTTGCCGGTACTCGTGGACTTCTGGGCGCCGTGGTGCGGCCCGTGCCGCATGATGGCCCCGGTGCTGGAAGAGGTAGCCGCCGAGACATTAGGGAAACTGAAGGTATGCAAGATTGACGTTGACAAGAACGGCGAACAGGCCGGGGCGTTCGGGGTGCAGGCGATACCGACCTTGATCCTCTTCAAGGGCGGCGAGGTTGCAACCCGCCTGACCGGATTCCGGCAGAAGGCCGACCTGCTCAAGGCTCTGGCGATCTAGGGCCGGGAGCCGGGAAACATGGCTTCCCGCTTTGAAGATTGCGGCATGGCTGCGGCGCTCCAAAGCCGGGACGGACCGGTCACATGCTTGAACAGAAAATCTGGTGGGTTGACCAGTTCGGCAAGGTACAGGGTCCGTACTCCGCGCTGGAGTTGCGCGATCTGGTACAGAAGGGCCATGTCTCGCCTCATGCCGAGGTTTGGAGAACCGGGGGCGTTTTCCGTGGAACCGCGGAGCAGGTGCTTCAAGCTATAAACGACGCGCAGGAGTATCGCGAGAGCGAGGAATTTGTCGAACGGCTCGACGAGCTTGCCCCAACCACGCACGCGACGTACTTCCTGATCGCCGCCAACGCCCTCTGGTTCGTCTTCATGCTGATGAACGGGGTTGATATTTCCCGCCCGACAACCGCTCAGATAGAACGATTCGGGGCCTTGAGCGGGGTCCGCGTCATCGAGGGTGAACCGTGGAGACTCCTCTCCGCCGCATTCGTACACGTGGGGATATTCCACATCGCCCTGAACATGTGGTGTCTATGGAACGTCGGGCCTCTGCTGGAAAGGATGATGGGGCGGACGGCGTTTGCGATCGCGTATCTTGCCTCGGCGCTTGGGGGGAGTCTTTGCGGGCTTTGGCTTCATCCGCTGATTGTATCGGCAGGGGCGTCCGGAGCCGTTTTCGGGCTTTTCGGGGCGCTGGTGGGTTTTGCCGTGCTTCGCAGAGGGGATATGCAGGGCGTCTTCGGAAGGCTGGCAAAGAGTGGCGCAAAGGTAGTGGCGGCAAATCTGTTTTTCGGATTTCTGATACCGAACATTGATAACGCGGCGCATGTCGGGGGACTTGTGACGGGCGCCGTCTTCGGCGCGGTGTTAAGCCGCGACCTTAGGGCGTCCGCTCCCAAGAGGAGTTTTTATCAGGTTATTGTTGCGTTGGTTCTGATCGCCGGCATGGTTTACGGATCGCATTATCGCATAATGGAATTGCGGCGTCCTGAAAATGCGGACATGGCCCCGGTCCGGATGGGAAAGCTTATGAAGGAGATTGATCAGGCGGAAAAACTTTCGGCAGAGCGCATAACGGCGGCCTACGCATCGCTTCAGGGGGGATTCACTACTCCCGCCGAGTTCGCCGGAGAGATACGCGGTAGCATAATACCGCTCTGGGAGAAGGCTGAAGCGGACGCGCAGCCGTTTGAGGCCATGACCCTCCGTCCGGACTGCCCGCAAGCGCTTGCAGAGGAGATCGCACTGCTCGGTCAGTTCATGGGCTTGAGACTGGAATACTGGCGGTTGCTTGCGGATGACGCTGCCGACCCGGAGGCGGACTACGGGCAGAAGCTCAGGGGCCTTGCGTTCAGCGCGGACGAGGCGCTGAGGAGATTGCAGATATTGCGGGCAATGCGGCGATTGCCGTGAACCGCGGAAATGCCCCCCTTCTCATTATTTCTTCACCGCTCCCGGCGATTTCAGCGCTTCCCTTTCGCGCGTCTGGCGCGCCCTGGCCTCTTCAATGCCCTTTTCGAGGACTTCCAACTTGCGCTGGAACGAATCTTCAAACGCAAGATAGTAGAAATCGGACTCGTAATAAAGCTGCGCCACGGTGTTGTCAATCATGTATGGGCGGACGTCCCTGCCCTTCAGTTCCGGGAATAATAATTCGCGGCCGACTATAAAATCGCTCAGGTGAAGCTTGCCGCCGGGAGCATTGAGCTTAATGACCTCCTTGAGAATCACGCAACGCTTCAGCCTGTCCACGTCATCCGGAGAGGTAAGCACGATTGCGTAGTTGCTCTTTTCAAGCTCCTCCTCACATTTGTTGAGCGTAAGCATGAGTTTCTCATATGCCTTGCCCTCAGGCAGGTCCGCTGTCTCCACCACCGGAGTCGGCACGTTGACCTCGCTCATCTGATCATCGGGGATGGCGTCAAATTTAACTACAATGGCTTTGCTGAAGGGCTTCGGAGCCTGCCAGGGCCAGCGGAATCCGCCGCTTATCGGCTCAATGTAGTCCTTCAGGAATTTGACCTTGATCCCGCCTTCTTCGCGCGGCCTGGGCTGGAAGAAAATCATATCCTTGACACTGTCTTCCATCCCCTGCCGCTTGATGATCTCGTAAAGCATGCGTTTCACGAAAATCTCGTCTGCGGGAATCCGCGGCCCGACCGCCCACGAAAACGGATCCTGCTGGGCAAGGCTCGGTTCCTTGGATACAAGGTCGGCGACCGACTCCTTGACATTCGTCAACCGCCTATTGGATCGCAGGAATGATAGGCTGAACAGGTCCTGGTTTTGAATTCTGTAACTGTTACGATACAGGACTCTGTTCATCACGTTCATGTCTTCCGCGTCCTTGGGCAGTATGTAACCCCAGTTGAGCGTCTCGCGGGGGACGATGTGCGGGATCAGAACCACGATGACTTCGGTCTCGACGTCACGCTGCGTGGAATCAGCGAAGAGATTGCCTATGAGCGGTATATGGCTCAGAATCGGCAATCCGCGGCGTTTGCTTTCATTGTTCCGGGCCAGAAGGCCGCCGATGATGAATGGCGTGCCGTCGGTCACGCGGCCGAACGTTTGAACAAGCCTGGTCTTTACCACGGGCACGACGTTGTTGGAAAACTTCAGCGATGATGGATCATCCGGCTTATCCTGGCTTATGATTGACTCAATCTGCATGGAGACTTCTGTCCCGTCCGCGTTGATTCTCGGCTTGATGTTCAGAACTACGCCGGTCGAGAAATAGTTGACCACCAGATTGGTCGAGGATGATGTTACCGTTGACGCCGTCGCCGGGATTTCCCGCCCGATGCGAATCAAAGCCTGACGGTTGTTCAAGGCAAGAACGGAGGGGCGGCTGACGATTCTTGCATAACCTTCAGTAACCAGCAGTCTCATCTTTGCTGCCAGCGCAACCGAGGAGCGCGCTCCCGTCAGCCCCAGCGTGTAACTCTGATTCACTGAGTTGCCGGCCCAGGGATCAAAGTCAGCCGTCCAGACTTCATCATTAACCCGTCGCGTTATGTCCCATGTCGTCCCCATTTCACGCATCTTGTCCCGCTCAAGCTCAATGACAAGAGCCTCTATCAGAATCTGTTGCGCGGCGATGTCGAGGTCCTGCTTGAGAATGCTTTCAACAAGATGCAACTGGGCCGGCAGGTCAGGATCATAGATAATCATTAACCTCCCGTCCTGGGCGGTGGCGGTGTATTTCGACATATTCTGCCCGCCGACCTGAGGAGTGACGCCGAGACCGAAAGCCTGCGTAGCGGTTGGCTTTTGCACAAGGCTGTCGTTCGGATAATCAACGATCTTGGCTATGACCGGAAGTTTTCTCTCAACCTGCTGCTTCATCGTATAAATCATATCGCCGGGGCTTGCGCCAGCCTTGGCGTCGAAATCCATCACGGTGAATCCGAGGGCCTGAAGCGCGGCGAGGGCCTGATCGGGCTGAATATAACTCAGATAGAAGAATGAATACGCCAGATTGCGCGCGTCAAGCTGCTTGTACGCCGCCACGGCCGCTCCTGCAGCAGCGGGGAACCCGGCTGCTATGGTATCAACATCGGGATTTGAAAGAACCGCCTTCTGGGCAACCATGAAACGGAAACCTGAAGCTATCAGAACCGAGGTTCCATTTGACATGGTATGATAGCCCATTATCAACACACTTAATACAGGCTCAGGCTGCGCAGGCGGGGCAAAAGGCCCAAAGGACGAAGGCCATGGGCTTGGCCATGCAAGGTCCTTGATTTCCGGGGCGACTCCGTCCGCGCCCGGGAATGACCGGATCAGCACAACCGCGCCGTCAACCTTCGGCAGAGACTCCTTGACTTTCTCCATAAGCTCTGGGGCAGGCTTGTAACCCTGAGTATAAGTCAGCGTCAACTGCGTCTGTTCGATGGTCATTCGCGCCGATTCCCCGCGCAGGTCGGGGACTTGAATTACCTGGACCGACGGCACGCCGGGCGGCGCGGCATCCTGCGCCGACACTCTGGCAGAGAACATGAATATAACGGCGACCCAGACAGGCAGAATCCGTCGGCTCTGTATTACTTTCACCTCTCGAATCTCCGTATGGTGACAGAGAAAAGACCGCGCAAGACGCTTCGCAGTCCGGCAGGAGCAATCCTGGAAATATGCCTGAAGCACTTGTACAAGAGGACGGGTGGCGGCGTCAAGCGCGCGCCGCCACCCTTTCGGTAGGAGAGCGATTCAAGGTCACCGCTCCGAAGGAATTTCCCTGCCTTTAACAGAACATCATGTTTAATCATGCGCCGTCACATCCTGCCGGTCGCACGACCGGGCCAGGCCCGAGGGGCGCGTCGCAGCCAGCTTCTTGGCGAGGGAATCAGGCCGCTGCATCCCGTTAGCTGGCGGCCAGCTGCCGCTTCGCGCCGACCTCGTAGACCTGGCCCTTGAAAACCTTGAAATGCCTGTCCGCGCCAACGGTCAGCGATGAGGGCTTTCCGGTGGCGATTATGGTTGTCCGTCCTTCCATGAGCTTGTTCAGCCTCGGCTCGATCGCCTGAGCGGTGGCTTCATCAAGGCTGGAGAACGGGTCGTCAAGAATGAGGATTTTCGGGTCCTGGAGGACTGCCCTGGCGAGGCTGATCTGAACCCTCTGGCCCAGGGAGAGAACCACGCCGCCCTCGCCGATCCTTGTATCCAGACCGCTCGGCAGTTCCTTGATGAACTCGTCGGCCAGAACAGCCTGGGCCGCAAGCTCAACCTGTCCGTCCGAGGCGTGAGGATTAGCGTAACGGATGTTCTCCCGAATGGTTCCGCCGAAGAGGAACGGCTCCTGCTGAACATAGGCGACGTGGCGGCGCAGGCCGGCCATTTTCATGGTTCGGACATCTTTGCCGTCCAGTTTCACAGCGCCCTCGGTGGGATCCATCATGCGGCCGATCAGGGCGGCCAGTGTGCTCTTGCCGCTTCCGCTTCCGCCTTCGATGACCGCCCTCTCGCCGGCGGCGATGCTCATTGTGGCGCCGCGCAGGATCAGCGGGTTTTTGCCGTAACCGAAGGTGGCGGCTTCGATGGAGATCGCGCCTTCCGGATTGATCCAGTCAGCGGCGTCCGGAGCGTCAATGAAATCCTGCTTCTGGCGCAGAACCTCATCAACCCTGTTCAAGCTGGAGAACACGCCGGCGATCTTGCCGGCCTTGACGGTCAGGTTCGCGGCCAGCGGGAAGAGCATCATCACGTAGCCGTAGAAGGCCATAAAGTCGCCGGTGCTCATGCTGTTGGCGAAAACCTGCCGGCTGCCGTAGAGTATTGTAGCGCCGACGCAGAGCCCGATGCAGAGGTCCACGGCCACCTTGTTGAGAGTATGCCAGAACTGGAGCCTCACGTTTGCCTTGTAGGCATTCTGCATCTGGCTGCGGAAGGCCGCGTTCTCGCGCTCTTCGGAGCCTGTCGCCTTGACGACCGACGCGCCCAGGAGAACCTCGACCACGCGGGCGGAAACCGTGCTGCCGCACTCGCTGGCGCCGTAGCTGCCCTTTGCGATGCGGGCCTTGAAGAAGCGCTGAACGATGAAGTAGACCGGCAGCATTGCAACGGCCATGCCTGCCAGATGTGAATTCATTTTGAAAATGCAGTAGAGCGTTCCGATCACGGTGCAGATGTTGATCAGGGCTTCCGGAATTTCGCTCTGGATGAAGTCCTGCACCTTCGCCACGTCGTCCATTGCGCGGGCCAGCAGCTTGGCCGGGGAGCGCTCAGCAATGTAGGCTAGATTAAGGCGGGTGATGTGTTCAACAACACGGCCTCTGAGGGCCACGGTTGTGCGCTCTGACATGACCGTTGTCGCAAGGCGGCTGAAGAAAAAGAGCACGTTGCGGGCGACGTAAATTCCCACCACGATGCCGACGACCTGCATCAGCATTTTGGAGTCTTTTCCGGGAAAGACCTTGTCGTTGAGAATTTTGATGGTCTTCGGGAGGTAGACGTTGGCGTATGAGAGCGCGAAGTTGCAGGCGAGGATTGCCAAGGCAAGCTTCCACTGCGGAGCGAGCAGCTTGAGGAAACCGCGCAGACCTGCCACTGAGCTCAGGTCTCTTTCGCTTTGTTTCCCTGTCCTGGCCATCGTTTTCCTTTCGATTCCTTTTTCGCGCTCGACCAATTCGCGCGCGCGTTAATTAAGGATGCAAAGGTCGTGCCACCAATCAGCGCATGTAACCACGCCAACGGTTTCACCACCTACTCCGTTTTTGAGCAGCGGCACTACGCCGCGTGTTTCTGTAATTTGTCAGGGGAGGCCCTTGCTTCAGGGTGGGGAAGATTTTTGTCAGGATCATCCGTTGCTATTGCATCACAACATACATTTCCGGTGGTGGTTATGACAACATGGTCGAATCACATAATATATTTACTGGTTTTAGTCTGAGAATCAGGATGTTGTTGCCGTGTGTTCGCCTGTCTGGGCCGTAGACGGTGAATACAGGAATTCTGAGTATCATGATTCACTTTGTTTTATTGTTTTCATGCACGGCTAGGTGTGATTCAACCGGTCACGTATAAAGAGTCGGTCAGTGACTACCCTAGTCACACGCTGATCGTTTAATGGCGATTTGAATAACCAGTAATCCCCTCTTCCGGTCATCGCACATAATTGAATAATATAAAATGCCAGAGAGTAGTTATTGTCTGATGAATTCAATGGCGCTCCATGTGGAGATAAGCGCCTTCTCATGAATATGATTCATCAAACGCTGATTTCATCTCAAGAATAGAGACTCTTGAGACTCTCACGCCATTCTCATCGTCAGTCCGCCGTCCACAACAACCTCGGCTCCGGTCATCAAAGTATTCTCCACCATGGCGAGAACCATCTGAGCAATTTGTTCGGGTTTTCCCTCACGATGTAGCGGGATGCGGTTTTCCAGATTGTGCTTCTGTTGCTGAGGCGTCATTGCAGCGTGGAAATCGGTGCGGACAATGCCTGGAAGTATGGCGTTCACCCTGATATTTTTATCGGCAAGTTCCCACGCCAGGCAACGCGTGAACTGTAGCAGCGCCCCCTTGACGGTCCCGTAGGTGATCGCGCCGTTCAATCCACGAATTGCGGCGACTGAAGACGTGATCACAATACACGGATCGGTCCCCTTCACAAGAAGTGGAAGCGCGGACTTGCAGAGCAGAAATGCCCCATGGACATGAGTATCGAAGGCCTTTTTCCAAAAGTCGAAGTCTATGTTCTCAAACTTTCCTGACGCGGAGTAACCTGCATTGCTGAAAAGGACGTCGAGCTTGGACCATTTTGAGGAAAGCTCTATAAACATGCGATCAACGTCCTTCGGGTTCCCGACGTCGCCTTGAAGGACTATCACCTGCGGCGCGCCGGCTTCTCTCGCCTCAGCAGCAGTATCTTCTGCTCCCTTTCTATTCTGAAGATAATTCAGGGCAACTGCATTTCCCTGTCTGGCAAACGCCAGCAACGTTGCCTTCCCTATGCCCCTGCTCGATCCTGAAATGAAAACATGCTTCATTGTTTTCTCCATCTCTGTAGTCACAAGCCTTTGAAAGACTTTGTTATGTGATGTAATGTGAAGTTGGTGATTTAAAACAGAATGACTCATCATTCCGTCTTGTCAGCACGAAAGCATATACATGTTCATATTGTGAACATATATTTCCCATTGTGCGGACAACATTCCTTTTCTGCCAATGATTATTCATCATCCTGACCATCGCTTCGCACCTTTCCGTCATATGACACTGACACCAGGCACAGCCCCTGGGGCGGCGCGGTCATCCCGGCCTTTTTCCTGTCAAGTGATTCAAATACCTTCTTGAAATCCTGCAGGTCCAGTTTGCCGTGTCCCACGAGGACAAGCGTTCCGACAATGTTGCGAACCATGCGATAAAGGAATCCATTTGCGGCAATGCTGAAGACAATCATATCGCCATCAGCTTCCACTTCGGCCTGTCGCACGTTTCGCACTGACGACTTCACCGGACGTCCGACCGCCTGAAATGCGGCAAAATCATGCGTTCCAGCCAGGCATTGAGCCGCATCACGCATTGCGCCCGCGTCAAGCGATAACGGCACGTGCCATGCATGAAATCGGCTCATTGGGGAACGCGGACGACGATTGATAATCGAGTAGCGATAGAGTTTCCCGGTTGCCGAGAACCGCGCATGAAACGCATGGTCAGTATCTTCAGCCGACAGCACAGCAATATCCGACGGGAGATTTGCGTTCAGAGCTTCTCGGAAAGATGCCGGTGGGATGCCCGACTCCGTCAGGAAATTCGCAACCTGCCCGACGGCATGAACCCCCGCGTCAGTCCTTCCCGCTCCTATTACGTCCGAATGCGCCCCGGTTACGGACAAAATCGCATCCTCAATGCTCTGCTGGATGGTGGCGGCATCGGGTTGGCGCTGCCATCCGGCATAATTCGTCCCATCATACTCTATAACAATCTTAATGTTCCGCTGCCGAGTCATGTAGGTGGTTACCTTGTCCGACGGAGAATGTGGTCCGGAGCGGTGGTTGCATCGCGATATTGCGCGATGTCGCGCAAAAAGCGCTCCGCGTCCTGCGGGTAACCGCCGGTCGGTTCGAGACCCGGCACAATCCCGCGCCAGTAGGCGTTCAACATCAGCATGAAAACCTCACGAGTATATTTACTGAACATGGACGCCAGCGCGGTCGGGAAGAATGACGAATCTGCCTCAGGTCTGAAGACAATCTCCATCGAGCGATTTGCCTCGCGAAGGACATATCGGGACGCGGATTGTTCCTCTTCAAGCACTCTGAGTTCGGCATCCGGGAAGCAATCCATGAGCAGGTTGCGATAATTGGTCCGACCGCCGTGCCTGTCGCAGACGACATAGACCCCGCGCGCGCCCCAGCCATTCCAGATTTTCAGGAGGTGCTGGCCGCATTTTTGCGCCACGAGGGATGACTTGTTGCGCGTCATGCTTACGTGACGGTTGAATTCCGCGACGTTCACCACCTTCGACCAGACGCCCAGGAATCCTATCTCGGATTGCCTCAATGAAGCAGCAACAACGTCTCCGTGATTCATCACGGCCGAATAGTTGGTTACGCAAGGCAGTTTCATCTCGGCGGCGTTGCGATGCCAGGGATATATGTCCAGTTCCCCGGACGATTCGCCTAGCATCTCCAGCAGTTCAGGAACATTGCGCGGGCATTTTGATCCGCGAGAAAGAAAGGTCAGGACAGATTCTTCCAGTCGGCGTAATCCGTTTGTTCCGGAATAGACGATCTTGCTGTCATTGACGATAATGCGCTTCTTTGCTCCCTTGATGGCGCGGGATATGGAATCGGACAGCGCGGCCCAGATGTCAGGTTCATTTTCACCCGGGTCGGAAGTCTCAAAAACGCAGGCAGAAACCACCAAAGGCCCCAGAACCGGCCCGTAACCTGCTTCATCAATGCCTGCGACTGTTCCCATTGGCTGCGCGGCTCCCAGGGATGCTGAACCGGCGGACAACGATCGCCAGGTTCCAAGATGCCGGGTAATCAGCGTTCAGATTGAACCGACGAAGTGAGAATACTGGCACAGTCCGCCAATCTCAATACCCGGCAGGAAAAGCGCTCAAAAACCTGGACTGAAATTGAAATGCTGGGGATAATTATTCACATGGCCATTTCAAACGGACAGGAAAATCGTCTGATCCCGCTGATTATTCTTACCATGGGGATAGCGTGCGGAATTGTTGCTTCCGCCGAACCACCGATGGACGTCCAGTATCCTGACTGGACCTTCGCTGGCGTCCCCGGCGGCATACCGAAGGCCGTCAAAACGATCCCGGCCCGCAATTTCGGCGCGATACCGGACGACGATAAGGACGACGGTCCGGCGCTGACGGCCGCGGCGGCGGATGTCGTTGCGCGCACCCGTTTTGTAAAAGGCTCCGGGCCAACAGTCATATTGCTCGAGGCCGGGACCTACCATCTAGACACAATCGTCCAGGTCGCCGGCAGCGGTGTCGTCTTCCGCGGCGACGGGCCTGACAAGACGCAAATCATCGTCCGCTACAAACCTGACGGAATCCGCTTCTTTGCTCCCGCCGACGGCGAGAGGGCCAAAGGCCTACTGCCGATTGAAGTTCACTTCACCCCCGACGCTTTTCGGAAACTGGCGATATATTTCGATGACCGCAGTATCAGCGAAATTGAACTGGCGGCAGACAGCATACAGCGGATCGAGTCCAACATGCTGCGCTTCAACCATCGGCATGTCGAGCCTCTGGATGGCGTGAAACCGGGCAGGCACATGTTGAAAGCCATCGGAGAACTCAAGAAAGGCGGAAGCGTTGAGTCGGCGCGCAGTGTGATTGTGGAAGCGACTCCGGCAAATACGCCTGTCGCAACGCGTTCGCCGATATACATCGGCGCATTTACGTTCATGGGGGCTGCCGAATCTGTCGCTTGGCTGCTTGCCCAGGACGCAGTCGCCGGAAGCCGGACGCTGAAGCTCGCGCCGGGCCACCGGCTGAAGAAGGGTGACAGATTCAGGCTGATCGCGCCACGCACGCCGCGATGGGACAAGGAGGTCGGCAACAAGTGCGGATGGGGCGCATACCGGATGGCTTTCCTTGAGGCGATTGAGGTCAAGGGCGAAGAAATAACGTTGAATCAACCACTTCGCATTGACTTCCCGGTTGTTGACGGCAGCCACGCTGTTCGGATGCTTCCCGTGGAGCAATGCGGCGTGGAGGACCTCAGCATCCGGCACGAGGAGAAGCTCTGGCTCAGCAGCGTGATGTTCGCCGACGCGTGGAACTGCTGGGCACGGAAGGTTCACGTCAAGACGACCGGGCGATTCCCGGTCTACGCCTGTAACGCGCGCGGGATCGAGATTCGTGATTGCGTCTTTGACGACGCGTGGCACAAGGGCGGCGGGGGAACAGGATACGTCGGCTTTGCATTCGTATCGGACTGCCTGATGGAGAACGTGACAACCTACCGGATGCGTCACGCTCCGCTGTTCGAGTGGGCTGCCAATGGCTGCGTCGTCCGATCAAGCGTCTTCAATGAGAGCGACGCGCAGTTTCACAGCGGATGGACGCACAACAACCTGATCGAGCAGTGCGTGATCAACTCCGTCTTCGGCAACGGCGGATACGGACATGGGGCGTGGGCCAGCCATACGGGCGACAAAACGCACGGCCCGACCGGTCCGCGCAACGTCCTTCACAACAATCGCATCACCGGCGAATGGGACGGCATCTGGCTGGGCGGCACCGGCGGGAACTGGATAATCCAGTACAACCGCATCGAATCCAGAACGGGCTTCGGAATCCGCATTGTTGATCCGTGCAAGGGGCATCTGATCAGGAAAAACGTCTTCGTATTGCACAACAGCCGGCGCAGCGCGATTTATCTTGACTCTCCGAAAACCAGCGGAATCACAGTTACCGACAACCTGATTTTCGGCGGCACGAATCTGATTGGCGCGGGCGCGGCCTCGGACCTTATCTTCGATAAGAATGTGAAACTGCCGATAGAGAAGGCGGGCGATTCGCAACCTCACTGCCCGGTTCCATCGCTCTTCCTGAGGCAAAGGGATGATCGGAAGAATGACGCGGGTAATTGAGAGAACGACTCCGCATATGGTACGCCGCGCAGCGGCATGTTTCGCTGCCGCGGCCTTTCTCCCGGTTGTAGTATTACCATGTGTTGCTTCCGGGGAGAGGCGGATCGCAGGCGCCGCCCGCCCCGTCCGTATCGCTGAATGTGAATCGTGGGTCAGCCCTTATTGGGGGTACAACACGCCCAAGATCGTCTTCGACGGGAGAACATTTTTCACGGCCGGGCTGTCCGGAATGAAGCCGGACGAAGCGGAGGGGATTGTCTACCATTCAGAGGGCACGGAATGGCGGAAGGTCGTCCGACTGCCGGGAATTTACCAGCCGGCGACACTGGCGCTTGACGCGGAAAGACGACTGTTAATCGCCTACACCCGCCAGATGAAGCCGGTAAGTCTGTTGCGCGCCCGCACGCCCGGACCATGCGCCGGATTTGACGAACTGCCGCATCCGCCAGGAATGGAGAACGGATACTATATCGGCGTCGCGTCCGGGGTCGGATGTATTTATATGGCGTGGCTGACTGCTCCGGATTATTCGATGTATTTCAGCCGTTTGGACCTTGCCGCCATGGCATGGGCAAAACCTGTGCTGCTTTCTCATGGCCGGGTCGAGCGAAAGCCTAAGACGGCATGGACGTATCCCATAATAATACCGGATGGCGGGCGCGTTCACTTCGTCGCGTCAAACTCTCCGGACGGGGGGGAGGGCAACACATACAATGAGGTCAGATACCTCCTTTTACGCGAATATAACGGCAATCCTGAAGTTAATGAAGTTGTCGCAGACACGCCGATGGGGCACAACTCCTACGCCACCGACGCCGCGGTTGACGCATCCGGGCGGGTTCATATTGTCTATATGTGGAACAACCGCGCGTACGGCGAGCCGTTGCCGCCCGCCGCTCCGGAGGCGGGGACTTATCACTCCTGGCGCGATCCGGCAACCGGTAAATGGACGCGCTCCCGGATCGGCCCCGCGGGGATTACCGGATTTCACGTTAGCGGAAACGTGCTCACCGCTGTGATGTCCAGCGGCGGGAGCCTGAGTTCCGCTAAATGGTCGGAATCGGAGGGCGTGTGGACCGCATGGGAGAAGATGATAGAGACCGGGCGGCTGCCAGGCCCTCCAGGATTCATGGACGTCCTGACGCGCTGGAGCGGAAGCGCCGTCGGCGACTCGCCTTTTATAGTGTTTGATACGCTGATTCCGGCTGATGGCGGGAAACCGTCAAAACGAACTCTTTGGGCGTTCATGCCAGAATGACGCGATATTCGATGTGTTTATCAGCTTCAGATTTTCAGCGCAGCCGCTAATTTCCCCGCCAGCTCCTCAGCAAGCGCCGACGCCGCCCCGCCCGGCAGCGACGGCTCGGCGGTTTCGATCAGCTTGTGCGCGGTTGATTTCAGCGATGCCTCCACCCCTGACTCTTTTTTCCCTGCAAGCGCGGCCAGATCAACCGAACGCAACAGCGCCCTGTAGACGTCCGCCCGAGCCTTCTGATACTTGTCCCGATCCGAGCCGGCCACAGCAGGAACATCCCCGAATGCGATGTCGCTCTGTTCGTTGTCCACCGGCAGCAGCAGCGCCAACATGCGCGTTTCAGCCAGGGCCGTTCGGCTGCCGAGATTTTCCAGCGCCTCGCGCTCTGGGACTCCGGCCTTAAGCTCCAGCCGGACTATGAGCAATTCTTCGGCCAGATCCCTGGACAGCGTCCCGGCCGTCTCAATCGCGGAATCCAGCGCCGTGGCCAACGAACCGTTTTGAAGAACGTTCGCGCTGAACCGGTCGAGAACATCAGGAAGCGCGTTGACCATTGCCCGCTGTCTTGCATTGCGACGGGAAATGAGCCAGAAATCCGGCGCGCGAAATCCTACCAGCGTCAGGAGCATAAGCAGCAGGAGAGTATCCTGGAACGACCAGATGCCGGCGCGCGAAAAACACTGTGAAGTAAGCAGGCAGGCCATAAGCGCCCCGACCAGCGCGGCCACAGCGCGGAGCGTGTTGTACCGTGTCCTGGCCTCCAACCCCCTCATTCCGGCGGCGGCGAGTTTTCCGTCCAGCGGCTCCTTCCGCGCGCTGATGACAATAAGCGTGGAAACACAGGCGACTCCTATTGCCAGAAAGAGAGTAATGGACATTGCGATGCTCCCCATATTCGCGTTCCGAACATGCTCTGGGCCATGGGCCGCGTTTGCGTTGGCGGCAACTCCGGATAATGGTATTTACGCCCATGCGTCATGTCAAAGACATTCCATAAGGGCGACGTCGCGGAGCATTCTTAAGCGGCTATCCGCTCCCATGGCCGGCGTCTGCCCGGTAACGAATAACTTGCTGTCTCTGCGCCCGGCGCGCATCAAACCCCCAAAAGGTCAACGGACCGCGTGATAATTATAGCGCAGCCGTCCCGGCTGCAAGGAAAGCGCCCAGGCGAGATGCCTGCGCCAGAACTCAAACCAGTCATTGACGCCTCCTTCAAACCGTGACTTTGAATTGACTGCCGCTCTGCGCCATATATAATATTTGCTTCCTCAGCCATTTCATGATTTCGTTATGGCGGCAGGTTTGGAGCGACTGACATGAGCAAAAAAGCAATCGGAATTGACCTGGGCGGGACGAACATAAAGTCCGGCGTGATGGACTCATCCGGCAACGTGCTGGCAAAAATGTCCTCCCCCACGCCGCCGGGCAGGGGCGTTGACGAGGTTGTTGACGCGATCTGCAAGGCGATGGAGGACATAAGCCACAAGGCCGGGATCGGGATGCGCGAAGTCGCCGGCGTCGGAATCGGCGCCCCCGGCGCGATGGACCTGACGCAGGGCATCATCCACATCTCGCCGAATTTCCCCGGATGGATCGAGGTCCCCTTCCTGGAAAAACTCAAGCGCAAGATCAGTATCGAATGCGTCCTGGAGAACGACGCGAACGCCGCCGCGCTGGGCGAGGCGTGGGCCGGCGCCGGCAAGGGGGCGCACTCAGTCGCGCTGCTGACGCTGGGAACCGGGGTCGGCGGCGGGGTCGTGTTCAAGGGCAAGCCGTTCCACGGTTTCACGGACGTTGGCCCGGAACTCGGCCACATGATCCTGGACTACAACGGACGCCTCTGCGGATGCGGCAACAAGGGCTGCCTGGAGGCCTATGCCTCCGCGACCGCCATGGTGCTGCGCATGAAGGAGTCCATCCAACTTGGCCGGGACAGCATCCTGAAGAACAAGCTTGAAACGCTGACGGCAAAGGATATTTACGACGCAGCGGTCGCCGGAGACGCGGCGGCGAAGGAAAACATGGAGATGACCGGTGTCTATCTGGGCATCGGCATAACGAGCATTCTGCACGCCTTCAATCCGGAGATCATGCTGCTTGCGGGGGGCGTGACGGCCGCCGGCGAGATGCTGCTGGAGCCGATACGCCGCACCGTCATGTCGCGGGGGATGAAGGCGAGCTGGGATAGAACCGCTATCAGGATAGCAGCCCTGGGAGGGGATGCCGGCCTGATCGGAGCCGCCGGATGTCTTTTCGAGAAACTCGGAATTTCTGCATAATAGCCCACGTGGACCACGGAAAGTCCACGCTGGCGGATCGTTTCCTTCTTCGCACCGGAGCAATATGCGAGCGGGAGTTCCGCGCCCAGGTCCTGGACGACATGGACCTCGAGCGCGAGCGCGGAATCACCATCAAATCCAGCGCAGTAACGCTCAATTACAAACGCGGCGACACAACCTACAAGCTCAACCTTATTGACACCCCCGGACACGTTGACTTCAACTACGAGGTGGTGCGCAGTCTCAGAGCCTGCGAAGGAGCGCTGCTGCTCGTGGACGCCGCCCAGGGCGTCGAGGCCCAGACCGTCGCCAACACCTATCTCGCCCTGGAATGCAATCTCGAGATCATCCCCGTCATCTCCAAGATTGACCTGGCATCTGCGCGGCCGGACGAGGTTGCGGCGGAAATCACCGCCTCCCTGGGCATCAGCACGGACGAGGTATACAAGGTCAGCGCCAAGGAATCCACCGGGATTGACGAGGTTCTCAACGCGATCATTGACCGCATCCCCCATCCGTCCGGCAATATTGACGCCCCGCTGCGCGCGCTGATCTTCGATTCCAAATACGACGACTATCGCGGCGTGATCGTCTACGTCCGGATAGTGGACGGGCGCGTTAAGCGCGGGGACATGATCCGCATGATGCACACCGGCAACGTCTTCGAGGTGCAGGAGGTCGGGATTTTCTGCCCGGGGATGACGGCGCGGGGCGAACTCGCCGTCGGCGACGTTGGCTACCTGAACGCAACCATCAGGACGGTCCAGGACATCAAGATCGGCGACACTGTCGGGCCGGGAACCGATGAGAAGATAGAGCCTCTTCCCGGATATCGCGACCCGCTGCCGATGGTCTATTGCGGCCTGTATCCGCAGGAGAACAACGAATTCGGGGACCTTCGCGACGCGCTCCAGAAGCTGGCGCTGAACGATTCCTCCCTCGTCTTCGAGCCTGAGACGTCTCAGGCCCTGGGCATGGGCTTTCGTTGCGGATTCCTGGGCCTGCTGCACATGGAGATCGTCCAGGAGCGTCTGGAGCGCGAAAGCCACATTGACCTGGTCCAGACCGCCCCGAACGTCACCTACGAAATCCTTCTGACCAACGGCGAGATTCTAAGGGTTGACAGTCCGGAGAAGGTCCCCACTCCGGACAAGATAGAGGAGTTCCGGGAGCCGGTCGTCAGGGGCAGCATCATCATGCCAAGCGAGTACATCGGCCCGATCATGCAACTGGCCGAAGACCGGAGGGGAAAGTATCTCACCACAGAATACCTGACGCCCACGCGCGTCATCCTGACGTATGAACTGCCGCTGGCGGAGATCATTTACGATTTCTACGACAAGTTGAAATCGCTGAGCCGGGGATACGCCACGCTGGATTACGATTTTGTCGGTTTCAAGGCTGGGGACCTTGTGAAGGTTGACATATTGATCAACAGTAAGCCGCTCGACGCGCTTAGCATCATATGCCACCGGGAACAGGCCGAAAGGCGCGGCAGGCGGCTGGCCTTGCGCCTCCGCAAGGAAATCCCGCGCCACCTCTTTGAAATACCGATCCAGGCAGCGCTTGGAAGCCGCGTCATAGCCCGCGAGACTATCAAGGCGACCCGCAAGGACGTCACCGCCAAGTGCTACGGCGGTGACATCACCCGGAAGCGGAAACTGCTGGAGAAGCAGAAAGAGGGAAAGAAGCGCATGAAATCAGTCGGCAGCGTCGAGATCCCCCAAGAAGCCTTCCTTTCCATTCTTCAGGAGCGGGACACGGAGAAGTGACAGAAGAATCCGGCACAGACAACGACCCAGATGCGCAGCAACGGCTTGAAGAACTGAAATTCTGGTTCTCAGACGAAACGCCGGAAGAACTTAAGGCCGCCCTTCAGAAACGCGGGCTCCCGTCCGCAGAAACCATAATAAATGTTCAGACCGACCTGACCCCGGACGGAGCCTATGGAAAAGGCTGGATAGTTCTGTTCAAAGACGCGGTGGTTGTGGCGCACGCCGCCGGGGCTGATTGCGAGATATCGGATTTCTTCAGGTTTGAGGATATCACCGGCCTGGAGGCCGTCATGGCCGTCGGCGGGGGAACGCTGGAGGCGCGCAACGGAGCGCGGCGACGGACCATCCTGCGTTTCTCGAACGCGCGCGCCCGGCCGATAGGGCTTTTCGCCAAGAAATTCCGCGAACTCAGGGAGACCGGCGTCCTCAAACAAGAGGATGACGACGACGCGCCGAAAAAATGCCCCGATTGCGGGCGCGTGCTGGAAGAGGACAACACGGTCTGCGTGAAGTGCCTGAAGAAGGGCCACGTGGTCGGGCGCGTGATCGGCTACGCCAAGGGCTTCTGGCCCTACATGGCGATCATGGTGGCCTGCATGATCCTGCAATCCCTCGCAGAGGTGCTCGCGCCGCAGATCACACGCACTCTTTACGACGGGATCCTCAGCCCTACGGACAAGCCCGAAGCCTTCACGATGTTGCGATGGGGAGCGACGCTTGGGATGTCCCCGCTCGTCACCGTCATCGCCGTGATGACCGCCCTTCTTGCACTGGGCGTCGGCTGCGCGATCATCAGCGAATACGCCAGCATCTACATGGGAACGACGCTGGTTGACAAGATCAGGCGCGAGCTTTTCGACCACGTTCAGGCGATGGAGATATCCTTCTTCGACAAGTTCCGCACCGGCGTCCTGATCAGCCGTATTGACAGCGACACGAGAGCATTCGAGCGCCTCCTTACGGAGGTTCTGAAGGATATCGGCCAGGCCAGCGTCATGCTCGTCGTCATGGTCGTCATAATGTTCGGGATGAACTGGAAGCTGGCGCTCATCGCCCTCGTGCCCGCGCCTGTGCTGGGGCCTTTGAGCGTCTGGGTCTTCCGCCGCATGATGCCGATATGGCACACTCTGCGGGAGCGGCAGGCCAGGCTGACGGCGATACTGAGCGACACCGTGTCGGGCATGAGAGTGGTCAAGGCCTTCGCGCAGGAGAACCGGGAGATCGCGAGATTCGCCGCCAAAAGCATCGCGGTCAGGGATTCCACGATGAACGTCGAATACAATTTCGCGATCATCTTCCCCATTCTCGGCCTCATCAGCCAGGTGGGGCGGTTGCTGGTTTATTTCTACGGCGGCTTATCCGTGATGAACGGCAGCCTGACCCCCGGCACACTGATCGCGTTTATCATGTATACGCACATGTTCTACGGGCCGTTCGAGCGGCTGCTCAGGTCCAACCGCTGGCTCACGCGCACGGCCAGCGCCGCCCAGCGCATATTCGAGATTCTTGACCGCGAGCCGGAGACCGATCCCGAAGAAGTCCTTGCCCGGCCGGAGACGATCAAGGGCGAGGTGGAATTCAGGAAGGTCTGGTTCGGCTACGACCCCCTCAAACCGGTGCTCAAAGGGCTTGACCTGCATGTAAAGCCGGGCGAGATGATCGGCCTCGTGGGTCGCAGCGGCGTCGGCAAGACCACCGTTACGAACCTCATATTGAACTTCTACAAGGCTGACGAGGGCGAAATCCTAATTGACGGCATCCCCCTCAACAAGCTCCACCCGGAGGCGCTGAGGAGCCAGATCGGCGTCGTCCCGCAGGACTGCTATCTCTTCAACGGCACGGTGGCGGAAAACATCGCCTACGCCCACCCGAAGGCGGGACGCGAGGAGATTATAAAGGCCGCAATCGCCGCCAACGCTCACGATTTCATCATGGAGCTGCCCGACGGCTACGACACCAACGTCGGCGAGCGCGGCGGCCGTCTCTCCATGGGCCAGAGGCAGAGAATCTCCATCGCCCGGGCCATACTGCACAACCCGCGCATACTGATCCTGGATGAGGCCACCAGCAGCGTAGACACGGACACCGAGAACCTGATTCAGGAGGCGCTGGCCCGCCTGGTTGAGAACCGCACCACGTTCGCAATCGCGCACAGGCTCTCCACGCTCAAAACCTCCGACAGACTCATCGTCATCAAGGACGGAGAGATTGCGGAAATCGGCACGCATGACGAGCTGATCAGCATGAAGGGCGAATACTTCCGGCTCATTGACCTTCAGAGCAAAATGCACCAGTTGGTCGCCGTCGGCGGCTAGCCGGACAAGAAACGATGAAAGACGAAGCGAAACGAGAACCGACCCGCAAACAAATCGCGAGGATCACCCCCGACCCCACCCGCGAGATGCGAACTCTCGATCCGGCCATGCTGTCTTTCACAACCGATGAAAACGGCAATCTGCGGCTGGAGATAAGCGGGCATTGCTGCCTCCTTAAAGCGATACCGATTCAGGCGTTCCCGTTTCAATCTCCCGAAATTTTCATCGAGTTCAGGGATGAGAACATGGCCGGCTACGGTTTCATAGAAAGATTGAGCGGCCTACCGGCGGAACAGCAGGCGCTGATTCGCCGCGAGCTTGCCCTGCGCCGCTTCATTCCGACCGTGAAGAAAATCATCACGCTGGATCGAATGCACGGAATGTACGAGTGGGACGTGGAGACGGATCGCGGCCCGGCGTCATTCATGGTAAGGGGCAGGCGGGAAAATATCGAAGATATGCCGACCGGGGAGATGATAGTGACGGACACCGGGGGGAACCGGTATCGCGTCCCGCTTCCCGAAGACCTTGATCCGAAAAGCCGTCGCCAGCTTGAGCGCGTTCTATAATTTGCGGCATTGCCCAGCTTAATAATGGCATTTCTGCATGAAGCGGATGACCGTGCGCATATAGTCTCCCATTCCAATCTTGTAAGGCATGAGCCGTTTGTTCTGCGCGTAACCCCACCAGACGGTGTGCAGCAGTGAATAAAGCGTCGTCAGTGGCAGGCCGGCGAGCGTTCCTGCCAGGGGTCTCAGCGCCGGGAACTCGACCAGCAGTCCGAACAGCTTGTGCAGGTTCTCGATGCGCGCCTTGTCCCCCGGGCGGCGGAACTTGAGCGCGCTTTGGGTGTAGAAGTCCTTCAGGACGAAGTCGGGATTGCCGTCGTAGTAACCTTCTTTACGGGCGTATTCCGCCAGGTCCGTCCGGGGATAAGGCGTGTAGATGGCGGCCCATGCGTAGTCCGGCTCGCATTCGGCGGCCAGTTTCATTGACTCCAGGGCCTCCTCGAAGGTCTCCCCGGGCAGGCCGACGATATTCTGAGTGATTATGCGGATGCCGTGCTTGTGCAGGAGCTTCGCGGCGGAGGTGATCTGCTCGCGAGTGTCCCCGCGCTTGAGCAGTTCGTTGCGGTACCAGTCAACTCCGCTCTCGACGCCCATGCAGGCCCACATGCAGCCGGCCTCGGCCAGATTGCGCGCCATCCTGTCAGTCACGAGCTTTGCCCGGACGTTCGCCGTGAAAGGGACGCCGATGCGCTTCGGGTATTTGTCCCGAAACTCTTCAAGCCATTCGGGAATCAGATTGAACGTATCCGACACGAGGCGCACGAACTTCATCGGATGGGCGGTCTTGACGCGCTCCATATCGTTCAGAACATAGTCAACCGAGTGTGCGCGCACCCACGAGCCTTTGCCCTCGTAGAGTTTGTGAATCGAGTGGTTGAAGCAGTAGGTACATTTGTAGGGGCAGCCGCGAATCGGGAAGAAGACTTTAGCCGAAACGCGATCGGTCAGCGGATCGGCGTTGTAGACAAGGTCATGATCCGGATACGGCAGGGAATCCAGGTCCTCGACTAGATGGGCGATGGGGTTCTTTACAATGCCCTGCGGCGTCTTGACCCAGAAGTTCGGGGACTTTTCGTAGTCGCTGTTCTTCGCCAGACGATCCACAAGCTCAAGGAACGCGATCTCGCCCTCCCCCCGGCAGACGGCGTCAACGTCCGGCTCCTCGATCATCTCAGGAAAGAACGTTGCGTGCGGCCCGCCGAAGACGGAGAAGGCGTTCAATTCCGGCAACTCGCGCTTGATCCGGCTGTTCAGCGAGATGTACTTCCGGTGAAAGCCGGTCGTGACGTAGTAGGCCAGGACGTTCGGCTTGTATTCGGCAACCACGTCCAGAAAATCGGCGTGGTTGCCGTAGGCAAGGCGGGTTTCGTGCCCGGCCTTCCGCAGCGAGCCGGAAAGATAGAGTATCCCGACCGGGTACCAGAGGACGTAATCGTCGCGTATGAACAGGATTCGCATTCGGTCGGGTCCAAGCGGCTGATTTACGTCCCCTCGTCCCAGGAGGTCAGATACTTCTTCTGCCGCTCGGTCAGCGCGTCAATGCTGATGCCCATGGACTTGAGCTTCAGGCTTGCGACCTGCTCGTCAATCTCCCTCGGAACCTTGTGAACGCTGGCAGAGAGCTTCGCCTTGTTCTTCACGGCGAACTCAGTGGTCAGCGCCTGCACGGCAAAACTCATATCCATCACGCTGGCAGGATGCCCCTCGGCGGCGGCAAGGTTGATGAGCCGGCCTTCGCCCAGCAGGCGTATCCGGTTGCCGTTCTTGAGCACGAACTCGTCCACGTTCTCGCGCACGCCGCGCCTGACCTGTTTTGACATGGCCTCGAGATCGGGAATCTTGATCTCGACGTTGAAGTGCCCGGAATTGGCGACCATCGCGCCGTCCTTCATCGCCGCAAAATGCTCCTTGCGGATGACGTCGGCGTTGCCGGTGAGGGTGACGAAAAGCTCGCCGATCGGGGCGGCTTCCTTCATGCTCATCACCCAGAAGCCGTCCATCGTGGCCTCCAGCGCGCGAAGCGGGTCAACCTCCGTGACGATTACATGCGCGCCCATGCCGCGCGCCCTTGTCGCCACGCCGCGCCCGCACATTCCGTAACCGCACACGACCACCTTCTTGCCGGCAAGCAGGAGGTCCGTCGCCCGCATGACGCCGTCAATCGTGCTCTGACCCGTGCCGTAGCGGTTGTCGAAAAGGTGCTTGCAGTCCGCGTCGTTGACCGCGAAGACCGGGAACTTGATCATCCCGTCCTTCTCCATCGCCCGCAGGCGGATGACGCCCGTGGTCGTCTCCTCCATAGAGGCAATGATCTTTCCGGCAAGGTCCTTGCGCTTGGTCAGCACCGCGCTGACCAGGTCCGCCCCGTCGTCCATCGTGACGTTAGGCTCATGCGCCAGGGCGGCGTCAATGTGCTTGTAGTAGGTATCATGGTCCTCGCCGTGGATGGCGAAGGTCGGGATGCCGTATTTGAGCGAAAGCGCCGCCGCTATGTCGTCCTGGGTCGAAAGCGGGTTGGAAGCGCACAGAACCACGTCAGCCCCGCCGGCCTTGAGCGTCCTGACCAGGTTGGCCGTCTCCGCCGTCACGTGCAGGCAACAGGACATGCGCACGCCTTTCAGGGATTGCTCCCTGGCAAGGCGTTTGCGTATCAGCTTGAGCACCGGCATGTCCGCATCGGCCCATTCGGTCCTGCGGATGCCTTCCTTCACCAGCCCGGCGTCCTTAATGTCGTAAGCCATGTTTTCCTTTCTCATGAGACTCGGAATCCCGCGGCGCGGCACTCCGCAAATTACAAGTTTCAGCAAGTGGAAGGATAACCCATGCGGGCCTTTGCCGCAATACGTTATCCGGACTGCGCGGCCTTTGCGACCGCGACGGCGATGTCACGCAGGTCGGCATCTGCATAATTTTCATTAATCGGCAGCACGACCAAACTGCGAAGCGCCTCCGCAGTTATAGAGCACATGGAGGCGTTATATTCGAGCTTTCGGGAGTTGTATGGGCTATCGAAGGGGAAGCCGGAATCGCCGAAGGTGGCCTTCCCTGCACAGCATTCTGCGCACATGAAGATCGGCAGTCCGATGTAACCGGGCATGTTCGGGACCCCCTCGTCGCGCAGCAAAGACCCGAACCTGGCAGCGTCACCCGAATGAACGCGAAGGGGATACGCCCATGCGCTGTGTTCCAAACCTTCCGTGACCGCCGCCGGCAGGACGCCGTCAATCCCCTCCAGCAGGCGACTCAGCTCCCGGCAAAGACTGATGAGCCTTTCAACCACGTTCCGCACCTTCCCGATCTGTGCCATGCCCACGGCTGCCATGAGCTTCGTCGGGCGGTAGTTCGGGGCCAGGAATTCATACTTGCGCGGCCCCCAGGGGGCGCGGCTGAAGCCCTTGTCGCGGAAAAGCAACATCCGCTCGGCGCGCGCGTCGTCATTTGTTATCGTCACTCCGCCATCGCCCGTCGTCATGTGCTTTGATCCCTGAAGGCTGAAGCATCCGATGTCGCCGATGGTTCCAAGCAGACGCCCCTTGTAGCGCGTGACGTGGGCCTGGGAGCAGTCCTCGATCAGGACAAGGTTATATCGCCGCGCGATGTCCAGCATCGCATCCATGTCCGCAGCGTTGCCGAAAAGATGAACGACGATGATGGCGCGCGTCCTGTCCGTGATTTTCCGCTCCACGTCCGCCGGGTCCATGTTGAACGTGTCGGGCCGGACCTCGGCGAAGATGGGGATCGCGTTCTGCATAAGGATCGGTATGACCGTGCCGAGGTCGGTGACGGGGCTTGTTATGATCTCGTCGCCGGGGTTCGGATTCACAGCCCCTACTGCCAGATGAATCGCTGAAGTGCCCGAAGTCGAGGCTGCTGCATGGCGCATCCCGTAAAGGTCTGCGAACGTCCGCTCGAAGTTTCCGACCTCAGGCCCGTCCAACATGAAAAGG
This sequence comes from Planctomycetota bacterium, assembly GCA_022711755.1. Classification (GTDB taxonomy): domain Bacteria; phylum Planctomycetota; class Brocadiia; order SM23-32; family JAKLEA01; genus JAKLEA01. The sequence continues at coordinate 235,323 of JAKLEA010000003.1, forward strand.
CTCTGGGAGGCGAGGGCCTGCCGGACCAATTCCAGTTCGGAAGAGTCATAGGGCGTCCGGGATGGGAATGGCGCGGTTCTGACAGGCCTGCCGCCGGCGACGGCAAGGGGTTCGCCGATGCGGGGATCGGAAATCACAGATAGACGCTCCGAAGATCGGGCCGGACCGTCAATGTTCCTGTTCCTGCCAGCCCATTGAGGTGGGATCGCTGCGATAAACGTTGTAATTTTCTACCGACAGGTTCAGAACAACATCGTTTCTGTCAAGGTCTTCCGACGTGTGCCAGAAGCATCGGATAAGCGGAACATGGCCTTTGAAGGCTTCGCTGGATTCCTGCACGACCGAGCCGTTCTTGACTATGTAGCCCTTCATGTCAACGAATTCCTTGACCTCGGCCCAGGACGCCACTTTGTCCTTATTGCCGAGTTCGTCGGGATAATCGGTATTTGTCGCCTCCTCGGACCACCACGAGCAGTAGCTCCATGAGAACTCATAGATATAACTGCACACATGCGTTTTAGTGGTCGCCGCCTTCTGATGTTCACGGCGGATGTCGCGCGGCTTCACCTTCTGCCCGCCGTAACTGATCTTGTAGATTTTCGGGTAGTCGGTCCCATCGTCGTCCTTGTCCGCGTAGTCGTCTTTTACGCTGCCCCATTTCCTCTTTACGAGTTCAATGTCACCTTTCAGGATGTCGTCGTCGAGGTCGTCAGTCTCGTGGAACTGGCCGAACTTGGTGGTGAACCACAGGGGGCGGCCGCCCTGTTCCCCGCCGCTTTCGTCCGAGGGGCAGACGAGCAGCTTGGGATTTGCCAGGAAGTCGGGGACCATGTTGGACACCCACGGCGGTCGCGTGTCGGTGAAGTTCTGCATGTATAGGACGACGGCGGTGCCCATCTCCCGGAGTTGCGATCTGCACGTGGTCTGCCTGGCGCGCTCACGCGCCCCGGCAAGGACCGGCATGAGAATGCCTGCCAGGATCGCTATGATTCCGATAACAACCAGCAACTCGATCAGGGTGAAACCCCTTGCGCGTTTTGTCGGAACGCCACGCATATCATCCTCCCGCCCGGGACGGCTTCTGTCCCGGAAGCAGTTTCAATCTCTCTCCCTCGCTTCGGCTTTCAATTGATTATAAAGCGGTTAGGCGCAACGCTCAACACAAATCGAAGGGGGACTGCGGCATGGGTCACTCTCTCTCCGCCGGCCTGATCCGGAAGGCCAGCGCAGGTTTGCCGCCCTGCCCCATGTCCGCCCCAATGCGAATCCACGTCTCAGGCTGCGAAAACGTCCCGACGCTCAGACACCCGGCAAGAACTGTCCGCCCCATCGGTTCCACCTCGACATCCCAGGATGACGGGCTAAGGTTCCATCCATCGGGAATGTAGGCGACGCTGACGCGACCTTTCGCGGGAACTTCGGAAAAATTGTAGACCGAGATTCGCACGTCAACCTCTGATCCAGCAAGCAGGGAATAGTCGTGTTCCTCGGTCCATCCCTCCTTCGTCATTATGACCCTCGCCCCGGGGATATCCGCCTGCATGACCACAGGCGAAGGACTCCCGGACCTTGCATTGGAAACCGGCGGAGGAGTCAAGGACAGCTTCGCCGCTTCGCCGGGTGGCATGATGATGAAGACCGCAGCCGGGCGGAGTTTCAGCGGCGCCGCCGAGTCAAGCGGACGCCCCAGGTAATCGTGGACAGACTCAATCCGCAGCGACTCCGGCAGCGCGAAATCCGCCTCGCATCGCCCGCGCTGCGCCCAGTCTCCGGGAGTCTCGGCCCAGGCGACAATCACGTCCCGCTCCCGCCCGTCCGGTTTCGCGCGGAAGGCGATTGCCTGAACGCGCCCATCCGCGCAGGTCAGGCGTCCGAGGCATTTGGCCCCGGACAGAAAACGCCCCAGCGCCGCAAATGCCACATAGGATGGACGCGGCGTAAGATCGCGCCGCAGAAGCCCGAACTGAATGCGGCCCTCCATGTAGTGACCCAGAATGAAATGAAAATGCCTGCTTGATCCGGCATAAAGGCTGCTCGCGTATGACTGCGCCATGAACTCGGCCTTGCGAAGATCGAATTCGTGGGACAGGTCCCCTTCGCCGGAGCCTTCTACCGATTCGATGCCGCGGTCGCACTCCGTCACCCAGATCGGGCGTCCCGACGCGGCGTCGCGGGCGAAGCGCCAGAGGTTTTCGTAAGCTTCAGGCCAGTCGTAGGAGTGGATGTTATAGGTATCGAAGTAGGGCCACGTTTCGTTGAAAATCACGCCCTTCGCCAGCGCCGCCGTGTTGATGCCGCCCATCGGGCTCCAGCCGACCGTCGGGCCGGGCGATCCGGTCGGGCAAGCGGCCTTGAAGCCCAGAAAAGCCGCCTTCTGGTGGGAGCACATTTCGGAGATCGTCCAACCGCCGAAGCTGCGCGCGTTCCCCTCGTTCCACGGCTCCCACGCGGCGACGCTGCCGGAGAAGCGGGCGGCCATCGCCTTGCAGAATGCGTATACGTCGCGCAGGTCCATGCCGGGACGTTCCGGGTCGGCCGCCCTCTCGCGCGCCCACGCCGGGAAAGTGTGGAAGACTTGGAGCACGTTGAGTCCCAGGCGGCGCTGCATGGCGGCCGTGGAGTCGTAGATCGTGTCCGGGACGAACGCGTCGGGAGTTGGCTGGACTTCGCGCCACGTCAGGCGGTCCCGAATCCACGCTGCCCCGGCGAAGGAGGCCAGCCGAGCCAGGTTCTCCCGATTCGTGGCGTCATCCTTTGCCAGCCACGAAAGCGCCGCGTCAATGCAGACGGGGGAGTCCTCCGGCGACGGCTCCGCAAGCGGACGAAGAACGGCAATGTTTGTCCAGGCCGCGCAATTCCCGTCAGCAGTCAGGAATTCGAGACGATACCAACCTGCGCCGAGCCGGCCCAACCGGGCGAGAACGCTGGTGTCGGTCTTTTCAGTCGCGCCTTCTCCAACCGGAGTCAGACAGTCGTCCAGAACGCGCCAGTGCAGGGCGGCGGATGCGTCATGCCCGGCGGAAATGGCGATGTCTTCGCCCTCGACGAACACGTTGCCAGGATGACCCGACGCGGGCCGCGTTGCCGCGGGACGCGGCGCGGCGTGTTCCGACGTCTTGATTTTCTTTGTCATGCTCTGATCCCCGCTATCCGAAGATGAAACACAACCCGCGATGAGTAATGCGGCTAAAAGGCCGGACAGCGGGCCTCGACAAACCGCCCCGTGTTCTTGATTCGAGTAATTCATGCGATGATCCATCGGGAACTGGACTCCAGCTTGATGACGACAGCGGCATTATGGCCTCCCGGACAGGCGCGCATCAACCGTATGAGCGAAGGGTGGACACTTTCGCGTTGTCATTGGAGAATGTGATTGCGTTGCGTATAATCAGACTTGGACATTAATCGTGATCGTCCAGCACATGAAACTCAAACGTCTGAAATACGCGCCGATTGTTCTTCTGGCGTTCGTCGCCGCAGTTGCGGCCGCGCATTGGCTGACGACCGGCCCGCGCGACTTGAAGCAGTTTCCCCCCCCTGACGCATCGCCTTACAGACTGCCCTTCCCCGCCGGGAAAACCTTCTGGTGCGTCCAGGGCAACCGGGACTGGGTCAGCCATCGCGGCTGGGGCGAGTTCGCCTACGACTTCGCCATGCCCGTCGGGTCGGACGTCTGCGCCGCCCGCGCGGGGGAGGTCGTCCGCGTGGTCGTCGAGCACGACGGCCACGGCTACAAGTGGCCGAACAACCTGATAGCCGTCCGGCACGAAGACGGGACGCTGGGGTATTACCTGCACATACGGAAGGGGGGCAACCGCGTGAGCGTCGGAGACGTCGTCGCTCAGGGACAGCCCATCGCCGCGAGCGGACACGTCGGGAACAGCTCCATGCCGCACCTGCACTTCCACGTCACCGACCCGGAGCGAAAGCGCACCCTCCCGGTCTCCTTCGCGGACGTGAGGAGGGACTCCGGCATCCCGCGCACGCTGAAGCGATATGCGTCGGGCAGCGTACTGCCCGGCGCCCTCGAAGCGGCGAAGGTTGCCCCGTAGCCCTCCGATTTCAAATCATCCCGGATAATTGGCTATAATTTATCTTTTGATCGTTTGACATTGTTCAGCCTTTTCCTGACAATGACGCATACGAATAAACGATTTGTGCGTTCGATTGGCGAAACAAGACGAACCGCAACAAGGGATTCAGCAGAGGAGAAATGAATGGAATCCGAAGCAATCCTGAAAGAACTTGCCAGAGCGGTTGTCGAGATGGACGAGGACGGGGCGGAGGCCGCCGCGCATGAGGCCTTGCGCTCGGGCGTTGACCCCTATGTCGCCATAACCGAGGGGCTTTCCGCCGGGATGCGGCGCGTTGGGGAGTTGTACGACACGGGGGAATACTTCGTGCCGGAAATCCTCGTCTGCTCGGACACCATGAACCGCGCAATCGCCGTTCTTAAACCGCACATCAAGGCGAAGTCCGACGCCAGGCCGGTGAAGATAATTCTGGGCGTGATCGAAGGGGACATTCACGACATCGGCAAGAACATCGTCAAGATAATGCTCGATGCGGCCGGTTTCGACGTGCAGGACCTGGGGCGGGACGTGAGCGCCGCGCAGTTCGTAGAGGCGGCGCGGAAGGCGGGCGTCGGGATCATCGGCATCTCGACGCTTATGTCAACAACCATGGACAACATGGGCAAGGTCGTGCGCGGGCTGGAAGAAGCGGGATTAAGACAATGTTTTCAGGTGATGATCGGGGGAAGTCCGGCATCGGCGGCTTTCGCGCGCGAAATCGGCGCGGACGGCTACGGCCGCAACGCGAAGGAGGCCGTTGACCTTGCAGAGAATCTGTCGCGGAGGCTGCCATGCGCGAAGACCGAATGAGTCCGTCGGAAAGGATAGGCGCTTTTCTTTCGGGAAAACCGATAGACCGGTTCCCGTGCGTGCCGCTGATCCTCAATCACGCGGCGCGCGTCAACGGCGTGAAGATCGGCGCGCACAACCGCGACGGCGCGCTGATGGGCAAATGCCACGCGGACGCCTACAGGCGCTACGGGCAGGACCTGATAACGATCTTCTCCGACACAGCGGTTATCTCGGAAGCGATGGGCACGGAACTCTTCTTCCCCGAGGATGACGTCCCCCGCGTCCAAACCCCGGCGATACCCAACATCGGGGACTGGAGCCGCCTTGTAGAGGCCACGGCGGACGACGGCAGGCTTCCCGTCTACCTGGAGGCGATACGGACGGCCTCGGCGGAGGTCGCGGGGGAGGTTCCGGTAACGTGCTGCTTCCCCGCCCCGTTCACCACAGCAGCAATGCTCCGGGGGACGGACCAGTTCGCCCGCGACCTGTTCCGAAACAGGGAATGCGCGCACGGGTTGCTCCAGCACAGTCTGGACGCCTGCTGCGCCTTTTCTGACGCCGTGGTTGACACCGGCGGCATTCCAGTGGTCGTGGACCCGATAGCGACGGGCAGCGTGCTCGGGGAGAGGCACTTCCGCGAGTTCGCGCTGCCATATCTGACCGAATTGCACAAGCGCATCGCCGCGCGCGGGATGCCGGTCCTGCTGCACATCTGCGGCCAGACACAGAGGATTCTCGACGCCATGCTAGAATCCGGCGCCGCGCTCCTGAGCCTGGACGACATACCGATGTCCGTGGCGCGCGACCGGGCCGGGAGCAAGGTCGCCCTCATGGGCAACGTCCGCCCGGCGCAGACCTTGCTGAAGGGAAAGCCCGAGGACGTGGTCAACGAGGTCCGTGAGCTTTGCGAGATCGGGCGGAGTTGTTCCGCCGGTTTCGTGCTTGGCAGCGGCTGCGAGGCGCCAATCGCCACGCCGCCGGAGAATATTGACGCCATGATGAACGCCGTCCGCGAATTCGGATGTTTTGACTGATGCGCGCCGGGGTCCGGGCGACGACGGCTTGAAGCAACGATGCTGACTCCGCGTGAAAGGCTGCTTGAGGCGCTGAAGGGGATGCCCGTGGACCGCCCGCCCATCATCTGCCCGGGGGGGATGATGACGATGGCCGTCCATGAGGCGATGCGAATTTCAGAGACGTCATGGCCAGCCGCGCACCGCGATCCTGCCGCCATGTCTGCGCTCATCCGCGCAACCCGGGAGGCCACCGGACTGGAATGCCTTTCGGCCCCGTTCTGCATGACGGTCGAGGCCGAGGCGATGGGCTGCCGCGTTGACCTGGGCGATGATGATGTCCTGCCTCATGTTCTGGAAGAACCTGTCGGAGGTCCGGACGATTTCGGGGCATTGCTGCCGCTCGATCCGGAAAAAACGGGGCGCGTCCGGACGACGCTTGATGCCATAAAGATTCTGAAAGGCGGGGCCGGAGACCTGCCCGTGATCGGGGCAGTCGTTGGGCCGTTCAGCCTGGCGGCGATGCTCATGAGGGCCGAGAGCCTGATGCGCCTGTTGCGACGGAATCCGGACGCGGCCGACGCGATGCTCTCCATCACAGAAGGGGCAGTCCTCGATTTCGCGCGGATGCAAGCAAGGGCCGGGGCGGACTGCGTAATGATCGCGGAGCCGACCGGGACCGGCGAGGTCCTCGGCAACCGGCATTTCGCGCGGTTCGTAATGCCGCGCCTGTCGCGCATTCTGCTTGCGCTGTCGGAGTCGGGCGTTCCCGCGATGATTCACATATGCGGAGACCTGAGGCCGGCCTATCCGGCAATCAGGGAGATGAGCGCGGGGCTGCCGTCTCCGCTTGTTCTAAGCGTGGACTCAATGGTCGCCGGTCATGCGATGGCGCGGGAACTGCCAGGCGTGACGCGCGTCGGCAACGTTGACACTCATCTGCTTGCCGGGACGGACTCAGCAAAGGTGGCGGAAGTCTCCCGCCGCGCGGCGCGGGAATTCAACATAGTATCCCCCGCGTGCGGGCTGGCCCCCTGCACTCCGGTGGAGAACCTTCTGGCGCTTGCCCGCACAGTCAGGGGGGAGGCATGATTCATGCTGCGTCGGGTGTTATGGCGCGGTCTCATTGGTGGGTCAACGCGCCCGGCGATGGCGGGGCACTAACGACCCACCCTACTTTCGTCATCTTTTGGTGAGGCGCAGCCGCATGAACGACTGACCGATCGTCAACGTGTCGCCCTCCCTGATCGTCGCCGCAGTTTTGAGTTTAATCAACGTCAGCCCGTCCTTCGTTGAGCATGAGCAGTCGAGCTTCCTGCCGTTGAGACATGCCCCGAGTTTTCCGGCTTTCAAGCTCAGTCGCAGTTCCTTCAGAACCACAGCCCCGGCCTCGCATTTCAGCTCGCAGCCTGTGTCCGTCTGGGCGAAGCGGCCCCAGCCGGAAGCGGCGACCCACGGGAAGCGGAGTTCCACGCCCGCGACGACCGGCGCGACGCTCAACCGCTGCGCCGGAACGTCAACCTTGAAGCCGGTGGCCGCCAGCAGTACCGCCCAGCCGGACATCGCGCGATAGTAATGGTCCCCGCATTCGACGTGGTTCCAGAGTCTGCCCGCGCGGGCGTACCGCTCGTAAATGTTTCTGATGACGGCCCGCCCCTCGGCGACCATGCCGAAGTCGAGCATCATCGAGGCGATGGCGTACTCGATGCCCGTCCACGGCGCGGTGGCCTGAAGGTTCCGGTAGGTGGAAAGCCGCAGCGCGCTGCCGGACGGGTAATTGGCGTTGATCAGGCCGTCCTCCTCGTTGAAGTTGTATTTCATCGCGGCCCGCAGCGCGGCGATCACTCGCTCACGTGGAAGGCAATGACCGATGCCGATCAACTGCGTGAACCACTCTCCGTCAATCTGGTCGCTCATGCAGCATTCGTCGCGGTTATCGCCGTCCACCCAGAGGCTGTAATACTCCCCGTTCCACAGCTTTCGGTCGAAGTTGACGGAGGCATTTTCGAGTATGCCGCGCCAGTTCGCCGCCTCCTTGCGTTTGCCAAGGTCTTCCGCTATACGGATTGCCGCCAGAAGCGCGGACAACCAGAGGCTTGCGATGTAGGACGGCGTTCCGAAGAAGTTCCAAGCGTCGTAAGTGTTACGCCGCGTGTCATGATCCGGCAGGCCGTCCCCGTCCTTGTCCAGTTGCGCCGTGTTGTCCATAGCCCGGACGATGTTGGGCCAGAGCCTGCGCAGGTAGTTCTTGTCCCCTGTCCAGAGGTAGTCCCGGCAGACCAGGAGGATGAACTGCTGGTTCATGTCAACACGGTCGAAGCCGTTGTCAACCTTGGAGAAGTCGGGCGTGAAGAAGTGATGGACGCGCCCGTCCTCGCGCTGGAACCGCGCGCCAAGCTCCATCTGGCTCATCTGAAGGTCCGGGAACAGGGCCAGGATGCTGAATGATCCCTGATACGTGATGTCCGTCGTGTGGAAGCCGCAGCAACCGAGACCCTCCCATACCGCGAAGTCGCCCTTCTTCGTCCACCACGTGCATTTCGGCATTGTCGTCAACTGGCTGGACCATGCGTAGACCATCTCAGGCTCGAGCGTGGCGTCATGGAGCGTTTCCGAGAAGGCGAGCGTCTTCCGTCCGGCTGTGGCGTAATTGTCGGCCAGGAAGCGGTTGACGTCCTCGGCGTCCTTGAACCAGTTTTCGTACATGTGGCCCAGGACCGGCCCGTCGGCGCTGAAGTGGAACGGGAAATACCATGCGAAGGTGAAGCGGATTTCCTTTTCCTCGAGCGGGGCAAGGGAGATCGAGGCGCAGAGCGCGCCGTCGCCCCAGCTCTGGCGCTTACGGTCTTTGCCGGTCATCCAGTTCAGGCGCGTCCTGATTTCCTTCAGGAAGGTGGCCGCGCCTTCCTTTGATTCCAGCATCTTCGCGTCAACCTGAGCAACACGGTTCCAGAGGCTCTGGACGAACGCGTATCGCCTGATCTCCTTGAGCAGTTTTTGCCTCTCGGCGTCCGTCAGCCCGTCAATCTCCTCGTCGCTTATCTGAAGGAGACCCGCCGGCGACCGCGCCCCGTCAGTCTCGAACAACCTGCCGGAAGCGCGGAAGTCATGCAGGAGCGATTCATGCGACATGCCGTAGGTAGTTTCCCACGTGACGAAGCCCGTCATGTTTTCCGGGAACTCGCCGGCGACCCAGCTTGCGTCCCCGCCGGTCACGGACATGCCGACGCTGCCCAGCGTCATCTTGCAGGGCATGTCCGCGCCGGTTCGCATGGTCAGGAAGGTCGTCCCTTTTGCCTGCGACACTGAGTTTGACAGCTTGCGGTCCTCCGCTCCCCAGGCAAGCGGGTTCCTGAGCGCGCCCATGATGGACGCCTCGACCGGCTCGGATGAGAGGTTCTTGACTCGGAAAACCATGTAGAAGCCGGGAGTGCCGCTTGTTCGCGATTCATGTGGGACGAAAGGGGAGAACATCTTCGCGGAGACCGCTACGGGAAGGTCCTCGTCCAGGTAGGAAAGCTCCGCCGCCGGATACCTGCCGTCGAAGGCGATCTCCCGAACGCTCTTGAGCCAGGCGAAGGAATAAAGATTGTGCTGGTCCGACCGGACGCCCAGCCGCCGGGCGATGGGCATGGCCGATCCCTCCTTGCGCGCCCGGACGAGGAACGAGAGCGCCCCCGGCCCCATGTCCGGCTGCGGGGCCGCGCTGCAGCACTTCGGCTGCTGCGGCGCCCATGCGCCGAGGTTGAAGATTTGCCATTCGTGGAAATATCCGTCCGAACGTATCTCCACCGACCCGGTCCCCAGGCCGCCGAGCGGGATGCCACTTGCGTGTCCGATTGAATTCCTGATAGCGCAGGGCGACGGCGATTTCCCGCCGGATGATGAAACACCATGACAGCCTGCCAGACAATTCAACACCAGCGACGCCAGTCCAGTCGTGTTCATGTCTTGTTTTTTCCTATCTGGTTTATGCGGTGTTTCTCGGCTTCTGTTTCGGATCGGCAAAATTCCGCCCGTGCCGGATGCGGCAATTCCGGATTATTCAACCACGCCGTTATCTTCCCTGCAACTCCATCCGCAGGAATCTGCCCGTGTGTGACTCCCCGACCGCAGCGATCTCCTCCGGCGTTCCGGCGGCAGTGATCCTTCCGCCTGCCGCGCCTCCCTCCGGCCCCAGGTCAATGACGTAATCGCTGTTCCTGACCACCTCCAGGTTGTGCTCCACCACGATGACGCTGTGCCCGTCGCTGATGAGTTCCTCGAAGCAGGAGAGCAGACGGCGGATGTCGTCGAAATGCAGCCCGGTGGTCGGTTCGTCGAAGATGAACAGCATTCCGTTCGTCCTGTTGCGGGACATATGGGCGGCAAGTTTCAGGCGCTGGGATTCCCCGCCGGAGAGCGTCGTGGCGGGCTGGCCGAGTCTGAGATATCCCAGGCCCGTCCGCTTCAGGATTGACAGCTTCTCCGTCACCGCCGGGCAGTCGCCGAAGAATCCCATCGCGTCGTCAACTGTCATCGCCAGCACGTCCACGATGTTGCGCCCCTTGTATCGTATGTCCAGTATCTCCTTGGTGTAGCGGCGGCCCTGGCAGTGATCGCACGTGACGTAGACGTCGGCCAGGAACTGCATGTCAACCAGGATGTAGCCGTCGCCCTTGCAATGCTCGCATCTTCCGCCGGGGACGTTGAAGGAGAACGCGCCGGGCTGAAGGTTGCGGATGACGGCTTCGCGCGTTCCGGCGAAGACCTTGCGTATCTGATCGAACGCCTTGATATAAGTGACCGGATTGGAGCGCGGGGACTTGCCGATGGGGGACTGGTCCACCATCTCAACCTCGCTGACATGCTCGGCGCCCTCGATCCCGTCATGCGCCCCGGTGGAGCCGCTGTAACCCCCAGGCAGCGCCGCGCGAAGGGCGGGATAAAGCGTGTCCTGAACGAGGGAACTCTTTCCGGAGCCGCTTACGCCGGTCACGCAGACAAGCATCCCAAGGGGGAACGAGACGTCAATGTTCTTGAGGTTGTTGGCGCGCGCGCCGCGAAGCGTGATCGCCCTGCCGTCCGGCCTGCGGCGCTTCTCCGGCGGGGGAATGACAAGCTCCCCGGAGAGATAGCGCCCCGTCAGCGAATCGGCGTCCTTCACAATCTCGTCATAAGTTCCCTGGAAGACGATTTTCCCGCCCTTCTCGCCCGCTCCGGGGCCGAGGTCGAGTATCTGGTCGCCTGACTTCATAATTTCCCGGTCGTGCTCGACGACGACCACGGTATTGCCCGTGTCGCGGAGGTCTTCAAGAATCGAGATCAGGCGGTGCGTGTCGCGGGGATGGAGACCAATGGACGGTTCATCGAGGACGTAAAGCGTGTTGACCAGGCTTGAACCGAGCGAGGTTGTCAGGTTGACGCGCTGCGCCTCGCCGCCGGAGAGGGAGCGCGTGAGCCGGTCGAGCGTAAGGTAGCCGAGGCCGACTTTCTTCATGTAATCCAGCCGCTTGCGGATTTCGGCCAGGATCAGGCGCGCGATCTCCGCCTCCTCATCGCTCATTCCGAGATCGCCGTGGAAGAAGTCATGCGCGTCATCCACGTTCAACGCCCCGATCTCAGCGATGGAAAGGCCGTTGACCTTGAATGAAAGTGTTTCCGGCTGGAGGCGTCGTCCTTCGCACTGCGGGCAGGTCCTGTATTCCCGGAACTTGGACAGCAGGACGCGGATGTGCATCTTATACTTCTTCGTCTCCATCCACTCCATGAACTCGTTGACGCCGTAGAACCTGTCCGGGACGCCGTCCATCACCATTTTAACCTCATTCCCGGTAAGGTCTTGCCATGGGACGTCGGTCCTCAGTCCGCAACGCGGCGCGGCTTTCAGGAGTTGGCCGAGGCATTGGCTGAAAACATCGCCGTGCCATATGGCCAGGCAGCCCTCTTTCAGGGATTTCGACTTGTCGGGAACTACCGCATCCAAGCTCAGTTCGATAACGTGGCCGAATCCGGAACATTTCGGGCAGGCCCCAACGGGATGATTGAAGGAGAACAGAAGAGGTTGCGGATCGGGGAAGTGTTTGCCGCATGAATTGCATTGGAAACGATTGGTGAAGCGGAGCGTTTTGCCGTCGGAAATCACGACCTCCGCGACGCCGCGCCCGAGTCTGTAGCAGGTCTCGACGGCGTCCACGAGCCTTCCCCTGGCGTCAGGGGAGACGACCAACCGATCGGCTACGATTGACACGCGCTCGGCCTTCAGGAGGCCGTAGTCGCCGTCCTGCGAAAGGTCGGTAGTGCGTCCGTCAACGATCAGGCGGATAAAGCCCATCTGGCGCACGGCGTCCGCCTGCTCAGCTTCGGACAGCTTGTCGGACAGTGTGATGGGGAACGTGACGTGGATTCTTGTCCCTTCAGGCAGGCCAAGAACCGAGGCGGCGGCCTCGCTGATGGTGTCGGATTTCACGCGGGCATTGCAATCCGGGCAGAAGCAGCGTCCGGCGCGAGCGAACAGAAGGCGCAGATAGTCGTTGATCTCGGTTGCAGTGCCGACTGTTGACCGGCGGTTCTTGACGGGGTTCTTCTGCTGGATGGCGATGGCCGGGGGGATGCCCTCGATGTGGTCCACCTCCGGCTTGTCCATGCGCTCCAGAAACTGCCGGGCATACGCGCTGAAGGATTCGACGTAGCGGCGCTGCCCCTCCGCGTAGAGGGTATCGAAGGCAAGGCTGGACTTTCCGCTCCCGCTCAGGCCGGTTACGATGATGAGCTTGCGCAGGGGGATTTCGACATTCAGGTTCTTGAGATTATGCACCCGCACGCCGCGGGCGCGGATTGATTCGATCACGGGCGATGCCTGTCGTTTGTTGTTCCGGTCGCGGCCATCCTGAATCCTGATCGTCTCGCGCAGGAGCAGGTTTCAACCCCCGCCCTGATTTACTGACGCCGCGCTTTGCGCGGATTCTTTCCATGTGCCGGCGCCGCGGAACGCATATCATACAGCGCAGTCGCGCCGACATTAAGCGGCGGTTTTCACGTTAATCGGTTCCAAGCCCGTTCCTATTCTTGTCCGTCCGTTGTATCCCATGTCTCCTTTATTTCCTTGCAGGCGGGATGTTCGGAATCTAAGATACCCCAAGTCGCAGGGGAGGCGGCGGCCAGAGGGGAATACGGCGAGGGAAATCCCACATGCTGAAGCTTGGCGAACTCAGGAACAGGATAAGCCGGGACGACTGGGTCAGAAGACTGGTCGGAGACAATCCGCAGGCGATCAAGGCAAAACGCGATCTGCTGCAAAGCGTCCTGCACACGTTCGCGACCAAATATGGCGACCATGACAGGCCCGTCTGCGTCAGCCACGTGCCGGGACGTCTTGAATTCCTGGGCAAACACACCGATTACGCCGGCGGGCCTGTTCTGAATATGGCCACAGAACGCGGTTTCATGGCCATCAGCGCAGCCAACGGGAGCACTATCTACAATCTGCAGGAAAACAATCCGGAGTGGGCGGGTTTGAGCCTCGATCTTTCAAGCGATGAGCCTCACTCGCTCTGGTCCGGGGACGTGCATTGGTTCACCTACCCCTGCCGCACGCTGGAGCGCTTCCAGGGAAATCTGGGCAAGGACATCTTCCGGGGCGTTGACATGGCGTTCGGAAGCGATCTGCCCCCCGCGTCGGGAATGAGCAGCTCGTCCGCCCTGATGATCCTTACTTACCTGGCCGCGCTGCCCTTCAGCCGCATCCCGGATAGCAAACTCTGGAAGGACGCCGGACTGTCTTCCGATCCGCTTGAGCAGGCGCGTTACCTTGCCTGCTGCGAGAACGGACAGAGCTTCGTCAAAGGAAAGGTCATTCTTGACGGCTCGGCCGGAGTTGGAACCTTCGGGGGCTCGCAGGACCAGACCGCCATCTTCACGGCCAAACAGGGAAAACTCACGGTCAACCGTTACTGCCCGACATTCTGGGAGCTTGACGTTGACTGGCCGGCTGACCTGAGCATAGCGATTTCATTCAGCGGCTACAGGGCATCGAAGACCCAGGAGGTCAAGGATGCCTTCAATCGTCTGTCGCTGCGGGCGCGCACCATCCCGGAGGCCTATGCCGCCGCCGGGGGGGACAGCGTCAATTTCGCCGGCCAACTGCTGGACCGCGCGGACATCGAGGCGCGGCTGGCGAAGGCCGAGAGCATGGATGAGAAATTCCGGAAGCTAGAAGTGCTGAGCCGCTACAAGCAGTTCTACGCCGAATGCAGGGACGTGATCCCGCAGGCCGTCACAGCAATCAGGTCGCGGGATTACGGCAGGCTGGGAGACGCGATTGACCGCTCGCATGCCCTTTCCAAGCTTCATCTGCGCAACATCAAGGAAGAGGTGGACGTTCTGGTCAAGTGCGCCAAAAAACAGGGCGCGATAGGGGCCACCGGATTCGGCGGCGGATTCGGCGGTTCGGCCTTCGCCGTCATCCGCGCGGAAGAATCGGGCAACTTTCTGGATCGCTGGAAAAAGAACTACCTTTCGGAGTGCGGCGCCCCGCCGCATGAGCCGCTCTTTTTCCACAGCGTTCCGGCGTCATGCGCCTGCGAGGTCTTCCCGGACGAATAACCCGTAGTCCTGGCGATGGGTCAATGCGGGGCGCGGATTGTGCCGCAGGCGCGGTCGCGCAATCATTCGGCAGGGCAACCGCATACGGAGCCTGCCCTTGAAGATTTCAACGGAACAAATCGGCAAAGCGCTCGTCATCCAGCTTGACGGCGGCCTCGGATATGAAAATTTCAAGGAGTTCGGGCACGAAGTCCGGGAACTGACCATGGAATGCGGCGATCGTGTTGTTTTCGACATGAAACGCCTGACGTATCTAAGCTCCTGGGGCGTTGGCGCGTTTGTCTCCGCGGCGGGCAGGATCAGAAGACGCGGGGGCATGGTCAAGGTGGTCAACCTGAATCCTGAAATCGCCTCGGCGTTCAGGCTCATGCGCCTTACGCACATCTTCGATCTTTGCGACGGCATGGATGAGGCGATTGCGCAAATGGAAACCGAATCGGGCGGAGGCTGAAATCGTTTCAGTAATGCGCGAAGCGTCATGTCCTTGCCCCGGGGAACCATCCTTTCATATTCTCATGCTTTCATGAAAGCGCCATCACATGCGGCAGACCCTTGAGGCCGTCAGAAATGCCTGCGGGCAGGTGATTCCCATCTGGTATTCACGAAAATTGAGCGATGACGAAGTCCGCTCGCTCTTTCTGGAGACTATTGCAGGGGTGGCGGAATTCGGGTCCATCAGCGACCTCGTCGCCGTTTCCGACGGGGACGAGCGCGGCGCGGCCGTGATCGAGGAAATCCGGCGCGCGCAGGAGGCGGAACAGGGGCAGTCGTTCAGTATTCTGTCCCTGCCTGAGAATCGGGGCAAGGGCGCAGCAGTCCGCGAAGGCATGCGCTTCCTTCTCGCAAGACCGCACATCAGGTATCTGGCGATCCGCGATAACGACGGTGATCACTCGATGCACGACCTCATCGGCATCGTCAGGGGGGTCATGCATGCCGCCGCCGACAGCGGCAATCCGCTCGTGATGGGCATCGGCAGACGCTCCGACGTCCATCGCCCACTGGGTTACGCCCGGGGGCAATTCGAAGAGCTTGTGTGCAGGATGACGCTGGATATGATCCAATGGCACGCGGCGCGGACCGGACGAGCAGTCCCGCTGCAATACTGCTCAATACATGGGGAGTGGATTGACCTTCACAGCGGCTTCAAGGTCTTTACAAGGGAATCCGCCGAGGCAGTCTTCCGCGCTGATCCACCGTCCTGCGGGCTTGCCGGGAACGCGCGGGACAGGCATGCCGTCGAGGTCGTGTTGACGGTGGAGAATCACCTCGCCGGCGGAATCGTTGCGGAAATCCGAAGAAACACCTACAACGAGCAGCCGACTACCACGTTCGGCGAGTTCAACAGGGCGGAGATGTCCGCAAACATGCTGGCGTGGCCCGCAATCCGGCTTGAGATTCCGGCGGAGGTCGTCGAACAGTTTTTCTGGAACCGCGTTCACAGGCTCACAATTCCCACGATTGTCCCGGACGGAAAGGCCGAGTGCGAAGCCATCCTGAAGGCCGCGCTGGTGAAGCTTGGCATCCCTTCAGACGCGACAATCGGACGCGCCGCCGCATGGCCCGGGCCGCGTTTCCTTTAAAAATCGTCGGGATTAGGTCTTGCAAAATTGCGAACGGCGTGTATTTGTATTGCTGGAGACGGGATGGAGCGGGAACTGATCGGAAGGTGAATCGCGGCGAGGCAAGCCGCAAGCGAAGTCCCCTCCAGGCAGGTCTGTGTCGAATCAGATGCCCCAACCGGACTCAGACTGAACCGAACAAATCCCGCCATTTGTCCGTCCCGTAGTTTTCTGCGGTTGTTCTCGGTGAAGGAAAAAATCATGCCAATCGAATTGCCCGATATTTGGTCCGATGGCCAACTCGCGGCATTTTCCGGAGTTGATGGAGATACGGACTGGCAACATCCGTTCGTTGCCCATACGCTTTCCTCCCCCCCCGGTCTGCGTTTCTGGCCCCCGCTCTCCGTCCGCCTGCTGTTTGAAGGCGGTCCGGCGGGAACCGAGCCGTTGAAGCCGAAGTTCTTCACCGGCGACTGTCTTGAGGCTCATTTCTCCCAGTCCGGCGGTCCTGATCTGTCAGTGCGATGGGCATTCGCCGATCATGACACAATAGTCGGAGAGCTTTCCGAGCCGTTGCGTCCCTCGCTCAAGGCCGACGGCGAGGGAACCGTCGTATCCGGAAAGAACCGGCAGACTTGCGATACCGACGCCGACCATGCCGCGCTGGTATGGAAGACGGAAGGCGGGATTACGCGGTTCGCCTTCGCTCATTCCTTCCGCAGCAGCGAAAGAGCGTTGAAGACCGCCACGGGCGGGCTTGCGATGGACGTTGACGAGTTGACCGGCGCAAAGTTGAAGGCGCTTGAATCCGTCAGACGGCTCATTTTTCCGAATGCAAAGATGGAGCGCCTCTACTACAAATGCGCCTGCGTCGCAAGGATCAACACGCACAGCCCGCAGGGCGTTCTAGGGACACGATGGAGCACTCCTGACCGCGTCCCGCACAAGAACATGTGGCTCTGGGATTCGTGCTTTCACAGCTTCGGCTACAGGCTGATTGACGCCGAACTTGCGCGCGACATGGTATGGGCCGTGCTCTCAACCCAGCGCGAGGACGGCTTCATCGCGCACATGATGGGCGCCGACGGCGATCTTTCAACGATCACCCAACCGCCATTGCTGGCATGGACCATCTGGGAACTGAATAAGACCAACCCCTCAAGAGAGTTTCTTGAGGTCTGCTGGCCCGGTCTGCGAGATTACATCACGTGGGACATCAGCCAGCGCGACGCTAACGAGAACCAGCTTCTGGAGTGGAAAATCAGCGGCGAGCCGCTCTGTCGCTCCGGCGAGTCCGGCATGGACAACTCCTGCCGATTCGACGAAGGGACGCAACTTGACTGCGTTGACTTCAGCGTCTACGCGCTTAACGAACTCCTATGCCTGGCGGATATGGCTAAAGCGCTGAATCGCGACTCAGAGGAGGCCAAGGCCCGGCGCGAAGCCAGCCTCATCCAGGAAGCTCTCGACAAAACGCTTTATCATTCGGAGGATGGCCTCTACTACGACAAAACCTTTGACGGACAGTGGGTCAGGATTCCGTCTATCGCATCCCTGCTCCCGCTCTTCGCAGGCTGCAACGACAAACAGCGCATCGGCAGGCTGGTGCGGCATCTGAAGAATCCCACGGAATTCTGGACGCCGATCCCCCTGCCAACGATCGCCAGGAACCACCCATCCTACGAGCCTGACATGTGGCGCGGGCCGGTCTGGCTGAATACCAACTTCATACTGTATTACGGGCTGAAACGCGTCGGCGAGCACGGCCTTGCGACGCAGATTGCGCAGAAATCCGTAGAGGAAGTGGCCCGGTGGTACGAACAGACGGGTTGTGTCTGGGAGTTCTATGACGCCGACGGAGAAACCGCCCCGCCGGACCTCGACCGCAAGAAGGTCATCTCGCGCGGGAGCGGGATGAAAACCATCTCCGACTACAACTGGACGGCCTGCCTGACGATGGCCTTCATGTCCGAGCTTTACGGGGCGGAAAAGGAACAAAAGGGTTTGCTGGATTTTGCAACCCCGACAGAAGTTGCCAAGGACATCGGAATATCAATACCGGGCTTGGGAATCGGCAAGAAGAAGGATAAGCAGTCCCAGGGAAAATAAACCTGAATCCGCTCATGGCCGGCTCTCCGCGCCCATGTTCGTTATCCCTTCGCTCATTATATTCTTGCATTCATATGCCTTCGGGTGTCTATAATACCAGTGATGTTGTTGCGCCCGTGTTCCTGCGTCCGCCTGGTTCGCACGGAGAGCCGAGATGGAGAATCCGAGCGTTATAGTGATTATTTTCGTCATGGGCATGATTGCCATGATGGTGGAGATGCTTATACCCGGATTAATATTGGGCACGTGCGGTCTTATTGCCGTCATCGGCGCGATAGTGCTGGCCTACCGCAGCGAGATTGCGCCGGAATGGCTGGGGCACGTTCTTCTGGGCGTGTCGGTGCTCTCCATCCCGTTGTTCTTCGCCATATGGCGGACGCTTGCGCCCAAGATCATGGGGCACAACGACTCGGAGGCGGACTTCAAACCTTCCTCGAAGGATAAGGTTTCCATGCTGGGCATGGAGGGCGTCACGCTTTCAATTCTGGTTCCCGGCGGCATTGCCGATTTCGACGGAAACCGAGTGGACGTGGTAACGCAGGGGGAGATGATTGAGAAGGGGATCAGGGTGAGAGTCATTGACGTAAGCGGCAACCGGGTCATGGTCGAGGAAGTCAAGGGGCTGGCGAAGCAGGCTTAACCGGGATTCCGATATGTCCAAGGACGCCGAACCAGGCTTTGCGTTACGGTTCGGTCGGGTGATCGCCCCCCTTGTGATTTATTTTATCGTTGCTTGTGCCCTTTTTCCGGGACTGATTCAGAATCTCGACACGCATATCCTCTCCGACGACATTTTCATATTGGACGATAAAGGCATAAGGTATGGCGACAGCGACGCCTTCAATTCGCTCTGGAGTTACTGGTGGGTTCAGAAGGCCGTCCGCAACTTCAAAAACCCCTTCTTCTGCGATTGGGTCTATCCTCCGCAGGGAGTCAATATCTTTTTTCATAATCAGGTGCTGCTGCCGACGATTCTTACTCTCCCGGTCTCAATCGCGCTGGGAACAGTCGCCGGCTACAACCTGATGGTACTGCTGCTCCTCAGTTCCGCGGCGTGGGTATTCTTCCTCTTCTGCCGCTTCGGGATGAGACTCTCAGTCGCCGCGTCGGCTGCGGGGGGGGCGTTCTTCGGGTTCTCGGCATATTTCATGAGAACGGCCCATGCTCACCCTAACATGCTTGGCGGGGTATTCTGGGGCGGGGCGCTGGCATGCCTTTCGGTTGCGCTTTTCCGGACTGACATGCGGCGACGCCTCTCAATCCCATTCGCGCTGTGCTTCTGGGCGACCTATTGGACGTCTTTCGGGGAATTCTTCATGCTGGCATGGGCGATCGGAATCGCTGTTCTATTCCGACTGTTCTCAGACCGGGCAAACCTATCGGCGGAGATAAGGAGTCTGGGAGCATTTCTTATCCCCGTCGCGATAGGATCGGTCAGCCTTCTCTCGCTTCTGGCCTCCCCGCCTTCGGAGTCCCTTGCGCGCCCAGTCGTCATCAGGCTTTCCCTAAAACAACTTTTCATGCCGTCGAACATCACTCTCCCGGGCGGATTCATCCCGCCGATGTTCGGCGAACTGGACCGCTGCTATTTGCCCGTTTCTCTGCTGGTCCTTGCGATGATCGGCCGCGCATTGTCGTCCGAACGCGCCTTTATAAATTGGTCGCTTGCAGTCGCGCTGACGCTTCTGGTTTTCACCTTTGATCCCTGGGGTATTCCATCTTCTGTTTATCGCTCGATGCCCATGGGTTCCGGAATGCGGTTCCCTTCGCGGTTCCTGCCCTTCGCGTTGTTCTTCATGAGCATTCCGGCGGCGCAAGGCGTCGGATTTCTACTCGCGGCAACCTCCCGGCGCTCATCGCGCCGAAAGTTCGCAATCCCGTCCATGATTGTTCTCACCATTGTTTTTATTATTGAGACATGGCCGATAAACAGTCATGTCACATCCATCAGACGCCCGCCCGTTCCGGCGGCGATTCTGGCAACGATTGACAGGTCCCGACCGCTCTGGATTCTCTTCAAGGACGAGCGTGTGATAAATGATTCTTATCAGGTGTTTTTCGACATGCCATGCACCGAGGTTTCCCACCTGGCCCGCGGCGGCGAAATGATTGATCAATGGGCTAGAAGCCATCCGATCATGTATGCGCTCAACAGTATCTCGCCCGAACCCGGCGTCGTCACGCGCGACATGGTCCTTGCCCAAGCCGACGCGCTTCGCCGCCAACTTGACGCCGAATTGTCCGACGCGGGAGTACGCTACATTTTCACCGAGGATCCGGCGCTCTTTTACCGGCTTCCGGTCCGGGGCGTTGTGTTATGGGAGGGCCATACGGGGACGCTGGGAGCCATTACGGATCGCAAGGATATAGGCGGACATTAAGAGCGAGGCCATACCATCCTCACCATGGCGCAGTAATCTCGATGCCGGCTCGGTGTCGGCATGGGGCATTTCAAAGCTGGACGAGATAGGCTTCCGCAGCCTGGACCAGCCCGCTTATCCGGGCGATGACGTCCGCGCCCGGCTCCTGGTCCAGCGTCAGGACAACCACCGCCTCGCCGAGTTTGTTGAGCCTGGAGACCGTCATGTCCGCTATGTTGACTTTAGCGTCGCCCAGAACTGTCCCTATCTTTCCGACCATGCCCGGCATGTCGCGATAGCGCATCATCAGCAGGCAGGGGGCGGGTTCAAGGTCAAGGTTGAATCCGTCAACGCTCACGATCCGCGCTATCGTGCCGTCGAAAAGGCTGCCGGCGACGCTTCGGCTGCGTTTGCCGCCGGAGGCGTCCGCCTGCACAAGGCTTGAGAAGTTCCGCGATTCGGAGGAATGGCTCACCGTCAGGCGGATGCCGCGCTGTCGCGCCATGAGCGACGCATTGACGAAGTTGACGGGCTGGTCGGTAACTCCCTCAAGCAGTCCGGTCAGCGTCGCCAGCGCGATGGCCTGCGGCTCGGCGGCGGCCTTCCCCATGCAGCGGACCTCAAGGTTGCTTGAATCGCCCGCGCCTGTCTGAGACAGCAACTTACCGAGCATCCTGCCCAATTCAATGTATGGCATGTTCTGCGGAGAGACGTTGACGGCCACGTTCACCGCGTTCACGGCGACGCCGTCCCTGAAAAATCGGACGAACTGCTCCGCCATGCCGACGGCCACCTTCTGCTGCGCCTCGCCAGTAGAGGCTCCCAGGTGCGGCGTGACGATCACGTTATCCAGCTTGAAGAGCGGGGATTGCGTGGTCGGCTCGACACTGAAAACGTCAAACGCCGCCCCGGCGATAAGCCCCTCACCGAGCGCGCGACAGAGATCGTCCTCGTTGACGACCCCGCCACGGGCGCAGTTGATCATCCGGGCCGAGCGCTTCATCATCGAGAGTTCCGCGTAGCCGATGCAGTTGCGCGTGCGATCGGAGAGAGGAACGTGGAGGGTGATGAAATCCGAGGTTTTAAGCAATTCCTGGAACTCAACAAGCGTTACCCCGCGCTCCGCCGCCGCCTCCCGGGAGAGGAATGGGTCGTATGCGATGACGCTCATGCCCAGCCCACGCCCGGCGCGCGCCACGATTGATCCGACCTTGCCCAGCCCGAGAATGCCCAGCGTTTTGTTCTCAAGCTCAACGCCCGTGCATTCCGTCTTCGCCCACTTTCCGGCCTTGAGCATCGCGTCGGCCTTCGGGATGTGCCTGGCCAGCGCCATCATGAGGGCAACCGCGTGTTCCGCCGCCGAAGTGACGTTACCGAGCGGCGTGTTCATGACGGTTATCCCGCGTATCGTGCAGGCTGGGATGTCAATGTTGTCCGTGCCGACTCCGGCGCGCCCGACCAGCCTCAATGCGTCCGCGTTTTTCAGCAGCGCCTCGTCAACCTGGGTCGCGCTGCGGACGATAAGACCCTCGATATCCTTCATCATTTCAGACGCGGGGGGGCTTTTCTTCGCGTCCCGGACCGTTATCTCAAACAGTCCGGAATCTTCCAGTATCTGCAGGCCGATGCGGTCAAGACCGTCGGCAATGAGTATCCTGTTTGTTGCCATGTCGGTTTGCTCTCAGAGGTTCAGGGTTGGTTTTCGATTGCCGCTTTTTTCTTCATGATCGCGCTGATCGCGGCGGGATCGAATTTGGGTTTGCGGTCGAACGTGTAAAGGCCGTTGACCTCCTGCTCGACGTCGGTCAACTGAGTGTAGCAGAAGGCGAACATCTTCGGGTTGTCCATCAGGGCATGCGTCAACAGACGGAAGCGCTTGACGAACTCTTTTTCGCTCTTCGGCCTGTCTCCGTATCCCCACGCCTTCTGATCCTTTTGGCCGGGATTCCACCAGATTCCGCCGTATTCGCTTACGAAATACGGCTGGCCTTTGCGGGGCGCGCAGCGATCCGGGAAATTGGTGAAGTATTTCGACTCGTCCGCGATCATGGCGTCGTGCCGCGCCTTGAAGGTTGCGGGGTTCTGGTCATAGTCGTGGCTGTCGTAGACGTCGCACCGAACGTGATCGTAGCCGGAGACGTCCAGAGCCGGGCGCGTCTGATCAATCGCCTTCGTGACATCATAGATCACGCCCATGAAAGCCTGATCGCGCAGGCCATGGCGCTCGTTGAACGGACACCAGCCGACGATGCACGGGTGATTGAAGTCGCGCTCGACGACCTGGAGCCATTCTTCGAGGAAGTTGCGCTGCGTCGCGGGATTATCAACGTCAGCCTTCCAATCCGCAAACTCGCCCCAGCAGAGATAGCCAAGCCTGTCCGCCCAGTAGAGGAAGCGCTCCTCAAAGACCTTCTGGTGCAGGCGCGCGCCGTTGAAGCCCATAGCCATCGAGAGCGCGATGTCCTTCTTCAGGGCGGAATCCGACGGGGCGGTCAGGATGCCTTTCGGGTAGTAGCCCTGATCAAGGACGAGGCGTTGAAAGACGGGCTTGCCGTTGATCAGCACAACCCGGCCCTCGATGCGGATTTCCCTCATGCCGAAATAACTCGACACGGAATCCACAGTCTTGTCGCCGGCCTTCAGACTCAGACGGAGATCGTAAAGGAACGGATTGCCCGGTTCCCACGGCACGACCTTATCGAGTTTCAGAACGAGTCGGATCATTCCGTCGCCGGCTTTGGTTTCCGCGCAACCGGCTGTCCTGCGGCCAGCGGACGCGACGGCACACAGAATTAACCCAGCGCCTTTGATGCAGTCTGCGGAGATGAGAAGCGTTCCGGACGCCAAGTCAGGCTCAAGGCGGAACCTGCGGATGTGGCTCTGCGGGACGGCCTCCAGCCAGACGGTCTGCCAGATTCCGGTCGTGCGGCGATAGTTGCAGCCTCGCGAATCATAGGACCAGCTTTGCTTGCCGGCGGGTTGGAGGCCAGTGCGAACGTCATCCAGCGCGCAGACGACCAGTTCGTTGTTGCCATTGGTCAGGGCGTCAGTGATGTCCAGGCTGAAGCCGACATTGCCGCCCTTGTGCGTTCCGACCCGCTTGCCGTTGACCCAGACACGGGCCTCGTAGTCCACCGCGCCGAAGTGCAGAAGAACGCGCATGCCCTTCCATCCGGACGGGACGCGGAGCTTGCGCCGGTACCAGACGCATTTCATGAAATCGAGATTGCCGACGCCGGACAGAGGACTTTCCGGGCAAAATGGAACGATTATCTTTCCGGAAAGTTTCCTGCCGGCGGTCAGGCCGCGCTCCTCGCCGGAGACGCCGTTGTCTATCTCGAATTCCCATTCGCCATTGAGGTTGAGCCATGACTCCCTTACGGACTGCGGGCGGGGATGTTCGGGTCTTGGGACTTTCATAGTATTTCCAGGAGATGTTCCGCGCGCCAAGCTCGCTTGAGCGCGGTGTTCCAACAAAGCGAAGCAGGCTTCGCCAAACAGCAAGGCGGCGTCGCGCTATTCAAGCGCGCAGCCGCCGCGCTCCAAGGTTGCGGGCTACGCTTCGACAAGCCCCAGTTGCGGCCGCTTCTGCCAGGCCCCGCGCGTGAAGTCCGGGAAGTCCATGCTCTTGCTGCGGTTCTGCAGCGATCGCTCGCTCAACTCGGTCACAGCGCTCCATGCCGCAGCGTCATAAACGTCCAGGTCCAGCGGCTTGCCCTCGCGCAGGCACTTGATGAGGCGGTAGTCTTCCATGAAGTCCATTCCGCCGTGTCCCGCCCCCGCCGCCTTCTCCTGCATCTGTTTCCAGAGCGGATGCTCGAACTCCTTGTAGAAGATTTCCGCGTCTTCCCATGCGTCGTTGGGGCTGCGCCCTTCGATGTAAATCCTCGTGGGGTAGTCGCTGAAGATTCCGTTGGTTCCCTGGAGCATGTTGATGCGGCTGTAAGGCCGTGGAGACGAACAGTCGTGGACCACGTAGATCGTGCGTCCCTTCTTCGTGCGGATGAGGCTCACGTTGATGTCCCCGAGCTTGTAGGTCTTTTTGGCCCGGGGGTCGTCCGCGCCGAAATGCTTCTCCGCCCAGAGGTTCAACCCGCGCGAGATGGAACTCATCGAGACCATGTAGTCAAACTGATCGCCGCGGTTGACGTCCATGCACTGCGCGATGGGGCCGAGTCCGTGGGTCGGGTAAAGGTTACCGTCGCGGTCAATCGAGTGCTGGAGGCGCCAGAGGCCCTCGCCGGAGTTGCTGAACTTCAGCCCGCGAAGATCGTGCAGGTAGCCGCATTCTCCATGCAGCAGTTCCCCCATGACCCCCTTGCGGACCATGTTGAGCATCATCATTTCGGCGCGCCCGTAGCAGCAGTTCTCCATCATCACGCAATGCTTTTTTAGCTTCTCGGAGGTTTCGACCAGTTCCCAGCAGTGGTCGAGGGTGACGGCTGCGGGGACTTCCGTCGCGGCGTGCTTGCCGTTCTTCATTGCGGCCAGGCATACCGGAACGTGCCATTCCCAGGGTGTGGCGGTATAGACGAGGTCCAGGTCGGCCTCCGCGCACATGCGCTCAAAGTCATGCGGCCCCTTGTCATATCCCGCCGGCTTCGGATGGCCGAGGGCCTGGACGGCGACCTGCATGGCGAGGACTTTCGCGGGCACAATGTCGCACACGGCGGCTATGCGGCAGCCCTCTATCTTGAGCAGGTTGCGGCAGTGCGCCGAACCCATTCCGCCGACGCCGACGTAGCCGATCTTCACCTCCGGAATCGGCGGCGCGGCGAAGGGCGTCTCCGGACCGGGCGGAAGGTTGCGCGACGCCGCGTCCTGGGCGGAGGCGCCTGCCGCCAGGCTTCCCAGCGCCGCGCCGATGCCGGCAATGGCGCCCATCTTCACGAAGTCTCTCCTGTTCACGTTCGCCGAAGGCCCAAGCTTCATTTCGTCGCCGGACATTGCATTGCTCCTGTTCAGAACGCCTGCTGTTGAGTCGCCGCACCGGTCCCTCATGGCGGGGGACTGCGATGGCGACAGAAATCAGTCTACCATTCCGGAAAGCGCGGGAAAAGACTTGATCATGTAATGGACGCTCATTGACAGTCATGAAAGTCTATCGTCCACACCGTGAAAGCTCTTGCCTTGCGCCTCGCCTGGGGGGAGAATGATTTCCTATCTCGTTTTTAATTGAACTGTTTCACCGAATGAGGAGCAGAGCAATGTTCAGAGTCGGAATGCTGAGCGGATGGCACGTTCACGCGAAGGGCTACGCTAACGCCCTCAAGGGCATGCCCAACGTCCAGGTGACGGCGGTCTATGACGAGGTTGCCGAACGCGGGAAGCAGTGGGCGCAGGAGCTTGGCGTTCCCTTCGAGGCCAAACTCGCGTCCTTCCTCAAGAGGGATGATTTTGACGGCGTTGTGGTCAATGCGTCGACTGACAAACACGCCGAGGTCATGGTCGCCGCCGCCCAGGCGGGCAAGCACATTTTCACCGAGAAGGTGATGGCGCTGACCGTCAAGGAGTGCGACAAGATATCGAAAGCCGTGAAGAAGGCCGGGGTGAAGTTCTGCATATCGTTCCCGGCGCGAACACAGCCCAACCACCTCTTCGCCAAAAAGGTCGCGGATGAGAAAATCATCGGCGACGTGACGCTAATGCGCGTGCGCGTGGCGCACAACGGGGCCAGCGCCAACTGGCTGCCGCCGCACTTCTACGATCCGAAGGCCTGCGGCGGCGGGGCGATGATGGACCTGGGAGCGCATCCCATGTACCTCTCCCGCTGGATCATGGGCAAGCCGAAGCGCATATCCTCCACCTTCACGAACCTGACGGGCCACAAGGTCGAAGACAACTCCGTCTGTGTCATCGAGTTCGACAAGGCGGCCATAGCGGTCGTCGAGACGAGTTTCATTTCCACACACTCGCCGGGCTGCATGGAGCTATACGGCACAGCGGGCAGCCTCATCATCGGCGGGCCGGACGGGCGAACGCAGATCATTTCCGAGAAGATTGAGACGAGCATGAAAGGCTGGATCAGCCCGTCGCAGATGCCGAAGGCGCTGCCCAGTCCGATCAGCATGTGGGTGGCGGGAGTGGTTGACAACGCGCCCATCGAGTTCGGGCTTGAGGAAGGAACGCAGTTGACCGAGCTGATGGAGAACGCCTACAAGTCGCACAAGCTGGGCCGCCCGGTCAAAATCGCATAGGAACGCTTCATAAGGAGAATTGACGATGGCCGCAAAGAAGGTTGGTTGGGCGATAGTCGGTTGCGGCGTGATCGGCCCCTACCACGCCGAGTCAATAGGCTTCACGGGAAACGTCGAGTTGAAGGCCGTCTGCGACGTTGTCCCGGACAAGGCGAAAGCGCTGGGCGAGAAATACGGCGTCCCGTGGTTCACGGACTACGAAGAGATGCTTGCAGCGCCGGGGATCGAGTGCGTCTCGATCTGCGTCCCCAGCGGCATGCACGCGGACTTTGCGATCACCGCGGCGAAGCGCGGCAAGCACGTCCTGAGCGAGAAGCCGATAGACATCAATCTTGCGAAGATTGACAGGATGATTGCGACGTGCCGGGAATGCGGCGTCAAGCTGAGCTGTATCTTCCAGCGCCGGACGTATCAGGCGACGTTGAAGTCCAGGCAAGCCGTCCAGAAGGGCGTCCTGGGGAAGATGACGATGATCGTCGCCGACACGCGCGGGTATCGCGCGCCTTCGTATTACGCCAGCGCGGACTGGCGGGGGACGTGGGCGCTGGACGGCGGGGGATGCCTGATGAACCAGGGCGTCCACATCGTGGACCAGATGCTGCACGTCGCCGGCCCGGTCGAGGAAGTCTACGCCTACGCCGATCACCTGGTCCGTGACATCGAGGTGGAGGACACGTGCGTAGCCGCGATGAAGTTCAAGAACGGCGCGTTCGGCGTCCTGAAAGGCGCGACGTCCTGCAACCCCGGCGAGGGCAGCGAGATCGCCCTGCACGGCAACAACGGGACGATCATCCTGCGCGACAAGCAGATCACCAAGTGGGCCGTGACCAAGAAGGCCGGCGAGAGGGCAAAACCGTCGGAGGTTGAGGTCAAGACCGATACGCTGGAGGCCGTCGCCGATCCGAAGGCGATCAGCAATTACGGGCACATCGTGCAGATCAGGGACATGGCCAACTGCATCAGGCGCGACCGGGAGCCGCTGGTCTCCCCGGAGAGCGCGAAGGAGCCGGTGAAGCTGATACTGGCCATCTACCAGTCGGCGATCAGCAGGAAGCCGGTCCGTCTTGACGAGTTCAAGGGGCTTCGATTGCCGAAGAAATCCTCAGGATTTGGAACAAGCAGGCGCTGAGCGGACATCAGAGGCTGAGATTCAATGAACGAGCATCGGAAGTCTTGGCCCGAAGGCAAGGTCTGCGCGGCCTCGCTTACGTTTGACGACGGAAGGCCGACGCAGTTGTCGCACGCCATCCCTCTGATGAGCGCGCGCGGACTCAGAGGGACGTTCTTCCTGAATCCCGGCGGGGATCACATGAAGAGACTTGCTCCGTTCGCCGAAGCGGCGGGCAAGGGCCATGAGATCGGCAACCACACGATCAGGCACACCTGCTCGCGGAATTTCTGCTTCGACCCGAACGGACGAGGCCTTGAGGACGCGACGATCGAGGAGATTGAGGCCGATGTTCTGGACGCGCAACGGCGGCTGACCGAGTTGATCGGCAAACCGCCCGTTTCGTTCTGCTATCCCTGCTACCAGACGGACGTCGGCGAAGGCGCGACGCGGCAAAGCTACGTCCCGATCATTGCGAAGCATTTCACGGCCGCCCGCGCGGGGGGGGAGTACAGCTTCTTCAATCATCCCCTCCTGGTTGACCTGCATTGCCTCTGGAGCTGCGACACGTCCCGCATGCCCGGCGCGGAGATGATCGGGCTGGCGGAATGCGCGGCGAAGGAAGGCCGCTGGATAATCTTTGTCTTCCACGACGTCGGCCCCGGCAGGCTGGGAACATCGGAGCACGATTTCGGACTGCTGATTGACCACCTTGCGGCGAACCGCGACCGCATATGGACCGCGCCGATGGGCGAGGTTGCGGAGCATTGCAAGAGTTTGCGGGCCAGAACCTGAGCAAGAGACCGGGCAGATCAGTTGGACGCTCCGGCAAGAATGGAGACGATCTTCCCGGCTGCGTGCCCCCCCCCGAAAGCCGCAGGGTCGGGCCTGGCCCGCGGGCCGGAAAGAAGCGCATCAGCGGCGGATAGTATTTTCGCCGTTTCAACCCCCGACAGGCGTCCCATCCCCTGTTCCACGATCTCCGGCCATTCCGTCTCATCCCGCACAATCACGCCCGGGACCCCCAGGAAAAAAGCCTCCCGCTGAACGCCTCCGCTGTCCGTGACAATCAGCGCCGCATTCTTCTCAAGGGCAAGCATTTCAAAATATGGAACCGGCTCGATGATCCTGACGCGTCCCAATGCCGGGATGCCGTATTCGTCAGCCTTCCGCCTTGTTCTTGGATGCAGGGGCAGCACAACGGGCAATCGCGCTCCCAATAGATCGAGCGCTCTCATGATCGCGGTAAGCCGCGCCGGATCGTCCGTGTTTTCCGCTCTGTGGATGGTGGCAAGGCAATAACCGTCTCTGACAAGGCCGAACTCAATGAGAATTCTGTCCATCGTCTCGCCCGCAATCATCTCCACGGATCGCAAGAGCGCGTCCAGCATCACATCTCCCGTAAAATGAACCCCGCGATCTATCCCTTCCCTCTTCAGATTCTCCACGGCGTTATGCGTCGGGCAGAAAAGCAGGCCGGAAACATGGTCGGCAACGATGCGGTTGATCTCCTCGGCCATTCTTCGGTTGCCGGAGCGCAACCCGGCCTCGACGTGAGCCAGAATGCATCCCGAATTCGACGCGGCCAGCGCCCCGGCCAGTGTTGAATTCGTATCTCCATACACGATTACGACATCGGGCCGTTCGCCCTCGATGACGGGGGCGATGCCTGCAATCATCGCAGCAACCTGAACGCATCGGGAGGCCGAGCCGACGTTCAGACTGAAATCCGGCTCCGGCAGTCCAAGCTGCTCGAAGAACGCCCCGCTCATGTTCCGGTCGTAGTGCTGCCCGGTATGCAGAAGCTTGTGTTCAATGACCGGCTCCGACGCCGAGCGCCCCGCCGTGCCATGCGAAAGGTTGAATTCAGCGACGGCGCGGCAGACGGCCGCAACCTTCACGAACTGGGGTCTTGCGCCGACTACACTGAGCCACTTCACAACTGTGTCAACCTCCCACTCTCGATCTTATACCGGACTCCGCATTCCGGGCAGCAGGCCTCATGCAGGCTGACGCCGAGTTTCACCCCGCAGCGGCACACCCAGCCGGTCTGCCGGGCCGGAACGCCGATCATGAGCGCGTGCGGCGGAACGGCGGACGTTACGACCGCGCCGGCCGCGACGAAGGCGTATTCGCCGATCGTGATGCCGCAAAGGATAGTCGAGTTCGCGCCCAATGTAGCGCCCCGGCCAACCACAGTGCGGTCATAATGGTCGCGGCGGGAGACGTGCGCCCTCGGGGTCAGCACGTTTGTGAAAACCATTGACGGCCCGCAGAAAACGTCGTCCTCCAGAACGACGCCGTCATAGACAGAGACGTTGTTCTGGAGCTTGCATCCGTCACCGATGACGGCGGTCGAGGCGACAAAGACGTTCTGGCCGAGGTTGCAGCGCTCGCCGATTCGCGCGCCGCCCATTATGTGGCAGAAGTGCCATATTTTCGTGGCGGAGCCTATGACCGCCCCCGGATCAACGCACGCGGTTTCATGAGCGAAGTAGTCGCGCTTTTCCATGTATTGCCCAGCCTTTCGTAAAAACAGCATCCCCGTTGCCTACTCGCCGAATTCCTTCAGTGGTATGGCGCGGCCTTCAACCCAGATTCTGTCCGATTCGTAGATCATCAGGTCGCCGCCGCTCAGCGCGCACGCCAGCCGCCCCCCGCCGCCCGTGAACGCCGTGCCGAGCGGGGACGGGAGCGGAATCCTGATACGGCTCAATTCCCGGCCCTCGACCGTGTCAATCACGCGCAGCGTCCTGTCCATCACGACCGCCACTACGCGCCTGGAATCCGGGCTGAAACAGACGCCGCGGATCGGCCCGGAACCGGGATCGAAAGTAAGCAGCGGACGGTTGGATGGTCCTTCCGGCTTCTTTGTCTGCTCCTCGTCCCATTGCCACTGGAAGTAGGAGCGCGGCTGGTGTTTCTCCGAGTCTGTCTCCCAGAGCCTGACCGTTCCGTCGTATGACGCGCTGGCAAGGAATCCCCCGTCGGGGGAGTATTGAAGATCGTTCACCCTTTTTGCGTGGCCGGATAACGCCTTCAGCATTTTGCCGGCCTTCAGATCCCAGATGATTATCCCGCCGTTTTTGTCTCCGGAAGCCGCCCAGACCCCGCCCGGATGAACGGCAAGGGCCGTGACCTTATCCGGGTGAGAGCCGAGGACTGCGCCGGGCGACTCCGAAGTCAGCGGCCAGAGGCGGACGGTATTGTCATACGATCCGGAAATCAGGAACTGCTCGTCCGGGGTGAAGACGCAGTTGCGGGCCGGGCCGGTATGGCCTTTCAAGGTCTTTATTGTCTTGCCGCTCGCGGAATCCAGGATCAGAATATCGTTGTTTGCGTCGGCAGTCGCCAGCAGCGACGACTTCGGGGCAAAGGCCACGGCGACGGGGTCCTTGACGTCAAAGCCGGCGATCCGCCGCCCGGTCGAAGTCTCAAGAACCTGGACGTCGCCCCAGCTTGAGGCCAGTCTGGTTCCGTCCGCGCTGAAGGCCACGCCGCCGCCGAACGGCTGAGGGTTGTGAGAAAGTTTGTAGGGCGCGCCTTCCCTGATATCCCAGAACCGCGCTTCGCCGCCTGATAGAAGAACGCCCAGCGTTGCTCCGTCTGGAGATAGCCTGGCGATCACGGGATACGCGTCGTCAATCCTGATCACCCCGCGCGTAAGGTTCGTCTTGGCGTCCCATATCCGGACCATCCCGTCCTCGGCGCCGCTGACAAAGCTCCTGCCGTCGGCGGAGAACTGGACGGTGGTCACCGGCAGGGAGTGACCGCGCGCGGTGGCGGCCGCGTTGCCTGTCGCCGTGTCAATAAGTTCTATCTCGCCTTCTCGGTTGCCGCATGCCAGGACTGCGCCGTCCGGGCTGAAGGACGCCTGCTCGACGTCCATGGCGTATCTGTCGGCAACGATCTCCACGCTATCCGAGTCCGCTCGCCACAATCGCAGACGCCCGTCCATGAAATGAACCACGCAGTGTCTGCCGGTCTGGCTTGTCTTGAAACTGCGCGGGGGGAGCGCGGCCCCGCCGGCGCGGAATCTCCTCTCGCCGCTGCGCCAGTCCCACAACTCCAGCGATCCGTCAGCGCACCCGACGCCCAGCAGAACGCCATCGGCGGAGAATCCTACAGGCCAGGACGCCTCATCGGACGTTCCGACCCTTACCCCGCTTGATTCGGGGGAGTCTTTGACATGTATTGCGTCGTCAATGGCGGCGCAGGCAAGGAGGGCTTCGCCGTGTCTTTGAGGCATCCAGAACGCGCGGCCTGCGACCGGAGTCTCGGAGACAAGCGCGCCGTCCGACAGATTCCAGAGGAGCAGCGATTTCCCGCGCTGAGCGCCCAGGAGCGTTCCTGTCCGGTCGAAGCAGAGCGATTGCGCCGCGTGCTCGCCGGACAGTTCCCGGATGACCGCGCCGTTCTCAATCACCAGTATCCGCCCATCCTCAAGACCGGCGGCCGCACAGTCTGACGAAGGACTCGCGGCAAGGCAGGTCACTGGCAAAGGCGTCCGTATTTCCTTTGCGCCGGAGGAATTGCCGAGCGTCTCGAACCGGAGAAGGTCCGCTTCCGAAACGAATGAGAAACCATCCCCTGATGCGATGAAGGCGAAAGCGGAAGCGCGCGCGGAAAAGACGGGATACGAAGCAAGCTGAGTCTTTGATTTAACGTCAAATACCCTGATCGTTCCGTCCGTGACCGCCGCCGCCAGTCGCCCGCCCTTTGAATCGAGCGCCATTCGCACGACGGTTCCGCCTGCGATCGGAAGATCGGCGCGTTCTCCCCCGGAAAGGCTTGCCACCCGCACAACGCGATCCAGCGAACAAAATGCCAGACTGGATCCGTCGCCGGAGATGACCGGCTCGCATCCCGCGTCCGGCGCGCATGAGATATCCATGACCTGCGCCCCGGAAACGGCGTCATATACCGCAGCTTTCCCCAGAAAAACGGAGGTGAATGCGAAGAATCGCCCATCAGGTGAAATGCAGACGCGGCCCGGACCGCGCCGGGCGCACATGATCCTGCCGATCTTGCCGCCGGTTGAGGCGTCAAGTACCGGAGCGTCTGCGGCGCGCGTCGCTCCAATCAGCGACCCGCCGCTGCTGAAACGCAGGATTTCGCACTGCGCCAGAGCGTCCGGGATGCCGGCG
This sequence comes from Planctomycetota bacterium, assembly GCA_022711755.1. GTDB lineage: Bacteria > Planctomycetota > Brocadiia > SM23-32 > JAKLEA01 > JAKLEA01. The sequence continues at coordinate 268,267 of JAKLEA010000003.1, forward strand.
GCCTCCTTGCCGGTCTGACGGTCTAAAAGCTTGACACGGTCGGACGAGTCCGCAACGGCGATCTGCCTTGAATTCGGGCTGAAGAGGAACGATGCGACGCACGGAACGCCGAACAGGAACCGCGGGCATTTGGCCCGGCATTGGCACATCAGGTGGTCCCACTCCCAACCCCTGAAGGTCGGGTCCGCAGCCTTGAGCAGCTCCATTGCCGGGCGGCAGTCGCCTTGCTGTATGAGAGGCGCGGAGCGGGCCAGATAGTTGAAATAAAGCTCCCGCTGGGCGGCGATCTTTCCCGCCTCTGCTCTCTGAAGGGCCTGCTCCGTTTCAAGCCACGCCGCCCTTACGCGCGCGGCGGCATAGAACAGAACGGCCGCCACCACAGACATGGCCAGAACGGCCATTGAACTTATTGCCTTATGTTTGACGATGGATTTCTTCAGGGTATATAGAATGCTCAGCCGCCGGGCTTCGATCGGTTCGCCGGCAAGGAAATGCCGAAGGTCGCGCCCCAGGCTTGCCGCCGACTGATAGCGAAGCTCCTTGTCCTTTTCCAGCGCCTTGAGCATGATTGTCTCAAGGTCGGAGGCGATCTTCTTGAGGACCCGTTTCGGCGGGATCGGGTCATCCTCCTGTATGCGCCTCAGCACGGAGATGGGATCGCCCTTGACGTCGTATGGGAATTCGCCCGTGATGAGCCGATAGAGAATCACGCCCAGGGAGTAGACGTCGCTGCGGGTTTCAATCGAGGCGGGATCGCCTTTCGTCTGCTCCGGAGCCATGTAGGCGATCGTGCCCATGATCTGCCCGTGCGTCGTCAGGAGGCTCTGAGTCTCGCCCTCGGAGGATTCGTTCACCTTCTTCGCCAGGCCGAAGTCCAGAACGCGCGGCTGGCCGTTCTCGTCAACCAGGATGTTGGCGAGCTTCAGGTCACGGTGAATGACGCCTCGCCTGTGCGCGTAGGCCACGGCGTCGCAGACCTTGGCCATCATCGCCGCCTTTTCGCGCAGCGATAGAGCTGTGTCGCCGCAGTATTTCGTCAGCGGCTTGCCCTCGACGAACTCCATGCTGAAATAGGGTATGCCGTTCGTCTCCCCGTATTCGTAGACAGGAACTATGCCGGGATGTTTCAGGTCGGCTACTGATTCGGCCTCCCTCTGGAATCGTTTGCGGTCGCTCTCGGACAGCATTGCGGAGGCAGTCATGACCTTCAGAGCCACGACTCGCTTCGGGCTTTGCTGCTCGGCGCGATAAACGATCCCCATCCCCCCGCGCCCGATTTCCTCCTGAATGACGTAATTACCGATCTTCAGGTCGGTCGGCGAGCCGCCCGGCTCTATCGCGCCGCTCATGAACAGGGACGATCCGCCGGACGCGGAGCCTATGCGATCGGCCGTCGGGGAGTAATCAAGCTCGTCCGGGGGCGGGGTTTTGATGGTCGGGGCGGTGTCCGAAGTCTCGGGCGGGGAGCCTATTACCGTCGGCCCGCTTTCCGGCAGGTCCCCCTCGTCAATCTGCGCCGTGACGCCGTCAATCTCGGCGAAAACTTCTCGCAGCATGGCCCTGCATGAGTCGCAATAACTGAGGTGCGTCTGGACGCGGGCGGTATCCGCCTCGGCCAGCTCCCCCTTGCAGAACGCGACAAGTTCGTCCCTGCTGATCTCGCAACCCAAAGCCCGGACCTCCGAATCCAGACGTTCCTCCCGTTCCGACTCCGCATCGCAACCGTTACTACTATCGTGATGACCGGAACGCAGAAACGGATTATACTCTATCAGTCCCCTGTTGAGAACCCAAGGGCCTCGTGCAGCTTCCGATTGCGCCGTCAGGCAATGCGCTGGAGCAACCGTAATGACAAAACAGACTCGATTCATGGCGGTCGTCGCGCTGGCGTTATATGCGGCGGCCGTCCGGGCGAATGGAGCAGACATGGCGCTGAAACATTCTGACGTTGTCTTCATGTACGCATCGCCGGACGATGTCTACCGGGCTTACGGCGCGACATTCGTCGGATGGGGCGGCGCAAGCTCAGGCGAGGACGTCAAGCGCCATCACGATCTCGGAATCCGCTGCACCGGTTCGATGTGGTGCCTGACCGCCGGGGCGAAGCTCATCCACGAAAACGCTGAAATCCGAAACGCCTGCGCCGTGGACATCGAGGGCAAGCCCGTCGAGGTTCCCTGGCTTTTCGACCACACCCACGAGGGCACGAAATCCTATTTCGGCTGCACCAACAATCCCGCATTCCGCGAGCATTGCCGCAGAGAGGTCGAGAGGTGCATGAAGGGCGGCGCGGACGGGCTGCACGTTGACGACCACCTCGGCGTGGCCTCGCCGGCGTGGTACTTCGGCGGCGGGCTTTGCGATTACTGCATTGCGGCCTTCCGCGAATACCTGAAAGAGAACGTCCCCGCAGACGAATTGGCTAAGGCCGGAGTCGCCGACGTCAACACCTTCGACTATCGCGACCTTATCCGCAAGCGCGCCGCGACGCGGGAGGAATACAAGAAGGTCCAGCGTCAGATTCCCCTGATGAACCATTTCCTTGAGTTCCATGCGCAGGCCGCCGCCGAACACGTCAAACTGCTCGGCGAGATCGCGGCGAAGACCGCCGGCCACACCGTTACGCTCAGCGCTAACGCCGGACTTCCAGACAAGGCTCACACCTACGTCATAAAATACCTCACTCACATCATCTGCGAAGTCGGCCAGAACGCCCATTCGGGAACCGTGAAAATTCATCACGCCATTGAGGCCTACGAACTGGCGACGAAGCTGGGCAAGCCCCTTGCGGCGACGGCAAGCGGATGGGACTGGGCGTTAGTCAAGGAGAAGAAACTCGAAACGCTGCCCCGGTTCTGGATTGCGCTGGCCTACGCCCACGGACAGCGCTTCATGGTTCCGCATCCGAACAACCAGTGGTGCTTCACGGACAAACTCGGCACACACTGGTATCAGGCGCCCGTCGAGGCATTTGCGCCCATCTATCGCTTCATACGGAAGAACGCCGAATGTTTTGACGACTTCGAAACGGCGTCCGCCGAGGGCGTCAAGGTTTCTGAGAAGGTTCACGTCACCGTCCGGAAGAACGAGCGGACCGGCGCGCCGGCCCTGCACGTTCTGAATCTTGATTACGCCGCAGCCGAAGACAGGATGCTTCCGGCGCAGAACGTCGCCATCACGCTGCCGGAAGGTTTGCTCCCGAAAGACGCAAAGCAGGCGCATATCCTTTCCTATGATGCCGAACCTGCCGCGGTTGAGCTGAAGCGCGACGCGGGAAGTTGCGCAATCATTTTGCCTGAACTTCGTCTCTGGAGCGTGATCGTAGTGGAATAGAAGTCGTCGCATCTGTCGCAAGCCGCATCCGTGATTGTCAGGAGAAAATCCCATGCCGAAAGGCTCGGTCTCGCCCGCCGAAGGGGCGGCATATCGCGATCCGAAGACCGGCGTTCTCATACGCCAGGTGACGGAAGCGCCGTGCATCAATCATCATCCGTTCTTCTACATTCCGGCGTATGACGACGCGATGACGCGCCTGTTCTTCGTCTCCCACCGCACTGGGCGTCCGGAAATCTTCGCTGAGATACTTGAGACAGCCAGAACCGTGCAATTGACCGAGCGGGACGAAATCGCCGAATGGTCCGTCCACCCGTCACACGACGGGCGTTACGTCTACTTCATCGCCGGCGCGGGGGCGTGGCGCGCGTGCGTCGAAACATTCAAGGAAGAGAAGCTGGCCGATTTCGGCGACGCGGAGATGCGCGAGAAGGGCATGATCGGCGCGGCGATGGGCACGACGACGCTCAGCTCCGACGACCGCTGGTGGGCAGTGCCGGTCAAGGAGGGCGGCGTTCATCGCTTCCACCTCATTGACACTTCGAGCGGGAAGAGCAAAGTCATCCTCGAACGCGACACTATCGGCCACCCGCAGTTCCATCCAAATGACCCCGGACTCCTGCGCTACGCGGGGCCGTACTACGACCGAATCTGGGTGATAAACCGCGACGGGACCGGCAATCGCCTGCTCTACCGGCGGAACGTGGCGAAGAAGCAGTGGATCGTCCACGAGACGTGGCTGCCGGGGACGCGCGAAGTCGTCACGGCGGACTGGCCGCGCGGCATGATCGGCATCAATGTTGACACGGGGGCGGTCAGGCCGGTGACGAATTTTCCCGCATGGCACGCCGTCTCGGACCGATCGGGCTGCGTAATTGTCTGCGACACGACATTCCCGGACACGGGCATTCATTTATTCAACGCCAGCGACGGCGATGGCAGGCCGAGGCTTCTCTGCCTCTCTGAATCCAGCAACGTCGGACAGCACTGGAACATTGATCACTGCCCATACGACGATGGCCCCGTCAAGGTCGTCTCGCCTCAGCACACGCACCCGCACCCCTCCTTCTCCCCGGACGGCAGGCGCATCGTCTTCACGACCGACAAGACCGGCCACCCGCAGGTCTGCGAGGTCGCAATTCCCCCCGAACTGCTGAATACAATCATTGGTTGAAGACCGCGTCAGGTTGAAAGAATCCGTCATCGCGCAGACAGGACACCATGAACAATAACGGCGGAAGAGACGGCGCGGCATTGTTTGCGGCGGCCGGGGCGACACTCTGCTACGGCGCTACGCCGGTCTTCATAAAGTACTTCACCGGCTACCTCGACGCATGGACGGTCAACGGACTGCGCTACTCCGTCGGCGCGCTGTTCTGGCTGCCATTCGTCATACTTGTTTCGCGCAAGGGGCATTGCGGAACGGAAATCCCGAATGGTTATGACGGGATCAGGCCGGTCGCCGGCATATGGAAGGCCGCGCTCATACCGGCGGCCATCAACTGCGCGGGGCAGGTGGGCTGGGGGTTGACGCCGTATTACCTGGACGCCACGGTCATCGGCTTCGTCTACAAGCTGCACTTCCTGTTCACGATTCTCTGCGGTTTTGCGCTCATCCGGGCCGAAAGGCCGCTGGCGCGAGATCCGTGGTTCTGGGCGGGGACGGTCGTCTGCATAGCCGGGGTCGTCCTCATGTTCGCGCGGAATCTTGGCGCATCGGGAAGCAGTTCAGCCACCGGCATGGCCCTGCTGATCGCGGCCACGGCGCTGTTCGGAGCTTACGCCGTCGCCGTGAAACAATGTGTCGGCGCGTACCCGGCGCGCCTGAGCTTCGGCGTAATCAGCCTTTACACCGCCGCCGGGCTTGTGACGCTGATGTTTCTCGTTGGCGATTTCGGAAGGATTTCAACGCTTCAGCCCCGGACCTGGGGATTCATAGTCGTCTCGGCGCTCATCGGCATCGCGTTCGCCCATGTGCTGTATTACAGGGCGATACAGGGGTTGGGCGCCGTCATCTCCACCGGACTGATGATGGCGACGCCCTTTGTCACGCTTCTCGGAGCCGCGCTTTTTCTGGGGGAAAAGACCACGCCGCTGCAACTGGCAGGCGGCCTGGCGGTCGTGGCGGGCGGGGTGATGCTGGCGGTCTCCAACAGCAGGCTTGGCCGGGCCGCCGCCGCGCAACTGCCGGCGTCGGACACATAACCGCAATGCCGATGCGGAAAACAGACCGCCAAATCCCGTTATGAACTCACATTCACAACAACGCCTTCAAGCCTCGAACGCTCCGCGGCGAAGACGGCAAGATGAGTCTCAAGGCTTTCCATCGGACCGGAGAGTATTCGACTCTTATCGTTGGTTGAGACTGCGGCGACGAAGCTTTTCATGATCTCATAATCACCGCCGCCGTGCGACTGCATGACGGATGACGATTGTCTGGTGTCAATGACTTCCGTCTTGTCTGTCAGGAAGTCGTAATGCGATATTGTAACGCCGTCGCCCGTCGCTTCTCCGAGAGTTCCGAAAATCCTCATGCGGCGATTATTGCTCTGATTGAAGGCGGTCATAGTCAGGCTGGCCGTGCGTTCATGCTCAAACCGCATGATTACTACCTGGTTGTCCACGACGTCGTTGTCACACGCATATACGCATCGTCCGTATAGACCTTCCCGCAGCGCCTTTGTGACGCTTTCGACGGTCGGCTCGGGCGTAATAACGCTGACCGGGAAACGGCCCGGCCCTTTTGCCAGGGAAGCGAAGTAAATCTTCTTCGCTGAATAGGGACAATTCGGCTCAATTCCGCAATCAAGGCAGCGATCCGCCGCGCCGACGGGCTGATTCTCCCTGCGAAAGTGTTTTAGTGAACCAAACGAGGCGACGCTGACATACTTCGCCCCGATCATGTAGCGCAGCCAGTCCAGATCATGGCAGCACTTGGCCAGCAGCATAAAGGATGATTCCTTTGAATTGCGCCAGTTGCCGCGCACGAATGAATGCGCCTGATGCCAGTAGCCGACCGGTTCCAGCATCTGGATATTGATGATTTCGCCGATAGCGCCTGAATCCAGAAGCGCCTTCAGCCTCTGAGTGAACGGGGCGTAGCGCATCACGTGGCAGACGGCGAAGATAATCCTTTTTCTCAACGCCGCCTCGACGATGCGGCGGCAATCCCGCTCGTTCGGAGCCATGGGCTTTTCGAGAAGGATGTTGTAACCCTTGTCGGCCAGCGCAATGGCCGGTTCCGCATGCATGGCGTCCTGAGTGGCGATTATGACGGCATCGGCAAGGCGCTCCCGCGCGGCGAGTTCACGCCAGTCCTTGAAGACGTTCTCGCGGGGGATGCCGTGTATCTTCGCCAGGTTCTCACGATAGTAATCGCGCGGTTCGGCCACGGCGACAACACGCGCTTGGTCTGGATGCTGAACGGCATAACCGGCGTAGGTGGTTCCACGACTGCCGCCGCCCGCGACGGCTATTGTTACTTGTCTGACAGAAGATCCCGGGCGGCATTGAGCGAGGACGTTATCCATATTGCTCCTCCCAAGGAGCGTTCTGGAAACAGGTGATTCACTGACTCATGATTGGCGCAAAGCGCCCGTCCTACATTTATTTCGGCATCCTGCGCTTCATAAGCGCGCCGATGATGAGCGCGTCCAGCGCCTCGTAATCGCGGGTGGCGCGGGCGATGGCTATCAGCTTCGCGTCAAGCGATCGGGCGACGTCCAGCAGGGCCAGGAATATAGCGCGGCTGTTGACGAGGTGGCGAAGCGCGTCGGGCTTCTTCTGCGTGCGGATGGCCTTCACGTCCATGCCGACGTATTCGCCGTTCTGCCCGTAATCGTTCGCGTCGAGAACCATGACCGTGCTGAATGCGCGGCGAAGGTTGACGGTTCCGAAGGCCCTGTCCTCGTCGAACTTCAGGCCGTTCTGGTCGTTGAGGTGGACGCTCCAGAGCTTTTTCTGCGCCAGCGCGAAGGCCATTTCATCCGACGGATCAAGCCCCGCAAGGATGGCGTGCGCGGATTCGACGAGGCAGCCCACGCGGGCCGGATCGCTCGTCAGGTGGCCGAGCGCAAGCGCGTGGCCGATGGTGGGTATGTATGCCACGTCCATAGGCTCATTGGGCTTCGGCTCGATCAGGATGCGGATCTGCGGATCATGCGCCAGCATGGCGTTGACGGCCTCGATGAGGTGATTCGTGGCCGCGACGGGGTCCTTTGCCTCGCGCATGTAGGTTCCTTCGCGCGCCAGCCAGAGGACGATGTTGCGCGTGCCGAGTTCGCGGGCGATGTCAATCGCCAGCAGGCTGCGCTCTATCGCGTAGACCCGGCAGGCTTTCGAGTTGGAGGTGTATCCGCCGTCAATCGTGCGGGGGTCTTCCCAGAGGCGCGGCGCGACGAATTCCGGCGTTAACCCCGCGCTCTTGAGCTTTTGTCCGAGCGCGGACGCCTTCTTAGCGACCTGTGGCGCGGCAAGATCGTTCAGATCGGGCACGGCGTCGTCGTCATGGAACTGGACGCCGTCGTAGCCGAGTTCTTTGTAGAGCGCCAGTTTGCGGGCGAAGGTCATGCCGCCGCGCACGGTCGGGCCGAACGGATCGCTTCCCTCGTGGATGTTCCAGGGGCCGAACGAGAATCTGAATTTTCCTGCCATGGTATTTCCTTCCTTTCGCGCCCGGCCCGTCGGACCGGTCATCTCAAACCGCGCACGGCCAGCCGCAGTTCCTCCGGTTTGTCGGAGGCGGAGGCCGCGTCGTCAAGGTCCACAATGCCTGCCTTCACCAGGTCAATGAGGCATTGATTGAACGTCTGGCTGCCGAAGTGGGAGCCTTCTTTGATCGCCTTGTGCAGTTCCGTGAGGTCGCCGCGCTCGATCTGCTCGCGCACGGTCGGGGACTTCATCATGATTTCAATCACCGGCGAGCGTCCGACCCCGCCGGAGCGCCTTACAAGCCGCTGGGACAACACACCTTCGAGCGTTCCGGCCAGTTCCTCCCGGATCAGTTCGTGCATGTGCGACGGGAAGAAGTTCACGATCCGCTGGAGGGTTTGGACCGCGTTGACGGTGTGTAGGGTGCTCAGGACGAGATGCCCGGTCTGCGCGGCCTGAATGGCGGCTTCGACGGTTTCCGCGTCGCGCATCTCGCCGATGAGGATCACGTCCGGGCTTTGACGCACCACCGCCCTGAGGGCCTGAACGAAATTCTGCGTGTCGAAGCCAAGCTCGCGCTGGTCAACGAAACATTTGTTGTCCTTATGCACGAACTCGACGGGGTCCTCTATCGTTACGATGTGGCGGGGCTGGTGCTGGTTCATGAAGTCAACCATCGCCGCCAGGGTTGTTGACTTGCCGGAGCCTGTCACGCCAGTGATGAGAACGATTCCGCGCGGTTTTTCGCAGAGATAGCGCAGTTGCTTGCCGGGCAGGCTCAGCTCCTCGAAGGCGGGGACCTTAGCCGGGATGTGGCGGAAGGCGAACCCGTCCCGTCCCATGCGTTTGTATGCGTTCACGCGGAAGCGCCCGACGCCATCCGCCTCGTAGGCAATGTCAACCTCGCCTTCTTCGGCGTAGCGGGCGCGCGCCTTCTCCGGCAGGACGCGGGGCAGCATCTCCGCCATCGCCTCCTCTGTGATCGGCTCCGCCTTCAGGAAGCGCACGCGCCCGTCAATGCGTATCGCCGGCGCGACGCCGACCTTCAGGAAAAGGTCGCTGGACTTCTGCTCGACCATGAACCTGAGCAGTTCGTCAAGCAGTTGAGCGGGCATTCCGAAACCTCCCCGGGGGAGAAGAGATCATTTGGGCAGAATCCTGACGACGCGGCCTTCGATCCTCAGCCGCCCCTGCGCGAACAGGTTGATCGCAAGGGGGTAGGCCTTGAATTCCTGCTCAAGGACGCGCTCCGCAAGCGAGTCCGGGGTGTCGTCCTCCCGCACGGGCGCGGTCAACTGGACGATTATCGGGCCGCAGTCGTAGCGGTTGTCCGCGAAGTGGACGGTGCAGCCGCTCACCTTGCAGCCGTGCGCGAGCACGGCCTCATGGACGTGATGGCCGTAGCAACCCGCGCCGCCGAAGGACGGCAGCAGGGCCGGATGAATGTTCATCACCTTCCCCGCGAATTGCGGGGGCATCCTGTACAGGCACATGAAGCCGGCCATGACAATCAGGTCGGGATTCCATTGCTGGATTTGTTCAGTCAGAGCGGCGCTGAAGCTTTCGACGTCCGGATGGTCCTTCTTGCGAATGACGCAGGTTGGAACACCGGCGTTGCGGGCGCGAACGAGGCCGTAGGCGCCGCTCAGGCTGCCGATGACGCCGACGATGTCGCCCTGAAGCTCGCCGGACGCCTGCAGGTTCAGAAGATTCTGAAGCGTGCGCCCCGACCCGGACAGCAGCGCGACGATTCTTATTTTTTTTCCAGCCATGGCAATGCTCCGCGATTCCGCGCGGGGTCAGCGGTCTCCGGCGCGGCGGATGAATCCCATGTTAGGGTCTTCGTAGCTGTGCAGGCCGTGGACGCCGCCTTCGCGCTGGGCGGAGGCGGAACGCTTCTCGAAACGCAGCCTGCCGGAATAAAGAGCCTCATGCAAGGCCTCAAGGCTTTTATATCCGAGGTCCTGAAGCGAGTGACGCAGACCGTGCATAAGGTATGGAATGAACTGAACGACCGACCCCCTGTCAACGACTGCGCCGGAGACGCCCTGCGGGACTTTTATGACGTCGTCTTCGCTGAAGTAACGTTTGTCGCCGCCCTTGGCCATTGCTTCGAGGCTTGCCATGCCGCGATAACGCTTCAGCCGCACGCCTCCCTCGTAGAAGTAGTCTCCCGGCGCCTCTGTCGTGCCGGCCAGCAGGCTGCCCATCATCACTGCGCCGGAGCCGACGGCCACGGCCTTTGCAATGTCCCCTATTCCGCGAATGCCGCCGTCTGCAATCACCGGTACGTTGCGCTTGTGGTGGCGCGCGAACTTTGCCACGTGGTAGACGGCCCCGGCCTGCGCCCGCCCGGCGGCCATCGTCTCCTGCGTGATGCAGATGCTTCCCGGCCCCATGCCGATGCGCAGCGCGTCCGCTCCGGCCTCGATCAGCGCCTCCGCCTGATTACGGCAGACCACGTTGCCGCCGATCACGTCAAGGTCGGGATGCCTCTGCTTGATGAACCGGATCATCTCGATCTGGAAGGCGGACCAGCCCTGCGAGCTGTCAATTACCACGACGTCAACTCCGGTCTCCACGAGCGCCTCCAACCGGTCGCGGTCCTGCGGCTTTGTGCCGATCGCCGCGCCGACGCGGAGCTGCTTGTTGGAGTCCTTCGTGGCATTCGGAAAATCCTCGTTCTTCAGCAGGTCGTTCCTGCTGACAAGGCTCACGAGGCGTTCATCCTTGTCAACTATCGGGAGTTTTCCCTTTTTGCTGCGCCGGAGGATTTCGTTCGCCTGATGGAGGGTGACGCCGACGGGGGCGGTTATGACCTCCCGGGTCATGAAGTCGCCCAGCCGCTTGCTCCTGTCCTGCTCGAAATCAATATCGCGGCGCGTGACGATGCCGACCAGACGCCCCTTCATCGTGCCGTCCTCGGTTATCGGGATGCCGGAGAAGCCGTGAAGGGCGCGAATGCGATAGACGTCCGCAATCGTATTGTTCGGCCCCAGGACGACGGGGTCGCTGATGAAGCCGTTCTCGAAACGCTTGACCTTGCGGACATGTTCTGCCTGTTCCGGGATTGTGTTGTTGTAATGGATGATTCCTATGCCGCCCAGAAGGGCCATGTTGATGGCCATGCGCGATTCCGTGACGGTGTCCATCGGGCTGCTGACGACGGGGTGTTTCAGGCGGATGTTTCGCGTGAGCCTTGACTCCAGGTCCACGTCCGAAACCTGGAAATCAATATAACCGGGCAGCAGAATGAAGTCGCCATAGGTGATGCCCATCCCCTCGAGGAAAAGGCTTGCTGCGTCAAGACCGTCGGGTTCGGCCATTTGGTCCCGCCTCCTTGCGGAATAAGAACATCACTAAAAATCGGTAGCCCATGCGTCTATTCTATTGAGACAAGCCGGCGGCGCAAGCGGAAAACTCTGTTGTCCGATAACCGGTCACTGAACGGCGCGGACCTGTCGGTTTTGGATTGCGCAGGCACGACTGCGCTTTCCATCGCGAATCTTCGATTCGCGCCGCCGGCATGACGGCGTTATCCTTGACCGTCCCGGAGCCTTCCGGCGAATCATGCTTCGCCGGGAAAAAGCGGCGTCGCGCTTTTCAAGCGCGCTGACGCCGCACTCCAAAATCTCGCGCCCGTCATTGACCCATTAAGTTGCAGGGTATCCGGTCAGTGAAGGGAGCGTTTATATGCCAGCCACTCGTAGGGGCGGGTTTGAAACCCGCCCCTACGCTGCCACGCGCCCGTGACTGACGCCGTACGTTGCAGGATATATTGCCTTTGCCATTGGGCCGTCATGTCCGGCATAATCACTATTGCGCGCATGACGCCAGGGCACGGACGGAAGCGCAGTCCGGTAACCGGGATATCGCGCGCAGGAGGAAGGCAGCAATGTCAAAATCGCGGTCATTAACTCGCATCCACCGTCCTCATCACGCTCAGTTTCCAGCTCCTGAGCAACTGGAATCCCGCGTTCTTCTCACCCGCGGCGAGTTCATCGGCTTCTTTACCGCAGTCCCGTGGATGATCGAGGCGGGGCAGCCGATACCGTTAATCGCGGGGTACAGGACGGGAGGGTCGGACATCGTCAGTCCTTACCTTGATTACATCGAGGTTCTGATTGGCGAAGGGCAGGAACCGGTTCATCTTTACCAGGGCGATGCGGACATGGGCGATCCGGCCGACCAGCATCGCAGCTTCGATTTCGGGACGACGGATGACGAGTTCGTGCAGGCCGGCGGGGAATCCTGGGCATACGTGGCAGCGGTGATCAGACCGGAGGACTACGCCGCCGCCGTGAGTTCCGGCCGACTGGAAATAACGGCTAGAATCTGGAAGACGGACGATCCTGCAACGCCGTTGGTATCCGAGGAAGATTCGTGGACCGTCCAGCTCCCGGCGCAGTTGCCGCAATGGGATCACTGGTCCGCCGGCGACACGCACCATCATACGGCATATACAGACAACCTGGGCGAACACGGCGCTCCGCTGGCTATTCTGCGTTTATTGGCGCAAAGCGCCGGCTTGCGCTGGGTCACAGCCACAGACCATTCGATGGAACTGCACGAGATTGATCCCGCCGTGGAGTTTATTGACCTTGCCCCAAATGTTGACCCCGATGTTTATCGAGACATCTGGAACATATCAGACACCGCGCACTACTTCCACTGGGCGGACATGGAGGACAATCCCGCTTACGGGGCGGATGGCTCTGACTTCTTCTTCATCAAGGGCGAGGAGGGAACCAGCGGTGTCGAAGACTCAGCCCCATTCAAGGGATCGCTTGCCCCGCAGTATCACTGGCTTACCTACGGCTTCGCCCCGGACGACCCGGTGATCTATGGTCCGGGCGACCCGGACAACCTGCGCTCCCTGTCCGACGTGCTCTCCGATATCAGTGATATCAGCGATCCGTCCAGCCCCGCCTTTACATATATGGCGCATCCCATCTGGGACAATGATTACACCGGCTCTCACTTCGACCCCCTGGCGGCGGAGACCGCGCTCTCGATCATTGACCCGTACACAGGCCAGCCCGTATTCCGCGGATTGGAAATCTGGAACGAGTATTCATCGCCGTATCCACCCAATGTCGCTTTATGGGAGCAGATACTGCTGACGCATATAAACGACAATCACAACTGGTATCTCGCCGCCGGCTCCGACACCCATTTCAGCGATTCTCTTGCGTCCGGATTCCCGCGAACGGTCGTCTGGACGCCCGGCGAAGAGCCGACCCGCGCGGATGTTCTCGACGCGCTCTGGGGGGGGCGATTCTTCGTCACCGACGGCCCATACTTCACGATGGGTGTTGACAGGGATTCGGACGGGGTTCTGAATCAGGCCGGGATTGACGTGAACCTTGGCGAAGACATGGTCGCTCTTAATGCAGAAGACGCGCACATCATCTTCGACTGGCCGGACCAGGCGCTGACGCCGTGGGGACAGATTCAGATCGGCCAGGTAAAGCTCATCCAATACGGCCAGGACGGACAGAAGCGAACAATCCTTCCGACCGAAACGACCTATGACGCCGCCGCCCAGGCAACCATTGACCATGACGCCGGAAACGCCTTCGGGCACGGATGGCAGGCATTCCGCGCCGAGGTCCACATAGGCGAATACGAGGCCTACACGAATCCCATCTGGATCAACTTCGATCCACTCTTCGGAGGATCAATACCGCAGGTGACGGTCACCTCCCCGCCGCCAGGCGGAGCGTCCGTCACGCTCGGCAATCCCTATGAGATCGCCTGGACAGCGACAGACGCCGACGGCGATCCACTGACGGCGTCCGTTTTCATTGACGCGGATACCGACCCGTTCAACGGCATGACGCTGATGGCGTCCGGCCTGAGCGCAAATTCATTCTCCCTCAATACATGGACGCTGGGCATGGGGGAGTTCTACGCATACGTCCTCGTCAGCGACGGTCTCATTGAAATCGGCGACTACGGAGACGGCCCACTTCGCGTCCAGAACACGGCCCCGAATGTGACGGTACTGACGCCCGGCGTGGCCGGGGAAAGCATTTCGCCCGGAACGGTCTTCAACATCGCATGGACGGCAACCGACGCCGAAAGCCACCCGATGACCTATTCGGTCTACTACGATGCGGACAAGGATCCCGGCAACGGGCGGACGCTTCTGGCAAAGGACCTGACCGCGACCTCGTGGTCATGGAATACAACCGGCGTCGCGGGGGGGGGATACAATATCCAGGTGGAAGCTGATGACCGCTCCCTGATCGGAAGCGATTATTCCGACGGGATGCTCATGATCTCCGGCCCGCCGCTGATATCTCAATTCACAACCCCTGACGGGCGGACGACAATTTCCCTTTACGACACGCTCGCGACTGGTCCGGACGACAGCGACCTGACGATTGGCGCAGCCGGTCAACCGGGCTGGCTCGGCCTTGACGTCGCGGTCATTGGCGGCGCGAACGGACAGGCGCCGACGATCTACATCACCCCGACCGGCGGATCGCGCGGCATGGGGATTGTCTGTTCCGGGCCAGTCGCCGGGATTCTGGACGGAAGGCCGGTCGGATCGCCCTCCACGTCGTTCATAATCCTCGGCAGCGGCGCCGGACAGTTGATCCTGAATTCCGGCCTCTCAGGAAGCGATATTGACGGGCTTGCCTTCGGCGGTCTGGTCGTGCCAGACGATCCGGACGGCGACGGCGAGTCAGGCGACAGGCTGGCCATATACTCCCAAGGTCCGGTTGGAACCGTCATACTAAAGGGCGGCGCAATCCGGGGAGACGTGGTGGTCAAGGGAGACGTCAACGTGTTCCTTGGTCAAAGCTTCGGCAGCGGGACGGACACGGCAATCTCCGGCAAGGCTGGAACGATCCTCTTTACTGAGCTTGGCGGAAACAATGCGGTTTCCGTCTCCGGAGCGCTTACGACGCTGAACGTCCAGAATCTCGGCGGTCCTCTGGAGATCACGGCAGCATCCGCAAGGGATATATTGGTCTCCGGCAACCTGAACCTTGACCTGGCGACGACATCGGGAGGGGTTTCGCTGCTTTATGCAACCGGGACCCTTAGCGGAACGGCGACTGTTGCCGGGAAACTCGGACTGCTTTACGCAAAGGGCGCGTCATCCCTGACGCTGAACGCCGGATCAGTCGGGACTTATTTCGCAGGCGGCAACGTAACAGGTCAAATAAACGCCGGCGGCATTGAGCTTCTCTACTCCGGCGGGGCGTTGAACGCGGACGTAGCAAGCTCCGGAACTCTCGGCCAGATCGTTGCGGCAAAGGGAATCGCGGGAGCGATTTCGGCTGCATCCGGCGCGGCGCGGACAATCCTTAATATACACGGGGACATTGTCGGCTCACTGAGCGCCCCGGAGGGTTTTGGCTATATCGGAGCCCCGGCCGGCAACATTTCCGCAATGATAAACTCATCTTCACCAAACGCCAGCATCGCTGCGGTTAACGTTGGGAAGACGTTCTCCGGCGGAATCGAGACCGCCGGCAGCCTCGGCAGCTTCTCCGCCGGGGCCGTGACGGCCCGGACGGTCAAGGCCCTCGCAAGAACAACTATAATCGCCGAACGCGGCATAGGACGAATCGCCGTCACTGGCGATTGCGGCGACGCCGACATCGGAGCCGGACTTGACGGCGTGGTAAACCCGAAGACCCCGGAGATCGGAATGGTCTACGTTGGCGGGAACATGCTGCGGACGAACGTCAGCGCGGGGGTCTGGTGGTCCGAATCCGGCGCGTTCTCCGACGGAGCTGCGCCCAACGGCTGGATCAGGCGCGAGAGCGCAAAGCTGGGGCTGGTGTTTGTCGGCAAGACCCTCGGCAGCGGATCAGGCGCGGCGTGGGGCATCGGATGCTCCGGCGATATCGCGTACCTGGGCGATTCATCCGGGCAAATACTCAAGTCCGGCGTCAACGAAACATCCCGCGCAAATTATCTGATAGCCCGAAAGGTCTCCGCGCCGGCCCCGCCGCATGACACGATGGAGACGGCCTACCTGCTGGGAACGGTGGCGTGCGATACGCGCCTGACCCGGACCGGGCTTGACACGCTGGACGGGCGCGACGACTTTTTTCGCATCGAATACGTTGGCGGATGCATGCTGGCGACGCACTTCATCGAGATTCGATTCAGCAACTCCGCCGGAAACCTCGATCTCATTCTGCTCGATTCAACCGGGCGCGAAATAAAGTCCTCCAAGGATAACGATGATGACGAATTCCTCTCGATCCCGTTCGAGGGCGCAACATACTACGCCGTCGTCAGGCCGAGGTCCGGCGCGACGAATCCCGATTACGAGCTTGAGATAAACTTCGCCGTGTGATTGCCGTCAACTCGGGAGCGCCGACAAGCTGTACGTGCAGCAGGCCAGCGCCAGAAGCGAGAAGAGCATGGCAAAAATGTAAGCGCACCACGCGGACGCCGAGAGTATTGGAAGCGACCGCCCCGCAAGCTCGGGAACGGCCTTGCGGCGTTCCAGCACGGCGACTGCCGAGGCTGCGGACGAAGATGCGGAAAGCCCCAACAGCGCGCATATGACCCCGACAAGCGAGAGTATCGCGCCTTCAACCGTGCCCTTCTTTACCGACACCATGAGAACACCTATTGATATCGGCGTCGCCACCGCGGCCAGCAGGACGGGAAGGAAGTTGCGGAGCACGGGGTTTATAGCAACCGAGTCCGTCTCCTTTTTCGCGGAAAAGCGATCGCTCTCGTGATCGTGACCGCATACCTGGCAGAAGCGCGCGCCGTACGTCATCGGAGCCTCGCACTTGTCGCAGATCAACTTGAAACCTTCGGCAATCTCTTCCTTTGCCTTCGCTGCCGCCGGAGCCGCTGAAACCGAAGCCGCTGCGGCTTGGGGCGGAATCTGCGGTTCGGCCGGCTTCTTTTGCGGCGGCGCATCAGCTTTGACCAAAGGCTTTATTGCGGGTTGAGGCTGCGGTTGCGGGGGCGCGGGCAGGGGGGCGGCTTTAACGGTCGCCGCCGGGGCCTCCTCCTCGTCCGATCCCTCGTCCGAACCTTCGTCTGAATCCTCCTCGGCCTCATCGTCATCCGCGTCCATCACCTGCGGCGGGAGCGCCTCCGGCTCGGCCTCCTGCTGAGGGGCGGGCGCGCCGGCCTGCACTGGGGCAGCGGGGACGCCAGGCTTGGAATCATCCTCCTCACCGTCTTCCTTGCCGTCGAAGTAGACCACGACCTTGCCCGCTTCGCATGAAGCCCCACATCCCGGGCATTTGCGCGTCTTGCCGTAGGCGGACGGCGGACCTTCCACCTTGCCGTGGCACTGGGGGCAAAGGAAGCGCAACACCATGTCCGCCCCGCACGCAGGGCATTTGTCCGGCATTTCCGCAGGAACGTTGTCCGGCGGAAGACCTATGCGGTTTGCGCATTTTGCGCATTTCAGGCGCGGGGTGTATTTTTTCTTCTTGTCCGGAAGAACCTCAGCCTCCTCAGGCTTCGGCATCGGGCAAATCCTGCCGCACTCACAACGCCAGTCCTTGGCGCGATTTCTGACGGTGATCTTCCCCGACTTTCCGCATTGAGGACATTGAACTCTGATCTTCATCATAGTTTCCCCCGTGGGGCCGATGGTTCTCGCTATGGATACTTTATGCAGTCGCCCGCGCCATTGCAAGAAATGGCGCATGAGGAATTCCAAGATTTGATCTTGACAATCATGTACATGAATGATATGATTCGACGTGTGATGATTTGACACCCACGGCAACAGAAAAGGAAAGACACATGAGGATTTTTAATGACAACAGTCTGAGTATCGGAAACACCCCTTTGGTCAAACTCAACCGTCTGACCAAAGGGTTGAATGCCACAATCGCGGCAAAGATAGAAGGACGCAATCCGGCGTACTCCGTCAAGTGCCGCATCGCCGCGTCCATGATCTGGGACGCCGAGAAGCGCGGCCTGCTGAAGCCGGGCGTCAGCGTCATCGAGCCGACCAGCGGCAACACCGGCATCGGCCTGGCCTACGTCTGCGCGGCCAAGGGCTACAAGCTCGCAGTCACCATGCCGGAGTCCATGAGCATTGAGCGCAGGCGCGTACTCAGGGCGTTCGGGGCCGAAATCATCCTGACCCCCGCAACAGAGGGCATGCCGGGAGCCGTCAGAAGGGCCGAGGAGCTTGCGGCGGATACTTCGAAATGGTTCATGCCGCAACAGTTCAAGAATCCGGCGAACCCGGACATCCACTTCAGGACCACAGGCCCTGAAATCTGGAACGACACGGACGGCAAGGCGGACATCTTCGTGTCCGGGGTGGGAACCGGCGGCACGATCACGGGCGTCAGCCGATACCTTAAGAAGGAGAAGAACGCTCAAGTCAGGGCGGTGGCCGTCGAGCCGGCGAACTCTCCTGTTCTGAGCGGCGGCAAGCCCGGACCGCACAAGATTCAGGGCATTGGCGCCGGATTCATCCCGCAGGTACTTGATCGCTCGCTCATTGACGAGGTCGTCCAGGTTACGGACGATGAGGCATTCGACACGGCCCGTCGCCTGGCGAAGGAGGAAGGCATCACGTGCGGAATCTCCAGCGGCGCGGCGACCGCGGCAGCTTTGAAGGTTGCCGCAAGGCCGGAGAGCGCTGGAAAGCTGATCGTGGTGATACTGCCCGATTCCGGCGAGCGCTACCTGTCCACAGTCCTCTACGAACAGGACAACGCCTGAACCTCCCCCGGCGGGGGGACATGGGGCGGCGTCTGATTTCCGGTCCTCGGGGCAGGAGTTGGCCACCGTCCGATCATCCGTGGAGAACCGTGATGCGCCCGGAAACCAAGGCAGTCCACACCGGAGTCAGGAAGGACGATCAGTATAACTCCGTAATAACGCCCATCTACCCGACCACCACGTTCGAATACACGGACATCGGGAAGAACAAGGGCTTCGACTATACGCGGTGCGCCAATCCGACGCGCCAGGGGCTTGAGGAGAACATAGCCGCGCTTGAATCCGGAACGGCGGCGTGGGCCACAGCATCCGGCATGGCCGCCATCTCGACGGTCATACTGACCCTTCGCTCCGGGGATCACATCGTTGCGCCGAGGGACATCTATGGCGGCTCGTTCCGCCTGATGGCCAAGGTGTTGCCCGGGCTGGGCATCCAGACGAGTTTCATTGACATGCGCGAGCCGGAGAACGTCTCCGCCGCGCTGCGCTCCAACACGAAAATGGTCTGGATCGAGACGCCCTCCAATCCGCTGCTTTATCTCACGGACGTGGAAGCAGTGACGAAGATCGCGCGGGAGAAGGGCGTCATGACCGTCGCCGACAACACCTTCGCCACGCCATACTTTCAGCGTCCGCTGGAACAGGGCGTTGACGTAGTGGTACACTCGACGACGAAGTACATCAACGGGCACAGCGACGTGATCGGCGGGGCGATAATCGCGAAGGACGAAACGATCGCCCGACACATCAACCTGATGTACCGGGCGCTCGGGACGGCATGTTCTCCGTTCGACGCGTGGCTGGTCCTGCGCGGCGTCAAGACGCTGCCGCAGCGCATGGAGGCCCACCAGCGCAACGCCATGGCGATTGCAAGGTTCCTGCAAGGCCATCCGGGCGTGGAGAAAGTCTTCTATCCCGGTCTGGAGAGCCACCCTCAGCGCGAGCTTGCAAAACGCCAGATGAGCGGCTTTGGCGGGATCGTGAGTTTCGAGGTGAAGGGCGGGCTTGAGGCCGCGCGGGCGTGCCTGAAGGCGGTGAAGGTCTTCACGCTGGCCGTCTCGCTGGGCGGGGTGGAGGCGCTGATCGAGCACGCGGCCACGATGTCCCATGACGCGATGACGCCGGAGGCGCGGGCGCGCGCCGGCATAACGGACGGGCTGCTGCGCTGCAGCCCCGGAATCGAGCACCCGGACGACCTGATCGAAGACCTCTCCCAGGCATTGGAATCTGCGAAGGTTCGAACGTGAACATTGGAACCAAGGCGGCCTACGCGACCCGCACGGTCTTTTTCCTGGCCCTTCACGCCAGGGACGACCGTCCCGCGCGGATTTCCGAGATTTCGGAAGGAACTGGTGTTCCGGCAAATTACCTTGCGCACCTTCTGCCGGAACTCAAGAAGGCGGGTTTCGCCCGCAGCAGGCGCGGCGCAACGGGAGGATACGCGCTGGCGCGGCAGGCGTCATCCATCAGCGTCGCCGAGGTGATCGAGGCGATGCAGGGCGGTTGCTCAGAAACGCCGTGCTCCGCCGGCGAGGGCGGCGGCGGGTGTCCGATGGTGGCGAACTGCGCCCTGGAAAAGCTCTGGCGAAGCCTCAACGAGGCGCAGCAAAAATCCCTCCAGGCCGCCACCTTCGAGGACCTTGTCAACCAGCAACTTGGTGCCGGGCGGGGAAGCTATACAATCTGAAACGCGATCATCCGAGAAAGGCGGGAGAACACGATGAGCATTGTCTGGCTGTTTGTCTTCTGGGCGATGCAGGCCATAGCCCAGGTGATTTTCAAGTATGGAAGCGGCGTTCCCGATCGCTGGCTTTTGTGTTTCGTCGGGGGGAACGTATTCGGCGCGTCGAGCATCTGGTTCCTGATGCTGCTTTACAAGCAATGGAGTCCCAACCTTGCGCTCGGAATGGGGACGGCAGGCGGCTTCCTCGCGGCGCAGGCGGCGCTGGCGATCGTTTTCCGCGCCGGTGTAACGCCTCTTCAGGGGGTGGGCGCCGCAGCGGTCGCGCTCGGTATGGGGCTGTTCGTTCTTGGCGGAAAATGAGCCCCCCGGCGTTACTGCCTGATGAGCGTCACGCAATCCACGCCGACGAGTATTCCCTTCGACAACTCATTCTTCCCGACGACCTCGAAGCGCAGTCTGCTCGTCCCCTTCTTGAGCGGGAACCTGCCCAACGGCTTCTTTCCATCCCAGACGACGGTCGGGGCGTAGGTGTCGAACGTCCCAATCTCCTTGCCGTCCAGCCATAATCTCACGTTGGCATAGTCCCAGCTTTTCGTGAAATAGACGCTCAACTCGTAATCGCCGTCCTCCGGGACGTCCAACGGCCATGTGAATTCCGCGCCGACTTGCGAGGGATGGAACCACAGGTGGTTGCCGCCGCTGAACTGGAATCCGAGTTTCTGGTCGGTGATTGTTCCGAACTTCACGTCGGTCAGGCAGGCGGTCTCGCCCTCAATGGCATCCTCAACGACGATGGGCTGCCGACAGATGTAATCAAGGCCCAACGCGCGTCCGCTCGATTTTGCGTCCTTGCCCGCGCAGACAAACCTGAAGGAAGTCTTTCCGTTGGTCCCCTTAAGCTTCCCTATGCGCAGCCAGTCCTTCACGACCGGCGTCGGGCTGTAGCCGTTTATCTTCCCGGACGGCTGCCCGTTTATAAACACTTCATAATCTCCGCAGTCCGGACCGGTCTGCAGACCGACTGACACGAACCAGTTGCCGGGCGGGATTTCGGCCTCAAGCTCGATGGATTGCCCGTCCTTGGCCGCAGGGAAACGCAGTTGCCTGCCGGAACTCCATGCGACGCCGACGTCGGAAACAGGCTCCGGCCCGTCGCGCTTGACGACAACGGCCTTCTCCGCCTCAACGATGTCCTCGAACTGTCGCGTCGCCTCGATCTGGAAGCAGTCGAGAATCGCTCGTCCCTCCTTCGAACAGCGCAGCGTAAAGTCCCCGCGTCCCTTCGGCAATACCGCCGCGCCGACCTGGGCGAGGTCCCCGCCCCCGAATCCCGAAGGCGTGTCGCCGACCTTGACGCCATTCACGAACAGCTCGAACGCGGCGGGGTTTTCCACCCCCCGCGCGGTGTGGATGTTCACGATGAACGGCCCTTCGCAAAGGGTTTCCGGTCCGGTGAATTTGAACTCGCGCCCCGCCTTCACGATTCCAAGATCAATTGCCCTGCCCCGAGAGAGTTCGTATGGCAGCGCCTCATCTTCAACGATCTTTGCGCCGGATGCGACTTCTGCGGCAAGAACGTCCTCAGCCTCCACAAACGGCGGTTTCGGAACCTTGCCCCAGGGGCGGCGTTTCTCGACCGGAACCGGCTCGAAAAAGTCCGTCCCGCCGGGCTTCTGATACCAGTAGGCCACCGAGACGTAATCCTCGTCCCAGTCCAGTACCTTCGTGCCCCAGATGCTTTCGGAGTAGTTCTCAATCGTCGCCTTGAGTTTGTTGCGGAACGGGATATCGTCCGGAACGAACCACCGGTAGCAGCAGAACCACGAATGCTCGTAGATGTTCTCGTCGAAGCTGCACGCGAAGAAGGTTTCCTGAAGTTTCCGGATGCCCCACGCGTCGCCGAAGAAGTCCTCGCTCCCGGTTCCGAAGAAGCTGGGGAAAACGTCGGCGTCAACCCATATTTTCTCGTCGCCCTCGCCCCACCAGCTCCGCCATGCGTCGTCAATGCAGAGCGATGCGCCGAGGAAACGCCCCTGCCCGTCGCATTCGATGAACGGATAATCGAATGTCGCGCAGACCTCCTCTCGGCGGTAATTTGCCTTGAAAAGCATCATGTTCTCCGGCGTTGAATCGAGCGGCGCATGGGAGATCCGCCAACTGAGCGTCATGGGCTTCGTCCCCTCGTTTTTCAGGATGAAGCGGGCGCTCTTCCGGAACGGCATGGGATAATAGCAGTATCCCTCCCCCCCGATGTAACCGAGGGGATAGGACCTGTAATCGCGCGGCTCGAAACCCGTTCCGAAGAAGTTAATCAGCGGTGACCATACGCACGGCTTCGCCTCATCGTCGAAATGCGCCGTGAGAAGGGCCTTGCTCAGGGCATATCGCTCGTTGCCGGCGCACTTCGCGTGAAATGCCCGGACCACTCGCGGGCCGCGAAGGTCGGCAAGGACAATCTCCTGTCCCGGAGCGATCTCCGCCGTTTTTTCGATCGTCTCCGTCCCCGGCAGCGCCGGCTTGGGGTCCTTGCCGCGCTCAAGGAACGCCCGGCAAACCTGTGACAACTCGGCGTCTTCGGCGGCGGTCAACGGGAGGCGGAACGTCTCGATCTCAGTCCGCGCCGGGAAGGTCTTGTAGCCGAAGTGGTAGAAACTCGGCTCGGTCAGGGTAATCACGCAACTTTTCGCGAAGGGAATCGGGAGGTAGCAGTCCGATGCCTTCATGTCTCCTGCGCCGTCGCGGCGGAACGCGATTGGACGGATGAAGGGCCATTCCGGACGGGCGGCCAGGTCGTCGGCTTTCGGATCGAACTCGCCCTTTTCGAACATCCCCTTGAAATCCAGTTCCAGCGGCTCGGTCCGCCCGTCAAAGTAGAATCGTATCTTGCCTCTCGGATCGGCGGACCATATCCGATAGATGCACCCCGGCCCGGGTATCGTCGCGACGATGTTCTCCGGTGGCCTTGTCTTCGGGTCGGCAATGCCGTCAGCCGGCAGGAAGAAGACGTGATTTCGCTCGAGCGGATCAAGAACCCATTCAAGGTCTCCGAAAGGGAAACGCCGCGTATCCGGCGGGATCGCGAATTTTTCAAACTCTCCCGGCGCTTCTGGACCGAAGTGGATTGAAAGTTTGTGCCCGGCGTCGCCGTTCTCCCCCATGCCGACGCATTCACCCGTTTCGCGCACGTACTTTGACGCGCGATGATAACTGGAGAACTGCCGCGAAATGACGGCTTCATCTTCCAGGAACGGCAGCCGGTCGAGGTTTCCTATCTGCCTCAGGAACCAGACATAATCCCTCTTCTCCCCGGCGCCCGCCGCCGCGCAACAGACAAGAACAGTCAGGACCGCGCGCGAGGGAAGACATGATTTTGCCGACTTCATGCTTTCATCTCCTGACGGAAAGGGCTTTTCGCTGGACTGAGTCGCGTCAACCGAATTATAAACTCCGGCGCGCGAACCCGCCGTCCCGATGCGGCTGGATTCTATTGCGCGGCCCGGCAGTCCGCAATGACGCGGCGGATTTAACCCCGCAACGCCCTGGAAATCCGGATGATTTCAAAAGGCAAAGACGGCAATGCCCGCAAGGGCGGCGGCAACCGACACGCCGGGATTACCTTCCGCGCCGTGATTCTGGGTCTGGCCCTCTCCGCCGCAGTCGCAGCTTTCACGCCTTTCAACGACTACTATCTCGACAACACGTATTTCATCGGCGGGCAGGTTCCGATAGGCGTATACGCTGTCCTGCTTTTCATCGCGCTTGGCGGCAACGTCGCCGCCCGCATATGCGCGCCGGGATCGGAATTGCGCTCCAACGAGCTTGTGATCGTATTGTGCCTGACGTTCTGCGGGGCGTCGGTGGCCGGATGCGGAATGCACCGCTTCCTCCTGCCGACAATGGCGATGCCCTTCGAGCATGCGCACCGGCTCAAGGACGTCGCCGCCGTCATGAAGGATGCCCCGCTGGATATTTTTCCCATGACGGACACCGAGTCTCCGGAATTCCAGCAGTTCCTGGTCGGCGGGGAAAACCCGATACCATGGGGCATCTGGTTCAAGCCCCTGATCCACTGGCTTATCCTCTGCGTGTCCGCCTATCTTGCGATGATGTTCCTCGCGCTTTTCCTTGCCCGGCAGTGGAGCCGCAACGAACACCTGCAATTTCCGCTGGCGGTCGTGCCCCTGGCGATCATGGAGGACCCCGAACCCGGGCGTGTCTTCAACAGCCTGTTCCGCAATCCGTGGATGTGGTCCGGGCTGTCTCTCGTCCTATTCGTCCAGTTGCTGCACGGCCTGAACGCCTACTTCCGCAAGGTTCCCAGTTTCACTCTGGAGTGGTATCTCTACTCCAACCTTACGGAACATCCCTGGAACTACCTGCCGTATTACCTGAAACACCTCATCATCTATCCCTCTGCGGCGGCGCTTGCGTTCCTGATACCGCAGGCTATCTCTTTCAGTTTCTGGTTCTTCATGATCCTGCTTGGAATCGTTGACATGCTTCAGGCGGCTTACGGCCCGCCCATGACCGCGTGGGTTCAGGGCAATGAGCAGATGGGCGGTTTCTGCGTCCTGATCATGTTCCAGTTCTGGGTGGCCCGGGACGAGATCGCAAAGGGCGTCCGCGAGGCCGTTGCCTGGATAAGACACCCGTTCAGCCGGGAGGGCGGAGAATCCGGCTTCAGCCTGGTGGCGGCGCTTTTTTTCGGGGCCGTGGCGACGGCGTGGCTGGCATACTGGGGGATGGGCTGGTTCTGGGCAACTGTGGCCTTCACGATGCTGATGATCATCCACACACTGATGGCGCGACTGGTTGCCGAAGGCGGCCAGCTTTACGTCGGCGCGAGGGCATACGTTTCAGTTCTTATGATCGGACTGTTCGGCGTTTCCTCAATAGGCGTCCGGGGCGCACTCATTGCCGGATTGATGACGACCCTCCTGGCGCACGACCTGCGGGAAAGCATCCTGCCTTTCTCGGTCACCTCATTCAAACTGCAGGAGGAGAAGCCGGGGCTGGACAGGAAGAGGATGGCGCTGTGGATGATTGCGGCTCTTCTTGTGGCCGTGGCGTCCGGCATAGCCGTTCAGATGTACCAGTATTATCACTTCGGCGCGCGCGTGCAGGAGTGGCACGCCACGACCGGAGCGCTGTCCCGCTTCGTCTTCCCAATCCAGGCGTCCCTGCGCGACAGACCTGATTACAGCGGGAACTGGACGCGCTTCCTCGCGGGGGCCATGACAACCGGCAGCCTTGTCTTCATGCGCGCCCGGTTTCACTGGTGGCCGTTCCACCCCCTCGGCTTCGTGGCGACGCATTCATACGGGATGCAGTGCATGTGGTTCTCAATATTGCTTGGATGGTTCGCCAAGTGGACGGTTCAGCGTTACGGGGGCGTAAAGACCGTCCTGGCCGCGCATCCCTTCGTCATAGGAACGCTGCTGGGGGACTGCATGGCGGCCGCTATCTGGATGTTCGTTGCGGTTTACCTGCACCTTATTGGTCTGGAACCCATTTCCATACGCCTGATGCCGGGGTGAGAAATCAGTCCGATTCCGTTCCCGCGCCAAGCCGCCTGCGGACAGCTTTGGCCAGTTCATCGCGTGAAAACGGTTTTCTTAGGAATCCGGCTTCAGGTTCGGCGTCGTCCCCCTTCCCGGCTTCGTCGTCAGAGTAGCCGGACATATAAATGACCTTGACGCCGGGATGTAGCGCGCCTACCCGCTCAAACAACTCCCTGCCGCTCATGCCCGGCATGACGATGTCAGTGAGAACCAGGTCAATGTCGCCGCGGCGATCCTCCATTATGCGCAAGGCGTTTTCTCCGCCCCGCGCCGCCAGAACCCGGTAGCCCAGGGACGTCAGAACGCGGCCGGTCAGGTTGCGCACAATATCGTCATCCTCGACAAGCAGGATGGTCGCATCGCATTTTTCCGGTCCGAGGTCCGCCGCCTCAGCTTCAAGGAACATTCTTTCAGCCTCGCCGACGGCCATCTCGGTGGTCGTTGATTCATCCTCCGCCGATTCGGAGACTTCCCCGGCGCTGGGGAAGCGCAGCACGAAGGTTGCGCCCTCGCCGGGCGTGCTGATGACGCTGATCGCCCCGCCATGCTGATTAACGATACCGTAGACTGTGGAAAGCCCCAGACCGGCGCCAACGCCCTTTGGTTTTGTGGTGAAAAACGGCTCGAAGATCTGCCGTCGGGTTTCATCATCCATTCCGCGCCCGGTGTCCGTCACGGTCAGCACTACGAAATCGCCGACCCGGTTGCCACTTTCATCCGTCGAACCGGCCTCGTTGCGCGTCGCGATGCAAAGCCGCCCGCCCTCGGGCATGGCCTCGCGGGCGTTCACGGCCAGATTCAACAGAATCTGCCCGATCTGCGTCGGGTCCCCGCGAACCATCCAGAGCGAGGCCTCCAGTTCCGTCTCCAGCCGGACGTCCTCCCCAATCAGACGGATGAGCATCTTGCTCATGGAAGCGACGATTTCGTTGAGACTCACAAGCCGCGTGTCCAGCGTCTGACGGCTGCTGAAAGCAAGAAGCTGGTTGACGAGAGCGGCGCAGCGCTTGCCCGCGTCAAGAATGTCGGAGGCGTTCTCCACTCTCGGATCATCCTTGTGCAGCTCCTGAAGCAGTATCTCCGCGTTGCCCATTATCGCAGTCAGGATGTTGTTGAAATCGTGCGCGATTCCCCCCGCCAGGCGTCCGACCGTGTCCATCTTCTGCGCCTGCCGGAACTGCTCCTCAAGGCTGCGCCTCTCGCTGATGTCGCGCAGGACGACGAAATTCGCCGGACGCCCCTCGTAAATGATTATCGAGGCCGACGTTTCCACCGGAACGATCTTCCCATTCTTCGCCACAAGATCAACCTGATAGGTTCTCGGTACATGCTTTCCAGCCAGCCTGGACCTGTAAATCTTTTTCAGCGCATCGCGATCCTTCTCCTGGACCGGCGCCAGATAACTCAAGCCGGTCTGCACGTCATCCCTCGTGTAGCCAAATATCTCCGTGAACGCCTTGTTGATCAGCCGGAAGACCTCATCCTGCATTATCACCACCGGGTCCGGAATCAACTCAAGCAGGTTGCGGTACTTCTCTTCGCTCTCGCGCAGGGCCTGTTCTGTGAGCTTGCGGTCGGTGATGTCAATGTTCAGCCCCAGAATGCCTATGACGTTTTGCCCGTCCCGGATGGGCGCGATGATGTTGTGGAAGAAGCCAGGACCGGCGGGCGTGTTATACCGCACCTCTTCGCTGACGACCTCGCCGGCGAATGCCCTGGCATTGTTGGCGTCCCAGAGTTTGAGTGTTTCCACCGGAACGTCGGCGCTGCCCGTTTGTTTTCCGGTTATGTCGCCCCATGATATTCTCGATATGGCGTTCTGAAGCACGCAGACTCCGTCGCGGTCGCGCAGCCAGAAGTCGAAGGGCATGCTGTCAATCGCCGCGTGAAGTCGGGCTTCGCTGGTTCTGAGCGCCGCGTCCGACCTGCTGCGCATCAGGGCGTTTGCCATTATCTCCCCGATGATTTTAAGCCTCTGGATATCACGTTTGGGGAGAAGCCTTTCCTGCGACACGCAATCAAGGGCTAACAGTCCCAGGTTTTCTCCCCCACCGGCCAGCGGGACTGACACATGTGACTTCGTGCCCCATCGCTCGAAACTCTTCCTGTCCGCCCCGGCATCTTCGGGGAGATCGGTCATATTCGGGACGGCCACAACCTCCCCGCGCCGCAACGCCGCCGCCACCCAGGGAAAGTCGGCGTCGCCAAGCTCGCCCTCCAGCTTTAACGCATCGGGCGTCGCCCACGAATGGGTGACATTGACTATGGTTCCCTTTTCCGTCGCCTCGAGGATTGTCGCCCGGTCGAATCCGAACGCCTCGCATATCCTCCCCAGCCACCCCTCGGTCTCGTCATCAAGCCTGTCGGCTGGAAGATTGACAAATGCGGATGAAAGGTCCGCAAGCAATGTTTCAAAACGCAAACGCTCGCGAAGCGAACGCCTGGTCTCGCCTTCGTCATCCGCCTGACGGACTCTCTGCAGACGTTCGCGAATGCCGGGAAACCGGCGTCGCTTCTCGCTGTTTTTATCCTGTTCGGCCAACCTTTTGACATCCCCCCGGATGCGCCACGGTCGGAGTCTAGCGCAGCCGTCGAGAGGCGGAACTTCCGCCCGGGCTTGACTGAGCATACACGGAACCGCTCCGTGTTGCAATCCTTTACGAAACGCGAATGCCCAGGCACCTGTAAAGGGCGTCGCGAAGCGACTTCTCCCTCGGATCATCCCACATGTAGAGGTCCATCCTGTTTGGGGCGTAGGCAAATCCAATCTCTGCGTCTGGATCGGCATACGCAAATGACCCGCCTGCTCCAGGCGCTCCGAATGCTTTCCCGCTCGTTCCGAAATTGAATTCCTTGAACGGCTTGGAGAACCCCAGGGAGTACGAAGTGTTGACCTTCAATACCTCGTCCATCGGTCCCGCAGAGGGCGGCTGTTCGGGGCCGGTCAGCGCGGACATCGTCTCCTCCCTTATTCCGAGTTCCCGCCCGCCGCAGGCGAACGCGCCGTATGCCTTCGCTATGCTTCTTACCTGTCCCGTTCCGTTCGCGGCGGGAAGCTCCAGCCGCCTGACGTCCGGGCGATTGAAATAGTCCGCCCTGTGCATTCGGGGATTGTTTAACGTCTTGTGCGTCAGGGAGGCGGGATTGAAATAGGCCTTGATCAGCGCCGGCGCCATCTTGCCGATGCTGGAGAATATATTCCTCAGTCTGAACGGCTTGATCGTCGCAACCCGCGAATCCGGCAGCGATTCCGGGCATCCGATGTAAAACTCCAGGCCCAGCGGACCGGCTATTTCCTCCTGGAAGAAACGCCCCAGACTTCTATGCGCGGGATCAACCCGCCGGATCAGCTCGCCCTGATACCAGCCGAGGCTGATCGCGTGATATCCGTTCCGGGTTCCCGGTTCCCAGGCGGGTTTCTGCTTTGCGATTGCCCATGCGACATAATCCAGGTCGGCCATGTGCTTGATGCTCAACGTCTCGTCTATCGCGCATAACCCGGCCTGGTGCGATATCAGTTGCCGGACGGTCACATTCTCCTTGCCCTCCTGCGCGAACTCCGGCCAGTATGCCGCCACCCGCTCCTCATAATCCAGAAGCCCCCTGGAATGCGCCAGCGCAACGGCCATCGAGGCCAGACCCTTGGTGGTCGAGTAGACGACGACAAGCGTGTCCTCCTCCCACGGCGCGCGCGTCCGGGGGTCCCTGTGCCCGCCCCAGAGATCCACCACTTTTCGACCCTGGTGATACGCGCAACAAGCGGCGCCTATCTCCCCGCGCTCCACAAAATTGCGCTCGAACTCAACCCGGACCTGCTCCAAGCCCGGCTGCACGGTTCCGTGTATGAGTGATGCGTCAATCTTCATGTTTCTCTCCAGCCGCCCGGTCGTCGCCTGTCATACCCCCATGGAGAATCCCCGGTCAAGCAATCCTTCCCCGAAAACACGGCAGGCAATGAAACAAGCCGGCGTTATCACGCCCGCTTCATCCGTATTTATACCGAGTTGCGCCGCGCTTGTGAAGAAGCCCGCTCCCGCATCTCCCGGATTCAACACTTCCGGCCTTTGACACGCCGAAGGACAAACAGATATTCTTCCCGGGCTGGACGCGCAGAGACATTTGAGAACACGGATTGATGCGCCCGGAAAGGATTCGGACATTGATACAAAGACTGCAAACCGTCTCACTGAAGGATGGACGAGATGTTGAGATTAAAGTGATAACCGGGCCTGAGCCGGACTGGACGGACAGAATCGCCGCTTTTCTGGGGCATAAGGGTGAGATATGGATCTGGCAGATTCGCGCGAGTCTCGACGGCGTGGAAGGCGTGGAATGCCGTTACTACATCGCGTTCGACGGAGAAAAACCTGTCGGCAATATTTGCACATTCGAGCGCGGCGGCGTCGGGATACTGGGCCACGTCTTCACGTCGCCAGACTGCCGCCGGATGGGCATTGCGCGCCTGCTCATGGATGCCGTATGCCCCGATTTCATCCAGCGCGGCGGGAAGGCGCTTTACCTCGGAACCGGTTACGACTCCCCGGCGTACCACATCTACCGCAAGCGCGGATTCCGGAGCCTTTACCCCGGATCCGGCGAGATGGAATGGATCGCCCGGACTGATTATCAGGATGATTTTCTGGGGGCGCCGGGTCTTGAGGTCCACCCCCTTGCGTGGCGGCATTGGCCCCTGATCGCGCCGCTTGTCTGCGCTCCGGAGGGGGATTTCATCCTGTCGCTGAATAACGGCATATTCCGCAGGGGGACGACCGAAGGCGTCTTTCTGAATCTGCTCCGGGACAATATGCGCGGACGCAATGCGACGAGCGCGGCAGTGAATGACGCCGGGGCGATGATCGCCTTCGCGTCCGTTGCCCCGTGGAAGGCGCTCAGCGGACGGGCAGCCTGGACCATGCTTGACCTGTTCTTTTACCCCGGACGCAGCGACGCCGGCCGCGCAGTTCTCCAAGCCGTCCTCCCGCGAGATGGGCGGATTCAGGCGTGGATTGACGCCCCGTCCGGGGAGAGGCGCGAGGTTCTGCGCGAGGCAGGATTCCGCGAAGCGAACCGGATCAACGCCATCATGCAGGATTTCAACGGCAATACACTTGATTGCGCGATTATGGAGCGGGATTGACGATGATACATTCACGACGCGCCGGATATGCGAAACCCGGAAAGACAGCAGGTATGGCGAATTCGCACGGACAACCGAAGGTTGGTAGCAGGACCCGCGCGGGATCCCGCGTCGTGCGGAACCCTACTGCTTCGCGTAAGACCCACTACTGCATTGGGGAATCAGCAGGTCAGCGATTTGCGGTCAGCGCCAGTCTCACAGCAGTGTCGGCGCTGACGATTTGGACGTGTGAAGGCAATAGCTGGATAAGCTCCATAAACGAGTTTTCGAGGTTCAGTCCTCCGTCGCTCGTCATATATATTCCGGCAACTGTGCCTGGCGGGTAGTTGCCCAGCTTCCCGGCCATATCCTTCGGGGTCAGGCAGAACGGTCCGTCAGTGACGTTATGGCCTTTGCCGTCCGTTCCCCTCCATTCATCGGGCCGAAACACCACCACTTTACTGCCGTCCTCGCCGGGGAGCGCCTCATAGAAACGATCCGGCGGCCACCATGTGAAGGTCGGAAAGAAGTATGGAACATTCACGGGAAACACGCCGCGAATGGCTCCCTCGGCCCTGGCGTATTTGGGCAGGAAGCGCTTCTCGGCGCTCCTCCATGTGCTATACCAGTCCCAGTGGACAACGCTTTTGACGCCGAGAACGCGGGCGTCCCGCTCCGTGGCCAGGACGAATCTGTCCTGGTCTGCCTCGTTCATGGACGTTGGATAGGAGTAGAGGTGCCCGCTGGGCGGCAGGATGAAGTAGTCAATTCCGGTCTTGCGGCTCGCAGCGTAATACCACTCGAGCACGTCGGGCGCGATGCGGGCGAGGTGTGGAGAG
Source organism: Planctomycetota bacterium (assembly GCA_022711755.1). Classification (GTDB taxonomy): domain Bacteria; phylum Planctomycetota; class Brocadiia; order SM23-32; family JAKLEA01; genus JAKLEA01. The sequence continues at coordinate 300,136 of JAKLEA010000003.1, forward strand.
ATGCTCCAGGTGAGCGGGGCACGCGAGTTGCCAGCATTTTCACAGTGCGCAAGCCGCTTGAGAAACCAGTCTTTCCTCGTGGTCATCATGAAGTGGATGTTGTCTCCATCGCCAACGACAAACGCCACGTATGTCTTCTTCGGATCGTACTGGACGTCTTCAGGCGGGTTCTGCTGGAGTTCGCCTGCGATCTCGATAGGCGGCCTTCGCGTGGCGAAGAAGGACAGATTGTATGTCATGGTTGGGATGGCTCCCATGTTGCGGGAATCCAAGGCTCGGGTCTGGGCCTCGTAGAGATAGCCGGCCACCCCCCAGGAATTGTTATAGCCGTATACGCCCAAAGGAGTCGGCCAGTGACCTGAGTTAACGACTTTGTGGAGAAGCTTCTTCTCGGGATGCCCGTCCCTGCAACCGTTATTCAGGAAAGTGGTGAACAGTTTCTGCGAGAAGACGAAATCCACCAGCCTCGGCGACATGTCTGCCGTCAGACCCGGATTTGAGAAGTCCCTGGGGTGCGGATCGTACCCCGGGTTGAGCATTGCCAGTCCAGTGGTCTGGGCGATGAATTTCTCGAATACATACTTCGTCGCGAGATAGGGCGTCTTCCTGTCTTTGAACTCGATTGTGGCGTCGAACGCGACATGATGACCGGCGAGGGGCATCCCCACGTCCAGGGGCACCGCCCCGAGCACCGCGGCCACGGTCAGGATGCTGGGCAGAATCTCATGCTGGTCGGCGTAGGAGTAGCGCACGCAGGCCGGGAATTCATCCGCGCAGGCGTTAAGGAAGTCGGATGCGTTGATGATTTCTTTCGGCTTCAGATCGAGGAGGTCCAGCCATTGCTGGTCGTGATGTTCCATCAGGATGAAGACGGACCCGCCGAGTTTGCGATTCTTCAGGCCCTGGCAGGCGTGTACCGCCAACTGGAGCGCTGCCGGCGCGTGCGGATCCATCTTGACAACCGTGAATTCGCCGGCATGGAGGGCAACGGCCTCTCCCTGCGCACTTCCCTCATCGCCGCAGGCGGTGAATGTGACGGCAAGGGTGGCAATCACGATTAGTAGTAAAGAAAACATAAAGCGAACGGGTGTCATCGGTTACCTGCTTTCCGTAGCCAACCTGGTTCAACGGGAATTGGGCAGTCGGCGTTTCCCGTGCGTCTGTGGAATCAGGGAACGTATCCTGAAATTCCCAGAATATCATGATGCAACTCGCTGGGCGGATTAGCGCGCGGAGAGGTTACGATTCAGCGTTCTGCCGCCGTGTTCTCCGGGAAGAAATCCTCCCATCGCAATTCGGCCGGCTGCTTGCGGTGCGCGGGGAGCATGACCCCGGCGCACGAGACCAGAAAACTCCTGTCGCTCGAGTCGAATACCACGGTATGCAGAGTGGCAAACTGCGACGCCTGCGTTATTACTTTCCACATTTCGGCCTTGTCAATCTGCTTGCCACCCGCCGCTGCCTCGGTCAACTGCTTTTCAAGGACGGCATATCGCCCGCAATTATCGGGTTTCCTGCGGAGGCGGTAGTGGTTGGTTGTGACAAGCCAGTTCTGCCCCTGCGGCGGCGTGCGGACAGTAACTCCCCCTTCTTTGGATGAGTTTTGGTCATACTCCATGACGACTGCCTGCGTCGGGGTCGCCAGGAAGTGGTTGCTTCCCCTGACCGCCGGGCAACCGCGCAGGAGGGCGGCCGCGTTTTCCACAAATGCCGGCCCGTCCTGAAGCTCCAGCAGCGCCCGCTGGAAGACGGCGTGCCGGGAGATGAATTTGCGCGTATCCGCGTCAGGCTCCGTCGCTCTCACGCCTACATCGTGGACGAGGGAGACGACGCCGCTTTCCTCAAAACCCGTGTAGCATCCCAGAAGGCCGGACCACGTGAAGCTGACCCATTTCTTCCCGTCCTTCGGGGCGCGCGCCACCGCGACATGCGTTGAGACGGTTGCCTTGATCGCCGTGTAATCGAGGTTGCGCCCAAGCGCCGTCTTTCCGCTCTGCGTCATCGGCCCCCAGCAGGCGGCTGTCGAGCACATCAGGCCGGACCATTCGCTGAACAGGTTTATCGCCCAGATGTCGTCAACAGTCGCCTCGCGCTTGAGCGCCTTCAAATATCGCTTTTCCGGGGGGACGGAATCCTTTACCCCGCGGTATAGTCCCGCGACCTCCGCCTCGACCGCAGGCGGTTTTATCAGCCTGTCGCGGACGGCCGGGAGGACCTGCGTCTCGTAAGGATTCGGCTTGTCCTTGAAGGCCATGAGGCCTACGACCTCGTTGGCGGAGGCCATGATTTCCTCGCCAAGCAGTCGGCCCTGGGCGTAGCCCATCTCCTCAGGCGTTCCCCATACGCGAAGAATCCTGATGCCGTTTTTCTCGAGGAGTTCGCCGTTGGCGCAGCGGGTTTTGCATTGTTCCGCCGCCGAAGCAGTCAGCCCGCAGGCGAAGGCGACGAGGAGGGAAAACAGGACGAAAAGAGGCAGGACACGCCGGGGGGCGCGCGTAATTCCGAAAGTCTGTTTCATATGACCAGCGCCTCTCGACGCCCGATCGGACGCGCAGTCCTGATCCTTCGCGTCCGGGGCGTTCTGGAATTGCGTTCCCGGCTGGTTGGGGCGCTACCCCTGTGCCGGAACGCGCTTGATTGTCCAGCGGCCCTTCAGGTGCCTGGCGCGCGCGGAGGCGTCAATGTCGCGCTCCTCGGTCCAGGACGCCTGCTGCGGATCCTTCAGGCCGTCAGGAAGAAGTTTCCGCTCGACGATGTGAAGCTCCACCCACTTCGTATCCGCGCCGATCGCCGCGGCATCGTAGAGCAGCGTAACGGGCAGGAAGGTCCGCCTTATGCGGTGTTCCTTGCCCAGCTTTTTCCATGAGGTTTTCCCCGCAGGTTCGTCCCAGTAGGTCTGCCACCCGGTTTCGCCCAGGATGATTTCCTTCGGCTGCAGCCAGCGGTTGTCGTCCGTGCGGAGGAAGAAGTAGCACGTTTCCGGCGCGTAAAGCAGACTAGTCTTGCCGTAGGAAACCGGCTGATCCGGCAGCGGCACGCGCTCGGAAGTGGCCTGCATGACGTGAAGCATCCCTGCCACCTTGATGAAGGTTCCAGACTGGACGCGAATGCGTTCCGACGGCGGCGTTTTCTTTTCTTTCTCAAGCTCCGGCCAGAGCGCGAACGGCGCCTGGATCAGGCGTCCCCGGCTGACCATGCCCTGCTCCCTGGCCGGGAGGCCGGCGGCTGCAAGCTCAGTGTAGGCCGCGCAGTCATCCGGCGTGAACAGGGAGAACGCCCCGCCGAATTCGCCGGGCAGCGAGACCTTCGGCAGCGTGCCGAGGGTGCTTCTGTGTTCAAGTTCCGGCCTGAGGCCGATGGTCTTCGATATCACGTCATCGCTGTACTGGACGTTGCCGGCGCCCGCGGCCGCGCCGGGCTGAGGCCACCATACGGTCGTTTCGTTTGGGAATCGGTCGCCGCAGCGATTGCAGCAGTTTGAGGAACAGCCGTGCAGAACCAGTCCGGTCAGAATGACGGCCGCCAGCGCCGCCGCCTTGCTTGAAATCCGCGGGGTAATCACGTCACTATGCCTCCATTTCGCGCCGTATCGCCCTGAAGCCGATGTCGCGCCGGTAATGCGCGCCGTTGAAGTGTATGCGGCTCACGGCCTCCAGGCATCTCTGTTGCGCCTTCATCACGTTTGAACCAAGCGCCGTCACACCGAGCACTCTGCCGCCCGCCGTGACGACCTTGCCTTTCGACAACTTCGTTCCCGCATGGAAAACCTTGCAGTCTTCCACCGCGTCGGCCTCCTCCAGCCCGGTTATCTCAATGCCCTTCTTGTATTCGTCCGGATAACCGTCGGAAGCCATGACTATGCAGACGGATGGACGTCGGTCCCACTCGATCTCGTGCCTGCCCAGCGTTCCGTCCGTGCAGGCCATCAGCAGGGGGACGATGTCCGACTTCATCCTGATCATCAGGGGCTGCGTCTCCGGATCGCCGAAGCGCACGTTGAACTCCAGAACCTTCGGGCCGGAATCGGTGATCATCAGGCCTGCGTAGAGAACGCCCCGATACGGCCAGCCCTCGGCGTTCATCGCATGTATAGTCTGGAGTATGATTTCCTGCTCGATCTGGGCGCTTATCCGGGGCTTGAGAACCGGGGCCGGGGAATATGCGCCCATCCCGCCCGTGTTCTTCCCCGTATCGCCCTCGCCGACGCGCTTGTGATCCTGCGCCGACTCCATCATTATGATCGCCTCGCCGTCCGTGAAAGCGAGGATGCTCACCTCTTCGCCGTCAAGCCGTTCCTCGATGACGACGCGGTCGCCGGCGGAGCCGAAGGCGCGATCCTTCATCACAAGATCAATGCCGTCGCAGGCTTCATCAACATTTCCGCAGACGATGACGCCCTTGCCCTTGGCCAGTCCGTCGGCCTTTACGACGCAGTAGCCGTCCATCTCCTCGGCGCAGGCGCGGGCGGCGTCCACCGATTCGACAATCTGGAAGGCCGGACCGGGGATGCCGTATCTCCCGAGAACCTGTCGCGCGAATGCCTTGCTGCTTTCCAGCCGGGCGGCCTGGCCGGACGGTCCGAAGATTCGCAGGCCGAGCGACTGGAAACGGTCAACGATCCCCATTGACAGGGGGTCTTCAGGGCCGACCACCGTCAGGTCAATCTTCTCCGAACGCGCGAATGCGGCCAGATTCTCAACGTCCTCGGAACCAATATCCACGCATTCCGCGACCGAAGCAATGCCGGCGTTACCAGGCGCGCAGAATATTTTCTTCGTCAGCGGGGATTGGGATATTTTCCACGCGAGAGCGTGTTCGCGTCCGCCGCTGCCGATAATTAAAATTCTCATCCTGTTCTTCCTGTGTCGCCCGATCTCAATCCTGCGATGCGTCAAATGCCGGCGCCCGGCCAGAAACGCCGTCCACCGGGAGTCTCCGATCAACGACGGGAAGCATACCACAATCTGCGTGGGAAAGGAATAAAAAGACCGGAAGGCCGGCCGGCATTACACGCCGCAATGCGCGAATCACCGGATTATTGGAGAATTCGGACGGAATTGCTTTCCGGCCAGACTTTCTATTCCGCCGTAATCAGCCCGTCAACGTATATCGCCTTAACCCTTCGCCCCGGTTCGATTCTCAGGTAATCGCTCTCCGGCCACGGCCCGTCAATCAACGCCTGGATCATTCTGATGCTGCCGGGGACGATTTCGAACGTCTTGCCCTCCTTCCCGGCCTCGACCCGCGCGGCCTCCGCGTAGCCCAGATGAGTCGTTTCCGGCAGGTCAATGAAGATGCTCGTCTTGTCCCCCTCCGGAGCCTTGAGCATTTCCATGAGGTATTTCGCGTTCTCTTCGCCGTATTTCTCGACGTATTCCTGATACGTCCCGCCCAGGCCGGTCTGCTCCCTGTAGTTCGCCTCCCGCACGGTTGACGTTCCGCGCTCGCGATATCCGGCGGAGGACCACTGGGCGCTCAGGCGATTGCCGAAACATTCCTCAAACCGCGCGTGTGAGCCGAGCAGGATGCCGCAGCAGTCGTGCGCGCGGGGGACTATCAGCGGCAGTCTGTCCGCCCGCAGGCCGTTGAGAGCATTGCCGCAGATGCCGAAGCCCAGGAGCGTCGCCTCATACTTGGCGGGGTCAACCGCGTCAACCAGCTTCTGAAGCATGCCGCGAAGGAAGTCCACGTCGTCGTGGGAGCCTTTGGGGGTGAACTCAATATCCACGATGTTGCGCGAGCGGGCGACACAGTGGCAGACCTCGCGATAAAAAACCTCGCAGGCGATAAGCTTCAGGCGCATTCATTTACTCCGGCGCATCGCGGGTGGAAAGACGACGTCAATGTGCGGCTTCAAGGATTATTCAGGGACGGCGTGACTCAAGTCAAGATTCATTCCGTGCTTTGACGCAGCCGCGCAAAGCGATCCTGTAATGCAGGAGGAAGTTGTTTGCCCCACGCCTGTGAAGCGCAATCGGAATTGACCCAGCGGGCTGTGAAGGCAGGCCCATGCCGCCGAATTCAAGCGCGGCGAAGCGCGTATAATCTCCTTACAGGATTTGTCTTATCCCTGGCGCGCTCGCCAGGATCGTCAACCTCGAAATAAAAACCGACGCTTTCAACCGGCAGGATAAATGAGTCCGGACTGTGAGGAAGTTTTATGTGTGGACACGAGGGGCCAGGCTGGTTATCGTGTCGCGGCAATGAAAACGGCCTGGAAAAATGCGGCCCGGCAGGCAGAATCCGGGAGAGGAAAAGGGGACGGATGACTGCTGGAGGTCATTTACGCGCTTTTCTCGGTGGGGTAGGCGGTCGGAAGCTCTACGACGAAGGTCCCGCCGCAACCGGCAAGGCAGTATCCGAACCGTCCACTCCCCGATTGCTCATTTCTCTATTCTTCACGGCATTCGGGTTCGCGCTGTTGTCATTATGTTTCTTCCGCGCCTTGTCGCTGTCATTCAACAGCACGGTATATTTTCTTTTCTACCTGGCTGTGGGGATGCCTGCGGGTGGATGGTGGGCGCACAAACGCAAGGGCAGCGCGCTGGAAACGTTCGCGATGGCGACGACGGCAATGTCGTTCTGCGCGTTTGCAATGCCTTTCCTTGGATGGCTTGCAAGCCACAGCCCCGACATGTTTTCCGCTTACGGAATGGGGAACAGAAGCCTGATCGTCAAACTGTGTGTATTCATAGGTTACCAGACGCTCGTGACCTTTCCCTTCTTCGCTCTATGGGGAGCGGCTGAATTCAGCGGCTACAAGACGGCGCTGGGGAACAAGACGCTCCGGGGAGGTTTTTATCTGATCTTCGTCTGGGCGCTGGTTTGCTCCCTTGTGGTCGGCCAGTGGAGCATTCCGGCGCTGGGTTGGCTGAGGACGGTCGCCCTTGTCCCTATGGCGGTCGTGATCTCCCTCTGCGCGCTCCGCAAGCCCGTATCCGTATTCGGGCAAAGGTTTGGAATCGTCGCCCAGAGCCTTGCCGCGGCGGCTCTGTTTGTTGTTGCCGGCCTGTTTGAGCAGCCATTCCAGGCATTACTGCTGCCCGAAGGAAGATCAAGGCCGGGGGACGCCCTGGCCGGACGGCATTTCCTGTTCGGGAATGAAATACTGCCACGGCCCCGTGCCAGACTCGTCCACTCCCAATGGGGCCGCTTCTGCCACTTCACAGCAATACAGGTGAACCAGCAGGTCGTCGGATACTACGACGGCGTCGCATTATGGTCCACCAGCGGCATCCCCGCCCTCTGCCGTGAGGCGTTCGACCATCTGCTGTTTTCCATGGTCCCGCCGGGCAGCAGCATCTGCATCATCGGGTCCGGAGGCGGCAAGCAAGTGACGCTGGCTCTGGAGACCAACCCGAAACGGGTTGTGGCAATCGAGGTTGTCCCGGAAGTTGTTGAGTTTTTCAAAGGGAAAGGCGCATGGGCTAATGGAGGCGTCTACCTTGATCCTCGCGTTGAGACCGCCACCATGGACGGACGCCGGTACATGGCCGCAAGCCGCGAACGCTTCGACCTGATTGTTCTGCCCTACACTGAATCCACAGTCGCGGCATGCAAATCCTTCTTTGAGCCTGGATTTGGCCTGCACACCTTCGAATCCTTTCGCATGTTTCGCAACCACCTGAACCCAGGAGGCAGGCTGGTGATGGTAAAATCATGCGACAAGGATGAGCGCCTTGCCATGCTCTATGCCAGGACGCTCACTTTGGCCGGATTCCAGGTCGAGGCATGGTACCAACCGATCAGAACCGGCCCTCCCGGAGTCCATGCGGACAATTTCATCCTTCTCGCCTCGGCAGGTCAACCGGGATTCGGACTGTCGTCGCTGAGCGTCCAGGCGCTGGAGGCCCAGGGATTCAGAAACCTGGGAAGTTTCACGGCATCAGCGAGCGGTCCGATCGTGCAGGACAACTCCCCGTGGATTGATGGAGTCGCCGGAAGTTTTATTGACCGTCATGGCCTCAGGCTCTGCCTCGGAATCGTCGGAGCCATCGGCATATTGTGTTGCGCCGCGATGGTTGCGCGGGCTGTGCGTCAGGCCGGCGACGCGCAAGCGCGGCTGGAGGGCGCCGGCATCGTGGTTGCGGGATTCGCGGTCGGCGTGAACTGCATATGCCTGGAAAACGGCGTCATCCTCTGGTTGCTGCCGCGCCTGAACAACCCCCTTGGAGCCTTCTTCATCGGGTCGGCGGGTTTTCTTTTCATCTGGGGTGTCTCAGGCATCGGGATCGCGCGATGGCTCGCAATTTCATCCGCCGGCATACTGGGCGCGTTCTACATCCTGGCGTTCAAACCGGAATGGAACTCATCCGCCTCCTTCGCCTGTCTAAGCGCGCTGACGCTGGGCAGCGGAGTGTTCTTCCCCCTCCTTGCTATCCGTTATAATAAACGGCTTCTGGACCTGTTCATAGCCGACGCGCTGGGGGGCATGGTTGGGGGGCTTGCAGCCATCTGGCTGCCCATGTTGTACGGCACAGGAGGATTCTTCGAAATGTTGCCGCTGGTCTGGCTGATAACTTTCGGCGCGGTCGTGCTGACCGTCCTGGCCGGAACCGGACGGGCGATTGTCTCCATCCGTGGTCAGTGATCCTACATCTTCCCCGGCCCCGTCCACTTCGCGCATTTCTGCGCAACTATGCGCTTTTCCAGCCTGACGTAGACCGGCAATCCGTCGTCCCCGATCGTTATCGGCGCTTCGCCCTTCATCAGGGGCATGGCGTATTTCCGGAACTCGTCGGTTATGTGATTGCCGTCCTTGTTGATCCACTCGCGCGGGACCTTCTTTTCGCCGTTGGCAACGTCGCTCAGTTTCGCCAGGCCGGTCGTGCAGCCATACGTTTTCGATTCCGGGTCTCGCACGAGCGTGATCATGTAACCGCTGGTTCCCTCGGCGGCCATCTGCACGGCCTTCGCGCCGCACATGTATGCCTCCTCGACGTCTGTGAGGCTTGCGAAGTGGGCGCCGTTGCGTTGGAGCGTGCCGGGCTTGTTCGTGCGGGCCTTGATGCGGCAATCCTTCTCGACTATTCCGCGCAGGGCCTCCGCCGCGCCGCCCAGTTGCTTGTGGCCGAAGGAGTCCTGCCCGAAGTCTCCGCCGGCTTCGGCGAGGTAATTGCCCTTGTCATCCTTGACGCCCTCGCAGACGACAATGAAGACGCGTCCCAGTCTTGCGTGAACCCTTCTGACGTCATCAACTATCTTATCCCGCGTAACGGGGGCTTCGGGGAAATAGATAAGGTGCGGCGCGTCGTCCAGCTCGCGCGCTGCCATACCGGTTGAGCCTGCGATCCAGCCCGCGTTGCGGCCCATGGCCTCCATGATCGTGCAGGTGTCATGGGTGTAGAGCGCCTCTGTGTCACGCCCGGATTCCATGACCATTGTGGCCAAGTATTTCGCCACGCTGCCGTAGCCGGGGCAGTGGTCGGTGTAGGCCAGGTCGTTGTCAATCGTCTTGGGCACGCCCATGACGATCAGTTCGTAGCCGGTCTGATTCGCCAGCTTGCTGACCTTGTCGGCGGTGTCCATGCTGTCGTTGCCGCCACAGTAGAAGAAGTAGCGGACATCGTGCGCGCGGAAGATCTCCAGGATGCGCTCGTATTCGCCGGACTTGGGGTCTTTCGAGAGTTTATGGCGGCAACTGCCCGCGGCTGCCGCGGGGCAGACCTTCAGGCCGGCGATGGTCTGCCGGTCCTGCCCTCCAATGTCCAGGAGTTGCTCGTTCAACACTCCGAGAATGCCATTGTAGCCGGCGTAGATTTCGCGTATGCAATCCTGCCTCATGGCCTCCTGGATGACGCCGCAGAGGCTGGCATTGATGACGGTCGTCGGGCCGCCCGACTGGGCGACCACGCAGTTGCCCTTGAGTCTGCTCATGTTCCGGTTCTCCGTTTCGAGGGTAATGAGTCAATCGCCGGGGGCGGATTCTACATTCCTGGGCGGGGCGGGGCAAGTTGATACCGCAAAGCAATTTCCGGCCCGCCGACATGCGCAGGCCCACATACATGACCGAGCGCCCATGTCGCGCGCCCGAATCATAATAAAAGACGCCACCGGATGAAGGCGACGGGCCGACAGGGAATTGATTGACACGCCGTTTGCAGCGTTCCTATAATCGCCCGGCGTTAGGAAACCACGTCTGAACAGGAGTCGGGCATGGCGCTTGAAACCGAAGAACAACGCTGTCCGGCCTGCGGATCGTCAGCATCGGCCAGCTCAATAAGCTGTTCCAAGTGCGGCGCAAACATGCACACGGGCGAGACTTATCGCACGGCCATGGCGGGGCACCGGCGTCTGAAGCCAGACAAGAAGGAAATCGCCGAGAAAACCCTCCTGAATAAAGCTGCGACGCTCTGGGCGGCCGCCATTTTCATGCTCATATGCGCCGGGTTAATCCAGAAAAGGGCCACCGAAGCGGCGACAAAGGGCAACGCTTACGAGGCGATCCGGCAGGTCGCCATTGACTACGAACGCTGCCGGCTTCTGGAAGCAGCCGGCCGCCATGAGGAAGCCGCCGAACAAGCCATGTCAATCGAGGAAACCGGCAAAGAGGCGAAGGGAAAGATCGCCGACGACGGCAAGCCCGCGACGGCTATAATTGACAACATCCGTGTTGACGCCCAGGACCTTGCCAAACAGGCATCCGGGCAGAAATGACAACAGGAAAGGAATAGTTTGTGGCGGAAGAACTGGCATACGCGCTCATCACACCATACAGCCTTCACAAAAGCCGCACCGGCGGAATCATCGCCCGGATGCTCACGCTGCTGGAACTTGACCTTGTCGCCGTCCGCATGTACGCCCCAGGCGTTGAATTCGTCAATCGCTACTGCGCGACCATCGAGGAGCAGCCGTCCAATGATCCGCGCATAACCGGGCTTCTGACAGATTACGTGAAGAATAATTTCTCCCGCGCCAATCGCTACGGTATCTCCAATCGCGCAATGCTCCTCCTCTTCAAGGGGCAGAACGCGGTCCAACAGGTCAGCGGCGTTGTCGGATCGCTGACGCACCAGTTCCAGGGAGACACCATCAGGGGCACCTTCGGGGACTTCGTCATCCGGGACGGCAATGTCGGTTACTTCGAGCCTGCCGTGCTGACCGCTCCGGACGCCGAGACAAACCGGAAACAACTGCGCCTTCTGGCCGATTTTGCAGCCGGGGACGGCGGAATTGTGGAAAGCGCGGTCTCCGAAAGAACAGGCGCGGGAGCGCAGACTACGCTTGTCATCCTGAAACCGGACACCTTCCGCATGCACAGCGCCAGCGCGGGCAACATCATTGACCGGTTTGCGCGGACGGGCCTTTACATCGTCGGCGCAAAGGTCTTCAGCATGAGCGTGGCCATGGCGCGGGAGTTCTACGGCCCGGTGCGCGACGTGCTGGTCGAGAAGCTTGAAAGCCCGCTGAAGAAGAAACTCGCCGAGGTTTTCAAGGAGAACCTGCCGTTCGCCGTTCCGCAGAAGGTCCTGGACGACCTTGCCCGCAGCCTCAGAGAGGCCAACGCGAACAACGAATACGACGGAATCATAGAGTTCATGACGGGGGTTCGCCCGCGGGCCGACATGACTGAGGAAGAGGCGCGCAGGCCCGGCCGGGACAAGTGCATGGCGCTCCTTTACCACGGCCCTGACGCCATTGCGAAGATAAGGGATAATCTGGGCGCGACCAATCCCATCCAGGCGCGCCCCGGAACGGTGCGATGGATGTACGGCTCCAACGTAATGCGCAACGGCGCCCATGCCTCCGACAGCCCGGAGAACGCGAAGCGCGAGCGCAGAATAATAGGGCTTCTGGAGCCTGAGACCGATCCGGACGTGGCTCGGATTATCAGGGAGAATGCATGAGGATTCAGGCCCGGCAGCGGATGGCGCAACGCCGGATTGGCGCATTTGATTGAAGAAAGAATCATGACAATCACAATAAAGTGTCTTCCCGTCGGCTCCTTTCAGTCGAATTGCTATATCCTCTCTGTTACAGGAGGCGCTGACGCGCTGGTCATTGACTGCGGCGGGGAGCCGGAGCAGGTTATCGAATACCTTAAAGCTGAGAACCTTGTCCCGAGCATCCTGGTCTGCACACACGGGCACGTTGATCACATAGCCGGCAACACGGAGTTGAAGGCCGCATTTCCAGATATGCGGATCATGATTCACAGGGACGACACGGAGATGCTGCGCCGTCCCATAAAGAACCTTTCGATGTTCATGGGACGGATGATCAAGTCCCCCCCGGCCGACCGCGAGCTTCATGACGGCGACGTAATTGAGTTCGCCGGGCTGAAGATCAAAGTCCTGCACACCCCGGGGCACACCCCCGGCGGAATCTGCCTTTTCATCCCTGAAGGACCGGAAACGCCAAAACCGATCCTTTTCTCCGGCGACACGCTTTTCCAGGAATCCGTAGGCAGGACCGACTTCCCCGGCGCCAGCGAGAAAACGCTCCTGACGAGCATCGAGGAAAAGCTCAGGCCCCTGCCGCCCAACACGATCGTTCACACCGGGCACGGCCCGTCCACGACGCTTGAAAGAGAATTCCGCTCCAACCCCTTTATCAAGAGGTAGCAATGGCAAAGATAAGCAGAGCGCTTGTGAGCGTTTCGGACAAGACGGGGCTGGTCGAGTTCGTGAAGGGACTCAAACAGATGGGCGTCGAGATAATCTCGACTGGCGGAACGGCCCGCCTTCTGGGCGACAACGGCATTCAGGTGACGGGGATATCGGACTACACCGGCTTTCCGGAAATCCTCGACGGACGGGTCAAGACCTTGCATCCAAAGGTGTATGGCGGACTTCTTGCGCTCAGGGAAAACGCGGCGCATCAGAAGGAGATCGCCCAGCACGGCATACAGCCGATTGACATGGTGGTGGTGAATCTTTATCCGTTTGAGAAAGCGATCTCCCGCCCGGAGGTTGATCTGGCCGACGCGGTGGAGAACATTGACATCGGCGGCCCGACCATGATCCGCGCGGCGGCAAAGAATTACACGCACGTGGCGGTGGTCGTGAATCCCGGGCGTTACGCGCCGGTTCTGTCCGCGCTGAAGGACAATGACCGCGACCTGCCGGGCCAGATGCATTACGAAATGGCCGTGGAAGCGTTCGAACACACGGCGCACTACGACAGGGCGATAGCCAACTACCTGGCTAGGCTGGAAAACAACACTCCATTCCCCAAGATGCTGGCGATGGACTTCGACATTAAGCAGAGCCTGCGCTACGGCGAGAATCCGCAGCAGAGCGCGGCGTTCTACTCCGAACGCGGCGTCACGGAACCGTGCGTCGCCGCCTCAGAACAGGTTGCAGGCAAGGAACTCTCGTTCAATAACATCCTCGACGCAGACGCCGCGCTGAACCTTGTCAAGGAATTCGACCAGCCTGCGGTAGTGTGCATAAAGCACTCCAATCCCTGCGGCGCCGCAATCGCGTCAACCATCAAGGAGGCTTACGCCAAGGCGTATGACGGCGATCCGGTATCCGCTTTCGGATGCGTCATCGGCATGAACCGCCCGCTGGACGTCCACGTCGCGGAAGAAATCCTGAATCGCCGGGCGGGGGATTCGGCGGGATTCTTCGTGGAGGCAATAATTGCGCCGGGATTCGACCCTGACGCGGTGAAGATGATAACCGAAGGTCCGCCCTGGGGCGTCAACGTGCGCCTGCTCAAGGTCGGCTGCCTTGACGCCCACAACCTTCAGGAGGGGGCGCTTGACATCAGGCGCGTGACCGGCGGTCTGCTGGTTCAGACGCGGGACATCGCCGGATTCGACAAAGCGTCCTGCAAGGTGGTCACGAAGCGCCGTCCGACCGCGTCAGAGTGGGACGATATGGGATTCGGATGGCTAGTTTGCAAGCACGTCAAGTCAAACGCGATAATCTACGCGAAGGATCGCATGCTGGTTGGTTGCGGCGCGGGTCAGATGAGCCGGGTGGACTCCGTCATCATCGCCAACCGCAAAGCGGGCGAAAGGTCCAAAGGGGCTGTCATGTCCAGCGACGCTTTCTTCCCGATGCCCGACGGGATCGAGACTGCGGCCTCAGCCGGCATCACAGCCGTCATTCAACCCGGCGGCAGCAAGAAGGACAAGGAAGCCATCATGGCGGCGGACGCGGCGGGCATGGCCATGGTCTTCACCGGGGTCCGCCACTTCAGGCACTAGGCACGTTCCGGTCTCCGGCGGCATGACTCGAGTAAAGATCTGCGGGATAACCAATCCGAGGGACGCGCTGGCGGCGGTTCGCGCCGGAGCCGACGCGCTGGGATTCGTCTTTTATCCGCCAAGCGGAAGGCACATTCCGCCGGAATCAGCCAAGCCGATTATCGAACTGCTCCCCCCTTTCGTCAGCAGCGTCGGCCTGTTCGTTGACGCCGATTCCTCTGATGTGCTCAGAATCGCCTCGGAGCTTCGGCTGGATTACGTCCAGCTCCACGGGCGGGAAACCCCGGCCTTCCTGGATAAATTACGCGCTCTGCGGATCATAAAGGCGTTCAGGATCGCCGGGCCGGAAGACGTGCGGAAGATGGCCGCTTATCGGGCGGACGGATATCTGCTGGACGCCTTCGCGCCGGGCCTGCAAGGGGGAACCGGACAGACGTTCGACTGGTCTCTGCTCAGTGAGGCGCCGCAGGTCGGACCGATCATTCTGGCCGGGGGGTTGAATCCGGACAACGTGGCGGAGGCCATCCAGAGGACGCGCCCTTACGCCGTGGACGTTTCAAGCGGGGTTGAAGACGCGCCGGGGGTGAAAAACCGCGAACTTATGGAAAGATTCGTCTACGAGGCTAAGAACGCGATCTGATTGAACCGCGCAAACGGGGACGTTACAGGTCCTTGCCGCTGGTCACAACGCGGAAAAGCTGCCAGCCCTTGTCCGTTTTCCCGAAGACGAATTCCATATCAAGACGCCTGATGTCGAAATCCCCCTCGCTGGCCATCATGTATGACAGCGACACCGGGACTACGATCATGTGCTCGCCCAGGAAGTAGAGCCGCCCGTCGGCCATGACGTCCGGCCACTGGGTGAAATCGAACTTCATGATCTTGTCGAGATCAAAGATTACGCCTTCATACGCCCCGCCAAAGACCGCCTTTGCGCCCCTTGTTTTCTTCGCGCCCGTATCCGGCAGCGCGTAAAGGAAATCGCCCGGACGTTTGTCTCGTATGAATCCGATCATCTGGGAAACGGTGGCCAGAACCAGCTTCTCCTCATCGGAGCGCAATTGGATCCTGTCGCCCGGCTCCAGAAGGACGATGTCAATGTCCTGTATGACCCATCGCTCTTCCGACCTGAGGATTCTGACGGGCAGACGCATGCGCCCGCCGGCGGTCGAAGCCTCAAGCTTGCAGCCGATGTCGCCGTCCATGACGTCCGCGAAATTCATCTTCCCCGCGGCTTCCGGATCCAGCTTCAATCCGCCGTAACGCGGGGAAAGGCTCAGGTGATAAAGCTTGACCTGCATTTCCTGAAGGTCCTTCTCCCTCAGGATCGGAGAAATCTTGGCCTTCAGCCCGGAGAAGGATTTCTCGCGGACGTTGCTCTCAAAATCGGCAAGAAACACCTTGAGAGAGGCAACCCTGACATCATAGAGTTGCTTTTCTTCTTCATTTCGCGGGGCGGTGGCCCTGCAACCGGCCAGACAAAGCAGGATGACGGGCATCAGCGCCACAACCCGCCGCAGTGAGGTCGAAGCCATATTTATCTCCCTATGTTGAAAACCTTATCGCTTGCCGGATTCTATCACGGCGGCGGAGCATAGACAATCATCGCCGGTCAGCGGGTTTGATAAAACCCTAACTAACGCGCATCATATTTTTCGCCTCAACACAAGACGCCTGGCATCCGGGCGGGGCTGCGAACGGCCCCCTCATGCCTTCTTGCCCCGCCTCTTCCCGCCGCCGGGCAGGCGCGGCGAGTCCGGATGGTCCCTGAAGACCTTCATCGCGCACAAATCCCCGCACATGGTGCAGACGTCCTCGCCCTCCGACCCGGTCTCGCGGCGCAGCTTTTCGGCCATGAGCGGATCAATGCAGCCCTTTATCTGCCCCTCCCAGTCCCGGGCGTAGCGCTTCAGAGAGAAGTTCCTGTCCCATTCCGCCGCGCCGGGAAGCCCCCGCGCGATGTCCGCCGCGTGGGCCGCGATGCGCGCCGTTATGACACCCTGCCGGACGGCCTCCGGGCCAGGCAGGCCGAGATGCTCCGTCGGCGTTACATAACAGAGATAATCCGCCCCGGCCCACGCCGCCAGCGCCCCGCCGATGGCCGATGTTATGTGATCGTAGCCCGGCGCAACGTCCGTCACCAACGGGCCTAGAACATAGAAGGGCGCGCCCTTGCACAATTCCTTCTGCAGCCGCACCTGCGCCTGAATCTGGTGAAGCGGCACATGCCCCGGCCCCTCAACCATGCACTGCACGCCCGCCGCGCGGCATCGCTCGACAAGCTCGGCCAGAACATTCAGCTCATAAACCTGCGCCTGATCGAAGGCGTCCGAGATCGCGCCGGGGCGCAGGCCATCGCCTAGAGACATTGTTACGTCATACTCCAGCGCCATGTCCAACAGCTCATCGAACTGCTCGTAAAGCGGGTTTTCGTTTCCGGTGATGGTCATCCACTCGACGGTGAAGGCGCCGCCACGGCTGACCACGCCGCATGTGCGCGGGCTTCGCTCGAGTATTTCGAGGACGCTTCTCCTAACGCCCGAATGTATCGTCACGAAGTCAACGCCGTCTTCGCAGTGCATGCGGACGGCCTCAATAAAGTCGCGCGCCTTCATTCCGGCCAATCCCCGCCTCGCTCCGCGCGCGGCACTGACGACGGCCTCGTAGACGGGGACGCTGCCCAGCGTTATGCGCGTTTCTTCGCAGATGCGCTTGCGTATCGCCCTGAGGTCGCCCCCGGTGGAGAGGTCCATGACGGTGTCCGCGCCGGCGTCCTCAGCCGCGCGCAGTTTGGCGAGTTCAGCCTCAACGTCCGCGCGCGGGGAGCTTGTGCCGATGTTGGCGTTCACCTTGGTTCGCGTCCCGCCGCCTACCGGGCACAGGCCGCGCCGGCCCCGGTTCCTGTTGCACGGCAGGGCCACATATCCGTCCGCGATGCCGGCGCGAATTCTTGCTGCCTGCATCTTCTCCGCCCGCGCTGCCGCGCGCATCTCGGCGGTTATCCTGCCGGCTCTTGCCTGAGTCATCTGTGTCATCGCTGCAACTCCGCGAATAAAAACTTCCTGACCGGGGCCGCTCCCCCGGCTGTGGCATGGCGTCCGCCCGGCGGACAATGCTTTAGGGATTATACCCGCCGCGCCGCGTATCGGAGTCTGGTCGCTTCGAGCGTTTCCCGCGCCGGGCTTGCCCGGATTCGATCAACTCTCTGACTTCGGACGACTTCAGGCGGCGGGATTGCCCCGGTTTGAGCGTCCCGAGCGTCAGACCGCCCAATCCCGTCATCTTCAGGCTGACGATCTCGCAAGAAACCATGCCGAAGGCGCGCGCGACGTCCGTGTCCCTGCCGCGCAGGAGCGTCACCGTCGCCGCTGTCATCGAGCCTTTTCTGCTCTCCGCCAGCTTCACATTCATGCCCGCAGGCCGTCCGCCTTCCAGCTTGAACGAGTAGCGCAGAAACCGCGTCCCCGCTTCATCAAGATCGCCCTTGAAGCGGATGACGTACGTCCTCAGGATCGAGAAGCCGGGATAGCTCAGCGCGTGGGCAAGCTCGCCGTCGGACGTGGCCAGAACAATGCCGGAATAATTCGGGGACATCGGCGGAGCCAGCAGCAGCCTCTCATCCCTTACGCCGAGTAATTCAAGGGCTGAAGGACAGTCATTGCAGTGTTCCGCGCAGGAGAAACCGCGCGGCTTATAGAGCAGGAACGTGGCGACCTGGGGCGGCTTCACCGCCGCGCCGTCGAATTCGACGCTGTCGCTGCCGGGATCAACCTGCGTTCCCAGCCGGGTGACGACCTCCCCATTGACGGCGACGCGTCCGTCCTCGATCAGCTTCTCGCACTCGCGGCGGGAACCGATCCCCGCGCCGGCAAGGAATTTCTGCAATCTGACTTTCATCTAACCTCGAATCGCCGCGCGGGCGGAAAACTCTCAGTCTCGCGCAGCCGCGCTTGAAACCGGGCGGGCCATCAACGCCCTGGACCTGCCGGGAGAGCGGAGAACGACGCCTTCCGCAGCGAACGCGGGGACAAAGGCGCTCCGACCGGGACCGAGCGCGATTCGCGCGCCGCCCCGGCAGACGTCCAGAGAGGAATCATATGCCGTGACGATCATAAAAGCATCATCCCGTCCGGGAGCGGACGGAATGACTTTTTCTCCCGCGAAGGCGACGAGTTCAAGGGTGAAGCAGGGCGAATCCGCAAGGACGTCGCCGTCTGACGCATCGCTGATATTCGTCACCGCCGGGACGCTGGAAAAATCGAGAACGTCCATTGCCTTGTCAACATGCAGTTCGCGCGGCTTGCCGTCATCGCCCATGCGATGCCAGTCATAAACGCGGTACGTAACGTCACATGCCTGCTGAATCTCGTAAAGGGTCAACCCGCCGCAGATGGCGTGCAGCGTTCCGGGGGCGAGGTATACGCAATCCCCTTTTCTCACGGGGATGACGTTCAGCATCGCCCCAAGCGGGCAGCGGCGGAATACCGCGCCGACCTCCCCGGCGGACAGGTTTCTCTCCGGGCGCAACGATTCGAGCATTGCTTGTCCGGCCTTCGCGCCCGTCGCCTCCAGCGCCGCGCGGAACGACCGCCTGTCGGGATTTCCACGAGTTCCAACTATGAGCTTCGCCCCCGGGGCGGCGTCCAAGACAATCCATGCCTCCGTCTTGCCCCGCTCGGCGTCGCCGCTGGAACGCGCATAGACGTCATCGGGATGAACCTGGACTGAGAGGGCTTCCGCTGCCATTATCGTTTTCAGCAGGAGCGGCAGGCGTCCGCCGTTCTCTTTCGCAATTCGCTTTCCGAGAATCCCATCGGGATCGCGCCGGATCAGATCGCGAAATGATGCTCCATTGAACGGTCCGCCGGCGATCCGGCAGACGGCGTCGTCCATTTCGGAGATTTCCCATCGCTCGCCGACTCCGTCTATGCCCCAGACTTTCCTGACCGATATGGGTTCAAGGATGAAGGGTTGGAGTCCGGTGTTGCTCACGACTTCGCCTTCCCGTCCCCGTCCCGTTTGCGCTCATCAATTTCCTGCTCGATTGCCTCGATGCATGGCCCGAACTCGCCATTGAGATCGGGGTTCTGCTCGACAAGCTCCTTGTGCAGCTTCAATATAATCTCCATGCGTTCCAGCGCGCCGTATGCAGGGTCCCCGAGCTTTTTCAACCTGAGATGCGGCATGACAACCGCTTTGCGCGAGACGTCCAGCAGGGCAAGAAGCCCTACGCCCTTGAGCTGCTTTTCGCAGGCCGGGTTCATGTTTATGACTTTCAACCCATCAGCGTCCTGGAAGCTGGTCTTCATTGACATTACCGTGCCCATGAAGGTGCTGTCCATTCCGGCGCATTCGTTGAGATCAAGTATCACCTCGCGGCATCCGGCCTTACGCATTGCGGACGCGAACTCGTGAAGCGCGATGCCCTGCTTCTGGAGGCATTTCCCCACGGCCTTGACGTAAACAACATTATCGCACACCGCGATTTCCACACGCCCTGATTCAGGTACTTGCGCCACGTCTTCCTCCGCGCCCCGCTCTGAATTATCTGATCTTCGATCCGGGTGTCACCGGCTTGTCCGCAGTAAGAACAACGACCTCGCCGGTTGCCGGGTCCTGGGCCGCCAGGAGCATTCCCCGGCTTTCGATCCCGCGCAGCGTCGCCGGCTGAAGGTTGTTGACGATGACGATGTTTTTACCGACAAGACTTTCCGGCGGGTACCATTGACGGATTCCGGCTACGATCTGCCGGTCTGCGTCGCCGTCTCCAGCGTCAATCTTCAGAACGATAAGCTTGTCGGCGTTTGGATGGGCGAAGGCCTCGGTCACGCGGGCGACAACAAGTTCCACCTTCGCGAAATCGTCAATCTGTATGGTTGCCATGTCGAATTCCCTCCATGCGATTGCACAAGCGCGAGGACACCTTATACTATCCCTGCTCCGGAAATGTCAAGCAACGCCGCGCCTGCGCCGGCGGAATCCCGGTATCCGGTCAGTGAAGGGAGCGTTTATATGCCAGCCACTTGTAGGGGCGGGTTTGAAACCCGCCCCTACGCTGCCACGCGCCCGTGACTGACGCCGTACGAATCCCGCCTCTTTGCGATTCACTTCCCGCCGGCGCGTGATATACTGTCGCCCCTTGACCGTCCGACGCGGAAGGCGGACGGATGAACCGGCAGCAACGTCTCCAACCTTCAATGGCGCTGTTCAATAAAAAATCTGTCTCCGAACGCCGGCGCAAAGGCCCAGTGCGCGAAAGCGTGGAATGGTTCGCTATCGCGCTGGGCATCGCCCTGGCCATAAAGTTCACTATCGTTGACGTCTTCAGAATCCCGACCGGCTCCATGGGCCCCACGCTGCTGGGCTTCCACAAGGAGGCACAGTGCCCCAACTGCCGTTACACGTTCGATGTGAACACGCGGGAGAACGGCGACGGGATCTATCCCGCCGAGGTCGAATGCCCGAACTGCCGTTATCCCGGCATTCAAACCTCCACCGCAGTATTCAGCGACGGGGACGTGAAGATGATCAACTTCCGCTGGCCGGATTCGATCTGGCTGCGCGGGCGCAGGCCGGACACGGGGGAGATCATCGAAGGAGCGGACGCCGCCAACAGAATCGTCCGGGGCGGCAACCGCATCATCGCCAGCCGGCTTTCCTACAAACTGGGCAAACCGCAACGCTGGGACGCGATTGTTTTCCGCTACCCGGTGATTGACCGGCTCACGTGCAAGTCCTGCGGGCAGCAATTCGGCCCCATTCACGAGAGCGAAGGCCTTATCTGCCCCCGCTGCAAGAGCACACGGCTGAAGTGGAAGACGCCGACCAATTTCATCAAGCGACTGATCGCCACGCCCGGCGAAACCCTTCAAGTCGTTGACGGCGACATCTACATCAACGGCAAGATCGCGCGAAAGCCCCAGGAACATCAGGATGCGATGTGGATGCATGTATACGATTCCCGCTTCGCCCCGGAGAAGGAGGTCGTGCCGACATGGATTAACATGGGCGCGGGATGGAAGGAAGTCACGCCCAAGAAGCTTGTCCTTGACGCGCTCGGTAGCGAGGGGACGCGGTTTGCCCGCTTCGGCAGGGATATAACAGACACCTACGGATACAACTTCGGGGTCGAGGGGCGCTACTGCGTCGGCGACATGCGGATACGCTGCAAGACCCAGATTGCGGAGGGAAACGGACCGATCGTGATGCTGATCGAGCGCGGCAGCGCGGTCTTTCAGGCCGAGTGGGCGGGGGGGGAGGCGGTTCTTAGGCGCAACGGGGCGGAGATCGCCCGCGCGAAAGCCCCCAGGGCCGGCGCCGAGGCGGTCGAGCTTGAATTCGCTCATGCCGACAAGCGGTTGTGGTTCATCGTCGGGGGGCAGAGCGTCATTGATTACTCCTATGAAGACGACGTTCCAGCAAGGCCGTACGTTCTTGACGGGGCGTCTTTCTCCATCGGGGCGCGAGACCTGCGCGCAACGTTCACGGACTTCCGCATTCAACGAGACGTATACTATCTGATAGGAAGGGGCGGGCTGGACAAGCTCGGCGGACCGGGCGATCCCATTCACGTTCCTGAGAAGTGCTACGTGGGATTCGGGGACAACAGTCCGAACAGCAACGACAGCCGGGCATGGGGGTATGTGCCGGAGAAGAACCTTCTGGGGCGGGCGTTCTTCTCGTTCTGGCCGCTGCATACGGTCCATACCATACGGTAACGTAGCTCGGGTTCGGGCTACAGGCCGAACCCACACACGGATGAACTGATAAGCGATCCGTGATACGCACGATCCCGACGGACGGTAGAAAATGATTATGCCATCCAGATTTCCGCGTTTTTTTCCATTCGGTTTGGCTTGACGTTACGCCTGCACATGGGTAGATTTCAGAATTTGCATTTCCGAGTGGCCATGGTCATCATCGTCCATGGGACGACCGAAACCGAAAGTAGTGCTACTTGCTCATTTGTTCAAATGTGGCGGGTTCCTACCCTCCAGGAGTCATTAATATGAAAGCGGACATCAGCAAATGGTGCATAGTGCTGGTGGGCCGGTGGAACACGTCTATCCTTTCTCCACAGTGGCTGGGCAAGAACATTTTGAAGAATGAGAATGTGAACATACTCTACCCATTCGTGGGGGACGGCCCGACTATTTTCGACTCCGGCACATTCAAGATTGCAGTCAGCAGCAGTCGTGTGCAATTCTACCCAGAGAGAGATCAGAAGGACTCGCTGTTGCAGACCGAGGAAGCTGCCTGCAACCTTTTGGAATTGCTCCCACATACTCCTTTGAAGGCATTTGGCGAGAATTTTTGGTTCAACATCCAAGAGCCACCCGATCGGTTTTCGAAGCTCTTCAATCTGACGGACGAGGAAGATGCAGACAAGATCGGAACGTCAACTCGCATCATGATAACGCGCTCGTTAGCTCTTAGTGAATGTGTTGTGAACGCCCAATTCGTTTATAATTTACAGGATGAGGGCGACCCGCGTTACACCATTGAGTTGAACTACCACTATCCGCTTAAGGCGGAGATCGAGTGCCCTGGACTTGAAGCCGCAAGACTTCTTAAAGACACTATCATCAAGAACAGAGAACATGCCCCAACGTTCTTGAAGAATGTCTACGACCTAGACTTGGAACAATCGTAGACAAATCCCTACAATCTTCAGTCGAGAAAGGAGAAACAGCATGACAAGTGCCAACGGGAATGGTGAAGATTCGCGGCCGATACCTATTGGCGAGAATAGAAAAGCCGTACTCAATCACCGCACGTACCAGCCCACTTCACAGACCGTCCGTTATCGTATCACACTTGCCAATACCCTAATTGCATCTTCGAAGGAAACTGCGCGTCACGGAACAGTGGATAGAATTGCGTTGGAACGGTCTCTCCGGTGTTCTCATCCAGCCGACGCAGCTGATACCAAAGCGGAGAGTTAGGCATTGCCGCCACAAATACGATGATACCTGAGGTGCCGGGCAACGACATTGAAGTCCCCTATACGAAGTTCCAGTATGTGGAGCCCATTCGCGACGGGCTTTGGCAGGGCGACATTCTGGATGGTAACGTTCTGAGAGGGGTTCTCGAGGATACGCATCCTAAGCTGTGCAAGGGTGGAGTTATTTATCCCTATTTCGCCGTGCTTACGCAGAGCTGTGATTTGGTGAAAAGAGACACGAAACCTAAGGCTGAGTACCTGACGCTATCTGTAGTACTGCCGATCCGAAACGTCCTTGAAAGGGAGGCCGATCGGGCGGCTGGCGAAGGCACAACCCGGCTAGGGTATTGCACGGCACATAAGCTGGCTGAGATACAACGGCGGTTCGAGCGTTTGATTAACAATGAGTTCCCCCCATATTTCTGTCTCCATGTCGGTGCTCATGCGCCATTTGCGGATCATCATGCTGTAGTGTTGCCTCACTCGTATTCTATTCGAGCGGAAGACTATTATGAGCAGTGTCTAAAAGCAAAGTGCGCCCAACTGGCCCCCGATTTTCAGGCCAAGATCGGGTGGCTAACCGCCTATGTATATGGGCATGTTGGGACTAACGAGTTCGGCGACGATGAACGGGAAATTCTTGTGAAGAAATTCGTCACGACTGCCGGTATCCATAAAGCGGCCTCCAAGAAAGAGTTGGAGAGTGCGCTCCAAGGAAGGACTACGAAGGATATGGACGAGACGACTCTGAAGCTGATTCAAGAGAACCTAGACAAGTATGACCCCTGTGAAGAACTCATAACGGCGGTTATGGGGGCGCTTGAGAATCTCGATGAGAACGTGAGAAAAAATCCGCCTATGCTCAGAAGGAAGCTGGAAAGAAGTATCCGCAAATTCACGATAGCAAAGACATAAACGCAGCGGCTCTGGAGCGTCGCTCATCTGCTCATACAGATCGCGGCGGCAGTAGGACGGATCGTTGGTGAAGCGATGCCCAGTAAGCGTATTTACGTTAGGGAAGCCGGCGTGTAGGGGGTTAGCACACATTCGGATTTTCCAACACCCCGTGTAACTCTGCTGGTCACAGTCTTACTGAAAAGCTCATGCGGAAAAATCGTCGTATCACACGATATTTACGCCATTTGTGACCATCATGGCCGCCTTGTTGATATGGCATGGCAGTTGCTCTATCCACAAATGAGCAAAGAAGGCAAAACAACATGACTCCTCCTGACAAGAAAACTTGACTCAACCCAGGGAGCCCGCCGGGCGAGCAGGGATATCCCCACCTGCCTCCTAGCCCTGCTCATCGGGAGACTACCGCACATCCCGCGCCCATCCCGAAATTCTGCCTGGCGGGCTCCTCTCCGAAAGAAAGGGAAACCCACATGGACAACGACCGCGTCCCGATCAGGCTTGTACTGGACGAATACGAGTCTTACCTTCACCTCCTGAAGGCGATCGGTTTTCGGGTCAACAAGGCGGCGATCAGACGCCACTGCATAAGCGGGCTGGGCTACAGCGGCCCGATGAAGGCGTTTTTTAACCGCGTCCATGCTCAGAAGCACCCCAATCACACGGCCCCGAAAGACGTCTATGACCGCATCGCCACGCTGCGAAGGGGGCTTGAGGCAATAATTCTGCGCGAAATCGCCCCCTGGCTTCGCGGGAAGAGCATCTCCACCGTTGCGGACGGCACGCTGGCCGGCGTTCTGATGGCCGTTCCGGATGAGGCGCGCGAGCGCGTTTCCTGCGCCGCGCGCGCCGAGGAGCACGGGCGATTCGTGGGCCGGCGAGAGATGACCGTCAAGGAATTCCAGCGCCGCCTGGGCGAATACTGTTCCGGGCAGACCGTCTGCCGGCGCAAGCTCATCCTGCGCATTCAGGAGGTGCTGGCCGCCAACGGCATCAGCATGTCCTTCGACACGATCGAAGAGCGATTCCGCAACAATACAAAGGTCAAGACAATGCCTGCCTGCGTCCTGCAGGCGTTCGAGAACAAGCCGGAAGACTTTCTGACCGGGCTTGTGCCGATTGAGAGCCTCACAGGGAGTGTTCAGCCCGGCGAATGGCTGGAGCGCAAACGCGCGGCGCTGATGTTCCGCAGCGACAGCGCGATGCACAAGGCGCTGGCCGAGGCGTCCGGGCTCAATTACGACAGCGTTCACAAGGCGCTGAGCGGGCCGCGGAAGGCCCAGCGCATACAGGTGAAAATTTGCGAGTGCTTCGATAAGTGGCAGAAGCAGCGCGCCGAGGGGCAGCCACTGAGCGTGGACCCGAAGTATCGCGGCGTTCCGGTCGAGGAGTTCCGCCAGATTCTCGAACGCCTGAGGACCAAGTTCCAGAGCGACGAGATCATGTATAAGGAGCTTGGCGCGCGGCTGGGGGTCAATCCCCAGCAGGCGAAGCGGTTCCACGAGGGCAAGGTTTCGACAAAGCACCTGCCGATCGAGTATTACGGCCGCGTGATGGCGCTGATGCAGGATCGCCCGGACGAGCAGCGCAGCCCGAGTTATTTGAAGGACATGCGCGTTCGCGACCTGGCCGGGCAACTGGCGCAGGAGGCCAACCGCTCCCTGGAGGCGGCGCAACTCAAGCAGAACGGCGCGCGCGCCGCGATGGTCGGCCAGTACCGCAACCTGCGCCTGAGGCTGATCACCGTCCTGAAGGAACAACGCCACCAGGCGGGGATCGGAATGGCGGGGTAGGCGGGGAAGCGCACGGACAGTTATAGGGGGGCGTTCCGCACCCACGCGGTTCATTTGCGGTAGGTCACCGCTCACGTCTTCGGCGTCTCGCTAACGACCCACCCTACATCCTGGGGAACCCGTCAGCCAATCATTGCACTACGGGACGTTCCCGCTCTCCGCAATCCGTCCGTAAAGCTCTCCTGACGGTCTCATCGTTCTCGGCAGGTCGGGGTTTGTGCGGTCAATGCCGACCAGTCCGAATTTCTTGGTGTAGCCCAGCGACCATTCGTAGTTGTCAATCAGCGTCCAGTAGAAGAATCCCCGCACGTCAGTCCCCTGCGCGATGGAATCCGCAACGGCCTTCAGGTGGCTCTTGAGGTATTTGACGCGGAGGGCGTCGTCGCTCACCGAGGTTCCCCACTCGGTGACGTAGATGGGCAAGCGATAACGCTTGCCTACTGTGTTCAGGATTTCCGTCATGCCCTCGGGGCACTGGTCCCACATGTCATCGCACTCGACGCCAAGCTCCTCAAGCCGCTCCCGCGAGACGCCCGTCAGCGGGGTGAGGGCTTTGAAGAAGCGGACCTGGAGGCGGTCGTAGTAGTTCGCGCCGAGCCAGTCCAGGACGCGCTCCCCGCCGCGCTCGAAGAACATGTCCGCGCAGCGGAGGTTGAAGATGCGGTGAACGAATGCCGCCAGGGCGGCGTCCGGAAGGGACCACGGATAGTAGGCTCGGAAGAGCTTGTAGTTCTTGGCGACGCCGACCTTCGGGGTGGTCGCGCAGTGCTCGTGCAGGGCGCGATAGGCGAGGCGGTGCGCGTCGGCAAGGCGGATGAGGACGCGGCGGGCCTCGCCGAACTGATTCTTTTTGCAGGGGACGAAGTGGCCCGTGATGCGCGAGGTGACGACCCAGCCGACCGGCTCGTTGAAGGGGATCCAGAAGGTGACGAGGTCGCCGAATTCCCTGGCGCAGCGGGTGACGAAGTCCTCGAAGAGGGGCGGGAAGGCGTCCCAGTCCCGCCGCGTGTCCCGCGGAAGCCAGAGGGGGTTGGCGAAGTGGTGGAGCGTGACCATCGGCTCGACGCCGGCGCGGCGCAGGAGTGTGATGATTTCGCGGTAGCGGCGGACGGCCTTCGGGTCGAGCGGCTGGCGAGGGCCGGGTTGGAGGCGCGCCCAGGAGAGGCCGAAGCGGTAGGCGTTGTTGTTCATCACGAGGATGAACGGGAGGTCTTCCTCGAACCTGTCGAAGTGCTCGCAGGCGCGGCCGGGTTTTTCGCCGTCAATGGCCGTGAAGGATGCCCAGTCGTCGTTGAGATGCCCCTCGACCTGGGTGGGGGCGGTGGCCGTGCCCCAGAGGAAGCCGTCGGGGAATATTCGCTCAGACTGGGCTGGTTGAGGCATTTCGGTTTCCGATCTTTGCTCCCCCGTGGGGTATGTTCTCTGTTTTTGCCCCTCACCCACCGCTGCTCGCGCAGCGGTTCCCCCTCTCCCGCGGGAGAGGGAAATCATTCAGCACGGCGGAAGGATTATTGACCGGCTGAGGCGCCGTGACGGTCGGCGCTTTTGCAGGGGTTTTCCGCGTTGAAGCGATAGCCGCACGGGGTTCCGCCGGAGACGATTCTTGCGTCATCAAGGTCGCGTTCGGTAATGGGGAACATCTGGCACGTTCTAGGCCGGACGGGGGTTTTGTATATCGCGCAGAGGTTGTCCGGCCCCAGGAATGGGCAGCGGAACAGGAGGCGGCAGCAGGTTGCGCAACGGAGACATTCGCCCTGCCTGCTGCTGATGCATTCCTCGGCCTTTTTTCGGCGGAGGTTGATGTAGACCTGGCGGCGGATTTTGCCCATCAGGAGGGTCATTGCGCGATTGATTCCCTTTTTTTTCATTTCGGCGACCTCAAAAGCGGATTCATGGCGCGACTGTCCGGGCATTTCGCGCCTTCTTCATGTCATTTAAGCGTGGTGCTTTCTCCCGGGCGCAGGACGATGCAGCGCAGGCGGCTGAGGCCGCATTTGCGGCGGAACTCGCCGGGGTCCTGGCGGATGACGGGCCAGACGTTGTAGTGCATCGGGATGATCAGGCCGGGGCGCAGCATCTTGGCGGCTTCAATGGCGTCGTCCATATCCATGGTGAAGTTGCCGCCGATGGGCAGCAGCGCCACGTCAATGTGATTGCGCCTGCCGATCAGCTCCATGTCTCCGAACAGGCCGGTGTCACCAGCGAAGAAGAGTGTCTTGCGTCCCATTTCAACGATGAAGCCGCATGCCAGGCCGGTGTAGACGATGCGCTCGCCGACGACGGCGCTGCCGTGGACGGCTGGGGTGAGGCGCACGAGTCCGAAGTCGAACTGGTAGGAACCGCCGATGTGCATCGGATGAATGTCCGCGCCCTGCAACTGGCAATACATGGCCAGCTCATAAGGGGCGATGATCGGTTTGTGGCATTTGCGAGCGATCCGGACTCCGTCGCCAAGGTGGTCAGCATGGCCGTGGGAGATGAGGACGGCGTCAACGCTGACGTCCTCCCATTTGACCGTGGCGTCGGGATTGCCGTCAAGGAAAGGGTCGAAGATGACGGTGTGCTGGCCGTCGCTGATCTGGTGGCATGAGTGGCCATAGGAAGTGATTGTCAGCAATCAGTGGCTCCGGATTCCGGGGCGACGCCGTTACTGCTGCGGGTCGCGGATCATGGTTGTCGCTTCGCCAATTTTCTTCACGACGCCCTGTTCGTCCATTATGAGTTCCTGGGGCAGGAAGATGCTGCCGTCCTCCTGGCTGAAGGAGTCTGGGACGCCAAACCGCACCCATTTTTCACCGACGCCGAGTTTCATCCTGAGCGGAATAACCCGCCCTTTGCCTACGATTGTGTAGCGGATGACGATGATGCGCAGGGGAACGAAGGGCGCGGAGTTGCCGGCGGACTGCATATTCCGGACCATCTGCAGCGGGCCGACGAATGCGCGGTCCGGGACGGGAGTGGCTGGGTCAATGTCCTGGAAGTCGAAGTCAAGGCGGATGTTGAGCCAGTCTTCCGCGGCCTTTTCAGTCCAGTGGCGGAGCAGTTTTTTCACCTCCGGGTCAACCGTTTCCTCGGCGGCTCCAAAGCCGTCCTTGAAGGCGGCGGCAAGGTTCTGCTGGGGGATGGTTGTCACGTGGAGGAGCTTGTCGCCTCCCATCTGCGCGGACTGGGGGACGGGGAGTTTCTTTCCGACCAGGGCGATCAGGCCCATGTTAGGCATGTCAATGACTTCGAAGCGGGTGGCCTCCACGTCCAAGCCCGCGCGGGCAAGGATCAGGATGAAAAGCTCGATCAATGTTCCGAGGATGACGACGAAGATCGCCAGCCAGACAAGCGTCTTCTTTTCCATGCGTCCTTCCTTTTGATCCGGAGCGACAATTCGACGGCCCCGGCGGCCGGGCCGGGGAATACTCAGTATATGATATCTTATCATAGTGCGGCGGGCTGGAAGGTCAAAGCAAATCCCGACTGCAGGGGTATGGGTACGCCAACGCAGACGGGCATATGTTCATTCCAGAAATCCCGCAACAGATAAGCCCGTCAACCGTCACACTCAGGGAAAGCCCCCCCACCTGTCACTTTCGTGACATCCTCCCCCCGCCGCTGCAACGTCTCAGAATCCCGGCGGGTTTCTCCGCGCGGCAGGGGGAGGTCGCCTTGATAGAGGCGGAAGGGTGGCATCGGGATGCGGGGAAGCGCCATCGTCGCAGGCGCGTGATTCAGCCACCCGGATAAATTGGCGCACCCTTGAGGAAATGAGGAATGCGTCGTTCGCCCCCCATCAACGCCTGTCGGGAAAAATGGATTGACAACAGGTTTTACGCGACTATACTTATCATGTTAAGCAAAGGCAATCCGCCGCGCGCGCGGCGGACCAAAGGGAATCAGGCAAGTTCGCAGTGAGTAAGCCCGGAGGTTCGGGCTACTGGCGGACTTGGTTTTTGGGGAGACTTTAGCGTCCGGAGCGATCTGATAATCGTCCCGGAGGCTGAGAAACGCCCATGTGAGCTGTTGCAGAGCCGCGAGGGGAAGACGCGCCCGACGTTGACAGACCGATGAAAACAGAGGCTCTTACACCGGAATTATGAGTCTCGTTCGGTCGAAGCGAGCCTGACGTTCACGCCTTCGCATCGAAGGCGGCAGACCAAGCCGGAATCTCCGGGAAGAGGCTTCCCGGGGGGCGCAGGGCTGCATGAAACCGACCCGGAACCAGGCTTAACCACACACAAGCCGTCCGCAGGACGGAATTTCCGCGCAAACTCTCCGCAAAGAGACATACGGACGCGCGGTCCGGTTCCGAGAAAGATTTAGCGATGATCCGCAAAGAACTGCCGAAGTCAGTAAACGACATTCTGCGCAAGCAGGGCGTTCCGGAAATGGACGTCCTGCTTACGACAGATTCAGAGATAGACGAGCTTGGCCGCTACGGGAAAAACTGGTTCGTCATGACCGACGAAAAGATCATGACGTTCTCGCAGAAGGACGGCCACGCCCGCGTCCTGCGCACCTTCGAGGTTGACAAGATCGAGGAAGCGAGGCTGAACAGTTGCGTCGGTTCTGGCTTCCTTGAGGTCAAGATCAACGGAAGTTACGAGGAGGTAATCCGTTTCCTGAACTCGGACGCGCAGAAGTTCGGGCGCATTGTCCAGAAGATCAACGGCACCAAGAAGGGCGTCCCGATCCGCATTACGGAGGAGGACAGCAAGGACGAGCGGCGCTGCATAAGCTGCGGAAGGATGCTCTCCGGCACGAAAGACGTCTGCCCCCGCTGCATCAGCAAGGGGCGCACGATGCGCCGGCTTTTCGGGCTGGCCAAGCCGTATCTTCTGCCGATCTTCTTTCTGTTGGTCATGATGCTGGGCAACTCCGTCGTCAACCTTCTGCCCGGCAGAATATGGGGTTTCACTGTAGCCACGATTACGGGCAAGACGGTGGAAGACCGATGGGGACTTTACTCGGCAACCGCATGGTTTGAGGGATTATCCGGACTGCACAAGCAAAGGGCGATGCTCGCCATCCTGGTGGCCGCCACGCTTACGGTCACGATAATCCAGCATCTCATTCACATCGCTAACGGATTGATGTCAACATGGGTCGGCGCGCATCTTACATATGATTTGCGAAGGCAGTTGTACAGACGTTTGCAGGACCAGAGCGTGGCCTATTATGACAAGAACCAGGCCGGTTCTCTTATGACGCGCATCATGCAGGACGTGGAGGGTCTTCACGGCTTCATCGTGTCCTTCACGACAACGTTCCTGAACCAGATATTTGTTTTGGGAATGATCTCGTTCGCCCTGATCCGGTTCAACAAGACGATGGCGTTATACGCCTTGTTCCCGGTGCCGTTTGTCGTGTCGGGCACGTATCTCTACAGCCGTTTTCTTGTCCCGCACATTCATCGCTTTTATGAGCGCAGGTCCAAACTGTCGAACATTCTCTACGCGTCCTTGAGCGGCGTGAGGGTGGTCAAGGCTTTCGGTCAGGAGAACAGGGAACACGAACAGTTCGACAACAACAGCGGCAAGCTGCGCGGCGCCAACATGACGCTGGGCAAGGCGTCAAGCATCTTCAACCCGGTAATGGGTTTCGTCTTCGGACTGGGCGGGCTGATCGTGAACTACACGGGCGGCGTGTCAGTCATCAACGGAGCGATGCCGCTGGAGGACTTCATCACATTCCTGAGCTACGTCGGCATGTTCTACGGTCCGATAGGCGCGTTGAGCCAGTTCAACCAGCAGTTGGCGCACTACATGACGGCTGCGCACCGAGTGTTCGAGGTGATGGACGCGGAGCCGGAGATCGGCTATTCCTCCGACAACATTCCGATCAGCAACATCCGCGGCGAGATTGAGTTCGAACACGTCACCTTCGGGTATGACCCGCTCAATCCGATCCTGAAAGATGTGAGTTTCAAGATTCAGGCCGGCGAGATGATCGGCATTGTCGGGCGCAGCGGTTCGGGCAAGACGACGGTTGTGAACCTGATCTGCCGCTTCTACGAACCGCAGGACGGCACGATAAAGATAGACGGCGTGGACCTGAAGGACATACGCCAGCAGGACCTGAGAAAGGCCGTCGGGCTGGTGCTTCAGGAGCCTTATCTTTTCCGGGGAACCATCGCTGAGAATGTCGCTTACGGCAAGCCTGGCGCGACGTTCGAGGAGGTGATTGAGGCCGCCAATGCGGCCTACGTCCACCACAGCATCATGCGTTTCCGGGACGGATACGACACGCTGCTGGGCGACGGCGGGGGCGGCATGAGCGGCGGCGAGCGGCAACGAGTGAGTATCGCCCGCGCGATTCTTTATGATCCGAACATTCTCATTCTGGACGAAGCCACGTCCAGCGTTGACACGGAGAGCGAGCGCGAGATTCAGAAGGCTCTGGAGTCTATCGCAAAGAACAGGACGACCATTGCGATTGCCCACCGCCTGTCCACGCTGCGCAACGCCAACCGCATCATCGTCATGGACGAGGGAAAGATCGCGGAGATGGGAACCCACGCCGAGTTGATGAAGCTTGAGGGGCTTTACCACAAGCTGGTGAAGATCCAGACCCAGCTCAGCGAGGAGAAGCAGACGGTTGACCGCCTGAAGGAGGAGATGGAGGAGGACGCGAAGGAGAAGGCCCGGCTGGCGAAGGAAAAAGAGGAAGCATCAAAGGAGCAACCGAAAGAAGCCGCCAAGTCGGAGAAGAAAGAGGAGCCGAAGGACCAGGCGGACAAGACGGAAAAGGCGACCACGAAGGACGACAAGGAAAAGACAAAGACGGACAAGGATGAGACCAACAAGGTTGCCGCAAAGTAGGACGGCGGCAACTCCGGAGTTCATAAAATGGCGGAAGAAGTCAAGACGACAAAACCCGAAAAGGAAAAAGAGAAGGCATATAAGAGGATCAGATACCTCGATCCGTCGGAAATCACGCTCTCGCTGGCCGAGAACGGAACGACGACGGTGCGCATGGACACCGGCGAGGTGTTCGAACGCGCGCGGGCCTACTGCACCCGCCCTACCAGTTTTCCGCGAATGTATATTTCCCTGCGCTACGGCGAGAAGCGCAGCGAAGAGATCGAGATCGGCATCATACGCGACATTGACCAGATGGTCCCCTCGCAGAAAATGCTCATCGAGCGCGAACTGGAAAAGCGCTATTTTGTTCACCGGATAACGAAAATCAAATCGCTGAAAAACGAGTTCGGATTCTTCTACTGGGACGTTGAGACCGACCGCGGCCCGAAGGAATTCGCCATGTATTGGAGCAAGGCCTACTGCTTCGAGGTCAACGAGAAGGGCCGGATGGTCATAGACACGGACGGGAACCAGTATTCCATACCGGTAATGGCCGATCTGGACGAGGCCAGTCAGAAGATTTTCAGCCAGCAGATATACTGGTAGCAATGGCGCGGCGACATTGGGCCGCGGCGCACTGTGAACGCTAAACACGGGCTGAAGCCATGCCTTCAGCGCCCCATGAATGACTTGCCTTATTCAAATTTTCAGATAAAAGGGGGGACATTGCCGCGCCGCCCGCGGATAGACATGCGCGAACATTGACCGACCGGGCCGCAACCTTGCCCGCCACATGAACTGGGAAGACCTTAAGAAACAGGCTGCCGATCTCTGGTACAGCTTCAAGTATTTCCCGCTGGTCCGCAACCGCCCCCCGGTCCCCGAACACCCCCCCCCGCCGGGATTCATAGGCATCCAGATTGACGCGCTTTCCGGCGAAGACCTTGAATACGCGATCCGTCGCCGCTTCATGCGCAACACGGCGCGACTGCTGGCCAAACGCGGCTTTATCGCGTCCCCGTACCGTCCCGAACTGCCTTATTCGACCTCTCAGGCCCAATGCGCCCTGCTATACGGTTACAACGAAAACATCCCCGCCTTCCGCTGGTATGAGAAACGCGAGCGCCGCATCATCACCTTCAACGACCCCGCCTGCGTCCAGCACATACGAGACAGGATTCCGAAGAGTTTTCCCGGCGTTCTGGAGGACGGCTCAAGTTACATCAACCTTTATGACGGCGACGCCGCGCGCAGCGTCCTGACGGCATCCGCGGCGCGCCCTTCGGACACCTTCACGCGGCTGGGGGGATACCGCGTTCTGCTGATGCTCCTTCTGCATCCGATTGCGGCATATTTCACCATCATCCAGTTGATCCGCGAGTTCGCGGCGGAGATATCCGACCGCTGGACGGCCCGGCGCGAGGGCCGCGCAACGGTCGTCGAGGGCGTTTTTCCCCTGGTCCGCATGGCCTCCAACGTTGTCATCGCCAACCTTCAGACCGCTTGCATTCTGGCGGACATTCATGGCGGCGTTCCATACATCTACACGACCTACATGGCTTATGACGAGATGGCGCACCACTTCGGTCCGCGCTCTCCCCAGGCGATGCTGGCCCTGCGTAACATTGACCGCGCCGTCGGACGTATCGCCCGGATGTCGCGATTGAGCGGGAAACGGCGGGCCTACAGGCTCGTCATCCTCAGCGATCACGGAATGCATCCGTCCGTGCCCTTCGAGCGGAAATTCGGCAGGACGCTTGCCGCGCTGGTACAGGAGCTAGCGCCGCTGGACGGCCCCGTGCGCGACAGGCTTGGCGGGCCGGACCACGCCGCGCCGCACGTCCGGTTGGCGAAGATGCGCGTCGAGAACTGGAATCCGCGCTTCCCGATGATCGCCTCCCCGTTCAAGCGACGGCTGCTGAAGCTTTTCATGAAGATCGCGCCAGCCCCGCTCCGGCCGGAAACGTTTTTCATTTCGCGGGAGCATCGCATTGTTGTGACCTACAGCAGCAGCCTCGCGCTGCTCTACTTCGCAGACGCTGAAAGACCGTTGCTGATGTCGGAGATAAGAGAATCCCGGCCTGCATTGCTGGAAGGGCTGGTCAACCATCCGGGCATCGGCATTGTGCTGGCCCGCGGGGGGGCCGAGGCGCCGGCGCGATACGTCTCGAAGGAGGGATCGGGGTTCATCCGGGACGGGCAAATATTCGTCGAGACGGGCAAGGCCCCCTTCGGCCCATACATCCGTGACGCGGCGGAAGCGCGAAGCATCGAACGGCTGGCGACGCTGCCAAGCGCGGGAGACCTTACAATCTTCGGCGCGTTCGAGAACGACGTTGTCTACTGCTTCGACGATCAGGTGGGCGCGCACGGCTGCCCCGGGGGGCGGCAGGGCAATCCGTTTATAATCGTCCCGGAGAGCCTTGCCGTTCCGGGCATGAAAGACATGAGCGGCAAGGACGTTTGCGAAAAGATATTCCGGCGCATCCGGCGCGGCCCCCCGCCGCAGACGGAGGCGGAAGCGCGGGAATAATCACCCGATTTAAAACAAAAGCCCCCGGTCTTCGCATCATGATGAAGGCCGGGGGCTTGTTTCGGCGAAATGCGTGTTCCGGTTAGAGCTTATCTAGCACTTCCGTTTTGTAACGGTTGCTCATCTTCGGCAGCTTGTCGCCGGAGGGCTGGCTTTTGGCCTGGGCGGCGAGCTTGCTGATGCGCTCGTCAACATTGGGGTGCGTGCTGAAGAACTTTGCCTCGCCGTGCGAGGTGCGCAGCTTCAGCGCGTCATGCAATCCCGTGGCGCAATAACCCGCGCGGTAGGCCCAGAGTGAGCCGGATTCGTCGGACTGGAACTCGTCCTTCTGGTCGTAGCGGTTGAGGATGAGGTTCTCATACGCCTGGTCAATGAAGCCGTTGAACTTCGCCGTGTCATCCCACTGGCTGGCGAAGTCCATGGCGGAACTCATCGCCTCGTTGCGGCTGACGACGTTCAGGCCGTGCTTGTAGCAGACGTGGGCGATTTCATGTCCGAGGACGCCGGCAAGCTCCGCCTCGTTCTGCAACTGCTTGAGCATCGCGGTCGTGACCACGATGAATCCGCCGGGGCAGGCGAAGGCGTTGGGCGTGTCGTTCTTGATCACGACGAAGTAGAAGGTCAGGTTCGGGCGGGTGCTCTGCTTGGCCACGACGTAGCCGACGAGGTTGACGTAACGCTGCACGGAGTCCGGGGCAAGAGGATCGGGTTTCGCGCCGTAGTCTTCCACCACGCGCACGGTGAAGGTCTGGCCGAGGGCCAGTTCCTTGGGCAGGTCAATGCCGGCCATCCATTCGCCGCCGGACTTGGCGACCTTGGCCCCGGCCTTTATCTGGCTCTTGAGCTTCGAGTCACCGATCTGATCCGCTCCCTGGTCGGCCAGGTCGCCGACGCCCTTGAGGGACTTGCCCGCCGACTCGCAGCCCAGCGCGGCCGCGACCGTCACGATGACGCCTATCTGCAGCAATCTGTTGATCTGTTTCATGTTGATCCCATCCATTCCGGGGGCAGGGGGGTTAGTTGTCGGAGCCGATCTCGAGCTTGGCAACGAACGGCTCGATATCCGGGGTGAGTTTGTCGCGCAGGGCCTGGGCCTTGTCAACCGCGTCGCGCGACGCCTGGGAGATGCCCTTGCTCTGAGCGTACTGCTCCGCTTTCGGGCCGAGTCCGCGAATGGCGTAGCTGGAATGCTCGCTGTTCACCTCGACGTTGGTGTCGGCCTTTGCCAGTTCGCCGCCTACGTCGTCCGGCTTGTTCTCGCTCACCTTGCTCATGTGGACGAATCCGGTCTTGCCGTCCGCCGTTTTGACCTGGTATTGCGGGGGAGCGTTGTCAACAAGCTCCAGGACGGCGCCCTGCTTGAGTTCGGCGATTGTCGCCGCTCCCAGACCTTTCTTGTCCTTCAGGCTCGTGTCAATCGTCACGTAGACTGAGCCTGCCGCGGCCGTGGCGGCCAGAACCGCCCCCGCGACTGCCAGCAACAGCAATCTTCTTGTTTTCATCTCGGAGACCTTTCCTTGAGAGAAGCCGGCCCGACCCGGCGAAATCCGCGAATCCCCAACCGATCCGCATCACGTTCAGGTTATATTTTACCCGCCTGATGGTCCGAGTTCCAGAGGCAAGAAACGGTTGTTGTGAATTGACATCGCGGGGGAGATGGACGTATTAGAGAGGCATCGCGAAGCCGATAATAATCCGCCCGCGCCGGGGACGCCGCAGACTCCGGCGACCAAGCCGAATTAAGGAGAATTATGATGCGCGAGCCTCGCCGCGTTGCAACCGCCGGAAACACGATTTACCTCATAATTGCGTTTTTGTTTCTGCTTACCCCCCTTGCAGGATGCGCGGGGCAGAAGGCAGCCGACTGCCCGGAAAAACCGCCGGAAGGCCTCACCGCCCTGCCGGAAATCGAGGGGCCGAAGCCCTGGACCGACCGCAGCCTCGAACGCGCGCCCGGCTACTTCCAGTTCGCCGTCTGCGGAGACCGCACGGGGGGGAATCGCCCCGGCGTCTTTGACAGGGCGATGAAGGCGCTGGACCTGATCGAGCCGCAGTTCGTCATGTGCGTCGGCGATCTCATTGAGGGCAACAGCGATGACCCTGCTTGCGTCGCCGCCATGCACGACGATGTGGACAAGGGGCTGGCGAACCTGAGCCGCCGGTTCTTCTTCGTCCCCGGCAATCACGATCTGAACACCCCGGCCACGCTGACCGAATACGCCAGACGCAGGGGACCGGCCTACTATCATTTCGTCTACCGCGACGTCCTGTTCCTCTGCCTCAGCACGATTGATTCGGAAGGGCGCACAATCGGCGAGGCTCAGACTGTCTACTTCCAAAACGCAATCAGGCAGAACCCCGGCGCGAAGTGGACGTTCCTGTTCATACACCATCCCGTCTGGCTTGACGAGAAGCCGAACGCGAACTGGGAGAAGATCGAGAAACTGCTGGAGGGGAGGCAATACACGGTCTTCGCCGGCCACACGCACGATTACTGCAAGCAGGTCCGCAAGGGGATGAACTACTACATCCTGTCTGTGACCGGGGCGCTGAAGGAGCCGAAGGGGATCAAGGCCGGGGAGTTCGATCATTTCATGATTGTCACCATGTCCGGCGGCAGGCCGAAGATAGCGGTACTGGCGCTTGACGGCTTCGTGCCGGAAGACATCATTACGGCGGAATAGATGGCCGGGAATCAATTCATGCGGAAAGACAGAACAATCGCAGCGGGATTCCGGCAAGCCCTCGCGTTTGCCGTTTCCATTATGTCCATCGCAGTCGCAGAGGAAGCGCCCGACGCCGTCGGGGGCGGGAGGCCGCGCATGAGAGTTGAACGACTTCAGGGCAATCCGATAATCGCTCCGGACATGGACGCGAGGATGGGCGACAACATCAACGGCCCGTCGCTGATAAAGGTCCCGGCTTGGGTTGAGAAGCCGCTCGGCAAATACTACCTTTATTTCGCCAAGCATCACGGGGATTACATCCGCATGGCCTTCGCCGACAAGCTCGAAGGCCCGTGGAAGATGCATGAACCCGGCACGCTGCAATTGAAGCATTCCTATTGCGCCGGGCATATCGCCTCCCCCGACGTCCACGTTGACGATGCGCGGCGCGAAATTCTGATGTACTACCACGGAGGCGCCGTCCCGCCCCTGAAGGGCCAGAGCAGCAGGCTGGCGATATCGAAAGACGGGCTGAACTTCAAGGCCTTCCCGCAGGACCTGGGGAGGGCGTATTTCCGCGTCTTCCGCCACGGCGGATATTACTACGCGATAACGACGGGCGGCCTTTTCCTTCGCTCGAAGGACGCGGAAGGCCCGTTCGAGGCCGGCCCGACGCTTTTCACAGTTGATCTCCGCCACGCCGCCGTGAAGCTTGACGGTGGCGTTCTCACTGTGTTCTTCAGCAACAAGCGCGAATGCCCTGAGCACATCCTCGCCGCACGGATGCTCCTGACCCCAGACTGGACGCAGTGGAAGGCGGGCGAAGCCGTCAGCCTGCTCAAGCCGGAGACCGTCTACGAGGGCGCGGACTGCCCGCTTGTTCCCTCTGTGAACGGGAAGATTCTGGAGCGCGTCAATCAGCTTCGCGATCCCGGAATATACCGAGAGGGGGGGGATACGCACCTTCTCTACTCCATCGCCGGGGAGCATGGGATAGCGATCGGCAAGCTGATCGAGGAATAGCGCCGTCGGATGGAGATTAATCCCTTGAACAAAAGCTCAAGAGTCGCCGTTACAGGATTTCTGCTCCTTTTATCAGCGCAGGCGTTCATGGCCGCCGGAGCAAGGGCCGGGCAGATCATGCTCCAGGTCGAGGACATGGAAGGCCCCTGGCAGCGGCAGACGAACATCTCCGGCTACACTGGCCCCGGTTTCTGCACTTCCAACGCCGCCGGCATCAGCGATTCCGTCATGACCGGAAGGGCGGAAATCACCCGGCCGGGAACCTACGTCGTCTGGGCGCGGGGTTACGCCTCGGCCAACAGCCCGCGCGCGTTCCGGGTCAAGGTTGCCGATACTCTTTTCGAAGCGACGCACTCGGGAAAGGAAGGGCGCTGGACATGGCAGAGATGCGGCGAGATTGAGCTTCCCGCGGGCATTGCCGCTGTGACGGTCATTGACGCCGCCGCCGGTTTTGAGAGCGCAGACGCAATTTTTCTTACTGACGACAAGGAACTTGACCCGATGGAAGACGAACAAATCTGGAAGCCCTTCGAGTCCGCAATCCCCGATTCCGCCAACGCTCTGCGCTACACCATTGACTCCTGCTGCGAGCTTGCGCGGAGGCGGAAACTGCCGGCAACGCGGGAGGAATGGGAAGGCCGCAGGGAGACCATCCGGCGGGAACTGGCCTCTGCGATGGGGCTTGACCCTATGCCGGAGCGGACGCCCCTGAATGCCGTCGTGACGGGCAGGACCGAACGCGAGGGCTACAGCATCGAGAACGTGATCTTTGAGAGCAGGCCGAAGTTCCACGTGACGTCAACGCTCTACATCCCGAAGAACGCGCAGTTTCCCGCCCCCGCCGTCGTGGTCGTTCCGGGCCACGCGATGGAGGACGGCAAGAACTACGGCCTTTACAACATCGCCCAGCTCGGCCTTGTGCGCCAGGGGATCATCGTGCTGGCATACGATCCCATCGGCCAGGGCGAGCGCAGGCTGCCGGGATTCAAGCACGAACTCGGATACGCCGCCCTGCTGACCGGGCTGACGAACGAGGGCATTATCGTCTGGGACACGATGCGGGCGATTGACTACCTCGTCAGCCGCCAGGAGGTTGATCCGAAGCGCATCGGGCTGACCGGCAACTCGGGAGGGGGCGAGAACACGTTCTACACGACGCCGCTTGAGCCGCGGATCGCGGCAGCCGCCTCGTTCTGCTTCGTATGTTCATATGAATACTTCCTGAGCGACGGCGGCAATCACTGCATCTGCAATCACCTGCCCGGCATTGTCCGCCGCATGGAGGAATTCGAGATCATCGGCGCGAACGCGCCTCGCCCGTTCCTGTTCGGCAACGCGCTGGAGGACAAGACGTTTCCGATTCCGGGGGTGCGCTACACGCGCGATTGCGCGAAGGCCGTCTATGCCTTCGCGGGGGCCGGGGCGAATCTTGTCTCCGTCGAGGTCCCTGGCGGCCACGGCTGGAGCGCGCCGCTGCGCGAGGCGGCGGCGGGATGGTTCGCGAAACATCTGCTGGGCAGGGGCGACGGCAGCCCGATCCCCGAAGGCGAGATCAAACCGGAGGACGCCAAAAGCCGCGAACTCCTCTGCTACAAGGACGGAGCGAAGATGCCGGACGACGCGGAGACCGTCGTCACGCTCAGCCGCAAGAAGGCGAAGCAGCTTGCCGAGTCATACGCAACCCCGCCGGCCACAGAGGAGGAGTGGCTTCGCGGGCGAGGCGAACTCGAGGCTCGCCTTTGGGACGTCTTCGGAGGACGCCCGAAGGCATTCGCGCCGACGGCCCGGACGCTCCGCAAGTTCGATCACAACGGCGCAAGCGTGGAAATGCTGCTGATCAGGACGGAAGAGCGCATGGAGGTCGCCGCCGCGCTGGTCCGTCCCGCCGGGGACATTCAAGGCGCGACCGTCATCATCAGCGACGGCGCGCTGCGCAATGGCGTGGAATCTCCGCTGACGCAAAGCCTGATATCGCACGGGATGGCCGTCCTCGTAGTGAATCCGCGCGGCATAGGCGAGACCGCCCAGCCGCTGAACCAGTTGACCAGCGATTCGGTCTGCCTGGGGAGGCACATTTTCGCGCAACAGGTCTGGGACGCAGGGCAGGCGGTCCGCTGGATGAAATCGCGCCATGAGGCGGGCGCAACGACGGTGACGCTGCACGGCGACGGGCCTTGCGGGCTGACGTCTGTCTTTGCCGCGGCGTTGGGGGCCGGGGCGGACCGCGTTTCCTGCTCGGGAACGCCGGCGAGCTTCATCTGCGCCATCGAGAACGAGATGGGCCTGCCGATCTGGGCCTGCCCGACGAATGTACTAAAGGTCGCCGACGTTCCGCAGGCGCTGGCGCTTATCGAGTCGGACGGGACGCTTGTTCTGAATCCGTCGGGGCAACGCGGATTACCGCTGGACGGCGATTCGATGGATGAAGCCTTCAGGTATCCCATCGCCATCCGAGAATTCGGGACGAAAGAGAAAGCGCTGAACATCCGCCGAGCCGAAGAAGGTAACATTGTGGAAATTCTTGCCGGCTTCCACGCGGGACAATGAACCTGCTTGAGGTCGCGGACAAACGATGATACATCACGAATCCAGATGCGCCGCGAAGCATAAATTCCGCGGTCTATGCGCCTTGGCTTCGGTCCTCGCCCTGGGATGCGCATCCTCTGGACATCCCGACATCCCCGCGCCGGGAGATAAGCAGAACATCGCCGATGCCCGCGGCGATCAAACCGGCGGAAGAGGAGAAACAGACGTCAGGACCCTCGGATGGATTCGCGTCAGAAACGGGCGATTGACTGACGAATTCGGCAGGCAGTGGATTATTAACGGAATCAATGCCCGCATCGAGGGAATCTTCGATGTGTCCTTCGAGGATGGACGGGAGCGTCTTGAACCGATCCCCGCGTTCGACGAAACGGACGCCGATGCAATGGTCGGCATGGGCTTCAACATGCTGCGCCTGCCGATCAACTGGAGCGGCGTGGAACCGCGCGAGGGCCTTTTCTCCGAGGAATATCTCGAACGAGTGGACAAGGTCGTCGAGATATGCGGGAAGGCCGGATTGTACGTTCTTGTGGATTTTCATCAGGACGCGTGGTCGAAGGAAATCGGAGAGGATGGCGCGCCCATCTGGGCGATCATCCCGCCCCCCGAGAAACTTCTTTCAGGCCCCTTGCATGATCTTGAAAGCAGGCGCAAATCCGCGCAGGTCCTCAAGGCATCAGCGTCCTTTTTCACGAACAAAGAGAACATCCAGAATCGCTTCTTGCCGGCCTGGCGCAAGGTAACGTCGCGATATTCCGGCGCGCCTCACGTCATAGGCTTCGAGCCGATGAACGAGCCTGTCTGTTTCCACGTCCCCTGGGGCAATCAAAGACTATATGAATTCTACGAGAAGACGACATACGCCCTGCGGGAGGTTGACCGGCGGCATTCCATATGGCTTGAACCGGAGTCAATGATGCGGAACCAGTTCCTATACGCGCCAAAGCGCAAGACTCCGTTTCCGGATGACAACGTCGTATATCAACCCCATCTATACCCTCCCGGACTGGGACGTCACGACCGCGCGGGCTTCGTGAAACGCCTGAGCAAGACCTTCGACGACATGGTCAAGGAAGGCGCTTCATGGGGCGGAGCCACGGTCATCGGCGAATGGGGCCACAATCCCGCCGACGCAAATTCACGCGAATACTTCGACGCGATTCTCGAACTGGCGGACGAAAGACACATCGGCCTCGTCTTCTGGCTCTGGAAGGAGCATTGCCAGGGCTTCTGGGGATTCTTCGATCACGATGCCGCATCCGGCAGGTGGACCCCGCGCAGTCGCGGGATTGAGGCGTTCTCCCGCCCCCGCGCACTGGCCGTTCCCGGCGAGTTGGCAACCCACAGGCATGACGCGCAGTCCGGAAAGCTCACGGTGGAATTTGAATCCAGAGGCGGCGAGAGCGCACCGCTCCTTCACTTGCCGCGGGATTGTTTCCCGGAAGGGTTCACCGCCGAGCTTGACGGCAAGGCGGTCTCCGTGAACATTGATGAGAAAACGCGAAGGGCGCTTGTGCCGTGGAACGGTCAAGCGGGATTTCACAGATTGGTGATTCGCCCGGCAGCATGCTCCCTGCGATAATCGCCGGCATCTACGGCAGGCGGAATACATTGCGAAAGGATGACAATATGGCGGGAATGACCCGGCGCAGTTTCGTTAAAACCCTGGGCCTCGGTCTGCCGATGGCCGGAGCCGCCGGCGGCGGCGCGATTCGCGCTTCGTCCGCGGACAGGCCTAACGTTCTCTGGATTTACATCGAGGATACAAGCCCCTGGATGCGATACTGCGGGGATGGTCTTGCCGCCACACCCCGTGTTGACGAGCTTGCGGCGCAGGGCGCGGCCTTCAGCAACTGCCGCATGCCCGCCGCCGTCTGCTCGCCGGTGCG
Organism: Planctomycetota bacterium; assembly: GCA_022711755.1. Taxonomy (GTDB): domain Bacteria; phylum Planctomycetota; class Brocadiia; order SM23-32; family JAKLEA01; genus JAKLEA01. The sequence continues at coordinate 343,392 of JAKLEA010000003.1, forward strand.
GTCGGCGATCATAACGGGCTGCATGCAGACCACGCTGGGCATACACAATCACCGCAGCTCAAGGATGAAGGACCCGCCCATCGTTCTCCCGCCCCGCGTGAAGACCGTCCCGGAAATCTTCCGCGCCGCCGGATACTTCACGTTCAATTCCGGCAAGGACGATTACAACTTCGCATATGACCGCAACGCGCTTTATGCCGGCGATTACACCGAGCACGAGTTCTACGGAAAGACCGGGAAGAAGATTGACTGGACCGCGCGCGCGCCGGGCGCGCCGTTCTTCGGCCAGATACAACTCTCCGGCGGCAAGCACAACGGGAAGATCGGCAACCCGACCGATCCGGCAAAGGTCGGTGTTCCGCCGTATTACCCCGACCATCCGATCTATCGCCGCGAGATCGCCCGCCACTACGACCAGATCCGCCTGACCGACGCGGAGATCGGCGGCATCCTCGACAGGCTCAAGGCGGACGGGCTTTATGAGAACACTATCGTCTTCGTTTTCTCCGATCACGGCTGCCGGCTCCCGCGCCACAAACAGTTCCTATACGACGGCGGCCTGCATGTCCCGCTGCTGATCGCATGGCCGGGAAATCCCGGCGCCGTCCGGCCGGGCACAAGGCGCGACGACCTCGTTTCCGGACTTGACATCAGCGCTACGACGCTCGCCCTCGCCGGATTCCCAGTCCCGGACTGGATGGAGAGCCGCGACATGCTCCGGCGCGATTACAAACGCGAATTCATCATCGCCGCGCGCGACCGCTGCGATTACACGATTGACCGCATCCGAGCGGTGCGCACGCCGAACTTTAAATATCTCCGCAACTTCATGACCGACAGGCCTTACCTCCAGCCCCAGTACCGCGACGGAGACGACTACCTTGAGTTGCTGCGCCGGCTCAACGCCGAAGGGAAACTCAATCCCGCCCAGGCGGCATTCGCATCCGCCAAGCGCCCCGCCGAGGAATTGTACAACCTTGAGAACGATCCGCACGAGATACGCAATCTCGCCGGAGACCCGATCTACGACCTTGTTCTGGACAAGATGCGCGCCCGACTGGAGCGCTGGATGGTCGAGACCGATGACAAGGGGCGCTACCCCGAATCTCCGGAGACGCTTCGGTCCGTCCTCGGGCGATGGAAGGAAAAATGCGTCAACCCGGAGTATGATGCCGTCAGGGGGTGAGCGCCTGCGGCCAGGAGGGTGAAAGAATGCGAACTCGCCATTTCAAGACAGTCCCGGTTTTGTTGTTTATCCTGCTCTTGTCGGCAGGTTGCGCGGGGGGGCCAGGGCGGCTCGACCCGGAGGGCATTGCGAATTCTCAATTCTACGACGCGAATGGCGCGTTCCTGCCGGATCGGGCGAAGGAGGCATACGTCGCCCTCATGCAACGCCACGGTTATCCGGTCTATCCCGGAATACGCGAGAAGATGATGGTCACGGATTTCGGCAAGGGCGACTTCGCGAGGCTCGGTTTCGGCGTGGTCACATTCCTGAACGACGCCGAGGGCGGATACTCCATCATGGAAGTCTTCCTGCTGCCGGGACAGATGCTGCCGGAGCATCGCCACGAGCCGACGGACAAATGCCCAGCTAAAATGGGCGGCTGGGTCGTGCGTTACGGGCTTTCGCACATAGTGGGCGAGGGGGAGCCGAATCTCGGCCCCGACGTCCGCGTTCCGCAGTCTCACATGAACGGGAAGACGAACGCAATGCGCGACACGGTCTGCACGGCAGGGGAAACCGTGAAGCTGGGCAGGCCGATGGAAAGACACTGGCAGTATGCCGGCCCGGAAGGCGCGATCGTCACGGAGGTGGCGACATACCACGATCCCCGTGGCGCGATATGGTCCGACGAAGCGATCAATGATTTCTTCCGGAAGAAATGACCGGCGTTGATAGCATCCCCCCCCCCGATCCGAAACGCGAAGGAGAATCCGCAATGCCTTCAATCCAGCAAACAAGAAGAGAAATGCTGAAAGCCGCCGGGCTTGGCCTGGCCTCGCTCGCGATGCCCTCCTGCGCCGCTGCCGCCGGAAGGAACGACGGCCCGCCGCCGCGAAAGCCAAATTTCATCGTCATCCTCGCCGACGATCAGGGCTATCAGGACATGGGCTGTTTCGGCTCCCCCGACATTGTCACGCCGAATCTCGACCGCCTGGCCGGGCAGGGCATGAGGTTCACGTCTTTCTACTCCGCCGCGCCGGTCTGCACACCGTCCCGCGCGGCGCTGATGACCGGCTGCTACCCGATGCGCGTAAGCCTGCCGAGGGTGTTGTTCCCCCTCTCCGACATTGGGATCAGCGCGGGGGAGAAGACGATTGCCGAGTATCTGAAACCGCTGGGATACGCGACGGCCTGCGTGGGGAAGTGGCACCTGGGACATCACCCGGAGTTCCTCCCGACGCGGCACGGGTTCGACGAGTATTTCGGCCTGCCATACTCCAACGACATGCTTCCCGACAAGCTGCAGAAGCGCATCTACCCGGAGCTGCCGCTGATCGAGGGGGGCAAGGTCATCGAAAGGAACCCGGACCAGGCGCAGTTGACGACGCGCTACACGGAGCGCGCCTGCGCCTTCATACGCGCAAACAAGGACAGGCCGTTTTTCCTTTACCTTCCGCACACGATGCCGCATGTGCCGCTGCACGTCTCGGACAAGTTCAAGGGGAAATCGAAGCGGGGGCTTTACGGCGACGTGATAATGGAGATTGACTGGTCAGTCGGGCGGATTGCCGCGACACTGGAGGAGCTTGGCCTTGAGCGGGACACGCTTGTCTTCTACTCGTCCGACAACGGCCCGTGGCTCATTCAGGGCGCGGACGGCGGAAGCGCGCTGCCCCTGCGGGAGGGCAAGGGCACGACGTTCGACGGGGGTCAGCGCGAACCTACCATAATGCGCTGGCCGGGCGTAATCCCCTCCGGCAGTTCCTGCAACGAGATGTGCGCGATGTTCGACGTGCTGCCGACAATCGTCGGGCTCGCCGGCGGAATCATTGACAAGGACCGGGTCATTGACGGGAGGGATATTGCGCCGCTGATGAAGGGGCAGGCAGGCGCGGCGACGCCTCACGAGGCGTTTTATTTCTATTCCGCGGAGGAACTGCAGGCCGCGCGAAGCGGTCGCTGGAAGCTGCACCTGCCGCACCAGTACCGCAGCGTCGAGAAGGATGCATCGGGGCCGAACGGCGTCAGGACTTCCCAGAAGCAGATTGGTCCGGCGCTCTTTGACATCGAGGCCGACGTCGGGGAGAGAACAGACCTGGCGTCCGCCAACCCTGACGTGGTTGAGAAGTTGACTGCGATGGCCCGGCAGTTTGACGCCGACCTGAAGGCCGGCGCCCGCCCCCCGGGACGGGTTTCAGCCGTTCAGGAATGACGCCGTCGCGCCTATTATTTTTGAGGGGCTGACAGGCTTGCGTTGTAGCGCAGGCGTCTCGCCTGCCCGGTCTTCCTGCAGCCGGGACGGCTGCGCTACAAATCCTGCTGACCGGTTGCTTATTTTCCGGCCTTTGCTTTGCGCCTGCGCGCGTTCACCTTGCGGGCGCTGCGGCGCGTCGCGTTGCCGGTGGCGACGTAGCTTTCCGCGAACGCCGCCGCTTCCTTCGCGCCGTCCTTTCGCTGAAGACGCTCGGCGGCCAGCGTGACCGCGTAGGCCATGCTCTGCGCCTTGTTCAACCCCAGCTTCGCCGTCAATTTGACATAATCGGTCATAACCTTTTCGTACGCGTGAGCCACGGATACGTTCATTATCGCGTGACCCCTTTTCTCCCGCATGAACATCATTTCTGTCCCTTTCCCAATCGCCTGAAGATTGCCTCCGCCGGGAGCGGGCATATCCCGCGCGCCCCGGATGGAGAAGCCCGTCGCAACACCCGCTACTTTCGCTCAAACACCCCCCCCGTGTCAACACCTTTGATTCCAATAATAACCTTCATGAGAACGACCGTGTAAGGGTTCCACGAGGACATCGTGAAATAAACGGCTGTGCCCTCCCCCTCTTGGCGCGTCATTTCCGCAAGCTGATACGGCCCGTATTCCCCGCCCCATTCGTTCTCGCGCCCCGGATCGTGCAGATTGTCCGTCCCGCCGAAGGCCCGGCTGGCATGGATGAATCGCCCGTATCCGCCGTCCATCCAGGGCTGAAAGATAATCGTCGGTTCCGACCACGGCCCCCACGGATATCGCGCCGTCCGCATGTTGATGCCGCGCATCGGCGGCGCGGCGTTATAGAGCATGATCCATCGCTCCAGGCGGCGATTATATGAAACGGATAATTCCCCCACGGTCGGTTGATTGAAAAGGTCAACGGAATCGCCCTCCGCCTTGCTCCACTTCGGCATTCCCGCCTCGTCAAGCCCGGTGAAGAACCGGATGGCTTCGCGGTTTTCAATGTCCCGCGCAGGCTGCCTTGCCAGCCTGACGTTGCTCTTGCGATATTCCCCTGAGCCGAAGATGAACAGGTCTCCGCCATTGCGCGCAGTCGCCGCCGCGCAACCGTTCCCGTCACATGGCACAATCGCGACGTTGATGAAATGATCGCGGGAGACGTCGTAGAGATATTTGAACGTCTGCCCGTCGTTCTCGGACACGGCCAGGACGCAGCGCCCCATCGTTCTTTCGGCGGAATGGTCGGTCGTATGATAGACATACATTTTACCGTCGGCGCTGACGCCCGCGACCGGGACCTCGAAGTCGCCTTGCGAGATTCCGGGAATGGAGATCGGTTTGTACAAGCCGTCGGCGCCGCGGATGAACTCAAGCCGAAGCCCCGCTTCGGGATCTTCATCCGTCGTCCATGCTATCGCGTCCCCGCCGTGAACGCCCTTCGTGTCGCCGAACAGGAACCACGTCCGGTCCTTGTGCCTGAATGAATAGCCCAGGTCCGTGCCGAAAATGCCGCAACTGCTGATTGTGCGGTTGAGCGTCGGCTTGCCGGTCTGACGATCGGTTTCGCCGACAAGCTGCGAGAGCTTCCTGGCGCGCTCGATTACGACCACCTCCCCCCCGTCAGCCGGCGGCGCGCAGGCGGCGGCGATGGACAGAATGGCGATCGCGGGAATGTGCAGGTCGGTCTGCATTCCGAATCGGGCGGCGTTATGAGATCATTTGCCCGTCAGGAGAACTTCAACCGTTTCAAGCCCCGCGAGCCGGGCCAGAGGCTCGGCCTCAACCTTGAGGCTTGCGGGGTCCCGGCGATTTATATCTGCGCGAAGAACCTTTGCCACCGGAATTCCCCTTGGAAGGCCGACGCTCAAAGATGTAGGCGGCAAGCCGGCGGTCAGAACGACGTCATCGCGGTCAATATCGGCGTCCTTGGACAGGTATGCAAGCTCGCCGGATGCGGTTCCCTTTCCGTGGTAGACGCACGTCTGCCCGCTGCGCAGCGCGAAGACGCCGACCTTCGACCGGGAATCCGTCACCAGCCTGACGCGACTCTGAAGCGAGCCGACCTCGCATATGCGCCCGAGCAACGCCCCCTCGATCGTCACCGCCTGCCCGACCTTGACACCGTCCCCCTTGCCGCCCGTCACGGTAACGATCTCGTTCCCCATGGCCGTGTCCGCGGCGATGACGCGCACGATAAGCGGCTCGGCGGAGGGCATCATTTCCTTCAGTCTGGCGATGCTTTCCAACTGGGAGCGCATCGTGCGCAGTTCGTTTTCGAGTTTGCGGTTTTGGTTGCGAAGCGAGGCGACCTCGGCGCGCAATTTCTCGTTCTCGCGTGTTGCGCCCCAGACCCGCCATATTTTCGACAGAAACCCGGATGAAGATTCAGCAGCCACGACCGCCGGCCACTGGATTGCCACGAGGGGGTCGCGCGCGATGATTCTGAACGGTTCGACAAGCCTCCCCGGCGTCAGCAGCGCCGCCCCCGACGCCCCAAGACAGATGATTCCGATATGGCGGCCTAGAAAGTATCCGAGCCTGCTCCTACTCCTCAATGTCTTCCTCGTTGAACATCTGGATGCCCATCTGCTGCTCGACAGTGGCCTCCAGCATCCGCCCTGTTCCGCGCGCGACGCATGAGAGGGGGTCCTCAGCCCATCGCGTGGGCAGGCCCGTCTCCTCGGCGATGGCCCTGTCCATCCCTCTGAGCATGCTTCCGCCTCCGCAGAGCGTGATGCCCCGGTCAATAAGGTCGCTGGCCAGCTCCGGCGGGGTTTTCTCCAGTGTTGACTTGATGCTGGTGATGATTTCCTGCACGTTGTCCCGAAGCGCCTCGCGGACTTCTTCCGAGGTGATGACTGCCGAGCGGGGCAGGCCGGCGATGAGGTCCCGGCCCCTAATCTCGCGCGAGAGTTCCTCATCCATGGGATACGCGGAGCCGAGTTCGATCTTCACGTCTTCCGACGTCCGGTGTCCGATGTCGAGGTTGTAGCGGCTGCGAACGTGCTGGATGATGGCGTCGTCCATCTTGTCGCCGGCCACGCGGATGCTGCTCTGCGTGACAAGCTCGCCCAGGGATATGACGGCCACTTCCGTGGTTCCGCCGCCGATGTCAACCACCATGCTTGCGACGGGGTCAGCCACGGGGAGTCCGGCGCCGAGCGCGGCAGCCAGCGGTTCCGGGATCAGGCGCACTTTTCGCGCGCCCGCCCGCTCCGCGCTGTTGAGCACTGCTCTCTCTTCGACGGCGGTGATGCCCGACGGGATGGCGATGATGAGTCTCGGATGATTGCCCCAAGTGCGATTATGCACCTTGCGAATGAAATAGCGCAGCATCTGCTCCGTCACGTCGAAGTCGGCAATGACGCCGTCCTTCATGGGACGGATGGCGACAATGCTGCCCGGCGTGCGCTCAAGCATCGCCTTGGCTTCCTTGCCGACCGCGTTTGGGGTCGCCAGCACTGGGGGGCGGGATCCCTTTCGTATGGCCACGACGGATGGTTCGTTCAGGACGATGCCGCGACCGGCCACGTAGACGAGCGTGTTGGCCGTGCCCAGGTCAATGCCCATGTCGAGCGACCCGAGACTCAGGACCCTGTCGAACATGCTTCGCAGGCGCATATGTGTTCACCGATTCCGGCGGGCGGTAGAGCGAGCGCGAACGAACAAGGCCTCACGGCGGGCGCCGTCGGCGATTTTTATCCGCAGCAGCGCGGACAAAATCCTGCTGTGGGACGCGCAAACCGTCGCCCTTGCAGGCCCTCCGCGCTGCAAAGGAACAGCCTTTTCTGCTTCTCTCCTCCGCGCCCTTACTTTTTAGGTTCTTCCGGCTTCGGCTCGGCCGCCGGTTGCGCCGCCGCAGGCTCCGCAGCCGCAGGCTGCGCCGGCGCCGCAGCTCCCTCCTCACCGGACTTCGTTATCGCGGCGTTGAAAGGCCGCTCTTTTGCGCCGCCCTTCTTGCCGACGTAATCAGGCTCCTGTCCCTCCGGGATTTTCACTTCCGTCGAAAGTTTTCCCTCCGCCGCCTGCTCTTTGAGTTTTTGCAGCGCGGCTTCGTCCTTCAGATTCGGAAGCCCTTCGGGCTTGGGATACGCATCGCTTCCGAAATCAGCCTGCGGGGGGACCTCGTTGCCGGAGTAAAAAGATGTGATCTCATACACAGAAAGCCCGGCGCCTATCACCAGCAGGACCGAAGCAACTGCAAGCAACGCCCATGTCGGGATCTTGCTCATATGCGCATCCTTCCGTCGCTACTGAATCCTGGTGGTAGCGGCGTCGCCCACCTGAATCTCCTGGCCTTCCGCCTGCATGCCGTCAACCGGACGCGCCGTGCAGACGCCGTCGTCAACCATGTCAACAACGACTTTCCCAACGTATGCATCCGCGCGATAAACCGTGAACTTGTAGTTCACCTTCACGCCCTGCTCGCGTCCAACATTGAGAACGACGAGATTCAGGTCGTTGCGGTAATCAATGACTGTTGCGTCAAGGGGCGGCGGGAACTCCCCGACATCGGGCAGGGTGACCAACTGCTGCGCTTCCTGCCAGGCGTTTTCCATCTTGGCGAGGTCCTGGCTGATCTTTTTGTTGGTCTGAACCAGTTCCTTCTTTTCTTCCTGGAGCTGGTCAATATTTTTCTGCAGAGAGGCAACCTGCTCGCTCTTCTCGGCGATCGTCTTCTGCGCTTCGAGTAACTGGGCGCTGTACTTCTCCGATTCGGCCTTGTAAGATTGAGCGATGTCCTGTTGCTTGTTCAGGTTGGCCTGCGCAGCCTTGGCCAGTTCCTGAGTCTCGGCGATCTGACGCTCCTGGGCGGCTAGCTGCTTGTCCTTGTCCTTGATGGCGGCAAGGCGTTCTTCAGCCGCCGTCTTCAGTTGCCCGATCTCGCTTTGCAACTTGTCCGCTCTGGCGGTCTGATTCAAAGCCCAGAGATGCCACCGCGCGGCGGTGTCCTTCTCCGACTCGATCTGGGCATTGGCCGCATTGACGTCTGTCTCGTAGCGCGTCTTCCAGTCAGTGCGCTTCTTGAACAGGTAGAAATTCGCTCCGCAGTTCAGAGCGCTCAGCGCTATCACAAGCACGACTAATACTTTAGCGGCGATATTCATCACAGCCTCCCTGCAGGTGACGCGCCCGCCTAGGCGGCGCGCGAAGACACACAACCCTCTCCGTCGAAGACCGATTATAAGCAGCCCGGATATCTTGTCAAGCGTAAAAAAACGGCTGTTGAACGATTACCCGGCAATTATTGTCAAGCCTTCCGCAACAACAACCCCATCCGCCATTTCCGATTATTCGACAGGTTTCTTCTCAGGCGGGGCGCGTTCCATCTTGCATGATGCCTCGTCCCGTTCTATAATTCGTGTTCTTCATGGCGAAAAATGGCGCGCGCGCAAGGTCGCGCCCTGTGAATCATGAGACGTTGGAGCTTTTAGATGAAAAAATTAGCGTTGTTGCAGGTTGGCCTGGGCGGAATGGGTAGCTGGTGGTGGCAGATTCTCAGCGAACATCCCAATTTCGAGGTGATCGGCGCCGTTGAATTGAATGACGAAATTTACCAGCAGTTCCACAGCATGGGTTTCCCGATCTTCAAGAACTTCCTGGACGGACTGGAAAAGGTCCATTGCGACGCGGTCCTGATCTGCACCCCAAATGACACGCACCGCCCCTACGCCATAGCCGCCATGAGAGCCGGGCGCCACGTGATAATGGAAAAGCCCCTGGCCACGAACATGGCCGACGCGCGCAGCATTCTGAAAACCTCCCAGTCCTCAAAACGCATCTGCATGATCTGCCAGAATTATCGCTTCGGCCCGGTCGCCATGGCGGTCAAACAGGCGCTTGACGCCGGCGTCATCGGCCGCGTCGAATACGGAGAATTCTCATTCCACAAATCTGTGAGATTCGGCGGCTGGCATGAGCAGCTTGAAGAGCCTCTTCTGGAAGACATGGCCGTCCACCAGTTCGATATGCTGCGCTATTTTCTCGGCTCAAACGCCTCCCGTGTTATGGCCAAATCCTGGAAACCAAGCTGGAGCTGGTATAGCGGCAACGCTGCGGCAGTGGCGGCAATAGACTTTGAGAGCGGTTGCAGCATAGCATATTCCGGCTCATGGGTATCCAGGGGCGCTGAAACAAGCTGGAACGGAAGGCTCAGGCTCGTTGGCGAAAAGGGCGAAATTTACATTCCAGATGACGATCGCCCCTTCTACGTCCTGGCCGAAACCCCGGACCAGCCCGTTCCAATCGAGATCGTTCCATACTACCCGACGGGCCATCATGGGCTGCTCTACGCATTTTACAAGGCTCTTCAGGACGGAATTCGCCCCCCCACGGACGTCGAAGATAATATCAATACCTTCGCCATTGGCATGAACGCCATCCTCTCGGCGAAGAGCAATCGCTGGGTCAGCGTAAAAGGTTGAAAAATTAAAAGAGTTGCGCCGGGCGCAACAGTCCGCCGCCCTTAGCGCGTGTATGAAATGGGGCGGGAAGGTTTGTCGCCTGGCGTTTCAAGCACGAACTTATTCGCTTTCGCACGTGGTTCGTGTGGATTCAAAGAACCTATCCCACCTGTTGGCGTTCTTTTAATATACGCGCTTACATCTTCGACATCATTTTAATGACGAGGATGAGAAGGATTACTATGATCAGCCCCATGCCTCCGAGCGCCCCGTAAATCCATTTTGGCATCCCCGCAGGCTGGGGCGGCGCTTCGGCCGGGGGTCTTGCCGGCGCGGGGGGAGTTTTTGCGGGCGAGGCTGGTTTCTGCTGCATAACAACGCCAACCGGCGGAGCCGAAGCTGCCGCGTTGATCGGCGTATCCTCATCTTCCGGAACCTGGTGCGGGCTGACGACCGTTGCGGCCTCTTCAATAGTTTGCTGTCTGGGCATGTGCGGCGCATGCGGAGGCTCAACGGTTTTCGGCGGCGCCGGCGGCGGCAGAGGCTCCGAGGTTTGTGGAACCAGCGTCTTGACCTCCATCAGCATCTCGTTCAGTTCCGGTATAGTGTCCAGACGCACGAATTCGCCTTCCTGACCTTTCCGGACGAGTATGGTCCCGTTGAAGCGCCCGCCCTCAACCCTGTATCGCATTGCCTCACGGTCATAGGGTTTTATGAAAGGCGATCCGTCAGGTTTGCGATATTTCACGAAATACAGGACGTCATCCGGCGGTCCCATGGCCGGCATTCCGGCAGGCGGGGTGGGGATATCGTGCTGCGCCGTTTTCTGGCGTTTGACCGCCGGCATGCCGATGCACGTCGCGCCGGTCTCCTTTGTCATTTCCATTGCCCGGTCGGGGGCAATGGGCAGCGGGCCGTTGAATGCCTCCGGCGAAAGCGTAGCGGCAAACTCCTCAAGATCATGCGCGGCGTCGGCGGAAGTTTGATAGCGATCTTCAGGTTTATGCGCCATCATCTTCGCCACGATTTGCGCCAGGCGCTCCGGGATTGAAGGTTCCAGTTCGCGCACGGGCGGAATCCGCTCCCCCTGCTCCAGCTTGAGAAGCACCTGCATGGGCTTGCCCTCGATGGGCTTCCTGCCGGTGAGCATTTCGTAAAGCGTTGCGCCGAGGGAGTATATGTCGCTGCGGCCGTCAACGAACTTGGCGCCGCGCACCTGCTCCGGAGCCATGTAATATGGCGTGCCCATGCCGCTTCCGGCCATCGTAAGGTTCGCCCCTGCGTCCTCCTCCCATTTGCTCAGACCGAAATCCGTCAGCTTTACCTCTCCGGTCGCGGAGATGATGACGTTGTTGGGTTTTACGTCGCGGTGCACAAGCTGCTGGGTGTGGGCGTAAGCCAAGGCGCGCGCAAGCCCGATGGCCACGTAGGTCGCCTGGCCCGGCGGAATCTTTCCACCGTCTTTTTCATAGTTGTTTAGCGCCTCGCCGCTGACGTATTCCATCGCCATGTAATGACGGCCTTCAACCTCCCCGCATGCTATGCCGCGCACGATGTTCGGGTGCTGAAGCTTTATCATTGCGTTGGCTTCGCGATAAAACCGGTCGAGGGACGTGCGCGCCACCGTCTTGGACGGGCGCATGACCTTCAACGCGACAATCTCCCCGTCCCCCATGCGGGCTGCCCGGTAGACCACGCCCATGCCGCCCTTGCCCAACTGCGAGAGAATCTGGAAATCAGCGACGCTGTCCGGCAGACTATCCCCCTGGAAGTCCGCCCATATGCCGTGCGCCTGCTCCGTGTTCAGAACGCCCTGTGTCACAAGCAGTTCCATGAACTGCTTGGGGGATAGTTTTTTATCGTGCGCCTCGTCCAGCGGCCCTTTGAGCGCCGACGGGGGCACAATCCCGTTGCGCAGGATTATCTTCGACAACTCCAGATTAGCCCTGTGCTCATCGGCCACCGGATTCTCCTAGTTGAAGCCTTCGGTCCTGACGATCCGACGGGACATCGCGCCCCCGGGAGGGACCGTCCGGAACCCCCAGGCAATAATCGTAGCGATGAGGAGCGTTTTAGTCAACAACAACAAACGGCAAAGTGGATCCGTCATTTCTCAGGCGGGCAGGGTCAGGATATCCGGCCTTTGGAATTTCATCCCTTCCGCTTCGACCTCGATCGTCGGCCAATCCCCCCCTCCTGTCACGATCTCCTGACCGCCGCCGGTCGCGACAATCGTGTCCTCGGACTTTGTGCCCGTGATCGAGGGGTTCCATGCGATCGGCTGCCGCTGCCTGACCTTCCTGATCTCGCCGGGGGCAACTATGAATTCGCGCGCCTCGTAGCCTGTCGGGCCGCCCTGGTGGTGCAGGTTCCATTCGTCCGCGAAGCCCGCCGCGGCGTAGGCCTCGATGCCCTTGCGCAGAACTTCGCCGAATGCCGCATCCGGCCTTGAATTGGCGATCAGCGTCGCGTCAACGCTCAGGCACGCTCTATGTTTATCAACAAGCTCCTGCGGCAGTGTCCCGAAATGCGCGATCCGCGTGATCGCGCAGGTCAGACCCCATCGCCTTGCGCAGGTCGCCATTAAAAGGCATTTTTTGATTTTCTTTTCCGATATGGTTGGATGCCTGTACATCCCGATCCGCTCATCGGCAGCGGCCAGCGCCACAACCGGCTCAAGCATCCGCCTGCGGCATTCCGCGAAAAGCGCCGCAGCCGCGTCGCATTCCCGCATCCCCGGCCTGACCGCCCGACACGCCGTCTCCATGGCGTCCCGCAGGTCCCGGCCAACGATCCGGCACCGGTCCATCTCCGCGTCGGTCAGGGAATAGCGAAGCTCGTCGAACTTCGCGTCCAGCGCCGCCGTTGCGTCAAGCCCGCAGTCCGACGCTCCGCGGCCCCCGGCCAGCAGCCTGCGGATGAACGTCTCCCCTTTGCCGAACTCGTGCCACGAGGCCGTGTGTGTTCGTATGGACGCGATTCCGTCCAGCTCCTCCTCAAGCATTCGCCGGACTTCGATGTTTTTGGCGATGAGGTGAAGTTCGCCGTCAACAAAACCGAGCGTGGCTACGCCGGTTGCGCCGGTCACGTTCACGACGTTGCAAGCCCCGCATCCGAGCCACGCCACGTTGGCCGGGCGGGCGACGAAAATCCCGCTCAGCGAACGCTCTTTCATATACTCCGTCAGAATAGCGCTTTTGAGCCTGAATTCTTCCTTGCGGTCCACGTCGTCCTCCCGTCTTCCTGTTCCCCTCCCGGCGATCAAGCCTGGCGCCTCATGCCGCCGGACCTTTCAGGTGCGACATCGCCGTCGCAATCGTCTTTTTGAGCGCCGTTCGCGGGACAACAGCGTCCAGGAATCCGCGCTCAAGAAGGTCCTCCGATTTCTGAAAGCCCTCCGGCAGATCGTGCTTGATCGCCTCCCGAATTACCCTGGCCCCGGCGAACCTGATCAGCGCGCCGGGTTCGGCAATGATCACGTCTCCAAGCGATGCGAAACTGGCCAGCACGCCGCCCGTGGTCGGGTCGGTCATGACCGAGATGTACAGCCCCCCCCCGTCCTGAAACCGCCTGACCGCGGCAGCGGTCTTCACCATCTGCATAAGCGAGAACGCGCCCTCCTGCATGCGCGCCCCGCCGGACGCGGCGAAGCTGATGAACGGGCATCCCAGTCCGGCGGCGGTTTCCACGCAGCGGGCGATTTTCTCCCCGACCACGCCGCCCATGCTGCCGCCGATGAAGCGGAAATCCATGATTGCCGCCGCGACTGTTCTGCCCTCGATTCGCGCGGAGCCGGTCGCCACGGCGTCGCGCAGCCCCGTGGCGCGCTGGTCCTCCCAAAGCTTGCGGCGATAGGATTTATCCGCGACGAAGCCCAGCGGATCGGCGGATTCCAAGCCTGCGTTCGTCTCTATAAAACTATCAGGGTCGAAATGCCATCGAACGCGGTCCTGCCAGGTTATCCGGAAATGAAAACCGCATTCCGGGCAGGTCTGCATCCTCTCCTCGACGGCCTTTCGCAGGACCGTGCCCCGGCAACCGTCGCACTTGATGAATATCCCCCCCCCCTGGTCGTCCCGGTTTGCCCGCCCGTAGACCTTCATCCTTCCCCTTTTCCGCGATAGTGCGCGTCCGCAATCCGGCGCAACGTATCAATCGCCGCTTTCATGCCTTCGGTGGCGCGGAAGACTGCCGTTCCGGCGACGATCGCGTTGGCCCCGTCGGAGGCAGCTTTCGCAACCGTATCGGGGTTGATGCCGCCGTCAACGGAAATCTCGGCCCCGGCGGTGAGGATGTCTCTCGCGCCGCGAATGTTCCGCCGCGCGTCCTCTATGAATTTCTGCCCGCCGAAACCAGGAAAGACCGTCATCACCAGAGCAAGGTCCATGCACTCGGCGCAGAGGGCCAGGCTCTCCGGTTTCGCGTCCGGATTCAGGGATATCCCCGGCCTGACGCCCAGCCGCCTGATCTCCGCCGCCAGCGGTCGGGGGTCGGGGTGGACCTCGATGTGGAAGATCAGCGAGCTGGCGCCGGCGTCAGCAAACGGCTTGATGAAATCCTCCGGGTTGTCCAGCATCAGGTGAACGTCCAGGGGAAGCCGGGTGCTGCGCCTGCACGCCTCCACCACGAACGGGCCCATCGTCAGGTTCGGGACGAAGTGCCCGTCCATGATGTCGAGGTGGAAACTGTCCGCGCCGGCATCCTCGCCGCGCTTAATTTCGTCTCCCAGCCGCGCCATGTCGCAGGCCAGGATTGACGGCTGAATCTTGACGCTCACGGTTCTCCGCCAGCAGAACGTCCGGCTGCGCGCCGTCTGTTCACGAGTTCTTCAGGATTTCAATGCCGGGAAGCTTTTTCCCTTCGAGGAACTCCAGGCACGCGCCGCCGCCGGTCGAGACGTGGGAAACCTTCTCGTCCATGCCCATGTCCTCGACAGCCTCGGCCGTCTCCCCCCCCCCGACGATTGTCGCGCCCTTGCACGCGGCAAGGGACTTCGCGACGCCTTTCGTCCCGGCGGAGAAGTTCTCCCATTCGAACTTGCCCATCGGGCCGTTCCATATCACCGTTCCGGCGGATTCGATCTTGCCGGCGTAAAGTGTCGCGGTCTGCGGGCCGATGTCCAGCCCGATCCAGCCGTCCGGTATGTCGCCTTCAAACGTCTTGACCTGTGCCTTCTCGTCAAACTTGTCTCCGCAGACGTGGTCAACCGGCAGCAGCAATTCCTTGTGGGCTTCGGCGGCCTTGGCCAGCAGCTTCTTCGCAAGCTCGACGTCCTCATCCGCGGCCAGAGAAGCGCCGACCTTCGCGCCCTTCGCCTTCAGGAACGGATAGGCCATCGCCCCGCCGATGCACATCGAGTCCACCTTGTGCATCAGGTTCTCGATGACGCCCAGCTTCGTGTCCACCTTTGCGCCGCCCAGGACGGCGACAAACGGCTTCTTCGGATTGCTCAGGGCGCCGCCCAGATACTTGATTTCCTTCTCGACAAGGAGACCGGCCACGGCCGGCAGAATCCGGGCCACGCCCTCGGTGCTGGCGTGCGCGCGGTGCGCCGTGCCGAAGGCGTCCATGACGAAGACGTCGCCCAGTTTTGCCAGGTTTTTGGCGAACGCCTCGTCGTTTGCCTCTTCTTCAGCGACAAAGCGGGTGTTCTCAAGCAGCGCGACCTCGCCGGGCTTCACCTTCTTCGCGGCCTCGATGACCTGCTCCGTCAGGGGCATCTGCAGCATGGCGACGTCCCTGCCCAGCAGTTGCGCCAGCCGGACGCGGATCGGCTCCAGGCTGTACTTCGGAGCCACCTTGCCCTTCGGCCTGCCGAAGTGGCTCATCAGGATGACCGTCGCGTTGCGTTTCAGAAGGTCCCTGATGGTCGGCAGCGACTGAATGATGCGTCGGTCGTTCGTGATTGTCTTTGTCTCCTCGTCGAACGGCACGTTGAAATCGGCGCGCACGAGGACGCGCTTCCCGGCGACGTCAATGTCGCTGATCGTCATTTTCTTCATCTAGGATACTCTCCGTCAGATGCGCGGAAGAGCCGGACGGCGCGGACCGCCGACTCAAGGCCTTGCAGGAAACATCGAACAGGGCGGGCAGCCGAGTCGGCCCGCCCGCCCCATTCGCGAATTTGCAGGAAACAGATGCGTCAGGCGTGTTACATCATCGCGCCCATTCTGGCAACCAGCTCGACCATCCTGTTGCTGTAACCCCACTCGTTGTCATACCAGGCCAGCAGCTTGATCATGTTCTCGCCCATGGCCATTGTGGAGAGGCTGTCAAAAATGCAGGAGCGGGAGTCATGGACGATGTCGCTGGACACGATCGGCTCATTGCAGAAGCACAGAATGCCCTTCATCGGACCTTCCGCTGCGGCCTTCATCGCCTCATGCAGCTTGGCGATATCAACCTTCTGCTTCGTCTCGCACACCAGGTCCACGGCTGATCCCGTCGCCACTGGAACGCGCAAGGCAAAACCGTTCATCTTGCCGGCCAGGCTCGGTATGACCTCTCCGATTGCCTTCGCGGCTCCGGTGCTGGTCGGGATGATGTTCAGCGCGGCGGCGCGGGCGCGGCGCAGATCCTTGTGAATCAGGTCAGCGACGCGCTGGTCGTTCGTGTAGGCGTGAACCGTGGTCATCAGGCCCTTCACGATACCCAACGTGTCGTCCAGAACCTTGGCCATCGGGGCAAGGCAGTTGGTCGTGCAGGACGCGTTGCTGACGATCTTGTCCGTGGCCTTCAGTTCCTTGTCGTTGACGCCCAGGACGATGACGGCGTCAATCTTGCCCTTCGGCGGGGCGGACAGCAGCACCTTCTTCGCCCCGTTTTCCGGGGTCAGGTGTCTCATGCAATCCTCTTTGGAGGTGAACACGCCGGTTGACTCGACGACGATGTCCACGCCGTTCTTTTTCCAGGGAAGGGCTTCCGGGTTCTTTTCCGCGAACAGTTGAACCTTCTGTCCCCTGACCTTAAGGCCGCCCTCGGCGACCTCAACGCCATCGAAGCGCCCGTGAACCGAATCGTACTTCAGCATGTGCGCGAGGGTCGGGGCGTCAGCAAGGTCGTTCACCGCGACAACCTGCACGTCCTTATTTTCGGCCGCTGCGCGGAAAACGAGCCTGCCGATGCGTCCGAAACCGTTGATGCCTATTCTCACTGCCATCTTGAAATTCTCCTTTCCCGGGGCGAGCGTCCACAGCCCGCCCATTTCCTTCGTCAAAGAAAACCAACTCGGACCGGCATTGCTCGGTCCGGCAAATCCCACAGGGGAGATTATTTTTCGCGACACTCCCACCCCCGGATGGGAATCCCGGCGAAAACCGACAGATATATATGGCCGCGCATACGGGCTGTCAAGCAATTTCGCGCTTATGACACGATTGACGTCGCCTAATCGTTAACTTTTTTCTGCAAGTTATCCATCCTGCTTTCCAAGTTGTCCATCCGCATTTGTATCCTTTCAATATCCGCCTGCTGCTCTTTATGCCTTTCTGCTATGTCGGTCTTAATGTGGCCGACGACGAGAAGAAACAGCGCAAATCCGGCCGCCAGGGTTAACATCTTCATGATAAAATCTTTTGACGGCCCGGGCGGTTCGGCTCCACCGGACGGCGGCTGTACGATTTCAATCTGTGGCGCGCCGGGCGGTTCCGGCGAGGGGGTTGTGAGGGCTTCCTGCAAACTGATCTCGGGAACAGGACTTTCCTCCTGATGATGCGGCGACGCCTCCAAGGACACAGGTTCCTGTTTCGCTTTGGGCGGCGGAGCAATAGGGAGCGTAACCAAATCCGCCTTCTCCGGAACGGCAATTACAGATATTGTTTCAGATACTGATTTCGGTTCCGATATCGCGTCTCCCACCCATTCCGTCCCCCCGGGGCCCCCTCCCTCCCCGGGGTTTTGTCCATCGTCATTTCCTTCCCCCTTCTCATTTGAGAAGGAGGGGGCGCGCGAATCGAAGTCCAGAACCGCCTGCGGATTGCTTATGCCGTGGTCACCTGCCGCTGGTCGGGGTGGGGATCCTGCCGCGTGGGGAACGGCAGTTTTCTCAGTGACAGATGCCCCTCCAATCGGCGCAACCCGTATCGGTCTCCCCTCCGAACCCGAAACGCGCCCCCCTTGCTCACCGGCCATTTGAATGACCGGCGGGTGGCTGTTTTCGGCCATCTCTACCTGGCACAAACCTCCATCATTATCTGATGCGAGGCATTTCTCTTCAGTTTCAGAAACGATGTCAGAAGGTTCGGGCTGTTCAGGCGAAATCCCATCGGACACCGCACCAGCAACGGGGATTTCCGCTACCTCCGGGAACTCCTCCCCCGCTTCCTGCTGATCGTCCGCGTCGCCTAGAACGTCCATCGGCGACTCTTCGACATCACCCAAGCCAGAATCCGCCAGGAAGCGCACCAGAGCGTCTGAATCTCCAGTAGCCTTTCCGGCATGATCTCCGCTTGTTACAGCGTCTGTTTTTTTTTGTGACGATGTTGCGGAATTCTTGCTTGACTGCCCCCCTGATTCCTTGTCCCCATCACGGGCCGGGAACCCCGGAACCTTCTCTGGAGCGGTCATATTCCACCCTCCACCGCCGCCTGCAACACAGAATCACCTGGAATACAACATCTTGACTTCGAGTTCGGAGACCCCTTCAACCCTCCGGAGCCGCCTCCGAATTCAACCTGACGAAATTCCATCGCTTTTCCGTCAAGATCTTGCATCCGCGCCATCTTGTGTTACAATACCTGCTGTCCGCTGGAAGACGTCCCTGAGAACTCGAACGGATCGCGCAGGCCATGTTCTCATCATTCTGGAGGTCTTACCATACCACTCGTTGTATGCCTGCGCAACAGAAAAATCAGGGAAATCTCAATATTCTGCGCATTTTGTCCGGAATGTAAGCTTATCCGGCCATAAGCCGGACTGGAGGAGACAAATGGGCGATTCTGAAAACATCACCAACCAGTCAAATCTTTTTTCAACCGCACCGCAAACCCCGCCTGAAGGCGACAAACCAGCGCCAAAATCCGTCCGGAAACCCTCCCATCCCGTGACTGCCGCCGAAATGGCCAAACGTCAGCGGGAAATCTCCATCAGCGAGTTTTTCACAAAGAACCGTCACCTGCTCGGTTTCGACAATCCGCGTAAGGCGCTTCTGACCGCCGTCAAGGAAGCTGTTGACAATGCGCTTGACGCCTGCGAAGAAGCGCAGATTCTGCCCCGACTTAAAGTTGCCATTTCAAAAACCGAGGTGGAAGACCGTTTCAAGGTCGTGGTTGAGGATAACGGTCCCGGTATCGTGCGCAACCAGATACCGCGCGTCTTTGGCAAACTGCTCTACGGCTCAAAATTCCACCGGCTTAAGATGTCAAGGGGGCAGCAGGGCATCGGCATCTCCGCTGCTGGAATGTACGGACATCTGACCACAGGCAAACCGGTCTGCGTAACCTCCCGAACGGGACGCAACAAACCGGTCAGCTATTACGAAATCACAATCAACACGCAGCAGAACGAGCCTCAAATTCACAAGGAAGAGGTTGTTCAGTGGGACGTGGAGCACGGGACCCGCGTCGAGATTGAAATGGAAGGTCGCTATATCAGGGGGCGCCAATCCGTTGACGAATATCTGGAGCAAACAGCGATTGCCAATCCGCACACGCGCATAGAATACGCCAATCCCGATGGGGCACAGGTTGTTTTCGAAGCGGCAACCGATCAATTGCCATCTGAACCGCGCGAGATCAAGCCGCACCCATACGGCATCGAACTCGGCATGCTCATAAAGATGCTGGAAGAGACAAAGGCCAGAAATATAAAATCCTTTTTAACTTCGGAGTTTTCAAGAGTAAGCCCGAAGATCGCTGATGAGATATTAAAGACTGCGAGAATCAATCCTACAGCCAGAACGTCCCGCATAGCCCGCCAGGAGGCTGATACGCTCATCAAGGTCATACGCGAGACCAAGCTCCGCAATCCGCCCATGGACTGCATCAGCCCCATCGGGCAGGAACAGATAATTGCCGGACTGAAGAAACAGATCAAGGCGGATTTCTACACGGCGGTCAGTCGTTCCCCCGCGGTCTACCGCGGCAATCCGTTCCTGGTGGAAGCCGGCCTTGCATACGGCGGCGAGCTTGACACTGAAGGAACCGTCCGACTTCTCCGGCTTGCCAATCGCGTTCCGCTGCTGCATCAACAGGGGGGGTGCATAATCACACAAGGGGTCAGCGACGTCTCCTGGAAGGCATACGGCATGTCGCAACACGCAGGTTCGCTGCCGGTCGGCCCGCTCGTCCTCATGGTGCACGTCGCCAGCGTATGGGTCCCCTTTACATCTGAGAGCAAGGAGGCAATCGCGGCTTATCCTGAAATTGAGAAGGAAATACGTTTGGCCGTGCAGGAGTGCGGGCGCATGCTCGGTTCGCACGTCCGTCGGCGTCGCCGCGAGGCCGAGGAAAACAAGAAGCGATCATATATCGAGAAATACATTCCGCACATCGGCATCGCGCTGAAGGAAATCCTTGATCTTGACGACTCCGCGACGGAGAACGTCTGCTCGACCCTAACCTGCATCCTTGAACGCAGCCGGGGATAATCTCCCCCCGCAAAGAAATTAAATTGAAACGGCGCGCGACTGATTTCGATCTGCCGCGCGCCGTTGTTCTTTCCTGCGTTGCGAGTTGCTTCCTTACGCCTTTTCCTGTGTATTCTGCGGCTCCTGAGGCTCCGTCGGTTTTCCCGACTTGTCTCCTTTGGAACCGCCGGTCTTCTTGTCGTCGCGGTTGCGGTAATAGTAGTGGTAGTAGTAGTAACCGTAACCGTATGCGTACCCGCCGTATTTGCCGTAGTAGTAGGCGGAAGGTTCCAGGCTGAAGCCGTTCATCAGCACGCCCATGATCGGCGCATTCACCGTCCTCAGGCAGCGCGCCGCAGTCCGCAGGGCGTAACGCGAGGTTTTGCCTGCCCTGACGACCAGCAACGTGCCGTCAACCTTCAGCGAAAGCACGACCGAGTCGGTTACGCTGCACACCGGGGGCGTATCGAACAGAACAAAGTCATACCGGTCGCGCAGTATCTCGATCAGTTCATTCATGGCGTCGGATTGCAGCAACTCAGCCTGGTTCGGCGGAATCGGCCCTGCGCCGACGACCTCAAGGCCCGGAACCGTCGAGTCCTTCAATACTTCGTCAATCGTCGCCGCGCCGACCAGAACGTTAGACAGGCCCGGCTCCTTGTCCATGTCAAAGATACGGTGGAGGATCGGCCTGCGCATGTCCGCATCAATCAGCACAACTTTCTTGCCGGCATAGGCCAGCATCACGGCCAGGTTTGAGACGAGCGTGCTCTTGCCCTCTCCGGGAAGAGAACTCGTCATGAGCAGGACCTTCTTCTCGCCCGCCGCGCTGAACACAACGTTCGTGCGGATGGACCTCAGGTATTCGCCCGACATGCTGTGGCTTGACGGGTCTGCAAGCATCGGGACTCTTTCCTGATCAGGAGGCGTGCCCGTCGGCAGGCTTTCGCGGATGTTGCCGACGAAGCCGATGACCGGAAGCCCGATGTAACGCTCGACGTCGTCCATGTCACGCACTGAGTTGTCAATCGCATCCAGCAGGAACGCCAGTCCGACGCCAAGTCCCATGCCCAGGAACATCAGGAAGCCGATCACTCTGAAGATGCCTTCCTGCTTTGGTCTGTTGGGCACAAGCGCAAGGGCAAGAATCTTAATGTTGCTGTTCTGCAAGTCGCCGACCAGGTCTGTCTGTTTCAAAGAACTCAGCAACGTCTCAAAGAGTTTCTGGTCGCTGTCCGCTTCGCGGCTGATCATGTCAACATCCAACCGAGCTTGGGCCAGATTACGCGCTCGGGTCTTTTCCTGCTGAAGCATGTCGCTTAGGCCGCGCAATTGTCGCGATGACATTTCATAATCGGCTTTAGCCTTCAGAAAGGCGATTTCCAGTTCTTTCCGGGCCTCTTCCTCCATTGCGGCAATGTTATTGGACATCGCCACGACGTCAGGATGCTTCGGCCCATACTGGTTCATCTCCGCCGTCCGCTTCGCTTCCATCAGTTGTATCTGCGCGACAATCTGTTCGAGCTGATCGGTTGCGCCGCCCAGCGAGGGTGGAAGCGTGAGAATTGATTCCTTCGAAGCCACCCATTTCTGAAGCGTTTCCATTATGTCGCGCTTCCGTTTGGTGGCCATCTCCATCGCCACTACTTCGCGGTTCAGCGTTATCATCCTCTCGGCCAGAACGCTGACGCTGCGCTCCGGGCTTAACTCGCCGCTTTCCCCGCCGCCACCGCCCGTGTCGGTTACGATGGCTTCAATATCAAGCTGCGCATGGGCCTGAATAAGCTTCTTGCGCGTATCAGCCATTTTTGTTTCATAAACTTCCTTCTGCTTGCGCAACCATTCCAAAACCTGTTGAATGCCCTGCTGTCGCAACTCTACATCGTATTCAGAGTATCCCTGCACAACCTCATTGACAATGTCCGCCGCAAGTTGCGCATCGCCGGCGCCACAGGAGACGATAAGAACGAAACTATCTTTTACCGGCGTGACGACAATCGCAGCGCTGAGTTTTTCCGCGACATCCTGAATAACAGATTCCTCTCCCTGCCGGTCATCCATGTTTTCCAGCAGTCCGACTGGAATCACGTCTTCCAGCCCTTCGCTTACCATTTTCCTCTGTTCCGGGCCAAGCCTCCCAGCGAAGCGGTCAATCAGCTTCAGCTTCCTGACCACCTTTTCCATGACCACGCGGCCCTTCAGTATCTGAATATGAGTTTGCTGGCTGTATTGACGCCATGACGGCTGCTGCCAGGGCTGAATCATTGTTGAAGCCCATTGGCTCATATTTTGTGGCTGCACAAGCACTTGCGCGCTGGCCACGTAGACGGGCTTACGAACCCATAGATAAATTGCCGCCATCACTCCGGAAAGCAGAACCATCAGGACCACCACCCAGAATCTTTTGCGAATTATCCAGAGGTAGTTCCAGACGTTAACGCCCGGTTCTGCGTTTTGCTGCCCTCCGGGGGCGCTGGGAACAGCCGGCATCGCCTGATCCTGCGATGCGGCGACTCCGGCCTGCAACTGCATCATCGGCATCTGCGCGTCAGGATTGTTTCGCCAGTCTGGCAATTTACTTCACCTCAATTCGGCCTCAACGGTCAGCCAATAACAGCTATCAGCTTCCCGCCTTGTCTACCAGATCGTCTGTTTCACGTAGATTGTATCGCCGGGCTGAACAATGTCCTTGAGCTTTGCGTCAATGACCTTCGTCCCGGACGGTGTTTCACGATGAATTTCAACTCGGTTCATGTCCCCCAGCGGACCTAGTCCCTTGGCAAGACTGATTGCCTTTATGACCGTTAAGTCCTTTTCAATCGGGTATGCGCCTGGCATCCTTACCTCACCAAGCACATAGAACATGCTTTCTTCACTCTTCGGGACAAGAATTATGTCCCGGTTTTGTAGGATGACGTCGCTACCTTTGCCGCCTTCCTTTATTTCAGCAAGGCTGAAAGTTTGAATGTCAGTGGGGGAACCGACACCGGCTTCGGCTTGTTTTGCCGCAGCCTCAGCGGCAGCCATATTTTTTATATCTCCCTTCGCCTTTATCACTTTCAACACATCGCCGGCCATAGGTCCCGGGCCTCCGGCCATAGCGAGAGCTTCGATCAGCGTCGTATTCGGCCCTGTCTGATACATTCCGCCGGAACGCATTTCGCCCATCACGTAGACCACCATCTCGCCGCGACTTGGAAAAACAATCACGTCGCCCGGATAAACGCGAATCTGGCATTCTCTTTCGCCGTTTCTCACACGGGACAAATCCGCCACAATTCTGGTATATTGGGCAAGCGCTTCTTCTCCGAATTCGCCTTCGTCTATCTTAAGGCTAATTCCGTGTTTTTCATTTGCCGCGAATTCTTCTGCTTCGGCAGGTTTCTCAGCCGCCGCTTCCGCCGTATTCGTTTCGCCGGCAGGCGGAGGCGCGACTGCCTCTTTCGGAGCCGCGTTCGTATTCGTTGATTTTGCAGTTGGCTTACGAAGTATTATCACCCGGTTATCTGAAGACGGGAGTGTTCCACCCACTTCCACAAGAAGCTCCACAAGCGTGCAATCCTTAGGAATTCGCACGCGGCCTATCTTGGTGGCCATGCCCAGAACTTTTACGGTTCCGCTGTTGTATTCCTTAATATGAATTGTAACCTGAGCATTTGGAAGATAATCGCCCTCCAGCAACGCCTTGATTTCATCCTCCAACTGCCGCTCTGTCATGCCTGCGGCCTGAATTCGTCCTATTCCCGCAAGCGATATCGAGCCGTCCTCCGACACAACCACCTCGCGGTTCATCCGCTGATCCGGCCAGATTTCAATCATTAGCACATCTTCCGGACCCAGTTCCGCCGCTCGGGCTGCGAATGCCGAAATGATGATTGCCAACATTCCGCAGACTGTTGAGCGCAGAACGATTCGACCGGTCATGAACACTATCCCAACCTCCCCTGGGGAGACGAATAACACTTTTAACAATTTGACAGCGTTTTCCGTTTCCCGCAGAAAAAAGACATCCCGGCGTTGTTGAGGCGCCGGGATATGTCTTTGATTCGCGTCCTTCTATCGAGCGCATCCGCGCGCCGCACGTCGCGCATACGCGCGCTTAGAACGTCACCGTGCCGCTCAACACCACCGAATGCTCCTCGAAGTTCGTCTGATCGTAATTGCTGTGCCGGTGCTGCCACATATACGCAAGTCCCAGCTCCAGCCAGCTCGTCACCCGGTAATTCGTCCCGACGCTGGCCATCCACAGATGGTCGCGGCGGCGCTTGCCTGACACGCCCTCGCTGTCAAACACCGAGTTGATGTAGCCGCCCTCAACATACACGTCCCACTGCTGCGTGACGTGCCAGATCGGGCGTATCCTTCCGCCCCTGTCCTCGTAGCTCACGCCATACGCCATGTTGTAGTCCGTGCGCT